>NC_015437.1:1047500-2247500 GCF_000208405.1 Selenomonas sputigena ATCC 35185 | reverse complement strand
GGGCGTCGACATCCGCGTCGTCATGCCGAAGTTCGGCAAGATTTCAGCGGAATACATCGACAAGATGGAACATCTTTACGACGGCACGCTCAATGTTGCGTGGCGTGACAAGTTCGTCGGCGTTGACCGACTCGTCATGGACGGCGTGACCTACTACTTCATCGACAATGAAGAATACTTCTACCGCGAGGGCTTCTACGGCTACGATGACGATGCGGAGCGCTTCTCCTTCTTCGCGCGCGCCGTCCTGAACCTCTTGGAGGCGATGGATTTCTGGCCCGACATCATCCATGCGAACGACTGGCACGCGGGACTCGTTCCCGTGCTCTTGAAGCTTGAGCACATGGGAGATGCGCGCTACGAGAAGATCCGCACGATCTACACGATCCACAACCTCAAGTATCAAGGCGTCTTCCCGAAGAACGTCATGCAGGACGTCTTGGGACTCGACTGGAAGTATTTCACGAACGGCGATCTGGAGTTCTACGATGCCGTCAACTTCATGAAGGGCGGCCTGACCTACGCCGACTATATCTCGACGGTGTCGCGCACCTACGCCGAGGAGATCCAGTACGAATACTTCGGCGAGATGCTCGACGGGCTTCTTAGGAAGAGGAGCGCGGACATCTACGGCATTGTCAACGGACTCGACTACGAAGTCTACAACCCGGCGACGGACAAGGCGATCTATGAGACGTTCGACATTACGTCCATCGACCGCAAGATCGACAACAAGGTCGCGCTGCAGAAGCAGCTCGGACTGCCCGTAAATCGTCAGATCCCGATGGTCGCGCTCGTCTCGCGACTCGTGCCGCCCAAGGGTCTCGATCTCATCGTGCGCGTCATGGATGAGATCCTGCAGCACGAGGACATCCAGTTTGTCGTCCTCGGCACGGGCGACAAGGTCTATGAGGATTGGTTCAAGGGGCTCGCGTGGCGTTTCCCGAGCAAGGTTTCGGCGAACATCCGCTTCTCGAACGAGCTTGCGCAGCGCATCTATGCGGGCGCGACCGTCTTCCTCATGCCGTCGAACTACGAGCCGTGCGGCATCGGCCAGCTCATCGCCATGCGCTACGGCACGATTCCCGTCGTGCGCGAGACGGGCGGACTCAAGGACACGGTCACGCAGTTCAGCAACAAGACGGGCGAGGGCACGGGCTACCTCTTTAGCAACTACAACGCGCACGAAATGATGTACGCCGTCAAGCGCGCCATCCGCGAATGCAGCACGCTCGAAATCTGGCAGAAGATCGTCAAGAACGCCATGCAGGCGGACTTCAGCTGGAAGAAATCGGCAGGAGAGTACAAGGCGCTCTATGAGAAATTATTGGCGAAGTGAGATTTGGCAAAGCCCAACGCTTGCGTTGGGCTTTCTTGCCTTTCTCGCCTATTAATTTTCTGCGAAGAAAAGACGAAACAAAGTAGAGAAGGGGAAGAGGGAAGTGCGTTTTCTATCGGTGCTTTCCTAGCGGATTTCCCTGCTTTTTCGAATAATTTAGGAGGCGATATTATGGCGCAGCGAGAAGCGGAGCACAACTCGCAAGATGTGTTTTACCGCTCGCCCGTGGGACCCGCCGAGGCATCATCCTCCGTCCAACTCGGCATTCGCATCCGAACGCAGGACGAAGTATCGAAGGTCATTCTGCGCCTTTGGCGAGAAGGCGCGGGGGAAAGGCTCATCGAGCTGGAGACGAAGTCGGCGGAAGGCGTCCAGGACCGCTTTTATGTCGCGCGCATCGATTTGCCCGATACCGGCTGCCTGCTATGGTACTATTTCATCGTTGCCACGAGTTCCGGCACATGGTATTACGGCAACAACAACGAGCATCTGGGCGGCATGGGCGGCATTTACGACAACGCACCGCCGTCGTTCCAGATCACCGTGTTCAACAAGGGCGCGAAGACCCCTGACTGGGCGAAGCATGCCGTCATGTACCAGATCTTCCCCGATCGCTTCTGCCGCGAGGGCGATGCGATCGTCGAGAAGAAGGGCGCCGTCGTGCACGCGCACTGGGGCGACCAGCCCTGCTACTACAAGGATGTCGATACCAAGGAAATCGTGCAGTACGATTTCTTCGGCGGCAATATCAAGGGGCTGAAGTCGAAGCTTTCCTACCTGAGGGAGCTTGGCATTTCCGTCATCTACCTCAATCCCGTTTTCGAGTCGCCGAGCAACCACCACTACGATACGGGCGACTACCACAAGATCGATCCGATCTTCGGCACGAACGAGGAGTTTCAAGACCTCGTGAAGGCGGCGAAGGCCGAGGGCATCCGCATCGTCCTCGACGGCGTATTCAGCCATACGGGAAGCGACAGCATCTACTTCAACCGCGAGGGCAATTACGATAGCTTAGGCGCGTTCCAGTCGCAGGAGTCGCCCTATTACAGCTGGTACAACTTCCATAAGTATCCTTACGAATACGACAGCTGGTGGGGATTTTCCACGCTGCCGAACGTGACGGAGACGACGCCTTCCTACATGGACTTCGTGATCCGCGACGAGAACAGCGTGCTGCATTACTGGACGAAGATGGGCATCGGCGGCTGGCGTCTCGATGTCGTCGACGAACTGCCCGCGAAGTTCACGCAAGGCTTCTACCGCGAACTCAAGGCGATGAATCCCGATGCGATTCTCATCGGCGAGGTCTGGGAGGACGCGTCGAACAAGATCAGCTACGGCGTGCCGCGCGAGTACCTCTGCGGGCAGGAAATCGACTCGGCGATGAACTATCCATTCCGCAAGACGGTCTTGGACTTCCTGCTCAACTACGTTGACGGACGCCAGGCGATGCGCCTTCTGGAGAGCCTCCGAGAGAATTACCCGAAGGAAAATTTCTACGTGATGATGAACCTCATCGGCAGCCACGACGTCGAGCGAGCGATCACGCTCTTGGGCGAGGCGCCGTTCTACGACGGCATGCCGGCGATCCATCAGTCGCGCTTCAAACTCGACGCCGAGCACTACAAACTCGGCACGGATCGGCTGCGCCTCGCGGCGCTTCTGCAGATGACGTATCCGGGAATGCCGTGCATCTACTACGGCGATGAGATCGGCATGCAGGGATTCCGCGACCCGTACAACCGCAGCCCGTACGCATGGGAGAATCCGGATGCCTCCGTGCGCGACTGGTACAAGAAGCTCATACGCCTGCGAAACGAGCATACGGCGCTTCAAACGGGCGACCTCCTGCCGCTCGCGGGCGAGGGCAACATTCTCGCCTATGCGCGCACGATCCGAAGCGGCACGGACGAGTTCGGCGCACCCGCGAAGAACGAGGCCTTCGTCGTCATCATCAACCGCAGTCGTACGCAGGAGGAGAAGGTCATGCTCAATGTCGGCGATTTCCTGCAGGGAACATTGCAGGAAGCTCTCGAAGGGGAGGAACGCGTGCAGGTTCAGCGCGGCGTCCTGACCGTGAAGCTCCCGCCCCTTTCGGCGCGCATCTACGAGGCCGTGCAGGAGGAGAGGCGCTTCCCGCGCGAAGCGGGCGTCCTGCTTCATCCGACATCCCTGCCGTCAAAGTACGGCATCGGCGATCTTGGCGGCGACGCTTATCGCTTCGTCGATTTCCTCGCCGCCGCCGGGCAGAAGGTCTGGCAGGTTCTGCCGCTGTGCCCCGTCAGCGATTTCGGCTATTCGCCTTATCAATCGCCGTCGGCGTTCGCGGGCAATCCCATGCTCATTTCGCTCGACATGCTCATCGACGACGGACTGCTCGCGGCGCGTGACGTGAAGGCGGCGGCCGACAGTGCGACCGCTTTCATCGATTATGAGCGGGCATGGGCGTTCAAGAAGAAGCATTTGGAGCGTGCGTGGAAGAACTTCCAGAAACAGGGAGAAAGCGACGCTTTCCGGGATTTCTGCGATAAGGAGGCAGCCTGGCTTGACGACTACGCGCTCTTCGAGGCCTTGAAGGCTGAGAACAAGAAAGCGCCGTGGTTCGAGTGGAAGCCAGAGCTGAAGGAGCGACAGAACGCTGCGCTTCGTGCGGCGCGAGAGCGCCTGGCGGACGAGATCGGCTGCCAGAAGTTCTGGCAGTATCTGTTTGACAAAGAGTGGAAACACCTGCACGACTACGCGCGAAAGAAGGGCGTCAAAGTCATGGGCGACATGCCCATCTTCGTCTCGCACGACAGTGTCGACGTCTGGGCGAACCAAGGCTTGTTCTCGCTCAACGAGGACGGCACGGCGAAGACGGTCGCGGGCGTGCCGCCCGACTACTTCAGCGCGACGGGACAGCTGTGGGGCAACCCGCAGTACGACTGGACGGCGATGAAGGAGGACGGCTACGGCTGGTGGAAGGCTCGCTTCCGGAAGCTTTGCTCGCTCGTCGACATCGTGCGCCTCGATCACTTCCGCGGCTTCGAGGCGTATTGGGAGATCGACGGCAAGGCGAAGACGGCGGTCAACGGCTGCTGGCGCAAGGGGCCTGGCAAGGCATTCTTCGAAGAGATGGAGAAGTCGGTCGAGAATCTTTCCATCGTCGCCGAAGATCTTGGCATCATCACCGACGAAGTCGAAAAACTGCGCGACGACTGCGGCTATCCGGGCATGAAGGTTCTGCACTTCTGCCTGAACTTCAACGAGATGCGCCGCGTCGGAATCGCCGTGCCCGAAAACTCCATCGTCTACACGGGCACGCACGACAACAATACGACGGTCGGCTGGTTCACGCAGGATCTCGACGCCCCCGAGCGGGCGGCGGTCGCGGAGCTTTTGAACGCACACGCCGACCGGCCGAAGGACATCTGCGATAAGCTCGTCGAGTTCGCCTATGCGTCGAACGCGCGTCTCGTCATCGTCCCCATGCAGGATGTACGCGCCCTCGACAGCCGCAGCCGTATGAACGTGCCCGGCACCGTCGGCATCAACTGGCGCTGGCGGCTCAAGGACTTCGCACATGCCGAAGAGGACGCGAAGCGCCTTAGGGGCTTGTGCGAGCTGTACGAAAGGTAGCGTATGCAATGGGATGGCGGAAAAGATCCGCCGTCCCTGCAGATATATGATTACAGCAAAGGAGATCTGATACAATGGCTGAAAAGGATTATCTCTATGTGGTGAAGAAGCCCTGCCCGATCTGCAGCATGGAAACGCGTGCGACGAAGGTGCGCTCGCGCCTCATTACCGAGACGGTCGACAATGACCTCTGCACGCACTACAAGGACATCAATCCTTACTACTACCGCATCTGGGTCTGTGAGCACTGCGGCTACGCCGAGGACGAACGCCACTTCCTGAACGGCGTCGCACCGAAGGCGAAGAAGGAGATTCAGGACTTCCTCGCTGGACATAATGGAACGAGCGAGTTCAAGGAGCAGCGCACGCGCGACGATGCCATCAAGGCGCTGAAGCTCGCGATCTTCTACACGAAGTTCACGACGGAGACATTCGCCCACAAGGCGGGACTGAACCTCACGCTCGCATGGATCTACCGTGAGGCAGGCGACAAGGAGAACGAGGAGAAGTTCCTCGCGGAAGCCGGCAAGCTCTACATCGAGTCGCGCTCGCGCGAGGTTTTCCCGCAAGGACAGATGACGGAAGCCGACTGCATCTACCTGATCGGTGCGATCCACTTCCGCCTCGGCGACTACGATACGGCTGGCCGCTACCTGTCGATGCTCATGCACAACAAGGAGCTTGAGACGAAGGAACGCGTGACCGTCGACCGCGCGAAGGATCTGTGGTCAGACATGCGTGACAAGATGAAGGAAGAGCGTGCCGAGACGTCGGACGATGCGTCTCCTGCAGAGTGAAAAGAAGGGAAGTGCAAATTGCAGAAAACATACAAGGTCTTAGCGCTTTTGCTCGCGCTCGCCTTCCTCGCCCTTCCTGCTGCTGAGGCCGGCAGGAAGGACAAGGCGGAAGAGATGCCGCGCCAGAAGCGCATCATGTTCATTCCGCACGACAACCGTCCGATCTCGGACAAGCAGACGGCGGACGTCGTGCGCGAACTTGGCTATGAGGTCATCGTGCCGCCCGACGACATGCTCGGCAGCCGCACCGACCTCGGGCATCCCGAGGAGCTTTGGACTTGGGCGGAGGAAAATGCGTCCGGGGTCAGCGCCGCCGTCATCTCGTCGGACTCGATGCTCTACGGCAGTCTCGTTGGCTCAAGGAAGCACGACTGCACGCGCGGCGAGATCATGGCGCGCCTCAAGAACTTCGAGGATTTCCGCGCAGCGCATCCCGCGCTGCCGCTCTACGTCTTCGGCTCGATCATGCGCACGCCGCGCTCGGGCGAGGCGTCGGGATCGGAAGAGCCGGGCTATTACAAGAACTACGGCGCGGACATCTTTCGCTACACGCTCCTGACGGACAAGCAGGAAGTCGAAGGACTGACGTCGAGGGAAAAGAAGGAATATGCCTTCTTGAAGGAGCTGATTCCCGAAAAGTCCATGGAAGACTGGATGAGCCGCCGCACGAAGAATTTCGCGGCGAACGAAAAACTCATCGACTATACGAAGAGCGGCGTCTTTGACTACTTCGTGCTCGGGCGCGACGACAATGCGCCGTACTCGCAGACGCACATGGAAGGCCGGAAGCTCCTTGCCTACAGCGCAGGACTGGGCTCCTCGAAGTTTCAGACGATGTCGGGCATTGATGAGGTGGGGCTTCTCCTGCTTTCGCGCGCCGTCAACAACATCGAGCACAAGATGCCCTTCATTCACGTTCGCTACAACAAGGGAACGGGCGGGCGCACCGTGCCCGCCTACTCCGACGAGCACATCCAGGATTCGGTGCGCGCCGCTGCCACGGCGGCGGGGGCTGTCCTCATTCAGCGCCCCGAGACGTCGGAGTACGTCCTGCTCGTCAACACGAATCCCAACGGCAAGACGTATGAAGCGAACGAGCGCACGAACGACGGCAAGGTGCGCGATGGCACGCAGTACTTCCTCGATCTGCTCAAGGACTACATCGCTAAAGGTTATCCCGTCGGCATCGCCGACGTCGCCTATGCGAACGGCGCGGACAACGCACTCATGGAAGGCCTGAAGCGCGAAGATCTGCTGTTCAAGCTGCGTGCGTATTCCGGTTGGAATACGCCGACGAACAGCACGGGCTTTGCCGTCGCTGAGGGGCTGCTTGCCGAGCGCATGACGGACGACGCGCGGGACAGCCTCCTGCTCACGCGCTACCTCGACGACTGGGCGTATCAGGCGAACGTCCGCAACAAGATCGCGCGTCAGCTCGGCTGGCTGCGCGGCAGCGGCGTCTACATGAGCCTCGACGACAAGATCCTCGGCGTTCAGTACCGCGCCGACCGCATGATGCGCGAGTTCGCCGACAACAATCTGCCGCCCCTGCCCGCACTGCGCGAGATAAAGGTCAACTTCCCATGGAATCGCATGTTCGAAGCCGACATCGTGACGGCACAGTGATGTAAGAAACGCATAGAAAAGAGCCGCCCGAAGCTGGATTCCAGCTTCGGGCGGCTCTTTCGTGTTTCCTTTAGTTTTCCTTGCGGAATTTCTGCATGAAGTCGACGAGAGCGGCGACGCCTTCGTAGGGCATCGCGTTGTAGATCGACGCTCTCATGCCGCCGACGGAGCGGTGTCCCTTGACGCCGCCAAGTCCGTATTCTGCGGCTTCGGCGACGAACTTCTTCTCAAGCTCCTCGCTCGGCAGGCGGAAGGTGACGTTCATGAAGGAGCGGCTGTCCTTGTCCGCATGTCCCTTGTAGAAGCCGTCGGAGCTGTCGATTGCATCGTAGAGCAGCGCAGCCTTCTTCTCGTTGCGCTTCGCCATTTCGGCGAGACCGCCCTGCGCCTTGATCCATGCGGCGACCTTGCCGACCATGTAGATGCCGAAAGCGGGCGGCGTGTTGTAGAGGGAGTTCTTCTTGTAGTGCGTCGAGTAGCGAAGCATTGTGGGGAGCGTCTCGGGGCTCTTTTCGAGCAGCGACTTCTTCGCGACGACGAGGCAGGTTCCGGCGGGGCCGAGGTTCTTCTGCACACCTGCGTAGATGAAGCTGAATTTCTTGAAGTCGAGGGGACGCGAGAGCATGTCGGACGACATGTCGGCAAAGAGCGGAACTTCGCCCGTCTCGGGAATGTAGTGATACTCCGTGCCGTAGATCGTGTTGTTGTAACACAGATGAAGATACGCTGCATTCGGATCGAGTTTGATTTCTTCCTGCGTCGGCACATGGCGGAAGCCGCCGTCCTTCGAGGAAGCCGCGATCTCACCGACGCCGAGGAGTGCGGCCTCTTCGTAAGCCTTCGTCGCGAAGCTGCCCGACAGCACATAGCTGCCCTTCTTCTCCTTCGTCGCATAGTTCATCGCAATCATGGCGAAAGCGAGGCTTGCGCCGCCCTGCACGAAGAGCGCGTCGTAGTCGTCGCCGAGTCCCATGAGCGAGAGGATGTCCGCCTTCGCCTGGTTGTGCACCTCGTCATACGCCTTGGCGCGGTGCGAAACCTCCAGGATCGACATGCCCGAGTTGTCGAAATTGAGAAACTCCGCCTGCGCTTCCTTGAGCACCTCAAGCGGCAGAGCGGCAGGGCCGGGATTGAAATTGTAAATGCGATTCGCTTCCACAGAAAGACCTCCTGACAGAGTGAAAAGTGACTCCTATACAAATATACACTCAATTCTACCCCCTTTTTCGTGTTTTCGTCAAGTGAATCTTTGTTTTCTCGGTAAGTATGCTTGCCATACGATTGTCCACTGGATAAGTTGCTGAAAAAATGATATGATATTACTATGAAAGTCCAAGAAGTCAAGCCGAAGGCGCAGACTGATTGGATAACTTTCATTAAGGGCGGCGCACAATGTCCACAGAGTGGACGTTTGTGCGTGTAGTTTACTATGAAAGTCCAAGAAGTCAAGCCGAAGGCGCAGACTGATTGGATAACTTTCATTAAGGGCGGCGCACAATGTCCACAGAGTGGACGTTTGTGCGTGTAACTTGCTTATGGAGTGAACATCTAGTCGTAGAGGAGCGATGGATATGAAAATTCTCGTAGCAGACGGCGTATCTCAGAAGGCGATTGACATCCTTTCCCCGAAGTTTGAGGTTGTCGAGAAGCCGAAGCTTTCGCATGAGGAGCTTCTGGACATCATCGGCGATTTCGAGGCTGTTATCGTGCGCTCGGCATCGAAAGTGACGAAGGACGTCATCGACAAGGCGGCGAAGCTCAAGATCATCGGCCGCGCCGGCGTCGGCGTCGACAACATCGACGTGGCGGCGGCGACGGCGCGCGGCATCATCGTCATCAATTCGCCGGGCGGCAATACGATCGCGGCGACGGAGCACACGATGGCGATGATGCTCGCGATGAGCCGTAACATCCCCATAGCCAACGAGACGATGCAGAAGGGCGAGTGGAACCGCAAGAAGTATGTCGGCGTCGAGCTGCGCGGCAAGACGCTCGGCGTCATCGGCATGGGGCGCATCGGCTCGGGCGTCGCCAAGCGTGCGCTCTCCTTCGATATGAACGTCATCGGCTACGATCCGTACATCAACGAGGAGCGCGCCAAGGCGATGGGCGTCGTCGTCGGCACGCTCGATGAAGTGATCGAGAAGTCGGATTTCATCACGGTGCACATGCCGCTCAATCCCGATACGAAGGACATGCTCGACAAGAAGGCGATCGCACGCATGAAGAAGGGCGTGCGCCTCGTCAACTGCGCGCGCGGCGGCATCATCAACGAGCAGGATCTCGCCGACGCTGTGAAGGCGGGGCATGTCGCAGGCGCGGCGATTGACGTCTTCACGAGCGAGCCTTTGGAAGAGGGAAATCCGCTCGTCGGCGTGCCGGGCATCATCCTCACGCCGCATCTTGGCGCATCGACGGTCGAGGCGCAGATCGGCGTCGCTCTCGACGTGGCGGAGGGAATCCGCGCGGCGCTTTCGGGCGAGCCTGTCTTGACGGCAGTCAACATGGCGCCCGTGTCGGCGGACGTCATGCACGTCATCCGTCCCTATCTCGACCTCGCCGAGCGTCTTGGCTGTACGGTATGCTCGCTGGCTGACGGCGCGATCACGGAGCTCGCCGTCGAGTACAGCGGCGACATCACCGAGGTCAACACGCAGATGCTCACGACGGGCGTCATCAAGGGCATGCTGAACCCCGTCCTGGAATTCAACGTCAATTACGTCAACGCACCGAGCCTTGCCAAGGAGCGCAGCATCAAGGTGCGCGAGGTAAAGCACAAGGAGTCGCAGGACTTCCAGAACCTCATCTCCGTCTGCGTCAAGACGGCGAAGGGAGAAACGGTCGTCAAGGGCACGCTCTTCGGCACGGAAGGCCGCATCGTCTCGATCAACGGCTACCGCGTCGACGTCGATCCGCACGATCGCATTCTCATCTGCCCGCACATCAACCGCCCCGGCGTCATCGGCACGGTCGGCACGATGATGGGCGAGCGCGGCGTCAACATTTCGAGCATGCAGGTTGGCCGCACGGACAAGGAAGGAACGAACGTCATGGTGCTGACCGTCGATCACGACATCCCCGAAGATCTGCTGCAGCAGATCACCGCCGTCGACGGCATCTTCGGCGCGCGCCTCGTGAACTTCCACGCCATCTGAGGCTTGGATGCGGCAGATGCTCGTCTGCGGTGAACGCTGATGAAGGCTGCAGGCGTGATGAAAAACACGGTGGAGAGAAGTTTCCTCAAAAAGGGGCGGCATGGGCAGGCCGCCCCTTTTCTTGTTCCATCATGTAGGTTATAATGGAGGAGGAAAGAGAGAGGAGGCCATCATGAATTTGAGAAAAGCAATGCTGATCGGCGCTGTCTTGCTGACTGTCCTGGCTGCTGCGGCGTACAGTCTGCAAGGTTCCTTTGCCGGTTTCGGTTTTGGCGGTCCTAAGGTGCTTGTCGCGTATTTCTCCCGCGCGGGTGAGAATTATGCTGTCGGCCGCACCGAGAAGGGCAATACGGCGGCACTGGCGGAGATCATCGCCGACGAAACAGGCGGCGATCTTTTTGAGATCAAGACGAAGGAGGCGTATCCGGAGAAGCTCAAGGAGGTGCTTGAGGTCGCACGTCGTGAGCAGAAGGAGAACGCGCGGCCGGAGCTTGCGGAGAAGGTGAATCTCGCCGACTACGACATCATCTTCCTCGGCTACCCGAACTGGTGCAGCGATATGCCGATGGCGGTCTATACGTTCCTCGAAACGAACGATTTCGAGGGCAAGACGATCATTCCGTTTTCGACGTCCCTGACGGATGCTCTGACGGGAAATGAGAAGAACATCCCGCTCCATGCGAAGGGCGCGAAGGTTCTCGACGGTCTCGGCCTTGAAGGGAAGTTTGTCCACGATACGCCGAGGCTCGTGAAGCCCTTGGTCAAGGAATGGCTCGACAACCTCAACTGGAAAGAAGCTGCGAAAAGCGAATAGGGATATGGGAAAGGGAAGAGACTTCCTCTGCGCGCAGAGGAAGCCTCTTCCCTTTTTATATGTAGTATTCCGTCTTGTCGGCGGGCTTCAGGGAGAATTCGCGGAAGATGCGGTCACGGATGTGGAGAAAGTCGGGACTTGTGCGGTCACGTTTGCCGTGGAGGTCGACCTCGATGATGCTCTTGACCTTGCCGGGGTTCGGCGTCATGACAACGACGCGGTCGGCGAGCACGACGGCTTCGTCGATGTCGTGCGTGACGAAGATGATGGTCTTGCCCTGCCTGCGGCAGATGGCGGAGATCTCGTCCTGCAGGCTCATGCGCGTGATGGCGTCGAGGGCGGCGAACGGTTCATCCATGAAGATGATGTCGGGATCGACGGCGAGGGCGCGCGCGATGGCGACGCGCTGCTGCATGCCGCCCGAGAGTTCTGCGGGATGGTGCGAGGCGAAGCGCTCCAAGCCGACGAGGGCGAGGTAGCGGCGCGCGATCTTTGCGCGCTCTTCGGGCGCTGTGCCGAGACTTTCGAGCCCCAGTTCGACGTTCTTTTCCACCGTGCGCCACGGCAGGAGCCCGTAGTTCTGGAAGATCGTGACGTTCTTGATGCACGGTGAGGTGACCTCCTCGCCCGCGATGCGCACGCTGCCGCTCGATACGCGGTCGAAGCCCGCGAGCGCTGCGAGGAGCGTGCTCTTGCCGCAGCCCGAGGGGCCGAGGAGGCAGATGAATTCGCCGTGCTCGATGGCTAGGTCGACGTGGGAGAGCGCCGTGAAGCGTGCGCCCTTCTGTTCGTAGTGGCGGCAGACGTCTCGTATTTCGATGTAGCTCATGATTTCCTTCCTCGTATGCCCCAGGCGCGGTAAAGCTGCCTCTCGGCGAGGCTCATGGCGCTGTCCAAGAGAAGTCCGAGAAGTCCGATGGTGAGGATTGCTGCCATCAGGAGGTCGGCTCTGAGATTGTTTCGCGCATCGATGATGAGGAAGCCCAGCCCCGATTGGGCGCCGACCATCTCGCCGGCGACGAGGAAGACCCAGGCCGTGCCGAGGGCGAGGTGAAGCCCCGTGGCAATCTGCGGGAAGATGGCGGGCAGGATGATCTTCGTGAAAACGGCAGGCTCTTTGATGCCGAAGTTTTGCGCGACCTTCAGATAGACGGGGTCGAGCTTCTGCACGGCGGCGACAGTCGCGAGCAGCACGGGGAAGAACGCTGCGAGGAAGATGATGACGATGGCAGGCGCTTCGCCGATGCCGAAGAAGAGTACGATGAAGGGCAGCCAGGCGACGGGTGAGACGGGGCGAAGAACCTGCGCGATGGGGTTGAGGTACGCCCATACCTTGGAGTACCAGCCGAGAATGAGACCTGCAGCGAGCGCGAGGAGGACGGAGGCGAGGTAGCCGACGGCGAAGCGCACGAGGCTCGCCGCGACATCCTCGAAGAGCACACCGTCCTTGAGGAGCTCGACAAATCCCAGGATGGCGGCGAGCGGTGAGGGGAAAAGCGCTTCGTGCCAGCCGCCGAACGCACAGATCGCCTGCCAAAAGAGGAGAGTGACGGCGGCTGCGCCGATAAGATGCCGGACGTTTTTCATAAATCACAAACCTTTCAAGGGAGAAGGCTTCGGTCGACGAAGTCTTCGTAGGGCGGCGCTTTCTGCAGCAGCCCCGCCGCTTTCATGCGTGCGGTCAATGCATCGTAGGTCTCTTCGCTGATGGCGAGATCGTCGTAGGAGATCCAGCCGAAGGATTTTTCCAGTACGGCGGGCTTCGTCTTGAGAAAATGGCCGGCGATCTCCGGCCGGCTTTCAGGATGTTCGCTCAGATGCTCGCTCGCCTCCATGTATGCCTTGACCGTCGCGCGTGCAAGTTCCTCATTTTCGCGCACGAAGCTGCCGTTGAAAACGAGGGCGCAGCACGGGCTTTCGTTCCAGAGTTCGTCATCACGCGCGAAGAGTTTTCCCACGCCGAGAGCGATGGCCTGCGAGCCGAAAGGCTCGGCAACGCAGTAGCCGGCGATTTGTTTCTGCGCGAGTGCGGCGGGCATTTCGGGCGGCGTCATCTCGACGACTTTCAGATCGCGTTCCGTCATGCCGTGAGCGGCGAGAAGCTCGTCGAGGAGCAGCTTGTGCGTCGATTGCTTGTGCGGGATGGCGAAGACTTTGCCCTTGAGGTCTTCGACGCGTTCGATCTCGGGCAGGGTGACGACGATGTTGCCGTCCTTGTGCCCGAGGGTCGCCGCCTTGAGATCGATGCCTTGTTCGCGCGCTTTGACGGCAAGCTCGATGAGCACCGAGGCGCCGTCGACGCGCCCTGTGTTGAGCGCGTCCATAAGCTCGGGCCATGAGCCGTACTTGATCAGCTCGATCCGGACGGGACCGTCGGGCGATTCCATTTCCTTTTGGGCAAAGAGCGGCAGGGCATGGGTGGTCGGCAGGTAGGCGAGGCGCACGGTGCGCACGTCTCGCGGCTCGGCTTCGCTTCGGTAGCTGCCGAAGATGGCGAGTGCGCCGACGACGGCAAGGAGTGAAGCGAGGACGAGGATGCGTTTTCTTGCTGCTTGTTTCATGCGTTTGCCGCCTTCGCTGCCGGTATGGAATCCGTCTCGCCGCTCGCTTCCGAGGCGGAAAGCTGCAGCGGTGCGCACGTCTTCCAGCCGAGCGCCCGACGCGCTTCGTCGATGTCTTCGAGCATTTTCTTCGCGAGCGCCTTGGGATCGGTGATGACCGTCATGACGGCGCCGAGCGTTTCCTGCGTGTCCTTCTTGAGGAAGTTCTCGACGTTCGTCGAGCCCTGTACGGGCGGTTCGACGCAGTGGTAGGAGTTGATGCCGAAGAGGCGGAAGGCGAGCGAGGCGTCAAGTCCCTTCTCGTTCGCCCACTCGGGACTCGCAAACGCGAACGGCATGTCCTTGATGTCCTTGCCTGCCGCTGCTGCCGTGCCGCCGAGGATCGTCGAGGCGCGCGTGTTGTCGACGCACTCGCCCATGTGCCATACGGGCGGCTGGTCTTCGCCGAGGAATTCGCGCAGATTCCTGCTCGTCTTGGTGAGCGCCGAGAGGCTGCAGTAGCCGAGCTTCAAGAGCGGGAACGAGGCGCAGCCGTTGGTGAAGATGAGGACATCGTTCTTTATCAGCTCCTCAGCGATGTCGATGATGGCGCGCTCGTAGACGACGCGCGGGTTGTTGCAGCCGACCATGTTGACGATGCCGCGGATCTTGCCGCTCTTCAGCGCTTCTGCAATCGCGCCGAATCCCTTGTAGCGATCGCTGACGGATTCGGCACTGAAGCCAATTTCCGCCGTGACTTCGTAGGCGGGGATGAAGACGGGCACGTCGCGCCGCGCGGCGAAGCTTTCGATGGCGCGCGTGACGATTTTGCGCGCGAGCTTCTCCGTGTCGGCGACGTTCGAGTGATGGTGGTCGTAGGCGTAGTGCTCCGCACCGGGCAGACGCGCCGCATCGCTCGTCGTGACGACGGTCGTCTTGAAGCAGCGCGCCACGTCCATGATGGAGGGGAAGACGTCCTGCACGTCGGCGACCCAGAGGTCGAGCGCACCCGTGCCGAGCACGAGTTCTGCGCCGACGGCGTTCGAGAGCGGGATGACGCCTTCGTAGCGGTACATGGCGGCGAGGCACGAACAGCAGATGCCGTAGAACTGGATGCCCTCTGCGCCGTGTTTCTTCGCGAGGTCGATGAATTCCTGCGTGCGGCCGATACGCACGATTTCGCTGACGAGCGTCGGCAGATGGCCGTGCACGGCGATGTTGACCCAGCCTTTCTTGAGTGCTCCGACGTTGACCTTCGAGGTCGCGCGATGACCGACGCCGAAGAGCGCGTCGGTCGCGATGTTGGCGGCGACGACGCCCGTGTAGCAGAAGGCGAGGCCGCAGCGCAGGAACTGCTTCATGACGCTCTGCCAATCGCCGTCCGTGCCGCAGCCCGTGCGGTGGAAGGCGTCGAAGACCTCGTTGTAGGCGCTGATCGGCAGAATGTCGAGTTTCTGCCAGACTTCTTTTCGTTCGGCGGGGGCGAGTGCAGCGATGGAGCGATACTCTTCGGGCAGGGCGCGCGAGAGATCGGCGAGCAGCACGTCGGCAAGGCGGCTCGCGAGGCGGCGCGTGCTCTGACCGCGCGTATTGATGCCGAAGGCACGGCAGACCTCGCGGATGCGCTTTGCTCCGAGGAGCGGCAGTTTGAGCTTGCCTTCGGCGGCGAACTTCAGCGACAGCAGCACTTCGCGCGCGTGTGCGCCGTGCTGGGCGACGCCGCCCGCAGCGCTCCGAAGGAGGTTGCGCGAGACGATGAGGTCGGCATCGGCGCCGCAGACGCCGCGCGGGCTCTTCGCCGTGATCTTGCACGGCCCCATGTTGCAGTTCTTGCAGCAGACGCCGGCGAGGCCGAAAGAACACTGCGGCTTCTGCTGATCGAAGCGGTCGAACGCCGTATCACAGCCGATCTGTTCCATGTGCAGCAGCATCTCGCGCACGGCGGGATCGGGCGTCTTGTCGAGCACATCCTGCTTCGAGGCGAACGTCTTGCGGTAGGCGGAAACCGCCTGCATGTAGTCGTTGACTCCGCCGTGCGTGTGCGGATGCGCCGCGTCGTGCGTGTGCGGCTGCCAGGCAGGGTGTGCGTGGTCGTGATCATGTGTGTGCACATGGTCGTGCGTGTGGCCATGTGCATGTTCGTGGTCGTGGCTATGGTCGTGGCTGTGCGTGTGCTCGTGGCTGTCAATCGTCTTCTTCATGGCGGCAGCTCCTTTTTTGTAGAAGGTATTATTCATACATGTTTAGTATACAATAAAGATAATATAACATACTGGATTACATGTCAATGGGGCGAAAAAATTCTTTTTGCTGCGCATTCCTTCTAATCTATTGACAATGATTCTTGCGCGGGGTAAGATAAAAGTGGAATTATGAAACCGATTTCATAGAAAGGGGAATGGGAATGGCGGAATTATTGTTGGAAAGCCCCTTGGAGGGCGAGCTCATCGCCCTCAAGGAGGTCAACGATCCTGCGTTCGCCGGCGAGCTCATGGGGCGCGGTGCTGCGGTCAAGAATCCGCAGGGCAAGGTTCGCGCGCCGTTCGACGGCGAGGTCACGGTGCTCTTTCCGACGAAGCACGCGATCGGCCTTCATTCGACGGCGGGCGTCGACCTGCTCATTCACGTCGGACTCGACACGGTGAACCTTGAGGGCAAGCACTTTACGGCGCATGTGGAGCAGGGGGCCGAGATCAAGAAGGGCGATCTCCTCATCGAGTTTGACGAGGCGGCGATCCGCGCGGCCGGTTACGATACGACGACGCCCGTCGTCGTGACGAATGCGGCGGACTACGGCACGATTACGCTCTCTTTGGGTGCACAGAAGGTCTCCTCGCCGGGCGAAGGCGAGGAAGAGGCAAGCGAGGCGGCAGCGCCTGCGGCGGCGGGAACACCTGCGGCGGCTGCAGCACCGGCAGGGCCGAATCCCGCCTATGCCTCGATGCCTGCCGAGGAGCGCGTGGCGCGAGAGATTCTCGACCACATCGGCGGCATGGCGAACATCCGCTCCGCCGAGCATTGCGCGACGCGCCTGCGGCTAATCTTGAACGACAAGGATAAGATCGAGGACAAGGCGGTCGAGAACATCGACGGCGTCAAGGGGCAGTTCTTCGCGGCGGCGCAGTACCAGATCATTCTCGGCACGGGCTTCGTCAACAAGGTCTACGACGTGCTCGTCGGCATGAATCCCGCGCTTGTGGGCGGCTCCAACAAGGAAGCTGCATACGAGCAGATGACGACGGCGCAGAAGATCTCGCGCACGTTCGGCGACGTCTTCGTGCCGATCATTCCCGTGCTCGTCGCTACCGGTCTTTTCATGGGTTTGCGCGGCATGCTGCAGAACCTCGGCGTCGAGATGAGCGACAACCTCGTGCGCATGAGCCAGATCCTGACGGATACGGCGTTCGCCTTCCTGCCGGCGCTCGTTTGCTGGTCAACGATGAAGAAGTTCGGCGGCACGCCTGTCATCGGCATCGTCCTCGGACTCATGCTCGTTGCGCCGCAGCTGCCGAATGCCTACGCGATCGCGAGCGGGGAAGCGCAGCCCATCTACATGAATCTCTTGGGGCTTTCGATTCCCGTCGTCGGTTACCAAGGATCGGTCTTGCCGGCGCTCGTCCTCGGCATCCTTGCCGCAAAGGTTGAAGCGGGACTCAAGAAGTTCATCCCCGACGTCGTCGACCTCATCTTCACGCCGTTCCTCACGCTCTTCTCGTGCATGATCGTCGGACTTCTCGTGGTCGGACCCATCATGCATACGCTGGAGCTTGCCGTGTTCGGCGCGGTGCGTGCGTTCCTTGAGCTGCCGTTCGGCATCGGCGGCTTCATCGTCGGCGGTCTGCATCAGGTCATCGTCGTCAGCGGCATCCACCATGTGTTCAACGCGCTGGAGATCCAGCTTCTCGCTTCGACGGGACGCGACGCCTTCAACGCGATCATCACGGGCGCGATCATCGCGCAGGGCGGCGCTGCGGTCGCCGTCGCGGCGCGCACGAAGAACAAGAAGAAGCGCGCTCTCTACATCTCGTCGGCGATCCCGGCGTTTCTCGGCATCACGGAGCCGGCGATCTTCGGCATCAATCTGCGCTTCATGAAGCCGTTCCTCTACGCGCTCGCGGGCGGCGCCTGCGCCGGCGCGGCGTCGGGCATCATGCACCTCGCGGGCACGGGCATGGGCGTGACGGTTCTGCCGGGCACGCTGCTCTACATGGATCATCTCCTCGAATACCTGATCGTCAACGTCATCGGCTTCAGCATCGCCTTCGGCCTGACGTACACGCTCTTCGATCCGAAGGAGTGAGATCATGGCAAACGAAGCGTTCGACAAGGCGTTTGACAAGGAAGCGATCGACGCGAAGGTGCGCGAGGGATTTCCCCTGCAGCACCGCTGGCACAACGACTTTCATCTCGAAATGCCGTTCGGCCTCGTCAACGATCCCAACGGGCTTTCGTGGTACGCGGGAAAGTACCACATCTTCTTTCAGTGGAATCCCTTGGGCGTCGAGCACAAGCACAAGTGCTGGGGACATGTGGAAACGGCAGACTTCGTGCATTATCGCCTGCCTGAGCTTGCGCTCTGGCCGAGCGACGTGCACGACAAGGACGGCTGCTACTCGGGCGCGGGCTTCGTCGAGGATGACGCCCTGCGCCTCGTCTACACCTGCAACCGCAAGGAGGACGGCGTGCGCACGCCTGCGCAGAGACTCGCCACGTGGCAGCCGGAAAAGGGGATCGCCGTAAAGGATGAAATCATCATCGAGCACGAGCCGCGGGGGGTTACGGCGCATTTTCGCGATCCGAGCCGCTTCGTAAAAGATGGGCGCGAGTTCCTCGTGCTCGGTGCGCAGACGACAGAAGAGAAGGGACGCGCCGTGCTCTACGAAAAAAAGGAGGGCGCGTGGCAGCTTGCGGGCGAGATTGAGACGGAGCTATCGGACTTCGGCTACATGTGGGAGTGCCCGACGCTTCTGCCGCTTGCGGAAGGCGATGTGCTGCTCTTCTCGCCGCAGGGGCTTGGCGCCGAGGCCTATCGCTGGCAGAACCTCTACCAGTCGGGCTACGTCGCAGGAAAGCTCGACGTCGATTCACTGAAGCTGCAGCACGGCGCATTTCATGAGCTTGATCAAGGATTCGATTTTTATGCGCCGCAGGCGTTCGTGCACGAGGGGCGTGCGATTCTCTTCGGCTGGATGGGTATGCCCGAGCGTGAGGCGGAGTATCCGACACGCGAAGAGGGCTGGCTCTTCTCTCTGACGATGCCGCGCGAACTGCGCCTCGCGGACGGCAGGCTCTTCTACGCGCCGCTCGAAGAGATGAAGGCTCTTCGCAACGGTGCGGCGCAGAAGTTCGGTGCATCCCAAGTGGAGGAGCTTGGACAGGAACTCGCGCCAAAGTCGGAAATCGAGCTTGAGGTTGCTTTTGGTGAGGCGCAGGAGGTTCACATCGATTTCGCTTATATGGAAACGGGCGAATACATGCGCTTTTCCTACGCGCGGCGCACTGCCGTCATGACGCTCGACCGTACGGGAATGCGGCTCGGCGGGCGCGGCGTGCGCCGCTTCCGGCTCGCCGTGCGCGATTCGCTGAGACTGCACATCTATCAGGACAAGACCGCCGTCGAGGTCTTCTTCCAAGACGGCGAGGAAGCTGCTTCCTTCTTCGTCTTTCCAATGAAGGAGGAGAAGCCGAAGCTCGTGATCTCGGCGGACAGGAAGCTCGAACGCATAGAGGGAAGTTTGTGGGAATTGGGGGGATTTACATGGAACGCAAGGTGACGATCCAGGATATCGCAGCGATTGCCGAGGTGTCGAAAAGCACGGTTTCGCGCTATTTGAACCATGGCTATGTGAGCGAGGAGAAGGCGGAGCGCATCCAGAAGGCGATCGCGGCGACGGGATTTTCCTCGAACGCCTTCGCGCGTCGGCTGAAGGCGAAGAAGAGCGGTGTGATCGGCATCGTCATGCCGCGCGTCGATTCGCCGACGGGCGGCAAGCTGCTCACGGGAATTGCGAAGGCGTTCGACGAGGTCGGCTGCCGGACATTGTTCGAATCCTCGTTTCTGGAAATGCCGCGTGAAATCAAGAATATCGAGCATCTCGCGCAGTTCGGCGTCGACGGCATCCTTGTATCGTCTCTCGGCATCACGGACGAGCATATCGCGCTTGTCAAGGAACTGAAAGAGCGGGACATTCCCGTGCTCTTCATCGGACAGCAGCATGAGAAGGTGCGCTATATCAAGGCCGACGATTTCGGCGCGGGACGCCTGCTCGGCGACTACATCCGCCGCATGGGGCATGAGCGCGTCGTCTTCGTGGGCGTCACGGAGAAGGACAAGGCCGTCGGCGTCGCGCGCAAGGACGGCTTCATCGAGGTCTTCTCGCGCGGCAACCGCAACGCGAGCGTGAATTTCGTGGAGACGGACTTCGGCTTCGACGACTCCTATAAAAAGAGCGAGGAGATTCTCGCCTATCAGCCGAGCGCCGTCATCTGCGCGACGGACGGACTGGCCGTCGGCGTTATGCGTGCGCTGCATGAGAACGGCGTCGCCGTGCCCGGAGAAGTCTCTGTCGTGGGCTTCGGCGGCTACGAACTGGGCGCTGTGACGTATCCGCCGCTGACGACCGTCGCCTTCGACTACGAAGCGCTCGGCCGCCGCGCGGCGAAGATGCTGTTGAAGATGCTTGCAGGAGAAGTCGTCGAATCCGTCAGCGACTTCCCCGCCCAACTCATCGAGCGCGGCAGCGTCGGCAAGGTGCTTTGGGGCAGCGAGGGATAAGCAAGATGAAGAAAATCCGCCTACGATTGTGAGTCGAAGGCGGGTTTTCTGTTTTTCGAGTGACAATGGGGACGAAGCCGATAAGAGAAAAAATGTTTCGTATGGCGAGTTTTATGCTACAATGAGTATATAAATCACCGAAAGGAAGCGATAGCATGATGGGCGTTCAAGAGTATCTGGAAATCCTGCGCAATATCCGCGACTGCGCCTTTGCGACCGTCGATTGCACGGGAGCGCCCGCCGTGCGCATCATCGACGTGATGTTGGTGGAAGAGGGGCGGCTTTACTTCTGCACGGCGCGCGGCAAGAATTTCTATGCCGAACTTATGGCGAATCCCGCCGTCGCTGTTACGGGACTCAACAAGGAGTGGCAGACGGTACGTCTTATGGGACGCGCCGAAAGGCTTGCGGACGGCGAGCAGAAGGCGATGATCGACCGTATCTTTCAGGAGAATCCCTCGATGGAGGGCGTCTATCCGGGCGAGGCGCGTTACATCCTCGAAGCCTTCGTCATCGCGGAGGGCAGACTCGAATTTTTTGACCTCGGCAAGAGTCCAATCTGTCGTGAGAGCAGTTCCTTCGGCCGTGCAGAGCGCGAAGAAAAGGGCTTTCGCATCACCGAGGACTGCATTGGCTGCGGCACCTGCGCGGCGGTCTGTCCGCAGCAGTGCATCGCGGAAGGCGAGCCGTACAAGATTGCGGCCGCGCACTGCCTGCACTGTGGACTTTGTTTTGAAAGCTGTCCTGTGGAAGCGATCGAAAGGCTGGACAGCGAGGCGCACTGACTGAGGAGGAATCCCCATGTTTGCAGAGATGATACGACTTTTCCATGAGCGCAGCGATTTTTTCCTGCAGCTTACGCTGGAGCATATTGCCATAGCGCTGGTGGCAATCGTCCTCGCCATCGTGATTGGCGGCGCGATGGGCATTTTGATTGCCGAGGTTGACCGCATGGCGCAGCCGACGCTTCTCGTCGTCAATTTTCTCTACACGATCCCGTCGATCGCGATGTTCGGCTTTCTTCTGCCTTTTTCGGGCATCGGCAATACGACGGCGATCATCGCCTTGACACTCTACGCGCTCTTGCCGATGGTGAAGAATACGCATACGGGCTTGAAGAATGTTGATCCGCTCCTCATCGAAGCGGCGGTCGGCATGGGGTCGACGCGCTTCCAGGTGCTCAGGCGCATCGCCCTGCCGCTCGCCATGCCCGTCATTCTCGCAGGCATCCGCAACATGACGACGATGACGATCGCGCTCGCGGGCATCGCGTCCTTCATCGGTGCGGGCGGCCTCGGCATCGCCATCTACCGCGGCATCACGACGAATAATGCAGCGCTCGCCTTCGACGGCTCGCTCCTCATCGCCTGTCTGGCGCTCCTGGCTGATACCGTTCTCGCTCGCCTCGAAAAGCGTGTCTTTCTCCGCCGAAGCGATACGAGGGGGCGGAGGAGACGTTCGTGGCGGCGTCTTGCGGCGATTTCTCTCGCGCTCGTCGCAGCAGGCGGCGCTTATGCGTTCTTCCAGAGCACGAAGGTCGCCGTCATCCGCATCGCGACGAAGCCGATGACGGAGCAGCTGATTCTCGGAGAAATGCTCAAGTTCGTCATCGAGCAGGACAGCGGCTTGAAGGTCGCCCTGACGCCGGGCGTCGGCGGCGGCACGTCGAACATCATGCCCGCGATGGAGAACGGCGATTTCGACATCTATCCCGAGTATACAGGAACGGGCTGGCTGCAGGTTTTGAAACGCACGGACGCCTACGACGAATCGCGCTTTGCCGAGCTGCAGGAAGAGTATCGCAATCGGTATCACATGGAGTGGCTCGGCATGACGGGCTTCAACGATACCTTCGGCATCGCCGTGCGGCGGGATCTCGCCGAGCGGTATCAGCTCAGGACGTATTCCGACCTCGCACGCATCGCAGACAAGATGAATTTTGGCGCCGAGTACGATTTCTTCGAGCGCGAGGATGGCTTCCCTGCGATGTGCCGCGCTTATGGCATGAACTTCGCTTCGACGGTCGATATCGACATCGGTCTCAAGTATCAGGCGCTAGACGAAGGCAAGCTCGATTCGATGATCGTTTTCACGACGGACGGGCGGCTTTCCAAGGTCAATGGAATCGTGCTTGAAGACGACAAGAAATTTTTTACGTCCTACGAATGCGGCATGGTCGTACGCGAGGAGGCACTCTCTGCACATCCTGAACTTCGCGACTTGCTCGCGCATTTCGACGGACTGATTTCGGAAGCGGAGATGGCAGAGATGAACGACGTGGTCGAGTCGGGCGGCGAGGAGCCGCGCGCGGTTGCACGCCGCTTCTTGGAAGAAAAGGGGGTGCTCCGATGAGCGCGGTCATCACGTTTCGCGATGTAAGCAAATCGTATGGAGGGACGGAGGCCGTCCGCGGTCTGAGTCTTTCCATCGAGACGGGAGAATTCATCACGGTGCTCGGCGCGTCGGGCGGCGGCAAGACGACATTTCTCAAGATGATCAACGGACTCGTCGAGCCGACTTCGGGCGAGATCACGGTGCTCGGCGAAAGCCTCAAAACGGCGGATCTCGTGCAGCTGCGCCGCAAGATCGGCTATGCGATTCAGGGCAGCGTGCTCTTCCCGCATCTGACGGTCGAGGAAAATATCGCCTATGTGCCGAACCTCTGGAACAAGAGCGACAAGGAACGAACGAAGAAGGCCGTGGCGAAGTGGATGGCGATCGTCGGCCTTGCCGCAGAGCTTGGCGAACGCTACCCTGCCGAGCTTTCGGGCGGGCAGCAACAGCGCGTCGGCATCGCGCGCGCCTTGGCGGCGTCGCCCGAGCTTCTGCTGATGGATGAGCCGTTCGGCGCGGTCGACGCTCTCTTGCGCCGTCAACTGCAGGACGAGATCCGCGCCATTCACGCACGCGGCGGTCTCACGATCGTCTTCGTCACGCACGATGTCGAAGAAGCTCTGCGCCTCGGCACACGCGTCCTCATATTGAAGGAAGGGCGCATCGAGCAATTCGCCGCTCCCGAGGAGATCGAGGAGAGTCCTGCGACGGACTTTGTGCGCCAGCTTGTGGAAAAAATGTAGGGCGGTATAGGCAGGAAGCGCTGTCTGTGGTACGGCGGTGCTTTTGCGCCATGAGGAAGCAAATTATGGCATCGCAATGAGGCGAGAAATGGTATCGGAACATCGAAATGAGGGAAAGTAAATGGCATCGAATCCTCCGATGGTTCAGCAGATCGAGCGCCTGCGGCAGGCGCTTTTTGAGGCGGAGGCGGTTGTCGTCGGTGCGGGCGCAGGGCTTTCAGTGGCTGCCGGCTATCTGTACGACGGCGCACGCTTTCAAAAGCATTTTGCCGACTTTATCGAGCGCTATCACTTCCGCAATATGTACGAGGGCGGCTTCTATCCATTCCCGACGCTTGAAGAAAAGTGGGCGTATTGGAGCCGCTATATCTGGATCAACCGCTACGAGGAGCGACAGAATGCGCTCTATCAGCGTCTCCTTTCGGTGCTTTGCAGCAAGGACTTTTTCGTCATCACGACGAATGTCGATCATTTTTTTCAAGACAACGGCTTTCCGAAGGAACGGCTCTTTTATACGCAGGGCGACTATGGCCTTTGGCAGTGCTCCGTGCCCTGTCACGATGCGACGTATGACAACTATGATACGGTTCGCCGCATGGTCGCCGAGCAGGAGGCGATGCGCGTGCCGCGAGAGCTTGTGCCGCATTGCCCTCGCTGCGGTGAGCCGATGGGGATGAATCTGCGTGCGGACAGCACCTTTGTCGAGGATGCGGGCTGGCATGAGGCGGCGAAACGGTATCAAGAATTTTTGCGTGCGCATCAGACGGGGCGCGTGCTCTATTGGGAATTCGGCGTCGGCGCGAATACGCCGGGCATCATCAAGTATCCGTTCTGGGCGCTGACGAAGGAGAATCCCGCAGCCGTCTATTGCGTGATGAATCAGGGGGAAGCCGTCGCGCCGCAGGAAATCACCGCGCAGAGCATCCTCGTCGACGGCGATATTGACGCCTCCTTGAAGGCACTGCAGGAGGTGATGGAAAGGAGTGCGGGGCATGGCGATTGAAGCGCAGGAAAGCGCAGAAGGCCGCAGAGAGAAGGTCGCGTTCCTCATCGAGCATCTTCTGACGGAGATGCCCGTTTACCGCGAGGAAGCCGAGCATGTGCCGGACGTGGAGCAGGCGCAGCGCGACTTTCTGCGTGCCTTGATGAACGTGCGTCCGGCAATCCCCTTGCAGGTGGAATTCCTGCGCGTGCAGGATGAGCTTCTGAAAGAGGAGCGCGAGGCGCGAGGCGTCGTCGACGGCGCGGCTCTGCCGACGGTGGCGGAGGAGCGGCGCACGGCTATGGCACGCGGCGCGGCGAGCGGTGCGGGTATGGACACTGCGGATGAAAACTTCGTGCTCTGGCAGGGCGATATCACGCGCCTTGCCGTCGACGCCATCGTCAATGCGGCGAATTCCGCCCTGCGCGGCTGCTTCGTGCCGCTGCACCGCTGCATTGACAATGCGATCCACTCGGCGGCGGGACTCGCCCTTCGCGCCGCCTGCGATGAAATCATGCGGGAACAGGGACATCCGGAGCCTGCCGGGCGCGCGAAGATTACGCCGGGATTCAATCTGCCCGCTCGTCATGTGCTTCATACGGTCGGCCCGATCATCGCGCCTGCGGGAAGTCCTGTCCATGAGCCGGGAGTATTCGCGGGCGTCACGCACGAAGCACAGCAATGCCTCGTTTCATGCTACCGCGCGTGCCTCGACCTCGCGGCGGAGCGAAGATTGGCCTCCGTCGCCTTCTGCTGCATCTCGACGGGCGAGTTTCACTACCCGCCGCAGGAAGCCGCCGAGACAGCCGTCGCGACCTGCCGCGCATGGCTTCAGGCGCATGACACGCCGATGCGCATCGTGTTCAATGTGTTCAAGGACGAGGATTTGGCGATTTATCGCAGGATCTTTCAGCTTTGATATTTTTGATGCTTTTTTGAGAAATCCTGCGCGATCGTCAAATTGCACGCACGAACGCCCGTGGTCTGTGCAGAAATATTGGGTATAAGACGATGAAAGTCGTTGGGACAAACGGGGAGCGGAAAGGAGACCGTCTTATGTATGGTGCAATCTTAGGCGATATGATCGGTTCACCGTATGAATTCGACCGCGGCGCGAAGACGAAGGATTTTCCTCTGTTCAGTCAAGGCTCGCGCTTTACGGATGATACGGTGATGACGATCGCCGTGGCGGACGCTTTGTTGGAAGTGGGAGAAGAGGCGGACGAAGCGGCGGTTTGTGCGGCGGTCGTTCGCGCGATGCAGCGCTGGGGCAGGAGGTATCCGCGCGTCGGTTACGGCGGACTCTTCCGCCGCTGGCTGGCAAGTGACGAGCCTGAGCCGTACGGCAGTTTCGGCAACGGCTCGGCGATGCGCGTCGCCGCTGCGGGCTGGCTCTATGATACGCTCGCAAGGACGCGCGAGGTAGCAAGGCAGACGGCGGTCATCACGCATAACCATGCGGAGGGAATCAAGGGCGCGGAGGCGACGGCGAGCGCTATATTCCTCTCGCGTGGGGGAAAGTCGAAGGAAGAAATCAAGGATTATATCGTGCGGGAGTTCGGCTACGATTTGTCGCGCACGCTCGATGAGATTCGCCCCTTTTACGCGATGGACGCTACATGCCAAGGGTCTGTGCCCGAGGCGATCCTCTCGTTCCTCGAAAGCACGGATTTCGAGGATACCGTGCGAAATGCCGTGTCCATCGGCGGCGATACGGATACGGTCGCCTGCATCGCGGGCAGTATTGCCGAAGCCTTCTACGGCGTGCCCGAAGAGCTGAAGGCGGAATGCCGCCGCCGTCTGCCGCAGGAGATGCTCGCGGTACTCGCTGCGTTTGACGAGGCGCGGCAGCTAAGTTCCTGTTCAACGGGGCAGGAAAGATCACGAGCATCCATGTAGGCGCTTTCGATTGAAATCTTTGGGAGTACAATTGAAGAAAAGCCTTCGATGATTTTCGTCGAGGGCTTTTTCTATATGAATTTTGCAGCTTGTGTTCCATGATATTTTTTTGTGCGGTACGAAAAAATATTTTTCGTGCTATCGTTCGCACGTAAATGGAACGATAGAAATTTTCGTATCATTTGCGTGCGGCAGGAAAAATTTTTCCGTGCGATACGATTTTTGGCAGCGGACGCGGCACGAAGTACGGCAGACGGTGATTTTTCTCTTCGCATGCTTGACGCGGCGTGCTCCCTGTAGTAATCTACCAACGAAGAGAAAAAGTTGCAGGCTGAGGAGGTGCTGCCTTGGTTCGCGTGGAAAATCTTGTCAAGGAGTTTCGTCATACCGATGCTGCGGGAAAGGCAGCGGTGAAGCGTGCGGTAGACGGGCTTTCTTTTGCTGTCGCACGCGGGGAGATCTTCGGGCTTTTAGGGCCGAACGGCGCGGGCAAGACGACGACGATCCGCATGTTGACGATGCTCACGCAGCCGACTTCGGGTGCAATTTTCTACGAGGGCAGGCCGCTTGAGGGAAATGAAGCGGCGGTCAAGGAGCTGATCGGCGTCGTGCCGCAGCAGGTGAACTTCGACCAGGATTTGACGGCGGGCGAGAATCTTGAGCTGCACGCTCGCCTGCATCATATCGGGGCGGCGGAGCGCCGAGCACGCATAGAAGAGCTGCTCGCCTTCGTCGAGCTTGAGGGCGTGCGGCGCGATCCCGTGCGGCGTCTGTCGGGCGGCATGAAGCGCAGACTTCTCATCGCGCGCGCCCTCGTGCATCGCCCGCGCATCCTCTTCCTCGACGAGCCGACGGTCGCGCTCGACCCGCAGGTGCGGCGGCGCATCTGGGAGCTGATCCGGCAAATGGCGCACGAAGGTGTGACGGTGCTGTTGACGACGCATTACATCGAGGAGGCGGAGAGCCTTTGCGCGCGCGTCGCCATCATGAATCGCGGCAAGCTAGCGGCGCTCGATGCGCCCGCCGCCCTGCGCGAAAGGCTCGGCGATTTCGTCGTCGAGTGGGACGGCGAAGCGGGGCGTGAGTACCGCTACTTCACAGGGCGCAAAGACGCCGCCGCGTTTGCCGCCGCGCTCGACGGCGCGGCGAGCATCCGCCGCTCGAATCTGGAGGACGCCTTCATCGAGCTGACGGGGCGAAAGGAGGGGCTGTGAGTGCTCTATGATATATGGACGGTCTTCTGGCGCGATTGGATCGTCTTGAAGCGCCGCTTGGCGAAGTTCATCCTGAGCCGCATGGTCGCGCCGCTCCTCTACCTCGTCGCCTTCGGCTGGGGTCTGGGCAGGAGCATATCGGTGTCTTCCGGCACCTATCTCGACTTCCTCGTGCCGGGCATCCTCGCGCTCAATTCCATGAACATCAGCTTCAACAGCGTGATTCCCGTGCATGCCGAGCGCATTTACCACAAGAGCCTTGAAGAGTACCTCGTCGCGCCGATCCGTCCGGCGGCCTTCGTCATCGGCAAGGTGCTCGCAGCCGTATTGCGCGGACTCATTTCCTCTGCCATCATCGTCGTGCTCGCCTGCCTTTTCGGCGCGAAGCTCTCTCTTTCCCCGCTCTTTCTTCTCGTGCTCGTGCTGAACTGCGTGATCTTTGCGGAGATCGGCTTCATCGCAGCGATGAAGATCGAGACGTACGAAGAGATGGGGCAGGTCAATACATACATCCTGCTGCCGATGTCGTTCCTCTGCGGCACGTTCTTCTCGACGAAGGCTTTGCCCGAGGTCGTGCGCGTCCTCATCGAGCTTCTGCCGCTCACGCATACGAGCGTGCTCCTGCGTGCACTCGCGGGCGGCGAGGCGGCGTCTGCGCTTTCTTTCGGTGCGCTCGTCTTCTACGCGCTCCTTTGCTTCTGGTTCGCGAACCGGTCTTTTTCCCGGCTGACGCGCTAGGCGCTTTCGCGTTCCCACATTTTTCTCCATGATTCCTTAGAAAGGGGCGTCTCCTTGTTCAAGAATATCCTGCATCATCGCGCGCGTTCTGCGGACGACTGCGGCCATCTCTGCTGCACGAAGATCGAAGACTTCGCCGTATCCTTCGGGCGCGTGGAAATCTTTTCGGGCGTGAACCTTCACGTCCACTGCGGACAGCTCACGGCGCTCATCGGGCCGAACGGCGCGGGAAAATCGACGCTCCTTCGTGCCATCCTCGGCGAAGTGCCGCACAAGGGGAGGCTCTCCTATGCGGACGCGGCGGGAAGGCGCACGGGGCAGCCCGTCATCGGCTATGTGCCGCAGTACCTGCGCTTCGACGTCAGTTCGCCGACGAGCGTCATGGACATCTTCATGGCGTGCCTCTCGCGCCGCCCCGTCTGGCTCTTTCCCGCGAAGTCCTTGCGGCCGCGCGTCTTGAAGAGCCTCGCGCGCGTCCATGCCGAGCACCTCATCGACCGGCGGCTCGGCGCACTGTCGGGCGGCGAACTGCAGCGTGTGCTTCTTGCGCTCGCGCTCGATCCCGTGCCCGACCTGCTGCTCCTCGATGAGCCTGTCTCGGGCGTCGACCAGAACGGCTTGGAGCTTTTTTACAATATCGTTGCCGAGCTTCGCGCCCAAGAGGACATGGCGATCATTCTGATCTCGCACGATCTGAACCTCGTTGCAAAGTATGCTGACCAGGTCGTGCTGCTCGACCATAAAGTTGTCACGAGCGGCACGCCCGCCGAGGTCTTCGGCGACGCACGCACGAAGAAGATCTTCGGCATGCTCGCGGGCGCAGCGCCGCAGAAAATGGAGACGGCGCCCGATGCGCTGCAGGATGAAGCTCTGATAAATGAGTCACTGCAGGCCGAGTCGGAGAAGGAAAGCGGGGCGATGCACTGATGGAACTCCTCTATGCGCTTCTCAGCGCTCTGCCCTTCGACTGGCTGCAGCACGGCTTCATGAAGAATGCCTTTCTCGCCGTGCTGCTCGTGACGCCGCTCTTCGGGCTTCTGAGCACGATGGTCGTGTCGAACCGCATGGCGTTCTTCTCGGACTCTCTGGGACACGGCGCTTTCACGGGGCTTGCCGTCGGCGTGCTCTTAGGTTGGCTCTCGCCGCTCCTCTCGCTCGTCGCCTTCTCCGTTGTCTTCGCGCTCCTCATCACTTACATCAAGAACCGCAGCAGCGCGTCGACGGACACGATCATCGGCGTTTTCTCGTCTACGGGCATCGCGCTCGGCCTCATGCTCATGAGCCGGGGCGGCGGCTTCAACAAATATTCCTCATACCTGATCGGCGATCTTCTTTCCATCTCGCCCGAGGAAATCGGCTCGCTCTTCTTCGTCTTTCTCGCCGTCGTCCTCGTCTGGGCTCTCGTGTTTAACTCGCTTCTCGTGCTCTCGATCAACGCGTCGTTCGCCAGAAGCCGAGGCGTCGCCGCCTTCCTCACGGAGGGGCTTTTTGCTTCCGTGCTCGCCGTCGTCGTCGCCGTCAGCATCCAGTGGGTCGGGCTTCTCATCATCAACTCGCTGCTCGTGCTGCCCGCCGCCGCCGCAAGGAATATCGCGCAGGACGTCAAGAGCTACCATCTGCTCTCCGTTGCCGTCGCGCTCTTTTCGGGGGTTGCGGGGCTCTTGCTCGCCTACTACTGCAACATGGCGGCGGGGGCGAGCATCGTCGTCGTCGCTGCCGCCGTCTTTTTCCTCACATTGCTGTTGAAACCGTACTTTGTGCGCTGAGGCTGCGCTCTCGCGGCAGTTCTTTTTTCACGGCGGTTCGCCGCACTATGGGAGGTGCTTTTCTTGCAGTTCTATACCTATGCTTACATCGTGCAGCACAGTCAGATCAACGACGCTGTACGGTACGGCGTGTCTTTTCTCATGCTTTTCGCGCTGCTCGTTGCCATCATCAAGTATTTTCGCAACCGTCTCGTCACGCGCTATCGCGACCTCATTGTCATCCTCTTCCTTGCCGTCGCCTTCCTGGGCGGCGCACAGTGGAACAGCTTCAGCCAGACGAAGAGCGATCGCGAGCAGACTTCGCGCATGGCGGGATTTTTGCACAATCTCGGCGAGGAGCTGGAGGTGTCGCCCGAGGAGATTCGCACGAGTTCCACGCACCTCAAGCAGGGACTTCTCGTCGAAGCGGAGGGCAAGTATTACGAGATCACGTTCAACGGCGATTACACGTCCTTCAAGTACGAGGAAACGCATCTGATGACGCGTGACGTGAAGATCGTTGACAAGGATTCTTAGGAGGGACGCGCAATGCTCACATATTCACTGGTCTTGGCAAAACTCGCGCTCGGACTTCTGTGCCTCGTGCTGCAGATCAATCTCCTCGGCAAGGGAAATCTCGCGCCTAGCTCCGCGACGGATCAGGTGCAGAACTACGTTCTCGGCGCCATCATCGGCGGCGTCATATACAACGAGAATATTTCTGTCATGGACTTCATCCTCGTGCTCATCGCTTGGACTATGCTCGTCCTGCTCCTGAAATACATGAAGTCGAACAGCAGCGCCGTCAAATCCTTCGTCGACGGACATCCCGTGCGCATCATCGAGCGCGGCAAGCTCGACGTCGAAGAGTGCATGAGGCGGGGACTCTTGGCGCACGACATCCATCTGAAGCTGCGCACGGCGGGCGTCTACTTCGTCAAGGACGTCAAGCGTGCCGTTCTTGAGCCGAACGGTCAGCTCACGGTCATCCAGTACGGCGAGCAGAACGCACGCTATCCCGTCGTCGTCGATGGGCAGGCGGACGAGGAAGCCTTGGAACTTGCCGACAAGGATCGGATCTGGCTCGACGCGGCGCTTCGAGAGCAGGGATATGAACTCAAGGATGTCTACATCGGCGAGTACAAGGAGGGTGCACTCACGGTCTATCCGTATGAGGCGCGGGCGTGAAAAGGCACGAAGGAGGAATGTGACGGATGTATTCAGGGAGGGATAAGGTGAGAAGATCGTATTGTTCCAGTGAAATCCAAGGTTTTCTTGCATGTGAAGCAGATCAGATTTTGCCTATCGGGTTCTTCTGACAAGAGCGAGACAGGGACTGGTCATTTTCATACCGCAAGGTGACTTAAGTGATGCTACGCGTAGACCAGAATATTATGATGGAACATATAATTATCTGCGCAGGATCGGGATTTGTGAGATATAAGGGATTTGTAGAGAAGAAAACGAGCGACTGTATGAAACGGGGAGATGTCTCATACAGTCGCTCGTTTTTTTTTCGGAAGGAGGCTATGGCCTAAAGATATGACCACAGCGCATGCAGATGAAGAGTTTTTCCCACTCCGCAAGACGGCGCGTATATTCTTCCATGGCTTGATCATATTCTTCTTTCCGTGCGCGATTTTTCTTGTTTGTAGTTCTGCGGTCGTTCCAGAGTTTCCAAATGACGAGTGCCGCAGCGATATAGGTCAAGGTATTTTCCAGACCCGAGAGCTTTGAAAATTTGTAGGCCACTAGGCTTATGACAAGTGACAGGATTGGTAGCAGGCAGCCAAAAGAAACGCAGCCAACCGTCATAGTGTCATGTTCAAGTTGCTTGAGCTTTGGCTCGGACGGTGGAGCGATTTCACGGGCAAGATCAGTTACAGTGTAAGTTGGGCGCGTGACATCGCCGTAGACGGCATGCCGGCCGGTCTCCTCTGTTTTTTTCGAGCCGTCTGAATAGGTGGTGGTCGTCGTTTCTACGTCGTAGCCAACGATTTCCTTATGCGTTGCCGTTCCCGTGGCGTGGCCTCTCTTGTACATGAGAGGAACGGATACTGTGTTTTCACTGCCGCAGTTGGGGCAGGCGAGGTTGCTGATTTCCATAAAAGTCCTTTCTATCGCCCGCGCACGGCCTGCGTGATCGCGCCCGCCATCATCGCGAGCGGCAGCTGCCGCTCGACTGCTCCCAGCTCGAAGGCCGCGCGCGGCATGCCGTAGACGACGCATGAGGCTTCGTCCTGACCGAACGTCATGGCGCCCGCGTGGCGCATGGCGAAGAGTCCCTTCGCGCCGTCCGCGCCCATGCCTGTGAGGATGACGCCGAGCGCTGCGTCACCGACGAGTTCTGCTACGGTGAAGAAGAGGACGTCGGCGGACGGGCGCACCCAGTTCACGGGATCGCCCTTCGTGCATGTGACGACGAGCCTGCCCGAACGCCTTTCGAGCTTCATGTGCTGACCTCCAGGCGCGACGTAGGCGGTCGAGTCCTTGATGGTTTCGCCGTCCTCGGCTTCCTTGACCGTGAGCTTCGATATGGCGTTGAGTCTGTGCGCAAAGTGGTTGCTGAAGATGGGCGGGATGTGCTGCACGATGACGATGGGAGGGAGCGGCGGCGCGAGGTTCTTGAGGATGGCCGCGATCGCTTCCGTACCGCCCGTCGAAGCGCCGATGGCGATCAGCTGCTTTTCCTTCGTCGATGCCGGAGGCATGGCGACAGGAAAAAGGCTCGTCTTGCCCCTCTTATCGCTCTTGCCGCTTTCCATGTCGCTTCTCCTCCTTTCATTCATGCTTTTATCACCCGAAGGAATGGCTTTAAGTGTCCGGCTTTTCCTTGACCTCGCGCACGAGGCGCAGGAATTTCTCGCGCCCGATCTGCACGAAGCGCCCGCAGCCTTCGCACTTGAGGCCGAAGTCCGTGCCTGTGCGCAGGATGCGCCAGAGGTCGCTGCCGCACGGGTGGCGCTTCTTCATGCGCACGATGTCGCCCGGTTCATAGCGCTGCATGGCTGCACTCCTTTCCGTCATTCATATCCGCTCGCGTCCTCTTCGGCTGTTTTTCTCCTGCCGCGCATGAGCGAGGCGATGACGCCGGCAACGCATGAGACGGTCAGACAGGAGAAGATGAGGCGGATCGCCGCTGAAAGTTCCTCCGTCCAGTCGGCGGCTGCGGGAAGTGTCGCTTGTGCGAGCAGCAGGGTCACGACCGCCATGGAGACAGCCTGTCCCGAGAGGCGCATGACCGAGACCATGGAAGAGGCGACGCCGTAGAGCTTCTTGGAGACGGCGCCCATGATGGCATTGTTGTTTGCCGGCGAGAAGAAGCCGAAACCGATGCCGATGATGACGCAGGCAGCCGCGATGAGGGGAAGCGGCGTCCCGGCATCGAAGAGCGAGCAGAAGAAGATGCCCGCGGTCGTCAGCGCCATGCCGAAGCTCGCGACGAGGCGCGGCTCGTGCTTGTCGGAGAGCGCTCCCGCGATGGGCGAGAGGATCGCCATCATCAAGGGCTGCAGGAGCAGGACGACGCCCGCCGTCGAAGCGTCGAGGCCGCGCACGAGCTGCAGGTAGAGCGAGAGCAAAAAGCCGATTGCATACGTCGCGCTGTAGTTCAAAAACGCGGCGAGGTTGCTCATGGCAAAGACCGTGTTCGCAAAAAGCGAGAGATGAAGGAGCGGCGTGCTCGCCCGCCGCTCTTGCCAAAGGAAGAGCGCGAGAAAAACGAGTCCCGCGAGAAGAACGAAGCGCATCCAGGGGAAGGCGGCGAGAGAGGAAAGTCCGTAGAGCGTCAGCGTGCTCGCAGCCGTGTAGAAGACGGCGCCGGGCAGATCGAAGCCGCCTTCTCGCTCGCCGTACCAATCTTCTTTGATGGTGCGTACGAGCAGGCTGCTCACGAGGATGACGATGGAGGTGAGGACGAAGAGAAGCCGCCAGTCCAGGTGCTGCGTGACGAGACCGCCGATCACAGGCCCCAAGGACAGTCCGACGTAGGTGGCGGCGGCGGAGTAGCCGATAGCGCGCCCGCGCTGCTTTGCGGGATGTGCCGCCACGAGGAGCGCCATGCCGCTCGAAAAGACGAGCCCCAGGGACAGTCCCTGCAGGGCGCGCATGGCGATGAGGAAGGAGGCCGAGGGGGAAAACGCCGCGACGAAGGAGACGGCGGCCATCGCCGCCGTGCCGATCGCATAGATGCGACATCGGCCGAGGATGTCCGCCATGCGGCCAAAAGGCAGGAGCAGGGCGACGGCGCCCAAGAGGAAGGCGGTCGCGAGCCACGAGAGATCCGTCGCGGGACACGAGAACTCCACGGCGATCGTCGGGATGGCGATGTTGATGCAGCTGCCGAGAAACGGCCCCATGAAGGACGTGAGCAGGACTGCCGAAAAGATCCGCTTTTGTGCTGTCATGGCCGCCGCCTCCTATTGCGATAGAAATAGATCGGGGAAGCGGCGCACGCGCCCCGTCCTCGTTTCACGCGCTGCAAACTCACACGTTGAAGCGGAAGTACGTCACGTCGCCGTCCTGCATCACATAGTCCTTGCCTTCGAGGCGCACTTGCCCCTTTTCGCGGGCGGCCGCCGTGCTGCCCGCAGCGACGAGGTCGTCGTAGTTGACGATCTCCGCGCGGATGAAGCCGCGTTCGATGTCGGAGTGAATCTTGCCTGCCGCTTTGGGCGCCGTCGTGCCGCGCACGATCGTCCAGGCGCGGCACTCGTCCGGCCCTGCCGTCAGGAACGTCAAGAGTCCCAGAAGCTCGAATGCCGCCTTGATCAGACGGTCGAGTCCGCTTTCCGTAAGGCCGAGTTCTTCGAGGAAGGACTTCGCGTCCTCCGCGTCGAGTTCGGCGATTTCCGACTCTACGCGCGCTGAGACGACGACGACTTCCGATCCTTCCTTTGCCGCGTAGTCGCGCACGGCGGCGACGTGCGCATTTCCCGCGCCGTCCTTTGCCGCCTCGTCCTCGGCGACGTTGGCGACGTAGAGCATGGGCTTCAAGGTCAGGAAGTTCATCTCGCGGATGAGCGATAGCTCGTCCTCCGTGAGATCGAGGCTTCTGGCCGACTTGCCCTCTTCGAGGCAAGCCTTGATGCGGCGCAGCACCTCGTCCTCCGCTTTCGCCTCCTTGCTGCCGCTCTTGGCGAGCTTGGCGAGCTTCATGATGCGCTTTTCAAGGACTTCGAGATCGGCAAGGCACAATTCCGTCAAAATCGTCTCGATGTCGCGCACGGGGTCGATCGTCGCCGCGACGTGCGTGATGTTCGTATCCTCGAAGCAGCGCACGACGTGGGCGATGGCGTCGACCTGCCGGATGTGCTCCAGGAACTTGTTGCCGAGTCCTTCGCCCTTCGACGCGCCAGCGACGAGGCCGGCGATGTCGACGAAGCGCACGGAGGCGGGCGTCGTCTTCTTCGACTGGTACATCTCGTGCAGCACCGCAAGGCGCGCGTCGGGCACGTCGACGACGCCGACGTTCGGCTCGATCGTGCAGAAGGGATAGTTCGCCGCTTCTGCGCCCGCCTTCGTAATCGCGTTGAAAAGGGTGCTTTTGCCGACATTCGGCAGACCTACGATACCTACGTCCAGATTGCTCAATGTGATTTCTCCTTGTTCCTGTCTTTCAAAAAAATGACTTTTTGGCGCGAGGCCTTCTTGCGCTCTTCTTTTTTTGCGCGTGCTGCTTGCTGTCGCTCCTTGATCTCGTTCGTCGTGAAGCCGCGGTTCGCGACGGAGCGCGTGCTGTCGTGCAGTCGGTTCAGCAGGCGGCGCAGGGTGACGTCCTGTTCCTTCGTCAGCGCGTCAAAATAGCCGTCGTCCTTAAGCATGTCGCGCACGAAGGAAACGGGAGCGCCCGCGAGCAGTGTCCAATGGATGTGCCGCATGATTTCCACGGTTTCCTCCTCATCGTAGGAGAGCGTTTCGTGGAAGAAGAGACCCAGCGCCTGCTCGTCGTTCGGATCGGAAAGCGCAAGCCCCTGTGCGAAGAGAGGGATTTCCTCTGTGGCGGGGATGTAGAAGTCGCCGTCGCCCTGCGATTCCAGGATGACGCGGATCTCCTCTTCGTCCATCCCTTCGGAGATGAAGACGTCGCCTCGCTGCCAGTAGCCGGCGAGGAACTCGGGCGGAATCTTTTCCATTTCCTTTTTGATTTCCGCAGGCTTCAGGTCGCCGATGCCGCCTTGGTTGTAGATGCGGCACAGGATGTCGAGCGGCGTCACGCTGTAGAGGACGTTCGCCGTGAGAATCGTGTTGATGAGCCATGTGCGCCTTCTGCGCCTGTCGTACAGCTCCTCGCCCATGTCCACGGCGAAGGGTATGAACCCTGCGGCGACGTCGCGTGAGATAACGAGTTCAAATTCGGGCGTTTCGGCGATGTATCCCGCGGTCGAAAGGGTCTCGAAGTTGTGCTCCGATTCTTCCTCGAAGTCGTCAAGGTTGGCGAGCAGCTGCTGCAGGGAAAGGACCTCTTCGTCGCTCAGGCAGAGGAAGTACTCTTCCATGACGCGAGGATCGAGCATCTGCTTCGTCAGCTGACGGATGATGTCCTGCTTGCGCATGCCGTGGCGCACCTCGATGCCCTTTTGTTCGGCAATCGAGAGCAGCTCTTCCTTGGCGAAGCCTGCGAACATGTCGCGAAGCGTCGGCGGCACGCGCTCTTCGTCCTCCGTATCCTGCAGGCGCTGGTGAAAGACCGTGGAAAAGAAGGTTTTCTGCGCTTCCGGCGTGGCGTTCGTCCCCTCGATGGAACGCATCTTGTACTTGTAGGCGGAAAAGCCGTATCTCCCCGCCTCCATATCCTCGTACAGCTTTGTCAGCGGGCGATCCTCGTAGCGCCGTCGGTCAAGGCGGCACCAAAGGGCGAGCTTCTCGTTCACGGCGTCCATATCGTAGTGGACGCTGTCTTCCGCATCTTTCGCGCCTTCGAGTACTGCTGCCGCCGTGCGCGCGCCGCTCCATTCGAGCACCTGCGGCGCTCTGCCGCTCCACGGCTCGACAATCTTTTCCAGATGCACGTCGTGGCGCATCTCGCGCCGGTTTGCGTAGAGGTAAAGAAAGGCGCCCGCACGTTCCAGATGGCTGCAGATTTGCACCACGGCAGCTTCTTTCAGGCGCTCGCCATGCGCCTGCTCTTCCGACAGTTCGGTGATGACCATCTTCTTGTGCGGCAGCAGGAAGGAGAACACCGTTTCCTTCTCCCAACCCATCGCCAGGTTGAAGACGAGTGCGAGCTGTGAAAACGTCAGCTCCTCGGGCACGAGAACGCGCCGCCAAACCTCCGGCGACTGTCCGCGCAAAGCGATTTTCAACTCATAGGCCTTCATGTAACTCTCCCTTCGGACGGCACACGACCCCAAATCATACTCTCTCTATTATACTCCATCGCGGGCAGTTATTCCAGTGGGACGCACAAGACTTCTTCGCGCGTCTTTTGGGGAAAGGGCTTTCATGCGCTGTTGTCTGTGCATGAAAGCCCTTTTGTGTCAATATTCGCGGAACATGCGCTGAATTTCGTCGCGGTCGTTTGTCTTTAAGAGCGCGAGAGCGAGCAGGATGCGCGCCTTGGCGGGCGGCAGCGTGTCGGCGTCGATGAAGCCCGCGTCCGCGTAGGCGCTCTCGGCGAAGAGCACCGCGCCCGCGCCCGTGCGGCTCGCGCGCACGACGCCGATGCCTTTTCCTGCGGCATCGGCGAGTGTCGCGAGCAGCGCTTCGTGTATGCTGCCGTTGCCTGTGCCCGCGTGGACGATGCCCGCCGCGCCGCTCTCGATGGCGGCGCGGGCGAGACGGATGTCCGCGCCTGCATGGCCGTAGAGGATCGGCACATAGGGAAGGGCCGTCACGCCCGCAAGGTCGAATTCGCTCTCGCGCGTATGACGCGTGAGCACGCGGCGGCGAAAATGCGGCGTCCCGTCTTCCATGCGGCCGAGCGCACCGACATCGGGCGAGACGAACGCCTGCACGGCCGTCGTATGCACCTTTTGGACGTCGCGTGTGCTGTGGATTTCGCCGTTCAGCACGACGAGCGCGCCCTGTCCGTGCGCTTCGGGGCTGGCGGCAAGTCGCACGGCGTCGAGGAGGTTCAAGGGGCCGTCGGCGGAGAGCGCCGTCGCGGGGCGCATTGCGCCCGTCAGGACGACGGGCTTTTCGCTCTTTACGACAAGATGCAGGAAGTACGCCGTCTCTTCGAGCGTATCCGTGCCGTGCGTGACGACGATGCCCGCCGCGCCCGCAGCGAGCGCCGCCTCGATGCGGGCGGCAAGATGCAGCCAGACTGTCTCCGTCATATCCTTGCTGTCGATGGCGGCGACCTCCTCGCTCTCGATGGCGCAGACGTCTGCAATTTCGGGCACGGCGGCGAGAAGTTCGTCCGCGCCGAGTGCGCCCGCGCGGTAGCCTGTGAGCGCATCGGAACGCGCCGCCGCGCCTGCGATCGTGCCGCCCGTCGTCAGTATGCAGATTTTCGGCTTCATGCGAATGCTCCTTTCCTCGTGCGCGTCAATGCAGCGGAGCGCCCTTGAGCGCGAGCGGAATCTCCCAGATGACGGCGGCCTTCTCGCGCATCTCGGCGGGGTTCATGCGCTGCCAGATGCTTTGCACGCGCGCGGCGAAGTCCTGCGGCGCGAGAGGCGCTTCCAAGGCGGAAAGCGTGTGGCGGCGCAAAAAATCGGCGAACGGGGCGGGCATCTGCGCCTCGCGCTGTGCGAGCAGCAGGGAAAGCCGCGCGTCGACGAGGCAGAGGTGCAGCGATGCTCTCGCGAGCGACTCCTCTGACGGCAGATGCCCCTTGGAAAGACCGCCGAAGGAAAGCGGCGCGTCGCCCCAGCCGTCCTTGAAGATGCCGGGAATCCGATAGAGAAGGAAGAGGACGCCTTCCGTCTCGTAGAGGGCAAGCTCCATCTCTCCCGTGCGAAAGGCCTCGATGGCGATGATGTCGCTCTTGGCGAGCTGCAAAATGAACATCGCGCCGTTCGCGTCGACCTGGAAAAGTCCGCCCTCGCCTTGCTGGCGGATGGGCAGAGGAAATTTCTCGCCGATTTGAAAATCCGTATATGACATGAAATCCTCCTTTGGTATAAATGATAAGAATGGTGCGCGGACACTGGAGAGTGGCGTGGGGCGGCGGCCATAAGCGAACCGTTTTGAGCAAGTGTCAAAAAGCCCGCACATTCCCCCTCGACCAAGATTCTCGTTCAAGCGAAGCGCGTTTGAATCTTGGTCGTTCTTTAGGGGAATGGGCGGGCTTTAGCTTGCGAGATTCCGCGTTCGTGTTGGACGCCGTCTCACGCGAATGTATCGTTTCCGGCGCGGCGCTTTTCCTTATCGTGGGCACGAGATGCGCCCGACTCGTTCAACTGTGTGGTGCAGTTCTTCGACGAGCGGCGTCTCGGCCGCGCGGTAGTACATCTCCTTGCCTTCGCGCCGCGAGGTGATGAGGCCGCTCGCCTTCAAGAGCCGCAGGTGGTGCGAGATCGCCGGACTCGACATCTGCATGTAGGCGGCGATGTTGATCACGCATTCCTCGTAATGGCACAGGAACCAGAAGATATGCAGCCGCGTCGCGTCACCGAGCTGCTTCATGGCCGCCGATACCGTGGCGAGCGTATCCGCATCGGGCATGTGCGGCAGGGCGGCCTCTTGATGGCCGTGATCGTGCGGCAGGCGCACGGGAGTTTCCTGCATGGTTTCCAGTCCCTTCAAGTGAATTTCAGCGTGTGCCGTCCTTCTTCAGTGCCGTCATTCCTCGACCTTCTTTTTGACGATGCCGAGGCAGAGCGCGCTGAGGACGGCGCCGGCGAAAATCGCGACGAGATAGAGCAGCGGGTTGCCGATTGTCGGCACGACGAAGATGCCGCCGTGCGGTGCGCGCAGCGTGCAGTCAAAGAACATCGACAGGCCGCCCGCCGTCGCCGAGCCAATGACGCACGACGGAATCACGCGCAGTGGATCGGCTGCTGCAAACGGGATCGCGCCCTCCGTGATGAACGAAAGACCCATGATGTAGTTGACGACGCCCGATTTCCTCTGCTGCTCTGTGAAGCGGCTCTTGAAGAACGTCGTCGCAAGAGCGATGGCGATCGGCGGCACCATGCCGCCCGCCATGACCGCTGCCATGATGCCGTATTCGCCCGATACGAGCATTCCCGTGCCGACGACGTAGGCCGCCTTGTTCACGGGACCGCCCATGTCAACCGCCATCATGCCACCCATGAGGACGCCGATGAAGATGCGGCTCGACGTGTCCATGCCCTTCAAGGTCTCGATCATCCAGTTGTTGATGCCGGCGACGGGCGGGTTGATCACGAAGATCATGATGACGCCCACGAGGAAGACGCCGAGGAGCGGATAGAGAAGCACGGGCTTGATGCCTTCCAAAGAGTGCGGCAGATCGGCGAAGACCTTCTTGAGTGCATTGACGACGTAGCCCGCGACGAAGCCCGCGATGAGCGCCCCCAAGAATCCCGCACCGCTCGAAGAGGCGAGCGCGCCGCCCACGAAGCCGACGGCGAGTCCCGGCCTGTCCGCGATGCTCATGGCGATGAAGCCTGCGAGCACGGGCAGCATGAAGCCGAAGGAGATGCCGCCGATGTCCATGAAGGTCTTGGCGTACCAGAGATTCGAGCCGAAGTTTCCAGGGTTGGCGGGGTCGAAGGTGTCGAGGAGGAAGGCGAGGGCAATCAGGATGCCGCCGCCGATGACGAACGGCAGCATGTGCGAGACGCCGTTCATCAGATGCTTGTAGATTTGGCGCGTGATGCTCTCGTCCTCTGCCGCGCTTTCCTCCGCTGCAGCCGCGCCGCCCGCATGGTGGTAGATCGGCGCTGTGCCGGAGAGCGCCTCGTCCAAGAGCGCGTCCGCCTTGTTGATGCCGTTCGCGACCTTCGTCTGAATGACGGGCTTGCCGTCGAAACGCGCCATCTCTACATTTTTGTCCGCCGCGACGATGATGCAGGCGGCCTCGGCGATTTCCGCCGCCGTCAGGATGTTCTTTGCGCCGCCTGAGCCGTTCGTTTCCACCTTGATGGGGATGCCGCGCTTCTTCGCGTGCTGCTCCAGGCTTTCCGCCGCCATGAAGGTGTGTGCGATGCCCGTCGGGCACGCTGTGACGGCGAGGATCTTCTTGGTGATTGCCGCAGGAGCTGCAGTGCTTTCGACCGGTGCGGCTGCCTGTGCGCCGGCTTCTGCTGCGGCGGGGGCAGGCTCTGCCGCAGCCTCGAATTTGCCATCTTCCTTCGCATCGATGAGCGAGAGGAATTCTTCCTTTGATTTCGCTGCAATCAGAGTTTCCTTGAAGTCGGGATCCATGATCATCGTCGCGAGTTTGCTCAGGACTTCGAGATGCACATCGGCCGCCGTATCGGGTGCGGCGATTTCAAAGAAGAGGCGCGAGGGCTTTTGATCCATCGCCTCGAAATCCATGCCTGCGGGCACCGTCATCGCTGCAAGCCCCGGCGCCTTGACGCCCGCGCTCTTGGCGTGCGGCGTCGCGATGCCATCGCCGAGTCCCGTCGTGCCCGACGCTTCTCGTGCGAGCACGTCCTTTTCGTACTGCGCCTTGTCCGAGAGATTGCCGCCCTTTTCCATCAGCCCCGTCAAGATGGCGATGGCGTCATACTTGTCCTTTGGCTGTGCGCCGAGCGCGATGCTCTCGCTCTTCAATAAGTCCGTAATACGCATATCGACCGTTCCTTTCTTTCAGCCGGCGTTCAGCCGATGGTCTTTAACAGCGTCTCGACTTCGGGACGCCGTGCGAGGTTTTCGGAAAATGCCGACGCAGAGCCTGTCGCGATGCCCATGAAGAAGGCGTCTCGCCACGAGCCGCCCGACTCTTCATAGCCGGCGAGGAAGCCTGCGACCATCGAATCGCCCGCGCCGACAGAGTTCACGAGCGTTCCCTTGGGCGCGGGACTCTTGAAGGATTCTCCGCTTTCCGTCAGGAAGAGCGCGCCTTCGCCCGCCATCGAGATCAGCACGTTCTTCGCGCCCATCTCCTGCAGCTTCTTCGCGTGCGCGATCAGCTCCTCTTCTGTCTTGAGCTCCGTATCGAACATCTCGCCGAGTTCGTGGTTGTTCGGCTTGATGAGCCACGGCCCGTACTTCAAGACCTTGAGGAGCAGCCCCTTCGTCGCGTCGACGATGATGCGGATGGAGCGTCCTCCGAGTCGCTCCATGATGCGCTCATAGATGTCGTCGGGCAAAGTGTTCGGTATGCTGCCCGCCAGGACGAGCGTATCGCCCGCCTGGAGCTTTTCAAGCTTTTGGAAAAGCTCCTCCTGCGCCGCCTCTGTAATTTGCGGCCCTTGTCCGTTGATTTCCGTCTCTTCCTTCGCCTTGATCTTCACGTTGATGCGCGAAAATCCTTCGGCAAGGTGTACGAAGTCCGCTTCGCAGCCGAAGCTCTCGAACTGCTTTTTGACAGCCTCGCCCGTAAATCCCGCCACGAATCCCAGCGCGCGGCTCGCGTGGCCGAGGTTCTTCAAGACCATCGACACGTTCAGTCCCTTGCCGCCGGGCAGGATATGCTCGTACGTCACGCGGTTGATCTCGCCCTTTTCGAGCGAGTCGAGCCGCAGGATGTAGTCGAGCGACGGGTTGAATGTCACGGTGTAAATCATATTCTTCACCTCAATCCAATATGACACCGATTATCACGATTTCAGTATACCTTAGGGACGGATGAAAAGGCAAGAAGAATCGAAGTCTTTTGCGTCTCGGACATTCGCGGCAAAGGCGTGTGCGGCAGATCTTTCTGCGCTCGTTTGCACGTCAATACACCTCGCGCCTGTGCCCGAGGGCGAGGGCGAGGATGACGAGCCGCTCGTCCTCAATGGCGCAGATCAGACGGTAGTCGCCGATGCGGTAGCGCCATTCGCCCTTGTGGTTTCCCGTGAGCGCCTTGCCGTGCGCACGAGGATTTTCCGAGTGCAGCAGTCGCTTCTCGATCCACGACTTGATCATCTGCTTGGTGTATGGATCGAGTTTCTTGACATCTTTCTTTGCACGCTCGGAGTAAATTAATTGATAGGATTTCACGGCGTCATCACATCATTCCAGAATTCCTCGTGAGAGTATGTCGTAGGGTTTGCCAGGTACTCCTCATACGCTTCGTCGGCAAGCGCGATGTCGTACTCGTCCTCGATCTTTTCGAAGAGCGCCCGCTTGAATGCTTCGGCGAGCGAGAGCGCGTGCAGCTTCGCGTAGCTTTCGGCGAGCGCCCGCTCCGTGTCCGTCAGTCGGATTGAAAAGCTCATTTCCATCACTCCTTTCGTTAATTACAATGTACTACATCGGTATGAGACTGTCAATTCCCTTCCTTATAAATAATCCGTGCAGGCGCAGACAGATGGCGCGATTTCTCTTGAATCCCCGCTCCGTTGTGCTATAATGGAGCTTACTATGAAAGTCCAAGAAGTCAAGCCCGAAGGGCGCAGACTGATTGGGTAACTTTCATTAAGGGCGGCGCACAATGTCCACAAAGTGGACGTTTGTGCGTGTAGTTTACTATGAAAGTCCAAGAAGTCAAGCCCGAAGGGCGCAGACGGATTGGTAAACTTTCATTAAGGGCGGCGCACAATGTCCACGAAGTGGATGTTTGTGCGTGTAGTTTGCACATTGAAATAGTGGCTTGGATAGTCTTTGGGGAGGCGTCTTTTGACCTTGTGGCATGACTTTTTGCGCGGCATTGCGCTTGCCGGCGTATTTTTTGTGACGAGCGCAGGCGTCTGTCTGGCGAACCATGCGGTGCGCGTTTCGGATCTCGATGCGGCGGCGTTCGTCGCGCGTTACAACGATATGGCTCAGCGTGAGGATTCCGTCGTGCGCCTTGCCGCGCCGTTTCTGTCGAACGACGTGAAGCTCAAGAATTATCGCGTCTATGAGGCCGAGCTCCTCGGCATTGAGGAGAAGGGGCGGCTCTTTCTGAACGTCAATGAGGCGGGGGCGCTTTCGAGCATCGTCATGAAGAGCGAGAAGGCGTCTGTGCCGCGCTCTTTGGCTCTGCGGCGCGTGCTGACGCTCGCCTTGGAATCGCTGGGGCTGACGGAGGCGGAGCGTGCGGACTTCTTCAGCTCGGAAGAGAAGTCGCCGGACAAGGGCGGCGCACTGCGCCATGCGTGGTGCAAGGCGGCGGGGCGCAAGATCGTCGCTTTCTACGACGCCGTCCATGCGCCCGACATCCTTGTGCTCTACGCGTGGGATGAATGATGAATATAAGATATAAGAGATAAGAGATAAGGCGGGTGGACACGCTGCGTGTTCACCCGCCTTGCTTGAAGGAGGAGGAATTTTCCCGATGAAAGACACCTTGGTCAAGGCGATGGCGGGCGACTTCCGCATCTATGCGGCGCGCACGACGCATCTCGTCGGCGAAGCCGTGCGCCGCCACGACTGCCTGCCCGTTGCGGCGGCGGCTCTCGGCCGTACGATGACGGGGGCGCTGCTCCTCGCGGCGAACCTCAAGAACGAGGAGACGCTGACCGTGAAGTTCGCGGGCGCAGGGCCTCTGGGCGCCATCGTGGCGGATGCCGTGCCCGAGGGATTCGTGCGCGGCTATGTCGAGCATCCGCATGTAAATCTGCCGCTGAACGCAAAGGGAAAGCTCGACGTCGGCGCGGGCGTTGGTACGGGACTCGTCACGGTCACGCGTTTCACGGGACTCAAGGAGCCTGTCGCCGGATCGTCTGAGATCGTCACGGGTGAGATCGCCGAAGACTTGACGCGATACCTGTACGATTCGGAGCAGACGCCGTCTTCCGTCGCGCTCGGCGTGCTCGTTGCGCCCGACCTCTCGGTGCTGGCGGCTGGTGGTTTCTTCGTACAGCCATTGCCGGGCGCGTCGGAGGAATCGCTTTCGCAGTTGGAGGAGAATCTTGCCGCGCTTCCCGCCGTCTCCGACATGGTGCATCAGGGCATGACGGCGCATGAGATCGCCGGGCGCGTCCTGCAGGGCTTGGGCGAAATGCAAGTCCTCGCCGAGACTGACCTCGCCTTTCGCTGCTCATGCTCGAAGGAGCGCGTCGAGTCCGTGCTTCTGAGCCTAGGCACAGCGGATCTCGCATCCCTCGTCGCCGACGGCAAGGCGGAGGTCTGCTGTCACTTCTGCGGCGAGAAGTACGCGTTCACGCGCGAGGACTTGGAGGCGCTGCTCGCGGAGAAGGAGCGGGCGGCGAAGGGGTGAGGAGACTCTGTCATGCACGCAGGAATTTCTGATCGCCACGAAAGCGTATCGTGCGTAAATTCGCAAAGTAACTTCCGCTGATGTAAGTCTATGGGATTTAGTCTAAGAAAGCCGATAGGAGTAAGTGCGAGAAGCATCAGAATTTGTATGCAATGGATGACCTGAGCACAATATCGTCTTAAAAGCGACCGAACCATAAGGGATAAGCTAGAAAGAAGGACATGCTTCGCACTCCGAAAAGCGAGGCTTTTCAGAGTAAGTTCCACCCTGGCGGGATTTACTATGAGAAAGATGTGCAGCGCAAGATCAGCCCTTTAGAAGTCTAGGAGACTGCACGACATCTTCCGGCGCAACATACGAGATGCCCAAAAGAGCAGCCAGTTCCTCGGAAAAAGCGAACGTAAACATCTCATAGGGAGACTTGCCGCTGTAAATGTTGCGACGGACGCCATTGATGTGCGAAAAAATCAAATTGACGGTATCCTGTGTGAAATGGTCGAAAGAAGACCCCTTCGGCACAATATCGCGAAAAAGCGTGTGATTCTTCTCAATTTGCGCCTTCTGGTAAGACTGCATGGGATCGCAGAAAAAAAGGCAGGCCTCCTTTTCCCCCTCAAGATTGTTCTCAAAGGCGAAAACATCGGAGAACTCTCCACCGTTGTCCGTAAGCATCACGGGCATAAGGGCAGGAAAAGCAAAACCGCCTGCAGTCAAAGTTCGTTTGACCTCTTGGAACTTCAAGGCAGCCTGCACAGCCGTCTTGTTTTCGAGCAGAAGCCCGAACATGAAATTGAACGCAGTGAAGTGGACGGTGAGGATGACTTTGCCGCCTGAAACTCCGATAACGGTATCAAGCTGCGTATGTGCGCTAAGCCCTTCCCGTTCCATATGAGCGAGGAAATCCGCATAGGTGCGTTCCTTCTTTATGGCAGAAGGAACGACATCCGCCCGCTTCTTTTTGCGAGGCTTGAACTTTACGGCGCGTGGAAGGTGAATCTTGGAAGCCGAATAATATCCCTTGGAAAAATGCCGATAAACTGTGCTGAGAGACACATTGAGCTCTGGGTGAGAAGCGACGATATGATAAATGTGCTGCCCCTTCTCAATGCAAGAGGAAATGATGCGATCCTGCTTGTAAAAAGACGCACGGTTCAACGGAATGCCTTCGCGTGCATCGTGCAGGAGCGCTTCGTATTCGGCATGTGCCTGCGGAGCGACATAGAGAAGGCGGAGGAAGCGGCAGTTAGCAGAACGGCGCTTGGGGCAGGCGTTGCAGACGAAGGGTGCCTTTTCGAGCAAGGGGCAGAGTTCGTCTGTTTGCACGAACGCATTGCGGTGCTCTTTGCGATGTCGCTTCACTTCGTAAGATATGGTGGTAGGATCTTTCTGAACGAGCAGGGCGATCGCCTTGAAGGACAATCCCCTGTCGAGCCCGTTCATGATTTCCTGGCGGTCTTGTGCAGTAAGGTGCTTGTTCTTCTTGTTGTTGTCTGCTTGCTTCATGATGACAGCCTCCTTTGTGTAGAGAGATTTCTCACACTAAATTCAGCCATAAATTCTTCTCAGAGTAAATCCCGTTAGTGACCTATTATGTGGGATTTACTTTGGAAATTTACCTGATGCCGTTATGCCTGAGCATCGCCTTTCGCCGCATGGACTTTTTGGCTGAAAAATGATATACTATTCGGGTTAGATATTATCTCGATTATATTTTTGGGGTGAGAGTGTGGATTTTGGCGAGGGGAAGATCGTTCCTGTAAATCTCGCAAGTGAGATGAAGAATTCCTATATCGACTACGCCATGAGCGTCATCGTCGCCCGCGCCCTGCCGGACGTGCGCGACGGTCTGAAGCCCGTGCACCGCCGCATCCTCTATGCGATGCAGGAAGCGGGCATGGGGTCGGGCAAGCCGTACAAGAAGTCGGCGCGCATCGTCGGCGAAGTCCTCGGTAAGTACCACCCGCATGGCGACAGTTCCGTCTACGACGCGATCGTGCGCATGGCGCAGGATTTTTCCATGCGCTACATGCTCGCCGACGGTCACGGCAACTTCGGCTCGGTCGACGGCGATCCGGCGGCGGCGATGCGCTACACCGAGGTGCGCATGTCGAAGGTCGCGGAGCTCATGCTGCAGGACATCGACAAGGAAACGGTGGATTTCGCACCGAACTACGACGAGTCCTTGAAAGAGCCGACCGTGCTGCCCGCGAAGTTCCCACAGCTTCTTGCGAATGGCACGGCGGGCATTGCTGTCGGCATGGCGACGAACATCCCGCCGCACAATATGCGCGAGGTCATCGACGGCACGTTGATGCTCATCGATCGCCCCGATGCTACCGTTGAAGAGCTTATGACGGTCATCAAGGGGCCGGATTTCCCGACGGCGGGACTGATCCTCGGCACGGAGGGCATACGTCAGGCATACACGACAGGGCGCGGCGTCATCAAGCTGCGCGCGCGCGTGCACATCGAGACGACGTCGAGCGGCCGCTCGCGCATCATCGTGACGGAGCTGCCCTATCAGGTGAACAAGGCGCGTCTCGTCGAGAAGATCGCCGAGCTCGTGCGCGACAAGGCGATCGAGGGCATCACGGCCTTGAACGACGAGTCCGACCGCAGCGGTATGCGCATCGTCATCGACGTGCGCCGCGACGCGAATGCCAACGTCATCTTGAACCAGCTCTACAAGCACACGCAGCTGCAGGACAGCTTCGGCGTCATCATGCTCGCGCTCGTCGACGGCAGTCCGCGCGTGCTCACGCTCAAAGAGGTGCTGCATTACTACATCAAGCACCAGCAGGACGTCATCACGCGGCGCACGAAGTACGAATTGGCGAAAGCCGAGGCGCGCGCTCATATCCTCGAAGGCTTGACCATCGCGCTCGATCACCTCGACGCCGTCATCACGACGATCCGCGAGAGCCGCACGGCGGACATCGCGCGTGAGCGCCTGATGGAAGACTTCAAGCTCAGCGAGAAGCAGGCACAGGCGATTCTCGATCTTCGTCTGCAGCGTCTGACGGGTCTTGAGCGCGAGAAGATCGAGGAAGAGTACCAAGAGGTCTTGAAGATGATCGACTGGCTCAAATCCGTTCTCGCCGACGAGGGAAAGATCGACAAGATCATCAAGGACGAGCTTCTTGCCGTGCGCGAGAAGTACGGCGACGAGCGCCGCACGGAAATCACGATCGACACATCCGAGATCAACGTCGAAGACCTCATCGCGCAGGAAGACGTCGTCATCACGCTCACGCATAACAACTACATCAAGCGCATGCCGCTCGACACATATCGTCGCCAGAAGCGCGGCGGCGTCGGCGTGACGGGCATGGGCACGAAGGAAGCCGACTTCGTCGAAAATATCCTCGTCACGACGACGCACCACACGATCCTCTTCTTTACGAACCGCGGGCGCGTTTACTGTCTCAAGGCATACGAGATCAACGAGGCGAGCCGCCAGGCGAAGGGCACGGCGATCATCAACCTGCTGCAGCTTGAGAGCGAAGAGAAGATCACAGCGGTCATCCAGGTCAAGGAGTTCTTGCCCGAACGCTACCTCTTCATGGCGACGAAGAAGGGCATCGTGAAGAAGACGAGCCTTTCCGAGTTCCAGTCGATCCGCAGAGGCGGGCTCAATGCGATCAACCTCGACGAGGACGACGACCTCATCGGCGTCAAGTTCACGGACGGCGAAAAGCATGTGATACTCGGCACGGCGGGCGGCATGGCGGTCGCCTTCGCCGAAGACGATGTGCGCTCGATGGGACGCACGGCGCGCGGCGTCAAGGGCATCAATCTGAAGGCGGGCGATGTGGTCGTTGGCATGGACAACCTCGCGCGCAATGCCGAGGTTCTGACGATCACGGCGGAAGGCTACGGCAAGCGCACGGCGACGAGCGAATATCGTCTGCAGACGCGCGGCGGCAAGGGCCTCATCAACATGAAGGTCACGGAAAAGACGGGCGCGGTCATCGGCCTCAAGGTCGTGCGTCCAGGACAGGAGCTGATCCTCATCACGACGGACGGCATCGTCATCCGCACGAAGGTCGACGAGATTTCCGTCATCAGCCGCAACACGCAGGGCGTCAAGGTCGTGCGTCTCGGCGAAGGCGACAAGGCAGCGTCGTTCGCCGCGATGGAGCAGAAGAATAACTGATATGGGAAAGCCCGTCATATCTCTGGCGCTCGCGGGAATCCCCGTCGAGCTTGAACGAAAGTCCATCAAGAACATCTATCTGCGCGTCGTGCCGCCCGCAGGCACGGTGCGCTTGAGCGCACCGAAGCGCGCGACGCTCGAAGAGCTCGCACGTTTCGTCGCCAAGCATACGGCATGGATCGAGGAAAAGCAGGCGAAGATCGCCGCGAGTCCTCTGCCAAGCGCTCGCCGCTTCCTAAGCGGCGAGCGCTTCTTCGTCTGGGGCGAGGCGCTCCAGCTCACCGTGAAGTTCGGGCGTGGCTGCAACATCGTCCTGCGAGACGGCAGCCGACTCATCCTGAGCCTCAAGGCGCAGGAGGCCGAGAGCATCCCCGCCGAGCGTGAAGCTCTGCTGAACGAATGGTATCGCCGCGAACTCGCGCGCGCCGTGCCGCCGCTCTTGGCACGAGCCGAGACGATCGTCGGCAAGAGCGCCGCTGAATGGCGCATCAAGAACATGAAGACGAAGTGGGGCACCTGCAACATCCGCGCGCGCCGCATCTGGCTGAATCTGCAGCTCGCCAAATATCCGTCCGCCTGCCTCGAATACATCATCATCCACGAGCTTACGCATCTATGGGAGCGCTACCACAACGCGCATTTCAAGAGCCTCATGGACAAGTTCTGCCCCGACTGGCGCGAGCGCAAGAAGATCGTCAACACGCCGCTCGGGGATTGAAGAAAATAGGAAAGAGCCGCCCGCCGTCGTACGGTGAGGCGGCTCTTTTGACGCTTTGCTGCCGGCAGTGCAGGAGCATCTATACAGGAAATGGAAATTGTTTGTCGAAATACTATATAGGATTTTTTTGATGTTCGTGCGGACGTCGGATGGGACTATATCGATCTTGTCGTCGTTTCTGGGGAGGAAGTAAAAATGACAAAATCTTCTGCTTATCTTGGACATCTTGATGAAGAAACGGGGCGCGAGCAGCTTTTGTTCGACCATCTGACGGGCGTTGCCGATCTTGCAGGGCGCTTTGCCGCCGCTTTTGGCGAGGAGGCGATGGGGCGGCTCTTGGGCTTGTATCACGATATCGGCAAGTATTCGCGCGAGTTTCAAGAGTATCTGCGCGCGGACGAGGCGGAGAAGAAAAGGCGCAGAGGCCGCATCGACCATTCGACGGCAGGGGCCCAGGAGATCGTGAAGCTGCGGCAGAGCGCGGACGATGAGCAAAGCAAAAGGCTTGCTAGAGGCATGGCGCAGGTGATGGCGTTCTGCATCGCAGGGCATCATGGCGGCATACCGAACCAGGGTACGTCAGCGAATACAGCGGAAGACGGCACGCTTTTGGGCAGACTCAAGCGACGGAATCTGCCCGATTACCATGCTTATCACGAGGCCGATCTGCCGCAGACCTTGCCGCCCTCGTCGCTCTTGTTGGCGCAAGCCGCGCGTGCGCCGCTCTCCGCGATGCTCTATACGCGCATGCTTTTCTCCTGTCTCGTCGATGCGGACTTTCTCGACACGGAAGACTTCATGTCGGCGGGGAATGTCGAGAGGGAAGGTTTTGCTTCTGTGGAAACCTTGCTCGAACGCCTGCAGGAGAGCCTTGAAGAGAAATTCTCGAAGCCGAAGACGGAAAAAGAAAAGCAAAAACTACAGTTGCCGATCAATGAAAAGCGCTCCGCACTCCTCGCCGAGAGCATCGCCGCAGGAAAAGAAGCACGAGGGAGTTTATACCGGCTAACCGTACCGACAGGCGGAGGCAAGACGATTTCTTCCCTGGCGTTTGCCCTGCATTATGCAGCTCATGCCAAGAGAAAGCGCAGGCGCATCATCTACGTCATACCGTATACGTCGATCATCGAGCAGAATGCGGCTGTCTTTCGGGATTTGCTGGGGTCGGACAGTGTCGTCGAGCATCATCAGAATGTGGATTATGACGATGTGCAGGATATGGATATGAACCGCAAGCGGCTGGCGACGGAGAACTGGGATGCGCCCGTCATCGTGACGACGAACGTGCAGTTTTTCGAATCACTTTTTTCCAATCGCCCGTCGAAATGCCGCAAACTGCACAATCTTGCCGAGAGCATCGTGATCTTCGATGAGGCGCAGATGATTCCGATTGATTACTTGCGTCCCTCGCTCGCCGCAATCGAGGCGCTCGTGCGGCACTATGCGTGTACGGCGGTGCTCTGCACGGCGACGCAGCCGCCCCTCGGGCAGTTTTTCTCCGCTGATATGCAGCCGCTGGAAATCTGCCCGGCGCTCATGGAAAATGCAGCATTTTTCCGGCGCACGAAGATCGAGCTGCGCGAAGAGACAATGACGGAAGAGGAGCTTGCCGAAGAGCTGGCGGCTCATGAGCAGGTGCTTTGCATCGTCAATGTGAAAAAGACGGCGCAAAGTGTCTTCGATTTGCTGCGGGAAGACGAAGGAACGTACCACTTGTCCACGAATCTCTATCCCGTGCATCGCGAGCAGGTACTGGAAGAGATTCGCGCACGGCTCAAGGACGGCAAGCCGTGCCGCGTCATTTCGACGAGCCTTGTGGAGGCCGGCGTCGACCTCGACTTCCCCTGCGTCTACCGCGAGATCAACGGTCTCGACAGCATCGTGCAGGCGGCGGGCCGCTGCAATCGTGAGGGCAGGAGGTCGGCAGAGGAAAGCGCTGTGCATGTCTTTTCTCTGGAAAAGCTGGCGAAAAATGCGCAGCTGGCAGCTGAGATCACAAAGAATGTGGCGCGGAGTTTTGCCGAAGACTTGGCAAGTCCCGAAGCGATCCGCCGCTACTTTGAAGAGCTGTACGATCTGAGCGGCAAGAATCGTCTGGACAAGAAAGACATCATGGGACAGTCGGGGAAGTTTGCCTTTGCCGATATTGCAGACGATGTCCGCCTGATCGAGGATCGTACCAAGCCGATCTTCATTCCGCAAACCGAGGAGGGACAGGCGCTCTTGGCGCGGCTGGAACAAGGAGAGAGATCGCGCTCGCTTATGCGAAAGGTTGGACGCTACATCGTGACTGTCTATACGGGATATGCTGAAGCGCCGTTCGAACAGCTTGCCGCGCAGGGAAAGATCCGTATGCTGGATGAAAACCTCGCCGTGCTCGTTGATATGGCGGTATATGACTCAGAAAAGGGTCTGTCGAATAATGTTGGAGAGGGCGAAGGAATGTTCCTGTAGATTCGCTGCATGGAATCGTGTTTCTCCGCACAGACGAAAGCGGGGAGATTTGAAAAATCTCCCCGCACTCGTTTTGCATGTGACCAAACACAAATTTCAATCCTCGTGAAGATGAGGCTTTCACGACGATGTTATTTTATTATTTATATATGGATCTGTCAATTTTCTTCGCAGATTATATAATTTATTATTGACAATTCTAATCTTCTATGATATCTTTATCTAGAAATATACCAAACACAAGAAGTATGGAGGTGATTTTATGGCCTATGGCGTTCGCCTTGAGGTTTGGGGCGAAGCGGCGTGCTTTACGCGGCCGGAGTTGAAGGCGGAGCGCTTTTCCTACGCCGTCATGACGCCGAGCGCAGCGCGAGGGGTCTTGGAAGCCGTGTTTTGGCATCCTGGCTTGCATTGGGTGGTTGATCGCATCTATGTCCTCGCCAAGACACAATTCACGAATGTCCGCCGCAATGAGCTCAAGGCAAAGATTCCTGCGCGTACGGTGAAGGCTTTTGCGGAGAAAGAGCGTGGGGAACTCTATCAGTCCACGAAGGAGGATATCCAGCAGCGTGCCGCCACCATCTTGAAGGAGCCGCATTACATCATTGAAGCGCATTTCGAGATGACGGAGAAGGCATCGGCATCGGACAACGAGGGGAAATTTCGTGAGATGTTCTGCCGACGCGCACGCAAGGGACAGTGCTATCATGCACCGTATCTGGGCTGCCGCGAGTTTCCCGCGCGCTTCCGGCTGTACGAGGAAGCGGAGCTTCCGCCGACGAATGGGGAAACGAAAGATCTGGGCTTCATGCTCTATGATATCGACTACTCGGATCCCAAGAATCTTCAGCCGATGTTTTTCCAAGCACAGCTTGTGGACGGCGTGCTCGACCTTAGGGATTGCGGGGTGTATCGTTAAATGCTCCAAGCACTGGTTAAAAGATATGAGACGGAGTGCAAAGAGGGACGGTTGCCGCAGGCAGGCTGGGAATATCGTGGCGTACTCTTCGCGCTCGTGCTTTCCGAAGCAGGCGACTTGCTCCAGGTGATGCCGCTCGCACAACAGACGATGCGCGGCAAAAAGCAGGTGAATGTCCCTAGGCGGATTATTGTCCCGATGGGGGAGACGCGTGCAAGTGGAATCTGCCCGTTCTTTCTCTGCGACAATTCGTCGTACTTTTTGGGGCTGGATGAGAAGGACAAGGCGAAGCGCACGGCAGAATGCTTTGCAGCCGCGAAGAAACTGCATGAAGAAGTCCTAGGCGGTGTCCAGTCGGAGGCGGCTCGAGCCGTTCTCGCCTTTTTCGAGCGTTGGCAGGGCGGCAAGGAGGTGCTGCACACACATCCGGCTCTCGGACCCTATGCCGCCGAGATTTCGGCGGGGGCGAACCTCGTGTTTCGTGTGGCGCGTACCTTCGTGCACGAAGATCCTGCCGTGTGTGAGGCATGGGAAAAATACCTTGATGACAGCGGGTCTAAGGAAAAGCGCCGCTGCCTCGTGACGGGCACATTGGCGCCGATCGCCGCCAAGCATCCGGCGCTCAAGGGTGTCACGGGCGCCCAAGCAACGGGAGCCATGCTCGTCTCCTTCAATGCCAATGCCTACGAATCCTACGGTCACGACGGCGAGCAGGGCGGCAATGCTCCCGTGTCGAAGAAGGCGGCGTTTGCCTACGGCACGGCGCTCAATGCCTTGCTTGCTGATCGCGAGCATACGAAGATCATAGGCGACACGACGATGGTCTATTGGGCCGAGGAGGAGAGCGAGGCGGCACAAGACTTGCTTTGCGGCATGCTTTTCGGCGATGAAGATAAGATGACCGATGATCTGCTGGACGCCGTGCTGAAAAAGGTGCAGGCAGGGGCGGCGATCGACTACGAGGGCGTGGCAATCTCCTATGCCAATCCCTGCTATATCCTGGGTCTGGCGCCCAATGCGGCGCGGCTTTCCGTACGATTCTTCCTGCAAGGATCTTTCGGAGATTTCTTGAGAAATCTCGCCCTGCACATGGAGCAGATGAAGATTGTTCGCCCGAGCTGGGAGACGCGCGGCAATGTGCCATTGTGGGAGCTCCTGCGTGAAACGGTGAATCCCAACGCCAAGGTGAAGATGGCTTCTCCCATCATGGCAGGAGCCATGCTGCGGGCCGTTTTGACCGGCGGCAAGTATCCCGTGTCCGTATTCCAAAACATTTTGCTGCGCATTCATGCAGAGCAGGGGGAGCGGAAAATCAATGCAAGGCGCGCCGGCTTTTTGAAAGCATATTTGATGCGAAATCGAGGGAGGAAGATCGCTGTGGCATTAGATGAAAACTCGACCGATGTTGCTTATTTGCTCGGACGCTGGTTCGCCGTTTTGGAAGAGGTGCAGGAGAAAGCGAATCCTGAGATCAAGGCGACGATTCGCGACCGTTTCTTTGATTCTGCCTGTGGAACGCCGGCGCACGTGTTCCCGATGCTGCAGAAGCTCGCGCTTCATCACTTGAAAAAGTTGGAGGCGGCTCCCAGAGTTTATTTGGACAAGAAGCTGTCGGAGATCATGGGAAAGCTGGACGCCAAGGATATGCCGCGTCATTTGCCGCTTGAGGAGCAGGGCGTATTCATCCTTGGTTACTATCATCAGAAGCAGAAGCGGTACGAAAAGAAGGAGGAAAAGTAAATGGCGGAAGCAATCAAAAATCGGTATGATTTTGTCATTCTTTTTGATGTCGAAAACGGCAATCCGAACGGCGATCCCGATGCGGGCAACATGCCGCGCGTCGATCAAGAGACCGGATACGGACTGGTCACCGACGTTTGCCTCAAGCGGAAGATTCGCAACTACGTGGAAACGGCGCAGGAAGGGAAGCCGGGCTATCGCATTTACATCAAGGAAAACGTGCCGCTCGTTCAAAGCGATCAGGAGGCGTGCGACCACCTCGGCATCAAGGACATCAAGAAGGTCAAGGCCTCAGATCCTGCGATTGACGGCAAGATTCGCGACTTCATGTGCAGCAATTTCTTCGATATCCGCACCTTCGGCGCCGTCATGACGACCTTCGTGCAGGGAGCGCTGAACTGCGGGCAGGTGCGCGGTCCCGTGCAGCTCGGCTTTGCGCGCAGCATCGATCCCATTCTGCCGCAGGAGATCACCATCACGCGCACGGCGATCACGACGGTGAAGGACGCGCAGACGAAGAAGACGGAAATCGGCCGCAAATTCATCGTACCCTATGCGCTCTACAAGGTCGAAGGCTATGTTTCAGCAAACCTTGCGCGCAAGACGACGGGCTTCTCCGAAGAGGACTTGGCGCTCTTGTGGCAGGCGATCCTGCGCATGTTTGAGCTTGACCGCTCGGCGGCGCGCGGCAATATGGCGACGCGCGAACTCATCGTCTTCCGCCACGAAAGCGAGCTTGGCAATGCGCCGTCCTACAAGCTTTTTGAGCGCATTCATGTCAAAAAGAAGGCGACGGAGGAGCCGGCGCGCAGCTATCAGGATTATGAGGTCACCGTTGACGAAGCAGATCTGCCGGAAGGCGTGACCTGCACGCGCATGAGCTGATGGCATATCGCGAAGAGGAGTGGCTGGATGTCGCCGGCATCCAGCATTTCCTCTTTTGCCGCAGGCAGTGGGCGCTCATTCACATCGAGCAGCAATGGCAGGAAAACTTGCGTACAGTCGAGGGGCAGATTGTCCACGAGAAATGTCATGACGGCAGTCTGCACGAATCGCGCGGGGATTTGCTCGTGGCGCGTGCCCTGCGCATTTCTTCGGCAAAGCTCGGTGTGAGCGGCATCTCGGATGTCGTGGAATTTCACAGGGAAAAGGCAGGTGCGCGACTGCACGGGCAGGAAGGATTTTGGCGTCCCGTCCCCGTTGAATACAAGCGCGGCAAGACGAAAGACGGCGAAGAGGATGTTTCGCAGCTCGTCCTGCAGGCGCTTTGCCTTGAGGAAATGCTTTGCTGCCAGATTCCTGTCGGTTATCTTTTTTATGATGAAATCCATCGGCGGCAGAAGGTGGAAATCACGCAAGATTTGCGAGATTTCGTTCTGCATACGCTCGCTGAGATGCACAAGGAATATTCCCGCAGGGCGACACCCAAGGTCAAGGTGACGAAAAAATGCCGCAGCTGTTCGCTGAAAGACCTGTGCCTGCCGAAGCTGGAAAAAGCGGTGGATGTTTTCGACTATTATGCAGCTGCCTTGAAGGGGGTGTGAGCTATGCGTCATATGCTCAATACCCTGTTCATTTTGACCGAAGATGCGTATGTGGCTTTGGAAAATGAGAATGTCGTCGTACTGCAGGAAGAAAAAGTGCTGGGACGGATTCCGCTGCTCACTTTGGAAAATATCCTTTGCTTCACCTATAAGGGCGCGAGCCCTGCCTTGATGGGCGCGTGCGCCCAAGCGAAAATCGGGCTTTGCTTTTTCAGTCCGCGCGGGCGATTCCTTGCGCGCTCCTGTGGGGAAGTGCGAGGCAATGTGCTCCTGCGGAAGGAGCAGTATCGCCGCTCGGAAGATGATGCGGAGAGTGCGAAACTCGCGGCAGATTTCCTTTTCGGAAAAATCTTCAACACGCGTACCCTTGTCGAAAGAATGAAGCGCGACCATCCGCTGAGCTTGGATCTGACGGCGCTTGCGCAAGTGAGTGCGGAACTCAAAAGCAGCCTGCAGAGCTTGCATCGAGTGCAGTCGCTTGATGAAATGCGCGGTATTGAAGGAAATGCCGCACATCTGTACTTCTCGTTGTTCAATCAATTCATTTTGCAGAACAAGGACGCATTTTCCTTGGAAGGCCGCCTCAAGCGTCCGCCTCTCGATCGCGTCAATGCCATGCTGTCTTTTCTTTATACCGTGCTGGCGCATGACTGTGCCTCCGCGTTGGAAGGCGTGGGACTTGATGCGTATGTTGGTTTCCTGCACCGCGATCGCCCGGGTAGGGAATCCTTGGCGCTCGATCTCATGGAGGAACTTCGAAGCCTCTTTGTCGATCGCCTCGTACTCACGCTGATCAACAATCGCATCATCAAGCCGGAGCATTTTGAGAAAAAAGAGAATGGCGCCGTCTGGCTCAATGATGCTGGGCGTAAGCTCGTCCTCAAGGAATGGCAGGATAAGAAGCGGGAACAGATCACGCATCCGTTTCTCAAGGAAAAACTCCCTTGGGGCTTAGTTCCCCATGCCCAATCCCTCCTGCTGGCACGATATTTACGCGGCGACTTGGAGGAATATCCGGCGTTTTTGTGGAAATAAGCAGGAAAGATGGAGGGGGCGGTGGAAATGTTGATTCTCGTGACATACGATGTCAATACGGAAACATCTGCCGGCCGCACACGCTTGAGAAAAGTGGCGAAGTGCTGCGTGCGCCACGGACAGCGCGTGCAGAATTCCGTGTTTGAATGTGTTCTCGATGAAGCACAGTTCTGCACATTGCGGCATGAATTGACATCGTTGATTGATCAAGAAAAAGACAGCCTGCGTTTTTATAACTTGGGCAATAAATATGCAGGAAAAACGCAGCACGTCGGTGCAAAACCAAGTTATGAGGCTGAAGGAACTCTGATGCTGTAGCAGGCATCTCCTTCGCGAGAATGGCCGCAAAATCTTTGTGCGAACCCGTATCACACAGAGGACTTTGCGACGAAAAATGCCTGTAACAGCATGGCCAAAAATGAGGTTCGCGAAAAATATAGCGCAACCGCTGTAATTAAGCCCGTGTAAACAGGCACAGTCGCGCCCCACGCGGGCGCGTGGATTGAAATTTGATAGTATGCCCTTGGCACTTCTCTGCCTTTTGTCGCGCCCCACGCGGGCGCGTGGATTGAAATACAGTCCAAGAGTACGAACGGCAAGATGTTTGAAGTCGCGCCCCACGCGGGCGCGTGGATTGAAATAACGGCCTATGATTCTCCGACACCGTTGAATGAAGTCGCGCCCCACGCGGGCGCGTGGATTGAAATTACGATATTCGGCAGTTCCGCTTGAAAACGGCAGGTCGCGCCCCACGCGGGCGCGTGGATTGAAATCACCAGGCACGCGCCCGCCTTCTGGCGGCAGGGCGTCGCGCCCCACGCGGGCGCGTGGATTGAAATTGCTACTCGCGCGGCGGGGCGGGCGAGGCGCTTGCGTCGCGCCCCACGCGGGCGCGTGGATTGAAATGCGCTGCGCGAATGTTGTCACCGATAGACATAAGGTCGCGCCCCACGCGGGCGCGTGGATTGAAATTCTCGAAGGGCGTGCCGATGAAGTCGCTCAAGGCGTCGCGCCCCACGCGGGCGCGTGGATTGAAATGTCGTGCTGCAAACAGCAAAGCCCCTCGTGCTGTGTCGCGCCCCACGCGGGCGCGTGGATTGAAATCCCGGCGCGTGTAGCTCGGGGCGCAGGGGCGCGGGTCGCGCCCCACGCGGGCGCGTGGATTGAAATGCGATCAAACTCGGGTTCGACCTCAATTTTCGGCGTCGCGCCCCACGCGGGCGCGTGGATTGAAATTTTGTCGCCGCCTCCAACTTCTCTAACGGCTCAGTCGCGCCCCACGCGGGCGCGTGGATTGAAATCCTGCCCGCCGCCACCGATGGCGCTCAAATTGCGGTCGCGCCCCACGCGGGCGCGTGGATTGAAATACCGCGTCCGTATCGTCGGCGACGACGCCGAAGCGTCGCGCCCCACGCGGGCGCGTGGATTGAAATTTATGGACTTTGGCGAGCACATAGGCAAGGTTCAGTCGCGCCCCACGCGGGCGCGTGGATTGAAATGTCTCCGTCGGAAGCGTACCGTTCGAGATGACGGTCGCGCCCCACGCGGGCGCGTGGATTGAAATAGGCTTTCATCCGTCCGGATGCCAACCAGTTGTGGTCGCGCCCCACGCGGGCGCGTGGATTGAAATAGCGGCTTAAATCCTTCCGCCTCAAAGAGCGGTAGTCGCGCCCCACGCGGGCGCGTGGATTGAAATCATTGGCTGCCGAGCGGAAAAGGCATTTGCCATCGTCGCGCCCCACGCGGGCGCGTGGATTGAAATGATACAGCCGCCTTAGACTGCCAGTCGTCCTTGTCGCGCCCCACGCGGGCGCGTGGATTGAAATCTCTACGTATCGCTTGCCGTCAATATCATAGGTGTCGCGCCCCACGCGGGCGCGTGGATTGAAATCCAAGACTTCCCACAGCCGCCGCACACTCCCTTAGTCGCGCCCCACGCGGGCGCGTGGATTGAAATACATCCTCCGCTGCCGCCTCGTCGTTTTTTCCGGTCGCGCCCCACGCGGGCGCGTGGATTGAAATCGTCAAAGACGAAGGCCATATTCGCAGGCATTTGGTCGCGCCCCACGCGGGCGCGTGGATTGAAATCTTGATGCTGTCATACAACAGCTTCATTTCCGGCGTCGCGCCCCACGCGGGCGCGTGGATTGAAATCTCTCGCGTGCCACTGCGCCGCTCCGTCACGGTGGTCGCGCCCCACGCGGGCGCGTGGATTGAAATTTATCCCTCCATATCTTGTATCTGTACTTCGAGGGTCGCGCCCCACGCGGGCGCGTGGATTGAAATTGCGGTCATTTCGCGCGCAATCTCAGCGGTGCGCGTCGCGCCCCACGCGGGCGCGTGGATTGAAATAAGAGCCACACCGCCCATGCGTCTATGATGGCGTCGTCGCGCCCCACGCGGGCGCGTGGATTGAAATTTCAAGCCCTCGCTGGATCGTATCGAGCACTTCGTCGCGCCCCACGCGGGCGCGTGGATTGAAATTCCATCGCCAATGCCGCCTCATACTGGCTGACAGGTCGCGCCCCACGCGGGCGCGTGGATTGAAATGACCCTCCCCCCGGCATCAACATTTCCCGCCAATGTCGCGCCCCACGCGGGCGCGTGGATTGAAATCACAGACAGGCAAGACAGCGCACGATCCACCGCCGTCGCGCCCCACGCGGGCGCGTGGATTGAAATTTCAAGCACGGCTCTAAAATCAGCGCCTTTGTTGCGTCGCGCCCCACGCGGGCGCGTGGATTGAAATATCCGCTTCGTTCTCGACGAGAGCGGCGACGATGGTCGCGCCCCACGCGGGCGCGTGGATTGAAATCGATTCGTCCTCTGCGTCTGCAAATGCAAGCTCCGTCGCGCCCCACGCGGGCGCGTGGATTGAAATTCGTGCCGTCGCTCGAATATTATCCTTCGTGATGGTCGCGCCCCACGCGGGCGCGTGGATTGAAATAATCTCGCTGAGATGAGTTCCAGTGCCGTCCGTGGTCGCGCCCCACGCGGGCGCGTGGATTGAAATAAAGCAGAAACGCTCGGACGGCAAGGCTTGTTTCGTCGCGCCCCACGCGGGCGCGTGGATTGAAATGACAAGATTTTCCTTGCGCCACAGACAGCTCATGGTCGCGCCCCACGCGGGCGCGTGGATTGAAATGGATCGCTTGTCGCGAGGCTGAACATCTCGCCCGGTCGCGCCCCACGCGGGCGCGTGGATTGAAATTGCCTGTTCTTGCAGGCGTCACCGTTGTGCTCCGTCGCGCCCCACGCGGGCGCGTGGATTGAAATCAGTGCCGTCCGTGTTTTCCCGGTGCCTTGTTCCGTCGCGCCCCACGCGGGCGCGTGGATTGAAATCATTGACAATGTACTTTTTCTTCATCGTGGCTCCGTCGCGCCCCACGCGGGCGCGTGGATTGAAATGCGTGTCGGAATGTACGTCGTATCGCAGCCGTTGGTCGCGCCCCACGCGGGCGCGTGGATTGAAATGCTCCCAAGTAGCCGCAGCGGATGTCCCCGCAGACGTCGCGCCCCACGCGGGCGCGTGGATTGAAATGTCTGCGCCTGTCCACCGGCCGAACGGCCTGCTCGTCGCGCCCCACGCGGGCGCGTGGATTGAAATGCGTGTCGGAATGTACGTCGTATCGCAGCCGTTGGTCGCGCCCCACGCGGGCGCGTGGATTGAAATTCGGCCTCCTCCTCGTCTGTCGTCCGACTGCCCCGTCGCGCCCCACGCGGGCGCGTGGATTGAAATGGCGCTGCAGTTTGTGCACGCCCGCCGAAGCGGGTCGCGCCCCACGCGGGCGCGTGGATTGAAATGCGCGCTGCTCCCGGACGTGCAGCGGCGTTCGCAAGTCGCGCCCCACGCGGGCGCGTGGATTGAAATGAAAATCTCGCGCATGTTTTTCTTGCGCCGACGTCGCGCCCCACGCGGGCGCGTGGATTGAAATTGCGGGCTCCATCCTCGCCTCGCCATCTCATCCGTCGCGCCCCACGCGGGCGCGTGGATTGAAATGAGCCGCCAGCACCATGCGAGCGTCGTCACCTCAGTCGCGCCCCACGCGGGCGCGTGGATTGAAATAAGTTATCAACTGTCTCTTGAGATACACCTGACGTCGCGCCCCACGCGGGCGCGTGGATTGAAATGCATCCGTCAGGCTCACGCCGAAAAGGTCGAGCGGTCGCGCCCCACGCGGGCGCGTGGATTGAAATACGACGGCGTTCTGCTGCCTTTGTGATTCACGCTGTCGCGCCCCACGCGGGCGCGTGGATTGAAATGCTCGCAGTTCATAACAAGCGATGTAGGTGTTGGGTCGCGCCCCACGCGGGCGCGTGGATTGAAATGACCTGCCCGGGAGAGCCAATCTGATTAACGTAGTCGCGCCCCACGCGGGCGCGTGGATTGAAATCAGGACGCCGACCTCCTCACCGATGAGGAGGTCTCGTCGCGCCCCACGCGGGCGCGTGGATTGAAATTCTTAATAAAATATAAAAATTGTTTCCGCGCACAGTCGCGCCCCACGCGGGCGCGTGGATTGAAATGACGAGAGAATTGCTGAACCGCATGGGTAAGGGTGGTCGCGCCCCACGCGGGCGCGTGGATTGAAATCGCTTCCGCCGTGTACGGGATATAAAAACGTGGGGTCGCGCCCCACGCGGGCGCGTGGATTGAAATGCTGGATCGTGCGGGCTTCTTTTTCTCTCCCTCGTCGCGCCCCACGCGGGCGCGTGGATTGAAATGACGAGAGAATTGCTGAACCGCATGGGTAAGGGTGGTCGCGCCCCACGCGGGCGCGTGGATTGAAATGCTTGGCTCGACGAAATCGCCATGGGCTTGACGGTCGCGCCCCACGCGGGCGCGTGGATTGAAATGCATGGAGGAAAACATATCTATACGTCGGGAAAAGTCGCGCCCCACGCGGGCGCGTGGATTGAAATGATACAGAAAACGCAAAGTCCGTATTATTGCGGCGTCGCGCCCCACGCGGGCGCGTGGATTGAAATATATTTATGCAGGAGACCGTCAAGCACATCCATGTCGCGCCCCACGCGGGCGCGTGGATTGAAATTCGTCCAAAACAAGGCGCAGCACATGCTCCATAAGTCGCGCCCCACGCGGGCGCGTGGATTGAAATTCCGATATAAGGAATAACGTTGTTATGGAGCGAGGTCGCGCCCCACGCGGGCGCGTGGATTGAAATGCCGATGCGCATACCGGTATGGTATGCCAACATAGTCGCGCCCCACGCGGGCGCGTGGATTGAAATGCCTGCTGGTACAATTCCAAGCTCCAGTTCAACCCGTCGCGCCCCACGCGGGCGCGTGGATTGAAATATCCGCGATCAGACGGGTGGCCGCCGCTGGTGGCGTCGCGCCCCACGCGGGCGCGTGGATTGAAATGCGAGAGACGTGCGCCCCTGTCGCTTATCGGCAGTCGCGCCCCACGCGGGCGCGTGGATTGAAATGGAAATGTGAGGGGGTAGGTCAGGTGAAAACAGGTCGCGCCCCACGCGGGCGCGTGGATTGAAATTCGATACGATCATCCGCTACTGCTGTGAAACGGCGTCGCGCCCCACGCGGGCGCGTGGATTGAAATGCATCCGTCAGGCTCACGCCGAAAAGGTCGAGCGGTCGCGCCCCACGCGGGCGCGTGGATTGAAATGCCAAGGCAAGGGCGATCTCTGCCCTCTGCCGCAGTCGCGCCCCACGCGGGCGCGTGGATTGAAATTTGCGCATCGGCATGGCGGAGAAGGAGCAAGCAAGGTCGCGCCCCACGCGGGCGCGTGGATTGAAATTCAGCGCAAGAAATTGCTATTCTCGCCGAGACGATGTCGCGCCCCACGCGGGCGCGTGGATTGAAATTCTGCGTGAGCGGTTTTAAGTTCTCATGCCCTTTGTCGCGCCCCACGCGGGCGCGTGGATTGAAATGGAAAAAATGCCAGAAATGAAAAATTTTTGACCTGTCGCGCCCCACGCGGGCGCGTGGATTGAAATATTCTGCTGGATAGCCGCATACTTCTGTCCTGCCGTCGCGCCCCACACGGGGCGCGTGGATTGAAATGGATACTAGCCTGCGGCAAAAAGCATCGTAGCATGTCGCGCCCCACACGGGGCGCGTGGATTGAAATCCGTTGACGGCGAAAGTGGGGCGTGGCTGATGCGGTCGCGCCCCACACGGGGCGCGTGGATTGAAATTCAGCCGATCGAGTTTGCGCGTAACGGCGCATGGGGTCGCGCCCCACACGGGGCGCGTGGATTGAAATTCCAAAATGGATATAAACTCGGTGATCGCCAGATGTCGCGCCCCACACGGGGCGCGTGGATTGAAATATCTATAACAAGATGCTTGGCGACCGCCTTGACTGTCGCGCCTCACGCGGGCGCGTGGATTGAAATGGCGAAAAGCAATGTCAAACAGGATGGAAAAAGGGAGTCGCGCCCCACGCGGGCGCGTGGATTGAAATCCGGGACAACGCCGCGCCAAAAGGACGCCCACGCGTCGCGCCCCACGCGGGCGCGTGGATTGAAATTCGCAGTAATGTTTTGACGCAGGATGATTGGCTCGTCGCGCCCCACGCGGGCGCGTGGATTGAAATCGGCAAAACGATCGGCCATCGCCACTGCGCGAGAGTCGCGCCCACATGGGGCGTGATACGCAGATAAGTGCGACGTCTAAAACGCCTGAAATATGGGCTTTGGCGAGTCTCCTGTGAGGCGTACTTGGTCGAGGAGGCGCGAGCGGAACATTTTGCGCAACTGTTTACTCAGGCGCTCGTAGCGCTTGATGAGATCGTCGGCTGCGACGGTTTCGAGGTAGGCGAGATTGACGGTTGCTTGCGGACGCAGGGCGACGATTTGCGCATTGAGCTCAGAATAGTGCATATCAAACTCCTCGCGCTGGATCAGGCCCTCGACGTAGAGTTCTTTGAGTCGTGCCTGCTTTGTCCTGAGTTCATCTATAGTGATGGCCTGCGCATCGGCACCGTGGGAAATCTTGTTGACGTAGGCAAGGTATCGCCGCAGCTCAAGCTCCAACGACGTCAACAGACTAGTCTTGACGTGATTTTCTCGCCAATATGTCTTGTGCGGGCACTCTCGGCCGTGCGTATGGTTGCGACAGGTGTAGTGGGTGCATATCTTGCCACGGAGCTAGCGATTGCGTGACGTGAGGAGTCTGCCGCATTTGAAGCAGTGCAAGGCCCCCTCAGAAGAGATACGTCATCTTGCTATGCGGGTGCCGCGTCCGATTGACAAAAACTTTTTACGCCTGTGCAAAAATCCTTTCATCAATGATCGTCGGATAAAATCTCTTGATGCCGTAATACTCGCCGAGATAGGCACGATTGCACAGCGCTCGACCAATGGCTCTCTCGCTTTTTTCGTATCTGTATTTTTGACGCATCATCCGGAACGTGCTCAGGATTGTACGGTGCTCAATAAAATATGGAAATATCTCCTGCACGATGGGTGCAGGAGCCTCGTCGACGTGTATGCGCTTGTCTTCGCCGAGGCGGTAGCCGAGCGGCATGTGCCCAGTGATGATTCTGGCATCGCACAACAGCCCCTCATGGATGTACCCCACGCGATCGTCGGTTTGGTCGCACTCGTGTTGTGCAAGAGGTAGCTTGAGGTTAAGCGTGAGCCGCCCATTTGTCGTCGTCGTGTTGAAAATCTTTTCTTGCGAGCACTCCTAAAGGATGCCGTGTTGCTCAAGGATGTGCTGCACCGCGTAGTAATCGCGGACGTTGGTCGAGACATTTGGATACAATAATGTTTATGGATCCCGTTTGCACGCCCTCAAGGAGCCGCTGTAGGCCTTTGTGGCGTTTGAGCGCTTTGCATGCCGACGCGCCCTCACTGGCATATAGATCGACAAAGGCGTAGCCCTACTGCTTGGCGTAGCGACGCAAATCATACTTTTGCTCAGCGAGACTGTAGTCGTAGGGTGCCTGCTCATCTGTCTATACGCGGATGTAGAGCGCCGCGCGTTTGGCTGCAAAATGCCAGATGTCCGCCATGGAAAGCACGGGTTCCTGCTGGAAGCCTGTCTACAACCTCTTCGAAGCATCCAACATGGGGATCATGAGCGTCAATGCTAGAAACATGAAGAATGTTTCTGGCAGAAAGATGGATGTGAAGGACGCCGAGTGGATTGCAGACTTGCTGTAACATGGGCTGCTGAATGTGAGCTATATTCCGAAACGGGAACAACGTGAGCTGAGGGAACTGTCACGGTACAGGAAAAGCCTGATTGCCGAGTGCGTGCGTGAACTTAACCGTCTGCAAAGGATGCTGGAAGGGGGCAACATCAAACTTTCCAGCGTGGTTTCCGCCATCAACGGCAAAAGTTCGCGCAACCTCTTGCAAAAACCGTTAGGGGATTTTTGCGCTTTTTCAGCCTTAGCACAAAGGTTCTCACGCTAATAAACGATAAAGTGCTGAGTATGTAAATTGCGTTGCTGAATGAATGCGCCGAGCGTATTATCTAGAAGGGGGTATGAACAAATGACTTCGGTGGAGAAAATACGGAAGTTGAGGGAAATCCAACTGCGGGAAAATTTAGCAAGGATTATTACAGTTAAAAATGAAAACTTTCTTTGCAAAACGATTCAATTCGCAGAAGATGAAGATGACTGGGCTTACGATGTCGAGGTGCTCAACGACCCCGCATTTGAGTATATGGTGATTGAGGGATGCTGCATCAAGAGCATCGAGGAAGTGCCGCAATATTTGGCATGATAGTTTCTGGCATAAAAATATTAAAAACTAATGGGGAAGTGATGTCAATGGTCGTGAAAGAATTTGACAAGGTTTTGTTGAAAACGGGGGAAATGGCATATATTGCTGATGTCATTGTTCCTGCAAAAGCGTACGTGGTTGACATCAATAAACCTGATGGGGTTATCGAAACAGATGTTATCGAGCACGAGGATATTGAAGGCGTGATTGTTGACGAGATGTCAGAACAGCAGCTGGCGTGAGCTGTACCCACAAACGAATAAGGGAAAAGCACTGTGAAAAATGCCCACAGTGCTTTTTTTGTACCCTTTTTAGGAGGTGAAGCCATTGCATCAAGCATCGAGAGAGGAGCTTCTGCGGCTCTTGCCGAGTGTAGAGCTGCCCGAGTGCGTCGCGAAGCCGCTCTATGAGGCGGGTGTCATGCGTGCCTTGGAGGACTACGAGGAAGAGGGCGTCTTGACGGGCTATGAGGTTGACCCGAACGTCGTTTCATTTGCAAGTAAATTTTACCACAAAAAGGCGGTCCGCCACTCGAAAGAGTTTGCGGACCGCCTTTGTTATTAGAGCCGCGCTATTTCACAGCCCCTTTTGTGTTGCCAAGCGTCTTTTCAGCGCACGATGACGGAAACGCCATCGGGGATGACGGTGACTTTTGCGTCCTTGCCTTTGATCTCGAAGGCGCGCTTCAATGCCTCGTCGAAGGTCAGTGCGTGCTCCATGTGCATGTCGCGAATCATCTGCGGATCGCAGAGGTCCGTGACCATGATGACGGTGAAGCAGTCGAGGATTCGCGCGAGGATCTGCATCTCCCACTGGTCGGGCAGCGTGTCTTCCTGCGGCGTCGCTTCGATCTGGTCGAGCAGTTCGCGCGGCGTCTTTGCGGCCTTCAAGGTCTTGTAGAAGGACTCGCCGCCGTGACCGTCGTTGCAGGCCGCGACCATGATGATGACGCCGCCCTCGTTGCAGTTCGCCTCGGCCGCCGTCATGCCCTTGACCGCCTGATAGATGTTCTGGTCGAGCGGGTAGCCGCCGTTCGTCGATACGACGATGTCGGACGGGTTGCGAGGAATCTCGGCGAGTGTGCGCACGTAGTCGCAGCCCGTGACGTGCGCTTCCTGGCTATCGCCGGCAAAGGCGGCGATGACTTCTTTTTCCGCATTGATGACGACGTTCAGAATGAAGGCGAGCTTCGCTTCTTTCGCCGCGTGGAGCATGTCGCGGTGGATGGGGTTGCCGTCGAGGATGCCCGTGCGCGCCTTGTCACTCTTGATGAACTTGCTGCAGTGGTTTGCCATGACCGTCTTGGCGGAAGCGATGCCGGGCAGGATCGCCTTGCGGCCGCCCGAGAAGCCTGCGAAGAAGTGCGACTCGATGAAACCTTCGGCGATGAGCAGATCGGTGTCGATGGCTGCACGGTTGATGAGCAGCTTGCCGCCCGACGGCAGGAGGCCGAGATCCGCCATCGCCGCGTCGTCCTGCGAATCGTGGATGATGATCTTTTCGTTCTTGACGATATCCTCGCCGAAGCGGTCGACGAGTTCTTCATGCGTCGTCGCACGGTGGAAGCCCGTCGCGATGAGGATTGAGATGTCGATCTCGGGATTCGCCTCGCGGATGCGGCGCAGGAGGATCGGCATCGTCACGCGGCTCGGCACGGGGCGCGTGTGGTCGCTTGTGATGATGACCATACGCTTCTTGCCCTTGACGAGTTCTTCGAGCTTCGGACTGCCGATCGCGTTATCGAGTGCACGCTCGACGATTTCCGCCTGCGTGCCGGGCTGCTCCTTGCCCTCCGGGTGGGATTCGAGCACGCCGAGGAAGTTCTCGTCCGGCACATCGATCGTCATCTTGCCCTTGCTGTAAGGAATTTTCAACTGCATTATTCCACGCTCCTTTTGTATTGTTTATGTCTTAGCAGGTCTTATTATATCATAGAGGGAATCGCTTGGGCAATGAAAGGAATTGCGCTTGCGAGAAAATTCCATTATAATGAAGGCGATGCAGAAGAGTGCGGGATATGTGCGCTCCCTGCGCTGGGATACGAGAAGGATGGAGGGCTTTTGAACGATGGCACAGAGATTTCATACTTTGGAAGTAGCGGGCATCCGCAGGGAACTGCCGATCTTGAACGTGACGGATGAGCTGGCGATCGCGGGATTCATCATGCTCGGCGACGTCGAGCTTACGGATGCTTGTGCAAGGGCTTTGGCTGAGAAGGTGCCGAAGGAGACGGAAGTCCTCCTGACGGCAGAGACAAAGGGCATACCGCTCGCGGCGGAGCTCGCGCGCTGTCTCGACATGAAGCGCTACGTCGTCGCGCGCAAGTCGGTCAAGGCGTACATGGAGGACGCCATTTGGGTCGAGGATCGTTCCATTACGACGAAGGGCGTGCAGAAGCTCTGCCTCGACGGCGCGGACAAGGCGCGCATTGCAGGGAAGAATGTGCTGCTTCTTGACGACGTGGTGTCGACGGGCGGCTCGATGAAGGCGCTGACGGAGCTTGCGGACAAGGCGGGCGGCAAGATCGTCGGCGAAGCGTGCGTGCTGGCGGAGGGCAAGGCGGCAGAGAGGAAGGATTTGATCTTCTTGGAAGCGCTGCCGCTTTTCGATGCGAAATGAGCGGGAGAGTTGCGAAAAACATCAGAAAAGGTGTTGACAAACGAGGCGAGAACCGCTAGAATATACTCTGTCAGTCAGCACGTGCGTGTGCGGCGGGCAAATCAAGCGGAAGTAGCTCAGTGGTAGAGCACCACCTTGCCAAGGTGGGGGTCGCGAGTTCGAGCCTCGTTTTCCGCTCCATATATGCGGAAGTAGCTCAGTGGTAGAGCACCACCTTGCCAAGGTGGGGGTCGCGAGTTCGAGCCTCGTTTTCCGCTCCATTTGCTTTTGAGATCTCGCAACGCTTTTGCAGGTTGCGAGAATTTCTTTCCCTAAATTGAGGGGTGGCTTCTCCGGGCCTATAGCTCAGTTGGTTAGAGCATCCGGCTCATAACCGGTCGGTCCCAGGTTCGAGTCCTGGTGGGCCCACCATGCTTCATGCAGGGGGAATGACATGTCCTGGTAGCTCAGTTGGATCAGAGTATTTGACTACGAATCAAAGGGTCGGGGGTTCGAGTCCCTCCCAGGACACCATTTTCAACACAAAAGATTTTCCGAAAAGAAAGTCAAAAAAGTGTTGACAAGCAGGAGAGAATCCTGTATCATTGTACAAGTCGCCGTGAGGCGGCGCGCAAGGGGTCAAATGGGTGCAAGAGTTTTTGATTGTGATATCGTTCTGGCGAACGAACGTTGAAAAAACTGCTTGACAAGAAAAACTCCATGCGATACAATAACAAAGCCGATTTGCAAGAAACGGCGAACGGCCGAAGCGATTCGGCGGTGTTCCTTGAAAACTAAACAATGCAGAAATGAATCATCTATATGATTCAAGCCAGATGTCCATCAAGAGAAATCTTGATGAAACATCGATTGTGAACTACATTTGTAAAAGCAATCGACAATTTCTTTATGCGATTCGAAAGAATCGTATCCAAAGATAAAAAGAGCCAATTCGGCTCTCTGCAAACTGCAAGCAGTTTTCTCCACCACGACTGTCCTACGGTTGGGGTTGGAGAAAAAACGCAGGGATTTTTGTGCTAGGCGAGGCGCAGCGAAGCGACGCCCCGGAAGCGCACTCATGTGCGCTGAGGACGCGACGCGAAACTGCAACGAAGCATAGCGCAAAAAGACCAAGTTTTTTCGGAGAGTTTGATCCTGGCTCAGGACGAACGCTGGCGGCGTGCTTAACACATGCAAGTCGAACGGGAACCTTTATTTCGGTAAAGGTGAGAGTGGCAAACGGGTGAGTAACACGTAGGCAACCTGCCGACAGGATGGGGACAACATTCCGAAAGGAATGCTAATACCGAATGGAGTCCGGAGATGGCATCATCTCCGGATAAAAGATGGCCTCTGAATATGCTATCGCCTGTCGATGGGCCTGCGTCTGATTAGCCAGTTGGCGGGGTAACGGCCCACCAAAGCGACGATCAGTAGCCGGTCTGAGAGGATGAACGGCCACATTGGGACTGAGACACGGCCCAGACTCCTACGGGAGGCAGCAGTGGGGAATCTTCCACAATGGGCGAAAGCCTGATGGAGCAACGCCGCGTGAGTGAAGAAGGTCTTCGGATCGTAAAGCTCTGTTGCACGGGACGAAAACCGAGCTTGAGAATATTGAGTTTGGGTGACGGTACCGAGCGAGGAAGCCACGGCTAACTACGTGCCAGCAGCCGCGGTAATACGTAGGTGGCGAGCGTTGTCCGGAATTATTGGGCGTAAAGGGAGCGCAGGCGGACATATAAGTCCATCTTAAAAGTGCGGGGCTCAACCCCGTGAGGGGATGGAAACTGTATGCCTTGAGTGCAGGAGAGGAAAGCGGAATTCCCAGTGTAGCGGTGAAATGCGTAGATATTGGGAGGAACACCAGTGGCGAAGGCGGCTTTCTGGACTGTAACTGACGCTGAGGCTCGAAAGCCAGGGGAGCGAACGGGATTAGATACCCCGGTAGTCCTGGCCGTAAACGATGAATGCTAGGTGTAGGAGGTATCGACCCCTCCTGTGCCGGAGTTAACGCAATAAGCATTCCGCCTGGGGAGTACGGTCGCAAGACTGAAACTCAAAGGAATTGACGGGGGCCCGCACAAGCGGTGGAGTATGTGGTTTAATTCGACGCAACGCGAAGAACCTTACCAGGGCTTGACATTGAGTGAAAGAGCTAGAGATAGCTTCCTCCCTTCGGGGACACGAAAACAGGTGGTGCATGGCTGTCGTCAGCTCGTGTCGTGAGATGTTGGGTTAAGTCCCGCAACGAGCGCAACCCCTGTCCTTTGTTGCCAGCGCGTAATGGCGGGAACTCAAAGGAGACTGCCGCGGAGAACGCGGAGGAAGGCGGGGATGACGTCAAGTCATCATGCCCCTTATGTCCTGGGCTACACACGTACTACAATGGGATGGACAGAGGGAAGCGAAGGCGCGAGCCGGAGCGGACCCCACAAACCATCCCCCAGTTCGGATTGCAGGCTGCAACCCGCCTGCATGAAGTCGGAATCGCTAGTAATCGCAGGTCAGCATACTGCGGTGAATACGTTCCCGGGCCTTGTACACACCGCCCGTCACACCACGGAAGTCATTCACGCCCAAAGCCGGTGGGCCAACCGCAAGGAGGCAGCCGTCTAAGGCGGGGGCGATGACTGGGGTGAAGTCGTAACAAGGTAGCCGTATCGGAAGGTGCGGCTGGATCACCTCCTTTCTAAGGTTACTGAGCTGTCGAAGAAGCAAGCCCGTAAGGGTGCAGCTGATTCGGAAACAGCTCGTACGCGAAAACGTCCCAAGAACGCGAGCCGAAAGGCGAAGCGTGATTGGCAGACGTTGACCGCGCGAGTCGTTGAAAGATAGCTTGATCTTAAGTCGAGGCATCAGGTTTTCTGCATTGTCTAGTTTTGAGGGAACACAAATCTCTCAAACTTGACCTTCTCGCTGGATTATAACAGCGGCAAGGTCAGGCGTACCTTGAAAACTACACAGAAGACAAAATGAAAGAAAATCATCGAACGCTGTGAGAAATCACGGCAAAGATTTTCCGAACATTTTAGGATCACAAACCAAACCAAGAACATCAGAAATGATGCCTTGAGGCGAAACACACGATGAACATCGTGGAAAAGTCAAGCTACGAAAGGCATACGGTGGATGCCTTGGCGTCAGGAGTCGAAGAAGGACGCGATAAGCTGCGAAAAGCCGTGGGGAGCCGCAAATAGGCCTCGATCCACGGATATCCGAATGGGGCAACCCAGTGCGAGTCATGTCGCACTACCCGAAAGGGAGACAAACCCGGTGAACTGAAACATCTAAGTAGCCGGAGGAAAAGTAATCAAACGAGATTCCCCCAGTAGCGGCGAGCGAAGCGGGAAGAGCCCAAACCGAAAGCTTTCGGGCTTTCGGGGTTGAGGACCAGCACAAAGGGAAAGCAGTCTAGTGGAACGGCATGGGAAGGCCGGGCGAAGAGAGTGAGACCCTCGTACACGAAAGGCTGAAGAACGGGCTGGAATCCAGAGTACCACGGGACACGAGGAACCCTGTGGGAAGCCGGGTGGACCACCATCCAAGGCAAAATACTACCTGACGACCGATAGAGGAAAGTACCGTGAGGGAAAGGCGAAAAGAACCGCGGGAGCGGAGTGAAATAGAACCTGAAACCGTATGTCCACAAGCAGTCGAAGCGCTTTATATGCGCGACGGCGTGCCTATTGAAGAATGAACCGGCGAGTTATCCTGTCGAGCGAGGTTAAGCGGAAAACGCGGAGCCGAAGCGAAAGCGAGTCTTAAAAGGGCGAAGAGTTCGACGGGGTAGACCCGAAACCACAGTGATCTATGCATGGCCAGGCTGAAACTCAGGTAAAATTGAGCGGAGGGCCGAACCCGTGAGTGTTGAAAAACTTTGGGATGAGCTGTGCATAGGGGTGAAATGCCAATCGAACGTGGAGATAGCTGGTTCTCCCCGAAATAGCTTTAGGGCTAGCCTCGAGTGATGCATGCAGACGGTAGAGCACTGATCGGGCAAGGGGGCGTAAAGCCTACCGACCCCAGTCAAACTGCGAATGGCTGCATGTCAAGCTCGGGAGTCAGCGTGCGAGTGATAAGACCCGTACGCAAGAGGGAAACAGCCCAGACCGCCAGCTAAGGTCCCCAATGCTGTACTAAGTGGAAAAGGATGTAGGAATTCGAAAACAACCAGGATGTTGGCTCAGAAGCAGCCACCATTTAAAGAGTGCGTAATAGCTCACTGGTCGAGAGTCCCTGCGCCGAAAATATCCGGGGCTCAAGTACAGAACCGAAGCTGCGGCTGCATACGAAAGTATGCGGGGTAGGGGAGCGTACCATGCGCGGCGAAGCCGTACCGGAAGGAGCGGTGGAGCGCATGGCAGTGAGAATGCCGGTATGAGTAGCGAAAAGGCCAGCAAGAATCTGGCCCACCGAAAGCCTGAGGTTTCCTGGGCAACGCTCGTCGTCCCAGGGTCAGTCGGGACCTAAGCCGAGGCAGCAAGCATAGGCGATGGACAACTGGCAAACATTCCAGTACCGCAGGGAGTCGTTTGAGTGATGGAGTGACGCAGGAGGGAGCTTGGGCGCGCGAATGGAAGAGCGTGTCGAAGCCGGTAGGCTGCAAGGGAGGCAAATCCCCCTTGTAAAAGCCGAGACGTGACAGGGAGGCAAACCTATGGGTGAGCCGAAGCCAAGCGGACCACACTGCCGAGAAAAGCTTCTAGCGAGACGAACTGCGCCCGTACCGAAACCGACACAGGCAGGCAGGGAGAGGATCCTAAGGTGCGCGGGAAAACCCTCGTTAAGGAACTCTGCAAATTGCATCCGTAACTTCGGGAAAAGGATGGCCGGAACTGGTGAAGACCCATGCGGTTGGAGCTGGGGCCGGCGACAGAAGAGAAGCCCAAGCGACTGTTTACCACAAACACAGGTGCCTGCAAAAGAGAAATCTGACGTATAGGTGCTGACGCCTGCCCGGTGCTGGAAGGTTAAGGGGAGAGGTCAGGAGCAATCCGAAGCCTTGAGCTGAAGCCCCAGTAAACGGCGGCCGTAACTATAACGGTCCTAAGGTAGCGAAATTCCTTGTCGGGTAAGTTCCGACCCGCACGAAAGGCGTAACGATTTGGGCACTGTCTCGACGAGGGGCCCGGTGAAATTGAAATACCTGTGAAGATGCAGGTTACCCGCGACTGGACAGAAAGACCCCATGGAGCTTTACTGCAGCTTGGCATTGATGCCCGGCGAATGATGTACAGGATAGGTGGGAGGCTAAGAAAGGCGGCCGCAAGGACGCCCGGAGCCGCTGTTGGGATACCACCCTTCATTCGCTGGTCATCTAACCGGAGTAGTTACGACACTCGGGACAGTGCCAGGTGGGCAGTTTGACTGGGGCGGTCGCCTCCGAAAGAGCAACGGAGGCGTCCAAAGGTTCCCTCAGCGCGGACAGAAATCGCGCGAAGAGCATAAAGGCAGAAGGGAGCTTGACTGCGAGACCGACAAGTCGAGCAGGTACGAAAGTAGGGCTTAGTGATCCGGTGGAATGAGAGTGGAATTGCCATCGCTCAACGGATAAAAGCTACCCTGGGGATAACAGGCTAATCTCTCCCAAGAGTCCATATCGACGGGGAGGTTTGGCACCTCGATGTCGGCTCATCACATCCTGGGGCTGAAGCAGGTCCCAAGGGTTGGGCTGTTCGCCCATTAAAGTGGTACGTGAGCTGGGTTCAGAACGTCGTGAGACAGTTCGGTCCATATCCATCGCGGGCGGAAGAAACCTGAAGGGGGCTGCTCCTAGTACGAGAGGACCGGAGTGGACGGACCAACGGTGTACCAGTCATGGCGCCAGCCGTGCAGCTGGGTAGCTGCGTCCGGAAAGGATAAACGCTGAAAGCATCTAAGCGTGAAACCAGCCCTAAGATGAAGTTTCTCACGGAGTAATCCGGTAAGGCGCCTCAAAGACGATGAGGTTGATAGGCGGGGAGTGGAAGCGCCGCAAGGCGTGCAGCCGACCCGTACTAATACGCCGAGGGCTTGACTTATTACCTAAAATGTTCCATTGAGTCTTCTGTATAGTTTTGAAGGTATGCTATGCAAACCTTCTGCTGACCTGTCCAAGAGGCGAAGCCGATTGGGTAACAGGTCGCATGCGAAAACGTCCCAAGAATGCAAGCGCGAAGCGCGTCGCATGATTGGCTGACGTTGACCGCTAGAAATCCAGTGGCGATAGCTGAGTGGTTCCACCTGTTCCCATCCCGAACACAGTCGTTAAGCACTCATACGTCGAAAGTACTTGGTTGGAGACGACCTGGGAGGATAGAAAGCTGCTGGTTTTATTCCTCGATAGCTCAGTCGGTAGAGCGCCTGACTGTTAATCAGGTTGTCGCAGGTTCGATCCCTGCTCGAGGAGCCATTTTACCCCTGGGGTAATTGGGGTATAGCCAAGTCGGTTAAGGCACGGGACTTTGACTCCCGCATCGTTGGTTCGAGTCCAGCTACCCCAGCCAGTATGGTTCACTAGCTCAGTTGGTAGAGCACCTGACTTTTAATCAGGTTGTCCCGGGTTCGACCCCCGGGTGAGCCACCACGGTGGCTTATCTAGTGACTGGCTTGACCATCTCACATCATGACTCACTAGCTCAATTGGTAGAGCATCTGACTCTTAATCAGCAGGTTCGGGGTTCGAGTCCCCGGTGGGTCACCATCTTGTTGATTTCACCTTCGGGTGTTTCATATTTTCCCTTCCTGGGGATAAGGCTTGTAGCGGGCGATTAGCTCAGCTGGGAGAGCGCCTGCCTTACAAGCAGGATGTCAGCAGTTCGATCCTGTTATCGCCCACCAATGTGGCCCGGTAGTTTAGTTGGTTAGAATGCCGCCCTGTCACGGCGGAGGTCAGGGGTTCAAGTCCCCTTCGGGTCGCCATTTATGCCTCGGTAGCTCAGTTGGCAGAGCAGGGGACTGAAAATCCCCGTGTCGGCGGTTCGATTCCGTCCTGAGGCACCACTTCTTTTGCTGGTGTAGCTCAATAGGCAGAGCAGCTGACTTGTAATCAGCAGGTTGGGAGTTCGATTCTTCTCGCCAGCTCCACTTAGCTTAGATGCGGGTGTAGCTCAATGGTAGAGCTCCAGCCTTCCAAGCTGATCACGTGGGTTCGATTCCCATCACCCGCTCCATTTTTTGCATGCCGGGGTGGCGAAACTGGCAGACGCAGGGGACTTAAAATCCCCCGGTTGGTGACAACCATACCGGTTCGATTCCGGTCCTCGGCACCATCTGATTTCCATATCGCCAAAAATTCAACATGCGGTCGTGGCGGAATGGCAGACGCGCTAGCTTCAGGCGCTAGTGATGGCAACATCGTGGAGGTTCAAGTCCTCTCGACCGCACCATATCATCTAAATTTCATATCTCAACATGCGGTTGTGGCGGAACTGGCAGACGCGCTATCTTGAGGGGGTAGTGTTCACAAGACGTATGGGTTCAAGTCCCATCAACCGCACCACTTGAATTCAAGGCTCAGCGATTGCTGAGCTTTTTTGTTGCAGAAAGGAGAAACGATCATGCTGCAGTCGGAGAAGGTCAAGACGGCGATCGAGGCGGTGGAGGCGTGCTGCGGCAAGTGTGAAATCTGCTCGCCAGATTGTCCTGTCTTTGTGGCGAAACGGGCGCTATCGACGCTTTTCACTGATTTGGAAGAATATGAAGCTTCCATGGACGAAGGCACGCCTTGAAGCTCTTGTCACAGGCGAGAAAATATTATATGATAATGCTGATGTAAGTTTGGATGTCTGAAGTGATGTACCCTTGGAAGGGGTTTGAGATATGTTTGGCATGTCAATGGATATCGGGATTGATTTGGGGACGGCGAATGTGCTTGTTTTCGTCAAGGGCAAGGGCGTCGTCCTGCGTGAGCCTTCGGTCGTGGCGATGGATCGCGATTCGGGACGCGTCCTGGCAATCGGCGAGGAGGCACGCCGCATGATTGGGCGCACGCCCGGCAACATCGCGGCGATCCGTCCGCTGCGTTCGGGCGTCATCGCCGATTATGATATGACGGAGCGCATGATCCGCTTCTTCATTGAGAAGGTCACGGGCAAGAGCTTCGTATTTCGTCCGCGCATCATGATCTGTATCCCGTCGGGCGTCACGACGGTCGAGCAGCGCGCTGTGCAGGAGGCGGCGGAGCAGGCCGGTGCGCGCTACTCACAGCTCATCGAAGAGCCGTTGGCGGCGGCCTTGGGCGCGGGACTCAACATCGAGGAGCCGAACGGCTCGATGGTCGTCGACATTGGCGGCGGCACGACGGATGTCGCCGTCATCAGCCTTGGCGGCATCGTGAACAGCGCGAGCCTGCGCATCGCGGGCGATACGTTTGACGAGGCGATCATCGCTTATGTTAAGCGCGAGTACAACATGCTGATCGGCGAGCGCACGGCGGAGGATATCAAGGTCAATGTCGGCGCGGCCTTTTTCGGCGCGCGCGACGCTTCGATGGAGGTGCGCGGCCGTGACCTTCTGTCGGGATTGCCAAAGACGATCACGGTGACGTCGAAGAATGCGGCGGAAGCGCTTGAGACTCCTGTGACGGGCATCGTACAGTGCGTGAAGAAGGTGCTTGAGGAAACGCCGCCGGAACTTGCAGCGGACATCATGGATCGCGGCATTGTCATGACGGGCGGCGGCGCACTGCTCTACGGACTCGATGAGCTTCTGCGCCGCGAGACGGGCATCGCTGCTGCTCTGGCAGAGGATCCGATGTCGTGCGTTGCCTTCGGCACGGGCAAGGCGCTTGAGTACATCGGCATGTCGGCGGAACGTGTGAAGTTCCTGTCAAAATAAAGCTTTTTGCCCTCTTATGATTTGAGGAAAAATGCCGATAAAAAGTATAAGGAATTTTGCAATTTGTAAGTATACATCTGCTATGCTGCGGATGATGACAAGGAGGCCTTTCCATGCTGCGTGGCTTGTACGTTGCGGCGTCCGGCATGATTACCGAGACGAATCGCACGGATGTGATTGCCAACAACCTCGCGAATGCAGCTTCGTCTGGTTACAAGAGGGACGAGGCGATCAATCAGGAGTTTGCACCTATGCTGCTGAAGCGCATCAATGACAACCAGGACGATGCGGTCACGTCCTTTCGCGGTTTCCGCTTAGAGCAGGGGCCGCCGCGCGTCGGTAATCTCGGGCTTGGCGCCTATACGGCGGAGATTGCTACCGATCACGTGCAGGGCAGTATGAAGACGACAGGCAACATGCTTGACCTCGCTGTTTCAGGCGAGGGATATTTTGCTATCCAGACGCCCCAGGGCGTGCGCTACACGCGTGACGGCAGTTTCTACCGGCAGGCAAACGGTGCGCTTGTGACGGCACGCGGACAGGCTGTCCTGAATGCGCAGAACCGTCCGATCATGCTGCCCGACAGTGCAAACATCACGATCGGTGCCAAAGGTGAGATCATGGACGGACAAAGACGCATCGACACCTTGCAGTTTGTGCAGTTCGACGATCGCCGTGCCGTCCTCAAACAGGGCGATAACCTTTATCGGCCGCAGCAGGGGGCTGAGCCGCAGGCGGCGACGGGGGACATTCAGCAGGGCATGCTCGAAAATTCCAATGTTAACATTGCGAGCGAGATGGTCAGCCTGATCAATAACTATCGCATCTATGAAGCGGGTTCGCGTGCGCTTGTGACGCAGGATTCGATGACGGACAAGACGGTCAATGAGGTCGGTCGGACGAGCTGATGATGTGAGGGATTCTAGGGATAGGGATTTGTTAATTTTTCGGATTTAACGCAGATGGGAGATTTTGCATTATGATGAGAGCACTTTGGTCCGCAGCTTCGGGCATGAAGGCGCAGCAGGACAATATGGACGTCGTTGCGCACAATATTGCGAATGTCAATACCTTCGGTTCTAAGAAGGTGCGCGCGGAATTTCAAGATCTCGTTTACCAGAACTTGCGCGCTGCAGGTGCACAGAGCGGCGCCGATTCGCAGTATCCGACGGGGTTGGCCATCGGCCTCGGCACGCGCACGGCGGCGACGCAGCGCATCTTCACGCAGGGAAACCTGCAGTCTTCGGGCAATCCGACCGATGTCGCCATCCAGGGCGAGGGCTTCTTCCGCATTGAGATGCCGGACGGCACGATCGCTTACACGCGTGACGGCTCTTTCAAGCTCGACCAGAACCGCCGCCTCGTGACGACGGACGGTTATCCTTTGGCGGACGGTATCACGCTCGATGCCAATGCACCGAGCGATAGCATCGTCATCGCGGGCGATGGTCAGGTCTCGTGCACGCCGGCAGGCGGCAACGTGACAGCTGTTGGACAGATCACGCTGTCGCGCTTCGTGAATCCTGCAGGCCTCTTTGCAATCGGCAAGAATTTGTTCAAGGAGACGGACGCTTCGGGCAACGCGATTGACTCCAACCCTGGAGAAGAGGGAGCGGGCACGCTGACACAGGGCGTCGTCGAGATGTCGAACATCCAGATCGTCGAAGAGATGGTCAATATGATCGTGGCGCAGCGCGCGTACGAATCGAATTCCAAGGCGATTACGACGTCGGATTCTATGCTTGAGATTGCGAACTCCCTCAAGCGCTGATGAAGGGATAAAACGTGAAGGCTAAGGCGGCGACAGCACTCTTCTTGGTGTTCGTCGCCCTTTTCCTCGCTTCGGCGGGGACGGTGGAAGCGGCGCGCTTTTCTCAAACCGTCAGCGCCGCTGAGTTCGAGCATATGACGGACGAGAAGATGGCCGCGCTCCTTAAGGACAAGGGCGAGACGCGTCGCTACGAGGTGGCTCTCGTAAAACCGCCTCGGGACATGAAACTGCCGGCGGGCGAGGTTTCGTTCTCAGTGGAAGCTCCACTGGGGCTTCTGTACGACCGCCGCACACCGATCTACGTTTCGGTGCTCTTGGATGGCAGGCCATATCGTCGGGCGCTTTCCTATTATACCGTTCGCGTTTACGATACGGTTCTCGTCGCGTCGCGCAATCTCTTTCCCGAGCAGGCATTGTCGGAAGCGGATATGCGTTTCGAGGAGCGTGAGGTGACGCGCGTGCGTGGACGCTGCTTGAAGGACAAGGGCGAAGTGCTCGGGCATGTCGTCTCGCGCATGGTTCAGGAAGGGGCGGTGCTCTCCGAGGATCTCCTGCGCCAGCCAGTCGTGATGGAATCGGGCGCGGCGGTGACGATCGTTTCGCGTTACAACGGCATAGAGGTGCGTGTTTCAGGAGTCGCGCTCACACGAGGTCGCGTGGGGCAGAAGATCCGCGTGCGTAATGCGGCTTCCCGCAAGGTGATGCTCGCACGGGTATTGGATGCCTCTACGGTCGAGATTGGGTCTTGAGAAGGGGACATTATGAGAAATAGCAGGAAATGGCAGTCTTTCGTGCTCGCCGGTGTTTTCGGCGGAGCGCTCTTCTTCGCTCCTACGGTCTTTGCGCAGTCCCTGTGGGCGGATGCTACGGAGGGTACGTCCTACGGCGTCTTTGCCGACCGCAAAGCGCATAATGTGGGCGATACTCTGACGATCGTGATCAGCGAAAAGACGACGACGACACAGACGAAATCTCGCAAGAACGGAAAGTCAGCTTCGACGAAGCTCAATGCGGGCGCGGGCATCTTTGATTTTTTGACTGCGGCTTCGGCAGGCGGATCCGATTCGTGGAAGGCGGACGGATCTGCCAAGGATTCGAGCAATTTCTCGGGCAATATTGCGGTGACGGTCGTTGAGGTGCAGCCAAACGGCAACATGGTCGTCGAGGGCACGCAGTCCATTTGGCAGAACAAGGACGAACACAAGATTACATTGCGCGGCATCGTGCGGCGCGATGATGTGACGTATGAAAATACAGTGCCGTCGACGAAGGTGGCGGACGCTACCGTGCGCTTCGACGGCAAGGGACCCTTGAACGCGAAGCAGCGCCAAGGAATCCTCACGCAGATACTCAACATTCTGTTCTAGTCGAATTGCCTTTTTGATGGCGTTCGAGTTCCTTGACTTTGGGGAGGCAATTCTATGAAGAAGATTTTTGCGTGCGTTGCCGCGCTTTTCCTCGTCGTCATGATGAGCGCGACGGTTTTTGCAGAGTCGGCAATGACGCGCATCAAGGATATCGCGAAAGTGCAGGGCGTGCGCTCGAACCAGCTCATGGGTTACGGCCTCGTCGTCGGTCTCAACGGCACGGGTGACTCAAATAAGACACTCGAAACCTTGCAGTCCGTGGCGAATATGCTGCGCGAGTACGGCGTGACAATCAACAAGGCGGACTTGAAGACGAAGAACGTCGCGGCCGTTATGGTCACGGCGACGCTGCCGCCCTTCGTGCGCGAAGGCGACAACATCGACATCACCGTGTCTTCGATGGGCGATGCGAAGAGCCTCGCGGGCGGTACGCTGCTGCAGACGCCGCTTCGTGCGGCGAACGGCACGGTCTACGCCGTCGGGCAAGGCCCTGTGGCTACGGGCGGGTTTTCCGCAGGCTCGGGCGGCGGCTCACAGCAGAAGAACTTCCCGACTGTCGGCACGACGCCGGGCGGCGCTATCGTGGAGCGCAGTGTCGAGGACGATGACATCGGCGCGAATGGTACGATGTCACTTTCGTTGAACAAGGCGGACTTTACGACGGCGGCGCGCATCGCGCAGGCAATCAACTCACAGTACGGCAGTATCGCGCGAGCGGCGAATCCCGGGCGCATCGACATCTCTGTGCCCGCCTACTATCGCGGCAATATCGTCACTTTCGTTGCGAGTCTTGAGGATCTTCCCGTCATGCCGGACAATGTTGCCAAGGTTGTCGTCAACGAGCGCACGGGCACGATCGTCATGGGCGGCAACATCGCCGTCGATGAGATCGCCATCACGCAGGGCGGCATTTCCATCAGCATCACGAAGGATCTCACGGTCAACCAACCCCCTCCATTCAGTCCTGGCACGACGGTCGTGGCGGACGATACGAACGTGGAGGCGAAGGAGCAGAAGGCAAGTTCCATCGTGCTGCCCGCGACGGCGAACGTCGGCGATGTCGTCGGCGCATTGAACTCGGTCGGCGCGACGGCGCAGAATATCATTTCCATCCTGCAGGCGATGAAGGCCTCAGGTGCGCTCCATGCAGAGCTGGAAATCATTTGACGAGGTGAGACGGTATGCAGATTTTTGACGCTTTACATGCGGATGCTCTCCATGGACAGGGGGCGGCGAACAGCTCTTTGGAACAGGCGAAGGAGCGCGCTGACAGCGTGCAGTTTTCAGATAAACTGAAGGAGGCGCGGAAGTCGCTCTCTCCCGAAAAGGGGCAGAAAGCGCAGACTTCTGCCGAGGAAGCAGCGGCGAACAAGAAACTCATGGATGCCTGCAAGGGCTTTGAGACGATGTTCCTCGATATCATGTATCGTCAGATGCGCCAGACTGTGCCGAAGGATACGCTCTTCGGACACGACAATACGGATGACATCTTAGAATCCATGCGCGATACAGCCATGGTGGAAAAGATGTCGGAAGCAGGCGGCATCGGTCTCGCCAAGACGCTCTACGAGCAGCTGCAGCGCGAGGCGCATTCGATCAAGGTGGATGCATAGGGAAACAGAAGCAAAAGGCATGGTCAGCGCGGCCATGCCTTTTTTACTATGAAGTCCCAAGAGGTCAAGCCGAAGGCGCAGAGCGATTGGCTAGGCTTCTGTAAGGGCGGCGCACAATGTCCACGAAGTGGACGTTTGTGCGTGTAGTTTACTATGAAGCCCCAAGAGGTCAAGCCAAAGGCGCAGAGCGATTGGCTAGGCTTCTGTAAGGGCGTGTAGCTTATTGCGATATATAAATTTCTTAAATTTTTCCGTTTGCCAAGCAGGGAAATCGACTCCTTTTCCCGAAAGAATATAATATTCAGTAATTCAGAAAACCATGAAGTCATAAGGCAACGTATCAGCAAGAAGAGGTGGCAGTTATGAAAATCAGCAACAAGGGTTTCGGCGCGTATGACATCCGTGGGATTTATCCAGAGGAGGTCAATGAGGAGCTTGCCTATCGCATCGGGCGCGTTTTCGTCGATCTCTTCCACGCGAAGAAGGTCGCAATCGGGCACGACATCCGTCTTTCCGGGCCTTCGATTCGCGACGCTCTTGCGAAGGGGCTGACAGAGGCGGGCGCCGACGTCATGGACATCGGGCAGTGCGGCACGGAGATGATTTATTTCACGACGGCGCACTACGGGCTGGACGGCGGCATCATGATTACGGCGAGCCACAATCCGAAAGAGTATAACGGCATGAAGTTCGTGCGCAAGGAATCGCGCCCGATTTCGAGTGATACGGGGCTCAAGGACATTGAGAAGGCCGTGATGGAGGGCGACTTCAAGCCGCTCGATCGCCCGAAAGGGAAGATCGAAGAGGTCTATGTGCTCGATGAGTACGTCAAGCACATCCTGACATACGTCGATGTCAAGGCACTGAAGCCCTTCAAAATTGTCGTCAATACGGGCAACGGTGCGGCAGGGCCAATCATCAATGCGCTCGAAAAGCATCTGCCCTTTGAGATGGTCAAGGTGTTCAACGAGCCGGACGGCAATTTCCCGAACGGCGTGCCGAATCCGATTCTGCCGGAGAACCGCGAGGCGACGGCGAAGGTCGTGCGCGAATCGGGCGCTGCTGTCGGCATCGCGTGGGACGGCGACTTCGACCGCTGCTTCCTCTTTGACGAGAAGGGCGGCTTCATCGAGGGATACTACATGGTCGGCTTCCTCGCGCAGGCGTTCCTCAAGAAGAACAAGGGCGCGAAGATCATCTACGATCCGCGTCTCGTCTGGAACACGATCGAGATCTGCGACGAGCTTGGCGGCGAGGCTGTGATGTGCAAGAGCGGCCACGCGTTTATCAAGGACAAGATGCGCGAGGTCAATGCGGTCTACGGCGGCGAGATGAGCGCACATCACTACTTCCGCGACTTCTCTTACTGCGACAGCGGCATGATTCCGTGGCTCTTGGTGCTCGAACTGATGAGCGCGGCAGGAAAGCCCCTGTCCGAACTTATGGCGGAGCGCATGGCGCGCTATCCGATCTCGGGCGAGGTCAACAGCAAGGTTGCCGACGCGCACGCCGTGATGAAGAAGGTCGAGGAAATCTACGGCGGCAAGGGCAAGGTCACGAAGGTGGACGGACTCTCCGTCGAGTTCGCGGACTGGCGCTTCAACCTGCGCATGTCGAACACGGAGCCGGTGATCCGTCTCAACGTGGAGACGCGTCATGATGAAAAATTGATGAGGGAAAAGACGGAGGAACTCCTCGCTGTCATTCGGGGGTGATGATGGCAAAGCAGAAAATCCGCAAGGCGATCATTCCTGCAGCGGGACTCGGCACGCGTTTCTTGCCGGCGACGAAGGCGCAGCCGAAGGAGATGCTGCCCATCGTCGATACGCCGGCCATCCAGTTCATCGTCGAGGAGGCCATCGCCTCGGGCATTGAGGAAATCTTGATCATCACGGGGCGCAACAAGCGCTCGATCGAGGATCACTTTGACCGCTCGTTGGAGCTTGAAATGCAGCTCAAGGAGCACGGCAAGTATGACATGCTCAAGATGGTCGAGGAGATCTCGGACATCCAGATTCACTTCATTCGCCAGAAGGAGGCGCGCGGACTCGGCCACGCCGTGCTCTGCGCGCGCCAGTTCGTTGGCGACGAGCCTTTCGCCGTGCTCCTCGGTGACGATCTCGTCGACGCGAAGGTGCCGTGCCTCGCGCAGCTCATCGACGTCTATGAGGATTACGGCGACAGCGTGCTCGGCGTGCAGCAGGTGCCGCAGAGCCAGGTTTCGCGCTACGGTATTGTCGCCACGCACAAGGTGAAGCCGAATGTTTGGCAGGCGGTCGATCTCGTGGAAAAACCCGAGGCAGAAAAGGCACCGTCGCGTCTCGCCGTGCTCGGCCGCTATGTGCTGACACCGGCCATTTTCGACATCTTGGAGCATACGAAACCGGGTGCGGGAGAGGAGATCCAGCTGACGGACGCCATCTGTGAGCTTGCGCGCAAGGAAAAGGTCTACGCCTATCGTTTTGAGGGAAGGCGCTACGACATCGGCGACAAGGAAGGCTTCTTGGAGGCGACGGTGGAGCAGGCGCTGAAGCGTCCCGAGATCCGCGACGACTTCATGGCGTATCTCGTGCAACGGATCGGGCCTTTGCTCCGACAAAAGATGGAAGAAGATGCGGAGTAATTGCCTAAATTAAGATTGTTCTTTTTCCGGCAGTGTGCTATACTGTAAGTATTAAGTTCTGATGTGATTCCGTTTCTCAAATATGACTGATGGCATGGGGGTTGATGCTTGATGGGGTTGAAGTTGAAGTCGGGATTCCTTTTTGACTACGATAATCTCTATGGCGAAGGGAAAGTGACGAAGGCCGATGTCGAGGCGATGGCGGACGACTTGAAGAAGGCGCATGAGGCGATGAAGGTCATGCGCTCGACGGGCGTGATTCGCGGTCATCTGTCGAAGGACGGCACGCCGGAGAAGGTGCTTTTCTCCGAGCTGCCGTATGTCGCCGATGGTCATTTGAACTCGCCCGCCTCGCTCGCGCGTCTGAAAGAACTGACGGCGCATGTGAAAGATCATACGGATGCCGTCGTTTCGCTCGGCATCGGCGGTTCGTTCCTCGGCAACAAGGTGCTCTTCGATGTCGAGTGCGGTGCATACTGGAACGAGAGGACGGATGAAGAGCGCGGCGGCTTCCCCAAAGTCTATTTCAGCGGCAACAATATCGACCCGCGCGCGACGGGCGACCTCATCCGTTCGCTCAAAAATCAGGCGAAGATTGCCAGAAGCCATAAGAAGCGTGCGCTTCGCGTGATGCTCCTCGTGATCTCGAAGTCGGGCGGCACGCTTGACACGATGTCGAACTTCATGGTAGTCTACAAGGCGCTGCAAGATGATGCGGATATCGAGGTCGAAGTCGTCGCCGTGACCGATCCGAATGAGACCCAGCCGACGCTCCTCAAGAAGCTCGCGCAGGACAAGGGCTGGCAGACGTTTGCCGTGCCCGACGGCGTGGGCGGACGCTTCTCGATCTTCTCCGAGGTCGGGCTGTCGCTCGCAGCCTGCGTCGGCTTCGACATCGAATCGTTTCTCGCGGGCGCTCGTGCGATGGACGAGGCGTGCCGAACGGATGACGTCTGGCAGAATCCGGCGATGCTCAATGCGGTCTTGAAGTTCATCGCTTCCGAGAAGTACGGGCGCGACATCGAGGTCATGATGCCCTACGGCGACTACATGAAGTCGGTTTCCGAGTGGTACATCCAACTCTTGGCGGAGTCTTTGGGCAAGGAGGTCGATCGCGAGGGCAATGAAGTCTGCTATGGCAGGACGCCCGTCGTCGCCGTCGGCACGACGGACATGCATGCGCAGACGCAGCAGCATCAGGAGGGAAAGCGCAACAAGGTCGTGCAGTTCATCCGCTTGGAAAAGTGGGCGGACGATCTCGTGATTCCGAACGAATTTCCCGATGTCAAGAAACTCGCGGACATCTCGGGCCTGACGATGGGCGAGGCGCTTGAGGTCGCGCGTCAGTCGAACGCCGATGCGCTCGCGTCGAATGCGCGTTTCAACGCATTGTTCTCGCTGCCTGAACTCAATGCCTTCCATCTGGGCGAGCTGCTCTATCTCTTGGCGCTGAGCATCGCCTACGAGGGCGAGTTTGCCGATGTCGACGCGTTCAATCAGCCCGGCGTCGAGTCGTACAAGCGCATCATGGGGCCGAAGCTCGAAGCGCTCAAGGCGGCGAAAAAGTAGCTGGGGCGTGCCGCAAAGGAAAGGAACATAAAGGAAGATAACGGACGGAAGCTCTGCTAGGATCTTCTTGCAGAGAGCTTCCGCAAGACATAGGGAGCATCGACGGATCGGTGTTTCCGTCGTATACTCGCAAGAGGCGAGTTCAACAGCTCTGCGGATTCTGGCAAGGAGGAAGCGGGGCTGTTTTATTCCTTGAAAGGAGGTGATGGAGAATGCTGGAAAGGGATGAGAGAAAATCAGGCGAAGAGATGAAGGAGAATGCGGGCGTGCGTGAAGTTTTGGCGGACGGTTGGTTTACCGCCTTGCGCGAACGCCTTGTCGGCACTGGTGAGGATGTCAGGCTGCAAGGGCGGCGACCGATTCTTCTCGCGGCTCTTCTTGTCGCCGTGGGCACGTGGTTCTTCGTTGAAGGGACGGAGCCGGAGGCAGGCGTGTTCGTCGCATCGCCCTCGGCAGCAGTGTCTCAGACGCCGCTGCACGAAGAGGCGGCAGGAGCGAAGGAGGCGCGGAATGGAAAGGCGCTGGCCGATCCGTTCGCGCTGCTGCATGGTGAGGAGCAGGCGACGGTTGCAGCGATGGCTGCCGTCGGCGGCGGTGACGAACGATGTGTTGCCGCGCTGAACCGTGCGGCGGACAAGAGCGGCAGCGATCCGAGCGCAGGCGGGCGCCAAGATGAGAAGGCTGCCGGCGTCGCAGCGGGAAAGGCCGCCGGTGCCGCCGTGCCACAGGTGCGCGGCACGGTGACGAGCAATGTCGGAACCGTGCTGCTGCTCTCGGTTGGCGGGCATGACTTTTTCCTCTCCGAGGGCGAGGAAAAAGAGGGCGTGCTGCTGCAGTCGCTTTCGGACAAAAGTGCTGTCGTCGTGGTCGGCGGCAGATCGTACACACTGAACCTGCCCGGCTGAATCTGCTCGATGCAGTTCGGGGACAGATAGCGTCATCAGGGATGCGTTGGGAGAGAATGGTTTGTGCTCCAAGGAGGGAGTTCGATATGGGCATCTCGCCGAGAGTCGGTGCATTTTTCCTTGCCGCATGGTTTGCCGGCGCTTTACCGGCAGCGGCCTCTCCCTTGACGCTTGAAGTTGTCGATGCGGATGTGACGGCGCTTCTGACGTCCATCGCACGGCTTTCGGGACTCGACCTCATACTTGACGATTCTGTGAAAGGACGCATCAGCTTGAGCCTCAAGGATGTCGAGCCGGAAGAAGCTCTGATGCTCATCAGCAGGGCGAAGGGGCTGGCGGTGCAGCATGAGGGAAAAGTCCTTCTCGTGCGTGCGGCGAAGGAGGCGGCGCCTTTTTACCGCATGCACGTCTTGCCCGTTCACCATGCGGATCTTGATACGGCATTCGCTGCCGTAAAATTATCTTTGGGAGAAGCAGGAATTTCCGCGATAGACGAGAATAAGAAAAATGGGAAGGAAGATATAAGCGAGCAGGGGCTTTACCGAACGGGAGAGCGGCTTTTGATTGACCGTGCGACAAATGCCCTGCTTTTCTATGGAACAGAAGAGGAGAAGGCACGCGCTGAGGCCGTGCTGCATTCACTCGATGTGCCTACCGAGCAGGTATCCTTGGAGGCGCGTGTCGTCGCCTTGGAGAAGAATGCGGCGAAGGAGCTCGGCGTGGACTGGGACTGGTCGCCGCTGCCCATCGATCCGCACGGCACGTCGAAGAGCGGCGCGGAAGGCAGCAGACGGGGCATCGACGGCGAGGTGCCGGGCGTCATCCGCTTCGGCAGAACGCCCGAAGGCAAGCCATACGAGTTCTACTATCGGGCAAAGATTGCGGCACTCATCACGGACGGCAAGGCAAATGTCTTGGCACGTCCCAATATCACGACACTGCAGGGCAGGGAAGCTGTGATCAACATCGGCGGTTCCGTGCCCGTGCCCGAGACGCAGACGACGAATTCTACGGTGACGACCTCAATAACGTATAAGAAGGCGGGCATCATCCTGCGCTATACGCCGCGTATCCATGAAAACGGCGAGATCACGGCGCGGGTTCATACGGAGGTCAGTTCCCCCGTCTACGTCGATGCGCTCAAGGCGTACAAGTTCCAGGAGCGCTCGGCCGATACGACCGTGCGCTTAAAAGACGGCGAGACCATGGTCATTGGCGGCCTCATCGGCAGCGAGGAATCGCGCGTCTTTGCAAAGGTGCCGCTTTTGGGTGACATCCCCATACTTGGCACATTCTTCAAAAGCGTGCGCCGCACGAAGACTGATTCGGAAATCATGATATTTTTGACCGCGCACATCTTGCGCGATACTTCTCCGCCTGCCGAAGGAACGGCAGAATCAGAGCGGAAAGGAAAGGATGTTTGGCAATGACAATCAAGATCTTGATCGCAGACGACCATGCGCTGCTTCGGCAGGGGGTCAAACGCGTGCTGAATTTCGAGGACGACCTGGAGGTCATCGGCGAGGCGGAGGATGGGCAGGAGACGCTTGCCAGAACCCTCGTCCTGCAGCCCGACGTGCTGCTCCTCGACCTCAATATGCCGGGGCTGTCGGGTCTTGAGGTAGCGTGCCAGCTTCAGGCGGCGAAGTCCAGAACCAAGATCATCGTGCTGACGATTCACGACAGCGACAACTACGTACTCGAACTCTTGAAGAACGGCGTTCTCGGGTATCTCCTCAAGGATGTCGAACCTTCGATGCTCATCAAGGCGATCCACGTCGTCAACGAGGGCAACGCTTTCGTCTATCCGTCGCTCGCCGAGCGTCTCTTCGGCGGCGTTTCCGAGGACGAGAACATCAACGAGAAGGCGCGCACGATGTGGCGCGAGAGCCGCTCCGAACGCCTGACCTCGCGTGAGATGGACGTCTTGTCGTGCATTGCCAAGGGCTTCAGCAACCAGGACATCGCGCAGGCGCTCTTCGTCAGCGAGAAGACGGTCAAGAATCATCTGACGAATATCTTTAGAAAACTCAACGTCAACGACCGCACGCAGGCTCTGATCTATGTCTTGAAGCACAAGATCATGACGCTGGAATGAGCAGCAGGCATTTTCGGCCGATGCATACGGAGCGTATGCATCGGCCTTTTTATGATAATTATTATCTACAAGGACTTTTGCTTTATGGGATTGACATTTACGATAAAACCACCTAAAATGAAAGGAAATAAATCCCGAGTAGTTTACCATGAAACCCCAAGAGCTCAAGCCGAAGGCGCGAGCGATTGAACATAATGCGTTGCACGGCGGCGAATTGCCAAAAAATTCCGTGCGGAAGAAAGGAGCATCATCATGTCGGATGCATTGCTGAACATCAAGAATCTCTCCGCAGGCGTGGAGGGAAAAGCGATATTGAAGAACCTCAGCCTGACGATCAACAAGGGCGAGGTGCATGTGATCCTAGGGCCGAACGGCTCAGGCAAGTCGACGCTCATGAACGTCATCATGGGTCATCCGAAGTACGAGGTGACGGCGGGCGATATTTCTTTCGAGGGCAGGAGCCTCTTAGAGAAGAAGACGTTCGAGCGCGCGCGGGAGGGTCTCTTCCTCTCGTTCCAGACGCCCGAGGAGATTCCGGGCATCACGGTCGAGAACATGCTTCGGACGGCGAAGCAGGCGGTGACGGGCGAGAAGGTCAAGATCATGGCTTTCAAGAAGGAACTCAAAAAGACGATGGAAGAGCTGAAGATCGATCCTTCGTACGCCGAGCGCTACATGAACGTGGGCTTTTCGGGCGGCGAGAAGAAGCGTAACGAGATCCTGCAGCTTTTGATGCTCGCGCCGAAGCTCGCGCTGCTCGATGAGACGGATTCGGGACTCGACGTCGACGCCGTGCAGATCGTTTCCTCGGGCATCGAGAAGTATCATACGGCGGACAACAGCTGCCTCATCATCACGCACAACTCGAAGATTCTGGAAAAGCTCAAGGTCGACCGCGTGCATGTCATCATCGGCGGCACGATCGTCGAAGAGGGCGGCCCCGAACTCATCGACGAGGTGAATCGCCGCGGCTTCACGCACATCCTTGACGACGCTGCGGCAAAGTGAGGTGGGCGAGATGGCAAAGAAGAAAACCTTTGTGGAGGACATCGAGCGCACGCTCTACGACATCAAGAACCACGACGTCCCCGTCTACAAGGCGCAGCAGGGGCTGACGGAGGACATCATCCGCGACATCGCGAAGCAGAAGCACGATCCCGACTGGATGCTTGAGTTTCGTCTGAAATCGCTGGAGACGTACAACAAGATGGCGCTTCCCTCGTGGGGGCCTGACCTCTCGGAGCTTGATATGAACGAGATCGTCACCTACGTGCGCCCCGATGCGAAGATGACGGGAAACTGGAAGGAAGTTCCCGAGGACATCAAGGACACGTTCGACCGCCTCGGCATTCCTGAGGCGGAGAAGACGTCGCTCGCGGGCGTCGGCGCACAGTACGATTCGGAAGTCGTCTACCACAGCATACAGGACAGTCTCGTGAAGCAGGGCGTCGTCTACACCGATATGGAAACAGCGCTCGTCGAGCACGAGGACTTGGTCAAGAAATACTTCATGAAGCTCGTGCCGCCGAAGGATCACAAGTTCGCGGCGCTGCACGGCGCCGTCTGGTCGGGCGGCTCCTTCGTCTATGTGCCCGAGGGCGTCGACGTGGAGATCCCGCTGCAGTCGTATTTTCGACTCAACGCGCCGGGCGCGGGGCAGTTCGAACACACGCTGATCATCGTGGAAAAGGGCGCGAACCTGCACTTCATCGAGGGATGCTCGGCGCCGAAATACAATGTGACGAACCTCCATGCAGGCTGCGTCGAGCTGTTTGTCAAGGAAGGGGCGCGGCTTCGCTACTCGACGATCGAGAACTGGTCGCGCAACATGATGAACCTCAATACGAAACGCGCCCTCGTCGAGAAGGACGGCCTGATCGAGTGGGTCTCCGGATCTTTCGGCTCGCACGTCTCCATGCTCTACCCGTGCAGCATTCTGCACGGTGAGCGCGCACGTTGCGAGTTCACGGGCGTGACCTTCGCGTCGAAAGGGCAGACGCTCGACACGGGCGCGACGGTCATCCACACGGCGCCGCACACATCGGCGACGATCAACACGCGCTCGATTTCGAAGGCGGGCGGCAAGGCGATCTACCGAAGCGCTGTGAAGGTAGCGAAGAACGCACCTTTCACGAAGTGCTCGGTCAACTGCGAATCCTTGATGCTCGACAGCATCTCTCGCTCCGACACGCTTCCTGCCATGGACATCGAGGGCGATGAGGCGGACATCGGGCACGAGGCGAAGATCGGCCGCATCAGCGACGAGGCGGTCTACTATCTGACGAGCCGGGGCATCGACGAGGAGGAGGCGCGCGCGATGATCGTGCGCGGTTTCGTCGAGCCGATTGCGAAGGAACTGCCTTTGGAATATGCCGTTGAGATGAACAATCTCGTCAATATCGAGCTTGAAGGCACGATGGGATAAGGAGGGGAAGAATATGCAGAATCAAGAACTTTTCAGCTCCATTCCCATGCGCACATGGCGCTGGCTCGGCGTCAACGGCGCAGCTCTGCCCGATGGACTCGATGCCGCCGAAGTGCAGAAGATCCATGTGAAGGCGGGCGAGAAGAAGGAAGCCGTCCAGATCTATCGGGAGGGCGGCCATGCCGAGATCGAGGCGCATGTTGAGGCGGGCGGCACTCTTTCCCTCGTCAAGGTGCAGCTCGTGCCCGAGGGGGAAAATCATGCCGACGACGTCAAGGTGCGCGTCGAAGAGGGCGGCGCATTTTCCTATACGATCATCGAGATCGGCGCGAACGAGCTCGTGTCGAAGCTTTCCGTCGAGCTTGCGGGAAAGGACGCCGCAGCGGATATCGCGGCCTTTTACTTCGCTGACAAGAAGCGCAAGTTCGACTTCAACTATCTCGTGCGCCAGAGGGGCGCGCACACCGACGCAAATATGCAGGTCAAGGGCGCGTTGATGGACGAGGCGCAGAAGGTGTTTCGCGGCACGCTCGACTTCATCGCAGGCTCAGCCGGCTCCGTCGGGCGTGAGAACGAGGACGTCATCATCCTCTCTCCCGGCGTGCGCAACCGCTCTGTGCCGCTGATGCTCTCAGGTGAGGGCGACGTCGACGGACATCATGCCGTGAGCATCGGCAAGATGGACGAGACGAAGCTCTTCTATCTGATGAGCCGCGGACTCGATCTCGCCGAGGCGCGGCGTCTCGTCGTCGAGGCCGACCTCTTCCCCGTGCTCGCGCGCATTTCGGACGAAGCGCTCAAGGAGGAGATTGCCGCTTCCATCGAAGGGAGGATCGAAGATGCGGACTGAGGAAGACATTCGCAAGGATTTTCCCTTGCTTACGCACAAGATGAACAACCAGCCGCTCGTCTACCTCGACAACGGTGCGACGACGCAGAAGCCGAACGAGGTCATTCAGGCGATCTGCGGCTACTATGGCGGCTGCAACGCGAACCCGCATCGGGGCGCGTACGCGCTTTCCGTCAAGGCGACGGACATCTACGAGTACACGCGCGCCGCGACACGCTCCTTCATCCACGCGCGCCTGCCGCAGGAGATCATCTTTACGAAGAACGCGACGGAGGCGCTGAACCTCGTCGCCTACAGCTACGGTCTCGCGAATGTCGAGGCGGGCGACGAGATCGTCATCTCCATCGCCGAGCATCACTCGAATCTCGTGCCGTGGCAGATGGTCGCCCAGGCGAAGGGCGCTGTCTTGAAGTACATGTACCTCGAAAAGGACGGCAGGCTCTCCGTAAAGGAAGCGAAGAAGAAGATCACGAAGAAGACGAAGATCGTCGCCGTCACGGAAGTCTCGAACGTCCTCGGCCTCATCAACCCGGTTCGTGAGATTGCCGCCGTCGCGCACGAAAACGGCGCCGTGATCCTCGTTGACGGCTCGCAGAGCGCGGCGCACATGGCGGTCGATGTGCAGGATATGGACTGCGACTTCTTCGCCTTTTCGGGACACAAGCTGCTTTCGCCCATGGGCATCGGCGTGCTCTACGGCAAGGAGGCCTTGCTCGACGCCATGCCGCCATTTTTGCGCGGCGGCGACATGATCGAGTACGTCACGGAGCAGGAGACGACGTTCGCCGAGCTGCCGCAGAAGTTCGAGGCGGGTACGCAGAACGTCGGCGGCGCGGCAGGCCTTCGCGCCGCTATCGAATACCTCGAAAAGACGGGCTTCGACACCGTGCGCCGCATCGAGCAGGAACTTGTGAACTACGCGCTGCCCAAATTGCGCGAGATCCCCTTCGTCGAGCTTTACGGCTGCGACGCCGACCCTGCCTTGAAGACGGGCATCATCACGTTCAACGTCAAGGACGTCCATCCGCACGACGTTGCGACGATCCTTGACTCCTTCGGCGTCGCCGTGCGTGCCGGCCACCACTGCGCCCAGCCGCTGATGAAGTATCTGGGGCAGAATGCCACATGCCGCGCGAGCTTCTACCTCTACAACACGAAGGCGGATGTCGACCGCTGGCTCGAAGCCTTGAAAGAGGTCAGGAAGGTGATGCATCTATGAGCCTTACGGACATCTATACGGAGCTGATCGCCGAGCACAGCCGCTCGACGGAAAACAAGCATGAACTTGCGGGCGCGACCATCAAGGAGCGCGGGCACAATCCCTCGTGCGGCGACGAGATCACGTTGGAGCTCATCGTCGAGGCGGGCAAGATCAAGGACGCTGCCTTCACGGGCGTCGGCTGTGCCATCTCGCAGGCTTCTACCTCAATGATGATCGACCTCGTCAAGGGCAAGAGCGTTGAAGAAGCGCACCATCTCACCGATCTCTTCATCTCGATGATCAAGGGCAGAAAGCTCTCGGAGGAAGAACTAGAAGAACTCGACGAGGCTGCCGCGCTTGAAGGCGTCTCGCACATGCCCGCACGCGTCAAGTGCGCTGTGCTTTCGTGGCACACGCTTGATACGGCGCTTAAAAAGGAATAAGGAAGAAGCCGCTCCTGCATCATTTTGATGTCGGGGGCGGCTTTTTCATCACAATCAAGAAGAAATCGTTTAATAAAAGGCGTGAAAATAACGAAATAAGTAGTGAAGTGGGTTCATATCCCATGATATGTTTTTCGGAAAGCCTTGCTTTGGTTAGTAAGGGATTGCCAAGAGGGGGTATAGGCAATGTGGCAGTATAAGGCGGATATTCCCGAAACACACTATCAAAATCAATGCGTCAAGCTTCTCTTGCAAAAGCTCGGCGCTATCTTGTTCAGCTACGAACTGAAGACGGATACGATGTCCTTTCGCTTGGTGCGCGGCGGTATGCAGGTGCGTGAGATCGAGGGCTTTCGCCGCACGATGAATGCCGAGCGGCGGTTGATGGTACACCCGGATTTCCTTGAGCAGATGATCGCCTTCTTTTCGGGTCAGAATACGGAACGCGACAGTTTTCTGCTTGACATGGGAAATCCTCCGACGGGCAAGTACTCGTGGTACAAGTTCGTCATCGAGCGGGAGAATGATGAATGTGGACACTTGAGCACCGTGCGCGGCGTCATGTGGCGCACGGATCGCCTGCATGATGCGGCGAAGGAGGGCGGACGCTTCCGTTCCGAACTCGATCCCGTCACGGGCGTTGCCAACGAGAGCGGCTTGCTTAAGGAAGCCGATTGTTTCTTGGCGGGCGAAGGCAAGAAGGACGTCCATGCACTCATCCTCGTGCGCTTGGAGCGCTATGGGGATTTGGAAAAGCGTCTGGGGAAGCGCGGCGCGGAGACGCTTCTCGTGCGGCTCTGCAACTCCATCGGCAGCAAGTTCCGCTCGGGCGATGTGCTCGCGCATCTTGGCGATGGCGCGTTCGCCGTCTTTGTGCGCGATGTGACGAGCAAGCCGCTTTTGGAACTGAACGCCAAGGGCATCGAAGCAATTTTCCGTCCGGGAAATGCGGAATACGGAAAGTACGGCATGAAGTGCCGCATCACGCTCGCCTATTCGCCGGAGGAAGGCATACGCTGCCGCGACCTTCTCGACGCTGCGAGGGAAAAGGCGCCGCTTCTCTGAGTGTGCGGCAGATAAATATACAGCAAAAAAGCCTGCCCTCCGAAGAGGTGCAGGCTTCATTTTCATGGTGCGATCGGCGCGATTCGAACGCGCGACCCCCTGCTTAGGAGGCAGATGCTCTATCCAGCTGAGCTACGACCGCAGGCAACGTGTATATTCTAGCAGAAGAAGCGCGAATATGCAAGCGCTAAAAGCGCGGCAAAGGAACGGGGCGAGATGTTCGGCATGGTTTTTCTGTGCGGAGCAGTCAATCATTTTTCCGAAGTGCGTGGTCGACGTCTTCCTGTCTGCCTGCGACAAGGACGGCGGCATTGGCGGCTAGGATGGTTTGGGCGGAGATATTGAGGTCGATACGGTCGGCTGCTTTTATGCCGAGGATGTTCAAGTGATGACGGCGGCGGACGTCGAGCTCGCCGATGCTTTTTCCCGCCCACGCTCTGGGCACGGGCACTTCATAGATGGCGTATTCGTCGCTGAGCGGGAAGTAGTCGAGGATGTGGTTGGAACCGCAGCGGATGGCCGTCCAAAGGGCGAGTTGGCGCTCGGGGTAGACGGTTTCGTCCGCGCCGTTTCGCAGCAGAAATTTCTCATGAATGTCACGCGAAGCGCGTGCTACGACATAGCGAGCGCCGAACTCCTTGAGGAGCGAGGTCGTTTCGAGGGAGCTCTGAAAGTCATCGCCGATGGCGACGATGCAGACATCGAAGCTGGGGATGTCGAGAGACTGCAGAAAGTCTGCATTGGTGCTGTCGGCGATGAGCGCATTCGTCACGAGCGGCAGTATGCGATTTACACGGTCTTCGTCGTGGTCGACGGCGAGGACCGCATGCTGCATGTCGTGCAGCTTTTCGGCAATGTGGCGGCCGAAGCGGCCGAGACCGATGAGCAGGATGGATTTCATGATGTTCCTCCTATCCGATGGTGATTCGTTCCTCCGGGCGGCGTCCGGATTCGTGCCGGCCGCGCGCGTGTGCCGCAAAGATGACCGTGAGGCCGCCGATGCGTCCGAAGAACATTAAAATCATCATGACGCATTTGGAAAGCGGGCCAAGATCCTCGGTGACGCCGATGGAAAGACCGACGGTCCCCAACGCGGAAGCCGTCTCAAAAGCGCTGTCAATCAAGCGAATGTCGTCGATGAGGTTGAGCAGCACGCTGCCAGAGGCAAAAAGCAGTAGATACATCATGAGGATGGTGACGGCGTGACGCTGGGTTTCGGGCGAAAGACGACGAGAGAAGCAGGTCGGATTCTCTTTGAGCTGAAAGGTGGCGATCATGATGGCGAACAAGGTGAAAGCCGTCGTCGTCTTGATGCCGCCCGCCGTGGAGCCGGGAGAGCCGCCGATGAGCATCAGGACGATGAGAGCGGCGCGTCCCGTCTCGCTGAAGTCTTTGATGTCGATCGTATTGTAGCCGGCAGTGCGGGTTGTGACGGATTGAAAGAGGGAGATCAGGAAGTGTTCGCCCGTGGAAACGCCGGGATCAAGCTCGAAGAAAAAGAAGAAAAGCGCAGGAACAAGGATGAGGACTGCCGTCATCGTGAGGGCGATCTTGCTTTGCAGGCTGTAGGCGCGAAAATTTCTGCGGTTCAGACGTATGTCCGCCCAGGTGGTGAAGCCGAGGCCGCCGGCGATGATGAGGAGCATGACCGTGATGTTTACGACGGGGTCGGCAGCGAAGTCCATCAAGGAATTGCCGAAGAGGTCGAAGCCCGCATTGCAGAAGGATGAGATGGAGTGAAAGACGGCGAAGTAAATGCCGCGCACGAGGCCGACTTTTTGGCAAAAAGAAGGGGCGAGGAAGAGCGCGCCGAGAAATTCGATGAAGAAAGTCAAGCGCAGAATGAAGTAGAGGAGCGGCACGATGCCGCCGAGCTGCGGCGCTGAGACAGCTTCCTTGGAAAGACTGCGCTGCATGAGTCCGATGCGCTGTCCGGAAAGAGCGGCGAGAGAAACGGCGACTGTGATGACGCCGAAGCCGCCGACTTGAATCATGGCGAGGATGACGAGCTGACCGAAAAGCGTCCAGTAGGAAGCGGTGTCCACGGCGGTGAGTCCTGTCACGCAGCTGGCGGAAACGGCGGTGAAGAGCGCGTCCGAAAGGGAGGCGCCTTCGCCGTTTGCCGTTGCCCAAGGCAGCATCAGAAGTCCTGTGCCGCAGAGGATCAGGACGAGGAAACTCAAGATGATGATGCGGAAAGGCGACAGCCTTCGCAAGAGACCGATGATGTTCATAAGACAGCCTCGCTCTATAATAAAGGAATCCCGGATAAATTCAGCTGCCTGTCTTCGCGCATGTGTTTGCCTGCGTTTTTGAAAAGCACGTCCCTATTGTACGCTCCTTTTCTTGTTTATGCAAGGAAAGATACGGAGGCACAAGAGAGCAGGATTATTCTTAAATAATTTTTATTCTCTTATTATCATATCTTTCGTTTTCTGTGGTATAGTGGAGAAAAGAAAGTGCATTTCATGACCTAGAGGGAGGTACCTATGAAAATTCCATCCTTACGCATCATCTGCGCCTTGGGGCTTGCATTTTGTCTGGGCGGCTGCGGGGCGGCGCCCGCATCGATGGCTGAGATGCCTGAGGAAATCGTGCAGAAGAACGCGCCGCGAGACGGCGAGGCGGAGATTTACCTCGCGGGCGGCTGCTTCTGGGGCACGGAGCATTACTTGAGCCTTGCGCCCGGCGTCATATCGGCGGAGAGCGGCTACGCGAACGGGCGCACGGCGCGTCCGTCGTATCGCGAGGTGTGCTCGGGCAGCGGCCATGCCGAAGCCGTGCATGTTGTCTATGATCCGAAGGTTCTGTCGCTCGAAGAGCTGTTGGAACTGTTTTACGAGTCCATCGATCCGACGGCGAAGAACCGCCAGGGAAACGATGTCGGCGAACAGTATCGTTCGGGCATCTACTATGTGGCAAAGAGCGGCAGGGCGCACGGGGAAGTCGCTGTAATCGGCGATTCGCTGCGTCGCCTGGAGGAGAGGTTGAAAAAGCCTGTCGCCATAGAGACGGGGCCTATCGTGAACTTTTACCGCGCGGAAGAGGAGCATCAGAAGTATCTCGAAAAGCATCCGGACGGCTACTGCCATATCCCGCTTTCTTTGATGTCCGACATGCGCGAGAAGAGCGAAGCGGCGAAGGAAGGGCAGAAGGAGAAGTCTTATGCGAGGCCGTCGGACGAGGAACTCAAGGAGCGCCTGACGGCGATGCAGTACAAGGTGACGCAGGAGAAGGCGACGGAAGCGCCGTTTCAGAATGAATACGATCATGAGTTTCGCGCGGGAATCTATTGCGATGTAACGACGGGGGAGCCGCTCTTCGTCTCGACGCACAAGTACGATTCCGGCTGCGGCTGGCCGGCTTTCTCGCGTCCGATCGATGCCTCGCTCATCGCGGAGCACGAGGATACGTCGCACGGCATGGTGCGAACGGAGGTCACGGCAGCCAAGAGCGGCGCTCACCTCGGGCACGTCTTTGAGGACGGCCCCAAGGCGTTGGGAGGCATCCGCTACTGCATCAACAGCGCTTCTTTGCGCTTCGTGCCGAAAGAAGAGATGGAAGCACAGGGCTACGGTGCGTATCTGCCGCTGCTCGATGAGTGAGAGGCTGTGGAAAAAGGAAGAGCCGGGCGAAGATGGATTTCATCTTCGCCCGGCTCTTTTTGGATGTGCGCCCGGCGGCGCACGGTTCTTTTCAGCCTTGACAATCTTTGGCATAGTGCATACTATGATAGTAGAATAAGGTGAGGAAGCTATAGGCGCGGTGAGGATAATCAAGAAGGACATTCCTGCGGAATATGATATGCTGATTCAAAAATTCCGCTTGATCGACGATACGTTTTTCAACGTATGTTTTGACAACTATGTCGAGGGAATGCAGCTCCTGCTGCGTATCTTCTTTGACCGCGACGATCTCGTTGTCAAGCATGTCGTCACGCAGCAGAGTGCGAATAATCTCTATGGTCGCGGCGTGCGTTTTGATGTTTTGGCGGAGGACAGCGAGGGAAAGCTCTATGACTGCGAGGTACAGCGTGCCAACGAGGGTGCCGCTCCGCGTCGGGCACGCTACAACAGCAGCATGATGGATTCGCGGGAACTGGCAAAAGGAGCGGAGTTCTCTGAACTTCCAGAGACATGGGTGATCTTCATTACAGAAAACGACATCTATGGAGCGGGTTGTCCGCTTTACCATGTGGATCGAATCATAGAGGAGCTTCAGCGACCGTTTGATGAGGGGGCGCATATCCTCTACGTCAATGGTGCGAATCATGATGATACGCCGCTCGGGCGATTGATGCAGGATTTTTTCTGCGAGAATCCAAACAAGATGAATTATAAGGAGCTGGCTGAAAGAGCCGACTATTTTAAGGCAGAAGCAGAGGGGGTAGATACCATGTGCGAATTGATGGAGAAATTCGGAGAGAAGAAATTGGAAGAGGGGCGTATGGAATCGGCTCGTCGAACGGCGACGGCTTTAATTGCTTTGGGGAAACTCACACTTTCCCAGATTGCTGAAGCAACACAGTTGCCCCAGGAAGAAGTTGAACGATTGGCAGGGTCAACAGGAGCATAAGAGAAGATCGCTTGTTCCTCAACATTTTGCCCGAGAGAAGGCCACTGGTTGCATTCAGTGTGTGGAATCTCTCGGGTTTTTGTTGCTAAAAATTCCGACCTTCTGGAAACATGAAAACGACATTTATGGAGAGGGGGTTCCTCTGTACCGTTGATGCAGGAAGAGGTTGAATGTTGGGCAGGAACGACCTGCGTATAAGATGAAAACCTGCTGTGTCTCACTTTGAGACATGTTGCCTTATTCAAAACTTCACCCGAGGGAAAATTTGCCAGAGATATCCGGTGTGCGAAATTCTTCGGTTTTCATATTCTATTAAGAATGATGCTTTTATCTGAGGGTTAATTGTAAAATGAAGTTGAACAGCTAAACAAAAACAAAATCCATAGTGACATCCCGTGCTATAATGCTCATGTGCGGCAAAGTAACACACAAGAATTTTGCAGACAGCAGCCCCTATTATTCCGTATCTGTTTATTAAAATTTAGAAAAACTATAATTTCATATTGACTTTTTTCGATTTGAAGCATATATTTAAATCAAGAAGTTTGGATTTGAGGTGAGAGCATGGCAACTATTTATGAGGAAAGAGCAAAAATCTTTAAAGCTTTAAGTGATGCGCGTAGATTACGCATTTTAGAACTTTTGCAGAATGGAGAAAAGTGTACTTGCACTTTAACCGATGAAGTGAATATGCCTCAATCTTCGCTTTCCTATCACATGAAAATTCTATGTGAAGCAGGTATTGTGACAGGTCGTGAGGACGGTAAATGGACACATTACCAAATCAGCAAGCAAGGCAGTGAAAAGGTACTGGCTTTATTGAAAGATACGATTGCTATTGACGAAACAAATATGAGTTGTAATAAGTGTTCAAACACCTAAAAGCCGTTCCAATATGGCAACGGCTTTTTTTAGGAATATCAAATCGAAAATTCTTGATTTATAAGAAAGAGAGGTTAGGATATGCAGGCACTAAAAAGTGTTTGGGATTTCTTTCAGAATGAAATCCTCGGTATGAAATGGCTAAACCAACTGATAGGCAATCTGTTAGAAGCGTGTGGTCTATCTACTGAAACTCGGTTAGGGGGAAGCGTTCAGTTTTTCATCTACGACACCATAAAAATTATGCTATTGCTGGGCGTTTTAATTTTGATAATTTCGTATATTCAAAGTTATTTCCCGCCGGAGAGAACCAAAAAGATATTAGGGAGATTTCGAGGAATAGGGGCAAATATGATAGCTGCCCTTTTGGGAACAGTTACGCCGTTTTGTTCTTGTTCGTCCATTCCAATATTTATCGGTTTTACCAGTGCCGGGCTGCCGCTGGGTGTTACGTTTTCTTTTTTAATTTCTTCTCCTATGGTAGACCTCGGTTCTCTTGTACTCCTTATGAGCATATTTGGCTGGAAAGTGGCAATCGTGTATGTTCTGCTCGGACTTATAATTGCTGTTGCAGGAGGGAGTTTAATCGAAAAATTACACCTTGAAAATGAAGTAGAGGAATACATTAAAAATGGAAAATCTGTTGATATTCCGCAGGAAGAATTGCACTTTAAGGATAGACTTCATTTTGCATGGGAACAGGATGTATCCACTGCGAAAAAGGTTGCACCTTATGTCTTGATCGGTGTAGGTATCGGGGCTATTATTCATAACTGGATACCGGAAGAAATCATTGTTAAGATACTCGGAGCTAATAACCCATTTGGTGTAATTATCGCAACTATTGCCGGAGTACCCATGTATGCAGATATTTTTGGAACAATTCCGATTGCAGAAGCACTACTGGCAAAGGGAGCATTGTTGGGCGTTGTTTTATCTTTTATGATGGGCGTTACCACTTTGTCCCTGCCTTCAATGATTATGCTTCGTAAAGCTGTAAAACCTAAACTTTTATGGATTTTTATCGCAATCTGTACGGTTGGAATTATACTGGTTGGCTATCTCTTTAACGCCGTTCAGCCAATGCTAATTTGAAATGAGGTAGAAAAATACACTGCGAAAATGTAAAAGAATGTATTTGTCCTAAAATATCGTGCCAAAATCATGGAAGGTGTTGTGCTTGCGTCATAAAGCACCGTACAACGGATAGTTTGCCTTATTGCTTGTTCCCGGATAATGGTGGGGATAAAAGCAATCGAAATCATTATGAGGTTTTGAAAAAACGCTTTGAAAGCGAAAAATAAATGGAGGTATTCATTATGTCATTATTTAACAGAAAAAACAAAGAAGAAAAAACGCCTGCGTGTGCTTGTAATGCCGGCTGCCCGACAAGCGAGGCAACAGAAATCAAGCTGGAAAAAGAGTGTTGCGGAGAAACAGTGGACGGAATTTGCTGTATTAAGGTTTTAGGTTCTGGTTGCAAAAGCTGTCGTGCACTGTTAGAAGCAACTCAGGAAGCGGTTCATTCAATGGGACTTGCTATTGAGATTGAATATGTTACAGCCATGGAAAAAATCATGCAGTATGGAGTAATGAGTATGCCAGCTCTTGTTGTAAATGAGCAGGTTGCTTCTATGGGAAAGGTGTTGAAATCAAAAGAAGTAGAAACACTTTTGAAAAAATTGATTTAGCAAATCCAGCCGAGCCGGTCAACGGCGAGTGAATGGACTGCGCCCACCGTTGACAGCCCCGTCTGTCTTTGCTGGTGCGCCATGGAGCGCGCCTCGACTTCGGGATCGAGTCGGATTTGTGCGGATACGGTTGCCATAGTATCATCTCCTTTGCTCTTTGTGGAATCGCTGAATTTGTTTGTGCTTCCATAATTATAGTACGATGCCATTACAGCGTAAACTTTCAGGACATATGTTCAGCCGTCACGCGAAGCGGCACAGTTGCTTTTGTGTCCGTTTCCTGCGATGGTGTCATCAGAGAGGCACGCTGTACATATGTCCTCACGCCTTACAGAAGCCTAACCAATCGGTCTGCGCCTACGACTTGACCTCTTGGGGCTTCATGGTAAACAAGAAATCCCCCGAAGCGGCATTTTGCCGTCGCGGGGGATTTTCTTTTCCTTCTTACTGCACGTTCATCGAAAGCTCGATGATTTTGTTGGCGAGCTTCGCTTTCTGGAGAACCTCTTCGGTGATGTCGCCGCCGGCTTCGACGATGACGACGCCTGTGTCGGTCGTGATGCGGCGCGATGCCTTCTTGTTGAGCAGGAAGCGGCGATGCCTGTCCTCGGTCGCCTTGGCGGCTGCCTTTTCCGCAGGGTCTTCCGCGGCTTCAGGCGCAGCTGCCGGCTCTGGTGCGGGGACTTCGGCGGGCGTCTCGGCAGCGGGTTCAACGACGGATTCCGGCGCTGGCTCTTCCACCGGCTCTGCCGCGGGCATGTCAGGAACTGCAGGCGTCTCGGGCACAGGCTCGGGAGCGGCCTCGGCGACCGGCTCAGCGACGGGCGGCTCGGCGAATGTCGGGGCAGCTTCAAAGGCGGGAGCAGCAGGAGTTTCGGCTGCGGGCATGGCAGGAGCTGCAGTCGCTGCTACGCTGCCGCTGTCGATGACCGTGACCTGCTTGCCGAAGATGGAAATCTGCTCGGCGGAGATGTTGTCGAGGAAATTTCCCTGCGGGTCGGAAATCTCACACTGCACGACCTTGCCGTCGTCACCGATGTAGATTTCGCTGACAGAACCTTGGATAGTACCTGCCTTTGTGATCGCCTTCGTGCCGATGATGCGCACGTTTTCGTCGAGCAGGTTCTCGAAGTCAACGGCATCCTCAAGCGTCAGGATGTTCTCGCTGTTCGTGATCGTGATGGCGTCGGCGCCGACGGCGATGACGCTTTCAAACGGAATGAGCTTGACGCCGCGATACCAGTCGTCGTCCTCGATCGTGATGGCGGCGACGGCGCCGTTCTTGGCGTCGATGAGCAGGGTCTTGCTCATGCCGAGCTCACGGCCCTCGGTGATGCTGATCACGGGCAATCCTAAGATTTCTGCACTTGTCTTCATAGATATTTCCCCCTGTGTGTGATAGGTTTTTCTTTCTCTATGTCGGAGTTGTCGCCTCATGCCTCTTGAGCGGCGCTTTCGATCTCCGCAGAGACTTCAGGCGGTATTTGCGCAAAGGGCGTATGGGCGATTCCGTGGCTTGCCAAGATATGTTGGACGGTGCGCAGGTAGCCGACGCTTCGGTGGAATTCCTGCTGCATGGCAACGCTTTTTTGCGTTGCAGGAAGCGCGAGCGCTGCCTCATAGGTTTCGCTTGCAGCTTCATAATCGCCCATTTCCTTGTAAGTATTGCCAAGGTTGATGGCGATGAATGGTGCGTAATCATCGTTCCAGTAGAGGCCGAGTGCCTGCTTGTAGGCGAAGACGGCACGACGGGGGCGATGCTCCCGCGACTCCTTGTCTGCATAGTCGAGGTAATCGTCCATCGAATGGAGGCGGCTGACGGCTTCGGTGAGTTCCTTGAGCTCGTCCTTGGCACGCTGGCGTTCTTCTTCGCTGGGCAGTACCGCAGGTTCAAGGTCAAGATCTTCCTCATCGACGGCTTCTTCTGCATTTGCTTCAGCCGCCGCGTCTTCGTCCGCAGCTTCTTCAGCAGTTGTCTCAGCCGCATCGACTTCGTCGGCAGCTTCTTCGGCAGTTGCCTCATCTGCCTCGGTTTCGCTGGCAGCTTCTTCAGCAGTCGCCTCAGCCGCCTCGACTTCGTCGGCAGCTTCTTCGGCAGTTGCCTCAGCCGCCTCGACTTCGTCGGCAGCTTCTTCGACAGTCGCCTCAGCCTCATCGGCTTCGTCGGCAGCCTCTTCAGCGGTTGCCTCAGCCGCCTCGACCTCGTCGACAGTTTCTTCAGCAGTCGCCTCAGTCGCCTCGCCTTCGTCGGCAGCTTCTTCGGCAGTTGCCTCAGCCGCCTCGACTTCGTCGGCAGCTTCTTCAGCAGTTGCCTCAGCCGCCTCGACTTCGTCGGCAGCTTCTTCGGCAGTTGCCTCAGCCGCCTCGACTTCGTCGGCAGCTTCTTCGGCAGTTGCCTCAGCCTCATCGACTTCGTCGGCAGCTTCTTCAGCAGTTGCCTCAGCCGCCTCGACTTCGTCGGCAGCTTCTTCGGCAGTTGCCTCAGCCGCCTCGACTTCGTCGGCAGCTTCTTCAGCAGTTGCCTCAGCCGCCTCGACTTCGTCGGCAGCTTCTTCGGCAGTTGCCTCAGCCGCCTCGTCTTCGTCGGCAGCTTCTTCAGCAGCCGCCTCAGCCTCATCGGCTTCGTCGACAGTTTCTTCAGCAGTTGCCTCAGCCGCCTCGACTTCGTCGGCAGCTTCTTCGGCAGTCGCCTCAGCCGCCTCGACTTCGTCGGCAGCTTCTTCAGCAGTTGCCTCAGCCGCCTCGACCTCGTCGACAGTTTCTTCAGCAGTCGCCTCAGCCGCCTCGTCTTCGTTGGCAGCTTCGTCGGCGGTTTCTTCGACTGCGTCAACTTCGTCAGCTGTTGTCTCGTCGGCAGCGGTTTCGCCGGCTTCCTCCGCCTCAGGCTCGCCGCGTATATCGGCAGAAGCTGTAAGACGTTCCTTCTTCAGCAGGCGGGCGTTGTAAAAGGTGACGCCCAAGGATGCTGCAAGTACGAAGATGAGGATGATTGCATAATGTGTTGCCGTCAGAAAGGATGAGATGTTGAGCGTCGCAAAGTTCACGAGGAAGGCCATGACTGCACAGAGAATCAAGGGTTTGTACTTGATGGGACAGTCAAAGAAAATGGCGATTCGGTGAAGAAAGAGGATACTCGCCGCCATGATGGCAGCAGCAAGCAGGAAAAACGTCAATACCTATCACCACGCTTCGTTTCGATAAGTTTTCCTGCAGACGTCTTTGCGTCCGCAGGGGCTGGGGGCTGCTTGCAGAACCCCTGACATTAGCTATTTCGACGTGTATCCTTGAATTCCTGCCGCAGTTTTTGAAAAAACTGCTTCGTTAAAGTCTTTTGATAAAATTTTTCTTTGCAAAAAGGGAATGTCGGACGGACGGCGAATATTATACATTGAATAAGATTCACGGGACAGTGCATCTTGTTGGAAGCTGCGCTGTTTTGGTGATATGAGGTTTTGCTTTGTTCTTTTTTGGTAAGGAGAGATTCAGATGACAGAGGCAACATTGACGATTGAGAACAAGACGGGAATCCATGCGCGTCCGGCTTCCGTTTTTGTGCAGACGGCTGCAAAATTCAAGTCCAAGGTGCAGGTCAAGGCTAAGGGCAAGACGGCGGATGCCAAGAGCATCCTCATGCTCATGAGCCTGGGACTTGCCAAGGGAACGGAAATCACGATCGAGGCGGACGGCCCCGACGAGGCGGATGCTGTGGCGGCTCTCAAGGAACTTATTGTAACGAAGTTCGGCGAGGAGTAATCAGGGAAGCTCCGGGGAGATGTTCGTTTATGCCCCGGAGCTTTTTTATAAGGACTCATCAAAATCGTTGTGCGACATCTGAACGATCCATGAATGGGGGAGAAGCATATGGCAGAAAGTTTGCGCGGCAAGGGCGTCATCGCCGGCATTGCGATCGGCACGATCATGATGGCAGGCCAGAACATTGACGGCTACCTCAAAGGATATACGCCCGGCAATAAGGACATTGAGAACCAGAAGATCAAGGATGCCATCAAGGCTGTCGTCGCCGTATTGCAGGAAAACATCAAGACGCTGCAGGCGAAGGGGATGGCGGAGCAGGCGGCTATTCTTGAAGCGCACCGCATGCTCGCGCAGGATCCGATGATGGAAGAGACGATGCACACGAAGATCGAAACGCTCGCGAACGCTCCTCTGGCAGTGCTCGATACGGCGAAGGAACAGGCGGCAATTTTCGAGCAGATGGACGATCCGTATTTCCGCGAGCGCGCCACCGACATCCGCGACGTCGGCAAGCGCATTGCCAAATACATTCTCGGCGTCAAGGAGCCGGAGATTGGCGACGATCCCGTGATCCTCTGCGGGCACGAGATCGAGCCGTCCGTCATTGCCAACATCCCGACGGACAAGATCGCAGGCGTGATCTTGGGACAGGGAAGCACGACATGCCATGCCGTCATCATTGCCAAGGCGCGCGCGATTCCGACGGTCGTCGGAATCGGCGAGCGGCTTGCCGAGATCCCCGATGGCGCACGCGTCGTCATCGACGGCGAGCGCGGCGACATCCTCGTGCGCCCCGACGAGGTGACGCTCGCAGACTATCGCGAGAAGATCAAGCAGCAGGAGGAGCGCAAGGCGTACTACGCCGAGCTTGCGCCGCTGCCGGCTGTCACGACGGACGGCGTGCGCGTCGAGCTTTGCGCCAACATCGGCAACCACATGGATGTGGACGCGGCGCTCACTTATGGCGCTGAGGGCGTCGGACTGTTCCGCTCGGAATTCGTTTTCATGGGCAGGCAGGACATCCCGACGGAGGACGATCAGTTCAAGGCGTACAAGGAAGCCGTCGAGAAGTGCGGCGGCAAGATCTGCGTGATCCGCACGATGGACATCGGCGGCGACAAGCCGCTGCCGTACCTCAATATTCCTCCCGAGGACAATCCGTTTCTCGGCTACCGTGCTCTGCGCATCAGCCTGCAGAGAAGGGATCTCTTCCTGCCGCAGCTCAAGGCGATCCTCAGAGCCGGCGTCTACGGCAAGGCGGCGATCATGGCGCCGATGGTCATCAACGTTGCGGAGTTCAAGAAGGTTCTGGAGTTCGTCGACGAGGCGAAGCTGGAGCTTTCGCACGAGGGCAAGGCGTTCTCCGAGAACGTGCAGGTCGGCATCATGGTCGAGACGCCGGCGGCTGCCATCATGACGCCCGAACTTGCCAAGTACGTCGACTTCTTCAGCATCGGCACGAACGATCTCGTGCAGTACACGCTCGCCGTTGACCGCGGCAATTCGAGCATCTCGTACCTCTATAATCATTTCAATCCCGCCGTCCTGCGCCTCGTCGAGCGCACGGCGCGCGCTGCGAAGGACAATGGGATATGGTGCGGCATGTGCGGTGAGATGGCGAGCGATCCCTACGCTGCCGTCCTCTTGATGGCGATGGGGCTGACCGAGCTCAGTATGAGCGCACCGTCGATTCCGCGCGTCAAGGAAAAGCTGCGCGCCGTTTCCGCTGTGCAGGCCAAGGAGATCCTCGCCGATGTCATGAAGATGGAAGACGGGGAAGAAATCAAGGCGTACCTGCAGAAGGTTCTCGCCTGATGCTGCGCTTTACAGCAAGCAGGAAAAAGATAATTCGAGGTCTGATCGCGGCGATGTTTCTCGCCGCGATTCTCGTTTTTGCCGACCTTTTCGTGTTGAGCCGCAGCGCCGCGCTGATCTTCAACCATGCGATGGCCGAGCAGACGATGCTGCGCGGCACGGTGACGGTAGAGAAGCTGCATGCGAACGTCTTCGGAGAGGTGCGCTTTGAAAATCTCGACTGGAAGGATTCGGAGGGCAATACGATCCTTTTCGTGCCGCGCGGCAGTTTTCGTGCGCGTCCCTACGATGTCCTCACGGGCAATTTGAAGTCGACGACGATTCAGGAGCTGACCTTGGACGGAGCCGTGCTCTCGATGGCTTTGGACGACGACATGCAGTTCGATTTCCTGCGCCATTCGCCGGAACTTGACGCGTTGGAGGAGGCAAGACTCAAGGAGAAGGAGCGCGAGGAAAAGGAACGCGCTGAAGAACGCAGAGCGAGGCGCGAAGACATGACGGAGGCGGAGCTCAAGGCGCTCGGCGAGGAAGTGCGAGCCAAGAGGAAGGCGGCGATGAAGGAGCGCCTGAAAAACTTCAACCGCGAGGGAAAGAAGCTGCGCCTGAAGCTCGATCTCACGAACTGCCGCGGTGAGCTTTTCTATCGCCGCCGCCATTACCTGCTGCAGGGCATGGAAGTACATGCGGACATCAACACGTCAGAGGAAGTCGCCGTCAAGGGATCGGTCGTGGGACTCGGCGGCACGATGAAGGGAATCGGAATGACGCTCAATGGCGCGGTCGATATGCGCGAGGCGGATCACCCTGTCGCCGACCTTTCCGTGCTCGTCAGCGAGGTCGATCCGAGCTCGTTGGGATTCGGCATGGACATTCGCGACAAGATGACGCTCTCCGTGCGTTTCACCGGGCCTTTGGAAGCGATGGAGGGCAAAGGCTTCGTGCGCATGAAGAAGCTCCGTATCCCGGGCATTGAGTTCAGAAACGTTGAGGGAACGGTGCGCTGGCACGACGCGCGGCTCGACTTCACCGACGTCACGGCGGACGTCTTCGGCGGCAAGCTGTACGCCTACGGCGACTACGACCTCGACACGCGTTATTGGAATCTTTACGGGAAAGGCGAGGGATTGGAAGCGTCGGAAGGATTCCCGAGCGCTTGGCTCGACTGCAAGGTGGAGCTTGACCTCACGATCCACTCGTCGGGAAACTCGCGGCGTACCAAGTACAGCGGGAGCTTTCGCTCGGGCGCGGGGACGTATCGCTGGGTCGTACCGTTTGCGAGCCTTTCGGGTACTTTCGACAGTGCGTGGCACGACCTTCGGCTCGGCAACCTTGAGATCGATCTCGGCGACGGCTACCGTGCACGCGCCGAGATGTTCCGCAAGAAGGACGGCAAGGTGACGCTCTCGCCGATCGAGATCTACGACGCCGAAGGCAAACGCGCCTCGTTTGGCTGGAAGGAAAAGTGGTAGAGGACAGGCGGGGCTGCTGTGCGGAAATTGCCGTACAGCAGCCCCGCTTTTCATGCGAGGACACAGTTATATTAAATTTATATCTCGATAAAAAGAAATTATTTTCCGAAGAAGGATTTTCGTCGCGCATAGCGAATACAATAGGCGCAAGGCGGGAAAGCCCTATTTTTTTGCGCCATGGGCAAGAGGAAACGCGTGAAAAGCAGAATTTTTCCGAAAAAAACCAGAAAAATCTTATTGCCTATTGCGCGGGTTTATAGTATCATAAACGAGGTAGGGCTTTAAGCGATATCATCATAAACGGAGGGGTAATTGTGGAAATTCTCGTATGTATCAAACAAGTCCCGGGCTCGAACAAGGTTGAAGTCGATCCGGTGACGGGCGTCTTGAAGCGTGACGGCGCTGATTCCAAGATGAACCCGTATGACCTGTTTGCTCTCGAGTGCGGCCTCAGTCTCAAGGAGCAGTACGGCGGACGTGTGAGCGTCATCACGATGGGACCGCCGCAGGCGAAGGCCGTCCTTTATGAAGCGTTCGCCATGGGCGCGGACGAAGGTGCGATCATCTCTGACCGTTCGTTCGGCGGCGCAGACGTCCTCGCGACGAGCTACACGCTTTCGCAGGGCATCAAGAAGTTCGGCAAGTTCGACCTGATCATCTGCGGCCTGCAGACGACGGACGGCGATACGGCGCAGGTAGGCCCTGAGGTCTCCGAGGCGCTCGACCTGCCGAGTGTCTGCAACGTCAAGAAGATCAATGGCGTTGAGGGCGACGGCCTCCTGGTCGACATGGAGATGGCGCAGGACATCGAACATTTGAAGGTGAAGTTCCCGTGCCTCATCACGGTGCAGAAGGACATTGTGCAGCCGCGCCTGCCGTCGTACCTCAAGAAGAAGGCGACGGAGACGAAGGAAATCCCGATGTTCACGCTCCAGGACATGGACGACAAGGACAAGAACCATTACGGCTTGAACGGCTCGCCGACGCAGGTCAGCCGCATCTTCCCGCCGACATCCGACAAGGAGCAGGTTTCGTGGACGGGCACAGCGGAAGAGGTCACGGACAAGATTATGGGCATGCTGAAGAAGAAGAAGTTCATCGCCTGATCGTTTGAACCAAGTCGAAGAAACTGCCCGCATGGCGCGAAAGATTCGCCATGACGGGAGTCGAATAAGAACTGGAGGAAATGCACATGGGGAAACTCATTGTCCATCAAGACAAAATCACCAGCGCGGAGATTATGGAGGCGGTCATCGCCGTCTGCCCGTTCAATGCACTGGAAAACAACGACGGCAAATTGGACATCAATGCGGGCTGCAAGCTCTGTAAGCTGTGCGTGAAGAAGGGACCGACGGGTGTCATGGAGTTCGTCGAGGACGAAGTGAAGCCGTCGGTTGACAAGAGCAAGTGGAACGGCATCGCCGTCTACGTCGAGCATGAGGAGGGCGTGATTCACCCCGTCACGTTCGAACTCATCGGCAAGGCGAAGGAACTTGCGGCAAAAATCCACCATCCTGTGTATGCAGTATTCATTGGCAGCGACATCAAGGGCCACGTCGATGAACTCAGGCACTATGGCGTGGACAAGGTGTTCTGTTGCGATGATCCCGAGCTTAAATATTTCAAGATTGAAACGTACACGTCCGCATTTGAGGCGTTCATCAACAAGGTGAGGCCGACGGCGATCCTCGTCGGCGCGACCTCGGTCGGCCGCCAGCTCGCACCGCGCATCGCCGCCCGCTTCAAGACGGGACTCACGGCGGACTGCACGATTCTCGACATGAAGGAAAACACAGATCTCGTCCAGATTCGCCCGGCATTCGGCGGCAACATCATGGCGGAGATCCATACGCCGAATCATCGTCCGCAGATGTGCACGGTGCGTTATAAGATCATGAACGCTCCCGAAAGAAGCGAGTCGCTGACGGGTGAGGTCGAGGAGTTCACCGTCTCCAAGGACAAGCTCAAGAACCGCGTCGACGTCCTCAAGACGACGAAGAAGCCGAAGGAGCAGAGCATCGAGAACGCCGAGATCCTCGTCGTCGCAGGCCGCGGCATCAAGAAGAAGGAAGACCTCGCGATGATCGAGGAGCTTGCAGAACTCTTGGGCGGCCAGCTCGCCTGCACGCGTCCGATGATGGAAAGCGGCTGGTTCGATGCGAAGCATCAGATCGGTCTTTCGGGTCGCACGGTTCGCCCGAAGCTCATCATCACCTGCGGTGTATCGGGCGCGATTCAGTTCGTCGCCGGCATGAACAACTCGGAAAACATCATCGCCATCAATTCGGATCCGAAGGCTACGATCTTCGATGTGGCGAACTACGCCATCGTCGGAGACATCTATGAGATCGTTCCGCAGCTGATCGAAAAGATCAAGAAAGGGGAGGCCATTGTAGCATGAATACCTACAAGACTTTCGACGAAAAAGACTTCGAGGCTCTTGCCCAGATCGTTGACCGCGAGCGCCTTCTTTGGAAGGATGAGATCAAGGAAGAGTACAGCCATGACGAGCTGAGCGCCGAGGCGCACTATCCGGACGTCGTCGTGCGCGTGCTCTCGACGGAAGAAGTTTCCAAGGTCATGAAGTACTGCTATGACAACAACCTGCCTGTGACGCCGCGCGGCGCTGGCACAGGACTCGTCGGTGCAGCCGTCGCCGTGCACAAGGGCGTCATGATTGATACGACGCTCATGAACCACTTCCTTGAGCTTGATGACAAGAACCTCACGCTGACGGTCGAGCCGGGCGTGCTCATCATGGAAATTTATGCTTACGTCGAGCCGCATGGACTCTTCTACCCGCCCGATCCGGGCGAGAAGTCCGCGACGATCGGCGGCAACATCTCGACGAACGCCGGCGGCATGCGCGCCGTCAAGTACGGCGTCACGCGCGACTATGTGCGTGCCTTGGAAGTCGTCATGGCGGACGGCACGGTCATGAACCTCGGCGGCAAGGTCGTCAAGAATTCGACGGGCTACGACATCAAGGATATGATCATCGGCTCGGAAGGAACGCTCGGCATCGTCACGAAGGCGACGCTGAAGCTCATCCCGCTGCCGAAGAAGACGGTCACGTTGCTCGTGCCGTTCCCGACACTGAAGCATGCGATCGATACGGTACCCGTCATCATGCGCTCGAAGGTCATCCCGACGGCCGTCGAGTTCATGGAGCGCGAAGTCATCATGGACGCGGAAGAGTTCCTCGGCATGAAGTTCCCCGACAAGACGGCAGATGCTTATCTGCTGCTGAAGTTCGACGGCAACTCGACGGAGGAGATTTCGGGCACTTACGACGATATCGCGAAGATCTGCCTCGACCAGGGCGCGATCGATCTCTTTATCGCCGATACGGAAGAGCGCGAGACGCCGATCTGGAAGACGCGCGGTGCGTTCCTTGAGGCAATCAAAGGCTCGACGACGGAGATGGACGAGGTCGACTGCGTTGTGCCGCGTGACTGCGTCAACACGTTCGTTGAATATGTGCATCAGGTGCGCGAGGATATGGGCATCCGCATCAAGAGCTTCGGCCATGCGGGCGACGGCAACCTCCATATCTACATCCTGCGCGACGACATGAACGACGCAGAGTGGAAGAAGAACCTTGAAGGGGCCATGGACCGCATGTATAAGAAGGCTCGTGAACTCAAGGGTCTCGTTTCCGGCGAGCACGGCATCGGCTTTGCAAAGATGTCCTACATGGGTGAGAACTATGCGCCTGAGAAGATCGAGCTCATGCGCGGCATCAAGAAGGCCTTCGACCCGAAGGGCATCCTGAACCCGACGAAGCTTTTCTGAGAATCTGCCGTCAAGACGCATTTACGTCTTTGGTGACTGAATGATGAAATTTTGTGGAAGCTGCAGCTGAAAGCAGCGCTTCCCGACAGACAATCCAGCTTATGAAAGCCCCCTTTTCCCGCCTTGCTGTGAAAAGCGCCGTGCGGGCCGCCTCCTGCACGATCTTGAGCGGCAAGCACGGGAGAAGGGGATTTCTTAAGAAATAATATATACTATTTATTTTTAAGACAATTTAATCAAGGGGGATGGACCATGCTGAAAATCTGTCAGGATTGGCCCAAGGAAGCGTTCGATGACAAACTCATCGATGCGAAATATTGGGACGATTTTGAGAAAAACGCCACGTTGGCTGCTGCGGAAGTCTTTCGCGTGAAGGATCTGGCAGCGGCGAAGGCGAAGACGGCAGAACTCATGAAGGAGTTCGAATGCAAGAAGGTCATCGCGACGTGCGGCGACAACAATGCGGGCATCAAGAAGATCTACGAGGAGCTTTCCACGCCCGAAGTGCCGATTTATACGGAAAAGTTCGAGATTGCGGAACATGCGCCGACGGCCGACCTCGGTCTTTCGGTTGCGGAGTTCGGCGTCGGCGAGACGGGCGGCGTCTGTGTCGATACTTACTCCTACGAGGCGCGCGTCACGGGCATGCTGCCACCGGTACATGCCGTATACGTCAATGCGAACTATATGACGGAAAACCTCACGACGGCTTTGAAGATTATCTCGCGCGTCTACAAGCGCGGTTATGTTGGATTCATCACGGGACCGTCGCGTACGGCGGACATTGAGCGCGTGCTGACGCTCGGCGTTCATGGCCCGAGCCGCTTCTTCGTCATTGCAATCGAGAACATGGAAGGGAGTGAGGGCTGATGGCACGCGATCTGCGCAAGGAAATCAATGAAAAGCTTGAAGATCCGATTCTTCGCGGCGCTCTCGGCAAATTCGCCGAGCAGTATCCGGGCGCTCGCCTGAAGTCGTATGAAGGTCACGACATCGAGGCTCTGCGCGAGGATCTGCGCGCGATGAAGCACGACGCCGTACAGCACATCGACCAGCTCGCCGACCAGTTCGAGGCTTCTGTTCGTGAGCGCGGCGGCGTGGTCTACCGTGCGAAGGACGGCCAGGCGGTCAAGGACTATCTCCTCAAGATCTGCAAGGAGAACAATGTCAAGCGCATCGTCAAGTCGAAGTCCATGGCGAGTGAGGAAATCCGCCTCAACGAAGACATTGAGGCGCACGGCATTCACATCCGTGAGACGGACTTGGGCGAATGGATGCTTTCCGTCGCGGGACAGCACCCGTCGCACATGGTCATGCCGGCGATTCACTTGAATCGCGAGCAGTGCGCGGGCTTCTTCTCCAAGGAGTTGAAGAAGGACATCCCGAGCGACATCCCCTTCATGGTTCAGACGGCACGCCAGGTGCTGCGAGAAGAGTTCATGCAGGCGGATCTCGGCTTCACGGGCGCGAACTTCGGCGTCGCCGAGAACGGTGCGACCGGTCTCGTGACGAACGAAGGAAATGCGCGTATCGCGACGACTCTGCCGCGCATCAACGTCGTCCTCATCGGCTACGAGAAGCTCATCCCGAAGGTTGAAGATATTTCTAAGATCCTGCGCCTCTTGCCGCGAAACGGCACGTGCCAGAAAGCGACGAGCTACGAGACGTTCATCTCGGGTCCGACGCCCGTCATCTACAAGAAAGATGGCAAGTGGGTCGAGGAGGATCGCAAGCTCTACGTCATCCTCTTGGACAACGGCCGTTTGGAAGCTGCGCGTGACCCCAAGCTCAACGAGGTCTATCAGTGCGTGCGCTGCGCCTCGTGCCTCAACGTCTGTCCGATTTGGACACTCGTCGGCGGCAACGTCTACGGGCATATTTACTCTGGCGGCATCGGGGCGATTCTCACGGGTCTTTTGGACAACGGTCTTAAGGATTTCTCGAAGTTCAGCGATCTCTGCATAGGCTGCCGCAAGTGCGTGCAGATCTGCCCGGGCAAGATCCCCATCCCGGACATCATCGACGAGCTGCGTTCGAGGAACGTGAAGGAAAACGGCATGCCGTTTGCAGAAAAGACGGTGTTCCAGAACATCCTCACGAACCGCAAGGTCTTCCATACGCTGCTGAGGATCGGCGCGAAGGCGCAGAAGCCGATGACGAGCGGCAAATTCATCCGCCATCTGCCTCTGTTCTTCGCGAAGATGACGGACAACCGGAGTCTGCCCGCCATCGCCGATACGCCGTTCCGCGACCGCGCCAAGGCGCTCGAAAAGGACAACCCGCAGAATCCGAAGATGCGCGTCGTCTTCTTCACGGGCTGCAACATGGACTTCGTCTTCCCTGACTCGGCAGTCAATGCCGTGCGTGTGCTGCAGGATGCCGGCGTCGCCGTGACCTTCCCGCAGGAGCAGAGCTGCTGCGGCAAGCCTGCGATGGGCATGGGCGACCGTGACACGGGAAGGAAGCTCGCGAAGAAGAACATCGAGGCGCTTCTCGCGTCGAATCCCGATGCCATCTTCTCGGCTTGCCCGACCTGCACGGAAACCTTGGAGAAGACGTACGTCGAGATCTTCGAGGACGATCCTGCCATGCTCTCCAAGGTCAAGACGTTCTCAAGCAAGGTTCGCGAGTTCACGAGCCTCGTCGCGGAGCTCTATGAGAAGGAAGGCCGCCTGATGCCTTCGGCTGCCGGTGGACAGAAGGTCACGTACCACGATTCGTGCCACATCCGCCGCGGTCTCGGCATCTACAAGGAGCCGCGCGCGCTTCTGGAGGCAACGCCGGGCATCGACTTCGTCGAGATGAAGGACGCCGACCACTGCTGCGGCATGGCGGGCGCCTTCGGCGTCAAGTACGTTGAGATCTCGATGCCGCTGCTTGAGAAGAAGGTCAACAACATCAAGAACACGGGCGCTGAAGTTTGCGCGGTCGCTTGCCCGGCCTGCATGATGCAGATCGGCGGCGGTCTCGACAAACAGGCGCCGAACATCAAGATCAAGCATGTCGCCGATATTCTTGCGGAAAATATCGCGGCAAGGGGAAGATGAGATTGATGTAAAAGTTCAGCAGCGTTCGATGCTTCCTGCAGACAGCCTGCGGGAAGCGTCGAAACGACTGCGACGCTTAGGGACGCAAGTTGTCCCGAATCTTTGAAAACTGGATAGGAGTTGAAATTCATGTTAGCTTTGCTCGCAGCAGTACCTATTCTGCTGACCATCGTGCTGACCGTTGTGTTCAACATGTCAGCGAAGAAGGTTCTGCCGATCGCTTGGGCAGTCATTGTCGTCATCGGTTATTTTGCCTGGGAAATGAAGGTTTTGGATATCGCCGCGTATTCTGTGGCGGGTTTCCTCGGCTCTATTGATACGCTCCTCATCATCTTCGGCGCGATCCTGCTGATGAACATGCTGGACAAGGCGGGTGCCATGCACCGCATCCAGGGCATGTTCAACGGCATCACGGAGGATGCGCGCATCCAGCTCGTCATCGTTGGTTTTGCGTTCAGCGCCTTCATCGAGGGTGCGGCGGGCTTCGGCACGCCGGCGGCGATTGCTGCCCCGCTGCTCATCGGCTTGGGCTTTCCTCCGATGGCAGCTGCGATCTCCTGCCTCATCCTGAACTCGACGCCGGTTCCCTTCGGTGCAGCCGGCACGCCGACAAATGCGGCGGCTGATATCGTCAAGGAGATGCTGCCCACGATCGGCATTACCGACTTCGAGGCTTGGAAGCTCGGCCTTTCCTTCATCTCGGCGCTCGGCATGGCCGTCGGCGCGCTCCTCATCATCTTCGTTGTCGTCGGCATCATCACGCGCATGTTCGGCAAGAACAAGTCTTTCATGGATGCCATGCCTGTGCTGCCGTTCTGCCTCTTTGCCGCTGTCGTCTTCGACATCTTCTTCCTCCTCCTTGCCAAGTTCATCGGCTCGGAGATCACGTCGCTGACAGCTGCCGCCATCACGATCTTCGTGCTCATTGGCGCAGCGAAAGCCGGCTTCCTCATGCCGAAGACAATCTGGCGCTTTGAGAGCGATGAGAAGAAGGATAAGAAGACGGAAGATATTCCGCACATGTCGCTCTTCAAGGCTTGGATTCCGTACCTCTTCGTTTCTCTGTGGCTGATCCTCACGCGTATCCCGCAGCTCGGTCTTAAGGGACCCATCAAGAGCGTCGTTATCTCCGTCAAGGGCATCCTCGGCGTTCCGGAAGCTGCATGGAACTTCGCGATCCTCAACAACCCGGGCGTCGCGCCGTTCATCCTCATCGTTCTTCTCTCGATTCCTCTCTACGGCCTCACGGGCACGCAGGTCAAGGAAATCTTCTCGAAGTCCGCAAACCAGGTCTATGGTGCGACCATCGCCCTGATCTTCGGCTTCGGCCTCGTCTACATGTACCGCTATTCGAGCATCAACGGCCTCGGCCTTGACTCCATGCTGCTGACGATGGCGAAGGGCGTTGCAGAGCTTGCGGGCGGCAACTATTTCTACTTCGCAACCTTCATCGGCTCGGTCGGCGCGTTCATGTTCGGTTCGAACACGGTGTCGAACATCATGTTCTCCCCGCTGCAGTTCCAGACTGCACAGCTCCTCAACATCCCGCCGACGGTCATCCTCGCCTTGCAGAATCAGGGCGGCGCGATCGGCAACATGATCTGCATCAACAACATCGTTGCTGCTGCCGCCACGACGGGCGTCATCACCATCAAGGGCATCGAGGGCAAGCTGATCCGAACGGACATCGTGCCATGGGCGATCTACTACGTCATCTGCATCATCACGATGCTTATCGCCATGCAGCTCGGTATCGCACCGACCGTCTGACGCTGTAGCAGTCGCCTGACATACGAAGCAGGAAAGAATCCTCAAGTCTTCTGGCTTGGGGATTCTTTTTTGCTTCAAGGATTCAAATGGAGAGGGTACGCCAACCAGAGAAAGACTTTAGTTTTTGAGATGGAAGAAATTCTTGATGATGTTCTTCTTTTCTGTGGAGGCGGCTTCGTGCGCCGCACTGCTGTTTGCGCTGTTGTAGACGGCGTGCGTCCCCATCTTGCTGCTCGTCAGCCATTCCTCTGAAAAGATGGGCTTGTTCATGACAAGCGTGGCAATTCGGTTGCGGATGGATTCAAGATCTGTGTCAGGCAGCTTTTTTTTCAAGGCCGTACTGAGGAGAGCGCCGATGTCGGCAATCTCTTTTTCTTTTAAGGAGCGTATGGTTGGCGTCAGGCTCGAAAGGCGCAGGGCGGGAAGATATTGATCCTTCTGCATGGTCGGTACGCGATCCGCCTTGACCTGAAAGCCTGCCTTCCCCATGTACTCCGTTATATCGATTTCCTGCAGCTCGGCAGGGAGCAGCGGCAGGACGAGATGCGTGTCCGTGCCGTCGCAGAGGAGGGGGATTCCGCTCATTTCCAAAGTATGTTCGAGCTCCTTGCTGTTGGCGAGAACTTGCTTGCCGTATTGACGGAAGGTTTCCGTTCCGGCTTCCAAGAGAGCCGCGGCCAACGCCGCCATATGATTGATATGGAGTGAAGTGTGTCCCGTATTGATGACTGTTTCATCGAGCTTTTGACCGATCTCCTTCGTGGAAAGCACGATGGCGCCATCCGGGCCGTGCAGCGAATCATTCGTGGGGAACGTGACGACATCGGCAAACGGCACGGGGGAAGGAAGGAGACCGGCCGCGACGAGTCCGACGCTCTGCCCGATGTCCACCCAAAGGTATGCGCCGACTTTTCGCGCAATCTCAGAGAGGCGGCGATAATTCGCGTTGCGCGGGTAGCTGACGGGAGAGAAGATGATCAGATGAGGTTTTGTCTCATCCGCCCGCTGCTCGACCTCATCCCAGTCGAGAACTTGTTTTTTTGCGTCTATACCGAAGTTTTTGAATGTGAAGCTGAGGCCGCTGCAATGTTCTGCTTTGCGCAGATTGAAAGAAAGTACGCGGCTGTTTGGCTGTAGCAGCGCGAGGCAGACGACACGCGAAGCGGCGCCGATATTGCCGAGGCGGACGATGGCATGCTCGCTGCCGAAGAGTTTCTTCGCCCGCTTGATGGCAATCTCTTCGAGATTTGTGCTGTTTGCATTCGGATTTTGTGCATCGAAGGCGCTGTTGGCGAGCAGACTACCTTCCAGATAGTGAGCGAAGGGCGACATGGCATTGTTGTTGGGCACGAGGGAGAGCATGTAGCGCTGACGCTGGATTTCATCCTGCAGCAGGGCGAAGATTTCGGGATCGAAGGCTTGCAGTTTGCTCAATAACAGCTCTTTTTTCATATAGGAAGCTCCTTTCAGCTAGAACGGCCATACCACGGGGATGATAACAGCGCATGTGATGAGGGAGAGCACGGCGAGCGGCACGCCGATCTTCACATAATCCATGAAGCGGAATTTTCCCGGCCCCAGAACTAAGGTGTTGGGCGGCGTGGCGACGGGCGTCGTGAAGGCGCAGGAGGCGGCGATGCCGATCGCCATGAGCACGGGGTGCGGCGACACGCCAATCGATTGGGCGATGGAAATGCCGATGGGGGCGAGGAGCGCCGAGGAGGCCGTGTTGGACATGAACTGCGTGAGTCCGCAGGAGAGAAGGAACATGGAGACGACGATCAGCATGGGAGCAGGATGCGTGCCGATGAGGTCGAGGACGCTGTGCGCGATGAGCTTTCCCGCGCCGCTCGTGTCCATAGCCTTTGCCAGGGGAAGCATGCCGGCGAAAAGGAAGATCGTCGTCCAGTCAATGCCCTGATATGCCTGCTTTTCCGATACACATCCCGTGAGCACGCAGGTGAGAGCCCCGACAATCGCTGAGGTCTGCATGGGGACGTGGATCTGCTTTTCAAGCACCATCGCGATGACCGTAGCGATGAGAATTGCCGCGCAGATGATCATCTTTCGCGCATCTTTGGGTGCTTCGGAGGATTTGTCGTCCATCTCGCTTTCTGACATGGTGTGCGGGCAGAGGCGGCTGCCGATGAATACCATGTAGAGCACGCCGATGATGGACAAGGGGATGCCGATCCAAGCGAACTCGAAGAAGCCGAAGGACGTCAAGCCGTTTGCATCCAAAGTCGCGCTCATTAGGATGTTCGGCGGTGTGCCGATCATCGTGATCGTGCCGCCGACGTTCGCCGCGATGGCGAGCGCCATGAGCTGGGGTGCGACGGGAAGGCGCGCGGCGGCGCAGATCTGCATGACGACGGGGATCAGGCAGGCGACGGTCGCTGTGTTTGACGAAACCGAGGACAGGCCGATCGTTATGACCATCAAGGCGACCATCAGCCGCTTTTCATCCGTGCCCGATTTTTTTACCACTTCTACGCCGATCTTCTGAGCAAGACCTGTCTGGAACATCGCCGCACCGATGACGAACATGCCCGCGAACAATACGACGGTGGAATTCGACAGGCCGGCAAATACTTCGGCGGGCGTCAGCACGCCGAGAAAGCCCAGAGCAATCGCCGCTCCCATCGCCGTCACCGCCAGTGGGATGATCTCCGTGGCGAAGAAGAAGGCGGCAATTCCCAGCACCACTAAGGTCAATGTTGCTGCATCCATTTTCTTATCATCTCCTCTTTTGAAATGTACATCTTCAGGGACGCTTTTCTGAGTAATTATATCCTTCTGTTTTTTCTGAACATATCCTGCCTGATCTGGGAATCCCATCCTATGAAATATCTTTATGGAACAATAACCTAAAGGAATTTATGCTCCATGCAGCTGCACATCTTCACATAACAGAACTTCCGCCGAAAATTGAGGTATGATCTTACATATGAACTTTATTTATATATATTCAATAAAAATTTTCATTCCTCTAGATTTCTTTGCAAAAAATGATATAATACCTATAGGAATATAAAAATCAATATCAAGGAGGAAGCGGCATGAAGAAAAGGACGAGCAAGAATGCAGGACGTGCGCTTGCTTTGGCGGTCGCGCTGCATTTTGCTTTGCCTGTATGTGCGGCACACGCGGAAGAAAGTGTGAAGGAAGGGGCAGAGGTTCAGACCGACGCCGTAAACGTCGAGGCGGATGCGGCAAAGGAAGAGGCGAAGTACGAGTCGCAGTCGACGACGATCATCACGAAGGAGGACATCGCGAGAAAGCAGGCGAAGTCCGTCGAGGATGTGATCTTCAACGAGGTCGGCGTCACGCGCACCATCGACGCGATGGGCAACGTCGGCGTGTCGATCCGTGGCGGCGACCCGCGCCATACGCTGCTGATGGTGGACGGTCAGCGCGTCTTGGGCGGCGAGGCGAAGTACAACGGCAACGGCGACGAGCTTCTGCGCATCGGCGCGGAGAACATCGAGCGCATCGAAATCATTCGCGGCGCGGCGAGCGCCAAGTACGGCGCGGACGCCATCGGCGGCGTCATCCACGTCATCACAAAGAAGGGCGTGAAAAGCCCTTCTGTTGAGCTGAATGTCGAGGGACGCTACCATTCCTCGCGTACGGGCAGTGGCACGGAGACGAACACTTTGCCAACGAACTTCTTCCTGCGCGCCGATTCGGGCGACCTCGGCAAGCTGAACCTCAGCGCTTGGGTCTCGAAGCGCGAAGTCTTGCCCGTCTACTCAGGCGGCAAGCAGTTCGTCATGGGCGAGAACTGGTACGACGACTTCAAGCCGTCGCTTCGCTTCTACGGCTCGATCAAGAACGACGGCGTGAGCGGCGTCTACAGCTTTGACAACGCGAGAAAGCTGACCTTCCGCCTGACAACGGAGCGCGAGGATATGCAGCGGCGCAACAAGAACGTGCTTTATCCGCTCGGCTCCTTCTTCGAGCCAATGCAGATTTATCAGCGCAATCGCTCGCGTGATACCTACAGCCTTGGATTCGAGGGACGTTGGTCGAAAAAGACGGACTACAGCGTGAGCTTCGGTCACGGTAGAATGCGCGAGGACGACTCGACAGTTCTTTCCTACTATAGCGGCGGACACGATAAATATGCGGGCAAGAACAGTCTCGCAGGCGTCGATTGGCTTGAACATCGGCAGACGAATCTTGATTTCCATTTCAACACAGCAGCGAATGACGCGCATTATCTGAGCTACGGTTTCGGTTGGCAGAAAGAATACGCCGAAGGTTCGCGTCTTAAGAGTGCATCCAGAGTGCGAGAGGTGACGATCAATCCGTGGGATTACGACAAGTCGCTGTGGGTCGATGATAATACAGCGGGCATGGACGATAAGCCTGACTCCTATGTACACAATCACAAGTTTATTCGCAGTGATAACGGCTTCATCTGGGACAGCAATACGGAATATTACGGTTCGTCGACGCCGCCGCCGCTGACTTACGAGGAAGCGAAGCGGATCAATTTGACAGAGTATTTGATGAGTGGGACGATTTCCGACCCTGTTTTGAAAGCGAAGTTTGAAGCCTTCAATCGACTTTTGCGAGAGCAGAATGATCTCAGCGATCCGAAATTCGCCGACGCCCCGTCGATGTATCTTGATGCTCCCGTATTCGGGTACTATGGACTTTTTGAATCGGCGGGCGAATCCTATAAGAAGCTCAAGGACATGAAGTTCAACGGGCAATACTTCGGGCAGGAGTTCGAGCGGCGTGCAAACAAGATTCTCGTCGGCGAGGCGGATCTTACAAAGACATACGCCTATATACAAGATACCTGGCAGCTTTCGCCCAAGACGATCCTTTCGCCGATTCTGCGGCTCGATCACAGCGACCGCTTCGGCTCGCACGCTACCTTCAATCTCGGCATGACGCATACGCTTGCGCCGCATCGAAGGCTCAAGGCGAACATCGGCACGGGCTACGCCGAGCCGGGATTGGGCGAGCTCTTCTACAACTGGGAGATGTACGGCGGCACGGGAAGAAATCACCTCGGCTGGTACTGGATCGGCAATCCCGATTTGAAGCCCGAGAAGTCGTTCAACATCGACCTTTCGCTCGAAGGGGAAAATGAAAAGACCTATGCTAAAATTGGCGTTTTCCACAACGAGATTTCCGACTATATGACGCATTACTTCACGGGACAGCTCATTGATTTCAAGTTTCAGAGCAAGACGGCAAAAGATTATGAACCCGTCGCCGACCGTATATATAGCTTCAAGAATCTCGGCAAGGCGAAACTCACGGGAATCGAAGCCGAGGTGCAGCACAAGTTCGACAGGCATTGGAGCGCGAAGCTCGGTTACACCTACCTGCGCGCCATAAACGCGAGCGACGACGAGCTGCCGAGCCGTCTGCTCGACCGGCCGACGCACAAGTTCGACATCGGCGTTAACTATAAGGACGAGGCGCACGGCTGGCGCGCCGCTTTCTGGGGCAGCTATTACAGCAATATGCTCGACAGCAACTCCGTCAAGACCGACAATCTCTTCGAGCAGGACAGTCACGGCAATTACATCAAGAAGCGCGGCGAATATCATGAAAAGAGCTTCGGCATCTGGAATCTGCTCATCGAGAAGGATCTCACGAAGGACTTCACTGTCTACGCGGGCGTCGACAATCTGTTCAACCATCAGGACGACGATCGAGCCTATCACGACCGCACGTTCCGCTTCGGCATGAACGCGAAGTTCCACGATCTCGGCACGATCTTCGGCTATAGCTATGCGCGCAATGCGGCGGGGCAGCTCGTCGATGAGAACGGCGTGCCGCTCAAGAACATCTACGGCGCCGACTGGTTCCTGCGCCGTCCGGAATCGGCGACCGACGACAGGAAAAAGGGCGACCTCGAAGTCTTTGGCGACTATCGTATACGCTCGAACACCTATCGAGGAGAGAACAAGGCGGAAATGCGTGAGACGAAAGAGACGCAGGCGGACGACGCTGCGGCGCGCAACTATGCCGACCGAGACGGGCATGGCTTCGAGCAGCGCCTGCGTGTCGGCGCAAGCTACCGCATCGCCGACAAACTCGATCTCAAGGTCATCGCCTCGACGGGCGCGGCGAACGACGCCGCCTACTCGTCGTCGGACAATAAGGGCCTCGCGGGCGCACATATCGAGCGCGCGGAGTTGACGGGCAGTCCCGACCGCTGGGACTGGACGCTCGGGCGCATCCACGAGCCGATGGGCGTGACGGGCTATTACTTTGGCAGGGAGTACGACGGCATGCGCGTGCTCTATACGGCGAACAACACGCAGCTGGCGTTCGGCGTCGGCAACTTCTCGCGCACGACGGGTGTTTCGGACAGCGCTTACAGCCATAAAGAAGCGGCGATGATTCGCCGTGCGCCGACGCTCAACGAGCTGCTCGGTTACTATGCGAGGACGTTCCGCAACTCCGCCGGCGTGGATGAGCATATCAGCAATGAACCGTATCCGATGCCTTACGATCCAAAGGCAAAGGCAAACTATCGCGAGAAGTTCAACAATGCGGGCAAGATTCAGGATGCAAACGGCAACTGGGTACGCGATCCATCTTTGACCGATGCGCAGATCGCCGAAAAGAAACTTGAGGTTGTGCGCGAGCTGGTCGGCATCTTAAAAGATATAGATGCCGAGATGCAGCGGCGTGCCGATGCCGATCCGCGCGGAACGTATAGAAATCAATGGAACAAAGTAATCAATGGACGGCGAGCGACATCGCGTGTATATTATAATTTAAAGCAAGCGGACATCATTATCCGGCGTGGAGATGGGACGGTACATGATCTCACGCAGGGGAAGCCGCTGGAAAATATTCCCCTTTCTTCATATAACCGCATAAGAGATGGAAATATTGCCGGAAGCCCCAAATATGGCGGCATTGAAGGACTCCTGCATTCGGAGAACATCAAGACGATGATGGACGATGTGCTGAAGGTATATGAGGACAGCGGCAGTACCTACGAAACACGCGACGGCAGGACGCTCACTCGTGACGAGGCAATCGATCACATGTTTAGTTCCTTCGTCGGCAATACAGCGTCATGGTATAACCGGAGCAAGCCTTGGACCGATGCGTTCGGCAAGGTTCGCTATGGTATGACGGATGGAGATTGGAGATTCTATCATGGGACGTCCAAATTCTTTGAAGCTCTCACGAAAGGCAGATTTGATCCGCTCAACGATGCGCCGATCCCGCTTCCCGGCGCACCGATTACCTTCACGCAGCCCGGCTTTTTGCTCAAGCATGACGTCATCCCCAAGATGGAAGGCGCGGGCTTCTTCAAGGTGCGTCATCAGGTCGGCGATCATCTCGGGCTTGAGCTTTGGGCGCTGCATTCCTTTGGCAGGGGTGCCGAGGTTAAGGGAGAGGAACTTCGCATCGCGAGCGTCCTCGGTCTCGGCTCGCGTCTACGCCTCGGACCTCGTGCCATGCTCTCTTTCGACTGCGGCGTGAACCGCTCCGATATGGGACGTTACTTCCACGGCGGCAGAGACGCTGCGGGCAGGTACACGGGCGGCGGCACGAATCCGTACTTCTGGATTCTGCGCCTTGACTATGGCATCGCCGATATGGATCTGCCCGGCACATGGGGTGCGTACTTCGACTACAAGAACTTCGAGCACGGCTCTTTCGTCGGTGGTACGGGCGCGGATCTCCCCGACCGCTACCTCGACGGCATCCGCTCGTTCACCGCAGGCATATCCTTCGTACCAGCGAAGAATCTTCTCTTGGAAGCCGCCTATACCTTCGGCGCAAGGAGCACGCAGACGCGCGATACGCTCTACACGCCCGAGCACTTCCGCCTCGGCGACTACGCGCGCTTCCAACTCACCTATCGCTTCTGAGCATCCGCACATTCTGAGGCAGAAGATAAGAAACAGCCCGATGGGAAATGCTCCCATCGGGCTGTTTTTTCATGTCAAAATTTGTTTAGGCCTAGCGCTAGCCCTGCCAGCCCATGGCGTGGGAGACGGCATTCTGCCAGCCGTCGTAGAGGCGTTCGCGCTCTTCTTTGCTGAAGTGCGGCATGAAGCAGGCGTCTTCCTGCCAGAGGGCGGCGAGCTCCTCCGTATTCTTCCATAGCCCGGCGGCGAGGCCTGCCATGTAGGCGGCGCCGAGTGCCGTCGTCTCGCTTTCGACGGGGCGGCGCACGGGAAGGCCGAGGACGCCCGCCTGCATCTGCATGAGCAGGTTGTTGCGGCTCGCGCCGCCCGATACGCGAAGCTCCTCGATGGGAAGAGCCGCGTCCGAGCGAATCGCCTCGTAGACGTCGCGCACCTGGTATGCCATGGCGGCGAGCGCCGCGCGAACGATATGGGCGCGGCGCGTGTCCTCGGAAAGCCCGATGAGCATGCCGCGCGTCTCGCTGTCCCAATAGGGTGCGGAAAGGCCGCGGAAGGCGGGCACGAAGTAGACGCCCGCCGTGTCCGTGACGCGCTTGGCGATCCATTCGGATTCTTCGAGCGAGTCGAGGATCTTGAGTCCGCGCCGCAGCCATTCGAGTGCGACGCCCGCCACGAAGATGCTGCCTTCGAGCGCGTAGGTAATGCGATCGCCGAGCTTCCAGGCGACGGTGGCGTTGAGCCCGTTGTGCGACTGCACGTAGCGATCGCCCGTGTTGAGGAGGAAGAAAGAGCCTTCTCCGTAGGTGTTCTTCGCTGTGCCGGGCGTGAAGCAGCATTGGCCGAAGAGGTCGGCCTGCTGGTTGCCGAGGATGCCGCTGATGGGAATTTCCGTGCCGAACACAGCGGGAGAGGTCATGCCGTATTCGTGCGAGGATGGATGAATCTCCGGCATAAGAGAGTGCGGGATGCGCGTGTGCTGCAGGAGCGTCTCGTCCCATGTGCCGTGCGCGAGATGGTAGAGCATCGTGCGCGAGGCGTTCGAGTCATCCGTCGCATGCACCTTGCCGCCCGTGAGCTTCCACAGAAGCCAGCTGTCGATCGTGCCGAAGGCCAGGTCGCCCTTTTCCGCCAGCTCGCGTGCGCCGGGCACGTTGTCGAGAAGCCAGCAGATCTTGCTGACGGAGAAATACGGCGAGAGCACCATTGCCGTGTTCTGGCGGAACTCTTCGAGGAGGTCAGCGTTCTGGCGGAAGCGCTCGACGATTTCCTTCGACTGCATCGACTGCCAGCTTATGGCATGGTGAATAGGCCGTCCCGTATGGCGGTTCCAGATCACCGTCGTCTCGCGCTGGTTCGTGATGCCGATCGCTGCGATTTCCGACTTCTTGATGCCCGCCTCGCGAATCGCCTGCTCCGCCGTCCAGAACTGCGCCGCCCAGATCTCGTCCGCATCCTGCTCGACCCAGCCGGGCTGCGGCCGGTAGACGCTCAGCTCCTTCTTGACGAGAGAGACGAGATTTGCCCGCTCGTCAAAAATCGCCGTGCGGTTCTTCACCGTGCCCGAATCGAGTGCAAGGATGTATCTCCTGCGCATAGGAAAAGCCCCCTTCCGTATGATGCCGTTACAGACATTATATCATAGGAAGGGGGCTTTGTGGCTTATGCTTTTTCTTTTCGGTTTACAGCATGCCGATGCCGTGCGATACGAAGTAGGCGGCGGCTGCGCCGGCGAGGGGGGCGACGACGGGAATCCAGCCGTAGGCGAAGTCGCTGCCGCCCTTGCCCGCGATGGGCAGGAGGAAGTGGGCGATGCGAGGGCCGAGATCGCGCGCGGGATTCATCGCGTATCCCGTGGGGCCGCCGAGGCTCAAGCCGAGGCCGACGATGAGGATGCCGACGATGTACGGGCCGTAGCCGGGCACGAAAGGCCCGTTGAGCTTGGAGAAGATCGCCCAGATCATGAAGAGCAGGAAGAAGGTAGCGATGAACTCGCAGAGGAAGTTCTTCCAAGCGCAGCGAATGGCTGGAGCCGTGCAGAAGAGGCCGAGCTTCGTCGCCTTGTCTTCCGTCTTTTCAAAATGCGGCAGATAGGCGAGCCAGACGATGGCGGCGCCTACGACGCCGCCGAGAATCTGGACGACGGAAGTCGCGAGGAACTGCTGGAAGTTGTAGACTCCGGCAAGCATCTTGCCGAGGGTGACGGCAGGATTGAGGTCTCCCTGCGGCGCACCGAGCGAGATGGCGGTGAATACGCCGAAGGTCACGGCAAAGCCCCAGCCGAAGACGATGCAGATCCAGCCGCCGCCCTTGCCTTTGGAGCCTTCGAGCGAGCATGTGGCGCAGACGCCGCAGCCGAAGACGAGAAGCACCATCGTGCCGAAAAATTCACCGAGAAGATTGTCGTACATCCTTGCATCCTCCTATTCTTCATCCGCGAGCCAGTTCGCGGCGTGCTTGACGGCCTTCTTCCAGCCCTTGTAGAGCTTGTCCGCATCCTTCTTGTCGAGGGCGGGCGTAAAGCGCGTGTCGAGCTGCCAGCTCTTCTTGAGATCTTCCTTCGACGCCCAGACGCCCGTGGCAAGACCGGCGAGGTAGGCGGCGCCCAGAGCCGTCGTCTCCGTGATCTGCGGGCGGTCGACGGGAACGCCGAGGAGGTCGGCTTGGAACTGCATGAGGAGGTTGTTGGCGACGGCGCCGCCGTCGACCTTAAGCGCAGCGAGGCGGTTGCCCGAGTCGGCTTCCATCGAGCCGAGCACGTCGCGCGTCTGGTAGGCGAGGGAGTCGAGCGTGGCGCGTACGATGTGCGCTTTCGTCGTGCCGCGCGTGAGGCCGATGATCATGCCGCGCGCGTTCATATCCCAATACGGTGCGCCGAGTCCGACGAAGGCGGGCACCATGTAGACGCCGCCGGCATCGGGAACTTTTTTCGCGACCCATTCGGAGTCGGGAGCGGAGTCGACGAGACGCAGGCCGTCGCGCAGCCATTGGATGGCGGAGCCGCCGACGAAGATCGAGCCTTCGAGCGCGTATTCGACCTTGCCGTCAAGTCCCCAGGCGATAGTCGTCACGAGTCCGTTCTTCGACATGCATATATCCGTGCCCGTGTTCATGAGCAGGAAGCAGCCCGTGCCGTAAGTGTTCTTCGCTTCGCCGGGGGAGAAGCAGTTCTGTCCGAAGAGCGCCGACTGCTGGTCGCCCGCCATGCCCGCGACGGGAACGGAAGCGCCGATGACCGAGGGGACGGTGTGACCGTAGACCTCGCTCGACGGACGCACCTCGGGCAGCAGGCTCTTCGGCACGGTCAGATGCTTCAAGAGCGCCTCGTCCCATTCGAGCGTCTTGATGTTGAACATCAGGGTGCGCGATGCGTTGGAGTAGTCCGTCTTGTGCTCTTTGCCGCCCGTGAGCTTCCACAGGAGCCAAGTGTCGATCGTGCCGAAGGCAAGCTCGCCTTTTTCCGCGCGTGCGCGTGCGCCTTCCACATGGTCGAGAATCCACTTGACCTTCGTGCCCGAGAAGTAGGCGTCGATGACGAGTCCCGTCTTCTCCTTGAACTCATCGACAAGACCCTGACGCTTCAAGTCCTCGCAGATGTCCGCCGTCTGGCGCGACTGCCAGACGATGGCGTTGTAGATCGGCCGCCCCGTCGTCCGATCCCAGATGACCGTCGTCTCGCGTTGGTTCGTGATGCCGATGGCGGCGATGTCGCTCGCGACGAGTCCCGACTGTTCGAGAGCTTCCCTCATGACCTCGTGCATGGAGCTCCAGATCTCTTCCGCGTCGTGCTCAACCCAGCCGGGCTGCGGGAAGTGCTGCGTGAACTCCTTCTGCGCGACGCCGACGATCTTGGAATCTGCATCGAAGATGATGGCGCGGTTGCTCGTCGTGCCGGCGTCAAGCGCCATGACGTATTTCTGTCCCATATTGCCACTCCTTTTCTTTCGTTTCTCAGACCTTCTTCTTCTGCACGCCGTCATAGCGTCGTGCAGGCCTCGTTGGATGAAACTGTGGGGTGGTGCTTTCTTCACGTTTCTTGATGACCGCCTCCCTTCCGGGCGAGATTCCTTCCCCTGCGGCTCGTCGTGCTGCAGGAGGCTTGCGGAAGCATTGGACTTATCTGCGCTTCCTTATTTATATCCATACGCTTGCGCGAGGATTTCGATAGGATGGCACGTCGCCCTGCCCGAGCCGTGGCGGATCTGCAGACGGCAGGTGCCGCAGTCGGAGACGACGGTGTCAGCGCCGACCTCGGCGATGCGCTCGAAGACCTTTTCGCCGACCTTCATGGAGATCGCGTACTTGTCGCCCTTGAAGCCGAAGCTTCCCGACATGCCGCAGCAGCCGGCGGCGAGGTTCTCGATGGAAAGGCCGGGGATGCGCTGCAGGAAGTTGAAGGACGGCAGCCCGATGCCTTGGGCGCGCAGATGGCACGGCGGATGGTAGGAGAAACGCCGCTCGATGGGGGCGAAGTCCTCGCTGAGTTCGCCGCGCTCCTCCATGATCTCGAGGAACTCGAAGGCGTCGTAAATGCCCGAGGAAATCTCGCGCATTTCGGGGTCTTCGAAAAGCTCGTGGTACTCGCTCTTGAGCATCAAAGAGCAGCTCGTGCAGCAGGCGACGACGGGAATGCCCTTCGCCTTCCATGCGAGGATGCGTTCGGCGTTCTTTTTCGCGTTTTCGTGCGCCTCGTCGAGGTAGCCCGAGGCGACCATGGGAGCGCCGCAGCAGATGAAGGATTTGTCCGTGATGACCTCATAGCCGTTCTTCTGCATGACGTTGATGAAGGCGCGGCCGATTTCCGGCTCGTATTCGTTGATGTAGCAGCCCGGGTAGAAGACGACCTTCTTCTCCGAGGGCTTCTGTTCCATCTTGGCGAAGATGCTGTAGAAAGAATCGGGCGCGAAGGCGGGCATATCGCGCTCGCCCGTGATGCCGACGGCGGCGAAGACGCCGAGCGCCTTGCCGATCTTCATGCCGATGTTGGCGCATGTTGCGCCAAAGGGCAGGGAGCGCACGAGCTTTGCCATGCGCTCGCCGTGTGCGAGCATGTCGTCCCTCTGCGAGTGCTTGTGCGTGCGGTAGTATTCGCCGCGCTGCAGCATGTTGAGCGTCGCGACGCGCACGCCCGAGGGACAGGTGATCTCGCAGTTTTTGCAGTTCGAGCAGTATTCGAGGCTGCGCTCGACGTCGTCCTCAGCGAACTTCATGCGGCTGTGTGCGGGCCCCGTGAGCTTCGGGCCGGCAAAGGCGCGCGTGGCCTCCGTCACGGGGCAGTTCGCGATGCAGCAGGTGCAGGCGATGCAGTGGTCGGCGGTGTCCGGCGTGTTTTCATGCAGTTCAAAAGTTTTTTCCATCAAATTCCGCTCCTTTCACGCCTGTGCCGCTTTGTAGGCCGATGCCAGCGCCACGCCGTTGCCCGAATGCTCGCGACAGAAGTCGCAGCCCGCAAGCTCGCGCCCGATGACGTGGACATTTTCGAAGACGAGTGCGCCTTTTTCATCGACGGGGCGAAGCATTTCGTCCGTGCGGACGCCCGCCTTCATGAAGGGCTGAGCATCAAAGATGTCGGCAGCCGTCCACTTCTCGGGGTCTTTTTCGCACGCGACGGGCAAATCGAAGATCGGCTCATAGGCTTCCCCGGGATTCTCGGAGATGAGTCCGGCGCTGTAGAAGCCGCCCGTCGCGAGGATGAACTTCTCGGCGCGGTAGTCCTTCTCGTGGACGCCCGTGACGCGGATGGAAAGGCAGCGCTTGCCATCCGCTGAAAAACCCGTGACGCGGGCGTTTTCGAAGAATTCGACGCCCATGCGGCGCGCCGCTTTCATGAGCACATCGCGCAGGCGCATGCCGTTCGCCGAGGGCGGCATGGCGGTCGTCTCAAGGATCTTTCCCTTCATCGCCGCCTGCAGCTTCTTGCAGACCCTTTGGCCGCGCACGCCGAGGATCTGCGGGAAGATGAAGACGCGGTTTGCGCCGTCCTCGGCGGCGAGTTGGCGGCTGACCGTCGTTGCACCGTCGCCCTCAAGCCAGCGAGCGGCGTCGAGGATCGAGAGATCGCGCTCGGCGATCGGCTCAGGCATGACCTCGAACGTGCGGATGCTCGAAGCCTCCTTGAGCGTGTCGGCAAGGTTCGCCGCGATCATCTCGGGGTAGCAGTCCTTGAGCCCCTTGACGCCGACGACGATGACGTCCTTGCCGGCGAAGTCCGGCGCCTGCATGGATGAAGGCACGAGACACGAGGGCTTCAAGGTACCGACAGGCGTCACGGCAGATTGTTGTTCATGCAGGCTGCCGCAGTAGGGGAAGCCCTCCTCTTCCATGAGCTTGAGGAAGAAGTCGGCGGCTTCTTCGATGGATTCTTTGCCGATTCTATGGTAAGGATGCTCGGCGGGCAGCTGCTCGATTGCCGCCAAGGGATCCTTCACCCATGCGCGCGCTTCGTCGTAGCCGAGGAGGTCGATGAGTCCGCTGTTCAAGGGGAAAGAACCCGAGCCGTAGAGGAATACGCTCGCTTTTTTGCCGTTCTTGGCGCAGACGATGGCGGCCATGAGACCGGCAAAGCCGCCGCCGATGATTGCTACGTCCCGTTGTTTCATGCTTTCTTGCCTCCATTGACATTAAAGGAAAGCTCGTAGAGAGCTCGCGTCATCTCCGTCTCGCGGATGTTGCGTCCCATGAGGACGGGGCGCACGCCCTTCCAGCGGCCCTGCAAAAAGCCCTTGAGCTGGCCGAGCGAATCCTTCGCGCCCTCTGTGCTGCCGACGCGTCCGAAGATGCCGGCGGCGCGCAGGCTGCAGAAATTGCCCTGGCACGTGCCCATGCCGAGGCGCGTGCGGCGCCGGATGTCGTTGATGATGTGGCTGTCCGCGCTCTTCGCGATCTCCTCGATCTCTGCGAGCGTGATGTTCTCGCACTCACAGATGAGAGCGCGAGACTCCGGCTCCTCTTCGAGACGTTTGGCGACGCGCTCGAAGGCGTCCGGGCCGAGGCGCGTTGCCGCGAGGTTCGTGCCGAAGGACGGGAAGTACTTCGCCGCCTTCTTCTTCGCCTCCTCGCTGACTTCGGGCACGAGCGGCTCGTCGGCCGTGCGGCACGGCGTCTTGACGTTGAGCTTCTCGGCGATCTGGTCGCTGATGCGCTCCGCCATCAGACGGTACGTCGTGAACTTGCCGCCGACGATCGTCATCATGCCCTTGAGCCCGTCGTTTTCGTGGTCGAGAATCACGAAGCCGCGCGACGCGCCGCGCCCCGATGCGCCCGGCTGCTTGTAGAGCGGACGCGAGCCGGCGAAGGCGCGCAGAATGCGGTAGTGGCGCAGATCCTCGAAGGTCTCTTCGCCGATCTTCATCAATGCCTCGATCTCCTCGTAGGACGAGCTCGTGTCCTCGGGATCGTCGATGCTCATCGACGTTGTGCCGAGGATCGTGATTGAGCCGTGCGGCACGAAGATGTCGCCGTCCGACGGCTTGTGCAGACGATTGACGACGTGGTTCGCGAGGCGCTGGTTGAAGGCGATGAGCGTGCCCTTGTCGGGCTGCACGGGGACGTTGAGTCCCGCAAGCTCGGCGACCTTCTCGCACCAGCCGCCCGCCGCATTGACGAGGATGTCGCAGGCGATCGAGTATTCCTCGCCCGAGAAGCGATTGCGCACGCGCACGCCTTCAAGCTCGCCGTTCTTCTCTTGGATGCCGACGACCTCGGCATACGTCTTGTAGCGCCCGCCGTAGCGCACGGCGGAAGCGACGTTTTGGCACGACATGCGGAAACCGTCGATCGCCGCGTCGGGCACGGCGTAGGCGGAGACGATATGACGCGACAGGCGCGGCTCCATGCGGAACGCTTCGTCGAGCGTCAGAGGGCGCGCCTCGATGCCGCTCACCCGACAGCCCTCGACCCAGCTCGCCTCGAAGTCCGCATCGTCCGAGTCGAGACGCACGAACATGCCGCCGATCGGCTCGACGCACGACTTGCCGATCTTTCGGAGGATCGTGTTCTCCTCGATGCACTCCTTTGCAGCCTCCTGATCCTTGACGGCGTAGCGTCCGCCGCTGTGCAGAAGCCCGTGGTAGCGCGAACTCGCGCCGTTGACGAGATCCTCCTTTTCGAGCAGCAGCACGTCGATGCCGCGCATGGCGAGATCGCGCAGAATGCCGACGCCCGTAGCTCCTCCTCCGATGACGACGACCGTTGCCTTCTCCATATCGTTCTCCTTTCTTCAAAAGCACGGATAAGATGAAGCCTCTCCGTGTCTGCCGATCTGCCCGAGCGCTGCCGCGCATCGCTGCGCCGTGAATTTTGCGCCGTGCAGGAAATATTCTTGGACATGAAACGAAATTTTGCCACGACTTGACAGGTAATACGATTTTTCGTTTCCGAAAGACGCAAAAGCCTCTTTTTCTTGACAAGTTCATGGTATCATAAATTTTCAGATTTATCAATATAAAATCGAGGGATTTCCAACGAAAAAAGAAAATTATTGCAGCGACATTTTGAAGGAGAACATTTTGGCGCATGCCATGCGAGGCGGAAGGTTGCTCGTTTTGCTCCTGTCGTAGTATAATGGGGGCGAGAGGAGGCAGACGGCATGGCGATTCAGATGGACGGACAGAAGGAGCGATATAAAAGCTGCATCGAGCGCTTGTGCCTGATGGATGATACGTTCTTCAACGTATGTATGGATGGCTATCTTGCGGGGATGGCGTGCATCCTGCGCATCATCCTGGCGCTGCCGGAATTGATTGTCGAGAGCGTCACGGTGCAGAAGACGACGGACAGCCTCCATGGCCGCGGTGTGAGGTTCGACGCCTTCGCGCGAGCGGGCGAGAGGCTCATGAACATCGAGGTGCAGCGGGACGATCGAGGGGCTGTGCCTGAGAGAGCGCGATTTAACAGCAGCATGATGGATGCGAGGGAACTGCAGAAAGGCGAGGAAGTGACGGAACTGCCCGAGACGTATGTGGTGTTCATTACGGAAAAAGACGTTTTAGGCAAGGGGCTCTCGCGCTATCATATTGAGCGAACAATCAAAGAAACGGGTGAAGACTTTGGTGATCGATCACATATCATCTACGTCAACGGTACAATACAGGATGAGACGCCGTTGGGCAGGCTGATGCACGACTTCTTTTGTCAAGATGCGGAGAAGATGTATTATGAAGAACTGAGAAATCGGGCGAGTTTTTTCAAGAATGAAGAAGGAGGTCGAGTCGAGATGTGCAAGATCATGGACGAGATTCGTCAGGAAGGTGTTAACTGGGGCATGGAGCGCGATCGTTTGGAGAGTTTGCGGACAATCATGCAGACGATGCGGTTGTCAGAAGATGAAGCGATGAACGCACTTCTGATTCCGCCCGAAAAGAGGGCGAAGTACAAGGAGCTTTTGGCGCAGTGAGCGATGAACTCGTATTGTGAAATATACGAAATGAAATACATGCACGGCAAAAAGGAGGCGAAAGCGTGACGCGTGAGGACTATGTCAAGTCGCTGATCAAGTCGAACGGCTGCAATCTCAAGGAATTCGCGGCGAAGATCCACATGCCGTACACGACGCTTCTTTCCATATTGAATGGCTCCATCGGCGGCGCGGCGATGGACAACGTGCTGAAGATCTGTCGTGCGCTCGATCTGACCGTAGAAGAGCTCAACAATATCGTCGCGAAGTCCGCACCTGTGCGCGGGCAGGAAGCGGACGGCATCGACCCGCATTTATTGGAGTTGATTCGCAAGTTGCCGATGGAAAAGCAGCTGGCGTTGAAGCTGCTTTTGGCAGATATGTGAAGGCGCAGCAGGAAGGGAAATCCTTCGTAAAGAATCTGCGTTCTTGAAAGCTGCTGTGCTCCCTAAAAGAGCGGGCAGCTTCTTTTTGCGTCGTTTTTTGGCACAAAAAAACGCCGCAGATGCGGCGTGATTTGCATGGCTGGGGTAGCTGGACTCGAACCAACGCATGCGGGATTCAGAATCCCGTGCCTTACCAACTTGGCGATACCCCATTGACGAGCGTTGCTGTCAACGTTGACTATTATAGGAGAAAATACGTGCACTGTCAATCCCTTTTTTATAAAAATTTACGATTCGATGATTCTTTGGCTGACAGGAATATAAAAACAAGCTATAATATAACTGGAGGGAATGGCATAGAAAAGGGGGATTCTTCATGCAGACAATCGAGGATTTCTACCGTGAAGCGCTGAAAAAGGCCACAGGGCGAGAGGAGTTCGAGTACGATCCCGAGCAGCTCAACTGTCTTTTCCATCCGACAGTGCATGAGCCGGTCTGGGACGAGGAAAAGCTTTCGGACGAAGGGCAGAAGAAAGCGCTCACGAAGGATGCGCGTGCCGTCTTGGAAGACGTCCTCGCGGGCAAGCGGGCGGGGCGCAAGGCGTACATCCTGCTCGCACCGGCGTTCCTCGGACAGTATCACGATGTCAAGACGGGGCAGATCCGCAACGCTTTCCGCAAGATGGGGTTCGACGGTCTCGTCGAAGTCGCGCTCTTCGCCGACATCTTGACGCTCAAGGAAGCCTTGGAGTTCGACCGCAACATCCAGTCGGAGTCGGATTACATGCTCACGAGCTGTTGCTGTCCCATGTGGGTGGCGATGATCAAGAAGAGCTTTCGGCATCTCATGCCGCATGTGCCGCCGTCCGTCTCGCCGATGATCGCCGCAGGACGCACGGTGAAGAAGCTCTATCCCGACGCCTTGACCGTGTTTTTAGGGCCGTGCATGGCGAAGAAGACGGAGGCGAAGGATCCTGACCTCGTCGGCGCCATCGACCATGTACTGACGTTCCAGGAGTGCAAGGACATCTTTGACCGCCTCGGCATTCATCCGCAGGATCAGTCGGACAAGAAGCGCGTCTACTCGTCGGAAGCGGGACGCATCTACGCCTACGCGGGCGGCGTATCACAGGCGGTGCAGATGACGCTCGACCGGCTGAGTCCCGAGCGTGCGATCAAGGTGCGCTCGCGCCACGCGAACGGCGTCGCCGAGTGCAAGCAGATGCTCAACGACCTCATGGAAGGAGAGGTCAAGGCGAACTTCTTCGAGGGCATGGGCTGCGCGGGTGGCTGTGTCGGTGGTCCGAAGAAGCTCATTCCGCAGGAAGAGGCGAAGGAGCACGTCAAGGCGTACGGCAAGCGCTCGCCGTACCGCACGCCGCTCGACAATCCTTACGTCTTGGAGCTTCTGACGCGCCTCGGCTTCTACACGCTCGAAGGGCTGTTGTACGACGAGACGTTCTTTTCGAGGAAGCGCTTTGCCTGACGAAGAAAGCAGTTTGAAACTGAAAATGGGACGGTGCGTATGCCGAATGTGGCATACGCACCGTCTTTTTTGCTCCGTGACATCCTGCAAATCCCTGCCGCAACTGTCGCATGACGGGCGACCACGATGGGGCATTTTCCAGCTATACTGATGATGTAGACCGATGGCATCGCCGGCATGACAGGCGAGCCTGTTTTCATCGCAGTGTGGCAGTAAAAGGAGAGGGAAGCCATGACGTATCGCAGGATTTTGGCAGTAGGGGACATTCACGGTCATTTTGAGAAGTTTCGCTCCGCTTACGAGAAGGCGAAGGTCGACGCAGCAGACGACCTCCTCGTGTTCCTTGGCGACTACATCGACCGCGGCCCTTCGGTGCGCCGCACGTTGGAATTCGTCATGAAGCTCGCCGAGGAAAAGAATGTCGTCCTTTTGCGCGGCAACCATGAGCAGATGATGCTCGACTATTTCTTCGGCGGTGCGACGGGCGAAAGTTGGCTGATGAATGGCGGCAGGGAGACGATGGCGGAACTTCTGGCATGGGAAAAGGAGTCGCCGGGGACAATTGCGCGCGTACTCGCCTTCCTGCGGGAACTGCCGCTTTCGCATACGGTTGAGCAGGAAGGGGAACGCTATTTCTTCGCACATGCGGGTGTGCGTCCGGGCGTCGCCTTCGAAGAGCAGCGATCGAACGACCTCCTGTGGATTCGCGAGGAGTTCTATGAGCATTACGCGGGTGACGACATCGTCGTCGCCGGACATACGCCGACCTTGTTTCTTGACGGGAGAGGAAAGCCGCTCTTCCTCAACAAGCGCATCATTCTTGCTGATACGGGATCTTACTTCCCCGAAGGGCATGTTTCCATCGTTGATGTTCTCTCGCGGCGCTTTTGGCAGAACGCTGCATGAGAACACTTGCCAAACGTATGTTCTGTATGTTATACTGATTTAGCGAACAGATGTTTGGACAAGATGGGAGGAAGAAGGAATGAAGCATTGGGATTTGCCTGAGGATTGGGAGATCGAGGCGGCGCTGCCCGAATATGTCGATGGGGAGGGCGACGCCACGCGCCTTTTCTTGGCGGACGGTACGGATCGTCTCGTGCGGGCGCGTCTGCGCACTGTGCTGGAGCGTTTGGCAAGGCGTCATTGCCGTTCTCTGCCGCTGCTGCGTGCGTGGGCGAAGGAGCGCACGGCGCTTGCGCAGACAGCGCCCTTGGCGATTGCATCGGAACTCGTGCTCGTGCCCTTTCGCGCACGGCGCCCGCGCATTCGAGGCGATGCGGCGATGGGCGTCGTGAATGCCATGCACGCGCAGCTCGTTCGCGCTGAAGAGCCGGCTGAGATCGAGCTTTCCTGTGGCAGGCGCATCCGTGCGCTTTGGGGTGCGGCAACTCTTGCAGCCCATCTTCGCGCGGCGGAAATCCTGCGTCAAGACCTCGATGCAAAGACCGAAGCTGCCGTACTGCGCCGCCTCTTCTGGCAGAAGGCATGGAATCGCGCCGCTTTAGGAAGGAAATAGAAGAAAATGAAAGAACGTGCGTAGAGCGCCGCAGCGAAATGGGCTGCGGCGCTCTTTGCTGTGTGGCGTGAAGAATAGAAAATCCCCCAAGCACCTTGGAGGGCTTTTCGCATACCGAATGTGTACGCGTCGTTTCTCCTATGAGTTTCGTCGAGTCAACCATCACTCGGCTTTTGCGCCCGCCGCATCCCTTTCGCTACAATAAGCGGCAAGCGCTAATACATAGAGGAACCGGTTCCTCGCCCAAAGGTGAGGAAAATGACGATCAACGAAATGGTTTTGCAGTCGCAGAGGGGAAATGGCGAAGTTCTGGCAGAGCTTTGCGAGAAGTTTCAGGGGATGTTCTTTCGCGCGGCGCGGCAGCGCCATCTGCGCACCGTCTTCGAGGACGCTTTGCAGGCGGCACGCGAGAGCTTTCTGCGCGCCGTGCGCGATTTCGACGCGGCGCTCGGCGTGCCGTTTGAGGGCTTTGCCAAGCACCGCGTCTACGGCGATCTGCATACGCTCTTCCGCCGTGAACGCGCCTATTGGCAGCGCGAGGTGCATCCGGGAGATGACGAGGAGGGCAAGAGCTTCTGGGAATCCGTCGAGGATGAGACCGCGAGCGACGCATCTATGCATTTTGCGCTCAAGGACGCGCTCTTCGCTGCGATGAGGACGCTGTCGGAGCGCGAGAAGGAGCTTCTGTCGCTCGTCTATCTTGCGGATTGGAGTCTCAAGGAAGCCGCCGCGAAGCTCGGTCTCAGCGCTGCCTATGCCGCCGTCGTCAAGCGGCGCGCATTGCAGAAGCTGAAGAAGCTGCTCGTGTGACGGGAGGTGCGCTGCAAGGAGCGAAGGGACATAACGGAAGACTGGCAAATTTGGTGACAATCATGCAGGAAAAAGAGGAATTTCCCCCTTCGTTGGCGAAATAAAAAGACACTTATGGGAGTTTGGGAAATTCCGGGAGGTAAGCAAGATGATGGATTTTAAGGACAGCGAGATTCGGCGGATTCTCGTACCTTATGACGGTTCGGAGCAGGCGCAGCAGGCCGTGCGGCAGGCGGCGCACATCGCGCGGCTGCAGGGGGCGACGCTCATGCTGCTCTCGGTCGTCGATCTCAATGCCGAGGTCGCGGCCTTCGAGCGCGTGAGCATGGACGGCTATGATCCTGCGGCTCTGAAGGAGGGCGCTTACAAGGAACTGGCGAAGATCCTGCGAGAGGTGCCCGCAGACATCCGCACGAACAGCGTGGTGGAACTTGGCTCGCCCGCCGAGGTCATCGTGGAGACGGCGGACGATGAGGGATACGACCTCGTCGTCATGGGCAGCCGCGGTCTCGGCCGTCTGACGGGCTTCTTGATGGGCAGCGTCAGCCAGTATGTGCTGCAGCACGTCCACTGCCCCGTCATGGTGGTTCGCTGATATGCAGAACGATAAGAAAAAAAGCTTCCTTTCCCGATTCTTTCAGAGCAAGGATGACGCAGCGCGACTGAGGCGCGGCGTCGTCCTTTTTGCGGTCTTTTTCCTCGCAGCGTTCCTCGCGCTCGGCTATCGCGCCTACGACAGCGCACGCACGTCGAACGCGACGATATGGAAGGAGAAGGTCGATGCTGACATGCGCGGCATTCTCTTGCTGATCGATTCGACGCATCCCGGCGATTGGACGGTGCAGGACGGACGCATCTACAAGGGAGGCAGACTGCTCAACGATAATGGCAGTTTCGTCGATCACTTGAAAGAGGTTACGGGATCGGACGTCGCGCTCTTCGTCGGCGAACAGTGCGCATCCTCGACGTACGAGACGAGCGGCAAGAGGCTCGTCGGGCAGAAGGCGGACGCCGCCGTCACGAGGATCGTGCTCACGGGCTGCACGCCGTATCTCGGCCGCTCCGATTTCGGCGGCGGGCGACCCATCGGCTCGTATCGTACGCTCTTCGATGCGGACGGCGAGGCGGTCGGCATGATCTTCGTCGGCGTGCCCGAGTCGGAGGAGGAACGCTCGCTCGGCGCACTGACAAACTCCATGACCCTGGCGGGGCTGCTGCTGCTCTTGCTCGTGCTCACGGGATTGGGGCTTCTGCTCGCTTATGCCGGGCGCATCGCACTCCCGCTGCAGGGGCAGAAAGAAGAGGAACAGGCTTCTTTGCCCGAGGTCTCGGATGTTCCTGCAGGTGAAGCGCTTGCCGCGCAGGAATTGGGGACGCCTCGAAGAGATGCAGCGTTCGAGGCCGTGCCGTCGGAGATGCTTTCGCGCATGGGCGCCTTTTGCACGAAACTTCTCGCGGGGGCGCAGGAACAGGCGCAGGCGATGGAGTCGGCTCTCGCACAAGCGGGGGCATTGAAGGAGCGGGCGGAGAAAGCGGCTTCGGTGCTCGCCGAAGCCGCGGACGGCATGGACGAAGATGCGTCGGACGAAGCGCAGAAAGAAGCCGAAGAAGTGCGCCGTCAATTTGGCGAGAACCGGAGGGCGGCGCACGATGCGGCAGAGCGCACGAACGCGCTCGCGAAGGAGTTGAAGGCGGCGGACGAAATGGCGCGCGATCTGGGAAAACGTGCGGCGGCGATCGGCGATACGCTCGCCGAGGTCGCGGAGCTTGCGAGCCAGACGAACCTCCTCGCGTTCAACGCGGCGGTCGAGGCGGCGCGTGCGGGCGATGCGGGCAGGCGCTTCGCCGCTGTCGCCGACGAGGTGCGCCGCCTGTCGGAGGATGCGGGCAAGCTTTCCACAAATGCGGCAGAGCTTCTGACGGCGCTCGCCGGCGACGTCTCCAAGGCGGCCGAGGCCATCGAGGCGGGCGGCCGAGGTGCACGGGAGAGCCGCACGGCGCTTCGTGCGCTTGCCGATACGGCGGCGCGTCTGGAGGAGGCGGCAAGGCGCACGGCAGGACGCGGAAGCGGGACGGCAAGATTCCTGCCGGCGCTCGCCGAGGCGCGTGCGCTGCACGAGAAGATGGCGCAGGATGCGGGGAAACTCCTCGCAATCAAGGAGGGTGAGGAAGCGAAGATCGCCGAACTGCACGCCGCTGCGGACGGCCTGCGCACCCTTCTGGGCACGGTTCTGCCGACGCTTGAAGCGGTGGGCGGCACAGACGGAACGTCTGAAGCGGGGGAAGCGATCGACGCGGCTACCGCAGACGGCGCGGCGGAATCGTCTGAGATGCGAGGGGAGGAAAAGCCATGATCATATCGTGGGATGAATACTTCATGGGCATCGCCCTTTTTTCCAAGTACCGCAGCAAGGATCCGCACACGCAGGTCGGCGCCTGCATTGTCAACGAGGATAAACACATCGTCGGCGTCGGTTACAACGGCATGCCCAACGGCTGCTCCGATGCGGAGTTCCCGTGGGGCAGCACGGGCGAGTTCGGCGACAAGAAGTACGCCTATGTCGTGCATGCCGAACTGAATGCCATATTGAACGCGAGCACATCCTTGAAGGGCTGCCGCATCTACACGTCGCTCTTTCCGTGCAACGAGTGCTGCAAGGCGATCATTCAAAGCGGCATCAAGGAGGTCATCTACCTGTCGGACAAGTACGCGGCGACCGACAGCACGCGCGCTTCGAAGCGCATGTTCGCCGCCGCCGGCGTCCACTATCGGCGTCTGGAAACGGACATCGAAGAGCTGCCTGTGAATTTTGTGCTGCCAAAAGGCGAGCGGGAAGGATGAATAGCGCGCCGCCCTTACCAGAAGCCTAGCCAATCAGTCTGCACCCTTCGGGTTTGACTTCTTGGGGTTTCATGGCAAGCTACACGCACAAACGTCCACTTTGTGGACATAGTGCGCCGCCCTTACCAGAAACCTAGCCAATCAGTCTGCACCCTTCGGGTTTGACTTCTTGGGGTTTCATGGTACAATAATAGAACGTTGAAACGGAGGGCTGCATTTGGCAGCTGCGGCTTTATATGGCCGGCTTTTGCATTTTCCAGCGGAGGAGGATTTCTATTGTCCTTTCAGACGACGATTGCCCGGCGCGTTGATTACGACGGCGTGGGGCTTCATTCCGGCGTCCTCGTGCATCTCTCGCTCCTGCCGGCGCCCGTCGATGCGGGAATCGTCTTCGTGCGCAAGGATGTTGCGGGCGAGCCGAGGATTCGCGCGACCGCGCCGCATGTGACGTCGACGGTGCGCGCGACGACGCTCTCTGAGGGCGGCGTGCGCGTCTTCACGGTCGAGCATCTGATGAGCGCGCTCGCGGCGTTCGGCATCGACAACTGCTTGGTCGAGCTCGACGCCGAGGAGCCTCCCGTCGCCGATGGCTCCTCGCTCGTCTTTTTCTCCCTTTTGAAAGAAGCGGGGAAGGTGCAGCAGGAAAAGGAGCGGCAGGAAATCGTCATCGACCGCGTCTACCGCATCGACGACGGCGAACGCTTCCTCGTTGCCGTTCCCTATGGCGGCGGTCTGCGCGTGAGCTTTACGTCGCTCAACGAGCACGCGCTCGTCGGCACGCAGTATCGGGATTTCCTCGTGAGCGAGGACGCTTACGAGAAGGAGATCGCCCCGGCGCGTACGATTGCTTATGAAGGCGAGGTCGAGGCGCTGAAGAAAGCGGGACTCGGACTCGGCGGCACGCTTGAAAACGTCATTGTCTACAACGATGAGCGCTGGCTCAACGAGCTGCGTTTCCCCGACGAGCTTGTCCGCCACAAGATTCTCGATCTCATCGGTGATCTGCGTCTCGCGGGCTTCGTGCGCGGGCATATTCTCGCCGTGAAGTCGGGGCATGCCCTGAACGCGCAGCTCGCGAAGGCGATTTGCACCTCTCTGGCATGAAAGTGCAGAAGGGGTTTCTGCTTGCGCCGAACTCCGGCGCGTTTTGTGCCGGTTTCAATTAGGAAAGAAGGAGCGAAACTATATGATTTTGGACATCAATGAAATTCAGAAGATCCTGCCGCATCGCCCTCCGATGCTTCTTGTCGACCGCATCATCGAGCTCGTGCCGTTTGAGTCGGCGACGGGCATCAAGTGTGTGACGATGATGGAGGACTTCTTCCGCGGTCATTTCCCCGGCTCGCCGATCATGCCCGGCGTGCTCCTTCTGGAGGCCATGGCACAGGTCGGCGGCATCACGATGCTCTATCCCGAGGAGAACCGCGGCAAGCTCGCGCTCTTCGGCGGCATGGAGGGTGTGAAGTTCAAGAAGCCCGTCGTGCCCGGCGATCAGCTCGTGACGAAGGCGAAGATCACGAAGGTGCACGGCGATTTTGGCAAGCTTCATGCCGACGGCTACGTCGACGGCGTGCTCGTCGCCAAGGCGGACTTCACCTTCGCCCTGCAAAGAGCTGAAAATCTCTCTTAAGGGGCAGATTTGCCAGGAAAATGAGTGCCAGTCTTTTATCAACCCCCGAAAATTGCCGATTTTGCCTGAATATCACAGGCAAAAAACGACAGGATTTGCAGGATTATAACAATATGGCGCTTTATCCGCACAGGAATCGTGGACAGTTTCAGCGATTTCTATAGAAAGCATAGATTGAAAATCCTGTCAGCTCTTTTCGAGTGGAATAAGGGGTGGAAAAAATGATGGACAGCAAAGTGGTGGCATATATCCACGAAACGGCGGTCGTAAGCCCTCGCGCCCATGTGGCGAAGGGCGTGGAGATCGGACCGTATGCTGTGATTGAAGAGAATGTGACGCTCGCCGAGAATGTCAAGGTCGGTGCGCACGCCGTCATCGGTGCGAACGTCTCGATCGGCGAGGGCACGCGCATTGAGCCGCATGCCGTCATCAACAGTTGGACGAGCATCGGCAAAGACAGCCATATCTTCCAGTTCGCTTCGGTCGGCGCGGAGCCGCAGGACTTGAAATTCAAGGGCGAGAAGAGCTATACGATCATCGGCGACCGCACGACGATCCGCGAGTATTCGAGCATCCACCGTGCGACGGGCGAGGGCGAGGAGACGCGCATCGGCAGCGACAGCCTGCTCATGGCTTGCACGCATGTCGCGCACAACTGCGTCGTCGGCAATCACGTCATCATGTCGAACGCGGCGATGATCGCAGGCCATGCCATCGTCGAGGATCGCGCGGTCTTGGGCGGCATGTGCGGCATCCATCAGTTCGTGAAGATCGGCCGCAACGTCATGATCGGCGGCATGTCGAAGATCGTGCAGGACTGCGTGCCCTACACGATCGTCGACGGTCATCCGGCGCGCGTCGTCGGACTCAACAGCGTCGGAATCGCGCGTGCGGGCATCGCGGTTGAGGCGCGGCGAAATATCAAGCGCGCCTACAAGATCCTCTTCCGCTCGGGCTTGAGCCTCGCACAGGCGATCGCCGTCATCGAGCAGGAGGTCGAGACGTCCGAAGAGGTTGAACATTTCCTGCGCTTCCTGCGCAACGTGGATCGCGGCATCTGCCGCGAGCGCCGCGAGAACGAATAGAAATCGGAGGGAAAATCTTTGGAAAAGATCGGTCTTTTGGCCGGCGTGGGGCGATTGCCCGTCGTCTGCGCACAGGCGGCGAAGGCGCTCGGCATTGAGGTCAGCGCCGTTTCGCTTCTCGCGGGCACGGATAAAGAACTTGCGGAAGTCGCTTCCGATCATCGCGCGATCAACGTCGCACAGCTCGGCGCGATCATCGACTACCTCAAGGAGCGCGGCGTGACGAAGGTGACGCTTCTCGGCAAGGTTACGAAGGAGCTTCTCTTCGCGGGCAGCCACGAGCAGCCCGACATGCGCATGATGCAGCTCCTGATGTCGCTGCCCGACAAGAAGGATGACACGATCATGCTCGCCTTCGTCAAGGAGCTTGCGAAGGAAGGTTTGGAAGCCTTCGATCAGACGGCTCTCTTAAAGACGCTGATGCCGCCTGCGGGCACGCTGACGAAGCGTGAACCTACCGCAGAGGAACGCGCCGATATGGAAATGGCGCTCGCCATGGCGAAGGAGATCGGCCGGCTCGACATCGGGCAGACCGCCGTCGTCAAGGCGAAGGCGGTCATGGCGCTCGAAGCGATCGAGGGGACGGACGCCTGCATAAGGCGCGGCGGGGAGCTTTCGGGCGGCGGCGCTGCCGTCGGCAAGGCGGCGAAGCCCCAGCAGGACATGCGCTTCGATGTGCCGGCGATCGGCACGGCGACGATCGAGTCGATGATCGCCGCCGGGGCGAAAGCTCTCGCCATCGAGGCGGGCAGGGTGCTCGTCGTCGATCAGGCGAAGGTCGCGGCGCTCGCTGACGAAAACGGCATAACGATCGCGGCGATTTGACGATTTGCGCGGTGGATGCAAGATCTGCATCCTCGCGCTTTTTCGGCTTAAAGAAGCGCTGGCGAAATTGAGTCCCTGGATTTGCGCAGATGGCAGAGGCGTGAAGATGGGGGCGGTGTTTGTCCGTGCTTTTCGAAGAGGAGGGGCAAGATGAAGATCATGATGTCGGCGGGCGAGGCGTCAGGCGATTTGCACGGCGCACGCCTCGCGAAAGAAATGCTGGAGATGGAGCCGGACGTGAAGCTTTTCGGCTTCGGCGGAGCCAAGATGGCGGAGGCAGGCGTGCGTCTCGTGCGTGACTGTCGCGACTACAGCATCATGGGCGTGTGGGAGGTTGTTCTAGGACTCGGTCGCCTATTGCAGTTGGAAAAGACGCTCGTCGAGTCCATGCGCGAGGAAAAGCCTGACCTCCTCCTCATCATCGACTATCCCGACTTCAACTGGCGGCTTGCGGCGAAGGCGAAGGCGCTCGGCGTCCCCGTCTTTTCCTACATCCCGCCGTCGGCATGGGCATGGCGCAAGGGGCGTGCGAAGAAGTGCGCGGCGATCGCCAAGGAGATCGTCACGATCTTCCATCACGAGATCGGCCCCTACGTCACGGCGGGCGCGAACGTCTCCTTCCTCGGCAACCCGCTCGTCGACACCGTACGCGCCGACATGGAGCCGGAGGCGGCGCGCGCCTTTTTTGGACTCAAGGACGGCGAGCGTGCCGCGCTGCTCCTGCCCGGCAGCCGTCGGCAGGAGATCTCGTTTCTTCTGCCCGACATGCTCAAGGCAGTGCGGATCTTGAAGGAGAAACGCCCTGAGACGCGCTTTTTTCTGCCCGTCGCGCCGGGACTGGAGCGCCAGGAGATCGAGCGCCATATCGAAAAGTCGGGCGCTTCCGTCGAGCTGACGGAGGAGCACGTCTACGACCTCATGGGTGTCGCCGACTTCGCCATAGCGACATCGGGTACGGTCGTCATGGAAGCGGCGCTGATGGATCTGCCCGCCGTCGTCTGCTACCGCATGGGCAGGCTCAACTACGCCATCGGCAGGATGCTCGTGAAGATTGACCATTTCAGCCTGCCGAACATCATCCTCGGAGAGGAGGCGGAGCCGGAGCTGCTGCAGGACGAGGTGACGCCGGAGCGCATCGCCGAGGAAGCTGCGAAGCTCTATAAGGGCGAGCCGCAGCGTGACTCCGTCATGGCGCGTCTCAAGGTCGCCGTGCTGCAGCTCGGGCCTCCGGGCGCTTCCGTGCGCGTCGCGGCGCATGTGCTTGCCGCGGCCGCAGGAAGGGGAAACGAGAGGGAAGCATGAAGAACTACATCCGTTTGATGAACTACATACGGCCCTATGTGAAGCATCTGGCGTTTGCCATCGTCTGCATCGTGCTTGCGGCGGCAGCGAACCTTTATGTGCCGTGGATCATCAAGGACATGATAGACAAGGTGCTCATGGAGCGCGACATGGCGATGCTCAACCTCATCGCGGTCGGTATCGTCGTCGTCTTTTTCTTCCGCGGCATATTCTACTATGGGCAGAGCTACCTCGTTTCTTTCGTTGGGCAGCGCGTCGTCATCGACATCCGCGAGGCGCTCTTCGAGAAGTTCCAGCGCATGCCGCTCGCCTACTTCGACCGCCATCAGACGGGGGAGATCATGAGCTACGTGACGAACGACGTGCAGGCATTGCAGAATGCTCTCGTTGACAAGCTCATCGAGCTTGTGACGGAAAGCTCCGTGCTTGTCGGCTCCATCGTGCTCATGTTCTATCTCGACTGGAAGCTTACGCTGATCACGCTCATCACCGTGCCGCTCGTCGGACAGGCGATGAATATTTTCGGCAAAAAGCTCAAGAAGTCGGGCATCGTCATCCAGGAAAGGCTTGCCGACATCAACTCGCTGCTGCAGGAAAGCATCTCTGCCGTGCGCGTCGTCAAGTCCTTCGTGCGAGAACGCCATGAGATCGCACGTTTCCATAGGCAGAACGAATTAAATTTCCAAGCCGAGATGAAGAACGTGCAGCTCACGAGCCTCCTGACACCGACCGTGGAGTTCCTCGCGGCGATCACGGTCACCTTTATCTTGTGGATCGGCGGCTACGAGGTCGTGCAAGGTGATCTGACGGCAGGCGCTCTCGTTGCGTTTCTGACGTATGCCGTGAATCTCGCGAACCCTGTCAAGCGCATCAGCCGCATCTACGGCACCGTGCAGCGTGCGATGGCGGCGGCCGATCGCGTCTTTGACGTGATCGACATGGAAGAGACGATTCATGACAAGGAAGGGGCCGTTCCGCTGCCCGAAATTGAAGGACGCGTCGCCGTCAAGGACGTGTCCTTTTCCTACAAGGAGGGCGCTCCCGCACTCTCGCATGTGTCGCTTGAGGCGAGCCCCGGACAGCTCATCGCCTTCGTCGGCCCTTCGGGCGCGGGCAAGTCGACGATCGCGAATCTCATCCCGCGTTTCTACGAGGTGAACGAAGGCGTGATCGAGATCGACGGTCACGACGTGCGCGACGTGACACTCGACTCCTTGCGCGAGCAGATCGGCATCGTGCCGCAGGAAACGATGCTCTTTTCGAGCAGTGTGCGCGAAAACATCCGCTATGGCAGGCTCGACGCGACGGACAAGGAAATAGAGGAGGCGGCGCGTGCGGCGAACGCCGAGGAATTCATTCTGCAGCTTCCCCAAGGCTATGAAACGAAGATCGGTGAACGCGGCTTGAATCTTTCGGGCGGCCAGCGTCAGCGCATCGCGATCGCACGCGCCATCCTGAAGAATCCGCGCATCCTGATCCTCGACGAGGCGACGTCGGCGCTCGATACGGAGAGTGAGAAGATTGTGCAGGCGGCGCTCGACAAGCTCATGGTGGGCAGGACGTCCTTTGCCATCGCGCACCGGCTGTCGACGATCTTCAACGCCGACTGCATCTACGTCATCGACGGCGGGCGCATCGTCGAGCAGGGAACGCATGCGGAACTTCTGGCGGCGGGCGGGCTTTACAGCACGCTCTACAATATCCAGTTCCGAGGCGAGGGAGAGGGCGAGAAGAAGGGCGAAGGATCTTTGCAGCCCGCTACATGAAGGAGAGGAAATATGCGGTTACTCTACAATCTCGCGGCGATCCTCGCCGTCATCCTCATCATACCCGTGTTCCTCGTGCGTGCCGTGCGCGAGCGCGGCTTTGTCGAACGCGTGCGCCAGAGCCTCGGCTTCTTTCCTGAGCACGCGCTCGACAAGGTGGCGAAGAAGAACTGTATATGGGTTCATGCGGCATCCGTCGGCGAGATCGTCGCCGCCAGTCCCCTGATCCGCGAGTTCCGCAAGGAATTCCCGAAGAGTCCGATCCTCGTATCCGTCGTCACGACGGCGGGATACGAGATGGCGAACCGCATCATCAAGGATGCGGACAGCATCATCTACTTCCCGCTCGATCTGCCGTGGCGCGCCGGCAGCATCCTGCGCCGCATCCATCCGCGCGTCTTCATGCCCGTCGAGACAGAGCTTTGGCCGAACTTCCTGCGGACGGCGAAGAAGCTCAAGATTCCCGTCATGATGGTCAACGGGCGCATCAGCGACAAGAGCGTCAAGCGCTACAAGCATCTGCACAGCGTCCTTGACGACATGATCAGCACGGTTCGGAAGTTCGCCATGCAGTCGCCCATCGACGCCGAGTACATCATGCGCCTCGGCGCACCGCCCGAGCTTGTGACCGTCACGGGGAATACGAAATTCGATCAGACGTACACGGACGTGAGCCTCGCGGAGAAGGAAAAGCTCCTGCGTGAGATGGGGCTTTGCAAGGGCGGCGGCATCTTCCTCGCGGGCAGCACGCATCGAGGCGAGGAGACGCCCGTCCTCGATGCATTTGCCGCACTTCGGGAAAAGTTCCCCGAGACCAGGCTCATCATTGCGCCGAGGGAGCTTCTGCGCACGACGGAGGTCGCTGCGCTCTGCAGGCACAAGGGATTTTCCGTCGCACGCCGCACGGAACTTCTGAAAGAGCCGAGCGAAGGTCACGACATCGTGATCCTCGATACGATCGGCGAGCTCGGCAGAGTCTACAGCATCGGCGATGTCATCTACGTCGGCGGCAGCCTCATCGCGCACGGCGGTCACAACATCTTAGAGCCGGCGGCGCACGGCAAGGCGATCGTCGTCGGGCACAACATGTTCAACTTCAAGGATACGCATGTACTCTTCACGAAGAGGAATGCCTGCATCACGGTGCACGATGGAGAGGAGCTTTCCGCAGCTGTCTGCAGACTCTTCGAGGACGAAGGGGAAAGGCGGCGCATGGAGCGCGAGACGCTCGCCATCATCGGCGAGAACAAGGGCGCATCCCGAAAGACCGCCGTGATCTTGAGGAGCTTCTTGGAGGACTTCGAGCAGGGAGAGAATGCGGGCAAGGTGCGGACGACGGAGCGCGTCGAAAACTTTCGCACCTACGTCACCGACCTCATGCGTCGCCGCCATGCCGAGGGGCTGGTCCTGCGCAGCGTCATGGGGCTGCTCTACGCGTTCTCCGTCATCTACCGACAGCTTGTGAACTTGAAACTCTGGGGCTACAAGGCGGGGTTTTTCAAGCGCAAGCGGCTCTCCTGCTACGTCATCAGCCTCGGCAACATCACGGTCGGCGGCACGGGAAAAACGCCGACTGCACAGTACCTGGCGGCGGCGATTCGCGACATGGGATATCGTGTCGTCATCTTGAACCGCGGCTATCGTGCGAAGTGGCGCGGCGACGTCGGCATTGTCTCCGACGGGCAGAAGCTCTACATGGACGCGACCGAGGCGGGCGACGAAGCCTTCATGCTCGCCAAGCATCTGCCCGAAGTGCCCGTGCTCATCGGCGCCGAGCGATCGCTTACGGGACAGTACGCGATCGAGCACTTCGGCGCGGAGGTCGCGATCTTGGACGACGGCTACCAGCACTGGCAGCTTGCGCGCGACGTGGACATCCTTCTCATCGACGCGGTCAATGTCTTCGGCAACGGCTACATGCTGCCGCGCGGCACGCTCCGAGAGCCTGTCTCGCACATCGAGCGCGCCGACGTGTGCCTTCTGACGAAGGTCGATCAGGCGGTCGGCGTTTCGCGCGAGCACATCAAGAACACGATACGAAAGTACAACGAGAAGGCTCTGATCATGGAGAGCATCCATCAGCCGCGCCGCTTCGTTGACCTCAAGGACTGGCATCGCGACATCGCAGGCGAGGGCGTCGACATCAAGACGCTCGAAGGCAAACGCGTCATGGCGGTCTCCGCCATCGGCAATCCGATGTCGTTCGAGCAGACGCTCTTCGATATCGGTGCGAAGATCGTCGAGAGCCTGCGCTTCCCCGATCACCACGAGTACACGACGAAGGAACTGCAGGACGTCCTCGATCAGGCGATCTCCCTCGGGGCGGAAGCCATTGTCATCACGGAGAAGGACGCCGTGAAGATCCCGCTGACGATCATTGAGGCGAAGGTGCCGATCCCTGTATTCGTCATCTGCGTCGAGGTCACGTTCCAGGAAGGTGCGAAGGAGTTTCAGGATATGCTCGCTGCACATCTGCAGGAAAGGATCGCTGCCCTGCAAAAGGGAGGAGAAGAAACATGAGGACACTTTGCGTGATTCCGGCGCGCTATGCGTCGACGCGCCTGCCGGGCAAGCCGCTCGCCGACATCTGCGGCAAGCCCATGATCTGCCGCGTCCTAGAGCGTGCGAGCCGCGCCCAAAAGCCTGAGAAGGTGATCGTGGCGACGGACGACGAGCGCATCTACGATGCTGTGCGAGCGGAAGGCGGCGAGGCGCTCATGACGCGCGCCGACCATCCGACGGGCACCGATCGACTCGCCGAGGTGGCAGAGGCATACCCTGAGGTCGACCTCATCGTCAACGTGCAGGGCGACGAGCCGCTGATCGAGCCTTCCGTGATCGACGAGCTCATCGCGCCTTTCGAGATGGATGAGAATCTGCCGATGGCGACCGTCATGGTGCGCATGGACGACGCGGCGGAGCAGCTCAATCCGAACAACGTCAAGGTCATTGTGGACAAGCTCGGCTACGCGCTCTACTTCTCGCGCTCGCTCGTGCCCTATCCGCGTGCGGCGGCAGGCCCCGTGTACAAGCACATCGGCATCTACGCCTATCGGCGCGACTTTTTGCTGCGCTACGCACGCCTTGAGCCGACGCCGTTGGAGAGGGCGGAGTCGCTGGAGCAGCTTCGGGCGCTCGAAAACGGCTACGGCATCCGCGTGCTGGAAACGGATTGCCGCTTCGTCGGCGTCGATACGCCGGAAGACCTCGCGCTCGTGAACAAGATTTATCGGGAGCAGGGGCTGGCGTAAGAAATGTGTTTCGGACAAAAACGATATGGCGCAAGGAATCTATCAGCGAATCCTTAATTGTTTTTAAGAATTTGCTGATAAAATGAGGTCGCTCGGATGTGTGAAGCTGGGCAGTTGAGTTTATCCGTGACTCCCCAAGAGAAAGGCGGTACTATGATGATGAACAAGGTGAAGGTCAGAGATTTCACGATCGGCGGGGGAAGCCCGCTCGTGCTCATGGCGGGGCCGTGTGTCCTTGAGGAAATGGAGCGCTGCCTTTTGATCGGACGCACGATCAAGGAAATCACCGCGAGGCTCGGCATCCCCTACATCTTCAAGGCGTCGTTCGACAAGGCGAACCGCTCGTCTTTCAACAGCTTCCGCGGTCCGGGGCTCAAGAAGGGGCTCGAAATGCTACAGGCGATCAAGGAAGAGCTCGATGTGCCCGTCGTGACCGACGTCCACAAGGAGTCGCAGATCGCGCCGGCGGCGAAGGTCGTCGACGTGCTGCAGATCCCCGCGTTTCTGTGCCGCCAGACCGACCTCATCTACGCGGCGGCAAAGTCCGGCTGCGTCGTCAACGTCAAGAAGGGGCAGTTCCTCGCGCCGCGCGACATGGGCAACGTCGTCGACAAGCTGCACGAGGGCGGCTGCTCCGACATCCTCTTGACGGAGCGCGGCGCCTCGTTCGGCTACAATAATCTCGTCGTCGATATGCGCAGTTTCCCCATCATGCGCACGTTCGGCGCGCCTGTCATCTTTGACGCGACGCACAGCGTGCAGCTGCCGGGCGGCGCGGGCACGTCGTCGGGCGGCAACCGCGAATTCGTCGAGCCTCTGGCACGCGCCGCCGTCGCCGCCGGCGTCGACGGACTCTTCATGGAAGTGCACGACAATCCCGAGGAGGCGCTCTGCGACGGCCCGAACAGCCTCTACCTCGACAAGCTCGAAGAGCTTTTGAAGGAAGTGCTGGCAATCTACAACGTGGTGAAAGGGAAGCTGGTCTGAATGATTCTTTCTGCAGATGCGAGGGAGCGTGCGCACCGCGTGCGCTTCCTCATCCTCGACGTCGACGGCGTTCTGACCGACGGCGGCATCTATATGGGCGAGACGGGCGAGCTGATGAAGCCTTTCTACGTGCGCGACGGACTCGGCATGCGCCTGTGGCAGAACGAAGGGTTCGGTCTGGCCGTCATCACGGGGCGCGACTCCGCCATTGTTTCCCGCCGAGCTGCCGATCTCAAGATCGAGGACGTCTACCTCGGGCACATCGACAAGCGCTCGGCCTACGACGATGTCAAGGCGCGTCACGGCCTTCGCGATGAAGAGATTGCTTACATCGGCGACGACCTTGTCGATCTTGCCGTCATGGAGCAGGTCGGCTTCCCTGCCGCACCTGCTGACGCTGCCGCCGAGGTGCGGGAACTTTCGTGTCTTGTGGCGGGAAATCCAGGCGGCAGGGGAGCCGTGCGCGAGATCGTCGAGTTCATTCTGAAGGCAAAGGATCGTTGGGAGGGCGTTGTCGCACGCTTCACCGCGTCGGCGAAGGTCACGAACGTCTCGCAATGACAGCTTTGGCAAGGACGACACAGCGCTCTATGAGGTGGGCGCGCGTGCGCTCAAGATCTCACAATCTGAAGACAGCAGGTGAATGTTCATGCTCTACAACTCGTTGATGGCGCTGAGCCGTGCGCTGCGCTTCCTGCCGCACGGCGCGCTGCTCTTCCTCGGCGCGCTGCTCGGCAGGCTCTATTATATGATCATCAAGAAGCAGCGCGAGCTTGCCGTGCGCCAGATGATGCAGGGGCTTTCCATCTCGGAAGAGGAAGCGCGGAAAATCGTACGTGCCTCTTTCGTGAACCTCGCGCAAAACATGCTGGAGATTCTCTACATGCCGAAGCTCAACCGAGAGAACCTGCATAAATACATCGAGATCGAGCACCTGGAGCGCCTCCGGGACGCGCTCGCCGAAGGGCACGGCGTCGTCGTTCTCACGGGTCACATCGGCACGTGGGAGTGGCTGTCCGCCGCCTTCTCGCTGTCGGGTCTGCCCGTCACGGCAATCGCCAAGACGCAGCCGAATGCCGAGTATTCGCGCGTCCTCGACGATCTGCGTGCGACGATTGGCGCGGAGATTTTTTCGCGTGGCACGAGCGAGCTTTTGGCGGCGGGGCGCGCCTTGAAGAAGGGCAAGATCCTCGGCTTCCTCGCCGATCAGGATGCAGGTCCCGGCGGCGCCTTCATCGAGTTTCTCGGCAAGACGGCGGCGACGCCCTTGGGGCCAGCCGTCTTTTCGCGCAAGTTTCGAGCGCCCGTCGTTCCTGCGTTCATCCTGCGCCGGCCCGACGGCAGGCATACGGTGCGCGTCTATGAACGCATGGAGTACGTCGACACGGGCGATACAGAAAAGGATCTCTACGACCTGACCGTGCGCATGACGCGCCTCATGGAGGAGGTCATCCGCGAGAACCCGACGCAGTGGCTGTGGTTTCAGAAGCGCTGGAACACGCCGCCCGAGATGAAGAAGGAGAAGCACCACGGCGCGATGCTGCAAGGAGGGAAAGATGAAGCATAGGAAGACTCTTCTCGCAGTCCTCGCCGCAGTCCTCTTCGCTGCTGCACTCGCATGGGCAGTGCTCTCCGTTCCCGAGGTGCCGACCTTGGGCGATCCTGCGTGCACGCTGTGTTATGAGGGAAATACGTTGAGCTTGGAGAAGGACGGGCGCACCGTCTGGCAGCTGACGGCGGAATCGATCGAGGCGGATGCTGACGGCAAGGCGGCAGAGGCGAGAAATATCGAAGGCGTCTTTCATGAAGAAGGCGGACGCGAGCTGAAGCTCACTGCGCCTCATGCTCATTACGATATGACGTCGAAGGATCTCGCCATCGACGGCGGCGTGAGGATTGAGACATCGGATGGCATACGCCTGATGAGCCGAGAGGTCGTCTGGTCGTCAGAGAAGGAAACGCTCGCCGCCGTCGGCGACGCCCTGCTTACGCAGGAGGAAGAGAAGCTTCGCGTGAGCGCGGAGCGCATCGAAAGCTCGGATGGCTTTGCGAAGTTTACGGCGAGCGGCAAGGACGGCAAGAAGGCGCGGATTGAAAAGGGGAGTGGAGCGAATTGAGGAAGAGAATAAGGAAGGCTGCGCTCGCGGCTGCCGTCTTGGCTGCAGCTCTGAACATGGGGACGCTGCAGGCGGCGGATGAGCCATCGTCCTTGGAGGGAGCGAGCGTCAGCTACGACATGGCGACGGGTGTGATCACGGCGGAGGGCGGCATCACATTGAAGCGAGGCACGGCGACCGTCACAGGGGCGAGAGCCAGCTACAACACGAAGACACAGCAGGGCGAGATCACGGGCGGCGTCGTCGCTGTGCGCGATGCGATGCGTCTGACGGCACAGACCGTGACGCTCGAATCCGCCGACGCCATCCATGCGATGGGCGGTGCAGAGATCACGAAGGACGATCTTCGTCTGACGGCAGCAAGCCTCTCTGTATTTGATAAGGATCGCTACGTCGCGGAAGGTGACGTTCGTGCTGTAAAAGCGGACAAGACGTTTACAGGCGCGCGCGCTGAATTCACGCAGTCGGCAAACTACATGCTCGTTCCGGCGGGCGGCACGATGAGGACGGCGGACGGCACCTTCACGGCAGACCGCATGGAAGGCTGGCTGACAGAAGAGCATTACCGCGGCACGGGCAACGTGCATGTCGTCAGCCCGCCGAGAAGCTTCGAGGGCGGCGGCGATACGGTCGATTACTTCGCCAAAGCCGAGGACGGCAAGGGCAAGTGCGTGCTCGACGGCAACGCATGGGCATACCAGGGAAATAACATGCTCAAGAGCAAGCATCTGACGGTTTACCTTGCCAACACGGGCAATCTTGCGGTAGAATGAGAAGGATTCAACATAAGAAGAGAGGTGGAGGGTCTTGCATCTGGAAGCGAAAGATCTGGTCAAGACGTTCAAGCGGCGCAGTGTCGTCGATCATGTGTCCCTGCGCGTCGAAAAGGGCGAGATCGTCGGGCTTCTAGGTCCCAACGGCGCGGGCAAGACGACGACGTTCTACATGATCACGGGGCTTGAGCGGCCGACCTCGGGCGATGTCTTCGTTTCCGATGTGCGCATCACGAGCATGCCCATGTATGCGCGTGCGCGTCTCGGCATCAGCTACCTCGCGCAGGAAGCCTCGATCTTCCGCAAGATGACCGTAGAGGAAAACCTCCTCTCGATCTTGGAGATGACGAAGCTCTCCGCGCAGGAACGCAGAGAGAAGATGGAGAATCTGCTCGCAGAGTTCCGCATCGGTCATGTGCGTGACCGTCTCGGCACGGAGCTTTCGGGCGGTGAGCGCCGCCGCGTTGAGATCGCGCGCTGCCTCGCCATCGAGCCGCAGTTCATCCTGCTCGACGAGCCGTTTGCAGGCGTCGATCCCATCGCCGTCGCCGACATACAGGAGATCATCGCGTATCTGCGCAAGCGAGGTATCGGCATCCTCATCACCGATCACAACGTGCGCGAGACGCTGCACATCGTTGATCGCGCCTATATCCTGAACGACGGCAAGATTCTCCTCGAGGGGGACAGTGCGACCATCGCCGCGAGCGATCTCGCACGCAAGTTCTACCTCGGAGACAACTTCACGTTATAGGAGCGTCCTTATGCAGATACGACTTTTGGACAAATACATCTTCCGTGAGGTCTGCCTCGCCTTCTTCTTCGGTATATGCGGCACGTCTGCCGTATTCGTAGGCTCTGGCACGCTCTTTCGCATCGCGCAGTACATTACGGAATACGGCGCATCGTTTGGCTCCGTCGTAAAGATGTTCATCTTTAGCCTTCCCGCCATCGCCATCTATACATTTCCCATGTCGATGCTCTTGGCGGCGCTCTTGACGTTCGGCAGGCTGTCGAGTTCGAGCGAGATCACGGCGATGAAGTCGTGCGGCGTGAGCTTCTACCGCATCGCTGCGCCCGTCATCGTTCTCGGCGTCGTCGTCAGCATCTTTTCCATCCTCTTCACGGAGCATATCGTACCGCGCGCGAACAACGCCTACGAGAATGTCATCGCCTACGAGATTCAGGGCAATGCCGCACCCAAGTCGCAGGATCACATCGTCATCAAGGAGATCAAGGACGGCGAGATGCAGCGCCTCATGTATGCGCGTCGCTACGACGCTGCAACGGAAACGCTCGAAGGCGTGACGCTGCAGTCGTTCGAGCAGGGTGAGACGAAGTACGTGCAGGATGCCGCCTATGCGAAGTGGGAGGGCACGCAGTGGACGATGTATCGGGGAGCGATCTACGAGGTTTCCGGCGGCAAGTCAGAACATACGATGCGCTTCGACAAGCAGGTGCTGCCCATCAACGCCGGTCCCGGGCGCATCGTGCGCGAGCAGAAGAAGCCGGAGGAACTGACGATGAAGGAGCTGCGTCAGCAGATCGAACTCATGCGCACGCAGTTCGTCGATACGAAGAAATTGGAGACGGAGCTTTATCAGCGCATCACGATTCCGATGGCGAGCCTCGTCTTCGCCATCATCGGTGTGCCGCTCGGCATCCAGCCGACGCGCAGCAGCTCCTCGCGCGGCATCGGCTTGAGCCTCTTGATCTTCTTTTGCTACTATGTTCTCATGACGCTCGCGGGGGCGCTCGGGCAGTCGGGCGCACTGAACCCCGCCTATGCCGTCTGGCTGCCGAATGTCGCGGGTCTTCTCATCGGAGCGTACCTGATGCGCGAGGCGGCGCACTGACAAGAAAGAGGCGGATTTTCCCGCTATAAAGGGGAAAACTCTCGGGAGAGAAAGGAGCATGTCTTGATGTACGGGATCGTCTTGATACTCGTGCTGATCATCACGGGCGGTGTCATCGCCGTCATCGGCGACCGCGTGGGCACGAAGGTCGGCAAGAAGCGTCTGTCACTCTTCGGCCTCAGGCCGCGTCATACGTCGACCATCGTCACCATCGTCACGGGCTTTGTCATCACGACGCTGACGTTTATCATCCTTGCTGCCGCTTCGGAAAACGTGCGCACGGCGCTCTTCGGCATGGAGCAGCTCAACCGCTCGATGCGGGAAACGGAGGAAAAGCTCAAGGATGCGTCGGCCGAGCTTACCGCGGCACGCGCCGAGCAGGCGGCAGCGGACAAGGCGCTCGCCGATCTCAAGGGCAGCGTCAAGTCGCTCGAAGAGGAAGCCGAAAAGCTTTCTGCGGGCAACCGTGCGCTCGCAGAGAAGAACGATGCGCTCGCAAAGAAAAATGCCGCGCTTGATGGGCTGAACCAATCACTTACGGCAGAAAACGATGCGCTCGGTGCGGCGAATGAAACGCTTGGCACGGAGAATGCGGCGCTTGCGACGAGCAACGCGCAGCTTAGCGGCGATAAGAAGGTGCTGGAAATGCGCACGCAGGAGCTGCGCCGCGGGCTTGAGATCATCCGCGAGGGCGATATCGTCTATCGCGCGGGCGAGGTCATCGCGGCGGGTGTCATCAAGGGCGGACGCCCCGAGGACGATGTGCGCGCCGACGTCACGGCACTCGCACAGCTCGCGAGCCGCAACGTCTCAGCACACCTTGGCAAAGATCTGCCGGACGGCGAGATCTGGGTATACTCGCCCGAGGTCGATGACGCCGTCGCACGCATAGCCAAAGGCCCGGGCGACATGGTCGTGCGCATCGTCGCAGCGGGCAACCTCGTGCGCGGCGAAGCCGTGCGCGCCGCCCTCGACCTGCATCCGAACAGCATCGTCTATCGGCAGGGAGAATTCATCCTCGCGCAATCGTATCGTCTGACGGGTACGGGCGGTGCGCAGGCATCGCAGGAAGTCGTCATGGACTTTTTGAAGCGTGTGAATGCCGCCGCTTCGGCACATGGCATTCTGCCCGATCCGATCCGCGGTACGGTCGGCGTCATCGACGGTGAGCAGATGTATGGTATCGTGCAGACACTCGAACCGCTTTACGGCATGATCCTCCTCTCCGCCTATGCGCGAGATAACACCGATGCACTCGGTCCTCTGCGGCTCAACATCAAGGTTGAGCGAGAGGCCGAATGATGGAGGCGGAGACGCTCGCCGCTGTCGATCCCGGCCGCGAGAAGTGCGGGTTTGCGGTTCTCGATGTGCACGGCACGGTGCTTTTCCAAAAAGTAATCGAAACGCTTAAGCTCGGGCTTGAAATCAACGATAAATGTTCTAGGTATGCGTTCACTACCCTTGTGCTTGGAAATGGCACGACGAGCAGGGAAGCGAAGAAGCGCATAGAAGAGGCCGTGCCCGATTTGCGCGTGGTGCTCGTCGACGAGTACCGCACGACGGACATGGCGAAGCGGGCGTATTGGCAGGCGCGTCCGCCGCACGGCTGGAGGAGGCTTCTGCCCGTCTCGATGCTCGTGCCGCCCGAGCCTGTCGATGATTTTGTCGCCGTCATCCTCGCGCGCCGCTTCCTTGAAAAAGCGGCGTCGAAGGATGTTTAGAAGACAGGGAAGCGATTTCCCCGAGATGCCGGAGGCCGCCGCAGGAATTTGGCGCGGTTCTTCCGCAAGGAAAAGGAGAGTTCACATGGCAGAAAAAGAAGAAAAGCTCGAAGCAGAAGAAAAGGACACGAAGAAGAAAGCGGAAAAAGCGGCGGAAGCCGTCAAGTCCGAAAAGGCAGAGAAATTCGACGCGATGCTCAAGGAGCTTGACATTCAGGCGTTCCAGAAGCAGGAAGTCGGCGATGAGTACGGCACGGTGCTCTACCGCTCCTCGATGGAGATCAAGGGTCAGTTCCTGCCTGTCATCGTCATCCTTGACGCTTCCATCTACGGCATTGTGCGCGTCATCGTAGGCAGCAAGGTCGTCAACGAGAAGAACGAGAGCGACCTCGCGGCATACATCAACGAGATGAACAGCCGCTACAAGGTGTTCAAGTACTACACGGTGGAAGACGGCAGCCTCGTCCTCGATGCCTGCCTGCCCGCCTCCGACGAGGGATTTGAGCCGGACATCGTGCGCACGATCCTCGACGTCATCCTGCAGCACCTCGATGAGACCTTCGGCGATACGATGAAGACCATCTGGGCGGATACCTGAGAAACGAATCGAGTAGGAGGCGGGGATTAGCCGCCGTCCTCTCACACCACCGTGCGTACCGTTCGGTACACGGCGGTTTCAATAGGTTGCGTGTACAGACTGATATGCCTCGGCTAAATCATAAAAGCCGAAGCGTATCAGTCTTTCTTTTGTCATTGCCATCTTGACCGCTACCGTGTTGCTTGTCCACCAATAGCCTCTCCGACAGTTTCCTGCCTTGTAGGCTGTTTCAAAGGGGACTCCCAACTTGCATAGATTCCGAATCTTCGTCCTCGGCTTCTTCCAATGCTTCCAGATACACATCCTTACGCGATGGTACAGCCATTGGTTCAATTCGTCTATGCGATTCTTCATGCTCGCTATCCCGTAGTAGTTCAGCCAACCTCGCATATATACTTTGTATCTTGGCCAGAGATGTCGGCAGTTTCTGCACCCTCCTCCGGGACGCAAGTTCTTTGAGTTTGGCTTTCATCTTCTTCCACGCTTTCGGGTGGACTCGTACATAGACGCCGCTTCCGTTTTTCCCCAGCGTGAATCCGAGATATTTGAATTGCTTCGTTGCGAATACGCTGACCGTTCGGCTTTTCTCTTGGTTGACTTTCAGCTTCAGTTTCCCCTCCAGATAGGCTGTGCTTTTGACCAGGATTCGCTGCGCGGCTCGCCTGCTCTTTGCGAGCAGGACGATGTCGTCCGCGTACCGTATGCAGGGGACTCCGCGTTTCTCGTATTCTTGGTCAAACTCGTTGAGATAGATGTTGGCTAGCAGGGGCGACAGATTCCCTCCCTGCGGGGAGCCTTCTTCTCTCTCTCGGACTACGCCTTTTTCCATGATTCCGCTTTTGAGGTATCTCTTGATGAGCTGCATGACTCGCTCGTCTTTTACGTTCTTCCTCAGTAACTGAAGCAGAATTTCGTGGTTCAGGGTGTCGAAATACTTGGATAGGTCTAGTACTACCGCGTAGGTGTAGCCTTCTTCCGCGTATTCTTTCACCTTTCGTATGGCGCTTTTGGCACTTCTTCCCGGTCTGTACCCATAGCTTCCTTCGGCAAACAGCGGCTCATAGATGGGTACGAGCTGCTGTGTGATTGCCTGTTGTATGGTACGGTCTGTGACGGTGGGGATGCCGAGTTTCCGCTCTCCTCCGTCTGGCTTCGGAATTCCCACGCTTCGCACTGGTTGCGGGGTATATTTCCCCCGCCGGATTCGTTCTACCAGTTCTTTCGCATGCCTTCCTTCTTTCAAGTGTGCCTGCGTTTCTTCGATGGTCATGCCATCGACTCCCGCGGCTCCCTTGTTCTTCTTCACTCTCTTGAAAGCTCTGTTCAGGTTCTCCCTGCTCAGTATCTTCTCCAAGAGTTCTGGCTGTACACGGTTCCTTTCCTCCCATATCCGACGGAACGACCTTGACGCTCCCACATATTCTTCGTGTTCCGCACTATCCTTTTGCGGGCAGCCCTTTTCTTTCAGGTTTTCTGCCATTTCCAGTCGCTCCTCCTTTCCCGGTTGTACTTGGATACTCCTACGGATTCGGCCCTTCACCTCTCGGCTACTATGGCCTCTGCTGACTTCTGCATATTCAGCACAGCCTTTCGGCTGTGGTTGCCCTTTTCAGAGCGTTCTATGCAGACCTCCCCGGGTACCACACGTTTCTTTCCCTCCATCTACCTGCCGCATCTACCACCATTGGTTCCGTGTAGCTATGGGACTTCGACCTGTAGTGCGGCCTTATCCCCAACGATAGCCTCCTATGCGGTTCCTGTTCGTCAGGCCAGAGGTTTGCCGCCGACTTCCTTCAGATTTCGCCTCACGACGAACACCCTTGTCTTTGGCTATGTCTTTCCCGCTACCGGGCAGACTCCGGTCTTTCACCGGTTAGAAACGTGCGCCGCCGGGCGCACATCGAGAGAGGGCTGCTCCGAAAAGCGAGATTTCGCTTCTTGGAGCAGCCCTCTTTGCTTGGAAAGCGCATGAAAAAACTGCCGCAAGCTCTAGGCTCGCGGCAGTCTTTTTCGTGCAGATCAGCCCGCAGCGACAGCTTCGTTCAGACCCTTCATCAAGGCGTCGATGTCGATGCCGTGTGCGAGCGCACCCTGCTCGATGTTCTCGAAGTGCGAGGCGGCGCAGCCGATGCAGCCCATGCCTGCACTCATGAATACGGGAACGGTGGCGGGATATTTCTGGACAACCTCTCCGATGCCCATATCTTTCGTTATGGTCATACAAAAACCTCCTTTGTTACAGGGAAACTCCCAAAAAGCCGACGGCAAATCGGCCGGTTGATTGGTTCCATGTAAGGGCGAGTACACGGCGAAGCCGTATACGAAAAACACCTTACTACTGGTTAGATTATATCATGTTTCCTAGCGGATAGCTAGAACATTTTGTGCATTCGTCACCCTTCCACCGTCATGGCGGCGGCGAGGGCTGCACCGAGGGCGGAGCCGGTGTTTTCAAGGACGATGTGGATCTTTTCTGCTTCGTCGCCGAGGAGGTCGGCGAGCGCCTTCTTGAGGTTTTCGGCGACGAGGGGCATCTTCTCGTAGACGGAGCCGTCGATGGCGATGTGCTGTTCCTTGATCTCCGCGCCATGTGCGCGATGGCGCACGATGCCTGCGAAGGTCGCGGCGACGAGACGGGCGGAGCGCGCGATGATGACGCCCGCGAGATCTTGCAGCAGGTTCAGCTCAAGCGCGTTGAACTTTTCGCCCGTCTTTTCTTCGAGGATGGCAGCGGCTTCGTGACGGTCGAGGTAGGCGTCGGCGACGATGGTGGAAAGGTCGATGCTCGTGAAGGAGAAAGGAGCGGCCTTGCCGAGGATGTCGGCGAGCGCCTCGCCGTAGATTTCGCCGAGGTAGCGTCCTGAGACCATCTTTTCGAGGTGCTGTGCGCCGGGCTTTTCGGAGGTTTCGTCGATGTGCCTGTCATACTTTGTCGGGCGCAGCTTGCCGAAGCCGCCCGATTCCATGTTGATGACGGTGGGCGTTTCGGAACCATCCGTGAACTCCTCGAAGTAGCAGGTGTTCTGCCCCGTGGCGTAGATCGAGCCGATGTAGGCATTCGGCTTCTTGTAGGCGGCGGCAAGGAGCGTGGCGACGGTGTCGTTGATGACGGCGACGGGGATGACGTTTCGTGCGCCGCGCCGTGCGAGCGCTTCTTTCAGAAGGTCGTTGACGACCCTGCCCTCGACGCCCTGCGTCGCGAACTCCTTCGTCCAAGTGATGAGCTTGGCGTTGTAGAGGTCAGTCTGCACCGACGGGAAGGAGAAGGTGTGACCGAGCAGGTACGTCGTCGAGCGATTGCTCTCGATGGCCTCGTCGATGAGTTCGGCGAGGAAGTCAAACATCTCCTCGGCGGTGGCGCTTTCCGATACGTAGTCGTAGACGCCCGGCTCGGTCAGGGGCTTCGCCGCCTTCTTGATGACTTGGTATCTGCCGCCTCCGTGCAGGAGGATGTGCAGGGCGCGTACGTTTGTGCCGCCGAAATCGAGCGCGAGGAAATCGCCGATTTCCTTGCCTGTCGGCAGGGCGACGTAGGAGCGCAGCATGCGCAGCGTGGAATCTTCGCCCTCAAGTCCCGCCTGCATTTCCGCCTCGAAGTCGGCGGAAATCTTCTGAAGCTCGTCGTCACTGATGCTGAAGGCGGCGAGCACCTCGTCGTATTTCTTCTTGTCCATGGTCATGGCTGCTCCTCCTCGTATAATATGCTTTGTAGGCAAGGCAGTATCGCCTCGCCTACAGAAGAAATTCCTTTAGGAAACGCTGATAAAATGAAGTCGCCCAGATTTGCGCAGATGCACTGTATCTATCGAGGAGACAAACCGCAGGCGTAGCGGTGCTACGTCGAGGATTTGTTGACGATGAGAGGGCAGTGCAGATGCGTGAAGATGGGTGGCTGAATTTATCAGTGGTTCCTTTATACTTTATAGATAGTGGTTCATCATCGCGCCGACGCTTGGGAAAACTTCCTTCGCCTGCTTCTGAATCGCTTCTCGTGCCGTCGTCAGCGTATAGCCGTCGAATGCCTTGAGCATCGGCAGGTCGTTCGTCTCGTCGCCGATGGCGAAAACTTCCGCGCCGTCCCAGCCCATGACGGAGAGCAGCGTGCGTATGCCCTGATCCTTGCCGACGCCGACGGGCGTGATGTCGAGACTGCAGGCGTTCGGGTAGGCGTGGATCTTATCGCCGAGCCTCGCGTTGAGCGCGGCGGCGCAGGCGTCGGATTCGGCGGGAAGCGGGAAGCCCATGGAGAACTGCTGGATCTTCTTGAGCGTGCCGATCTCGGATTCCTCGATGTAGATGATGGGATAGTCCCATTCCTTTGCCTCGCGCTCGATCCAAGAGCCTTCCGACTGGTGGCACAGGTACGTCACGTCGGCTGCCGAAAAGGCAAAGTGGAAGGACTTCGCCGCCAGAGGCTCTTCGGCAATGGCAACGAGGGCGGCCGGCTCGATCTCTGCCTGGAAGCGCACCGTCTCTTTCGCGTCGCGGATGATGCCGCCGTTGTTGCAGACCGTGTAGTCGAATTCCAGCCCGAAAGCGAAGAGCTGCGGCACGAGCATGCCGTAGTCGCGCCCCGAGATGACGCCGAACTTGTTGCCCGCCGCACGCCACTTCTTGACGGCCTGCAGCGTTTCCTCGTCGATCTTGCCGCCCCTGAGGAGCGTCCCGTCGTAATCGCTTGCAGCTACCTTCATTGTATCTCCTCCTCGTAAATCACGGCTTCCAATGGACGAAGCGAAGTCGTCGGCGCGTCCGCATAGCTTCCGGCAAGGCGCGTGCCGCGAAGGAAGTCTGCGGGAAGCGCCGCGTCCTTCGTGCTGAAGTTGACCGCCGTCTTGATGCGCGCCTTTCCCAGTGTGCGCGAGAACGCATAGATCTGTTCGTTTTCTTCCAGAAGCTCTTCGTATACGCCGTCCAAAAGCGCAGGAATCGTCTCACGCAGCTTGGCGAGCTTGCGGTAGAAGTGCAGCACGGAGTCAGTATCCTTTTCCTCGGCGGCAGCGTTGAGCGTGCGATAGTTCTCGTTGACGGGCAGCCACGGCGTGCCGCTCGTGAAGCCCGCATGTCTTTCTGCCGTCCACTGCATCGGCGTGCGTGCGTTGTCGCGGCTGTTGAAGTGGACGAAGCCCAGCGCTTCCTCCTTGGAGAAGCCATCTTCCAAAGCGAGCGCGTACTGGCCGTGCGACGAAATGTCGTCGTAGGCGTCGATGGAATCCCAAGCCACGTTCGTCATGCCGAGTTCCTCGCCCTCGTAGATGAAGGGCGTGCCGCGCAGCGTGAAGAGGACGGCGGCGAGAGCTTTGGCCGCGAGTTTCTTGTCCGCGCCCTTGGGGAAGAAGTAGTTGACGGAGCGTGCGCGGTCGTGGTTCTCGAAGTAGATGGGAAACCAGCCTTCCTTGGCGGTGGCGTGCTGGCTCGCCGTGAGCGCGCGCTTGAGCTTCGTTAGAGGCCACGGAAGTGCCTTGTGCCAGCATTCGCCGCCTTCGTAGGGAACGAGGACGTGGCTGAACTCGAAGAGCATGGAGAAGACGCCGTTCTCGCCGACCCACAGCGGCAGTTCTTCGGGCGTGACGCCGTTCGCCTCGCCGACGGTGAAGATGTCGTGCCCGTCGAAGACGCGTGCGCGGAACTCGTGCAGGAAGTCGAGGATGCCCGGCGTGTTCGCCGTCATATCGTGGACGCTCGTCATGCCGTCCGCCGCGTCCGGCTCGCCGTCCGTGAAGACGGCGGGCTTCTTGATGTAGGTGATGGCGTCGATGCGGAAGCCGCCGACGCCCTTTGCGAGCCAGAAGTTTGCGGCGGCGAAGAGCGCTTCTCTGACCTCGGGGTTCTCCCAGTTGAGATCGGGCTGCGCCTCGGCGAAGGTGTGCAGGTAGTATTGGCCGCGCTCCTCGCTGTACGTCCACGCAGAACCGCCGAAGATGCCGCGCCAGTTCGTCGGGGCGCTGCCGTCCTCCTTCGCGTCGCGCCATATATACCAATCGCTCTTCGCGTTCGTGCGGCTCTTCTTCGATTCCAAGAACCACGGGTGCTCATCGGAGGTGTGGTTGTAGACGAGATCCATGACGATGCGCATGCCGCGCTTCTTCGCTTCGGCGATCAGCTCTTCCATATCGGCGAGCGTGCCGAAGTCGGGATGGATGCCGCAATAGTCGCTGATGTCGTAGCCGTTGTCGACCATGGGCGACGGGTAGACGGGCGTGAGCCAAAGCGCGCCCGCGCCGAGCGACTTCAGATAGTCGAGCTTTTCCGTGATGCCGCGAAGATCGCCCGTGCCCTTGCCGCGCGTGTCGTTGAAGCTCTTCGGATAAATCTGGTAGACGGCGGTGTTCTGCCACCAATGCGTTGCTTTCATGCGTTTTTCCTTTCCATTCAGCCCCCTGCCGTGCAGGCAGGGGGCTGTGAGATTTGCCGTGCGTCAGAAGGTCAGGACGTCCGTCTTGCCGGCTTCTGCCGTCATGCCCGTATGCTTTTTCATCAGCGGGTATTCGCCCGAGTTCGTCACTGCCATGATGACCGTGTCCTGGTAGCCGGCTTCCTTGATCGTCGCGCGGTCGAACTTCACGAGCGGCGCACCCTGGCCGACCTTGTCGCCCGCACGGACGAGAAGCTCGAAGCCCTTGCCGCCGAGCTTCACCGTGTCGATGCCGATGTGGATGAGCATTTCCGCGCCGTTCGCGAGACGCAGTCCGACGGCGTGCAGCGAATCCTCCATGACCATCGTGACCTCGGCGGCGGCGGGCGCGACGACGAGATTGCCCGTCGGCTCGATGGCGACGCCGTCGCCCATCATCTTCTGCGAGAACATCTCATCCTTGACCTCGCTCATGTCAATGACCTTGCCGTCGGCGACCGCCGCGAAGGAAAGGGATTTTTCCGTGCCGACGGCGAGCTCCGTCGCATCGGACGCAGGCGCTGCGAGAAGTGCCTCGAAGCGCTCGCGCACCTGCGGCACGGAGAGGCCGACGATGACCTGGAACGCATGTCCGTTCCGCACGAGGCCGTGTGCACCCGCACGGGTGAAGACGGCGACCGGCTGCACGAGGTCGGGATCTTCTACCGTCACGCGCAGGCGCGTCGCGCAGTTCGTGACGTCCTTGATGTTCGCAGGGCCGCCGAGTCCTTCGAGGAAGACCTTCGCCTTCACGTCGCGCTCGTCGAGCTTCATATCGGGTGCGACGCCTGCAGCGGCGCCCGCAGCATCCGCCTGCTTCGCCTTGTAGTCGGCTTTCGTGAAGAGCTTGTCCTCGACATCGTCGTCCGTCCTGCCCGGCGTCTTGTAATCCTTGAAGCGGATGACAGCGCGGAAGACGAAGAAGTAGATGGCGGTGAAGCACAGGCCGACGCCGATCTGCGTGAGGTATGTCATGTAGTGATAGGAAAAGAGCGGAATCCAGTTCTGCACGAAGCAGTCGATGAGACCGCCGCCGAAGTTGCCCGAAAGCCCGATGGCGTAGAGCGTCGCCGAGAGCGTCGCCGAGAGGATCGCGTGCAGCAGATAAAGGAGAGGCGCGACGAAAAGGAAGGTGAATTCCAGAGGCTCCGTGATGCCGCAGAGCATCGCCGTGATCGTCGCAGGAATCAGGAGAGCCGCCGTCTTCTTGCGCTTTTCAGGCTTGGCGCACGCGTAGATGGCGAGCGCCGCGCCCGGCAGGCCGAAGACCTTGCCGCTGCCGTGCAGCGCGAAGCCGCCCTCGGGGAAGAGGTCGCGCAAAGATTGCGCGCTCGTCATGAAGTCGTTGATGTGACCGAGCCAGTAGGCTTGGATGCCGCCGTCGACGACGGCAGGGCCGAACATGAACGGCAGGTAGATGAAGTGATGGAGGCCGGCGGGCAGCAGGATCTTCTCCGAGAACGTGTACGCCCAGACGCCGACGATGCCGCTCGTCTTGAGGAAGAACTGGAACTGCTCGATTGCGTGCTGTACCATCGGCCAGACGCAGCAGAAGATGAGAGCCATCGGAATCATGACGGCGAAGCCGACGGCGACGACGAAGGCAGGGCCTTTGAAAATGCCGAGCCAGTCGGGGATGTTCGTGTCGTAGAAGTGGTTGTGCAGATACGCCGTGCAGCACGCGATGAAGATCGCGCCGAGCATGCCCATGTCGAGCGTCTTGACGTTCGCGATCATGGCAAGTCCCGTGCCGGCGCCCGCCGCCTGGCTGTAATCGACGCCGAATGCGCTGCCGTGCAGCGTGAGGATGGCCGAGATGAAATAGTTGAAGAGCATGTAGATGACGAAGGATTCCATGGCGCAGCGCGCGGGCTCCTTCTTCGCGAAGCCTATAGGAACGGCGATGGCGAAGAGAATCGGCATCTGCGCGAACACCGTCCACGCGCCCTGCTCGACGATGTACCAGAAATCGTACCATAGCGTGCCTTCGGCGGCGATTGCGCCGAGCAGCCCCGTGTTCTTGCAGACGATGGACACCGCCACCGTCAGACCGAAGAACGCGAACAGGATGACGGGCGTATACATCGCGCCGCCAAACCGCTGCATGTTCTGCATGAAGACGTCCTTGCTGAGTGACATGAGCTTACCTCCTCTAAAACACTGAAAACCTTTGTCTATTACGATAAAGGAAAATCGTTGAAAAAGCAAGCATTTTGCGCCATTCGGGAGGCATGTACAGAGGTTGCAAGAAGGTACAAGCAGTGAAACTTGTTACAGAAGCCCCAAGAGGTCAAGCCGAAGGCGCAGACCGATTGGCTAGGCTTCTGCAAGGGCGGCGCACAATGTCCACGAAGTGGACGTTTGTACGTGTAGTTTACAGAAGCCCCAAGAGGTCAAGCCGAAGGCGCAGACCGATTGGCTAGGCTTCTGCAAGGCTATTTTCCTGCTCGCTGCGGTAGAGACGGTAGTGGACGTAGAAGATCTCAAGCAGCAGAAAGTAGGCGAGCATGGACTTGAAAGGCAGCCGCTCCTCGCTCTTGGGCAGGTTGAAGGCGGCGGGCACGACGTAGAGGTTCTCCGTCGAGCGGCTCGCGAGCGTGTTGTGCTGCATCTGTGTGATGGCGAGAAGCGGCACGCCCTTGAGGTTCAGCTTCTCGGAGAACTCCTTGACGCGCTCGGACTCGCCCGAAAGCGAGATGAAGACGAAGAGATCGTCCGGTCCCGCCGTCTGATAGACGGAATAGAACTCCTCGCGCCCTGCGATCTCGCAGATGAAGACATTGTCGTAGAGGAAGAGGCGCTTGAGCTCCTGCATGACGTTCGTCTGCACATAGCCCGAAGCATAGGCAAAGACGCGGTGCGCCTCGTGGACGAGGCGGCTCGCGCCGCGGTAGTCGCGTGCCATGAGCTCGCGCCACGACTGGTCGTAGAATTGGCTCAGCGACGTCAGAATGTCGCGGTCGGGCTTTCCGCGCTCTTCGAGTTCCATCTTGAGCACCGTCTTCATCTCGCCGAAGCCATCGAAGCCGATCTTCTGCGCGAAGCGCACGACGGACGCGCTCGAAACGGCACAGAGACGTGCGAGGTCATGGATGGAGGCGCGGCAGGCCGTCTCCTTGTGGCTCTCGATGAAGCGCCAGATGCTCTTGTCGGCATCGCTGAGTTCGTGCAAGTGGAGATTGATGCGCTCAGGAAGCTGCATATTGCTCCGCTCCTTTCGTCGGTTTTTTGCAAAAAAGCTTTGTACTTAATTAATCTTAACGTGTTTTCAGACGGCAGGCAAGTCACAATGCAAAATTTCAGAGCAGATTTCCCAGTATTTGCGAAATAAATCGGAATTGTTTGAAATTCATGAAAATTACTGGACAAAGAAGTTAGGAAAATGGTATGATTTTTGATATTGAAACTAAAAGTTATTACCTATTAGGATTTCATCTGGTATGACAAAGCGCAGGGGCGGCAAGGAGTTGCCAGGACACTCGGGGGAAATCATCCCTCTGAATGCACAAGGAGGAATTGTACTCAATGGTTGATAAGGGGAAATCAAGAAGACGGCTCGCGCTTATGGTGGCGCTCGCCCTGTCCACTGGGGGGGATGCTTGACCTCGGCGGACGGCGGCATGATCTGGGGCATGTCGAAGGCGTATGCGGCGGAGACGCATGAGTATACGGAGACGGCAACTTCGATCAGCGGTCTTGAGGGCACGGAGAAGACCGGCTTCATGAGCGATAATAAGATTACGCTCGGCACAGAAGGCGGAGCGACAGACAAGCCGTTCAGCACCTATGGCACGATCTCCGGCGGCGGCAAGAAGAACGCCACGGCGGATGTCAGCAATAATACACTGACGATTCACGGGCTCAAGGTCAGCAATGGCAATGGCTTTAGCATCATTTACGGCGGCATCAGCGGCACGGGGGCGGTCACGAGCAACAGCGTGTTCTTCAACAATGGCCTGTCGAAAGATCCCATCTATGGCGGATTCAACGGTGCAACTGCAACGAAGGCTGTTACGGGCAATTCCGTGACGGTCGCGGGCGGAACGGTGGAGGGCGATGCCTTCGGCGGCTATACGACGGGCAAGGGCGCTGTCACGGGCAACTCCGTGACGATCAAGGGCGGCAGTCTCGGGGATGAGGCTGCGGGCGGCGTTATTAGCAACTCCGCGAGCAGCGCAAATGCCGCCGACAATACGCTGACGATTTCGGGCGGTGCGTTCACAAAGAGCGGCGGTACGAATGTTTTTGGTGCTTATAATGCAGGCAGCGGCAAAACCATCAACAACATTGTTAACCTCGGCGACGGTGAGAATGCCATGGCGTCGGGGTTCAATCTCACGCGCGTAAGAATCTACGGCGGCAACAAGACGAACGATGTCACGGGCAATACGCTCAACGTCAATGCCTCAGGCATCGTAGTCAGGACGGCGCAGAACTTCGAGAAATACAACTTCAATCTCACAAAGGACGTTGTGGCAGGTTCGACCATGCTCAAGATGTCGGACAGCGGCGGCTTCGGCTCTACGCCCAATGTCCAGTGGAGCAAGATCACGATGAATGCCGAGGGCTGGAATGCCGATACGACGAAGTATGGCCGCCTCGGCACGATGGAACTGCTGCGCACGGGAAGCGGCGCCGATTTGAAGATTTTCAACACCGAGGCGCTCGACCGCAAGGCGACGAGTGGTGACTTCGAGTACCACATGTATACGGATGTGATAACGCCTCCGATGTCGTTCTTCGGATATAATATGGTGAACTATGTGCGTGCCGACATCGACCGCTTTAAGAACGCTGATGCAACGGCAGATAACGTCACAGGCACGGCGGTCTACGACGGCTATTCGAGTTTCGGCAATACGACGACGAACAACAAGATCAAGATCACGAATACGAACAATACGAATCTGAATGTCTACGGCGGCTATACAGTGGGCGCAGGCGATTCGACGAACAACCATGTCAGTGTGAGTCTTGATAGCCGTGCCAAGCAAATTGGCAAAATGGTGGTCGGCGGCACTGCCACGGCCTCGAACAGTGCGATTGTGGGCAATTCCGTGACAGTCGAGGGCGGTTATGTTGGTCAGGCAAGCGCGAAGGATTCTCGGGCAGCGTAGGAGTAAACTGGGCGTTTTGATTTACAGGATAAAGACGAATTAAGGAATAAAAAAGGAACCGGATGCGAAGCCGCAGGGCTTTGTATCCGGTTCCTTTGCATCTGCCGAGGTTATTTGTGCTCTTTCCTGCCGAATATTTCCTTTGTTGTGCCGCAAAGCCACTTCCGGTTCCAGGCGAGGTGAAAAATGACGCCGATGGTCAGGAGATATGAAACATAGATATGAATGTTCTTGTTGACGATGAAAGTCCAAGAAGTCAAGTCCGAAGGGCGCAGACTGATTGGGTAACTTTCATTAAGGGCGGCGCACAATGTCCACAAAGTGGACGTTTGTGCGTGTAGCTTACTATGATAATAAAAATAGTACAAACCAAAAAGAAAACGTTTGCTTTTTTAAAATCTATAGAGTATAATGGAAAACATAAGAAAGAAAACGTTTACTATATTTCCCGCTCCTATTATTTTCAAGGTTTGTTTACGGGAGACGCATAGCCGTTTCCCAATGATGAAGGAGGAAGTCACATGGAGGAGAAGAAATTCATTCTCACCATCAGCCGCCAGTATGGCTGCGGCGGACGGGAGCTTGCCGGGCTGCTCGCGGAGAAGCTGGGCGTTCATCTCTACGATCGTCAGATCGTGCATCTTGCCGCGGCGAAGCTTGGCATCAACGATCTGCATGAGAAGGAGCTGCTCGAACTTGAGAATAGGGTGAAGCCGCTGTCCTCGCGCTTCATCCCGTTTCACTCATTCGGCATGGCGATGGGGGAGTCGAGCCAGGGGATGTTTATGGCGGAGTCGAACGTCGTGCGCAAGCTCGCCGCCGATGGTCCCTGCATCTTCCTCGGACGCTGCGCGGACTATGCGCTCCGAAAGCGCGACGATGTATTTTCCATCTTCGTTTGTGCGGACGACGACTACCGCGAGGAGCGCGGGCGCACGGTCTACGAGGGCAAGACGCTCAAGGAGCTGAATCGCGAGAACGAGAAACGCGCGCGCTACTATGACTACTATACGGGGCGCAAGTGGGGCGACGGAACGAACTATGATCTCGTTGTGAATACGAGTAAAGAACCGCTCGGAAAGATTGCGGACGGCATCATCGCCTACATCCGCACGGTCAAAGGCTGAGGAGGGCTTCCCATGTCGGACAAAAAGAGCAAATTCTGGCCGCGCATTGCGTATTCCTGCGGCACTTTCGGACATGATGTGTTCTATGCTATGCTCGCGACGTATTTCATGATCTTTGTCACGAGCAATCTGTTTCACTCCGAAAACCACGAACACGATGCTTATATGATCGGCATTGTGACGACGATCATCCTCGTCTTGCGCGTGGGCGAGCTCTTCCTCGATCCGTTCATCGGCAATACGATTGACAAGACGAAGACGCGCTGGGGCAAGTTCAAGCCGTGGGTGATTGTGGGCGCGTTTGTTGCTGCAATTTCCCTTGCGATCCTCTTTACGGATATGGGCGGGCTGACGGTGTCGAATCCAATGCTCTACCTCGTCCTCTTCGCGCTGCTCTATCTCATCATGGATGTGTTCTACTCGGCAAAAGATGTTGCGATCTGGTCGATGATTCCCGCTCTCTCGTTTGACTCGCATGAGCGTGAGGTGACAGCGACTTATGCGCGTATCGGCTCGGTGTTCGGCGGTCAGTTGGTGACGGCGATCGTCATGCCCGTCGTCCTCTATTTCTCGCTGAACGAGAATGGCGGCGCCGGTGACTCTGCGGGCTGGTTTGCGTTTGCCGTCATCGGCGGCGGCATCGCGACCCTCGGGGCGATCATCCTCGGTCTTGGGACGAAGGAAGAGGATTCCGCGCTGCGCGAGAACAAGACGGAGACTTCGTTCAAGGACGTGTTCTCCGTGCTCATCAAGAACGATCAGCTCCTCTGGATCGCGATTGCGTATCTTGTTTTCGTTCTTGGGCAGAATGTCATCAATAATTTCAACCTCTATTATTTTATCTATGTGCTCGGCGACGCAAAGCAGTTCTCGTTCCTCGGTGTCATCAACGTCATCATCGGTCTGCTCGCTGTGGCGCTTTTTCCGACGCTGACGGAGAAGTTCAGTCGTCGGAGGCTCTTCTTCGGCTCGGTTGCCGTGATGCTCGTCGGCATCGTGCTCTATGCGATGGCAGGCACGAGCGTTGCTATGACGCTCTTTGCCGCAGGTCTGTTCTCCCTGCCGCAGCCGCTGGTCTTCCTCGTCGTGCTCATGACGATTACGGATACGGTCGAGTACGGGCAGCTGAAGCTCGGGCATCGCGACGAGGCGCTTGTCCTCTGCGTGCGTCCGCTGGTGGATAAGCTCGCAGGTGCGATTGCGAGCGGCATGATCGGCCTCACCGCGATCTGGGTCGGCATGACGAGCGGTGCGACAGCGGAGACGATTGCGCCGGAGAATCTCTTCAACTTCAAGCTCGTGATGTTTGCGGCGCCGTTTGCCCTCATCCTGCTCGGCACGATTCTCTACCGCGCGAAGGTGACGCTCACGGAGGCGGAGCATGCGCGCATCGTGGAAGAACTCGAAGAGAAATGGGATGAAATGAACAAGTGATTCCTTAGGAAACGCTGATAAAATGAAGTCTCCCAGATTTGCACAGATGCGCTGTATCTGGCAAGGAGACAAACCGCAGGCGTAGCGGTGCTACGTCGAGGATTTGTCGACGACGAGAGGACAGCGCAGATGTGTGAAGATGGGCGGCTGAATCTATCAGTGATTCCTTAGGAAACGCTGAATTTATCAGCGCGTCCTCAGGAGGTTGGAAAGCGGTCGTCTTCGGCCGCTTTCTTTAGAAAGAGCTGATAAAACGAAGCTGCTCGGATGTGTGAAGGAGGGCGGCCGAATTTATCCGCGATTCTTTTACAGAAGGGGAGGTTTCACATGGCTGCATTCGACTTTGAGAAATTGAAAGATCCGTGCTACTTCGCAGAGAACCGTCTGCCTGCGCACAGCGACCACGTCTTCTATCGCGACGAAGCGGAGCTTGCGCGCGGCGTGTCCTCATTTTACCGTACGCTCGGCGGCATTTGGCATTTCGCTTATGCGCGGAACACCGAGCACATCCCGCAGGGGTTCGAGGCGGCGGATTACGACTGCCGCGATTGGGAGACGATCCGTGTGCCGGCGCATATCCAGATGGAGGGGCACGGAGCGCCGCATTACACGAATACGACGTACCCGTGGGACGGGCATGAGAGCATCGTGCCGGGCGAGATTCCTGTGCGCGATAATCCCGTCGGCTGCTATGTGAAGTATTTTGCCGTGCCCGAGGATTGGGAGCGCGTCTATATCTCCTTTGGCGGCGTGGATGCGGCGTTCGCACTCTTTCTCAACGGTCATTTCGTCGGCTACAGTGAGGACAGCTGCACGCCTGCAGACTTCGACCTGACGCCGTATCTCGTGGCGGGGGAGAACAAGCTGGCGGCGATGGTATTCCGCTATACGAGTGCGAGCTGGCTTGAGGATCAGGACTTCTGGCGGTTCTCGGGAATCTATCGCGACGTCCTGCTCTACACGAAACCGCAGCATCACATCGAGGATGTTGCCGTTCGTGCCGTGCCGCTTGAGCGGGATGGCTATACGCACGGAAAGCTTGATGTGCGTCTTGCGTTCAACGATGCGTCAGAAAAGCATGTCGAGATCCTGCTCTGCGATTCGGAAGGAGATTGTGTAGAGGGGGAAGAGGCGGTCGTCACGGCAACGACCCATGCGTGCTCGATGGAGGCTGCCTGCGTGCTTCTTTGGAGCGCGGAGCATCCATGGCTCTACCATCTTATGATCCGCGTGCATGATGCGGCGGGTGCTTTGCAGGAGGTCGTGCGCGTGCGCGTCGGTTTCCGTGAGTTCTGCATCCGGGACGGAGTCATGCAGATCAACGGCGAGCGCATCGTGTTCAAGGGAGTCAATCGTCACGAGTTTGACTCTGACCATGGGAGGGCGATGGATCCCGCGCTCTTCGAGCAGGATATCATCGCACTCAAACGTGCGAATGTCAACGCGATTCGCACGTCGCACTATCCGAACAGCAGTCGTCTCTACGAGCTGGCAGACATTTATGGCTTTTATGTGATCGATGAGACGAATCTTGAGACGCACGGCTCATGGATGAAGAACGGGGCGTGTGCGAAGGACGCGCATACCGTTCCCGGCGACAGCGAGGAGTGGCTGCCCGCCGTGCTCGACCGCGCGCAGTCGATGTACGAGCGCGACAAGAATCATCCGTGCATCCTCATTTGGTCGTGCGGCAACGAGTCCTGCGGCGGCCGCACGATCTACGAGATGAGCGAGCACTTCCGCCGCGTCGATTCCACGCGCCTCGTGCATTACGAGGGGATTTTCTGGGACCGCAGCTATCCGGCGACGAGCGATATGGAGAGTCAGATGTATACGAAGGCGGCGGACATCGAAGCGTTCCTCAAGGAGCACCGCGACAAGCCGTTCATTTGCTGCGAGTATACACACGCTATGGGCAACAGCTGCGGCGGCATGCACAAGTACACGGAGCTGACGGAGCGCGAGCCTCTGTATCAGGGCGGATTCATCTGGGATTTCGGCGATCAGGCAATCCGTCGGCGCGGACGCTATGGGGAGGATGTATTCCTCTACGGCGGCGACTTCGGCGATCGTCCGTCGGACTACAACTTCAGCGGCAACGGCATCTTCTTTGCCGATCGTCGTCCGACGGCAAAGCTGCAGGAAGTGAAGTACAACTATCAGAATTTCACGCTCCGTCCTTCGTGGAACGGTGTGGAGATCGAGAATAAGAGTCTTTTCTCCGATGCGGATGACTATGAATTGCGGCTGACGCTCCTCCTTGACGGACGAAAAATCTGGGAGACTTGGCAGCAGGGACATCATGTGGAGCCTGGGGAAACTAAATTCATTGATACGGCGATCTACAAAATGCCGTATCTTGGCGCGGGGGAGTACGTGCTGACGGCATCGCTCTGCCTGAAGAATGAGGAACCGTGGGCACCTGCCGGCTACGAGATCGCCTTCGGACAGGCCGTTGTTGTGCCGCCCGAGAATACAGGAGCAAGTCTCTTCGACATCCTCGGCTGCGGTGTCGCTGCTCCCGCCTATGCAGCACTTGAGGCGTCGGGCAGTCTGCGCGTGGTGCAGGGGGACATCAATCTCGGCGTGCAGGGGGCGGGCTTCTCCCTTATGTTCTCAAGTGCGCAGGGCAATCTCGTCTCCTATCGCCATGGCGGACGTGAGCTGATCGAGGAGCTGCCGCAGCCGAGCTTCTGGCGTGCGCCGATCGACAATGACTACGGCAGCGGACGCATGGCGGATACGGCGCAGTGGAAACTCGCGAGCCTCTATCGTCGCTGCACGCGCATCGAGTACAGCGTGGACGGCGAAGATTTCGAGACGGTGAACGGTTTCTTCGGCAGACGCGATGAGCGGCGCGCCAAGCGCGTCATCGTGCGCTTTACTTATGCGTTTGCCACGGAGCCTGCTGCTGCGTGTGTGGTCTCCTATACGGCGGAGGCAAGCGGGGAAGTTGGCGTCACGATGGAGTATGAGACGGCGGGGATGCCCGAGATGCCCGACTTTGCCATGATCTTTACGCTAGATGCGGACTATGACCGCATTCGCTTCTATGGCTACGGGCCGAAGGAAAACTACATCGACCGCTGCTGCGGCGCACGTCTCGGCGTCTACGAGAGCACGGCGGCGGACGAGGTCGAGCCGTATCTGCGTCCGCAGGAGACGGGCAATCACTGCGGCGTGCGCTGGATCGAGGTCACGGATCATGGCGGTCACGGAATCCGTCTCGCGGCAGATGTGCCGTTTGAGGCATCGGCGCTCCCGTACAGTCCGCACGAGCTGGAGAATGCGCGCCATGCGTATGATTTGCCGCGTCCGCAGCATACATATCTGCGTGCGTCGGCAGGCATGTGCGGCGTGGGCGGCGACGACAGCTGGGGTGCACCCGTGCTTGCGGAGTATACCTATCCGAATGGGAAGAGAAGCCTCTCGTTTAAGATGAAGGGGATTTGACGGCGGGGGCATCCGTCTTTTTCTGAACCTATGAAAATCTCACAAAAACGCTTGCGTTTCTTTGCGAAAGAGGATAAAATAGGAAGCGGGAAAAGAAAACGTTTACTTTCATACAAGCCAAAATATAGACGGACAAATGAAGATATATGGAGGAGGAGCCAATGGCAATCTTGGATGAGATGAAAAAAGTATTTCGTGAGAAATTCGGTGCGGCTGAAACGCATGCGTATTTCTCGCCAGGGCGTGTGAATCTCATCGGCGAGCATACGGACTACAACGGCGGGCACGTCTTTCCGTGTGCGATCTCGCTCGGCACGTATGCGCTCGCTGCGCCGCGTGCGGATGATGTGTCGCGCCTCTACTCGATGAATGCAGAGGAGCAGGGCGTGGTGGAGTTCCCCATGCGCGGCGCGGTAAAGAGCGCGGCCTATGGCTGGACAAACTATCCCATCGGCGTCGTGCGCATGATGGAGGACGCGGGTCATCCTGCAGCGCACGGTTTCGACATCCTCGTCTACGGGACGCTACCCAACGGTGCGGGGCTTTCTTCTTCCGCTTCCATCGAGGTCTTGATGGGGGTCATTCTGAACGAGGAGCTTGGACTCGGCATCGACATGGTGGAGATTGTAAAGCTCGCGCAAAAGGCGGAGAATGAATTCGTCGGCATGAACTGCGGCATCATGGATCAGTTTGCCGTCGGCATGGGCAAGAAGGACTGCGCGATCCTGCTCGACTGCAATACGCTCGAGTATCGCTACAGCAAACTCGACCTCAAGGGGTGCAGCATCGTCATCACGAATACGAACAAGGCGCACAGCCTCGTTTCTTCTGCATACAACGAGCGGCGCATGCAGAGCGAGGCGGCGCTGAAAGCTCTGCAGAAGGTCAAGGCGATCAAAACGCTCGGTGAGCTGACGAACGCGGAGTTCGATGAGAATGCCGCTGTCATCGAGGATGAGGTCGAGCGCAGACGTGCGCGCCACGCGGTTTACGAGAACCGCCGCACACTGGAGGCGGTGGAGGCGCTTGAGCAGAACGATGTGAAGCGGTTTGGCGCACTGATGAACGATTCCCACGTTTCCCTGCGCGACGATTACGAGGTGACGGGGCCCGAGCTGGATGCGCTCGCGGAACTCGCGTGGCAGCAGGAGGGAGTGCTCGGCTCGCGCATGACGGGAGGCGGCTTTGCGGGCTGCACGGTCAGCATTGTGCGCGACGAGGCAATTCCTGCATTTGAGAAGAATGTTGCAGAGGCATATACGGCGAAGATTGGCTATGCGCCGAGCTTCTATGTGGCGAATATTGCGGACGGCGCACACCGTCTGTAAGAGCGGAGCGAAAGGAGAACTCTCATGGCGATATTGGTATGCGGAGGCGCGGGCTACATTGGCTCTCATGCCGTGCACGCGCTCATCGAAAAGGGCGAGCAGGTTGTCATTGTCGACAATCTGCAGACGGGACACCGCGGCGCACTGAATCCGAAGGCGAAGTTTTATGAGGGCGACATTCGCGATGCTTCGGTTCTCGACAAGATTTTTACCGAAAACAAGGTCGAGGCAGTCATCCACTTTGCGGCGAATTCTCTCGTCGGCGAGAGCATGGAAAAGCCCCTGCTCTACTTCAACAACAATGTCTACGGGATGCAGGTGCTCCTTGAGGCGATGGTGCGTCATGGCGTCGACAAGATCGTATTCTCTTCGACGGCGGCGGTCTACGGCGAGCCGAAGCGCGTGCCGATTCACGAGGACGATGAGACATGCCCGACGAACACCTATGGCGAGACGAAGCTCACGATGGAGAAGATGATGAAGTGGGTGAGCCGCGCCAACGGCGTGCGCTATGTGTCTCTGCGCTACTTCAATGCGGCGGGGGCGCTGCCGGACGGCTCGATCGGCGAGGATCACGCGACGGAAACGCATCTCATTCCGCTCATCCTGCAAGTGCCGACGGGGCGGCGCGACCATATCACGGTGTTCGGAGATGATTATCCGACGCCGGATGGGACCTGCCTGCGCGACTACATCCATGTTGTCGATCTCGCGGATGCTCATGTGCTTGCGCTCGAATACCTGCGAAAGGGCGGTGCGAGCGATATCTTCAATCTCGGCAACGGGCAGGGCTTCTCGGTCAAGGAGATGATTGCGGCAGCGGAAAAGGCGACGGGACGCTCCATCAAGGTGGAAATCGGCGCACGGCGCGCTGGCGACCCGGCGCAGCTCATCGCGTCCAGCGAGAAGGCGCGTTCCGTGCTCGGCTGGAAGCCGCAGTTCACGGATGTGGAGCAGGTCATCGGCACGGCGTGGCGCTGGCATGAACATCATCCGCATGGTTATGAGGACTAGAAAGACAGGAGGATGCATCATGTGTGATATGCAGCATGAAATCAGCCGCCTCCTGCACTTTGCCCGTCAGAAGGGGCTGATTGCGCCGGAGGATGAAGTCTATGCCGCGAATCGTTTGCTCGACGTGCTCGGTGTGGAAGAATATGTTCCGGAGCAGGTGGATGAAACGCTTGAGACGGCGACGCCCATCTTGGAGCGCATGCTCGATTATGCGGCGGGGAAGGGGCTGATCGAGGGCACGACGGATGAGCGCGATCTCTTTGATACGCGCATCATGGACTGCGTGATGCCGCGTCCGTCCGAGGTCGTGCGTCAGTTTCGCGCCCTTTATGCGGCATCGCCGCGTGAGGCGACGGATTACTATTATGACCTGAGCATCGCCTCGAACTACATCCGCAAGACGCGCATCGACAAGAACATTGCGTGGCAGGCAGAAACGGAGTACGGCGCTCTCGATGTGACGATCAATCTCTCGAAGCCGGAGAAGGATCCGCGCGACATCGCAAAGGCAAAACTCGCGAAATCTTCCGCCTATCCGAAATGTCTGCTCTGCCGCGAGAACGAGGGCTACGCGGGGCGCGTGAATCACCCTGCGCGCGAGACGCATCGCCTCATCCCGCTCGATCTTACGGGGCGTTCGTGGTTTTTGCAGTATTCGCCCTACACCTACTACAACGAGCACTGCATTGTGCTGAACAACGAGCATGTGCCGATGGCGATCTCGCGCGAGACGTTTGAGAATCTCGCGGCGTTTCTTGAGATTTTTCCGCATTATTTCGCGGGCTCGAATGCTGATCTGCCGATCGTCGGCGGCTCGATCCTCTCGCACGACCACTATCAGGGCGGGCGCTATACGTTTGCCATGGAACGCGCGCCGGTGGAGCAGGAATATCGCTTTGCGAACTATCCGAATGTCCGTGCAGGGCATGTGAAATGGCCGATGTCGACATTGCGCCTCACGTCATCCGACAAGGGAGCGCTCATCGACCTTGCAACGAAGATTCTCGCCGCGTGGCGCACATACAGCGACGCTTCGGTGGAGATTCTGGCGGAGACGGATGCGCCGCACAACACGATCACGCCGATTGCGCGGCGGCGCGGCAAGGATTTCGAGTTCGATCTCGTCTTCCGCAACAACCGCACGACGGAGGAGCATCCGCTCGGGTTGTTCCATCCGCATGCCGATGTGCACCACATCAAGAAGGAGAACATCGGCCTGATCGAGGTGCTGGGGCTGGCAATCCTGCCCGCGCGGCTTAAATCAGAGATGGAACAGGTGCGCACGGAACTCTTGAAGGGAACGGAGGACATCGCGGGCATCGCGGACATTGAAAAGCACGCGGACTGGTATCGCTCGGTACGCGCGTCGCATCCCGAAGTGACGGAGGCGGATGCAGATGGAATCCTGCGCGATGAGATCGGCGCCGTGTTTTTACGGGTGCTCACGCACGCGGGAGTCTTCAAGCGCGATGCGGCGGGGATGGCGGCGTTCGATCGCTGGATCGACAGTATAAAGGACGTTTGAAATCGGGAGTATGAGGGAGCAGAGAAGAACGAGATGAAGGCGACGATCATCGATGTGGCAAAGGATTCCGGCGTTTCAGTGGCGACGGTCTCGCGCGTGGTGAACGGCAATTATCCCGTGCGCGAAAAGACGCGGCTCAAGGTGGAGAATTCCATCAAAAAACTGGAGTATGTGCCGAATTTGCAGGCACGTGAGCTGAACATGCAGCGCTCATCGAGCATCGGCGTCGTCGTGCCGAGTTTCGACAATATGTTCTTTGCCGAGGTGCTCGACGGAATCGAGGAGCATCTGCGGCAGAGCTCGTACTCCCTGCTCCTCGCGTGTGCACAGAACGATGCGGCGCGCGAGGAAGAGTGCGTGCGGGATTTCATCACACGCAATGTTTCGGGCGTCATCGTTGTCAGTCCGAATACGGAGATGGCTGTGTCGGACTTCTACGAGAATACGGCGGCGCGTCTGCCTCTGGTCTTTGTCAACAGTGCGCGGGAGATCGCGGGCATATCATACGTGACGAGCGATCAGAGCAGAGGGGCGCGGGCGGCGCTTGAGCATCTCTTTCACTACGGGCACGAACGCATCCTCTTCGTGCAGGGGGAAAACAGTGATTCCTACCGCATCAAGGAGAAAGTTTACCGTTCCGTCATGCAGGAGCGCGGGACATTCCATGAAGAGGATATTGTCAATATCGGCGAGGGCAATCGCATCGAGACCGTCGAGAACACGATGTTCATCCTGATGGACATGATGCTGGGGTTTGCGCCGACGGCAATCTTCTGCTGCAACGATCTCATGGCGATGGGGGCGCTGAATGCCTGTCAGCGCATGGGGCGGCGCGTGCCGCAGGATGTCTCGTTGATCGGCTATGACAATACGGCACTCAGCCGATATACTGCGCCCAACCTTACGACCGTCGACCAGCACATGGGCGATCTCGGGCGGGAGGCGGCGCGCCTCATGCTGGCAAAGATCGAGGATGGCGTGACGGAGAACGTCGTGCTTGCCAATACTGTGGTTGAGCGCGGGACGACAGGGTTTCACGTGGAAGAAAGTTGAAATGAGGGGACTTGCATGGAAAAGGCTGCAAGTGAAGGGGGAAATTGCATGAACATCGTTTATCATGAGCAGGGCAGGGTCTTTCATCTCTTCAACGATTCCGTGAGTTACATCTTCATGGTGCTGCCCCATGGCGGGCTGGGTTCGCTCTATTATGGCAAGGCGCTTCGCGACCGTGAGGGGTTTGAGCACATCTTCGAGCGTGCGCACCGCGGCATGACGGCATGTGTCTTTGCGGATACGCGCAGCTACTCGCTGGACGCGATCCGCCAGGAATTGCCGACGTACGGCTCGTCGGATTTTCGCCGCCCTGCGCTGAATGTTCTTCAGGAAAACGGCAGCCGTATCCTCGATCTGCAGTATGCAGGCTATCGCGTCATGGACGGCAAGCCGAAACTCGCAGGGCTGCCCGCGACATATACGGAGGCGGAGACGGAGGCAAAGACGCTCATCGTCGAGGTGAAGGACGAATTGACGGGACTGCGTGCCGAGCTTCTCTATACCATATTTGCCGAGGGCGGTGCCATCGCGCGCAGTGTGCGTTACATCAATGAGGGCAAGGAAGTGCTGCATTTGCAGAAGGTCATGAGCATGTCGATTGACTTGCCCGATACGGAGTACGATTGGCTGGAACTGACGGGGGCTTGGTCACGCGAGCGTCATATTGAGATTCGTCCGCTCGCAACGGGCATCACGGCGATTGGCAGCCGCCGCGGGCACTCTTCGGGACAGTACAATCCTTTTGCAGCGCTCCTGCGTCGCGGGACGACGGAGACATGCGGTGAGGCGCTGGCGATGAGCCTCGTCTACAGCGGGAATTTCGAGATGCTTGCCGAGGTCGACAACCACGGTGTGACACGTCTGCAGGCGGGTATTCACAGCACGGATTTCGACTGGAAGCTTATGCCGGGCGCAGAGTTCCAGACGCCCGAGGCGGTTCTCGTCTGGACGGATGCGGGACTCAACGGCATGAGTCAGACGTATCACCGTCTCTATCAGAAGCGATTGGCGCGCGGACCGTGGCGCGACAAGGTGCGCCCGATTCTCATCAACAACTGGGAAGCGACGTATTTTGACTTTACGGAAGAGAAGCTGCTCAAGATAGCGGACAAGGCGGCGGAGTGCGGCATCGAGCTCTTCGTTCTCGACGACGGCTGGTTCGGTGCGCGCACCTCCGACTATGCGGGACTGGGCGACTGGACGGTAAACCGCGACCGTTTGCCGAACGGCATCGACGGACTTGCGGAGAAGATCGAGGCGCGCGGCATGAAGTTCGGCATCTGGGTCGAGCTTGAGATGGTCAACGAGGACTCCGATCTCTATCGTGCGCATCCCGACTGGGTGCTTTCCGTACCGGGACGGCGCAAGTCGCTCGGACGCTCGCAGTGCGTGCTCGATTTCTCGCGCCAAGAGGTGGTCGACAACATCTATGGGCAGGTGGAGGCGATTCTCGCGAGCGGCAAGGTCTCCTATGTGAAATGGGACATGAACCGCAGCATCACGGAATGCTGGTCGCATGCGCTGCCTGCCGATCAGCAGGGCGAGGTGTTCCATCGCTATATCCTCGGCCTTTACGAGCTCTACGAACGCCTGACCGCGAAGTTCCCGCATGTGCTCTTCGAGTCCTGCGCTTCGGGCGGCGGCCGCTTTGACCCCGGTATGCTTTACTATGCGCCGCAGGCGTGGACGAGCGACAATTCGGATGCCGCCGAGCGGCAAAAGATCCAGTACGGCACATCCATGTGCTATCCTGTGAGCAGCATGGGCAGCCATGTCTCCGTCGTGCCGAACCATCAGATGAACCGCATGACGCCGCTGCACACGCGTGCGAATACGGCATACTTCGGAACGTTCGGCTATGAGCTCGATTTGAACAAATTGACGGAAGAGGAGATTGCAGAGGTCAAAGAACAGGTTTCCTTTATGAAGGAGTATCGGGAAATCTTCCAGTACGGGACGTTCTATCGCCTGCAAAGCCCCTTTGAAAATAATGTCATGGCGTGGATGAGCGTGAGTGCGGATCGGAAGACGGCGATTGTCGGATGGTATCGCACACTGAACCGCGTGAATTATCGCTTCGAGCGCGTGAAGCTTGCGGGACTCCTGCCGGATGTCCTCTATGAAAATCGCCGCAACGGTGTGCGCTGCTACGGCGACGAGCTGATGAACTACGGGCTTATCACGACGGACGGCACGGCGGGCGAACCGATTGCGGAGAACGGATTGACGGTGGATTTTGAGTCGCGCATTTATGTGCTGAAGGCTGTTGAATAATCTTTCCAGCTACAAAAACAGGCATCTTTGCGGATGCCCGTTCTATATGTGCTGTCTGTAGTTGATACAATCCGCGGCTTTCTGTACAGTATAGTCGGATACGGCGGCAATGTCTTTGCCTTTAGGGATGAAGTGTCTAACCAAGGCGTGCTGCTTCTGCTTGTCCTTTTTACGTGTCCGATTTCATTTTACGACTAACCGCGCGCGATTTTCTCAGATTTATGAAATCCTCGCTTGACAGCCTGCCCAAAAGCCGCTATAATGACAATGCTTCGTCTTGCACGGGGCATTCATGGGTAGGTGCCCGAGTGGTTAAAGGGAACAGACTGTAAATCTGTCATCTTCGGATTACGATGGTTCGAATCCATCCCTGCCCACCAGCGGCGGCATAGCTCAGTTGGCTAGAGCATGCGGTTCATACCCGCAGTGTCCGGAGTTCAAATCTCTGTGCCGCCACCATGAAATGTAAAGCCCCCGCGCCGAAAGGTGCGGGGGCTTTTTGCGTGTGATTCTTAGAACTTCACTTCAGGGACGGCGTCTGCGCCCTCCTTCGCTTGGAACTGGGGCTTCTTCGTCATGCCCATGAAGCCGGCGAAGAATACGCCGGGGAAGGTTGAGATGCTCATGTTGTACTGGCGTACTGCCTCGTTGTAGTCGCGGCGTGCGACGGCGATGCGATTTTCCGAGCCGGCCAGCTCGCGCATGAGTTCGAGGTACTGTGTGTTTGCCTTGAGATCGGGATATGCCTCGGCGATGGCGAAGAGGCGGCCGAGTGCGCCTGTGAGTTCGGCGTTTGCCGCATCCATCTGCTCGACGTCCTGCGCACCTGCGAGTTTGGCGCGTGCATTGACGACCTCCTCAATGACGGCCTTCTCGTGTACGTCATATCCCTTGACCGTGTTCACGAGGTTCGGGATGAGGTCGCTGCGCCGCTGCATTTGGTTCTCGACCTGTCCGTACGATGCGTCGACGCTGATTTCCGCCTCTTTCAGTCCGTTGTAGAGGGAGATGGCTCCGCCGAGGATGAAGATAATGACGACGACGACAGCGCCGAGCGCGATCAGTCCTTTGTTCATGTTGAAAACTCCTTTCTATTCCTGCAAAATACCGTGTAGTTTACCATGAAGCCCCAAGAGGTCAAGCCGCAGGTGCAGACCGATTGGCTAGGCTTCTGTAAGGGCGGCGCACAATGTCCACAAAGTGGACGTTTGTGCGTGTAGCTTACCAGCCGCCCGATGCGCCGCCGCCGCCGGAAGAGCCGCCGCCGTAGCCGCCGCGCGAGGAACTGCCGCTGGAAGAGCCGCCGCCGTAGCCGCCGCCGTAATCGCCGCTCGAGGAGCCACCGCCGGGGCCGAGCGCTTGGTTGAGGATGCCGAGAAGCCAGTTCAGGATGACGCCGAGCAGAATCATGCCGACGATGGCAAGGAAGAAGATGAAGACATTCATCAGAATGCTCGGTTCCTCTTCTTCATGCGTGGACGCTTCTTCAAGCGTCTCGCTCACATCAGCGCCCGGTGTGACTCCTGCAGCACGGTAGGCGTAGGCGGCGAGCTTCTGATAGGCATTGAGCACGCCCTCGGAGTACTTCTCATCGCGAAAGTACGGCTTCATCTTGTCAAGGATCTCGCCCGCTCTGCCGTCCGTGATTTCGCCTTCAAGCCCGTAGCCGACTTCGATGCGGAACTTGCGGTCGTCCTTGGCGATGAGCAGAAGGACTCCGTTGCTTTGCTTCGCGTTGCCGATGCCCCAGCTGCGGAAGAGTTCGTTTGCGTACGATTCGATGTCTGTGCCGTCCAAGGTGGCGACGGTCACGACGACGATTTCCGCCTTCGTCTTTTCGCGCAGCTCTTCGCCGATCTTCTCGATCTGTGCGCAATCCTCTGCTGAAACGATGCCTGCCGTGTCGACGATGTATTCGCGCTGCGAAGGCTTAGGAAGTACGGCGGCGTCAGCGGATGGGCCGGCAAGTGCGAGGAGGCTGACGATGATGAAGAGGAGGGCGCACAGCTGTTGGTGTGTGCGGGGTGTGTTCATTCGCTTCACATCCTTTCGTAATGCCTGTCTCCTGTGGGGGAGCAGGAAGAAAGAGAAAAATGGTATGAACGATATGCGATAATTTCCGCTTATTATAGCATACGGGAAAACGGTCGTATATCAGACAGAGTTCTTAATGTAGCCATGGTTTGAAATGAAGTCCTTGCCAATATTCTGTTTTTCGACCCCAATAAAATCCTATCACATTTTAGTTGAAGAGAAGAATTTGATCGTGCCGATATCCTTGTGTTGACAAAACAGCCCGCCAAGGCTTTGCGCCTTGGCGGGCTGTTTGCGATTCATGAGGGTTAGCGCGTGATCATGCGTCCGAGACGCGTGCCGAAGAGGTAGTTGAAGAACCATTTGAATGTGACGGAAACGTTGGCATGGAAGCCCGCCTTCGTCAGAAGGTGAATCCAAAGCCATGCCGACCATGCGAGGAAGCCCCTGCCGACGAGAGGACCGGCGGACATGACGGCCTCGCTGTTGCCGATGATCGCCATGACGCCCTTGCTCTTGTAGTCGAGATGCTCAAGCGGCTCGCCCTTGAGCTTGTGCAGGATGTTGGCGGCGGCGACGTCGCCTTCGGCGAGTGCGACGGGCGCGAGCGTCGGCAGCGGGCGCTCGTCTTCGGGCGGCGTGAAGCTTGAGCAGTCGCCGGCGGCGTAGACGTTCTCGAAGCCTATGGCGTGCATCGTGTCATCGACGATGATGCGGCGGCCACGGTCTTTTTGCACGTCAAGTCCGTCGAGGCAGTCGACGGGGCGCACGCCCGCCGCCCAGACGACGGTGCGCGTCTTGATTTCCTGCAGCGGCGCGTCCTTGGGAGCGCTGAAGGGCTTGTAGCGAAGCGTTTCGCCGTCGTAGTCCGTGACCATCATCGAGCACTGCACGGCGACCTTTTTCTTTTCGAGCACGCGCACGGTCTCGTCGCGCAGTTTCTCCGGCATCATCATGAGGACGCCGGGGTCTGCGCCGATGAGATGGATTTCGACCTCGCTGAAGTCGATCGTATGGTACTCCTTTTGAAAGACGTCGTAGATGAGCTCTGAGAGGCCGCCCGAGCCTTCGACGCCGATGGGACCCGCGCCGACGAAGACGAAGGTCAGAAGAGCCTTGCGCTTTGCCGCATCCGTTTCACGCGAGGCTTCTTCGAAAACCTTGAGGACGTGGCTGCGAATCTCGATGGAGTCGACGAGCGTCTTCAAGGGCAGGGAGTTTTCCTCGATGCTTTTCGAGCCGAAGAAGTTTGGCGTCGAGCCGAGCGCGATGATGAGGTGGTCGTAGCCGATATCACCCTGATCGGTGCGCACGGTCTGCGCTGCTGCGTCGATTCCCTCGATTTCGGCGAGCAGGAAGTTGACGTTCGAAGCGCTGCGGAAGAAGCTGCGGATCGGGTAGATGACCTCGTCCGCCGAGAGCATCGAGGTTGCCACCTGATAGAGCAGCGGCTGAAAAACCTGATAGTTGTTGTGGTCGATGATGAGGACATCGACCGCCTCGTTCGCGAGCTTTCGCGCTGCGCGTATGCCTGCAATGCCGCCGCCCAAGATGACGATGCGTGGTTTCGCTGCCTTTTCCGTCATGATTCATACCGCCTTTCCAGAAAATCTTGTGGGGAATATTGTGAATCTCATGTATTCTTTATTATATACTGTTTTTATAGAAATGTAACATATCAATAATTTATATTGATATAAATAACAGTGGGAAAGGCGTGAAGAAGCCCCCCAAGACTGCGGCTTGGGGGGCTGTCCTCAGGCATTCGACTGTTTGATGAACTCCTGCAGTTTCTTCTCCGCCGCGCCGCTTTCGATGAGCGCGCGGGTTTTTTCGACGCCTTCCTTGATGGAGTCGGCCTTGCCGCCGATGTAGATGGCGGCGCCGGCATTCAAAAGCACGATGTCGGTCTTCGCGCCTTGCGCTCCCGTGAGGATAGCACGCGTCACGGCGGCGTTTTCTTTCGCCATGCCGCCGACGATCGCCGTCTTCTCGGCACGCTCAAGACCAAAGTCTTCTGGAGCGATCGTGTACGTCTTGTACCAGCCGTCCTTGAACTCGGAGACCTTCGTCGGGGCGCTGATGGAGATCTCATCGAGACAGTCCGTGCCGTAGATGACCATGCCGCGCTGAACGCCGAGGTCGATGAGCACGCGGGTCAGCGGCTCCAGCAGATATTCATCGTAGACGCCGAGAATCATGCGCTCGGGACGCGCGGGATTCGTCAAGGGGCCGAGGATGTTGAATACGGTGCGGATGCCGAGTTCCTTGCGGATGGCGCCGACGTATTTCATCGAAGTGTGATACTTCTGCGCGAACATGAAGCACAGGCCGATGCTCTTGAGAAGCTTTGTGCATGTTTCGGGCGCTAGGTCGATGTTGACGCCGAGCGCTTCGAGGCAGTCGGCGGCGCCACTTTTCGATGACGCCGCGCGGTTGCCGTGCTTGGCGACGGCGATGCCGGCGGCGGCGATGATGAAGGAGGCCGTCGTCGATATATTGATGCTGCCTGCATGATCGCCGCCCGTACCGACGATTTCAAGCACGTCGATGCCAGGATGCTCGACAGCGAGCGCATGCTCGCGCATGGCGGCGGCAGAGCCGGCGATTTCTGCTGTCGTCTCGGCCTTGGCGCTCTTCGTCGAGAGTGCGGCGAGGTAGGCGGCGTTCTCGGTCGGACTCGTCTTGCCGCTCATGATTTCGTTCATTACGCAGTAAGCTTCTTCATAGGTCAGATCGTGCTTGCTGACGATCTTTTGGATGGCTTCTTTTATCATGGCATAGCGCTCCTTTGCTGTCGGATATGTCCCTGCAGTTTGACATGGCAAGGTTGAATGTCATTTAGTATACTATGGCAGTAGGTTTTTTGCAACAAAGGGCGATGCGTAGGAAGGCGCTCTTTACAAAAAGATGTTTCCTTGCTAGGATTATGATGAACAAAAAAGTGGCAGACAAGCAGATAGTAGGAAAATTTTCAAAATTCTAGGATAAATCCCCTATTGTGGAAGAAAGTGCTGCTTGCTACAATAAAGGAGAGTACAATGATGTTTACAGGGAAGACAAAAAATCTTGCCGTCATCGGCTCGCCGATCGGGCATTCGCTTTCGCCGGCGATGCAGAATGCGGCGATTCGGGCGGTGGGGTTGGACTATGCCTATGTCGCCCTGCCCGTCCTGCCAGAGAGGCTGGAAGACGGCGTGCGCGGCCTTCGTGCGCTGGGGTTTCGCGGCTTCAATGTGACGATTCCGCACAAGTCGGCGATCTTGCCTCTGTTGGATGAGGTGGATGAAGCGGCGCGTGCCATCGGGGCGGTCAATACGGTCGTGTGCGAGGCAGGCCGTCTCAAGGGCTTCAACACCGATGTGGAGGGATTCCTCGGTGCGCTTGCGGCGCGCGGTTTTTCCGTCGAGGGAAAGCGCGTCGTGCTCTTGGGCGCGGGCGGCGCGGCACGCGCGGCGCTTTACGGTTTGCTGCGCTCGGGCGCGGCGGAGGTCACGCTCGGTGTGCGAAATGCCCCGAAGGCGCGTTCCTTGGCTGAGGAGTTCGCGCAGTACGGCGAGGTCTGCGCTCTCGACTGGAACGAGGCGGCGTTCGAGGAAGCCGTCAGGAAGGCGGCTCTCGTCGTCAATACGACACCGCTCGGCATGGCGCCGCAGACGCAGGCGATGCCGCCCGTTCCTTGGCAAGCAGTGCATGAACGGACGTTTTTTTATGACATCATCTATACGCCCGCGAAGACGCAGTTCCTGCAGCGTGCGGAGTCGCTGGGCTGCCCGACGCTGAACGGCGAGGCGATGCTCGTGGGTCAGGGGGCGGCGGCGTTTCGCCTGTGGACGGGACGAGAGGCGGATTTTGCCGTGATGACGCACGCCCTGCGCGAGGCGCTGGAAGGAAAAGAGAAGCAAGCGGCAAAGAATGAAGCAGAGACGAAATGACAAAGCGGCGGAATAAAAGGCAGGAAAGCAATAAAGCAAGAAGAAACAATCTGCAATAAATCAACAAAGGCATAAAGAAAAGAAAGTCAGCACGAAAGCCGAAGCAAGATGTTCATGGATAAGGAAGCGCGGATCAATGAGGTCGCCCGAATGTGTGAAGACGGGTGACCGAATTTATCCGTGATTCCGCAGTCTTTTGGAGGCTCGAAGATGCAGAGGACAGAAGAGGATTCGTATCAGAGGCTGCTCCATCGCCTCGTACAGAGCGTGCGCACGGGAAGTGCGAGCCGTGCTCTGCCGAGGCAGGGAGAGCCGGGACGCGTGCCCGTCGTGGAGTTTGTCGATCGCATGATCGCGGAGGCTCTGCGCCTGCGGGCGAGCGATATCCACATAGAGCCTTTCGAGGGCGCCGTCCGCATCCGTTACCGTGTTGATGGAAGTTTATTGGAAACGCATGCACCGATCCCCCGGGAGGTGCATGCGTTTTTGCTTGCGCGATTGAAGGTCATGGCACATCTTGAAAGCGTGGAGCGCCGCGTGGCGCAGGACGGGCGCATATCGTACATGCCGCCTGAGGGCGGCGAAGCCGTCGATCTTCGTCTGGCGACCTTGCCGCTTCTCGCGGGGGAGAAGGCGGTTCTTCGCATCTTGAACCGCTCGCATGCGCTTCTTTCCGTCGGGAATCTCGGATTTTCCGTGCAGAATGAGATGCTTTTCCGCCGCCTGTGCCATCAGCCCGGCGGCATGGTTCTGATTACAGGACCGGTCAATTCGGGCAAGACGACGACGCTCTATGCGGCTCTCTCGGAGATCAATACGCCCGAACGCAACATCATGACGATCGAAGATCCGCCCGAGTATCGCATCGAGGGCGTCAATCAGATCCAGGTGAACAAGAAGACTGGCATGACGTATGCAGCAGGGCTTCGCGCCATGCTGCGCTCGGACATCGACGAGATTGTGCTCGGCGAGATCCGCGATGCGGAGACGGCGGAGATGGCGGTGCGTGCTGCGCTGACGGGTCATCTGCTCTTTTCGACGCTGCATACGAAGGACGCGCTCGGCGCGGTCTTCCGTCTGCTCGACATGGGCGTGCCCGCGTATCTTCTCGCGGCGGCTCTGACGGGCGTCGTCGCGCAGCGCCTCGTGCGCCGCTTGTGCCCGCACTGCCGCGAGCCGTCCGAGGAGGCGCTTCCCGCATGGGCCGAGGGGGTATCGTCGACCGGACGGCTGTGGCGAGCGGCAGGCTGCGCATCTTGCGGCGGCACGGGCTTTTCGGGGCGGCTCGCGCTGCAGGAACTGCTTGTCGTCGACGCGGCTCTGCAGCAGGCAATCGTGCATAGAGCGGGGCTTGAGGAGATGCGCGAGCTTGCCGGGCGGCAGGGGATGAGGACGCTGGCGGAGGACGGCATAGAAAAGGCGCTGCAAGGCCGTACGACGCTTTCGGAGGTGGTGCGCGTGCTCTACGGTGAGGCGGATGCAGCGGATTTTTCTGGAACTTTTTCGGGAGCGGCGAGAGGGGATTGCGGAGGGGCTGACGATGGCGGCGTCTAGGATAGCGGGCATCTTCGCCGAAGGCTTTGCGCGAGGGGCGTCGGACGTGCATCTAGCGGCGGGGCAGCGCCCGTTTTTGCGGCTCGACGGCGAGATGACGCCGCTGTCGGAGGATTCTTTGACGCAGAAGGAGCTGCAGGATTTTCTCGCGCATATTCTGACCGAGGCGGAGCAAGAGCGTCTGCGGCAGGAGAAGAGTCTGGATCTTTCCCTCGCGCTCGAAGAGAGGCACTGTCGTGCGCATGTGTACGGCATGAGCGGTTCTTGGGCGATTGCCGTGCGCCTCCTGCCGCGCGAGATTCCGGCGCTTTCGAGCCTCGGCGTGCCGCCTGCTCTTTTTTCGCTTCTTCGGGCGCAGGACGGATTGATTCTCGTCGGCGGGCGCACGGGAGCGGGCAAGTCGACGACGCTTGCGGCATTTATCGAGGAGATGAACAAAAGCCGCGCCGCGCACATCATCACGCTGGAAGATCCCGTCGAGTACGCTTTCGTGCCGAAGCGCTGCTTCATCAGCCAGCGCACGCTCGGCAGGGATTTTCCGTCGTTTCCGGTGGGGCTTCGGGATGCTTTGCGAGAAGATCCCGACGTGATTCTCATCGGAGAGATGCGCGAGCGCGAAACGGTGCGCATCGCGCTGCAGGCGGCGGAGTCGGGCTGCCTCGTTCTGGCGACGCTTCACACGAGGGATGCGGCGGAGGCAGTCCTTCGCATCGAGGGGATGTTCGCGGGCGAGGAGCAGCAGATGCGCCATCAGTTCGCGCTCGTGCTTCGCGCCATTTTCTCACAGCGGCTTCTGCCGCAGTCGGGCGGCGGGCGCGTGCTGGCGGCCGAAGCGCTCGTCGCCGCGCCCGCCGTGCGAAACCTCATCCGCACGGGCAGGGTCGCGCAGCTCCGAGGCGCAATCCTCTCGGGTGGGGCGCAGGGCATGCAGACGATGGCGCAGTCCGTCGAGGGACTGCTTCGCGCGGGCAAGATTACACGCGAAGCGGCAGAGGCGGCGCTTGCCGACGGCGACGCCTTTGGCGAGGGGCGCTAGTACAGGGGGCTTGCGCGAAGGGAGGCGGCGATTTGGCGTCCTTTTCTTATACGGCGCGGACGGAAGCGGGAGACTTGCGGCGAGGCGAGGTGGAAGCCGCCACGCGCACGGAGGCAGCGCGGCTCATTCAGGCGCACGGACTCTTCGCCGTGGCTTTGCGGCGAAAGTCTGTGCTGCATCTCGCCCGCCGCCGCGCGGCGGATCGCAAGTACGCCATGGTGTTTTGCCGCGAGTTGGCGCTGATGCTTGCGGCGGGACTTGCCGCGAACGAAAGCCTGCAGCTCCTCGCGGCGGATGCGCCGCAAAAGAGGCGTGCGATGCTTTCGGATATGGCGCGGCGCATGGCGCATGGCGCGACGCTCGCCGAGGCGATGGCGCAGCACGGCGAGGTGTTCCCGCCGGCGATTTCCTCCCTCGTCCGTGCGGGGGAAGCGGGCGGCAGTCTGGAGCCTCTGTTGAAGCGTCTCGCCGACAAGGAGGAAAAGAGCTGGCGCGTGCGGGAGAAATTGCAGACGGCGCTCGTTTATCCTGCGCTGCTCGCATTGGCGGCGATGTTCGCCGTGACGTTCATCTTCATTTTCGTGCTGCCGAACTTCGTCCACATGCTCGACGGTCTTGCCGTGGAGCTGCCCTTGCCCACGCGCCTCGTGCTCGGAATCGGCAGTCTCTTCGAGCGGCACGGCGTCGCAGTCCTTGCGGCTCTTTTCGTTTTCCCCTTGGCGCTTCGGCTTCTCTATCGCGAGAGGCGGCTGCATTTTTTCGCTGACCGCCTTCTTTTGCGCCTGCCGCTTTTCGGCAGGCTGCGCCTCGATTTGGAGCTTATGACGCTCTTCGACACGCTCGCCGTCCTCATGGAGAGCGGCAGTGCGCTGCACGAGGCGCTTGCCGCTTCCGAAGGCGTCGTGCAGAACCGCTTCCTCGCCGCGCTCTTTTCGAGGACGAGGCGCGAGGTCGAGCGCGGCGGCACGCTGGCCGCCGCCTTGGCGGGCAGCGTCGTGCCGCCGCTCGTCTGGGAGCTTGTGCGTGCGGGCGAGCATACGGGCGAGCTTGCGGCGATGCTCGAAAAGGCGGCGGATTTCTGCCGCTTTGCGGGCGAGATGCGCGCCGAGCGCATGGAGGCGATGTTGGAACCGCTGCTCGTGCTCTTTCTGGGAGCGGTCGTCGGAACGGTCGTCCTTGCGGTCGCTCTGCCATTGTTGGAGATGATTGGCTCTTACGGCTATTGAAAAGGATTGCATCGTAGGACAGTTGAAGATTTTGGGATGGGAGGGATGTCGTATGTACGGATGTATGCTGCTCAAAAAGAAAATGCGGCAGAAGGAGAGCGGGCGGCAGGGGGCGATGGCCGGCGCATTCGAGGCGCGGGACGAGAGCCGATGCAGGAGCGGCCGAAAGAAGCGCCGCCCCTTAGGCGAGGAGGGCTTCACGCTCCTTGAAATGCTCCTCGTCATTTGCATCATCGGCGTGCTCGCCGCCGTCGCCGTGCCGAAGTTCTCGCAGTCGATGACGCTCGCGAACACGTCGAAGATTCAGGCCGACCTCAGCACGCTCAACACGGCGGTGGGGCTTTATCGTGCGGAAAAGGGCGTCAATCCGAAGACTTTGGATCAGCTGAAGGAGTATGTTGTCAATCTCGACGCACTGAAGCCGCCATCGGGAAAATATTTTCTGCGCGATAAAACGGAGGCACAGCAGGCGGGTGCGAGTTACGCGCTGAAGGAAGTGAATGGAGAACTGCAGGCGACGCTTGACGAGCACCCCCTTCAGGCGTTTGGCAGGGCGGAAAAGAAAGAAGCGTCGGGCACTTGACGATGCACGGTTTTCAGCGCGTGAAGCCGCTGCCCTTTTGCGGCGAGGCGGCATTTGTCGGCGGGACGCTCTGTGCGGCGTTGTTTCTCTGGCGCATGGACGGTTTCGGCATGGTATTCTTCCAGCGCTGGCTTTTCTTCGCATTTCTCTGGCGCATCTCCCTGCTCGACTGGCGGCACGGCCTCGTTTTTGACCGCCTCGTTTTGCCGTTCTGCGTCATCGGCATTGCGTTCTCGCTGTTTTCAGGCGCTCTGCCGCTGGAAAACTTCGTGTTCGCCGCTTTTCTCGCTGGCGGCTTCCTTTACCTCCTGCGCCTTGTTTCTCGCGGCGGCATGGGCGGCGGCGATGTGAAGCTCAGCTTCGCTCTCGGACTTTGGCTCGGCTTGGAGGGCGTCGCGCTCGCGCTCTTCCTCGCCTTTTTCAGCGGTGGACTCGCAGCCTTCTGCCTGCTGCTCTTCGGGCGCGAAAAGCGCGGGCGACGCATCGCCTTCGCGCCGTTTCTTGCCTTGGGCGCGGTTCTTTCCCTGCTTTTTGCCGACGATCTTCTTGCCTTTTATGGAGGGCTTCTGTGATGAAGGAGGAAGGCTTCACCCTGTTGGAATTGCTTGTCGTCTGCCTCGTTCTCGCGCTCGTTGCGGCGCTTTCCGTGCCCGTCGTGCGCGTGACGGAGCGCATGCGCTTGGAGCGCGAGGCGGCGCTTTTGGCGAGCGATTTCCGCTATCTGCAGGAGGTTTCGCGCACGGAGCGCACGGCGGACGGCAAGGGCGAATGGAGGCTGCGCCCGAAACTCGTCGTGGAGGCGCATCGCTACTATTTCCTTCTGCCGTGGGCGGCGGGCGAGGTTCTGACGCATTCCTTTCCCGAAGACGTCTACGCCGTGCCGAGCGGTTCGAGTGCGCAGTCTGCGGCGACGTATTCGTTTGACTCATCGGGCGATCCGAGCGGGACGAGCGCCTTGGGACACACGATCGAGCTGCAGTCGCCGCACTATTCGCTCGACGTCATCATCGATGAGGCGGGGCGCGTGCGCACGGAAAGCAGGCGATTGCCATGAAGCGGTTGGACGAGGGCGGCTTTCTCGCCGCAGAGGTCGCCGTGCTCGCCTTCCTGCTGCTTTTTGCCGTGGCGTCGCTCGCAGCTTTGGAGCGCTCTGCCGCCCTCTTGGCGCACAGCGAGGCGGAAACGAGCGCGATGTTCTTGGCAGAGGCGGAGCTGGCGCGATTGGAGCAGCAGGCGAGGGCGCAGGGAAGCGGCGCGTCGTTGGGCGAACGGCAGCCGCATGAAGCCGAGGCAAATGGCAGGAATTTCACTTTGACGCCGAAACTTTCTGCTCCGGGGGCGAGTCCTTCCGTTTGTCAGGCGAGCGTGCGCGTGACATGGCTTGAAAAAGGGGAAGTGCAGGAACTTTCCCTTGAAAGGACGGTGCAGTTCGGTGGCGGACGATAGGGGGAGAACCGTGCGGGAGAAATCGTGCGGGACGTGCCAGGAGAGCCGCGCTTCTGCCTTGAAGGAGGAAGGCTATGTGCTGCTGGAGTTTCTGACGAGCTTTCCCGTTTACGTCGTGCTGCTCGTCAGCCTTTTCGCGGTATGGCTGTCCTTTCTCAAGAGCTATGTCGTGCTCCTGGGCGACTGGGAACTGCAGCAGGAGATGCGCCTGACGCTTGAGCGCATCGCGCAGGATGCGTCGATGGCGACGCACATCGAGTGCAGCGCGCCGTATGAACTTCATATTGAACGGCATGTCAACGGGAAGAAATCGACGACGGACTATGTGCTGCGTGAGGGCAGGAAGGGGCAGCCGCCGTACATCAGCAAGAAGGTATCGGGCGAAGACCATGGCTACTACGCGCCGCAGCCCATGACGGGCGGCAGCAACGTCTTCGGCAATCTGGCCGTCGTCGATTTTCAATGTGTGCCGGACAAAGGGCTTCTGCACCTGAGTCTCACGGGGGAGAATCGGCGCACGAAGAAGCGCGTGACATTTTCGACCGACATTTGTCTGCCGCCGAAAGAGAAGGAAGAGAAGGAGGCGCAAGGTGGCAAGACTTGATGAATGCGGCATGGCGTCTGCCTTCGCCCTCGCCGCCGTCCTGCTGCTGCTCGCGGGCACGGCGGCGCTGCTCGTGCTCTCCGGGCACAACCGTCTCGCCGCGCGGGAGGCCGTGCAGACGACGCGCCTTCTGGAAGCTGCGCGGAGCGGTGTGCGGCTGGGCGCGGCGCAGTTGGAAGAGGTGGCGGCTCTTCGGCGGCAGTTGGAGGAGGGAGCGGCTGAGGTGGAGGCGGCGTCCGGTCTTTTGGAGACAAATGACGCTTTCTATCGCGTGACGGCCAAGCGTTTGCCGACAGAAGATACGACAGACGGCGCGGCATATTTGCTGACGGCGGCAAGCTGGCCGAGGGCGGGGAGTGAGCGGCAGGCGGCAGCGGAGATTTCCGGCAAGCGTGCGTATGCGGCGGCGCTCTATCGCCTTGATGGGACGCGGCTCTCATTCGTGCGCTGGGAGAGGTGAGGAGGCGATGCTTTGCGAAACGTGCTGAGAAAGATGCGTGCGCTGTTGCGTGAGCCGCAGCGCGGGGCAGTGGGCGTCTCTTTGACGGATGGCGGAATCTGTCTCGCCTGTCTTGCAGGGACGGAAGAATTTCAACGCAGGGAGGAGACGCTGCATCTTCCCTTGCCGCCGATGGAGGCAAAGGAATCGCTTTGGCAGGAGGCGGCGGGCGTCATCCAAGTTGCCCTTGCCAAGCGCGTCTGGGAGAAGAGCCGCATCGCCGTCTGTTTGACGGAAGACGAGGTCTTTTCCTACAGCAGGGAGTTTCCTCCTTTGTCCGAGCGGGAGATGCGCGAGGCTGCGCGTTGGGACTTGCTCGCGAGTCTGCCGGATGCCCGTGAGGAGGCGGCGTACTCGCTGGATTTTCGGCGCGTGGGCGAGAGGGAGGTCGTTCTGGCGGCCTTGCCGCGCGAAAAGGCGCAGGAAATTCATCGCGCTTTCTCGCATGAGGGACTCTGCCTTGCGTCCCTGTGCTTCTTGCCGACAGGAGCAGGGCGGCAAGTGCCGGGTACTTTTGCCGCAGATGGAATGAATTTGGCGGCGGACGATTTGCCGCAGGAAGAGGATGGGGCTGCTTTTCTGGCGGCGCAGGAACTTCTTTCGCGAGAGAAAAATCACTTGGAACTGCTGCCCGAGTTGATGCGTCCGGCAGATTGGGCATTCGGCAGGCTGGCCGCCCTGCTTGCGGGCATTTTCTTCTTCTGCATGGCGTCGATTTATGGCTGGAACGCTTGGCGCATTCATGAGCTGCAGGGAGTGGTGCAGAAAACCGCGCACGAGATGACGCTCCTTTCCGCTGAGAGGGCACGCATGGAGCAAGAGGCGCAGGAGGATGGACGTGTCGCGCAAAAGGAACGCCAGCTCATTTCCTTGTCGAAAGGCGCTCTGCCGTGCCGCAGCCTCTTGGTACACTTCGGCACGCGCACGGTCGAAGGCGCTTGGATTCGCGGACTGCGCGTCGTCGACGGTCATGCGGTCGAGCTTGAGGGCGCGGCGACGAGTTACGACGCTCTGGCGGATTTCGTGCGCGTGTTGGAGGAGGACAAGGGCTTCTTCCGGGCGGCTCCCGTGCTGAAGAAGTCGGAGCGCAAGCAAGAAGCGGCGGGAGGCTCGCTCATTTATTTTTCGTTGGAATTGAAGATATGAGGGAATTTTCCAGAAAGGATGAAGAAATGCGGTCAAAGATGCTTCTCTCGGCAATCTTTGCGCTGGCGCTGCTTCTCTGCGCGGCATTCTTCCGACTGTGCTTTTTGCCGCAGCGTGCGGAAATCGCGAGGCTGGAAGAAGAAGCGGCGAAGGAACAAGAAGCGCTCATCGCCGTGCAGAACTTCATGAACGCACACGGCGACGGGGCGGAACGCGCAAAAGCGCGTGCCGAACGCAGCGCCGCGTTGGAAAAACGCCTGCCCGCTCGCATGGGGCAGGGCGATTTCCTCGCGCTCTTGGAGCGCGAAGCGCAGCATGAAAAGCTGATGCTCGCCGCCGTTGCGCCCGGGCAGATTGAAGAGGAGGGCGGCGTTTCGCGCCTGCCGCTCGATGTGGAGTTGGACGGCGATTATTTTCATCTGCTCGCCTTCCTGAAGGATTTGGAAAAGAGCGAGCGCTTCGTCCGCATGGAGAGCACGGAGATCAAGAGCGAGGACGGCAGGCTTCATGTGAAGATGCGGCTTTCGATTTTTGCCGAGAAGGAATGAACGTCTCCTCAGCAGATGTTTTAGGGGTTGCACAGGGGACGCTTCCTATTGTGCGCCGCCCTTAACGAAAGTTATCCAATCAGTCTACGCCCTTTGGGCTTGACTTCTTGGACTTTCATAGTAAGCTACACGCACAAACGTCCACTTCGTGGACATTGTGCGCCGCCCTTAACGAAAGTTATCCAATCAGTCTGCACCCTTTGGGCTTGACTTCTTGGACTTTCATAGTAGACTAAATAAAGTTGGAAGGTTATATTTTTGAAAGTGGGAAATCATATTGAGCACATTGCGTTTTTTAACGGCGGGCGAATCACACGGCCCGTCTTTGACAGCCATCTTGGAGGGCATTCCGGCGGGGCTTTCGCTGAAATTGGAAAACATCAACCGTGATTTGGCGCGTCGTCAGAAGGGCTACGGGCGCGGCGGACGCATGAAGATCGAAACGGATACGGTGCGAATTCTCTCGGGCGTGCGCTTCGGCGAGACGCTCGGTTCTCCTATTACGCTCTCGGTCGAGAACCGCGATTGGCAGAACTGGCAGGAGCGTATGGCGGCGTTCGGCGAGGCGCACGGTGAGAAGGTGACGGCGGCGCGCCCCGGACACGCAGACCTCACGGGCGTTCGGAAGTACGCGCGTGAAGACATCCGCGACATCTTGGAGCGGGCGAGCGCGAGAGAGACGGCGATGCGCGTCGCCGTCGGCGCTGTGGCGAAGGAGCTGCTCTTCGCACTCGGCGTCACGGTCGAATCCGCCGTGCTCGACATCGGCGGCGTCGCCGCTGATGCGGCCAAGCGCGAGACGGGCGCGGCGCATAAGGCGGCGTCGGAACTCAACTGCTTTGACGCTGAGGCCGAAGAGCGCATGAAAGAGAAGATTCGCGCGGCGAAAGAGGCGGGCGATACGCTCGGCGGCATCTTCGAGGTACGCATTGCGGGTGCGCCGCTCGGACTCGGCAGCCACATCCAGTGGGATAGGCGTCTCGACGCGCGGTTTGCCGCTGCCTTGATGTCGATCCAGGCCATCAAGGGCGTCGAGATCGGCGCAGGCTTTGGCTATGCGGCACTCCCTGGCAGCGAGGCGCACGACGAGATGTTCTTGGGTGAGAACGACTCCGTTGTGCGCAGGACGAACCGCGCGGGCGGCCTTGAGGGCGGCATGACGAACGGCGAGGATATCGTCATTCGCGCCGTCATGAAGCCGATTCCGACGCTGATGAAGCCACTTCATTCCGTTGACATCGAAAAAAAAGCGCCCGTGCTCGCTTCGAAGGAGCGCAGCGACGTCTGCGCCGTGCCCGCCGCCTCTGTCGTCGGCGAGGCGATGGCGGCCTTCGTGCTCGCCGAAGCCTTCATCGAGAAGTTTGACAGCGACAATATGCGCGACATGAAAGCGGATGTCGAAGCGTACAAGAAGCGCACGGAGGAGGCGTGAGATGAAGAACGTCGTATTGATCGGCTTCATGGGCACGGGCAAGACGAGCACGGGACGTGCACTTGCACAGCGTCTCGGCCGCGCCTTCGTCGATCTCGACCGCATGATCGAGGAAGAGGCGGGGCGTTCGATTCCCGAGATCTTCGCCTCTGAGGGTGAGGCGGCTTTCCGCGCTTTGGAAAGGGAGGCGGTCAGGCGCACGGCCAAGCGCCGTGCTCTCGTGATTTCGACGGGCGGCGGCACGGTCAAGGACGCGGCGAATGTGGCGCTGCTCAAGGAGAACGGTGCGATCATCTGCTTGACGGCCTCTGTTGACGTCGTGCTCGCGCGCACGGCTCATGTGGGCGACCGCCCCGTGCTCGACGCAAAGGATGCAGGAGATCGCCGGCAGGCGGTGGCAGACCTCATGGCGGAGCGCAGGGAGCTTTATGATGTCGCGGATTACAGCGTTGACACGAGCGATCTTTCACCGCTGCAGGTCGTCGACGACATCGCCGGCTATTTGAAGAGGGAAGGTGTTTTTCGTGCGTGAGATGCACAAGGTGCGCGTGGAACTTGGCGCATCGAGTTACGACATCTTTATCGGCGAGGATCTTCTGCCGGAAATCTCCGATTTCGTAAAGGCGCAGAATTTCTCACACAAGGCGCTCGTCATCTCCGATGAAAATGTCGGGAAGATTTATGGCGAGAGGACATTGGCAGCCTTGCGCGAGGCAGGATTGGAACCTGCGCTCCATCTCGTGCCCGCAGGCGAAGCCTCGAAGTCGCTTGCCGTTGCAGATGAGATTTTCACACACGCCATCGAGCTGGGACTTGACCGCCGCTCGCCCGTATTCGCCTTGGGCGGCGGCGTCGTCGGCGACCTCGCGGGATTCATCGCTGCGGCGTACATGCGCGGCGTTCCTTTCGTGCAGCTGCCGACGAGCCTTCTCGCGCAGGTCGATTCAAGCGTCGGCGGCAAGGTCGCCGTCAACCATCGACTCGGCAAGAATCTCATCGGCGCTTTCTACCAGCCCGCTGCTGTTTTCGCCGATCTCGCGACATTCGCCACTCTGCCCGAGCGCGAGATCCGCACGGGACTCGGCGAGATCATTAAGTATGGCATCATTTTCGACGCAGATTTTTTTGCCGCTCTCGAAGATCATGCGGCAGACGCACTGCGCCTTTCGCATGATGCGGCGCTCTTCATGGTCGAGCGCTCGTGCGAAATCAAGGCGGAGGTTGTCGCCAAGGACGAGAAGGAAGGCGGTCTGCGCCGCATTTTAAACTACGGGCACACCATTGCCCACGCCATCGAGAAGGAAACAGGCTATGCGCGCTACAATCACGGCGAGGCCGTCGCCATCGGTTCTTTGGGCGCGGCCTACATCAGCGAGGCGCTCGGCATGATCGATGATGCCGACGTCCTGCGCGTGCGCCGTCTGACAGAGCGTCTGGGACTGCCCCTATTCGCCGAAGGCTGCACGGTCGAAGGCCTCTATGCGGCGATCTTCCACGACAAGAAGACGGTCGACGGCAAGGTCAACTGGGTGCTCATGGAAGGCATCGGCAAGGTCTGCGTGCGAGACGATGTGCCAGAGAGCATCGTGCGTACGGCGATGGCGCGCTGCTTGAGATTTTAGGGAGCGTTGATAAATTCAGCCGCCCATCTTCACACATCTGCGCTGTCCTCTCGTCGTCGACAAATCCTCGACGTAGCACCGCTACGCCTGCGGTTTGTCTCCTTGCTGAGCCGTCCAAGAGCCAAGTCCGAAGGACGCAGGCGATTGGGCAACGGCTCGTATGCGAAAACGTCCCAAGAATGCAAGCGCGAAGCGCGTCGCATGATTGGCTGACGTTGACCGCTATAGATACAGCGCATCTGTGCAAATCTGGGCGACCTCATTTTATCAGCGCTCCCTTAGAAAAAATATGGCGGCCTCGTAATCATTTCCTCCTATTTGATTGACAGATTAGACGGCAGGGTCTATAATGAAATTGCGTGAGTATCAGGCGCGGTTCTGCAACACACCAAGAAACAGGAGGAATTACTATGGTTGGTAAGGTCAAATGGTTCAGCGCAGAAAAGGGCTATGGTTTCATCGAGAGGGAAGACGGCGATGATGTTTTTGTCCATTTCTCTGCAATCCAGGGCGATGGATTCAAGACGTTGGCTGAGGGTCAGGGCGTAGAATTCGAGATCGTCGAAGGTGCACGCGGCCCGCAGGCTTCCAATGTCGTGAAGACGGCGTAAGCTGCGCGAAAGCATGTCGTGCTCCCTCAGAGAACGTTGATTGAACCACGCGTTTTCTGAAGTTTGGCAAAGACCGGCTCCGTTTGGAGTCGGTTCTTTTGTTTTCAAACGAGGGGAACGAGTCGCTGAAAGAGAAATCGGAGGCCGGCACATGGAGCGGAGCGGTTCGCTTCATGTGCCGGCCTTAGGTTTCAGGTAATTTATATTCGTTCAAGATGGTTGGTTCTCCATTTTTAAGGCACGTATCCTGTCTGTCGATAAATTTGTGATGCGTGCAATCATTTCAATGGGTAAATTTTCTTTGAGCATCGAAAGGACAGTCGCCGTGCGATTGGTTTCGATTCCCTGCTCAATTCCTTGCGCGATTCCCTGTTCATAAATCCCCGTACTCAAATTGCACATTGTACTCAACTCCTCCTCTATATCGGTAGTCGTATCCAGATCAAACTCATCTTTCAGAAGTTTCTTTTTCTCTGCCATCGTCATTCTTGTATTCTTGAACAAGAGGCGCAAGAAGCGGATGAGCCAATCTTCGTGTGATTTTCGTTCTTCGCCAAGATAAATCGTTACAATGCTCATCAGGTCGTAATCGGTATGATTTTCCTTGTGACGGTTTAGAACGTGATGCTCGTTGATATCGTAGCGATTGATGGCGCTATTGCCATCGGGAGCATCCATGCAGAGCCAGATGGAGTAGACTTTCTTGATTTCGTCATAAGAAGAGCCTGTGAACTCCGTTTCCTTTTGAGAAGAAAGCAAACGGCTTGCATAGTAGATGGCACGGCGCAAAAGTGCGTAACCAAGTTTTGATCGACGCTGCGTTCTCTGTGCTTCGACGTTGATGATCAAGGTGATGAGTTCGCCTGATTTTGGAGCACGTGCGTGGAAGTGGATGTCGAAGCGAATCCAGCCTTCTGTGATGCCGACACTTTCCGTGGCATCGCCAAGAAATTCTTTTGGCGTATGCAGCGCGTTCCTTGCGGCATTCGTCTTGTCCCGCGCAACGGGAATCTCGCTGATTTGCGGCGAACCTTCGATGTACTTTTCGGCTATGTCAGCGATGGCGACATCTTTGAATTCCGGCACGGTTCGCTTGAGCAGCCGAGCCATGATGGTTCTTTGTGAAAGCAGGCGTTTGGCGTGTTGGTCATAAGTTGGATTTTGGTAAAGCGGCACATGACTCGCCGTCACGGCACGGTCTTCTTGCTGCACGAAATCACCTTCTTTGTTCTTATTATAGCATTGAATATTCATTCGAGCCAGTGAAAACGCATAGGATGACCCTCGTGAAAATTTTCAGAAACATTCTTTTCCAAAAGAAGGGTTTTACGAGCGGAGGGAGAATATATACAGCAGAAGATACAGGAAAGGGGACATGTCACTATGGCCACATTCACGGTACGAGGGAAAAACATTGAGATCACCCCGTCGCTCAAGGATTATGTCGAGAAGCGTGTCGGCAAAATCACGAAGTATTTCGACGAGGTGGGCGAAATCTCGGTGCTCCTCACGGTTTCCAAAGGACGCCATATTGTCGAAGTCACTGTGCCCATCCCGGGTGGTGTTCTGCTCCGGGGCGAGGAGGCCACGATGGATATGTACACCTCCATCGACCTCGTCGTCGAGAAGCTTGAGCGTCAGATTCGCAAGCAGAAGACGCGCCTTGCCAAGCGTTTCCGCGGCGGCGGTTTCAAAGAAGAGGCCGTGCAGCAGATGGGTGCGATTCCCGTACAGGAGGAGGAAGGCGAGTTCCCGCTCGTGAAGACGAAGCGCTTCGTCGTGAAGCCCATGGATGTGCAGGAGGCAATCATGCAGATGAACCTCTTGAACCACAACTTCTTCGTGTTCCGTAACGCTGAGTCGGAGGAGATCAACGTCGTTTATCGCCGCACGGACGGCAAGTACGCGCTGATCGAGCCGGGAAATTAAGTTTTGTATTCTGTGCTTGACTGCCCGCCGGTGCTTCGCGCCGGCGGGCTTTTCACTGTGCGCCCTACGGGCTTGACTTCTTGGGCTTTCATGATAAATCATGACCACCCGTCAAACGGGTGGTTTGCTCGCCCCTATAAGGGGCAGTTACCAGCCAGCGTCTAAAGACGCTGGCTTTCACTACGTTCAAGCCAGATTGCTCTTGACTCGTCACCGCCCTTAAAAGGGCGTTTGTACTACTTGCTACCCTTAAAAGGGTCTTCGTATTCCTTCACACTCAACTTATCCATCGCAACATCATGCCTTTCTTGCTCTTGGATATACTTGCGAATGGTTGCTTCATTTAAGCCAACCGTACTCACATAGTATCTTTCTGCCCAAAAGTGCCGATTGCCAAATTTGTATTTCAAATTGGCGTGTTTGTCAAATATCATTAACGCACTTTTCCCTTTGAGATATCCCATAAATTGTGATACACTAAGTTTCGGCGGAATGCTTACCAACATATGCACATGATCGGGCATCAAGTGTCCTTCCAAAATCTCTACACCTTTATATGCACAAAGTTGCCTTAAAATGTCACGGATGCTCGCTTTATACTGATTGTAGATGATTTTCCTACGGTATTTAGGCGTAAACACGATGTGATACTTGCACAGCCACTTTGTATGCGATAAACTATTAGCTTTCTGTGCCATAAGCACCTTTCCTTTCTGTATACTGGCTTGAACAACCTTAGTATACTACCCGGAAAGGTGTTTTTGGTATAACCATTTGTCTTCCACCCGCATAGCGGGTGGTTTACTGTGTCGCATGCTTTGCATGCGACACTGGGTCACGACCCATAACTACACGCACAAACGTCCACTTTGTGGACATTGTGCGCCGCCCTTATATGAAAGCAGCCAATCGGTCTGCGCCCTACGGGCTTGACTTCTTGGGCTTTCATGATAAAATGGTTCATGAAAAAGTGGAGTGGCTGTTGAATAGAAACGGTGACGCTTTTGGATGCGTCCTGCGGGTATATAAAAGGGGTGCTGTTTTCCATGCCGAATCACGTTTTGGCGTTCCTCGTCGCCATGGTTGTCGCGGTTGCCGTGACGCCGGCGGTCATTTTTTTTGCAGAAAAAACGGGGGCGCTCGATGCGCCAGACGCGCGCAAGGTTCATAAGAAGCCGGTGCCGCGCATCGGCGGCGTCGGCATCTACATCGCCTTTATGGTCGCGATGCTCAGCTTTATGACTTACGGGGAGCTTTCGGATGAGGTTTTGACTGAACTGGCAGGACTCATGACGGGCGGCTCTCTCATCGTGCTTCTGGGACTCGTTGACGACTACAAGAATCTGCCTGCGAAGGTCAAGCTCCTTGGGCAGATCGTCTGTGCCTGCGTGCTCGTCGCTTTCGATGTGCGCATTGACTTCATCACCGATCCGTTCGGTGATTATCTTTACCTTGAGTATCTTGCCATACCCGCGACGATCTTCTGGATCGTCGGTCTGACGAATACCGTGAACCTCATCGACGGTCTCGACGGCTTGGCGGCGGGCGTCGCCACCATTGCGTCTGTGACCATCTGTCTCGTCGCCCTGCAGCAGGGCTATGCGCTCGTCGCCGTGCTGACGGCGGCGCTTGCGGGAGCTGCCATCGGCTTCCTTTTCTACAACTTCAATCCGGCGAAGATCTTCATGGGTGACACGGGCAGCATGTTCCTCGGCTTCATGCTCGCGGGCATCTCCGTCATCGGCGCCGTCAAGAGCGCGGCGACGATCGCTCTCATCGTGCCGATTCTCGCGCTCGGCCTTCCCATCATGGATACGACTTTCGCCATCGTGCGCCGCTATCGCGGCGGCGTGCCGATCTTCAAGCCGGACAAGGGACACTTGCATCACCGCCTGCTTGACCTCGGCTTCACGCAGCGCCAGGCGGTGCTCTTGATGTACATCATCAGCGCCCTTTTGGGTCTGAGTGCCGTCGCCTTGACGGAGGTTTCGGGCGGCATTGCGCTTCTCATCTTCGCCGGCGTCGTCGTCTCCGTGCTCTTTGGCGCGAAGAAGCTCGGCATCTTCCGCATGAACGATTCCGCCCAGACGCATTGATGCGGGGCGGAGTTTTTGCCATACTTTCCACGCGTTCGTTCCAGTGAGGGAAAAGGAGAACAAACCTATGAAGAAGATCAAGGTCATGACGGTTTTCGGCACGCGCCCCGAGGCGATCAAGATGGCGCCGATCGTGCTCGAACTCAAGAAGCATGAGGCAGAGATAACGCCGCTCGTCGCTGTGACGGCGCAGCACCGCGAGATGCTCGACCAAGTGCTTTCGCTCTTTTCTATCACGCCCGACTACGATCTCGACATCATGGCGCAGGGACAGACGCTCTTCGACATCACGTCGAAGGCGCTCCTAGGGCTCGATGGCGTTCTTACGAAGGAGAAGCCCGACATCGTGCTCGTGCATGGCGACACGACGACGACGTTTGCCGGAGCGCTCGCTTCTTATTATCATCAGACAGCGGTCGGACATGTGGAGGCGGGACTTCGTACACAGGACAAGTATTCGCCGTTTCCCGAGGAGATGAACCGCAAGCTCACGGGAGCGATCGCTGACCTCCACTTTGCGCCGACGATGACAGCAAAGGCGAATCTTCTGCGCGAGGGCGTGAGCGAAAGCCGCATCTTCGTCACGGGTAATACGGTCATCGACGCCCTGCGGCAGACGGTGCGCGAGGATTTTTCCTTCGACGATGCGCTGCTCGACGGCCTCGGCCGTGGGGGGCGGCGCGTCGTGCTCGTGACGACGCATCGGCGTGAGAATCTCGGCGAGCCGATGCGCCACGTCTACAAGGCGCTCAAGGAACTTGTCGAGGAACTTTCCGACATCGAAGCGGTGTTCCCTATGCACAAGAATCCCAAGGTGCGCGAAGTCGCCCGCGAAGAGCTCGGCGGCCTCGACCGCGTCCACCTCATCGATCCGTTGGACTACGAGCCGTTCGCGAACCTGATGGCGCGATCGCACCTCATTCTTACGGATTCGGGAGGTGTGCAGGAGGAGGCGCCGGCGCTTGGCAAGCCTGTGCTCGTGCTGCGCAATACGACGGAGCGGCCCGAAGCTGTGGAAGCGGGGACGGTGCGCCTCGTCGGCACGGATAAGGAGCGCGTCTACAGGGAAGCGAAGGAACTTCTGACCGACGATGCTGCTTACCAACGCATGAGCGGCGCCTGCAATCCCTACGGAGACGGTGAGGCTGCGCGCCGCATCATCCAGGCGATCTTTTACCATGCGGGTCTTTCCCATGAAAAGCCCGATGTCTTCTCCGCTTGCTGATGGAACGGCAAACAGCGCCGAAGGAAAAGGGTGCGCTCCGTCAGGCACTCGACGCCTACCTCTTTTTGAGCGGCATCGGCATCTTCTTCTGTGCTGTTCTCGGCATTTGCATGTACGCGGGAAGCTTGGCGGATGAGGTCTTCGCCTTGGGACACAAGGGAATCTTTGCGGGAATCCTCGTGGGGTTTCCGCTCGCCCTCTTTTCCGTCTATCGGCGCGTGCGCCGTATGCGCTGACGATGTTGCAAGCAGTGGAACAAGAAAAGTTTCCGGAGAAACTTAGGAAATGCTTAAGGTTGTCTCTCTTTTTTGCGATACATAGGTATAACGTCGCATTCTCGTATAGCGGAGAATATTTGTCCTTTCACTGCTGCAGATGGGGAAGGCAAGGCGGATTCCTGCAGCGCACATTGACAAGGTGGAGTTATGGATTCTGCCATAATCCATATTGATTATTTATTTATGGGAAAATAGATTCTGTTTATATAATTACCGTCTATTTTTAGTTATTTTATCATTCTTTAATTTTATGGTGATTTCCGCTTGTTTTCGGCAGGGGAATGGCTTCTTTTGTCGAAATAACGAAATAGCCGTGGAAGTTCTCTTTGAAATTTTTCATGGCAGTTTGAGAAGATATTCGCACCACGGCGCTTTTTCCGCCGAAGGAGGAATATGTGAGGGAAGTCTTATCGGTATATGCGAAGCGGCTCGCTGCATGGCTTCTTGGCTTTGCGCTCATGGCACTCGTCTCGTTCGCTGCCGGCGGACGTGCAGGTCTCATTGGCGCATGGCTCATCGGCTATCTGGCGGCGGCAGTCTGTCTGTGGAATCTCGTATGGCGCACGTGGCGAAGCACGACGCTGACCGTCGAACGCGCCAAGCGCGAGATGCGGCAGGGATTTTTTCTGCGGCTCGTCACGATTTTTATCGTGTTTTGGGCTGCCGTGCAGATCTCGACCGAGGTGTTCTTCACAGTGGTTTCGGGCTTTGCCCTATGCTACGTCGTGACGATGCTCCACATCATGCTGCTCGCGCTCGAAAAAGACCGATAAGGGAAAGGCGGACTGAGTCCGCGCTTTCCGGGGAGGCTGCTTTTCGGCGCTCTCCGAGATTTATCCGAAAGGGAGGTAGTTAAACATGCATGAAATCGGTGTTCGCGAAGTTATTCAGTTCGCCGGCATGACCTTCAATGAGGAAACCTTGATCATGACATGGATCACCATGGCGGTCGTCCTTCTCATCGCGATTCTCGCGACGCGCAATTTGCAGCTCATTCCCTCGGGCTGGCAGAACGTGCTGGAGATGGTCGTCGTGTGGCTGCATGAGCAGATGGATGCGACTTTGGGCCCCAAAGGCCGCTGGCTCGCGCCAATGATCATCACCTTGTTCATGTTTCTCTTGGTTTCCAACTGGATCGGCCTCGTGCCGAAGATGGCGTCGCCGACGAATGACTTGAACACCACGTTGGGGCTAGCGCTCTTTGTCGTCGCCTTGGTGCATGGACTGGGACTCTACATAGGAGGCATGAAGTACATCAAGCACTTCTTCCAGCCGACGCCCGTCTTCGTCATCCTCAACATCATCGAGGAAGTGGCGAAGCCCATCACTCTGGCCTTTCGTCTATTCGGCAACATCCTCGCGGGTGAGATACTCATCATCATCTTGCTGAAGCTCTTGCCGATCTGGATGCCTGTGCCGTCCGTCCTTTGGCTTGCCTTCAGTATCTTTATCGGCATGGTGCAGGCGGTCATCTTCACGATGCTGTCGATTGCCTATCTGTCGAACGCCTTCCATTCAGGCGAAGAGCATTGAGGGCGGGGAGGCGCTTGGCGCTCCCGCATGTTTCTTTTGAGGCTTGAGCCAAGTTGCTTGAGCGAGTGTATCTTTAAGGAGGAAATCTTTCATGGAAAACGCGATTATGGTAGCAGCCGCTTTGATTGGCGCAGGTATTACGATGGGTCTTGCTGCGATCGGCGCCGGCATCGGCGACGGTCTTGTCACGGCGCGCTTCATCGAAGGCATCACGCGTCAGCCGGAGGCGAAGAACGCCCTCTTCACGAACACGCTGATTTCCGTCGGTCTGATCGAAGCTATGGCGATCATCGCGACGGTTGTTGCCCTGATCATGCTTTATGCGAACCCGCTTCTGACGAAATAAGGAGAGCGTAAATTCTCTCTATCACAGAAAAGGGGGTACAGCAAATTGATCGATATAAATTGGACCCTTGCGGCTCAGATCCTGAACTTCCTGATTCTTGTCGTGCTGCTTCGCGCCTTTGCCTATAAGCCGATCGTCAACATGCTCCAGGAGCGTCAGAAGAAGATCGAAATGAGCCTCGCCAAAGCGGACGAGGACGTGGAAAAGGCCGAAGCCCTCAAGAAGGAATACGAGGATCAGCTCGCGAGCGCCCGCGTCAAGGCGCAAAGCATCATCGACTCCGCTTCACGTCAGGCGGCGGAGGAGCGCGATGAGAGCGTCGTGAAGACGAAGCGCGATATTGAGCAGATGAAGAAGTCTGCGGCAGAGGAGATCGAGCGCGAGCGCCGCGCGGCAGCGGAGACGCTTCGCGCCGAGGTCGTTGCCCTTTCGATGGCGGCGGCGAGCAAGGTCATCGCGAAGAACCTCGACGAGAAGGCGAACGAGAGCCTCATCGCCGAGTTCGCCGATCGACTCGGCAACGAAAAGCTTGGTGATCTCTCATGCTGAATCTGCAACTGGCGAAAAAGTATTCGCGCGCCATCTTCGAGATTGCCGCGGATGAGAAGAAACTCAAGGAGTACGGCGAAGAACTCACGGGCGTGACGCGCGCTGTATTCGATGAGCCGATGCTCCGAGGCTTCGCGACGAATCCGCAGGTGCCGCCTGAAGCGAAGAAATCGCTGTTCAAGAAGATTTTCTCGGGCGAACTCTCCTCGGACATTGAGAACTTCATCATGCTCTTGATCGACAAGCATCGCATGGACCTTCTGGAGGTCATCGATGCCCAGTATCAAGATTTTTCCAACGAGGCGCAGGGCATCGTCGTCGCGGACATCACGACGGCGCATCCGTTGACGGGAGCGCTGGAAAAGCTTCTCGCCGAAAAGCTCGAAAAGGCGACGGGGCGCAGCGTGAAGCTCAGGAAGCACATCGACGCCGCCATCATCGGCGGTGCGATCGCCCAGATCGGCGACAAGCGCATCGACGGCAGCGTACAGGGCAGACTTGCAGCACTGCGCGCCGAGATACTGGCGAACAAGTGAGAAATTGGGGTGACAGCATAAGATGAAAATGAATCCGGAAGAAATAACAGCCATCATCAAAGACCAGATCAAGAACTACAACGTCGATCTGAACGTCGATGATGTCGGCACTGTTATCGAGATCGGTGACGGCATCGCCCATATCCACGGCCTCACGAAAGCCATGGCAGGCGAGCTGCTCGATTTCGGCAATGATGTATACGGTCTTGCCCTGAACCTCGATCAGGACGACGTCGGCGCCGTTATCTTGGGCGGCGACACGGAAATCAAGGAAGGTGCGACGGTCAAGCGCACGAAGAAGATCATGCAGGTGCCGGTCGGTGAGAACATGGTCGGCCGCGTCGTCGACGCTCTCGGGCGTCCGATCGACGGCAAGGGACCCATTCAGGCGGCAGAGCATCGCGCCGTCGAGTTCTCCGCGCCGGGCATCGCGGACAGAAAGTCCGTCCATGAGCCGCTGCAGACAGGCCTCAAGGCGATCGACGGCCTCGTGCCGATCGGCCGCGGCCAGCGCGAGCTCATCATCGGCGACCGCGGCACGGGCAAGACGGCGATCGCCGTCGATACGATCCTCAACCAGAAGGGACAGAACTGCATCTGCGTCTATGTTGCCATCGGCCAGAAAGCGTCGACGGTCGCACGCGTTGTCAAGACGCTCGAAGACGCCGGCGCGATGGAATATTCCATCGTCGTCGCTGCGACGGCGGCGGACAGCGCTCCCTTGCAGTATCTTGCGCCGTACGCGGGCGTCGCCATGGCGGAGTACTTCATGTACAAGGGCGGCCATGCACTCTGCGTTTACGACGATCTGACGAAGCACGCCGCCGCTTACCGCGCGATGTCGCTTCTCCTGCGCCGTCCGCCGGGGCGTGAAGCCTATCCGGGCGACGTCTTCTACCTGCATTCGCGCCTCTTGGAGCGCGCGGCGAAGCTCTCCGATGAGCTTGGCGCAGGCTCCATCACGGCTCTGCCTGTCATCGAGACGCTGGCAGGCGACCTCTCGGCGTACATCCCGACGAACGTCATCTCCATCACCGACGGTCAGATCATGCTTGAAACCGATGCGTTCTACTCGGGCATCCGTCCGGCGATCAACGTCGGTCTCTCCGTCTCGCGCGTCGGCGGATCGGCGCAGATCAAGGCGATGAAGCAGGTCGCGGGCACCTTGCGTCTCGACCTCGCACAGTATCGTGAGCTCGCTGCTTTCGCGCAGTTCGGTTCCGACCTCGACAAGGCGACGAAGGAGCAGCTCGATCGCGGCGCACGCATGGTTGAGACCTTGAAACAGCCGCAGTACACGCCGCTCGCCGTCGAGGATCAGGTGCTCGTGCTCTTCACGGCCGTGCGCGGCTTCCTCGCGGACATCCCCGTCGAGAAAGTCGTCAAGTTCCAGGAGGACTTCATCAAGTTCATGCACGCAAGCCATGCCGATATCGGTAAGAAAATCGCTGAGCAGAAGAAGCTCGACGATGCTTTGGAAGCCGAGATCAAGAAGTGCATCGAGGGGTTCAAGGAGACGATTTCTTACAGGGTCAAAGAATAATAGCGAGGTGATTCATTTTGGCTAGCTTGCAGGATATACGCCGAAGGATCAAGAGCGTAAAAAGCATCCAGCAGATCACGAACGCTATGAATATGATCGCGACCTCAAGGCTGCGCCGTGCCAAGGATGCGGCGACGAACAACCGCCCCTACGCGGAAAAGATGGCTGAGGTGGTCAAGGACATCGCGGCGAATGCCGGCGATTTCAGCCATCCGCTGTTGGAGACGCATCCGGACGGCAAGACGCTCTATCTCGTCTGCGCCGCTGACAAAGGGCTTGCGGGTGCTTATTCGAGCAACGTATTCAAGCTCGCCCTCAGTCTCATAGAGGACAAGTCGAAGACGACGCTTGTGACCGTGGGCCGCAAGGCGCGCGATCATTTCAAGCACAGAGGCTTCGACGTCGCGGAATCCTACATCGGCATCAGCGAGCGTCCGACTTACGAAGAAGCGCGCACGATAGCCCAAGATCTTACGAATCGCTTCACCGAAGGCGGCATCAAGGAGATCCACATGGTCTACACGCGCTTCATCTCGTCGATCAGCTGCGTGCCGGAAACGATGCAGCTCCTGCCCTTTGCAGGGCTCGGCGAGGCGAAGGAAGGCCCTCATGCGGAGTACATCTACGAGCCGTCGGCGGAGGAAGTCTTGGGCTTCCTGTTGCCGCAGTACCTCGTGACGACGGTGTACGCGGCGCTCTTGCAGTCCGCCGCGAGCGAACTCAGCTCCCGCATGAACGCGATGAGCAACGCGACGGATAACGCCGAGGAACTCATCCGTAAGCTCGACCTGCACTACAACAAAGTGCGTCAGGCTGGCATAACCCGCGAGATCACTGAGATCGTGGGCGGTGCGGAAGCCTTGAAGTAAGGAGGTTTAGCATTGGCTAAAGGTAAAGTCGTACAGGTCATCGGACCTGTCGTAGATATCGAATTTTCGGCGGGAGAGCTGCCGGCCATCCTCAATGCCATCACGATCCAAGGCAAGGTGGAAGACCTCGACATCGACCTCGTCGTCGAAGTCATGCAGCATCTCGGCGACAGCGTCACACGCTGCATCGCCATGAGCTCGACGGACGGTCTCATGCGCGGCATGGAAGCCGAAGACACGGGCGCGCCGATCAAGGTGCCCGTCGGCGATGCGTGCCTCGGGCGCGTCTTCAACGTGCTCGGCCGCACGGTCGATCACAATCCTGCTCCCGTCGGCAATAAGGAGTCTTGGCCGATCCATCGTCCGGCGCCGAAGTTCGATGAGCAGGAGACGTCGACGCAGATCCTTGAGACAGGCATCAAAGTCGTCGACCTCATCGCCCCGTACTCGCGCGGCGGTAAGATCGGTCTTTTCGGCGGCGCGGGCGTCGGCAAGACGGTTCTCATCATGGAGCTTATCCATAATATCGCGACCGAGCACGGCGGCTACTCCGTATTCGCCGGCGTCGGTGAGCGTACGCGTGAAGGCAACGACCTCTGGTCGGAAATGACGGAGTCGGGCGTCATCGACAAGACGGCGCTCGTCTACGGTCAGATGAACGAGCCGCCGGGAGCACGTATGCGCGTCGCCCTGACGGGTCTGACGATGGCGGAATACTTCCGCGATGTGCAGGGGCAGGACGTGCTGCTCTTCATCGACAACATCTTCCGCTTCATTCAGGCGGGTTCCGAGGTTTCGGCTCTTCTCGGCCGCATGCCTTCCGCCGTCGGCTACCAGCCGACATTGACGACGGACGTCGGCGCTCTGCAGGAGCGCATCACCTCGACGAAGAAAGGATCGATCACGTCCGTGCAGGCGGTCTATGTGCCTGCCGACGACTTGACGGACCCGGCGCCTGCAGCGACGTTCACGCATCTCGATGCAACGACCGTTCTTTCGCGCCAGATCGCCGAGCTCGGCATCTATCCCGCCGTCGATCCTTTGGATTCCACCTCGCGCATCCTCGACCCGAACGTTATCGGCGAGGATCACTACGAAGTCGCGCGCGGCGTGCAGGCGGTGCTTCAGAAGTACAAGGAACTGCAGGACATCATCGCGATTCTCGGCATGGAAGAGCTTTCCGACGAGGACAAGCTCACCGTTGCGCGTGCGCGTAAGATCCAGCGCTTCCTGTCGCAGCCATTTGCCGTCGCCGAAGTCTTCACGGGCTCGCCCGGCAAGTACGTGCCGCTGAAGGAAACGATTCGCGGCTTCAAAGAAATTCTCGAAGGCAAGTACGACGATCTGCCCGAGAACGCGTTCTACATGGTCGGCAACATCGACGAGGTCATCGAAAAAGCGGACAAGATCAAAAAGGAGGGATGATTCGTGGCTTCCATCAAGCTCGAAATTGTCTCCCCCGACCGGGTTGTCTACAGCGACGACATCGCCATGCTCATCGTGCGCTCGACGGGCGGCGAGCTAGGCATCCTGCCGCATCACGCGCCGCTTGTCACGGGGCTGCTGCCCCATGCCATGCATGTGAAGTTCCCCGATCGCGAAGAACTCATCGCCGTCTCCGGGGGCTTCATGGAAGTGCAGCCCGAGAAGATCACGGTGCTCGCCTCGGCCGCCGAAGAGCCGATCGACATCGACATCAACCGCGCCCAGCGCGCTTATCAGAGAGCGAAGGAGCGCATCGAAGCGTTCCGCAGCGCCTCGGCGTCGAAGGAGATCGACCTCCAGCGTGCCGAAGCGGCTCTGCTCCGCGCCATCGCGCGTCTCGATGCGACGAAGACATCCTACGACAAATAAGCAACCTCAAAAAAGACGGTGCATGAATCCGAAGATTCATGCACCGTCTTTTTATCTATGCGTCAATTATTTCATCATGGCGGAGAGGGTGGGATTCGAACCCACGGTGCATCGCTGCATCACCGGTTTTCAAGACCGGCTCCATAAACCGCTCGGACACCTCTCCGTGACTTGCTGTACCATTTTAGCAAAAGGGGCGAGGACTGTCAATGTATCGAATGTTCTTTTTGCAAGGATTTGATCTTGTCCAGTGATAGGTTTGTAATTCGGGCAATCATATCGAGGGGAAGATTCTCTTTGAGCATAGAAAGTGCTGTATCTAAGCGATTCTTTTCTATGCCGCGCTCCATGCCGCGCTCCATACCGCGCTCCATGCCGCGTTCCATGCCGTGTTCCATGCCCTGCTCATAGATGCCTGTACTCAGGTTGCACATCGTCTTCAACTCCTCTTCTATATCTGTAGTCGTATCAAGATCGAATTCATTTTTTAGTAGGTTCTTCTTTTCTGATGGAGACGTCTTTGTATCCTTGAATAGGATTTTTAGAAAACGGATGAGCCAATCCTCGTTTAGCTGCTGCTCGTCTCCAAGATGGATCGTGATGATGCTTATCAAGTCATAGTCGACGCGATTTTCCCTATGGCAGTGAAGAATGTGATGTTCATTCAGTTCGTAGCGATTGATGGCGCTTTTGCCGTTGGGGGAATCCATGCAGAGCCAGATGCTGTAAACTTTCTTGATATCATCGTAGGAAGACCCGGTAAATTCGGTTTCCTTTTGGGAGGAAATCAAGCGACTGGCATAGTAGATGGCACGACGTAAAAGTGCGTAACCGAGTTTCGACCTACGCTGCGTTCTCTGCGCCTCGACGTTGACGATCAATGTGATCAATTCTCCTGATTTGGGGGCGCGTGCGCGAAATAAGATGTCAAAGCGAATCCAACCTTCGGTGATGGCGACGTTTTCCGTGGCATCGCCAAAGATTTCTTTAGGAGATTTTCTCACCGTATTCGTCTTATCTCGGTCGATAGGAATCTCACTGATTTGTGGCGTGCCTTCGATGTATTTTTCGGCGATGTCGGAAATGGAGACTTTTTCAAATTCTGGTACGGTTCGTTTGAGAAGGCGCGCCATGATGGCTCTTTGTGAAAGCAGACGTTTGGCATGTTGGTCGTAGATTGGATTTTGGTAAGGAAGCGTATGATCTTTTCCTGAAATCTGTTCCTCTTTTTGCACGAACTCACCTTCTTTCTGTCATTATAGCATTAAAAATCTCTTCTAGCCAGTATACTTGCGTCCTTCATGCTAGAGAATCGGCTCGATCACGGCGCGAAAGCAGCGGTCGAGATCTTCGGGCGTCATCTTTCGGCCGCCCTTGAGCCACCACAGTGTCATTTCGACGAAGCTGCCCGTGATGTGGTTGACGAGAAAATCCTGCGGCACGGCGGGATTTTCCCTTCCGTGCGCGACGATGTGCAGGCGCACGAGCTCCTTCAAACTGTCCTTGAAATAGCGCAGGAAGATGTCGCTGCTCGCAGATGACAGCAGTCCGAGGATATTGCTGTCGTTCTCTTCGAGATGCTGCAGGAGGTGCAGGAAGACGGAGTGGGGCGCTTGGCCATCCGAGTACATCCCGTGCGTGTGCGTGCGGTCCATCGCGCTGCCGACGATGTGGCCGAAAAGCTCCTCGCAAAGAGCCTTGAGGAGATCGTCCTTCGTCTCGAAGTGCGCGTAGAAGGTCGTGCGTCCGATGTCGGCGCTGTCGATGATCTCCTGCACCGTGATCTTGTTGTAGCGCTTCTTCGCTGCAAGCTCGCTGAAAGCGGCAAAGATTGCCGCCCTCGTCTTTTTCTGTCGTCTGTCCATAAATCCCCTTCGCCGTACAAATTTATCGAGATGTTCCGTAAAAAACGCGACGCCTCAATCATCCGTTGTTTTCTTGCGGACATCTGCTTAGAATAATAAAGAACACTATGTTCTCTATTGCATTTATTGTACGCAAGAGGATGTCATCTTGTCAAGGAAATGGGGGATCTTTATGGCAGAGGCGAATGCGGTACAGGGAAAGAAACCTTTGCAGCCAAGCGGCTATGGCTGCGACAGACTGCAAAGTGCGGCGCTACTCAAGAGGCTCAATGATTTTCTTGCGAGCCTTTCCATGACGCTCGTGGCGGCGGCATTCCTGCTGCTCGATCTCGTGCCGCATGTGATGGAGGAGTTCGGCGCGGAAGCGGCGCCCATGCAGATTTTGCCGTTCGACCCCGCATGGGTTACGGTCGTCATCTGCGGCATTCCGCTGCTCTACCTGTCCGTTTGGCGCATCATTTACAATCGCGGCATCAGCAAGATCTCATCGGCGCTTCTGATCTCGATGGCGATGTTTGCAGCGATCGCCATCGGCGATCTCTTCGCGGCGGGCGAGGTCGCCTTCATCATGGCGCTCGGCGCACTTCTCGAAGAGGCGATTACGGAGCGTGCGAAGAAGGGATTAAAGAATCTCCTCGCGCTTTCGCCGACGCAGGGGCGGAGAATCCGAAACGGCAGGGAGGAAATGATCGCGCTCGAAGAGATCGTGCGCGGCGATGTGCTGCGCATCCTGCCTGGCGAACGGATTCCCGTGGACGGCACGATTCTTGCAGGCGAGACTTCCGTCGATCAGTCCGTCATGACGGGCGAATCCCTGCCCGTCGACAAGGGTGTGGGCGAAGAGATCTTCTGCGGCACACTCAACTGTTTTGGCTCGGTCGATGTCGAAGTGAAGGAGGTCGGCGAGTCAAGCTCCCTGCAAAGGCTCATCCGCATGGTGCAGGAAGCCGAGGATAAGCAGGCGCCGATGCAGCGCATCGCCGACCGCTGGGCGAGCTGGCTCGTTCCCATCGTGCTCGTGCTCGCCGTCGGCGCCTATGCTGCGACGGCGAACATCATCATTGCAGTCACGCTGCTGGTCGTCTTCTGCCCGTGCGCTCTCGTCTTGGCGACGCCCACGGCGATCATGGCGGCGATCGGACAGGCGACGAAGCGCGGTGTCATCATCAAATCGGGCGAGACCTTGGAAAAGATGGGCAAGGTCGATACGATCGCCTTCGACAAGACAGGCACATTGACCTGCGGCAAACTCTCTGTCAGCGATGTCCTGCCCTTTGCTGAAACTGTCAGTGAAGAGGAATTGCTCCAAATCGTCGCCTCCGCTGAGGCGAGGAGCGAGCATCCGCTGGGCAAGGCGATCGTCGCCCATGCGAAGGCGCAGGACGTCGCGCTTGCGCCTTCGGAGAATTTCCGCATGACGGCGGGCAGGGGCGTCTCGGCAAAGGTCGCAGGGCGAAAACTCTTGTGCGGCAGCGTGAGCTTTCTCGCGGAAAACGGCGTCATGCCGGAAGCGCCGATGCGTGAAGCTTTGGAGCGCCTGCGCGCCGAAGGCAAGGCGCTCGTGCTCGCGGCGGAAGGGGAGAGGTGCATCGGTGCGCTCGCCCTCTCCGATACGCTGCGTCCCGAGGCGAAGGCGATGGTCGAGCGCCTGCACACTATGGATGTGCGCACCGTGCTCCTGACGGGTGACAACAAGGAAACCGCGGCCTACTTTGCGAGCCAAGTCGGCATCGACGAGATCCATGCGGATCTTTTGCCCGAAGATAAGGTCGCACACGTCAGGAACCTGCAGGAAAAGGGGCGCAAAGTTCTGATGATTGGCGATGGCGTGAACGACGCACCCGCCTTGAAGTGTGCTGACGTCAGCGCGGCGATGGGCGTGATGGGAAGCGATATCGCCGTCGAAGCCGCTGACATAGCGCTGATGCGCGACGATGTTGGCGAGGTGACCTACCTCAAGCGCCTCGCCAATGCCACGGCGACGACGATCAAGCTCAGCATCACGCTCTCGATGTGCATCAATTTTGTTGCCATCGTCCTGTCTCTCATGCAGGAGCTCAACCCTACGACGGGTGCGCTCGTGCACAATGCCGGCTCGTGCTTCGTCGTCCTGATCGCTGCGCTGCTCTACGATAGGAAATTTGACTAGAGTTTCATAAATATAAGAGCATGGCTTTGCATGAGTTGGATCTAATTTATGCAAAGTCCTATGGATTGCATAAGCTACACGCACAAACGTCCACTTTGTGGACATTGTGCGCCGCCCTTAATGAAAGTTTACCAATCCGTCTGCGCCCTTCGGGCTTGACTTCTTGGACTTTCATAGTAAATTCCATGATATATATCGTTCCGTCCAGATTCTTGACGTTGGATGTCCGTCTATGATAGACTGAACTTGCCATGTTTTTCAAAATGAAGGAATTTTTCAGACGATAATGAATCAGGAGATTTTATGCTGGAACTGGTGAATATATCGAATGCAGGCTGCGATATAGAGAATTTGCTGCAAAATAAAACGGAAGCCCTCCATGAATTCATTCAGCGCTACGGACTCGATGGCATCGAATTCATGCTCTGTGCGCCGTGGGATCGAGCGATGTATCCGCCCACGTATATCAAGGGCGTACATCTCCTTTTCTGGCCGTCGTGGCTGGATTTTTGGCGCGGGGATAAAGCTGCGCTCCTTGCAGAGTTCGGCACGGAGGAAAATATCCGCGCCTACTATGGCTCTCTTGATGTTGATGACTGGGTGGAAAGCTGGAAAGAGAATCTGCGCCAAGCGGCGACTTGTCGGCCGCAGTATCTCGTCTTTCATGTCGCGCACAATGTGACTTCGGAGATGTATACGCGCGAGTTCGCTCATACCGATGAAGAAGTCATCGAAGGGACAATCGAGCTTGTCAACGAGATCGCAGATGAGATACCGCAGGGTGTGCGCCTACTCTTTGAAAATCTCTGGTGGCCGGGATTGACATTTCAAAAGCCGCAGCTTGCAGGTGCGCTTTTGGAGCGCGTTTCCCATGCGGATACGGGCTTCATGCTCGATGTCGGGCATCTGATGAATACGAATGCTGATCTCACGAGCGAAGAAGATGGTGCACGCTATGTGAAGGAGATTTATCGAAATCTTGGCGAACTTGGCAAGCGAATCTACGGCGTGCATCTTCATCAATCGCTTTCGGGAAGCTATACGAAGCGCATGATGGAGGAGCATGCGGGCGAGCATCGCAGCCTGTCTTGGCAGGAAGCCATGGAATACGTCCTGCAGGTCGACCGCCATCAGCCGTTTCAGACGGATGCGGCGCGGCGCATCGTCGATCTTATCTGCCCCGACTATCTTGTGCACGAGTTCATACAGCGCTCGCGTACCGATTGGGAAGAAAAGCTGCAAACACAGCAAGAAGCTTTGCGGAATACGATTTCATAGAAACTGAATGTGTCGGTGATTTCTTAAAGATCAGAAGTGCAGAAATTCATAGTTTCTGATATTCCTACTTGACAAGAGTATTGTTCAATGCTACGCTATCTTTCGGAAACTAGCAAAACTTCATACCGATTGGATCAGGTGTCGCAAGACTTAATAGGGAATCCGGTATATGCCGGAGCGGTCCCGCCACTGTAGCAGCGAGCCGGTCTGCACGAGAAAAATCTTTGTGTTTCTTGAGATGGTCACTGAGGAGTCAATCCTTGGGAAGGCGCAGACAGGTGATGAACTGAAGCCAGGAGAACTGCCTGATTGACAATCACCGTTTGACCTGCGAGCGATGGGAAGGAGATTTTCGGCAGCGTATTTGCCTTTGGGCAAAGCGGCTTTTGCGGTGCCATTGTGATAGGAGTGTGCCCTTTCTGCGATGCAGGGAGGGCTTTTTTGTATGGGAATGGGAATGTGTGCTATTCTCGGTATTTATCCGTCGATAAAGCAAGGGCGGCGGCTGAATATAAATTTGTCTGTGGGCAGAATTTTAGGAGGAGATTGAAATGGGAAGAACAGGGTCGAGGAAGAAACTCGGCGCGACGGTGGCGGCGGCGCTTACGTTCGCTGCTTTGTATCCTGCGGGGGGGCAAGTGTTTGCCGCAGAAGCGGAGTCGACGCAGGATGCCGTATCGGAGCATTCGCTCGACGAGACGGTCGTCACGGCGACGCGCACGCCGGTACAGGAGCTCAAGGCGAATGCAAATATCACGGTCATCACGGGAAAGGATCTCGAAAAGCGCCACTATACGGATCTGACGCAGGCTCTGCGCGATGTCCCGGGCGTTACGGTCAATCAGTATGCGCCGGCAGGGTATAATAACAGCACAAAGTTCTATATCAATGGCTCGGAGGATGTTGTTGTTCTCATTGATGGTGTGAAGCAGAATTATGCAGGTGGCTTTGCGGCGTCACTGACATCAGCGATGAAGGATCTCAGCGGTATTGACCGCATCGAGGTGCTGCGCGGCTCGGCATCGACGCTTTACGGCTCGGATGCTAAGGGCGGCGTCATCAACATCATCACGAAGAAGGCGAAGAACGCGAAAGCGACGGTTGAGGCGGCTTATGGCAGCTTCGGCAAGCAGCTCTACAGTGTTGCTTACGAGGGCAGCGAGAACGGTCTTGATTGGCGGCTCAAGTATCAGAAGGACAAGAGCAACGACTTCAAAGATGGGCATGGCAATGAAGTTCCTTCAGGACTCGACGCTGATTCCGTCAACATACACCTCGGCAAAGATCTCAGCAAGGCTTCGTACCTTGTGCTCAACCTGCGCAGTTACAAGGATGGAGACCGCTATCAAGCGCTGTATGAAAAGCAGCAGGGATTGAAGCAGAATCGAGGACGCTACGATCATTTTGATGTAGACTTGATCTGGAATGCGAAGATTGACGATACCTCGAAGAATCAGATGGTCCTTTCCCGCAGCCGCTATAATTATAATCTCTTTTACCATAACATGTGGACGCCGCTAGGATCGAGCTACGAGATGGACGTCTACAGCTGGAAGCTCAGTGACCAGTATGATAAGCGCTTCGGCGATCATCTCCTGACGACCGGTGTGGATTTCACGTATGACGATACGTCGATTTGGAACGGAGGAATAGTGAGTATTGACGGGAGATCCCTCGTGAATCGTTCCGTCTATCTGCAAGATCAGTGGAACATCACGCCTGCACTCAAGCTCATCGGCGGCATTCGCTACGACAGCAATTCGGCTTTCGGCAGCCATACAAGCCCGAGCGTGAGCCTTGGCTATGATATTACGCCTAGAACTCATGCCTATGTAGCTTATACCGAGTATTTCCTGACCCCGACGCCGAATCAGCTCTATGCGCCGACATATGGCAATCCGAACCTCAAGCCCGAGTCCGGCGATACGCGGGAGATCGGTATTGCGCATGATTTTGGCAAAGGACTGAATGTTGCAGCGCACTACTATTGGCGTCATTCCAAGGATCGTATCGGCTTTCATCCCGTGACATATCAGAATATCAACGTTGGCGATGAGGATGCACATGGCTGGGATCTGCAGCTTGCGAAGCGCTTTGACTCACATGTGAGTGCACGCCTTGGCTATACGAACACGCATGTTGGTAAGACCGAACAGCGCAAAGCAAATGTTGATGGTTATTTGCCGACGCATCAGTGGAATATCGGTGTGGATTACAAGAATCGGAGATTCGACGCATCCTTGATGGCACGCGCCATGATTGACCGTCCGGGTCCCGTGGACAACGCTTTCCCGGAGACGTCGTACTGGGTCTGCGATTTCGGCATGAACTATAAGATCATGGAAACGACGAAGGTCTATCTCAAGGTCAACAATCTCTTCGATAAGTTCTATGCTGAGCGTTCCAATGTGAACTACGGTGGAGCCGGTCAGTGGTGGACGGCTCCGGGACGCAGCTTTGTCGTCGGCGTGGAGCATAGCTTCTAAATATTAAAAAATAATTAAACATATACCTTACGGCTATTCATATTGTTTGATTTATGATATGATAAATGCGTATAGGTTATAAAAGAAAAGAGGAGGCGCTTCTGCTGGTTACGGCATGGCTTTTGAGAGCTTTCCAAGAGCCAAGACAACTTCATACCACAAGAAATGGAAGCCGCAAGGCTGAGTGTGGGGAATCCGGTGTGAATCCGGAGCTGTTCCGCAACTGTATGGGGAGTCCTGCCATCGTACGTCTCTCACAAAGAGATGGCAGGATGATGAGCTAAGTCAGAGTGCCGCCTGTTTTCTTTTCGTCACGTCACTTGCGCGATACAAGATGGCGCGTAGCAGGCCAAGGAGTTTGGGCTGTCGTTTGACAGTTCTCATTTTCATGGAAGGCTATGTGTTCTTTTTGTGTCGCGTTTTTTTGTTGGAGTGCTGTCAAGGGAGGCGATGGCAATGGTGTTGGAAAGGCTGAGAACCTGTTAGAAAGGCTGGCAGGCCGGTAAGCGGTTTGAGAGTATTTATGGCGCGGACTGCGCCGCTGAGAAACATGGCAGAGAAAAGAAGTCGCTGAAGAAAGCGATTTCACAGAACAAAGGAGAGATAAAGATATGAGGAAAAAAGCGCGTCTGAAGCAACTGACTTTAGGCATTGCCGCAGCCTTGCTGGCAGGCTCATGGCAAGTGCCGGCGTGGGCGGCAGAGCAGGGACCGATCAAGGAAGATACGACGCTGACGGCGGATACCGAGGTCAAGGCAGATAAGAATACGATCAAGTGGAATATTGTGAATGGCGCATCGGCTGTTTATGCGAACAGCTCGCTTACGCTCGATATGGCAGGGCACGATCTCAAACTGGATATTCGCAATCTAAAGAATGAGAATAATCGCGCCTCGGGACTTCATATTCGCCCTAATGCAACGTTAACTGTTCATAGCGATAAGAACAATGCCAGTGCGGCAAACCGTCTCATCACCATCAATGCCCATGGAAACTGGAAGGATGCCGATCAGCATGGCGGTGCGACAAGCGGCATTCGGTTCGACGAATATGCAAAAAAACCGATGAAAGCGGATATCCATGCAGATGTGCAGATCAATGAGCTTTGGGCAGGCAGAGAATTTGCCCGCGGCATTTGGGCGCCGGGTAAAGCGACGCTCAATCTGGATGGCACGTTCACGATAAAACCGGGAGCCGTCTACCATTATTGGACGGAAGCCGGACTGGGGAACGTGAAATCACCGAGTACGTATGGTATTCATGTGACAGGAGAGAGTAATACGCTGAATATTCGTCGCGTGGATATTGACGATCCGAAGATCCAGCGCGGCATTCAGTTTGGTGATGAATTCAATTCTGCTAAAGACAGCGTTCTGCGCATCGGCGGCGGCAAGCTGAAGATTGCCGACAACAAGGCGCGCGATCAATGGTTGATGTGGGTGAAGGGATCGAGCAAAACCTATTTCAATGTGAATGAGGCGGGCACCGATGCTGCGGATCAAAAGACGGAGCTGGCAGGTCCCATTCATACGGAAAACGGCGGCGAAGTCTACCTCGGCCTTAATGGAGCGGATTCCAAATGGCTCGGCGGTACGGAAGCTGGCGCAACGGGAAAGACGACGCTCTTTTTGAAGAACGGCGCGACGTGGGATACGATGAACGGCGGGCGCGGCACGCGGCTTGCCCGACTCTCAAGCACGAATGGCAATGAGGGAAACATTTTCCAAAATGATGCAGGCAAGCTGACGATTGACGACTATGCGGGTCGGCAAAAGATCTACTACAGTCATACGGGCGGCGACGGCACAGACACATCGCACTACACGGCAGGTGATACGCACATCAAAAAGGCGGCGGCGAACTCTTTCGTCACGATGGTGACGGACCGCACAAATCCTGCAGCGAATGAAGAACAGATTCATAAAACGCTCAACGCACTCGCAGGTAAGCTCTACTACGATGCAGCAAAGAGCGGGGAAGACCATCTCACGGGTCGGGCAATGCTCGCGGAAGGCTTGACGGCATCTTCGGCAGAAGTCAAGGTCGAGCGCATGAAGTTCTCTGCGACGACTGGGCAAGGCAGCACGGACGGTACGCCCGCTGCTCCCTTGCCGCCTGTTACGCCGCCAGGCACGACGCCTGGACAGCCATCTACGCCGCCCGCTTCTGCCGTGCTGGATACGACGCAGCAGATTGCAGAAGTCGGTTTTGACAGCATGGATCTGAGCGAGAAGTGGAAGAATGATGGCTACGGCGATGACAACGGGCACTATACCTTTGACAAGGACGTCATCATTCGCACGAAGGCGAGCGACAACAAGGTGATCCCTGCGCAGCGATATTATACGGGCGGTATCGTGGTTGATGAGGAGGCTCCTGAAGGGCCTGTCACTGTCGATATGAAGGCTCATAGGCTGACGCTGAACAGTACGGCGGACTCGGATGAAAGATATGCGAGCGGTATCGTGGCGACTGCCGGAAATCTGGAAATCAAGCGTGCGGGCGGCATCGATATCAATATTACGGGCAGCAAGCGCTCAGAACACGGCATCTATGCCATGGCAACCAGTCGCAGAGATGGCCGTATCGTCATAGAAAACGACGATACAGCACCGCATGCAGTTAAGATTCGCAATACATCGAGCGGGGAAAAAGGCAACGCCATCACGGCAAAAGGTGCATCATCGAGAAGCGCCCTCGTCGACATCAAGGGGCTTGTCGATATCGAGCAGGATAAGGAAAATCTTCTCTATGCCTCGAATGACGGCGAAATCCGTATCGGCGGCGGACGCATGATGGCCGGAGCGAATGCGAAAGCCGTGCATATCACGAGGCAAGGCAAGGTATTCATCAATGCGAGAAGCGCCGGTGACGGCGTTGACGCTGCTTCGACGGAGCGCGATGTCAAGGTCGAAGGCAACGTGTTGCTTGAGGGCAATGGCGGCGTCTTCGGTGCAGCGCTCAATACGGAACAGTCCTACATCAAGGGAAAGATTGGCAGCTCGGGCAGCGGGAGTACTCGTCTTCTGCTGGCAAATGGTGCGCGTTGGGATAATCAGTCGGTCGGTATCGGCGGCGATACGATTGGCAGGAGTCATTTGACACATTTGAAGTCGGACGGCGGCGCGATTCACCAGAATGATACGCAGGATCTCACCATTGACAAGTTCGAAGGCAAAGCAAAGCTGTTCTATAAGCATGAAAGCGACGGCACGGACACCGCCCATTACAAAGCGGGCGACACGCATATCAAGAGTGCGGCGGAAAATGCTGAAATCACGGTCGCCACAGATGCTGATCGTGTGAATCTGTCGGACGATGCTGCGGTCCATAAGACGCTGAACGCGCTTGCGGGCAAGCTCTACTACGATGCTGCCGCTACCGAGCGCCATCTCAAGGGCAAGGCAATGATCGCCGAAGGACTGACTGCTTCATCGGCGTCGAAGAAGTTGGAGGATATCACCTTCAAAGCAAATGGACAGGGAAGCGTCAAGGAAGATATCGGCGAAGGACGTCAGATTGCGGAGGGCGACTGGAAAGGTGCAGTCCGTGAGCAGAAGTATTGGGACAAGAAGGGCGTTCGCAGCGGCTCGACCTACAGCTTCAGCAACGACGCTGCATTTTCTCCCAAGCTCAGCGACAATCCCGTCAAGGCGCTGAACGAGTACAGCCGCTATGATTTCGGTGGTATCTTGTGGGGCAAAGGAAAGAACGGCAGTATCCATATGAATGGGCATGCGCTGAATATTGATACCGGAGTCGGCAATGTCCGTACGCAATCGGGAGAGCGTCGCGGCGACGAGTCCACCGGCATTCTGGTGAACGGTGGTACGCTTGAGCTGAAGTCGCTCGGCAAGACGACGATTCAGGCGCACAACAACGGCATCCATCTGGTAGGTGATCAGAGGAAGGGGAATGCGAACCTCTATATCAAGAATCAGGCAGATGCAGATCATGCCGTGAAAATTATGTCTAAGGACAAGGGCATCTATCTCGAAAGCTACAACGGCGCTGCGCGGTTGGAAATCGACGGCATGGTCGATATTGATGCACCGAAAGGCGTGGTCGTCGATGGAGGCACGCTCACCATCGGCGGCGGCAGAATCGTCTCGAAGGGTGATGCGGCGCTTTATGTAAACTCGCCCGGTACGGCAAAGATCAATGCGACGATGGATGGTGAAGGTAACGTCGTCCCCATGCACGAGAATCGCGATGTGCAGATTGAGGGCGATATACAGGTGAAAGCAGGATCTGCCTCCGCTTATATCGGTCTGACGACGAAGAATTCCATCCTCAAGGGACTCTTTACTACCGATATGTACACATGGCCACAGAATAATTGGGAATTGGCGTCGGGCAATGGCTATCTCGTTCTCAAGAACGGTGGTACGTGGGAACATACGAAGTTCGGCACGGGCAGGGATAAGAATGGTACGGCGGAGCTGGGCGACAGCCGTGTCAGCCGCCTTAATGCCGACGGCGGCATCATCCGCCAGAAGGACAAGCGCAACATCCTCATCGACGACTTCCGCGGCAATATGAAGGTGATGTACGAGCATGAGAACGACGGTTCGAAAGCAGCGGACTACAAAGCGGGCGATGTCAAGATTGCGGCGGCAAAGCAAGGCTCCGAGGTCACGATGGTCACGGACAGCAAGAACATCACAACATCGGACGAAGCGCAAGTCCGAAGCGTGCTGGATGCACTCGCAGGCAAGCTCTATTATGATGGTGCAAGATCCGGTCTGCGAAACCTCAAGGGCAAGGCGATGATTGCTGAGGGACTGACGGCATCGTCAATTTCGAAGCGGCTGGCAGATATATCCTTCCGTTCGGACAGTGGCCAGGGGTATACGAATGATACCATAGAGAATGGGAACTACAAGAATTTCCACGGTCTGAATACCGGCATTGACCGCAACGACTATAAGCCGCTTACGTTTGATAATTTCTCCGGCAGTGCACGACTCTACTACAAGCATGTCAATGACGGCACGCAGACGGAGGACTATGGCAGCGATCCGGCCCATAAAGATCCCAACAAGTTCTACGGCGATACACATATCAAGCATGCTGCCGCGAACTCTTCGGTCACGATGGTGACGGACAGCAACGGTGTCAATCTCGGCGATGAGACTGCGGTGCGCAAGACGCTCAATGCGCTTGCAGGCAAGCTGTATTACGATGGTTACGTCAATGGTGAGCGCAATCTCAAGGGCAAGGCGATGATCGCTGAAGGGCTGACGGGATCTGCCGTTTCGCAGCAGATGGATCTCGACTACTGGCTGTCAAACGGGCGCGCTCATGTAAAGCCCAAAGATACAACTCCTTTGACGGGTGAAACGATTAAGAAGCAAATTGCCGAAGGCAATTTCGATACGAACGATACCAAGGCATATTGGAAAGGCAAGGGCGTTTACGACGGCAAGGGGAACTATACCTTCCATCGCGACATCAAGCTTGAGGTAAAGGCGGCGGATAAGCCCGTCACTTCGGCGAGGGACAATAAGTTCGGGACGATCTATTGGAACGGCGACGTTGAAGGTTCGATTGATATGACGGGGCATCGCCTCGACATCAAGGCAGGTCCCGGCGGTCATGGCCTTCTGCCGAACGAAGGCCCGCAGGCAGGCTGGGAGCGCACGCCGAATGCCATCACCGTCTACAGCGGCACGCTTACGATCAAGAATGTCAAGGGCATGAATATCGAGTCGGATCCGAAGGGCAGTCTCTACGGACGCGGCATCTTCGTCATGGGTTATCCGGGCGGTCCGGGACACATGAGCGGTCATGGAAAAGCAAAGCTTGTGATTGAGAACGACGACAAGATGGAAAATGCCGTCAAAATCCGCGTGAAGAATACAGGTGAGGATTTCGGTGCGATCGAAGCTCGCAAGAATATGGGCAGCGCGGAGGTCGATATCAAGGGACTCGTGGACATCGACTCGACGATGTGGCGTGCGATTGAGTCGCATGGTGCGAGAATCTCCATCGGCGGCGGCATTATCAAGGGTACTGATGTCGCGTCCATCGCTGCTTATGACCGTGGCACAGTATTCGTCAATTCTAAGTTTGATGGGAATGGCAATGTGGTCGCGACTTCGAATACGCGTCCTGTACAGATTACGGGCGATATCAGCTCGGAGGGCGATGGTCATATCGTCTTGGGATTGAATAATAAGAATTCCTTCTTCAAGGGAATGGTATCGACTGACATCAATGGGATTGACAAGCAGACGCAGAAATGGCGCTACAACCCCGGCAATGTTTCCATGCTGCTCGCCAACGGTGCAATATGGGAACATAAGCAGGTCGGCACTGGCTATCATCACAAGAAGGAAACCGGCTCTAGAGAAAAGGGCATTGCTATGGATAGCCGCGTCACTCGTCTGCAGGCAGACAAGGGCATCTTGAAGCAGAACGATCCGCACAAGATCACGATTGACAACTACTCCGGCAATATGCAGCTCGTCTATCAGCATGAAGGCGACGGCACGAAAGCCGAGCACTATAAGGCGGGCGATGTGCATATCAAGAAAGCGGCGGAGAATTCTTCGGTCACGATGGTGACGGACAGCAACGGTCTTACGTTGACGGACGAGACGCAAGTCTACAAGACGCTCAATGCACTCGCAGGAAAGCTCTACTACGACGGATATAAGACGGGGGAGAGGAATCTCAAAGGCGAGGCGATGATCTCTGAAGGTCTGGTCGCCTCATCCAAGACGCTGAAAAAGGCAAATATGGATTGGTCGGAAGCGAGCGGTCAAGGTTCGGTAAAGGCTCCGCAGCCACAGCCGAAGCCAGAGCCGCAGCCACAGCCAGAGCCGCAGCCGCAGCCACAGCCACAGCCACAGCCGAAGCCAGAGCCGCAGCCGAAGCCAGAGCCGCAGCCACAGCCACAGCCGAAGCCGCAGCCGAAGCCAGAGCCGCAGCCGAAGCCAGAGCCGAAACCGCAGCCGAAGCCGAAAATTGAGTATGGCGACTACGAGACGAAACTCATGAGCGGCGTCAAGTCGGCGATGACGGCATCGACGATGGCGTGGCGTGCCGAGGCGAACGACCTTATGAAGCGCATGGGCGATCTCAGACTTTCGCCAGAAGATGAGGGCGTTTGGGCGCGTGTCTACCGCGGCAAGTCGTCGAGCGACAAGGACAAGACGAACTTCGAGATGAACTACACGACGATCCAGGTCGGTTACGACAAGAAGGTTGGAGACGACTGGCGTGTCGGCGTTGCTGGAAGCTACATGAAGGGAACATCTTCCTTTGCAAAAGGCAATGGCGAAAACAAGGAAGGCAACCTCGGCATTTATGGCACATGGTCGGGCAAGAACGGCGAATATGTCGATCTCATTGCAAAGATCGGCAGACTCTCTAATGAGTACACGGTCTACAACGACTTCAATCACTATGTCAAGGGCGACTTCCACACCTGGGGCGGTTCACTCTCGGCAGAGTACGGCAGACGTATCAACCTGAATGGCGGCAGTTTCGTCGAGCCGCAGATCGAGCTGATCTACAGCCATCTGAACGGTGTCAACTACACGGGTGATACGGACTATGCCGGACAGAAGATGTATGTACGCCAAGGCGCGATGAACAGCTTCGTCGGGCGCATTGGTCTTGGCTTCGGTCAAGAAACGAAGAGCAGCACATGGTTCCTCAAAGCGTCGCTCTATCATGAATTCGCGGGCGATCTCTCGACGGATTACTCTGACGGGACGAATCCGTGGAAAACGACGCATCAAGAAGGAAAGGATACATGGCTTGGTCTCCAGCTCGGCGGCACGATGAAGCTCAGTGACAAAACGAGCCTCTATGGCACATTTGAAAAGACATTCGGCGGCGACATCAAGACTGATTGGCGCGTCGACGCAGGCCTTCGCTGGAGTTTCTAAGGAAATAGAAAGGATGAAAAAGCAGGCAGGCGGCGGGACGTTTTGCACCCGCTGCCGTATCTGCAAACATTGATTTTTGGTTAGGGAGGACCTCGTATGAGTGAGAAAAAAGCAGAAGAAAAGAAAGATATGAAGAAGGACGCGGCGGCGGAAAGCATGGTTGCGAAGGAAAAAGCAGCAAAGCTCCAAGCCTATTTGGTACAGGAGAAGATTTCGGGCATTGAGATGCACAAGGCGGAGGATGCTGTTCATTCACATGTTTTTCGCAGCAATCTGCCGCTTAGGGGGCAGGATCTGCCTTTCATGATCCTCGTGGATGACAGTGTCTATACGTTGATTCAGATTGAAGTCGCCGCACGTATCGCTGCGGCGAAGGAGAAACCGGGCCTTGCAGCGTACTTGGACAATCTGAACAATGAGTATCGCATGTTAAAGTACAACAGTGACGAAGCGGGCAATCTCCTGCTGACCTGCTGCATCCCATCGGGGGTAGAGCAGTTCGACCCGTCCCTGATCGTTGCCTTGGTGAACCAGATCCAAGGCCATCTGGAAGCGCTCTATCCCGACATCATGAAACATCTGTGGGAAGGCGGTGAGGCAGAGAAGAAGGACTGAATCAAACGATATAAAAAGGAGCATCTGCGCGGGAAAATCCCTGCAGATGCTCCTCTTTGTTTTGCGTTTACATGCCGCCGTTCTTCAATATGCCAAAGAGCACGCCGAGCACGCCGGAGGCAGCAAGAATCGTGATGACGCCATATTTGTAGTGCATGGCGATCAGGGCGAAAGCGATGATGACGATGCTGCTCCATTCGGTCGCATCGAAGCTTGTGGGAAGGCTTTCCGTGTTCCAGACGGCGAGCAGGATGAAGTCGATCGCCGCGCCGCAAATGAGAGCGATGACGGCGGGGCGCAGACCGTTCAAGATGCCGCGGATTGAGCCGATGTCACCATACTTGAAGAAGAGTTTGGCGAGTGCAATACCGAGGATTAGCGACGGGAAGGCGAAGCCCGCTGTCGCAGCGACGGCGCCCCAGGTGCCCGCGACTGTCATGCCTGCGAAGGTTGCGGCGTTGATGCCGATGGGACCGGGAGTCATCTGTGAGATCGTGAAGATGTCGATGAACTGCGCGAGTGTCAGCCAGCCGCGCTCATCGACGACGGCGGCTTGGATGAGCGGCATGGAAGCGTAGCCGCCGCCGACACAGAAGATGCTGACCTTGGCAAACTCGAAGAAGAGCTGAAGATATATCATGATCGCGCCCCCTCAGCCGAATTTCCTGTCCTGCATGAGGACGAGGCCGATGATGCCGTCGATGATGACAAGCAGCATGATGTTGACGTCGAAGAACACGTTGGCGACGAAGGTAGCGAGGACGATCGCCATGGGCAGCAGGAGGCGCGTCTTCGCCTGCTTGATGAAGAGGTCGATGGCGACCTTCAGGATGAGAGCTGTCGCGCCGCACTGCATGCCTTTCAAGGCGAGCTGCACCGTCGGATTGCTGGCAAAGGCATCGTAGCAGCGAGCGATGACAGAAAGCGTGATGAGGGGCGGCAGAACCGTCGCGAGGAGCGCTGTCAAGGAGCCTGCGAGCCCCGCCATGCGGTAGCCGAGGATGATGCAGGCGTTGACGGCGACGATGCCCGGCATGGACTGCGCGATGGCGACCATGTCGAGAGCCTCCTTGTCGTCAATCCAGCCGTATTCATCGACGTATTTCGCCTTCAACAGCGGGATGATGACGAAACCGCCACCGATGGTGACGGCGCTGATGACGAAGGTGGAAGAAAAGAGCTTCCAGTAAAAATGCTTGGCATCGCGAGGCGATGCAGGAACTTCTGTCTGCTTCATTGGGATTGCTCCTTTTCGGACTGGCCAGACTTTTGTAGGGCACGAGGATATAGGTACAGTCGACGATTCCTATTGTGATAGAAATAGTTTACCACGAAGCCCCGAGAAGTCAAGCCGAAGGCGCAGACGCATCGGTGAGGCTTCTGTGAGGCATGAGGATATTTCTTAGAATTTACCAGGCGCAGAATGCATGGAGGAGAGTTCCTTTCCAGTTTGACCTCTTAGATTTTCATGGTACAATAAACAAAAGGGCGGGAAAGACATTGTTCGTTCCCTCCTAGGTCTTTTTCTTCGTGCTTTTAAGGAGGTGAAAGCGGCGCCTTGCCTGTGCGATGCGTCGCGAAGTGTATGGGAATCTTATTTATCGGAGGAATTGTTGGCACCGTTGTGCTGGTCGTCGTGCTCTTGGCGATTTTAGTGGGCGGCTATGTAAAGGCTTCGCCGTCGACGGCACTCATTATTTCCGGCATCAAGAAGCGCCCGCGCATCCTCATCGGGCGGGGCGGAGCGCGCATCCCTTTCTTTGAGCGCATGGACAAGCTTTTTCTCGGGCAGATTTCTGTGGACATCAAGACGGAGACACCCGTGCCGACGAATGATTACATCAATGTGAATGTCGATGCTGTTGCCAAGGTCATGGTTGGACGCGATGAGGAAAGCGTGCAGCTTGCAGCGCGGAACTTCCTGAACTTCACGGGGGAACAGATCGCGAAGGATCTGCAGGATTCCCTTGAGGGCAACATGCGCGAGATCATCGGCACGTTGACGTTAGAAGCCATCAATACGGATCGTGACAGTTTCTCTGATCAAGTGGTCAATAAGGCGGCGCAGGATATGAAGAAGCTCGGCATCGAGATCATTTCCTGCAACATTCAAAATGTCACGGACAATAACGGTCTCATCGTCGACCTCGGTGCGGACAACACGGCGCGCATCAAGAAACGCGCAGCTATCTCGCGCGCCGAGGCGGAGCGCGATGTTGCGGTAGCAAAGGCACAGGCGCAAAAGGAAGCGAACGATGCGCAGGTCGAGGCGGACCTTGAGATTGCCCAGCGGCAAACCGACCTTGCAATCCGACAGGCCGAGCTTAAGAGAGCCTCCGATATCAAGCGCGCGGAGGCGGATGCAGCCTACGAAATTCAGGCGCAGGAGCAGCAGAAATCCGTTCAGGCCGCTACGGTCAACGCGCAGATCGCGAAGGCGGAGCGTGAGCAGGAGCTGAAGAAGCAGCAGGTGTCCGTGCGTGAGCAGGAGCTTGCGGCGCAGATTCAGAAGCAGGCGGATGCAGAGAAGTATGCCGTCGAGCAGAAGGCGGCGGCCGATCTTGCCAAGCGTCAGCGTGAGGCGGAAGCCGCGCTCTACGAAACGCAGCGCAAGGCGGAGGCGAAGAAGGCTGAGGCGGAGGCCTCGCGCTATGCGGCAGAGCAGGAAGCGGCAGGAATCAAGGCGCAGGGCGAGGCTGAAGCTGCCGCAATCCAGGCGAAAGGCGAGGCGGAAGCCGCTGCGATGGATCGCAAGGCAGAAGCGCTGAAGAAATACGGCAAGGCGGCTATGGCGCAGATGATCGTTGAGATTCTGCCGCAGATCGCTTCGGAAGTGGCAAAGCCGCTTGAGCGCATCGGCAATGTATCCATCATCGGCGGCAGCAGCGCCTCTGCGGTCGAGCCGATGGCAGACAATGTGCCGCTCGTCATGGCGAAGACGTTTCAGACGGTCAAGGCGGCGACGGGCATCGACCTCGCGGACATCGTGCGCGGCGAGAGCTACGAGGCGAAGGTCACGAAGAATGTCAACGTCACGGGGGCGGATGCTGAGGCCATAAAGGCGGCTGCCGTCAAGGCGGCGACGATTGCCAATGCGATTCGCGACTGAGGGAGGAGAGAGATGACAAAATTTCTGCGGCGGTTTCTGCCGCTCTTCGTGCTGTTCTTTGCGCTGCTTCTGGCGGCGGGTACGGGGGATATTGACGCGCGTATCGCGCAGGAAGTCGAGCAGGGGGCGAAGGTGCGCATCCTGAACTATCACATGGTCAACGACATGGATCATTCGCTCGCCGTCGCGCCGAAGGACTTTGAGCGTCAGATGGCGTGGCTCAAGAAGAACGGCTTCCAGTCGATCACGCCCGAAGAGCTTTACGGCGCATTGACGGGAGCGGGCGATTTGCCCGAAAAGCCCGTGATGATCACATTTGACGACGGTTATATCGACAACTATGAGAAGGCGTATCCGATTCTCAAGAAATACGGTTTTAAGGCGACGATCCTCGTCGTCACGGAGATGGTGGGAAAGAAGAAGGGCTATCTGACGTGGGAGCAGCTGCGCGAGATGGAGCAGCACGGCTTTTCCATCGAGGGGCACACGATGACGCACCGCGCTTTGACGAGTCTCACAGATGACGAGGTCAAGGAGGAGCTTTCCGCCTCGAAGCGCATGATCGAGGAGAAGCTCGGCAAGACGGTCACATGCTTCGCCTACCCGGGGGGCGCGTACAACCTGCACATCGCGAATCTCGTGAAGGAAGCGGGCTACAAGATGGCGTTCACCGTGCGCTACGGCAACGCGGATCGCGCGAGCAATCTCTACGCGATCGACCGCGTGCCGATCTTCCATACGGAAAACACGGAAGGATCGTTTCAGAAGCGACTGCGCTACTTGCCGATTTTCGAGAATTTCGGCTGGCAGAAGCGGTAGGGAAAAGCGCGGCTTCTTTCTGTCTCAAAAAGAAAATATGTTTGTGGGAAAGCAGTCCCTTGCCTTTGGCGAAGGGGGTGCTTTTTCTTTATTTTTTACGCCAAAAGGGGCGCAGGAGGAAAAAAATGAAAGCGAGAGGCAGGAAAAAGACGGGAAAGAAAGAATTAAACCTAGACAATGAAGTGGCGAAAAGTGGGGAAATGTGGTTTAATATAGAGAGCACTGGCAGAGGAGGTGGCAAGCGAGATGTTGATGGGCGAATACACGCATACGATCGACGCGAAGGGGCGCGTGATCCTGCCCGTGGATTTTCGCCCGGAACTCGGCGGCTCGTTTGTCATCACGAAGGGGCTTGACAGCTGCCTCTTTCTCTACGGCGAGGAGGAATGGGAGCGGCTGTCGGCGAAGCTCAAGGCGCTGCCTATGTCGAAGCCCGAGGCTCGCGCCTTTGCCCGCTTCTTCTTTGCGGGTGCACGCAAGCTGGAATTGGACAGGCAGGGACGTTTCCTCGTGCCCGCGAACCTGCGCGCCTATGCGAGTCTCAAGAAGGACGTCGTCCTGAACGGCGTCATGACGCGCGCCGAAATCTGGAGCCGCACGGCTTGGGATGCTTACAACGCCGAGGTGAATCCGATGGTCACGAAGATCGCGGAGACGCTGACGGATCTCGGGATTTGAGGTGAGTGCATGGAGTTTCGCCATACGAGCGTGATGCCGGAGGAGACTCTGGCGGCTCTCGCCGTGAAGCCTGCGGGCACTTACATCGACTGTACGCTGGGCGGTGCGGGTCACGCGCGGCGCATCGCTGACAGGCTCTCTCCCGCAGGACGGCTCATCGGACTTGACCAGGACGAGGCGGCAATCCGCGCGGCGAAGGAGCGTCTTGCCAACGTCTCGTGCCGCGTCGATGTCGTGCGCTCGAATTTCCGTGCGCTCGACTCGGTTCTGCAAAGTCTCGGCGTCACCTCTGTCGACGGCGTGCTCTTCGACCTCGGCGTGTCGTCGCATCAGATCGATACGGCAGAGCGCGGCTTTTCCTACATGCAGGACGCGCCGCTCGACATGCGCATGGACACGTCGCGCCTCCTCTCGGCGCACGAGGTCGTCAACGAATATGACGAGGCGGAGCTTTGGCACATATTCCGCGACTACGGCGAGGAGCGCTGGGCGAAGCGCATCGCCGAATTCATCGTAGCGGCGCGGCAGGAAAAGCCCATCGAGACGACGGGCGAACTCGTTGACATCGTCTGCCGCGCCGTGCCCAAGGGCGTGCGCCGTGCGGCGGGCGGCCATCCGGCGAAGCGCATCTTCCAGGCGATCCGCATCGAGGTGAACGACGAACTCGGCATCCTGCAGGCGAGCGTCGAGAATGCGGTGCACGCGCTAGCGCCCGGCGGCAGGATCGCCGTCCTCACGTTTCACTCGCTCGAAGACCGCATCGTCAAGCAGGCGCTCAAGGAACTCGCACGCGGCTGTATCTGCCCGCCCGGGCTTCCCGTCTGCGTTTGCGGTCACGAGCCCAAGGTCAGGCTCTTGGGCAAGGCGCAGAAGCCGAGCGCTGCAGAAGCTGCAGAAAATCCACGCGCCAAGAGCGCGAAATTGCGCGTGGCTGAGAAATTATAGGAAGCCGCTCTTCGGCGGAGGGCGGATGAGGAAGCAGGCGGAGGCCGCAGGAAGCGGCAGCACCGCTGTCAAGGAGGGATCGACAGATGCTCGCAAGACAAAGGGAGTATGAGTATTATGAGGAGGAGCTGCAGCCGCAGCGGATCGAGAAGCCCGCGCCGCCTCCTAAGAGGCGGCCGACACTCAACACGCATCTGCGCTCCCGCTGCTTCTTGCTGCTCGCGCTGGTCTCTATCATGGCGATGGCGGTGACGATCCGAAGCGGCATCACGGCGAGCCGCGGCTACGATCTCGTGAAGATTCAGCAGCAGGCGGAAACGCTCGAAAAGGAAAATGAGCATCTGAAGATTGAGATCGCACAGATGAAATCGCCCGAGCGCGTGCGCCGCATCGCGACGGAAAAGCTCGGCATGAGCACGCCGAAGACGGTCTACTTTGCGACAGGTGCGAAGGAATAGGTCCGATAAATTTCATGGAGGGATGGCAATGAAGACGCTTGCCGAGTTGGCGGCGCTCGTCGAGGGCGCTGAAATCAAGGGAGATGCAGCTGCGAAGATCGCGGACATCGTGCACGATTCGCGCGAGGTGACGGAGGGGACGCTCTTCGTCGCCATCGAGGGGCTGCATGTCGACGGCCATTCCTTCATCGCGCAGGCGGTCGAGAAGGGCGCGTGCGCGATTCTGACGGAGCGTGAGATCGAGATTCCCGAGGGTGCGGCGGCAGTTCTTCGCGTGCCAAATCTTGCGGCGGCGCTTGAGGTCATCGTGCCGTTTTTCCATGACTACCCGTCGCGAAAGATGCGCATCATCGGCATCACGGGCACGAACGGCAAGACGACGACGAGCTACATGACGCGTGCCATCCTGCGCGAGGCGGGGTACAAGGTCGGGCTCATCGGCACGATTCAGATCCTCGTCGAGGATGAGGCTCTGCCGATTCACAATACGACGCCCGACGTCGTCGTCCTGGAACGAACGCTCGCCTATATGGCGCGGCGCGGCATGGATTTCGTCGTCATGGAGGTTTCTTCGCATGCGCTCGATCAGAACCGCGTGGCGGGCATCGAATTCGATACGGCGGTATTCACGAACCTCACGCAGGATCATCTCGACTACCATAAGACGCTCGAAAACTACAAGCGCGCGAAAGCGCGCCTTTTCGACCTTGTGAGCCGCAAGGGCGCGAAGGAGGGCAAGACAGCCGTCGTCAATGATGACGATGCGGCGGGCGAAACGATGCTCGCCCATGCGAAGTGTGCGCATCTCACGTATGCCGTGAAGAAGGAAGCCGCCCTTCGCGCCGAGAACATCCGCGTCCATGCGCGGGGCCTGGAGCTGACGCTTGCAGGCGCTTTCGGCAGGATGGATCTTTCGCTCGGCGTCACGGGAATCTTCAATGTCTACAACGTCATGAGCGCCGTCGGCGCGGCGCTCGCGGAAAGGATCGCGCCCGAGGCGATCAAGAGGGCGCTCGAAGCTTTCAAGAGCGTGCCCGGGCGTTTTGAGCTCGTCGATGCGGGGCAGGCGTTCTCCATCATCGTCGACTATGCGCATACGCCCGACGGCTTGGAGAACATCCTGAATACGGCGCGTGAGATTGCGGCGGGACGCATCCTCACGGTGTTCGGCTGCGGCGGCGACCGCGACCGCACGAAGCGGCCGATCATGGGGCGCATCGCGGCGGCGCTTTCCGATGTCGTGCTCGTGACCTCGGACAATCCGCGCACGGAAGATCCCGCGCGCATCCTCGATGAGGTCGAGGTCGGTGTGCTTGAGAAGATCGGCGACAAGTGCCATGAAAAAATCGCCGACCGCCGCACGGCGATCGTGCGAGCCGTGGCGCTCGCCGAAAAGGACGACATCGTCATCATCGCAGGCAAGGGGCACGAGAATTACCAGATCTTGAAGGACAAGACGATCCACTTCGACGACAAGGAAGTCGCACGCGAGGCCGTCGCCGCGCGGGAAAAAAGCTATGCGATGCACTTTTCGCTCGCCGACATCGAGCGTGCGGCAAAGGCCGAAGTCGTGCGCACGGCGGCGGACATCGCATTTTCCGACATCGTGACGGATACGCGAAAGATTGCGGCGGGATCGCTCTTCGTCGCGCTTCAAGGCGAGCGCTTTGACGGCGCGGACTTTGCGGCGCAGGCGGTCGAAAAGGGCGCGGCGGGCGTGCTCGTAGCGGTTGATACGCCCGAGGCGAAGCTGCCGAAGACGGGCGTCGTGCTCAAGGCGAAGGACACCCTGCTCGCCTATCAGCAGATCGCCGCCGCGTGGCGCAGGAAGTTTTCGATCCCCGTCGTCGCCATCACGGGATCGAACGGCAAGACGACGACCAAAGACTTGACGGCCGCCGTGCTCGGCGCATGCCTTCTTGTGCAGAAGACGGCGGCGAACTACAACAACGAGATCGGCCTGCCGCTGACGCTCCTTGGCCTTCGCGCCGCGCACGAGGCGGCTGTCGTCGAGATCGGCATGAGAGGACTCGGGCAGATCGCCGCGCTCGCGCCGCTCGCCGCACCGACCGTCGCCATCGTGACGAATGTCGGCGAGGTGCACATGGAGCTTCTCGGCTCGATCGAAAACATCGCGAGGGCGAAGGCGGAGCTTGTCGAGGCTGTGGAGCCGGGCGGCACGGTCATACTGAACGCCGACGATGCGCGCGTCCTAGCGATGCGCGAGAAGGCGAAGGCGGGCGTGCGCGTCGTGACCTTCGGGCTTTCTCGCGATGCCGATGTGCGTGCCGTCGCCGTCGGCAAGGCCGAGGGCGGCATGAGATTCATGCTGGAATGGAAAAACGAGCGCGGGCGACTGGAACGGCACGAGCTCTTCCTGCCGATGCCAGGGAGACACAATGTGTCGAATGCGCTCGCCGCCATCGCTGCGGCCCGCGTGCTCGGCCTTTCGCTCGCGGATGTCCGGCGCGGACTCGCCGTGCCGCCTGCGCAGAAGATGCGCTTCGCCGTCGAGAAGTGCGGCGCATACACCTTCGTCAACGACGCTTACAATGCGAGTCCCGTATCGACACGCGCGTCCTTGAAGACGCTCGCCGAGATGTTCGCGGGCAGGAAGATCGCCGTCCTCGGCGACATGCTCGAACTCGGCAGCGCGTCGAAGAGCGGCCACGCGAGCGTGGGCGAGGAGGCGGCGCATCTTGGCTTTGCCGCCGTCCTCTCGCGCGGCGAGGAGAGCCGCTTCATCGCAGAGGCCGCAAAGGCGGGCGGCGTGCCGCTCGTCGAGCGCATGACGTCGCATGAAGCGGCGGCGGCAAGGCTCAAAGAGATCCTGCAGCCGGGCGACGCCGTGCTCTTCAAAGGATCGCGCGGCATGAAGATGGATGAGATCATCCCCCTGTTGAAGAAGGCGCTGGAGGCAGGCAAATGATGGATGTGAATACGACGGCGCTTTCTCTTGCAGGAGCGGCGGCGCTCGCCGCCGTCCTCGTGCTCGCGGCCGGCCCCTTCGTGATTCCCGAGCTGCACAAGCTGAAGTTCGGGCAGAGCATACGCGAGGAAGGGCCGAAGAGCCATCAGGCGAAGAGCGGCACGCCGACGATGGGCGGCGTCATGATCATCGCCGCCATCACGCTCGCGACGCTTGCCGCCGCGCCCTTGACGGCGGGCGTATGGCTCGCGCTCTTCGTGATGCTCGGACACTTCGCGCTCGGCTTCCTCGATGACTACATCAAGGTCGTGAAGAAGCGCAACCTCGGGCTCAAGGCGCGGCAGAAGCTCTTGGGGCAGATCGTCATCGCCGTCGTCGTCATTTTTTTCGCACAGCATGAACTCGGCATTGCGACGACGGTCTGGCTGCCGCTCGTGCATGCGGAGCTTGACATCGGACTCTTCTACTATCCGCTCGTGCTCTTCGTGCTCGTCGGCACGAGCAACGCCGTGAACCTCACGGACGGCCTCGACGGCCTCGCGGCGGGCACGGTCACGGTCGCCGCACTCGCCTACATGGCGGTTGCGCTCGTCTTTAGCGCGACGGGGCTTGCTGTGTTCGCGGCGGCGATTGCGGGCGCTTCGTGCGCCTTTTTGCGCTTCAATCATCATCCGGCCCGCGTCTTCATGGGCGATACGGGATCCTTGGCGCTCGGCGGCGCGATCGCCGCGCTCGGCATTCTCACGCATACGGAAATTTTGCTCGCCGTCATCGGCATCGTCTTCGTCGCCGAGGCGCTTTCCGTCATCATTCAGGTCATCTCCTTCAAGACGACGGGAAAGCGCGTCTTCCTCATGAGTCCGATTCATCACCACTTCGAGCTCAAGGGGTGGCAGGAGACGCGCGTCGTTCATACGTTCTGGCTCGTCGGCGCAGTCTTTGCGGCGCTCGGCGCATGGCTCGCATATTGACGCGGGCAGACGTTTGACATCTTGGGAAGCCTCCCTCGTCTGCAGGGAAGAGATAAAGCGAGGAGGAAGCATATTGCATCTCGATACGGATTTCACAGGAAAGAAGGTTCTCGTCATCGGCGCCGGGATCAGCGGCTTTGCGGCGGCGAAGGTTCTCAAGAGGCTCGGCGCGAAGGTCGCGCTTTCCGACGCGAAGGACGAGGCGGCGATCAAAGAGGACGTCTCGGAGCTTCGCGCACTCGGCATCGGGCTGATCTTCGGCGCACAGGAAGCCGCGCTCCTTGACGGCTGCGACCTTCTCGTGCTCTCGCCCGCCGTTCCCATCGCCATTCCGCTCGCCGAGGAGGCGAAGCGGCGCGGCATCCGCATCACGAGCGAAGTGGAATTGGCGGCTGCACTTGCCAAGTCGCCGATCTTCGCCGTGACGGGGACGAACGGCAAGACGACGACGACGACGCTCCTGGGGCTGCTGCTCGCCGAGAAGTTCGGCAAGGAGAAGACGCGCGTCGGCGGCAACATCGGCTATCCGCTGTCGGAAGCCGTGCTGGAGGCGGGCGAGGGCGGCGCGGTCGCCGCCGAGATTTCGAGCTACCAGATGGAGGCGACGGAGCACTTCCGTCCGAAGGTCGCCGCCGTCCTCAACGTGACGCCCGACCACATCAAGCGCCACGGCTCGATGAAAGTCTATCAGGCGATGAAGGAGCGGCTTTTCCGCGAAATGGCAAAAGGCGATTGGCTCGTCCTGAACTATGACGACGAGAGGACGCGCTCGATGAAGGAGCGTGCCGCGTGCCCCGTATTTTTCTTCAGCCGCAGGGAGGCGCTCGAAGAGGGCGCTTTGCTCTTAGGCGACAAGCTCGTCCTGCGCCAGGGCGGCGAGGAGATCGCGCTCGTGACGACGGCGGAGCTTGGCATCAAGGGGACGCACAACGTCGAGAACGCGCTCGCGGCGGCGGCGATGGCGCACCTCGCGGGCGTCGAGGCTGAGGCGATCCGCCGCGTGCTGCGCTCCTTCAAGGGCGTCGAGCACCGCATCGAGCATTTTCTCGATCTCGCGGGCGTCGCCTGGTACAACGATTCCAAGGCGACGAATACGGATTCGGCGATCAAGGCGCTCGAATCCTTCTCGGACGGCATCGTGCTCATTGCGGGCGGCGACGACAAGATGACGGATCTGACGGACTTCATGCATCTCGTCTCGGAGCGCTGTACGGAACTGATCCTCGTCGGCGACGCCGCCGTTCGCTTCGCCGACGCCGCGCGCGCAGCGGGCTTTCCCGCCGCGCACATCCACGACGCCGCGTACTCGATGAAGACGGCGGTCTACATCGCGCGTCGTCTGGCGAAGCCGCCTGCCGTCGTGCTCTTGTCGCCCGCGTGCGCGAGCTTCGACATGTTCGACGGCTTTGAGGAGCGCGGCGAGGTGTTCAAGCGCTTGGCACGCGAGCTGGCGTAGGAGTTTGCAGGAAGACGCAGAAATGGCAGGCAAAGGGGAACAGGCATGAAGATCATCGTTTCGGGCGGCGGCACGGGCGGCCACATATATCCGGCGCTGACGCTCGTGAGCGCTCTCGCCAAGAAGGAGCGCACGGCGGAATTTCTCTACGTCGGCACGCAGAAAGGCTTGGAGGCCGACATCATACCGAAGGAAGGCATCCCCTTTGAAACCGTCGATATCGAGGGGCTCAAGCGCAGTTTCTCGCCCGCGAACATCGTGCGGCTCGGACGCGCCATGCACGGCCTTGCAGAGGCGGCGGCCATCGTGCGCCGCTTCCGCCCCGACGTCGTGATCGGCACGGGCGGCTACGTCTGCGGGCCGATTCTCATGGCGGCGAGCCTCGCGCATGTGCCGACGCTCATTCAGGAGCAGAACGTTGTGCCCGGCGTGACGAACAAGATCTTGTCGAAGTTCGTGACGAAGATTGCCGTCGGCACGGAAGAGGCTCTGTGCCGCTTCCCGCGCAAGAAGGCGGTCTTTACGGGAAATCCCATCCGCCGCGAGGTCATGACGGCGAGCCGCGAGAAGGCGCTCGAAACGTTCGGCTTCGATGCGGCAAAGCGCACGGTGCTCGTCTCGGGCGGCAGCCGCGGCGCGAGGAGCATTGACCGCGCGATGGTCGGCGTCCTGCAGGCGGCGCAGGAGTATTCCGAGGTGCAGTTCCTTCTCGTCACGGGAAGGGGCGAGTATGAGGACGTCATGCGCCGACTGGAGGAGGCGGGCGTGGATCTCGCCGCCGCGCCGCACATCAAGGTCGAGCCTTACCTCTACAATATGCCCGAGGCGATGGCGATGGCGGATCTCGCCGTCTTCCGCGCAGGTGCGACGGGGCTTGCCGAGCTCACGGCACGCGGCGTGCCCGCGATCTTGGTGCCGTATCCGTATGCGGCGGAGAACCATCAGGAGTACAATGCACGCGCTTTGGAGCGAGCGGGCGCGGCGCGCGTGATCTTGGATCGCGATCTCACGGACAAGACGCTTTCGGCGCTTCTCGGCGAACTTTTGTCGGAAGAAGGAAAGCTCCGCCGCATGGCAGAGAAGAGCCGTGCGCTCGGTCGCCCCGAGGCGGCCGATGAGATTGCCAATCTCGTGCTGGAGATTGCGAAGGATTAGGAGGAGAGAGAGTTGCTGAAGGACATCCATAAGATACATTTTGTCGGTATCGGCGGTGCGGGCATGAGTGCGCTCGCGCACATTCTGCTGGAAAAGGGCTATGAGGTGACAGGCTCCGACCTCGGCTCTTCCGCGCTGATCGAGCAGCTCAAGGGTCTCGGCGCGCACATCCATCACGGGCATCGCGCAGAGAACGTGCACGGGGCAGAAGCCATCGTCGTCTCAACGGCGATTCCTGAGACGAATCCCGAGATCGTTGAGGCGGCGCGACTCGGCCTGCGTCGCTTCCATCGTTCGGACATCAATGCCGCGCTCCTCAATGCGGCGAAGGGCATCGCCGTGGCGGGAGCGCACGGCAAGACGACGACGACCTCGATGCTCGGCGTCGCGCTCGACCATGCGGGCATCTCGCCGACGATCATCATCGGCGGAGAGGTCGATGTCCTCGGCGGCAACGCGAAGCTCGGCAAGGGCGAGTATCTCGTCTCCGAAGCCGATGAGAGCGACGGCTCGTTCCTGAAGCTCCGGCCGCACATCGCCGTCGTCACGAACATCGAGGACGATCATCTCGATCACTATGGCACGCTCGCGAACATTCGCAAGGCATTTCGCGAATTTCTGGAAAACATAAAGCCCGGCGGCCACGCCGTCTTGTGCTTTGACAACGAGAACGTGCGAGACATCGCTCAGACGCTCGGCCGCAAGGTCATCTCCTACGCCATTGACCATGAGGCGGACTACCGCGCGGGCAAGATTGAGATGCACGGCGCGGGCGTTGATTTCTCCGTGCTGCACGAAGGAAAAGATCTCGGCCGCGTGCGCCTCAATCTGCCCGGCAGGCACAACGTGCTCGACGCGCTCGCGACCGTTGTCACGGGGCTGTCCATCGGCTTGACAGTCGAGCAGATGGCGGCGGGACTTGCGCTCTTTCACGGCGCGAAACGGCGCTTCCAGACGAAGGGGCGCGTGCAGGACGTATGGGTCGTCGACGACTACGCGCACCATCCGACGGAGATCGCGACGACGCTCCTCGCGGCGCGTCAGACGAAGCCGCGCCGCATCATCTGCGCCTTTCAGCCGCATCGCTACTCGCGCACGAAGCTTCTTGCCGCTGAATTTGGCGGCGCTTTTCGCGAGGCGGACGTGCTCGTACTGACGGATATTTATTCGGCGGGAGAAGCGCCGATCGAGGGCGTGTCGGGGCGCACGATCCTCGACGCCGTGCGGCAGACGACGGGGCAGGACGCGGTCTATATTCCGCAGCGGGAAGATATTGCCGCGCACCTTGCCGCCATCGCACAGTCCGGCGACATCGTCCTCACGATGGGCGCGGGCGATATATGGAAGACGGGCGAGGAACTGGTCGCCCTTTTGGAGGGGAAGTAATTTCATGAAGCAGGGAAAGATCGTCGTCGTCATGGGAGGGCCGTCGAGCGAGGCGGAAGTCTCGCGCCGCACGGGAGCCGCCATCGTCAGCGCCTTGGAGTCGAAGGGCTATGCGGTTGAGGGCATGGAACTCGACCCGCCGCACTTTGCCGAGGCGATAAGAAAGAGCGACTGCGCCATCGTCTTCAACGCGCTGCATGGCAGGTACGGCGAGGACGGCGTGCTGCAGGGCACGCTCGACATGCTCGGCATCCCCTATACGGGTTCGGGCGTCCTCGCCGCCGCCGTCACGATGGACAAGGTCATGTCAAAGCGCGTGTTCCTCGGCGCCGGCATCTCGACGCCGCGCTCCGAGACGTTTCATCGCTTTGAGTTTGACGCGGAGCTTCCCTCACGCATCCGAAAGGCTTTCTCGCTGCCCGTCGTTATCAAGGCGTCGTCGCAGGGATCGAGCATCGGCGTCGCCATCGTCGAGAAGGAAGAGGAGCTTGAGGCGGCGCTCAAGGACGCCTTCCGCTACGACGAGGAAGTGCTCGTCGAGGAGTTCATTCGCGGCAAGGAGCTGACCGTCGCCGTCTGGGGTGATGCGAGAGAAGCACAGGCCTTTCCCGTCATTGAGATCACGACCGTTTCGGGACGCTACGACTACGCGAGCAAGTACACGAAGGGCGCGTCGACGCACATCATTCCCGCACGCATTCCTTTAGATGTGACGGAGCGTGTGCAGCAGCTCGCCGTCGACGCTTTCCGCGCCTGTGGCTGCCGCGGCGTGGCGCGTGCCGACATGATGCTCGGCGAGGATATGACGCCCTATGTGATCGAGATCAACTCGATGCCCGGCATGACGGAGACCTCGCTCGTGCCCGATGCGGGACGCGCCATGGGCGTCGAGTTCCCCGAACTCTGCGAAAGGATTTTGGAAATGGCAGGGTACGAGAAGTAAGAAATGAGCGAAGGTACGGGATACGGAAAGGAGGCGGGACGATGGCAGAGGAAAGGCAGGAGAATCTCGGCTTTACCGAGCCCGGCGCATTGCCGGGCGAGACGCATATCGTGCGCCGCCGCAGCCCGCGCCGCGTCCTCAAGGGATTCCTGTTCCTCGTCGTCTCGGGCGCTCTCCTCGCCGTCGCCGTCTACTCGCCGCTCTTTTCCGTGCGCGATGTGCACATCATCGGCAACCACTACATGCCAGCCGATGACATCCGCCGCGTCGCCGGCGTCTATCCGGGCGTGCCGCTCTTCCAGGTGAAGACGGCGGAGATGGCGCAGCTCCTGATGAAGGATCTGCGCGTCGAGCAGGCGAGTGTGCGCCGCTCTTTGCCCTCGACGCTTGAGATTCAGATCGTCGAGCGCCGCCCCGTCGCCACCGTCGACTGCGATTTCGGCTACGTCGATCTCGACCGCGAAGGCACGGTCATCGACGCCTACAAGACGCTGAAAAAGATGGCGATTCCCATGGTCACGGGCATCAAGCTCAAGGACATCTACATCGGCGACAAAACGACGGATGAAAATCTCAAGGCGGCGCTCGTCTATCTCAATGCCCTGAAGCCTGAGACGAATGCGCAGATCTCCGAGGTGTCGCTGAAGAAGCCGGACGACGTCATGGCGTACACGACGGGCGGCGTGCAGATCCGCCTCGGTGCGCTCGACCGCTTGGAAGAAAAGGCGCATCTGACGGACAGCTTCATCGTCGATCAGGAGGTCAAGCAGCGCCCCGTCGAGTACGTCGACTTCAAGTATACGGCGCCGTTCATCAAGCTCAAGCAATAGTGGAAGAAAATTTGAGTTTGCGTTATAATTCCTTTATTATCTCATTTCAGCAACAGCTCGGGAGGCATTTTATGATCAATTTCAAGCAGGGGCGGTGGTCCATCGCCTTTGTCTGCATGGTCTTGGGCTTCATGCTCGCCGTGCAGTTCCGCGCGACGGAGGACATGCGCCAGTCCGTATCGCAGCAGCGCGTGGAGGAACTTGCCACGCGTCTTTTGGAGACGGAGAAGGAGCGCGATCGTCTGCAGGAAGAGCTGAAGGATACGAAGGACGCAGCGTCAGAGGGGCCGAGCAACGATTACCAACGCATGAAGGGCGGCTTCACGGCGCTTGCGGGACCGGGCGTCATCGTCACGCTCGACGACAGCAAGGCGACGTCGAAGGCGGGCGAGAATCCGAACCTCTACCTCATTCATGACGACGATCTCCTGCGCGTCATCAACGAACTGCGCGCCGCAGGCGCAGAAGCCGTGTCCATCAACGGGCAGAGGCTCACGGGAACGTCGGAGATCCGCTGCGCGGGGCCGACGCTCTCCGTCAACAATGTGCGTTCGGCACCGCCCTACAAGATTCATGCCATCGGCGACCCCGAGAGTTTGGAGAAGTCGATCAAGATGCGCGGCGGCGTTGAGGACACGCTGAAGGTCTGGGGCATACAGATTGACGTGAAGAAGGAAGAGCATGTCGAGGTGCCAGCCTACAAGGGCGCGGCGTCGTTCAAGTACGCGAAAGCCATCGAAGCGCTTTCGGATGAAAAGGAGGGGTCAAGATGATCCTGCCCGTTCTCGGACTTCTCGTCGGCGTTGCCGTCGGCATGCTCTCGCCGATCACCGTGCCGCTCGCCTACGCGAAGCTCTCTTCCGTCGCCCTGCTCGCCTCGCTTGATTCCGTTTTCGGCGGCCTTCGGGCGGCATCGGAAAACCACTTCGACAATGCCGTATTCATCTCGGGCTTCTTTATGAACGCCCTCATGGCGGCGTTTCTCGTCTACATCGGCGACCGCCTCGGCATCGACCTTTACTATGTGGCGCTTCTGGCGTTTGGCTTGCGTGTCTTCCAGAATCTGGCGATTCTGCGCCGTCATTTCTTTGAAAAGCATAATTAGAGCGGCAAAAAGAGAAAAAAGCAAGCATTTTCATAATTTTTTTATGGCGCACGTATTAAAATAATGATAGAATGGTAGGGAAACTTTTGAGGACGACTGCCGTACTCCTTCTAGTGGGACGAAAGGCGGACTATGCTATATTTTGGGGGTTGCTATCGTGTTTGAATTGGATGATATGGGTTTGGACCAGTTCGCCAAGATCAAGGTCATTGGCGTGGGCGGCGGCGGCAGCAATGCTGTGAACCGCATGATTTCAGCGGGATTGCAGGGCGTGGAGTTCATCGCTGTCAACACGGACGCGCAGGCTCTTTTGCACGCGATGGCGCCGAAACGCATCCAGATCGGCGAGAAACTTACGCGCGGCCTTGGCGCGGGTGCGCGTCCCGAGATCGGTGAACAGGCGGCGGAAGAGAGCCGCGATGACATCCTGCAGTCGCTGCAGGGCGCGGACATGGTCTTCGTGACGGCTGGCATGGGCGGCGGCACGGGCACGGGAGCGGCGCCCGTCGTCGCCGAGTGTGCGCGTGAGATCGGCGCTCTGACCGTCGGCGTCGTCACGCGCCCCTTCACGTTTGAAGGACGTCTGCGCCAGAAGAAGGCGGAGGCGGGCATCGCGAAGCTGCAGCAGCACGTCGACACGATCATCACGATTCCGAACGACCGCCTGCTGCAGGTCGTCGACAAGAAGACCTCGATCACGGATGCGTTCAGCTTCGCCGACGATGTCCTGCGCCAGGGCGTCAAGGGCATTTCCGACCTCATCGCCGTGCCGGGACTAATCAACCTCGACTTCGCCGACGTCAAGTCCATCATGAGCAATGCAGGCTCGGCGCTCATGGGTATCGGCGAGGCGACGGGCGAGAACGCCGCCGTCACCGCCGCCAAGTACGCGATCGAGTCGCCGCTCTTGGAGACGAGCATCGAAGGGGCGCACGGCGTTCTCCTCAACATCTCCAGCTCGGCGGAGAACCTCAGCATGTACGAGGTCAACGAAGCCTCGTCGACGATTCAGGAGGCCGTCAACGTCGATGCGAACATCATCTTCGGCGCGTCCCTCGACGAAACGCTCGGCGACACCGTGCGCGTGACCGTCATCGCGACAGGCTTCGACAATGATACGGTAGGCATACAGCGTCCCGCTGCGACGGCCGTCCCAGGAAAGCCCGCGCAGCCCGGCGCAAAGCCCGTCCCCCAGGCCGACACGCCGTTGCCAAAAGCGCCGAGCTTCAGCAACTTCGACATCCCCGAGTGGATGAACCGGAAGCGCGATTGAGGGCAGGCAGAAAAATATTGCGAAAAACAACAGGCATCCTTCCGATGATGGAAGGGTGCCTGTTTTGTGTGCGCGTGATGCGGCGCATGTTCTGTTCCTTCGTTAAAGGATTTTCAGTCAAAGATTTTCCACCGATTCGCTTGGATCCGTGCTATAATAGTCTTCACTAGATGGATTTTGAGAGGATGGCGAGAGTATGAGGAAGACGGCGCTGAGTCTGGCTTTGGCTCTGGCGGTGGCCTTGGGGACGGATGCCGTTTCTTTTGCGGCACTGCCGCAGACGCAGGCTCGTGTGCAGGTGCAGCAGCAAGCAGCGAAGACTCTGACGGGCGTGCGCTTTGGCACGAGTGACGAGCGTGAGCGCGTCGTCTTCGACTTGACGACGCTGCCCGCCTACGAAGTTCATACGGAAAATGACGGACAGAGGATCGTGCTTTCCCTTGCGGGCGCACACAGTCAGGCCGTGCAACCAGAGATTTCGGGCAGCATGGTCGAGAGCGTGCGCGTATCGGCCGTACCGCAGGGCGTCAAGGTCGTCATCGATCTTGCAGCGCCGGCATCTTACGAAGTCAAGACGCTGGCGAATCCGACGCGCATCTTCATCGATGTGCAGAAGGAATATGAGGTCGTTTCCGAGGAGACGCCTGCGCCCGGTTTGAAACTCTCGACGCTCAAGCGGCTCGACGCTCGCGGCCGTCTGACGGGATGGGTGCTGGAGGCCGATCCCGCCCGCTATCGCGCCGTGCCTGTGCTCGCCAAGGGGGCTGTGCCGGGACGCGCTTCGGTCAGTGCGATGTCGGATATGGCAGGAGCCGACGCGGCGATCAATGCGTCCTACTTCGCACCGAACGGCGAGATCCTTGGCCTTTTGAAAATGGACGGCACGATCGTCGGTACGACGTACTTTCGGCGCAGTGCTGTGGGGTTTGCCGCTGACGGCAGGGCATATTTCGGCCCTGTCGATTACAGCGGAACGGTGACGCTCGGCAAGAGAAGCTGGCCCGTGGGCGGCGTCGATGCGGAGCGCGGCGAGGACAGTCTCGTGATTTACAATCATTACTATGGATCGACGACGCGCACGAATGAATACGGACAGGAGTACATCGTCCGAGGCGGCAGGGTTGCTGCCGTCAACTCGTCGGACAGCCCAATTCCGAAAGATGGACTCGTCATCTCGGTGCACGGCAAGGCGAAGGACGCCTTCTCCCAAGTGAAGGTCGGCGATGCTGTGCGTGTAGCGGAGACGATCGGTGCACCTTGGGAGAGCCTGCCGACAGTCATTGGCGCAGGCCCGATGCTTGTCAAGGACGGCATCGCTCATGTGACGGCGACGGAGGAGGAATTTCCTCCCGACATCGCACGCGGACGTGCGCCGCGCACGGCGTTCGGCGTGACGGCGGAGGGGCATTACCTGCTCGCCGTCGTCGACGGACGCCAGCCGCACAGCATTGGCTGCACGCTGCAGGAGATGGCGGAGTTCATGCTGCAGTTCGGCGCTGTGCAGGCGATCAACTTCGACGGCGGCGGTTCGAGTGCGCTCGTCGTCGGCGGTGAACTTGAAAACAGTCCGTCCGACGGGCAGGAGCGTGCCGTCGGCTCGGCGCTTGCCCTCTTGCCGCACTGACACGGCATTTTTCCGAGTTTCTGTTGGCACATAGGAAAGAATCCGCTATAATGGAGGGGATGCAGATGAAAAAAGCACTGATGTTTGGCCTTTTCCTTGGCATTATGATATTTGCTGTCCATGCGCTGACGGCAGAGGCGGCAGTGGACGTGAAGTCCGGCATTGCCGGTACGGTCACATGGCGGGCTGAGCCGGGAAGCGCGCTTGCGGCGGGTGCGGAGATCGTGCGCGTGCGCACATTGACGGGAGAGGTCGCGGCGGCGCGTGCCGAGGAGGACTGCAGTGTGAGCGAGATGCTCGTCTCCGTCGGCGATGACATCACTGCGGGACAGGTCGTCGCGCGCTTGAAGAAACAGGATGAATGACTGCGAGGGAAGACTCCCTCTTTTGTGCCGCTCTCCAATCTGTACGAGGTGATATATTTGCGTAATTTCAAAAAGAAGATGCTCGCGCTCGGTCTGTCTCTGTCTCTTTCCATGGGGGTGGCGACAGCGGCTTCCCTGCCGCCGACGCTGCCGCTTTCGGAGGTATACCCGGGTATGGAGGGAACGGCGTACACCGTGGTCGACGAGTCGGGCGAGATCGTGCCGTTCCATGTCGATGTCGTCGGCACGTACGAGGAAGGCTCTTCGACGAATCGCATCATGGCGAAGGCGTCAGGCCCTGTCGTCGAGCGCACGGGCGGCACGCTGCAGGGCATGAGCGGCAGCCCCGTCTATGTGGATGGGGCGCTCGTCGGCGCGCTTTCAGCGGGCATTAAGGGAATGAGCCTCTATACGTTCTTCATCACACCGATCGATGAGATGCTGCCGATCTGGGATATGCCCGACTACAAGGCGGTTCATCTGAAGAAGGAAAAAAAGGAAAAGGCAGCGGACGCCGATGAGCCGATGGGCGAAGGCACGGGCGAGGACGTCGGTGAAGGCGCTGGCGAAGGCGGCACAGGCGGGGCGGAGCAGGCGGCAGGAAAGCGCGCCAAACTCGAAAAGGAAGAATTGCCGGAGCTAGCCGAGGAAACGGCAGAAAAGCCCGACAAGAAGCCGGCAGAAAAGCAGGGAAAAGACCCCGAAAAGAGAAAGAAAGCGGAGAAGGAAAAGCCTGCAGCAGCTGAGGCAAAGATGGAAAAGGCAGAGAAGAAGCCCGCGGCTGCAGAAGAAAAGAAGGAAAAAGCAGAGAAGAAACCTGCGGCTGAGCAGGGAGACTCTGCAAAGGCAGAAAAGAAGCCTGCGGGAGAAAAGAAAAAGCCTGCAGAAGCGGAGAAGAAGCCTGCAGCGGAAAGCGAAAAACCCGAAGAAGCGAGGAAGAAGCCTTCCAAGGCGAAGGGAAATTCTGCTGAGGTAGAGAAGCAACCCGCCGAGGCGATGAAAGAGCCGGCGAAGGAGACGAAAGAACCGGCAGGGGCATCAAAGAAACCGGCGGAGAAGAAGCCCATCGCTGAAGAAGGCGCGAAGCCAGCAGCGAAGAAGCACGAGACGCAGGCGAAATCGGCGCTCTATCTCGCAGGATTCGGCAGAAGCGGCTCCGCCTATATGGAGGAGAAGCTTTCCGCCCTCGGGTTCAAGGCGGGCGAGATGCCGGCCTTCGGCACGCCGACGCCAGGTGCGCATGTCGTCTATGATGCGGCTCTCGCGCCCGGGAGCGCCGTCGGCGTCGCCGTCTCCTACGGCGATTTTTCCGTCGGAGCGACGGGAACGGTGACGGCGGTCGATGGAAAGCGCGTGCTCGCCTTTGGGCATCCGTTCCTGCACAAGGGGAATGTCAACTACTTCATGACGGACGCTAAGGTCGTCGGCACGATCAGCGGTCCGACGGACGGCATGAAGATTGCGAGCATCGGCAACATCATCGGGCGCATCAATCAGGATCGAGAGGCGGGCGTCGCCGGCATCATCGGCGCGTTTCCCGAGAGTGTGCCGATGCGCGTGCGCGTGAAGGACACGTCGCTCGGCTACGACAGAAAGTTTGCGGCGCAGATCGCCTACGACGAGGATTTTCTGCCGATTCTCGTGCCTGGCATCGCTTACGCGGCGATGGGAAAGACGTCGGATACGATCGGCGAGGCGACGGCGAACCTCAAGTTCACGATTCGCACGACGGCGGGCGAGGATGGCAAAATCGAGCGCTCGAACATGTACTATACGGCCTCGGATGTTGGACAGGCTTCGGTGGGCGAGTTGGCGCAGGTCATGACGCTCCTCTGTCAGAATACGGAGAAGGAAGCCGACGTGACTTCGATTGACGTCGACATCGAGATGGAGAGTACGCGCAAGACGGCCTCTTTGATTTCCGCTGTGCCCGAAAAGCCATCGGCAAAGCCGGGGGAGACGGTGAACTTCCGCACGACGATCAAGCCCTTCCGCAGGGAGAAGGAAGAGCTGCTGATTCCCTACCATGTGCCGGAGAGCCAAGCGCCGGGCGTCCTGAGTCTCGATGTGCGCGGCGGCAGTTTCATCCCCGTGACGGCGGCTCTTTTGCAGAACGCGCTCGGCATCGATACGAGCGCCGAGGAGGACAAGACGCAGACGACGGCGGACAAGCTCAAGCAGTTCCTGCAGCTCGGCAGGAACAATGAGATCATCGTAGCGCCTGCGATCGCGCCGAAACTGCCCCTTTCGGCGGAGGAGAAGAAGGAAGCGAAGAAGCGTCTGAAGAAGCAGGAGAGCGCACCGCGGAAGAAACAGGAGAAGCGCATTGACCTCCTCGGGCAGAAAGCGAAGAAGCAGGGCAATCCCTTTGAGGCGAAGTTCGAGACGGGCTATGTCATAGACAATGTGATCCATACTTCATTGCTGATTGAGGAAGAGGATAAGAGATGATGATGCGGCTGTTGGAGAAAATCGGTTCGTTCGTGCTCGAAAGATTCGAGTGGGTCGGCTCCGTTATTTTGCTCCTTGCCGCTGCCGTCAAAGAGATGTGCCGCCCCTTGCGCTTCCGACACATCTTCGCGCAGATGTCGCATCTCGGCGTCGACTCGTTCGCCATCGTCTCCTTGACGATGCTTTTCACGGGCATGGTCATGACGCTGCAGGTCGCGCATGAGTTCATACGCTTCGGCGCGCAGTCGACGATCGGCGGCGTCATAGCCATCGCCATCGGGCGCGAGCTTGGCCCCGTGCTCGTCGGCGTCGTCTGTGCAGGGCGCGTGGGGTCTGCCATCACGGCGGAGATCAGCACGATGAAGGTCACGGAGCAGATCGACGCCCTGCGCGTCATGGCGACGAGTCCCATCGGCTACCTCGTCGTGCCTCGCATGATCGCGTGCATGTGCATGGTGCCGCTCCTGACGATCTTCGGTGACGTTATCGGCGTCTTCGGCGGCTGGTTTGTCGCTGTGCACTATGCGGGCATTGCCTCCTATACCTTCACGAACTCCATCCACGTCTTTGCCGTGCCGCACGACGTCACGGGCGGACTCATCAAGGCGGCGGTGTTCGGCATCGTCATCGCCGTCCTCGGCGCATGGTACGGGCTTCATGCGCCCGAGGGGGCGGAGGGCGTGGGACGCGCCACGACGAAGAGCGTCGTGGCGGCGATCGTCTGCATTTTCTTTTTGAATGTGTTCCTGTCGTTCTTGCTTTATTGACGGGCTGAGGTGGAAGATATGATACGGCTGGAAGGTGTGACGAAGAGCTTCGCTTCCCATGAGGTGCTGCACCCTCTCGATCTCTGCGTCAAAGACGGTGAGACGCTCGCCGTCATCGGCGGCTCGGGTTCGGGCAAGAGTACGCTTCTCCGGCTCATCATCGGGCTGATCCGCCCGACCTCGGGCAGGATCTGGATCGATGACGCCGAAATCTCACAGATGACGGAAAACGAGCTTGACCGGGTGCGCCTGAGGATGGGCATGGTCTTCCAGTATTCGGCGCTCTTCGACTCCATGACCGTAGGGGAGAACGTCGCCTTCGGGCTTCGCGAGCACAAGCGTCTCAAGGAGGCGGAGATCGTGCGCATTGTGCGCGAGAAGCTGCATCTCGTCGGCCTTGACGGCAGCGAGCGCATGATGCCGGGGGAATTGTCGGGCGGCATGAAGAAGCGCGTGAGCTTGGCGCGCGCCATCGCCATCGACCCGTCCATCATCCTCTACGATGAGCCGAGTTCGGGACTCGATCCCCTGACGTCGGCGAAGATCGACGACCTCATCATCGAGACGCAGAGGAATCTTGGCGTGACGAGCGTCGTCGTGACGCATGACATGGCGAGCGCCTGCCGCATCGCCGACCGCATCGCCATGCTGCACAAGGGATCGCTCATAGCGCTCGATACGGTCGAAGGGTTCAGAAAGCTCGAAGATCCGCGCGTCCGCGCGTTTTTTCGCGCGGTGGAGACGGAAGAGAAGGAGGCGAGTTTATGACGACGGAAGCGAAGGTGGGAGCGTTCACGCTTCTCGGCATCGCGATTTTGACGGCAGTGCTCCTGCAGCTTCAGGGATTTTCTTTTTCGACGAGCCGCAATTATACGATTTATGTAGGATTCACGCAGGTCGTGGGGCTTGCCCCGGAAGCGGACGTGCGCTATGCGGGCGTGCTCGCGGGCAAGGTCAAGGCCATTGAGCCGGAGGGGACGGGCGTGCGCGTGACGCTCTCCGTCCATCCCGACATTCAGATCCCGCGCGATGCGCGAATCTCTCTCGCGGCGAACAGCGTCCTCGGCGACAAGTTCGTCCTCATCTCGCCGGCTGGATCGAAGAGTACGGATTACTTGAAGGACGGCGACTTCGTCATCGGCACGGATGAGACGAGCGTCGATTCCGTGCTTGAGAATGTGAGCGAGGCGGTGGCCGACGTGCATGACCTCCTCGGTTCGTTGAACGACATCCTCGGCAATCCGCGCATGAAGGAATCCGTCCTCGGATCGGCGGAAAATGTGCGCGAGGTCACGGCGCACATCCGCGACCTCACGGCTGTGCTCGGGCGCGTTGCGCTGCAGAACGAGGGCAATATGCACGCGATGATGGAGGAGATGCAGATAATCCTCGCGAACCTTTCCGCGACGACGGAGACGGTGCGCCAGATGGCGGCAGATGTCTCTGACGGCGGCGCGACGGCTGCAAATCTTCGTCTGACACTGCTGAACGTCGCCAGGGCGAGCGAGAACATCCGGCAGGTGGCGGAGGAACTGCACGACATCACGGGCGATCCCACGGTGCGCGAAGATCTCAAGGCGACGATCCATCAGGCGCGCGCCGTCACAGAGAAGGCGAACGACACGCTCGATAACTTAAGCAGCATAGAAACGCAGCCTTCGGTTGACATTCTCTACAGCGGCAAGAATCGCGACTGGATCACGAACTTCAACGTCGACGTTTCCAAGGAGGACAGGCCCGATCGCTTCCTGCGCGTCGGCGTCGAGGACATCGGCGAGGGGAACGATTTGAATCTTGAGGTCGGCCGCACGAAGGGCAGACTCGGCGCACGCGCGGGACTCATCGCGGGCGAGCCGGGCGTCGGTCTTGATGCGAATGTTGGAAATCGCTGGCTCTTCTCCGCCGACGCCTACGACCCCGACGATTTCCGGCTGCGCCTTTCCGCCAAGTACCGTCTGCGTGAAGATACGTATTTGATGGGTCAACTCAAAGATCTCAACCGCAGCGAGCGGCGCGCCGCCTACTTCGGTCTGCACCAGTCATTTTAGGAGGAATCATTGTGAAGCAGTCAAAATATTTTTCCAAGAAGCTTGCGGCGCTCGTCGCGGGCGGGCTTTTCTCCCTGAGCTTCGCATCTGCGTCCGCAGCGGAGACGCGCTCTCTCGCACTCTCCGAGAGCGTGGAACTGGCGCTTGAGAACAATCGCTCGATCAAGTCGTCCGTGACCGATGTGGATGCGGCGGACTGGGCATACCATGAGGCGCGCCGCACGGCAGGCCCGAAACTCACGCTCTCGACGCAGGGCAACCGCGTCGGCGGCAAGGCATACAAGATGTATGACCACGACTATGCTTTTCGGAGCAGCGCGGCGCTTTCCTTCCCGCTCTACACGGGCGGCAGCATCGAGCACGGCATCGAGGCGGCGCGCTACGGCGTGAACAATGCCGATCTCGCGCTCGAAGGCACGAAGCAGGCGGTGCGGTATCAGACGACGGGACAATATTTCAAGGCGCTCGAATACCGCAATCTCATCAAGGTCGGCGAGATGTCCGTCGCCAATTTGAAGAGTCATCTGGCAAATGTCAACGCGCAGTACAAGGTGGGCACGGTCGCGCGTTCCGATGTACTCGCATCCCAGGTCTCGCTCGCGAACGCTGAGCAGAGTCTCGTGAACGTGACGAACAACTACGACGTCGCCATCGCCGAACTCAACAAGATCATCGGCTTGCCGACGGGTACGAAGCTCTCGTTGGCGGATGAACTCGCCTACAGAAAGTATGATCTGAGCCTTGAGGATTGCACGGAGTACGCGCTCGCGCACCGTGCGGACGGCATTGCGGCGGACTATGCCGTGCGTCAGGCGAACGCTGCCATGGAGGCGACGCGCGGCGCTTCGCTGCCGCAGGTCAGCGCAGCGGCATCCCGCACGGTCGGCGGCGACAGCCTCTTTTCCAACAACACGGATTCGGCGGACACTTGGTCGATCGGCATACAGGCGAACTGGGCGGCCTTTGACAACAACGTGACGCAGGCGCAGGTGAACCAGAAGCGTGCGGCGGTGCACAAGCTGCAGCAGGCGGCGGAGGACACGCGCGAGCAGATTGCGCTCGACGTGCAGACGGCGTACCTGAGTCTTCTGGCGGCGGAGAAGAACATCAAGACGACGAGCGTCGCCGTCGAGCATGCCGTCGAGGACTTCAAGATTGCGCAGGTGCGCTACACGGCGGGTGTCGGCACGAACCTCGACGTGACGGACGCCGACGAAAAGCTCGTCGCGGCGCAGACGAATTACTACGATGCGCTCTACAACTACAACCTCAGCAAGGCGGCGCTGGACCGAGCCATGGGTCTGCCCGTCGATCTCGACACCGTTTCCTACCGTGAGAAAGTCGATGCCAAGTATTATAAGGCGGCGAAGGAGCAGGCTGAGACGGCGCTCTACCATACGGATGAGGCAGCGGAGAAGATGGCTGTCGAGCAGAAGCTGCTCGATGAGAAGAGCCAGAAGAGCCGCACGGCGAAGGACGATGCGATGATTCCCGTGACGCATGGCGCACCCGTCAAGACCGCACCTGTCAAGACAGCAGAGAAGGATGCGGCGGCCGAAGCGGCTGCAGCGGGGGAGATGTAAAGCGCATCGAGCCGCGATGTCCTTTCGTGCCGCAGAACTTGAAAAAGAGACAACGAGGAGGAAGAGCCGATGAAGAAGGGGAGCATTGTTTTCGCTGCAGTCGTCATCGCGCTCTTCCTTTTTGCGCTCGTTTGCGGCACGGCGGCTTACATCGCCCGCACGGGCGCTTACGTTGAGGAGGCTGGCAGGACGCTTTCTGCAAAGGCGTCCGAGTCGCTCGGCGTTCCCGTCGCCATCGACGCCGTGCGGGTCGAGTCTTGGCATACGCTTGCCCTTGACGGCATCGCGGTGCAGGACAGGGCGGGAGAGGAGATTCTTCGCGCTGCGCACGCCGAGGTGGAAATGAGTCTCTTTGCGGCTCTTTCCGCCTCGCCTGTTGCCGCGATTTCCCATGTGACGGTCATAGAGCCGGAGCTTTCCCTGCAGCAGCGCGCGGACGGAAGCTGGAACGTCGCCGACCTCGTGCAGCAGGAAGCAGGGGGAAATGATTTTTGCGGCAAGGTCAGCGTGAAGGAAGGAAAGGCGAACGTTGCCGTTTCGGGCAAGGAAATCGCCTTGGAAGATATCGGGGCGGAGCTTGACTTCGTGCACAAGTCTTCTGTCTCCGTCGAAGCTGAGGCCAGCTGCAAGGGCGCACCGCTCGCTGTCGAGGGAGAAGTCTCGAAAGAGCGGCAGGAACTGAAGCTCAAGGGGGAAAATATCAATGCGATGGACTATATCGCATTCCTGCCCGAAGGTGTGCTTCCCGACGAGATCGAGCCGCAGGCGCTGCACGTCGACGAGACGGTGCTGAAGCTCGTGCGCGAGGCGGATGACGTTTCGCTTGCGGGCGACGTGCGCCTTTCGGGTGCGAAGGCGCTCGTCCATGGCATGGAGGTTGAGGCGTCGCGTGGACTCGTCGTCTTTTCGGGCAAGGAGGCGCGCATCTTTTTGCGTGCTTCTGCCGAAGAGCAGCAAACGTCCATTCATGGGAAGGTCGCTTGGCAGGAGGAAGTGCCGAGCTTCAACTTCGTCGTCGAGTCCGCGGCCTTTGATCCGTCGAAAATCTTGGCGCAGAGCCCTTTCCAAGGTCCGGTGCGCGTCCTCGCTTCTGTTTACGGCACGCCGCAGGACTGGAAGGTTGACGGAGAGTGCGAAGCCTCAGCCGCAACGCTCTACGGCACATCGCTTTCAGCGGTGAAGGCAAAGGGGCACTACGAGGACGGCCTTCTGACGGCGAGCGGCGAGGCAGGAGCCTTGGGAGGCACGTTCGAGGGCGGGGGGATGCTCCGCACGGCGGACGGCTCCTACAGCGCACACGTCGAAGCGAAGGGGCTTTCGGGCGAGGAAATCGCCGCCGTGCTGCCTGTGGACGGTCTTTCCCTGACGGGGAAGTGCGCTGCGGACATCGCATTGAGCGGCAAGGGGACGGATTTGGCAGATCTTCTCGCTTACGGCACCTTTTCGGGCGAGGGCGCGTCCTTCGGCGGCGTTGCGGCCGAGAAGGTTTCCGCATCGTTCTTCAAGCAAGGGGAGCTTCTTCATTTTGATAACCTCAACGCGTCGTTTGCGGCGGGCGGCACGCTCGTCGTCGAGGGTGACGTGCGGGGCGGCACGGCGCTTGACATGCGCTTTTACGGTACGGCACTGCCGCTGGCGCTCGTCGACGCCTTCGTGCCAGAGGCCGAGGGCGCGGGCACGCTCGACATCGCGGGCGCAGTGCGCGGCGACGCGTCGAATCCTCGGATCGAGGCGGATTTCGAGGGGACGGCAGGAAGTCTCTTCCATCAGCCGTTTGACGCATTCCACGGTGCCGTGCATGGCAGCGCCGACGGCATCGCCATCGACCGCTTCTCCGTGGAGCGTGCGGGCAAGGAGACGTGGATCGCTGAGGGCAGCGTCGGCCTTACGGGCGAGAGACGCATCGACCTGCGCGTTGATTCCATCGGTGCGCGCATGGAGGACATCGCGGCTCTCGTCGCTCCCGACCAGCCGATCACGGGCAATGTCGACAATACGATCCGCTTCACGGGCACGCTCGACAATCCGTCGGCGGTCGGCTACATCCATCTCTATCGCGGCAGCTACAATGGCTATATCCTCTCGGGCATGGACGGCGACTATTATCTGGAGAACGGCGCCGTGCGCCTGCAGGATTTCCATATCTTCTCCCCGCTCGTCGACGTCGACCTCAACGGTACGGTCACGCGCGATGGTGCGCTTGACCTCTATGCCGATGTGCACGATGTGAGCCTCGACCGCTTCGGCAGCAGACTGCCGTATCCGGTCAGCGGCCACGGCACGTTTGCCGGGCATATCGCGGGTACGCTGCAATCGCCTGAATTCATCGGCGTGCTCGATGCAAAGACGCTTCAACTCAACGGACAGGCGATCGAGTCCGTGCACGGCGAACTCGTCTATGGTGCAGATGTGCTGCGCGCTGAGAACATCCGCTTCCAGCAGAATGGCGGCGCCTACGCGATGAAATGCACGGCGAATCTCGAAACGCAGGCGCTTGGCGGCATATTGAACGTCGAGAACGGCGACGTGCGTGCTCTCTTTGCGATTGCGAACCTCAAGAACGACATCCTCGACGGAAGACTGAACGGCACGATCCGCCTTGGGGGCACTCTGGATAATCCCATGGCGGCACTTGACGCCGTCGTCGTCGAGGGCAAGGTGGCAGGCTACGAGATTCGTGATATGGCGCTGGGCGTCAAGCTCGCCGACCACGTCGTGACGATCGATGAACTGCACGGCAGGCAGGGAGACGGCGTATTCGCCGCCAAGGGACGCATTCCATTGGATGGCGCGGCAATGGACGCGCAGTTCGCCGCGAACGGCATCCCCGCCGGCATGGTCGCGAAGGCGGCGGGGGCGGACGCTGACGTGCGCGGCACGATCGATCTCGCCGTGCAGTTCGGCGGCACGCTGGAGAACCCGCAGGCGAACGCCTCTGTTGAAGTGAAGAACGGCGGCGTGGGCGCGTCGACCTTCGACGATATGACGGGTTTGGCGAGTCTTAAGGACAGCGTCATCAACATCGAGCAGCTTCGCGTGAAGAAGAAGCTCGGCGAGCGTGACTACAGCGCGAGCGCCAAGGGCAAGATTCCCGTGAGAAGCCTGACGGTAGCCGCCGATGAAACGGTTGCATCGTCCGAGCAGATCGATCTTTCGCTCGCGCTCGACGACGCCGATCTCTCGCTTCTGCCGATTCTCTCGCCCGCCGTCGAATGGGCGATCGGTCCGACGAAGGGCAAGGTGCGCGTGACAGGGACGCTCGAAAGGCCGCAGTTCGCGGGCGAGGTCAGTCTCGCGGACGGAGCGCTGAAGTTCAAGGACGTCGCGACGCCCGTCACGGAGATGAAGGCGCGGCTGCGCTTCTTCGGCAGCAGCATCACGCTTGAGGATTGCACGGGCAAGATGGGTACAGGCTCTTACCGCATCGCGGGCAGGACGTCGTTTGGCGGCGGCAGGTGGCGCGATTATGCGCTCGATTTTAAGGCGGATGAGCTTTCTGTCGTCAGCAGTTTCTATGACGGTCCCTTGACGGCAGACTTTCACATCGAAGAGGGTGAGATGTCTGGACAGAAGATGCCGAAACTCACAGGAGACATCCGCATCCATCATGCGACACTTTCCATTCCATCCCTTCCCGATGCTGAGAGCACACTGCCCGAGATGATCTTGGATGTTGGCGTGACGCTCGGCGAGCGCGTGCGCTTCTACGATCCCGCACTCTACGACATGCGTCTTTCGGGTGCTTTCCGCTACGGCGGCACGACGCAGCACGTCGAGCCTTCCGGCACGATCCTCGTCGAGCGCGGCACGATCACGTACAACAAGACGCGCTTTACGATCCGAGACGGCGAGGCGTACTTCAATCAGATCGGTTCGTTCTTGCCGAGCCTCACGCTCGAAGCGGAGGCGCACGTCGGCAAGGTGCGCATCTTCCTGCATTCGAAAGGCCCGATCGGGGCGATGGAAACGCATCTCAGTTCGATGCCAGAGATGAGTGAGACGGAGATCGTGAACCTCCTGACCTTTCAGACGCCCGATCTGAAAAGCTCCCAAGCGCTCACATCGCTTTTGACCTTCGGCCTTTCCATGACGGTTCTCGGCGAATTCGAGACGAATGTGAAGAATGCGCTTGGCCTCGATGAATTCCGCATCGCGGGCGAGGACGTGACGACGACGGATAAGGACGTCATGAAGCCGGGCGAGGTGGCGCACGGACTCGAATACACGCTGGAAGTGGGCAAGTACATCAACGACAGGGTCATGCTGCGCTACAAGCAAGGCATTGGCAACAAAGTGCGCGAATTCGGCGTGCGCTACGACTTCAACGACCGCATGAGCATCTATTGGAACCGCAACGAGGATTCGCAGTCCGTCATCGGTATCGAAGCGCGCATCAAGTTCTAGGTGCGAGGAGGAGCGTCATGAAACTTGAGGAGTATCTGCAGGAGCTTGAAAAGGTCGAACTCCTTGCGCCCGAGGAGGAACAGTCCTTGTGGCAGGCCTTCAAGGAGCGCGGTGAGAGGGCGGCGAGGCAGCGCCTGATCGAATCGTACCAGCCGCTCGTATTCAAGACGGCGCTGCCGTGGCGCATGAGCGAGAGCATCATGGACATCATACAGGAAGGCACGGTCGGACTCATCGAGGCGGCAGAAAACTTCGACTGGAAGCGCGGCGTTGCCTTCAGTCTCTTCGCCGTCCACCGCATACGCGGCAGGATGCTGAATTTCCTGCAGAAAGAGGGCAGCCGCGATGTCACCTGCATGGATGCGCCCCGCGCCGACGGCAGGGCGCCTTGGGAACTTCTGCCCGATACGACGCCTTCCGTTGCCGAGCAGGCGGAATTGGGCTTCATGACGCGAGAGCTTCATCGGGCGCTCGCGCGTCTGCCGCAGAAGGAGCGCGTCGTCCTCGAGAGCGTGTACTTGAAGAGCGAGACGATTCCGAAGATCGCCGATGTGCTTGACGTCAGCGCCTCACACATCTACCGCTTGCAGAAGAGCGGCATACGCCGCGTGCGCGGCATGCTCTCGCGCCTCATGCGCTTTTAGGGAAGGAGGGAGAGGAAGATGGCCGAGGAAAGGGAAAAGATATGTGCGCACGTCAAGGCGGCGAAGGACTGGCTGGGGCGTGCAGAATCCTTGTTGGAGAAGGAAGAGGATGTCCGAGGCGGCCTCAATCTCATGCTGGCGGAGGCGGAACTGCAGCGTGTGAGAGAGACGCGCAAAGGGAAGCGCTTCGCACGTTTCCTCACGCCGGCGCTCGCCGTGCTCCTCGCCTTGGGCGGCATCGCCCTGCAGAGGAGTGCGGAGCCGACGGCGGCACCTGCCGAGAAAAGTTCTGCGGCGATCGTCGGACAAGGGACGACGATTCACGAGGAGAAGGGAAGTGAGGCTCTCGCCGAACGAATGGGATCTGCGGCGAATCTTTCGGAATCTCGTGAGATCGAGCTGCCCGTCATGCCTGTGCAGGCGCAGGAAAGCCCGATGGCACGGGCGCAAGGACAAGTGCAATTTGTCGAGCCGCCGCAGCCGCAGCCTGCCTTGGAGCAGCAGACGGAGAAGCCGAAGCAGACCTCTGCCGCTTCGCCGCCGACCGAAGACATGCAGAAGCTCATGGTTACTGCGGGGCGCGTGCTGCGCGAATGATTCTTATTGATTCCTATAATTCGATGAGTCTGCTGTTAAGTCTTTGCGTCCCCCTTGACCTCGTGGGCATTCATGGTACAATAAAGGGGATGTGAAGCATAGGAGGTTGAAAACTTGGATATGAAGAGAACGCGAATCCTCGCCGGGGCCGTCGCACTTGCTGCGGGCGTTGCCGGCTTTTCCGCAGACGCCTCTGCGGCCGTCGCCGTCGTGGGTACAATGCAAGGCGATCAGGAGATGAAGAACGCCGCTGCAGACGCCGAAGAAATCCGGCGCGTGGATGCGCAGACTGCTGCTGAGAGCGCTGCCGCTAAGACGCAGCTGAAGGATGCGCGTGTCGAGGCGTGGGAAGCCAAGCGCCCCGAGGAGCGCAAGATTGACGAGGAGGCGAAGATCGCCGACGGCAAGACCATCGTTGACATCGTCATCGACGGCGCGGGCAAGGATACGATGGCGACGGCGCGTGCTGCCCTCGTGCAGCGCGTAGGTGATGTGTATGATGCGAAGAAGGCACAGGGCGATCGCTCTGCCATCTTCGATACGGGCTATTTTTACGACCTCTACCCATCGTGGGAGTATGTGCCTGAGGGTGTCGTTCTCACCTATCACGTCTTGGAAAACCCCGTACTTCATTCCGTGAAGATCGAGGGAAATACGGTCGAGACGACAGAAGACCTTGAGAAGCTCATCACACTCGAGAAGGAGCGTGTGATGAACAGCCGCGAACTGCAGAAGAATGTATCTGCCATTCAGGAAAGATATAGAGCGGACGGCTTCATCCTCGCCAAGATCGAGGACATGAATATCGACTCTTCGGGAGACCTCACGCTCAAAATCAATGAGGGAAAGCTTGAAGGATTCGCCGTCAAGGGCAATACGAAGACGAAGGATCGCGTCATCCTGCGCGAGATGCGCCTGAAGATCGGCGAACCGTTCGACGTGAAGAAGGCGCGCCGCAGCATGCAGCGCATCTATAATCTCGGCTTCTTCGAAGATGTGAACATGAAGCTCAATCCGGGTGAGGCATCGGGATCCGTCATTCTCGAAGCGGACGTCGTCGAAAAGCGCACGGGAAACTTCGGCATCGGCGCCGGCTACAGCTCGTCGGACGGGCTCGTCGGCATGATCAATGTCGGCGATACGAACTTTCGCGGTACAGGAGATGCCGTGAGCCTGCTCTACGAGATGAGTGGTGACGATACGGACGCACACGGATTCGTCTTCTCCTATCGTCGTCCCTGGCTCGACAGCAAGGAAACGGCGGCCTCCTTGCGCATTTACAACCGTACCTACGAGTACGATGACTATGACACGGACGGCAACTTGGAGGAAGAGTACATGCGCAAGTACTCGGGCGGTGAGATCACCTTGAGCCGTCCCGTCAACGAGTATGCGACGAACTCCATTACGCTGCGCAACCGCAAGGACACTTACGAGAGTCACAAGAGCAGCGGCAACAAGGGAAATCGCAGCACGCCGGCGTGGAAGGCATGGCGCGATGCGAACTTCGGCACGACGCGCAGCATCACGCTGTCGCGCGTGAACGATACGCGCGACAACATCTACAATCCGACATCGGGCGGACGCATGAGCCTTGAGGCAGAATTTGCGGGCTTCGGCGGCGATTTCAACTACCAGAAGTTTACGGCTGAGGATAAGCGCTTCTTCAAGGTCGGTCGGTCGCAGACCGTCGCTGTGCGCGGACAGCTTGGCTACGCGCGCGGCTCAATTTCCGAATCGAACCTCTACAAGATCGGCGGACAGGACTCCCTGCGCGGCTACCGTGACGACCAGTTCCGCGGCACGCGCCTTCTGCTCGCGACGGTCGAGTACCGCTTCCCCATCGTGAAGAAGGTGCAGGGCGCCGTCTTCACCGACTGGGGAAATGCTTGGAGCAACGATCGCTGGCCGAATACGATCAAGGGTAGCGTCGGCGTGGGACTGCAGCTTGAGACGCCGATCGGCCCGATCCGTCTCGACTACGGACGCGGCTCGGACGGCGGGCGCGTGCACTTCAGCGTCGGCGGCTCCTTCTGATGATGGGGCGAAGGGCAAGGGTGCGGGCGTTCTTCGCGCTCTTTGTCCTCGCGCTCCTTTGGATGGGGGGCGGATATGCCCTTGCTTCGGGTACGATCGCAGCGGTTCGCGCCGAGGTTGCAGCGGATGGCGAAGCCTTGCCGCCCACGGTCAAGGTGCGCATGGAAAAAAGCGTCGCGGCCATCTCCGCACAACTCATCGAGGGAAAACCGCTCTCTTCGTATGAAGAGCGCAGGGCGGCGGATGAGGCGACAGTCCGTGAGGTATTCGACAAGGTGCTCGTCGGCTACTCCGTTACGGCCGTTGCCATTGAGCCTGGCGAGGAAGCGCACGTCCGTGTGACTCTTGCGCCTTGGGCAGAGCGCGTCGAGGCGGTCGAGGTCGAATTTTCGGTCGATGGCGTCTCACCTGTCATCGGGAAGATGGCGAAAGAAGACCTCAGAGGCGTTGAGACGGTGTTTCGACAGAGCTTGGAGGGGCTTCCATCTGCAGCTGTCGACTGGACGAACGGCGTCCTGAAGGAGAGTCTGAACGCCTATATGGCGGAGCATCTGCCCGAGTTTCGCGCCGACTTTGATGTCGATACGGCAAGGCGCACGCACGTCGCGCTGACGGTTTATCCGAAGATGCCTGTCGTGCGCACGATCGATCTCGCCATGCGTTCGGATACGATCGCAAACTTCGCTCTGCTTGAAAAGCGCAGCGTTTTGCAGGCGAAGGCGGATGAAATGCTCGGTGTTCCCGTTGCATTCGTGGCACGCCACGAGAAGGAATTTGCGCGGGGGATGGAAGAGATCCTCGATGCGTCAGGCGAGTTTCGCACGCTCGGTTTGAAGACACATGCGACGATCGTAGCAGGTGAGCAGACCTCGGTCATGAGTCGCAGCGATACCTCGCGGTACCGTCTGCGCCTTGAGGGCTGGGGCGATGTCGGCAGACGCTCTGCCGACGGCAATGACATAACGTTTCGTGCCCATGCAGGAGCGATGTTGTCGGCGGCGGACGAGATATTCGTACAGGCCGATGTGCTGCCGCAGGATTTCGACTGGGGTTGGGAAGCGGCCTACGAGAGACGCGTCTTCCCGGGAGTCTTTGCGAGTATTCGCTACGACATGCGCGAGCATGCGTGGACGACGGGCGTGCGGGCAGCCCCCCTGCCGCGCGTCGAAGTGCGCTGGGAGTACCGCCGTGCCGACCATACGGGCGAGGCGGGACTCAGCTACCGCCTGCACGATTTTCTGCGCGCCGAACTCGTGCGGGACTCTTCGGGGGGCTGGCTGCGCCTGATTGGCGATTTTTAAGGGCGTTTGCGCCCTCTTGGGCTTGAATCCCCGAAGAGAGTTTGCTATAATGTTTATCGTTGGATATTTGAGGAAGAATCGCGATGCAGCGTTCTTCAAAAGGGAAAAGGAGACAAGGAAATGGTAAAACTTCAAAAGACGCAGGTCAAGATCTTTTGCGTGGCGCTTGCACTCGTATTCATTGGATCGGTCGTGGCTCTCGGCCTTTCGCAGCTCGGCACGAGCACGGCGTCTGCAGCGTCGTCGTCCGTCGGCGTCGTCGATTACCGCAAGGTGATGATGAGCCATCCGGATTACGCTTCGGCTTCGAACGAGATGCAGAAGGCGATGCAGGAAGCACAGATGCGCTTCGAGGCGGACAACGCAAACAAGAGCGATGAGGAGAAGGCAAAGGCGATGCAGCAGGCGCAGATGGAGCTGCAGCAGAAGGAACAGGATCTCATCTCGGGCATCCAGAAGAAGATCGACGATGCCGTCAAGCAGGTCGCTGAAGCCAAGGGGCTTTCCGTCGTCATCGACAAGAGCGCTGTCGTCTATGGCGGTCAGGACATCACGGACGATGTCATGAAGAAGTTCAAATAAGAAAATACGGATATGAGCGCGCGAGCGCATGATGTACCGGGCGGGCTTCCTGCCCGGTACTTTTAAATGCAGAGGCTTTTTGGGAGGTGGATGCGATGCCGCAGGAAAAGGCGCAGGGCGGCGGCTTTTGGGAAAAGCGCCGGAAGGAAATTTGCGGCGCTCTTGCTGTCCTGTTCTTGACGGCTCTTGGCGGCGCGTTCTTTTTCTTTCGAGATGCGCCGCCGCCCGCCGCTCCAACGAAGCAAGAAGAGGGCGGGATCGGCGTCGTCGATGTGACGCGAGCTGAGAAGGCGCATGAGGCGTATGTGCAGCTGGCGGATCTTGAAGTGCAGTATGCATCGCTCGCCGCCGACATTGATCGACTGAGTCGTGCGCGCCGCACCCTGAAGCCGCCTGCGCTTGCAGATGAGCCGTTCCAGCTTGCAGCGAAAGAGAAGAATCTGCAGCAGCAGCGTCTCGCGGCGGAAGAGCAGGCGCGTGAGCGCCGCAAGGCGCTCGCTGCCTGGGAGGAAGACACGAAGGACGCCTTTCTCAAGGAAAAGAAGGCGCTAGAAGACGCCTATCAGAATCGCATGGTTAACATCGAGATGAAGATTGACAACCGAGAGGCGATGTTCCTTTCGGAGGCTGATGTAAAAAGCCTGCTCGACGAACTCAAGGCTTTGCGCGAGGAGCGTGGCGAGCGCATACGGGCGCTCTTTGCCGCCCGCGACGAGGAGAAGCGAAAATATCTTGACGCGCTCATCGCGCGCGATGCAAAGAGGGAGAAGCCTGCCGCAGCAAGTGCACAGGAAGAAGCCGCACGCCAAAAGGCGGAAGCGGAAAGGCGCAACAGCGAGGCGCTCCTGCAGGCAATGCAGGGCGTCGAGATCGATGAGATCCTGCGCCGCAAGAGGGCGGCGCTCGCGGCAAAGGGCGAAGAAGTGCGCATCATTCGCGAGCACATCCGCAAGGATATTGAGAGCAAGGCGGCGAAGCTCGCGCTCCTCCATCATCTTTCCCTCGTCGTTGCGAAGGAAACGGATGAAGATGCAGATATGCGGCGAGAAGAGACAGACGCTCCCTCGCTTCGCTTTCCTGTCGTCGCTCCCGCCGCACTCGATCTGACAGAAGAATTGATTGCCGAGCTTGCGCCCGGAAATACTTAGAAAGAAGTGGAAAATCATGAAGCAGAACAAGAAGCGCATGGCGATGCTCGCAGGCGCCTTTGCCGTCATGACGCTCGCCGCAGGCTGCGGCAAGGCAGAGATCGGCTATGTCGATCCGAGCCGCGTCGAGAAGGAAGCGCCGGCCATCGTGAATATTGACGCCGAGATGAAGTCGAAAATGGAAGAAGTGCAGAAGCAGGCACAAGAGGAGTTGAATGCGAAGCAGGCGCAGGGTGCGCCGCCCGAGGAGATGCAGCAGGCGCAGCAGCAGGCGATGGGCAAGATGCAGCAGACGGGCAGCATCTACGACCAGCAGAAGACGATCAAACTGCAGACGGCCGTCGGCGAGATTGCACGCACGAAGAAACTGGATGCTGTTCTCTTCAACGTGGATGAGCAGAAGCTCGTCCATCTCGGCGGTACGGACATCACGGACGATGTGATCAAAGCGCTTCAGTGAGACTGGGAGAGGACATGACGATGAAAAAGACGTTGGGGGAAATCGCTCACTTCCTAGAAGGACGGCTTGCAGGCGATGAAAGCATCGTCGTCACGGGCGCGACGAATATCGAGGCGGCGGGCAGGACGGAGATCACCTTTGCCGCCCCGCCCCATATCGAGGAGGCCAAGGCGTCTGCGGCGGCCGCCGTCCTCCTGCCCGAGGATGTGCAGGACTTTCCTCTGCCCGCCATCCATGTGAAGGAGCCGCGTGCTGCCTTCGCGAAGCTTTTGGAGCTTTTCACGCCGCCGCTGCAGATTCCCGCGGGCGTCAGTCCGCAGGCTTTCGTGGCGAAGACCGCCGAGGTGGAAGAGGGCGCCTCGATTCTTCCCTTTGCCGTCGTCGACGAGCACGCGAAGATCGCTGCGGGCGCCGTCATTTACCCGCACGTCTACGTCGGGCAGTACGCTGAAATCGGTGAGAAGAGCGTCCTCTACGCGAGCGTCACAGTGCGCGAGCGCTGCCGCATCGGCAAGCGCTGCGTGCTTCACGCAAACTCGGTCGTCGGCTCCGACGGCTTCGGCTTCACGACGTCGGGCGGCGTTCACACGAAGGTGCCGCAGGTCGGCAACGTTGTCCTCGAAGATGACGTCGAGATCGGCTCGCATGTCGGCATCGATCGCGCTACGACGGGATCGACCGTCATCGGACGCGGCACGAAGATCGATAATCTCGTCCATATCGGGCATAACTGCAAGATCGGCGAGGGAAATCTCATCGTCGCGCAGACGGGCATTTCCGGCTCGACGACGACAGGGCCGAATGTGACCTTCGGCGGGCAGGTCGGCACGGTCGGGCACATCCACATCGGCGGCAACTCCGTGTATGCAGCGCGTTCAGGCATCATCGGCGATATGCCCGAGGGCGTGTTCTGCGCGGGATTCCCCGTGCAGAGCCATCAGGAATGGCTGCGCATGCAGGCGGCGATGAAGCGCCTGCCCGATCTCGTCAAGAAGGTCAAGCAGCTGGAAAAGGCGCTCAAAGAGAGGGACGCGAAGGCATGACGTACTACCTCGTGCACTTTTTGAGCTGCGTCGCCTGTCTTCTGCCCGGGCGCTTCTGCGATCGTCTGGGACGCGCCCTGGCGCTCGCCCTCTGGCCTTTTCTGCCCGCGCGCAGAAAGAAGCTCGCGGCCTCGCAGGTCGCCATGTGTCTGGGGACAGATGAGCGGGAGTCAGAGCGCATCGCCAAGGAGAGCGCCGTGCGTTTCGGCCCCATGCTCTTCGAGGTTCTGCGCTTTCCCGTCATTGTGCGTAACATGGCGGACTACGTCGAGATCGAGGGAAGAGAGCATCTCGAAGGAGTCCTCGCCCAGGGCAAGGGAGCGGTCATCGCCACGGGACATGCGGGCAACTGGGAACTTATGGGCGGAGCGCTGTCACAGGCGGGATTTCCACTCATCGGCGTCGCCATGCGCCAGAAGGATGCGGCGATGGATCGCTTCATCAACGAGTATCGGCGGCTCGTCGGTATGCACATCATCTACAAGAACGACGTGCGCGAGATGTTCCGCATGATGAAGGAAGGCTGGGTCGTCGGACTTCTTGCCGATCAGGATACGAACCGGCACGACGGCATCGTGCTCGATTTCTTCGGCAAGCCGACGAATTGTGTGCCCGGCCCCGCTGCGATGGCACGTTCGGCAGGGATCGGTGTCATCCCTGGATTCATCACGCGCAAGGCGGACGGCACGCATAAGATCATCCTTTACGCGCCCGTCGAGGTGCCTTGCACGAAGGACAAGCGCGCTGACATCCGCACGGCCGAGCAGGCGGTCAACCGCGTCTTGGAGCAGCATATCCGCGAGCATCCCGAGGAGTGGTTCTGGCTGCACGATCGCTGGAAGTCGATGCGTGAGGAGTTTTAGGGCTTCTGCTTGCGCGAAAATGAAAAAACCTTTATAATTCAAGGAGAGTCAAAAATTGCAGGCGGAAGGTGGCTTGTGAATTTATGAAGATAGATGCCTTAAGCTCGCAGCGCTCTGCGCTGCAGACACTTGAGCGCGATGTAGCTGTGCAGGAACCCGTGCGCAGCGATGCGGACTTCGGAACGGAACTCGCCGATCAGCATGCGGCGTTTTCCGATCGCCAGCTGCAGGAAATCCTGAAGAAAATTGACGAGCAGGGCGCACGCCTTACGAATACGCCGACGTACGATGAGCTCAAGGCGTATCGCGATCTCGTCAAGGATTTCGTCGACGAGGCGGTCGGGCGCATGTATCAGCTTCATGTGCAGGCAGGTTGGGATCGCATGGGACGGCAGAAGGTCTACACGACGGTGCGCAAGATCGATCGGAAGCTCGAAGAGCTTGCGGAAAAAATCCGCACGGGTCAGACGGACGCCTTGGACATCGTGGCGAGTCACGATGCGATTCGCGGAATGCTCGTCGACCTCTATATGTGATGGAGGAGGCGCTTTCCTGGAAGGACGTCCTCGGGCACGAAGGGAATATCCATAGGCTGCGGACCATGCTGCGTGACGGTCGCCTGCCCCATGCGCTCCTCTTTTCGGGGATCTCCGGCGTGGGCAAGAAGAAGGTGGCGCGCCTCTTGGCCGCAGCTTTGCTGTGCGGCAGGGAGGATGCGCCTTGCGGCGTTTGTCCTTCGTGCCGCGCCTTCCTCGCAGGTACACATTCCGACTACGTTGAGGCGGCGCCCGAGAGCCGCGGCAAGGGCGTGCGCGTCCTGCGCATCGACGCCGTGCGCGAGATTGAGAAGAAGGCCGCGCGAAAGCCACTGCTCTCGGGACGCTTCGTCGTCCTTGTGGACGATGCCGACGCGATGAATGAGGCGGCGGCGAACAGCCTTTTGAAGACTTTGGAAGAGCCGCAGGGCGCAGTCTTCTTCCTGCTCGTGACGGCGAAGCGCACAGCGCTTCTGCCGACGATCCTCTCGCGCGTGCGCGACATGCACTTCGGTGCGCTCTCTCCCGAGGGAATTGAAGAGGCACTCCTTGCACGCGGCGTGGAAAGCCGGAAGGCACATTCTCTCGCCATGGCGGCGGACGGCAGTCTCGGTCACGCACTGCTCCTGTTCGAAGGGGGCGGGCTGCAGCTCATGGAGGATGCGGCGCAGACGCTCTTTTCACTTTCCGCGCTCAATATGTTCAGTCTTTGGGCGAAAGCGGAAGAGCTCGGCAAATTGCCGCGCGATCGTGCCGAGGAATGGCTGCTCGCGCTCTCTCGCCTTCTTCGTGACATGCTCGCGCTCCTTTCGGGGCGTGGTAGGCTCTACCATGAGGAAAAGCGCGGGGATTTGGCTCATGCTCTCGCGGATTTTCCCGAGACGCACATCTTCGCCTGTCTCGCTCTCGTGCGCGAGACGCTCGGGAGGCTTCGGAGCAACGCAAGCGTTCAGCTCCTCTTTGAAGGGCTTCTGATGCGCCTGCGGGATGCACAGGAGTCGGAACGGTGACGCCGGGCGCGAAAAGCCGCGCTCTCAATAGATGAAGGAGGCAAGGGGTTGCAGACGATTGTGGGCGTCCGCTTCAAGAAAGCGGGCAAGATATATTATTTCAGCCCGGGAAAATACGAACTCGAACTCGACGACGATGTCATCGTCGAGACGGTGCGCGGCATGGAGTGCGGGCGCGTCGTCCTAGGGGCGCGAGAGGTGGAGGAAAACGGCTCTCAAGTCTTGAAGACCGTGCAGCGCAAGGCGACGGAGCAGGATCTTCGCAAGGTCGAGGAAAACCATCGCAAGGAAAAAGAGGCGTTCAAGGTCTGCGAGAAGAAGATCAAGCTGCATGGCCTGCCGATGAAACTCGTCGATGTCGAGTGCACGTTCGACTTGAACAAGATCATCTTCTACTTCACGGCGGACGGGCGCATTGACTTCCGCGAGCTCGTCAAGGATCTGGCCTCCGTGTTCCGCACGCGCATCGAGCTGCGGCAGATCGGCGTGCGCGACGAGGCGAAGCTCATGGGCGGCATGGGCTGCTGCGGCAGACCTTTGTGCTGCTCGATGTTCCTCGGCGACTTCGAGCCGGTGTCCATCCGCATGGCGAAGGAACAGAATCTCTCTTTGAATCCGACGAAGATTTCGGGTATCTGCGGCAGGCTCATGTGCTGCCTCAAATATGAGTGCTCGGACTACAAGAAGAGCTGCCCCAAGCGCCGTCCGAAGCCGCCGAAGCAGGGAAGCCGCGTTGCGTCGGCGGAAGGCGAAGGCAAGGTCATCTCCATCAATGCGCAGCGGCGCACGGCGACGATTTTGCTCGACTCGCACAAGACGCTCGTGGCGGCGTGGGAGGATGTCGTCGCCGTAGAAAAGGGGGACAAGGCGTAAGATGGAGCGCACGGAAGGGGCGCAGGAATCGTCGCCGAAAGAAGCCGGGCACGCAAAGGGCACGCTCTACCTCGCGGCGACGCCCATCGGCAATCTTGAGGACATGACGCTGCGCGCCGTGAGGATTCTCAAGGAAGTGCCGCTGATTGCGGCCGAAGATACGCGCCACACGCGCAAACTTCTCGCACGCTACGATATCCACACGCGCCTCCTCAGCTATCATGAGCACAACAAGTTTGAGAAGGGACCGCGCCTCGTGGAATTCCTGCTCGCAGGAAACGACCTCGTCTGTGTCAGCGATGCGGGGCTTCCCGGCATCGCCGACCCCGGCAGCCACCTCGCCACTCTGGCCATAGACGCAGGAGTCGCCGTATCGCCCCTGCCCGGCGCGAACGCCGCACTCTCGGCGCTCATCTGTTCGGGACTCGACACGCGGCGCTTCACCTTTGTGGGCTTTTTGCCGCGCACGGCGGCGAAGCGCGGCGATCTTCTCGCCGAAGTCGCCGCGCGAAGGGAAACGCTCATCTTCTATGAAGCGCCGCACCATCTGAGGGATACGCTCAAGGCGCTCGCTTCTGCTTTCGGCGGAGCGCGGCCTGCGGCAGCTGCGCGTGAGCTTACGAAGCGCTACGAGGAGTTCCGGCGCGGCACGCTCGCCGACTTGCTCGCGCACTACAGCGCGGAAGAACCGCGCGGCGAGTTTGTCCTCGTTGTCGCGGGGGCGGCAGATGGCGAGGTACAGGAGGCCGCACTGCAGGAGACGCCGCAGGACCTCGTCGCGCGCTTTATGCAAGAAGGCATGTCGAAGAAGGAAGCCATGCGCGAAGCGGCGAAACGGCTGAACTTGAGCCGTCGAGATGTGTATCAGGCCTTGCTGGAAGAGTGAAGGCAGCAAAAAAACAGGCTGCCCTTGGCTGGAAGATCGGCTAGGGGCAGCCTGTTTTTTTCTTCTGCACCCATGGGGAGAGAACCTCTTGATGCATATAAGTCAGGAAATATTGGTGACAAAAGATGTTATTTTCTATATAATGGGTGAACGGAGGAAAATACTTTATGGAGAATGTGATTCGCATACAGGGCGCGCGCGCCCATAATTTGAAGAATATCGACGTGGAGATCCCGCGCGACAAACTCGTCGTCGTCACGGGGCTTTCGGGATCGGGCAAGTCCTCGCTTGCTTTTGATACGATTTATGCCGAGGGACAGAGGCGCTATGTGGAGTCGCTGTCGTCCTATGCAAGGCAGTTCCTTGGTCAGATGGACAAGCCCGATGTTGACAATATCGAGGGACTTTCACCGGCGATTTCCATCGACCAGAAGACGACGAGCCGCAACCCGCGCTCGACCGTCGGCACGGTGACGGAGATTTACGACTACATGCGATTGATGTTCGCGCGCGCCGGCCGCCCGCATTGTCCGAAGTGCGGCAAGCCCATCGCGCAGCAGACGGTCGATCAGATGATGGACAAGCTTGAGGCTCTGCCCGAGCGCACGAAGCTCCTGATCATGGCGCAGATCGTTCGCGGCAAGAAGGGCGAGCACAAGAAGATTCTCGACCACATCCGCCGCGAAGGCTATGTGCGCGTGCGCATCGACGGCGAGGTCGTCGACCTCGGCGAAGAGATTCACCTCGACAAGGCGAAGAAGCATACGATCGAAGTCGTCGTCGACCGCCTCGTCGTTCGCGAGGGCATGGAGCAGCGTCTGGCCGATTCCTTGGAGACGGCTTTGAAGATGGGAGAGGGCGTCGTCTACGTGCAGATCGTCGACGGCGAGCTTTTGATGTTCAGCGAAAACTTCGCGTGCGTCGACTGCGGCATCAGCCTGCCTGAGATCACGCCGCGCATGTTCTCGTTCAACAGCCCTTACGGCGCATGTCCGACGTGCAGCGGCCTCGGCAGCAACATGGAGTTTGACATGGAGCTCGTCGTACCCGACGATTCGCTGTCGCTTGCCGAGGGAGTATTCGCGCCGCTTTCCAAGAACCTCAACACTTATGCGAACTGCCAGATGGAGGCCGTTCTCAAGCATTACGGCTATACGGTCGACACGCCGTTTCGTGACTTGAACAAGAAGGTGCAGGAGCTTCTTCTCCACGGCACGGGCGAGGAGAAGTTCGAATTTGGCTACGAGAACATGTTTGGCGAGTACAAGCTGCATCATTCGGCCTTCGAGGGCGTCATGCCGATGCTTACGCGGCGCTACCGCGAGACGGACACGGACGCGATGCGCGAGGACTACGAGAACTACATGACGATCACGCCTTGTCCTGCGTGCCATGGAGCGCGTCTTCGCCCCGAGGTGCTTTCCGTCAAGGTCGGCGGCAAGAACATCGCTGAGGTCACGGCGCTGACGATTCGAGAGTGCGATGAATTCTTCTCTGGGCTTTCGCTCTCGGAGCGCGAGGCGAAGATCGCCGCGCAGATCTTGAAAGAGATCCATGCGCGCCTCGGCTTTCTCTTGAACGTCGGGCTTGATTATCTGACGCTATCGCGTGCGGCGGGGACGCTCTCGGGCGGCGAGGCGCAGCGCATACGGCTTGCGACTCAGATCGGTTCGGGACTCATGGGCGTGCTCTACATCCTCGATGAGCCGAGCATCGGACTTCATCAGCGCGACAACAACCGCCTCTTGGCGGCGCTGCAGCATCTCCGCGATCTCGGCAACACGCTCATCGTCGTCGAGCATGACGAGGATACGATGTATGCCGCCGACCATATCATCGACATCGGCCCCGGCGCAGGAGCGCATGGCGGGCGTGTCGTCGCCGAGGGTACGGCAGAAGAGATCAAGAAGGTCGCCGAGTCCGTCACGGGACAGTATCTCGCGCGGAAGAAGTTCATCCCCGTGCCGAGCCGCCGCCGGACGGGCACGGGCAATTTCATCGAGATCGTCGGCGCGGCGGCGAACAATCTCAAGAACCTGCGCGTGAAGTTCCCGCTCGGGGAACTGATCCTCGTCACGGGCGTTTCCGGCTCAGGCAAGTCGACGCTCGTCAACGAGATCCTCTACAAGGGCGTCGCCTCAAGGCTCTACCATGTGAAGGGGAAGCCCGGCAAGCACAAGAAAATTCTGGGACTTGAGCACGTCGACAAGATCATCGACATCGACCAGCAGCCGATCGGGCGCACGCCGCGCTCGAATCCTGCGACGTATACGGGCGTATTCGATGCCATCCGGCAGCTCTTCAGTCAGACGACGGAGGCGAAGATGCGCGGCTACAAGCCCGGGCGCTTCAGCTTCAATGTCAAGGGCGGCCGCTGCGAGGCATGCCGCGGCGACGGCATCATCAAGATCGAGATGCACTTCTTGCCCGATGTCTATGTGCCATGCGAGGTCTGCAAGGGAGCGCGATACAATCGTGAGACGCTTGAGGTGCGCTACAAGGGAAAGACGATCGCCGACGTGCTCGCCATGACGGTTGACGAAGCTGTGGAGTTCTTCAAGAATATCCCGCGCATCGAGACGAAGCTCAAGGTCATTCAGGACGTCGGGCTCGGTTACATCAAGCTTGGGCAGAGTGCGACGACGCTCTCGGGCGGCGAGGCGCAACGCGTGAAGCTCGCGACGGAACTGGCGCGCCGCTCGACGGGGCGCACGCTCTACATCCTCGACGAGCCGACGACGGGACTTCACACCGCCGACATCGCGAAGCTCCTCGGCATCCTGCACCGCCTCGTCGACGGCGGTGACACGGTCGTCGTCATCGAGCACAACCTCGACGTCATCAAGACGGCCGACCACATCATCGACCTCGGACCTGAGGGCGGTTCGGGCGGCGGCACGATCGTTGCCGAAGGCCGTCCCGAGGACATCGTGAAGGTCAAGGCGTCGTATACGGGCAAGTTCCTGAAGCCGCTGTTGGAAGAGAATTTTGAGAGGAATGTGAAATGAATCGATTGAAGAAGAAGGATCTTTTGACTCTGGGCTTCATGATGTTCTCCGTCTTTTTCGGGGCGGGAAACCTCATCTTTCCGCCCGCCTTGGGACAGGCGGCGGGGACGAACACGCTGCCTGCCATGCTCGGCTTCATGACGACGGGCGTCGGTCTGCCGCTCCTTGGCATCATGGCGATCGCTCTCGCGGGCGGCGAATATGTGCAGCTTCTGAAGAGGCGCACGTTTCCCTGGTTTGCGACGGCGCTTCTCGTCATCCTTTATCTTATCATAGGGCCGTTGTTCGCCATGCCGAGGACGGGCGCCGTCTCGTTTGAGATCGGCATTCGTCCCTTCATCGGTGCGGGCGATGTCACGCTCCCACAAGTCATCTACACGGCGCTTTTCTTTGGCGCATCGTACTATTTGTCGCTCAATCCGAACAAGCTCATCGACCGTGTGGGCAAGATGCTTACGCCCGCGCTGCTCGTCGTTCTTGTGATCCTCTTTTTGCGTACCTTCTGGTCGCCGATGGGGGAGGTGCTCGCTCCGACGGGCGTTTACCTGGAATCGCCCTATGCGCAGGGATTCCAGGACGGCTATCAGACGATGGATCTCCTCGCGACCATCGCCATCGGCGCGCTCGTCGTCAATGCCGTGCGCTATCGCGGCGTGACCGACACGCGCACCATCGGCAAGGCATGCCTCGCAGCCGGCTTCATCACCGTATTCCTCATGGCCTGCGTTTACGGCTCCCTGGCCTATCTCGGAGCGACGAGCGTGACGGTTCTCGGACATTCGGAGAACGGCGGACAGCTGCTCGCCGAAGCCGTGCGCATCTTCTTCGGCGCGGCGGGCAACGTGCTCCTCGCGCTCATCATCATCCTCGCGTGCATCACGACGTGCTGCGGCATCACGTCGAGCGCAGCGATGTTCTTCCACAAGCTCTTCAAGAAGAAGATTTCCTACGAGCGCCTGCTGCTCTTTTCCATCCTCTTCAGCTTCGGCGCGTCGAACATCGGCCTCACGCAGATCATCGCGCTCGCCGTGCCCTTCCTCGTGGCGATCTATCCGCTCGTCATCGTCTTCGTCATGCTCTCTCTCTTCGATCGCTTCATCGGCTGGCGAAAGAGCATCTACCAGGGCGCGATTCTTTTCACGCTCGTTTTTTCGCTGACGGACGCACTTCATGCCGCAGGCTTCGGCTCGGCGGCTCTCTACGAAATGCTCACGGCGTACGTCCCGTTCTACGGCGTCATGATGGGCTGGGTCTGCCCCGCCGCCCTCGGCGCCGTCCTCGGCTTCGTCATCTCGCTGGGGCAAAAGGAGCCTGTGGCGAAGGAAGCGTGAGGATGCAAGAAATATTCTCGCCAAGGCTGGTTCCTGCAAAAATTCTTGCAGGTTAGGAGGACGTGGCTGCATATTTGGCGAAATACGGAAACAGTCGATGATGTATATGGAAGATTGTGATGCGGTTCAGTTGAAATGAGCGAGGTGGGCAACGGTGTATATCAAAAGACTCCAGCTGGAAAACTTTCGCTGCTTTGAGCAGTTGACGATAGACTTTCCGAAAGATTATACAGTGCTCATTGGCGGGAATGGGGCAGGGAAATCATCGATTTTGGACGCCGTTGCTATTGCGATGGCAAGTTTTCTCGCCGGCTGCGGCATTCAGGCAGCAAATTTCCATAAAACTGATGTAAGATTCTTGACATACACCTATGAAAAAGGAGGCTTTAACAGAGAAGCGCAATATCCTGTGCGCATTTCAGCACAAGCAGAGACGGAAAACCAGGAATGCATAGCATGGACTCGGGCGTTGAACTCCGAACGTGGGCGTACGACTGTGGGAGAAGCGCGTCCTATAATGAACCATGCAGATGCTCTTTGCCAAAGAGTCAAAAAGAATCTCCCGGTGACGTTGCCGTTTCTTGCCTACTATGGGACGGGACGTCTATGGCTGCCAAAACGGACAAAAAAAGATGCCGTGATGCGAGGCGTGCCTTCGCGCCTGCATGGCTATGTTGATGCGCTGGATGCAGCGACGAATGAAAAGCTGATGCTGCAATGGTTTCAGAGGACGGCACTCATGGAGGTGCAAAAAGGAGTATCTCTTCCGATATTTCAGGCAGTGAAGCGTACAATGGAGAAGCTGTATGCTGAAATGGATGATACTGCTGAGGTGGTGCAGGTGTCCTACGACTTCAACGAGTTGGAGATTGAGATTCGTGTAACGGATAAAGCCGGGACGAACGTATCCCTGCCGCTTCGGTATTTTAGCGATGGAATCAAGGCTATGCTGTCCATGACTGCGGATATTGCCTATCGCATGGTGACATTGAATCCGCAGTTGGGTGGGGAAGCGATAGCGGAAACACCGGGGATTGTCCTTATTGATGAAATCGATATGCACCTGCATCCATCGTGGCAAAGGAAAATCCTGACGGCTCTGCGGAAATCATTCCCGAAAATTCAATTCATCGTCACGACACATGCACCCGCTGTACTTGCCAATGCGGAAAACGAGCATATCATGATTTTTTCACATGGAAAGGTCGTTTCATCGGAAAAATATATCTATGGTCGCGATGTTACTGTCATTTTGCGCGATGTCATGCACACTGAGGTGCGTCCGAAGGAAGTCGTGGAAAAGAAAGCCCTGTTTTATGAGGTCCTGGAAAAGGGAGAGTTTTCAAGGGCAGAAGAATTGTTGGCTGATTTAGAGAAAGTTCTGGGAGCACAGGATGAAGATATCCTTCGCATGCAGGTCATGCTGGATATGGAACGATTGTGAGGTGGCCCATGATCTACATAAAGAAAAATGAGCCGCCGGGTGAGTTCATTCGGTATGCCAAAAGTAGCGGAGCTTGCTTTGATGGGATGGATTCTGCCGTCAAGGCAACTTTACGAACAGCGTTGTTGCAGGAGCAAAAATATCTCTGTGCCTACTGCATGACTTCACTGGAAGACTCATATAAATATGTAAAAATAGAACATTATGTACCGCGTGATGCCGATAATGAGCTTGCGTATAAAAATTTATTGGCCGTTTGCTGCGGCAATGCGGGAAAGCCGAAAACGGTACAGACTTGTGATACGAGAAAAGGAAATACGATACTTCAGATCGATCCGCAAAACCAGCATCATATGGCAGATATTTTCTATGATGGAAATGGGAAAATCTACATAAAGAATAAAGAGTGGCAGGCAGATTTGGACGATGTATTGAATCTTAATTGCCCCGAACTTCAAGCCGGAAGAAAAGCTGCATTGGATGGTTTGTGCGCAGTCTTGTATAAAGAGAACAAGGCGAAATCTGCGTCCAAAGCTTATCTGGAAAAAAGACTGAAATTCTACCAGGAAGGTAAAGATGGGCGGCTGCGTTCTTATTGTGGAATATTGCGGTATTATCTTCAAAAGCGGATTCGGCAGTGCCGGTGATATGCCTGCATCCACCGCCAAGCTTTTGCTGTAGCAAGAAAAAGGGGGCGGAGTCTTTTGAAGCGTGTATCTTTGGAGCAGCTGCTCAAGGGACGGTCGGCGGCTCCTTACGAGGAGCAGTACCGCTTCATCATGGGGCTTCTGGCAGAGGGGCGCATCAAGCCGCTGAAGAGCCCGGGCACGAACGGCAAGCGGCCGGCCCTGCACCTCGAATATTGGCTCAGCGAGGAAGCGCCCGATTATGCGGCGTATCGGGAGGAGCTTCTCTACCGCACGATGCCGCGCCTCTCGGTCGACTATTACCTGCGCCACCTCGCCGTCTATGAGAAGGAGCGGGCGGCGGTGCGCGCGCTGCACGATTTCCTGCAGCTGCACGCGGCAAAGCTCGGGCAGGAGATTTCCTGCAACGAGCGCAGCTTCCAGATCTGGGGCGAGGAGAAGTTCCTGCTGCAGGGCGCGGGCAGGAGCGTCTTGAAGCACTGCGGCTTCGAACTGGCGCAGCTCAACTGCTACAGGACGGCGGAGCCTTTTTCCTATTACGCACAGCACAGGGAAACGCCGCAGAAGATACTCATCGTCGAGAACAAGGACACGTTTTTCAGCATGCGGCGCCACTTGCTGGCAGGGGCGTCGTCTCTTCTGGGCGAGGCGGTCGGCAGCTTGATCTACGGTGCGGGCAAGCGCGTCGTGAGCAGCTTTCGCGAGTTTTCTGTCAGCGCGGAGCCGTATATGAAGGAGGAGGCGAACGAGCTCCTCTACTTCGGCGATCTCGATTACGAGGGCATCGGCATTTACGAAAATCTCGCCGAGGCTCTCGCCGCGCCATGGACAGTGCGGCCTTTTTTGGCGGCGTACCGCGCCATGCTCGAAAAGGCGGCGGGCATCGCTCTGCCGCAGACGAAGGAGAAGCAGAACCGGCATATCACGGGCGGCTTTTTCGCGCATTTCGCAGCGGCGGACGTCCTCGCCATGCAGCAGATCCTGGAGGGGGGGCGCTACATCCCGCAGGAGATATTGCACTTGGAAGATTTTTGAGCACGAAATGTGTGCAGGTTCAGGCGGGGTGGCGCAATGCAGTATGATTTTCTCAAGGCTTTCCCAAAGCGCATGAAGACGGTGGGGCTCTACGCCCTGCTCTTCGCGAACAGCAGCCAGAAGGCGCTTTGGCGCGAGTGCGGCTTCGAGACTCTGGCGGAGCAGCTCAACATGATCTTCGCCGTTCTGCTCTACATCATGGAGCAGTCGCTGAAGGAAGAGGCCTGCACGATGGACGACATCAGTGTCTTCGTCGATGCCGTCAACGCAGAGCATTTCCGCAAGGCGATGTCGTTCGACGACTGTCAGCGCCTCGCCGACTTCATCGTCAACATCGTCCTGTCGAACGAGGGGCGCGCCATGTACTTTTCCGGCTGCGATTTCGAACAGGGCGGCTTCGAGGCGATCCATATCAGCTATGTGGCGAACCGGATTGTCTACGTCGAGCGCGAGGTGCGGCGCACCTCGTATTATCTGACGGACGACGGCTACAATCTGCTGCTCGGCACGTTGGAGGTCGAGAGCAATCTGAAGCTGACGATTCAGGAACTCATCTTCCAGATGCATTTGGAGAAGCAGAGCTACGACAAGGCGCTCGATGACATCAAGAACGTCTTCAACCTCATGCAGATCCAGCTGCAGAAGATTCGCGAGGCAATGCTGCGCATCCGCCGCAACGTGCTTGATTACCGCGTCGGCGACTACGAGCGGCTCCTGCGCGATGACCTCGCGACGATCGACGAGACGAAGGAGAAGTTTCGCCACTACCGCGAACTCGTGCAGTCACGCGTGCGCGAGATGGAGGCGGGCAGCGTTGATGTGCAGGCGCTTCTGCCCGAGGAGGCAGAGAAGCTCAGAAACCTGCGCGAGATCGAGCGCTATCTGGGGCGCGTCATCGACGAGCACCAGCGCATCCTTGGCAGCCACTTCGATTTGAAGGCGCTCTATACGTCGGAGCTCGAAAAGATGGCGGAGATGTCCCTCGTGCGGCGCTTCAGCCTGCGCACGGAGCTTTTCGACAAGGTGCTGGCGAATCCTGCTGTGCTCGGCCGGCTCGACATCTTCCTCGCGCCGCTCTTCAACCGCGCGCCCGCGAAGATCTTCAACCCGCGCAAGGTCACGGAGGAGCAGCGCGCCCGCCGGACGGCAGAGGACGAAGAGACGACGGAGGACGTGGACTTCGACGAGGCGGCGTGGCGAGAGGAGCAGGCGCGCCTGCAGCAGGAGAAGCTCGCGAAGTACGCCGCCTGCCTCACCTTCCTGCTCGGTGCTCTGGCAGCGCGGGGCGAGGTGCGCCTCTCGGCGCTCGCCGAGGCGGCGGCAGAAGACGAGGCGAAGCGCGCGGCGCTCCTGCCCGACGTCCATATCTTCAAGGAGGTCATGGTCGAGCTCTTGAAGGCGGCATCGCTTGACGTCGAGGCATTGCGCCGGGAGCGCGCCGCCTACATCCGCGAGGAGGCGAAGGACTTTCGCCTGAGCGCGATGGTGCTCGACATCCTGGACGAGCATCCCGCCTGGGGGAGGATCCGCCGCATCGAGGCGCAGAAGCTCTACGAGGCGCCGCCCGTGATTTTTCGTGGCGTGCCGGACGGTGCGGGCAGCGAGCGCGTCGTGCGCTGCTCGGAGGTGGCCTTGCGCGTGCAGGAGGGGAACGAAGATGGCGTATGAAAGAGAAGAGGTGCGACTCAGTCAGGAGATATTCTACTACCTGCTCGAACATCATGAGCTGCGCGAGGAGGAGGCGCGCGAGCTTTACCGCGCCTATACGGAGTCCGAGCCCGTGCAGGAGATGGTCAAGGCGCAGGGACGGATCGCGGCGAGCCGCGTGAAGCGCTACGGCGACGCTGTTTACCTGATTCCCGAGCCGGACAATGACTTCCTCGGCTACACGCGCGCGCATCTGAAGAAGGAGCTTTGCCGCAGCAACGCGACGGACAAGGACTACTATCTCGCCCAGTTTGCCATCCTCGTGCTGCTGCTCGAATTTTATGACGGGCAGGGCGCGAGCAGCAAGACGCGCGACTACATCCGCGTCGGCGAGCTGCAAAATTCCATCTCGGAACGCCTCCGGGAGGGCGCGGAGCTTGCGGCGGAGGAGCAGGAGGCGCAGGGGCTCGCCTATCAGGATATGCTCGAAGCCTACGAATCGCTGCGCTCCGACGACCGCGGCACGCGCCAGCGCACGACAAAGGAGGGCTTCCTCTACCGCATCCTGCGCTTTTTGCAGGCACAGGGGCTCATCGAGTATGTGGAGCAGGATGAGATGATCAAGACGCGGCGCAAGCTCGATCGTTTCATGGCATGGAATTTATTGAACGAGAACAATCATTCGCGCGTTCTCAAGGTGCTGGGGGTGGAAGCCGATGAGCAAGATCCGCGCGGTGCGGCTGATCAATATCAATTACAACCATGACGCGATCCGCATCAGCGACGAAACGATGCACTTCAACGGCGAGAGCACGCTGATCTCCTTGCAGAACGGCGGCGGCAAGTCCGTCCTCGTGCAGATGCTCTGCGCGCCCTTCGTGCAGAAGCGCTTCCGCAATGTGAAGGACAGGCCGTTCGCCGGCTATTTCCGCACGCCGCAGCCGTCCTTCATCCTCGTCGAATGGCAGCTGGAGCAGGGCGGCGGCTGCCTGCTGACGGGCATGATGGTGCGCCGCAGCCAGGATGTCGACGCGGGCGAGGCGCTTGAGATCGTCAACTTCCTCAGCGAGTACAGGGCGCCGTGCACGGAGGACATACATCATCTGCCCGTCGTCGAGAAGACGCGCACGGAGGTGCGACTCAAGAGCTATGCCGCGTGCCGGCAGCTCTTCGAGACGCTGCGCAGGCAGCCGCAGAAGAAGTTTCTGAGCTACGATATGAACAGCGCCGCGCAGGCGAAGCAATACTTCACGAAGCTCATGGAATACGGCATTGACTATCGCGAATGGCAGAACATCATCCGCAAGGTCAACGAGGAGGAGTCGGGGCTGTCGAAGCTTTTCTCTGACTGCAAGGATGAGAAAGGGCTCGTCGAGAAGTGGTTCCTCGATGCCATCGAGAGCAAGCTGAACAAAGAGCAGAACCGCATGGGTGAGTTCCGCAGCATACTGGAGAAGTATGTGCGCCTCTATCAGGGCAACCGCTCGAAGATCGAGCGCAAGGCAAAGATCCAGCACTTCGAGGAGGAAACGCTGAAGATCGAGGAGCGTGCCGAGGCGTACGGGCGCAGCTCGGCGGCGGCCGCAGCCATGCGCGACCGACTCGTCTGCTACATGAAAGAGATCGCCCGCCTCGACGGGCGGGCGGCGGATGAGAGTTGCAGCGAGGCGGAGGCGCTCGACGCGCTCGAAGGAGCGATCCGCGAGGTCGAGTACCAGCGCTATTCGGCGCGGCACTACGAGGAAGCCGCTGCGTGCGAGGCTTTGCGGCAGCGCCTGCGAGCGGCGCAGGAGCGCATGGCGGCGTGCGAGGAAGAGCGCGCCGCCTGGCAGAAGCGGCGGCAGCTGCTGCAGCTTGCCCGGCAGCAGGAAGGACTCTCGAAAGAGCAGGCGGAGCTGGAAAAGATCGTGCAGCTCCTGGATGTCTGCCGCCATGAGGAGCGCGAGCTGGGGCCGGAGCGCGACTACCTCGGCTATCGGCTGCGCCTGCACTACGAGCGGCAGATCGGAGCCGAGGAGCAGCGCGCAAGGAGCACGGAGAAGCGTCTGGACGAGCTTTCGGCGCGCGAGGCGGCGGCGCGGCAAGAGGCGGAGGCGATGGAGCAGGAGCGCGTCGAGTGCGCGCAGCAGGAGGGCGCCTTGGAGGCGGCGACGGCGGCCTACGACCGCGTCGAGGATCGCTATGCCGAGCGCTGGCAGGCGCCTCTCGTGCGCAACATCGTCGGCGAGTACGAGTCGGGGAAGCTGCAGGCGCTGGCGGCGGCGCTCGACGACGCCGCTGCCGCAGCGGCGGCGAAGGAGCGCAGCAAGAAGGCGCGTCAGGCGGAGGTCGGCACGGAGATCGTGCGCACGGAGCGCGCCGCAGAGATGCAGCGGCAGGAGGAGGCGGAGAAGCAGGCGGCGCTCGTGCGAGCGCGGCAGATCCTGCAGGGCTACGATGAGGAGCTTGCCTACCGCAGGCGGGCGCTCAAGTACCTCGACCGAAGCGAGACGGACGCGGCGCTCTTCGATGGGGAAGGGCTCCTCGCAGCTGCCGCAGGCAAGCTGAAGGAGATGGCGGAGATCCTGCAGAAGCTGACGGTGGAGGAGAAGAAGTGCAGGGATGAGCTGGAAAATCTCCGCACGGGGCGCAACATCAGCCTGCCGCCGGGCTTGCGGAAGATGTTCGAGAATCTCGGCATTCCCCTCGTCTACGGCATGGAGTGGCTGAAGCGCAACGGGCTTTCGGAGGAGGAAAACCTCTCGCTCTGCGAGAAGAATCCCTTCCTGCCGTACGCGCTCATCCTGTCGGAAGCGCAGCTGCAGCGACTTCAAGCGGAGCCGCCGACGGTCTTCACCGCCGCGCCCGTGCCGCTCGTGACGCGCGAGAGTCTGGAGCGCGGCGAAGAGCGCAGTGCACAGCCTGTCGGCAACGTCCACTTCTACATGCTGTTCAACAAGAACCTCCTGAACGAAGAAAAGCTGCGCTGCCTGCTCGAAGAGAAGGAAGCGGCAGCGGCGCGCCTGCAAAAGGAGCTGCAAGAGCGGCGCAAGGAACACGAGAACTATGTGAAGCTGCGCGACAAATTGCGTGAGCAGGCGGTGAAGGAGCCGCTCTACCGTGCGGCAGAGAAGGAGATCGAGGAGCTAGAAGAAGTATGCGCGGCGCTCGCCGCCGCCCTCGTGCAGGCGAAGGCGGACTTGCAGGCGCTGCGGCAGGAGGAAAAGACGTTGGCGGAAGAGCTGCGCGCGCTGGAGAGGGAAGCGGCGCGGCGCGAGCAGCAGCAGAGGGAGTTCGGCGAGCTGACGGACGCCTACGGCAGATATCTGGAAGAAAAGGCGCGGCTGGCAGACTGCCGCGCGCGGCTGGCGGCGCTGGAAAAGAAGAAGGAGGCGGTGCGCGCCTCGCTGGCGCAGCTGGCGCTCGCCGTTCGCACGGAGGAGCGCGGGCGCGAGGAGGTTCTGCGCCGTCTGGAAGAGCTGCAGCGTGCGCAGCTTGCCTTTGCCCATTACGAAGAGGCGGCGAAGCCTGCCGCCCTCAAGACGCCGGTGGACGACTTCACCGCATTGCTGGCACGCTATCAGGCGATCACGGAAAAGGTCTCCGCGCGCGAGCAGGCGCTCGAAGCGCAGCAGAAGCTCGCGGCGGAGCGCGTGCGTCAGGCGCAGAAGGAGTTGCAGCGTCTGGCACGCAAGTATGAGATGGAGCCCGAGGCATGGCGCGGCGTCCTCTACAGCGAGGCGGAGGAGGAGCAGGCGGAGCGCGAGGAGGCAGCGTGCGAAAAGAAGCGGCGCGACGAGGAGCGCGAGAAGAACGCCGCCGACAAGGAAATCGCCCTCGCGGAGCAGCGCATCGAGCAGAACAGGCGCGAGATGAAGCGCGCCTGCGGCAAGGAAGAGCCGCTGGAGCGCGAGGCGATCCCCGTCCTCGACCACGAGGCGCGAAAGGAGGAGCTGCTGCAGCAAAAGCGCCGCCATGAGAAGACTCTGGCGGCATGGCAGGAGCGGCAGCGCTGCTACGAAAGCATCCTGACGAGTCTGGCGGAGTACGAGGCGGAGGAGCCGCAGGCGGAAGTCGCCTTCGAGGAAGACTTCGCCCATGCCGACGCGGCATTCCTGCGCAGTTTCACGGGACGCCTGCAGCAAAGTTATCGAAAGGGCTGCGAGGAGAGGACACGCTCGCGCGAGAAGCTGACGCAGGCGCTCAACAGCGCGGCGCGCATTGAGACGTTTCAGGAGGACTTCTTCAAGAAGCCGCTCGAAACTTTGCTCGCATGCGTCGAGGAGGCGGAGAAGGTGCTGCGCCAGCTCGCCGTCATACGCCAGTCGTATCGCGACCTCATGGCGAAGCTGCTCGTCGACATCGCCATAGTGGAGGACGAAAAGCAGCAGATCGTCGCCCTCCTGCAGGAGTATGTGCGCGAGGTTCACGCGCAGATGGGCAAGATCGACAGCAATTCGAGCATCCGCGTGCGCGGCCGCGCCATCAAAATGCTGCGCATCGAGCTGCCCCTGTGGAGCGAGAACGAAAGCGCCTACCGCACGCGCATCGAGGAGAAGGTCGAGGCGCTCACGCGGCGCGGCATCGATCTGCTCGAAAAGGAGGACACCCTGCACGATTTCATCGGCAAGCGACTGACGACGCGGGAGCTTTACGATGACGTCATCGGCATTGCCAACATCCACATCGAACTTTTCAAGATCGAAGCGCAGCGCGAGCGCCGCATCACATGGAACGAGGTCGCAAGCAACTCGGGCGGCGAAGGCTTCCTGTCTGCCTTCGTCATCCTCGCGAGCCTGCTCCACTACATGCGGCGCGACGAAACCGACATCTTCGCCGAGCGCAACGAAGGCAAGGTTCTCCTCATGGACAATCCCTTCGCGCAGACGAACGCCTCACATCTCCTGAAGCCGCTGATGGAAGTGGCGAAGAAGAACAACACGCAGCTCATTTGCCTCACGGGTCTCGGCGGTGAGTCCATCTACAACCGCTTCGACAATATCTACATCCTCAACCTCGTAGAATCTAGACTGAACCGCGTTCAATACCTGAAGAGCCAACAGCTCGCCGGAAAAGCCCCCGACACCGCGCTTTCCTTCGCAAGGATCGAAGTCGCGGACGATGAGGCACACATGGAATCGCTGTTTTGAAGTATGAAAAAGCCGCCCTCAGCCGATGTCTCGGTCGGGGGCGGCTTCGTTTCCGGATATGTTCGCAAGTTTATCTAACTTCGTAAGTTTTGCGGTTATAATCCTAAAACTTTTGCTTTTTCATAAGTTTTGCGGTAATATTCTTGAAGGGGGTGACAGCGATGATTCCACGGCCGCTGTATGTAGATAAAATCATGGCGTATGCGGACACGCCTTTTGTAAAAGTGCTCACGGGGATTCGCCGCTCGGGCAAGTCTACGATACTGAATATGCTCATGGAGAAATTGCAGGAGCGCGGTGTTCCGTCAGAGAACATCGTCAGCATGCGTTTTGATTCGATGGAGTACGAAATGATGACGGCGCGGGAGATGTTCGCCGCCGCGAAAGCCCGGCTTCGTTCCGTCGGCAAGACATACTTCTTCTTTGATGAAGTTCAGGAGATCGAAGGCTGGGAGCGCGTCGTCAATTCCCTTGCTGCAGAAGGCGATGTCGATATCTATGTGACAGGCTCCAATTCCCGCATGATGTCTTCGGAAATCGCCACATATCTGACGGGGCGCTATGTTTCTTTTCGCATCTTTACGCTTTCCTTTGCCGAATATCTGACATTCAAGAAGCGCTATGCAGAGCTTCTCGATGTTCGCACGGAGCTGGCGGCGTATATCCGTCTTGGCGGTTTTCCCGCCACGCATCTGCGCGAGTATACAGCCGATGAGATTTATACGATCGTGCGCGATATCTATAATTCCACGATCTTTTCCGACATCGTACGGCGCAGCAATATCCGCAAGATCGATCTGTTGGAGCGCGTCGTTCGCTATACGTTTTCCAATGTAGGGAATACCTTCTCGGCAAAGTCGATTTCCGCTTACTTGAAAGCGGAACAGCGCAAACTCGACAATGAAACGGTATACAGATATCTGAGCCAGTTGGAAAAGGCATATCTCCTGCATCGATGTGCGCGCTATGATCTCGCAGGCAAGGAAATACTGAAGACGCAGGAAAAGTTTTATCCGGCAGATACGGCGCTTCGTTACAGTGTGCTTGGCTATACGCCGGACAGTGTGGCGGCTAGCCTCGAAAACGTCGTCTATCTTGAGCTTTGCCGCCGCGGTTATGCGGTCTGTATCGGCAAGACTGCGGACGGTGAGGTGGATTTTGTCGGGGAACGGCAAGGCGAGAAAATCTATGTGCAGGTCACGCAGGAAATCCGCTCGGAAAAGACGGAGCGCAGAGAATATGAGCGCCTGTTGGAAATCCGCGACAACTACCCGAAGTATGTCCTGCGCGCTGATGCATTTGTTGGCGGGAATTACGAGGGGATCAGGAGCATGCATGTAGCGGATTTCCTGCTGCAGGGGCAAATGGGCTGACATGCGCACGAATATGAAAATAGGAAAAGAGCCGCCCTCAGCCGCTGTTTCGGTCGGGGGGCGGCTCTTTTATCAGCGCTGTCTTACAATATCGCGATCATCAGGCTGTCGATCGCGATGAGGAAGATGCCGATGCCGTGCGAGAGAGTGACTTCTTCCTCGAAGATAAGGATGGCGAGAAGGACGGCGAAGACGACGCTGAACTTGTCGATGGGGGCGATGCGTGAAACGTCGCCGGTCTTCAAGGCCATGAAGTAGAAGAGCCAGGACGTGGCGCCGGCAATGCCGCTCAGGGCAACGCATGCCAGAGCGCGGCGATCGGCGAACACCTCGGGCAGATGAGAGGCGTGTCCCTGCACGATCATGACCGTGACGAGGAAGATTGCCATGATGACGCCGCGCATGGCGGTGACGGGGCTGCTGTCGAGCCTTCGAGTCCCATCTTGCCGAAGGTGGAAACAAAGGCAGCAGAAAGTGCGGAGAGGAGTGCGTAGAGCAGCTAGGATGACATCGGAGAAAAACCTTCTTTCTTGTTGTGTTCTTTACTCAAACTTCGCAGATGAATAATCTGCTGTAACCCTTGACATATCTATCGTCTTGGCAAATAAAATAGCATGAGCAACATCCATTTGGTATAATTTTAAGTGTCAACCAAAAACATCCAATGGAGGTTCATGCTATGAACAGTATAACACAAAACCACCAAGACGAGGAACTGCTTTCTAAGGAAATGCAGGTCTTTTTCCGTCGCTATCAAGTCAGTCGCATCCTCCGTGCGGCAAATGCGTACAAGCTTCGCGGCGTCCCTGTCCTCAGCATCTTCCTGCTGGCGTTCCGCATGGTGTTCCAGCAGCGTTCCGTTTACACGCAAATGCATCTCCAAAGCGCCGCCATGCCTTTCGGCAAGGATACGTTTTACCGCTTCATGAACTCTTGCCGGATCCACTGGCGCAGGTTCACGACAGAGCTTGCCGCCGCCATCATCCATGACACGCTCGCTCCCCTGACTCAGGCGGATCGCATCAACGTGCTCATCCTTGACGATTCTATCTACCATCGCGCCCGCTCCAAAAGGGTGGAGCTTCTCGCCCGCCTCTACGGCCATGCCAAGAAGGGGTTCTCCTATGGCTTCCGCTTCCGCATGCTCACGCTCTGCTGGTCGGATGGCAATACGCTTCTGACCGCCAGCCATACGCTGCTCTCTACTGTTGTCGCAAAAACTACGAAAATGTGCATAAAGGGGTATTTTCATTGGTATAAAGTCAGTGTTTTCAAGGTCTGTGGAACGTTTTTAATGTGCGAAGTTTGAGTTTTTATGCGACTAAAGCGGCGGGAGGCAGGATAAAAGTATCCTTTTCACGAATTATGCGCATGGAATGATGGCGACATCATCCATTGAAGAAAGTAAAGGAAACGCTGATAATAGGAGAATCGACTTTAGGAAACGCTGATAAAATGAAGTCGCCCAGATTTGCGCAGATGCGCTGTATCTATCGAGGAGATATACTGGAGGCGTAGCGGTGCTGCGTCGAGGATTTGTCGACGACGAGAGGACAGTGCAGATGCGTGAAGATGGGTGGCTGAATTTATCAGTGGTTCCTTTACTGCAATAAGAAAGGGTAAGAAAACGTGCAAGAAGCAGCCATCGTTATTTCCGTTGTTGCTTTGTGTATTTCCGTCGCTGCGTTCATCAAAGCGGCAAAGAAATAACTGTTTCCTTATGCGCCATACTTTGCATGAAAGCGCGAACGGCGACAGGGATTTTTCCTGCGGAGGATGATATGGATCCAAAAATCATAGAGGAGATCGAGCAGTATCTTAAAACGCATTTTTTTGATTTAGATGGATTGCGTAAGGCGGGCTGGAAGTTTTCTTATAGTGCGCCGGGCTCAGGACGTCTCGGACAGCTGCGCAAAAAGCTGGATAAGATTCTCGCACGTTTCGAGGATTCGTTCGCACAGCGGCTCATGAAACTGATTCGTGAAAAGGGCAGGGATGAGGTCGAAGTCTACAAGAAAGCGCAGCTCGATCGGCGCCTGTTTTCCAAGCTCCGGCGGGATGCGCGTTATACGCCGAGCAAGCGGCATATCTTGGCGCTCGTCATGGCGCTCGAGCTGGATATGAAGGAGGCGGAGGATCTCCTGCGCCGCGCCGGCTACGCGCTATCCGAGACGAAGAAGGAAGATGTGATCGTGCAGTATTTCATCGAGCGGGGGGAGTATGATCTTTTCCTGATCAATGATGTGCTTGATTACTATGGTTTGCCGGTGCTCGGTGACAGCGCCGTGCGCTGATGGAATTGTCTCTCTGAGAGCGACCGCGAAGAACCGTCTGCATGATAGACTTGACTCGTAGGCATGGATGCGAGGAAGGCGGTGTGTGGGATGTTGGATATGGCGTTTCGGTACGATGAGGATTCATACGAGTGGCTGCCCTGCACAGAGGCGCTTGAGATCCATGCGCCAATTGAGGAGCTGCCCTGTGTGCTGACGCTCTCTTTTGAAGGGCTGGAGGAGATCGATGACGACAAAGACTATGTGTTTTGTTTGCAGCATCGACGGTTGGAGGAGGTGGAGCAACGCTTGCCGAATGGCGTTCGCTCCGTATGTGGCTGCGAGATCTGCGGCCTGTCCAGACATGAGGATTTTGACTTGTCGCCGGGGCAGCCGGAAACGCTCTATATTCCGTTCCGCTGGCGCCTGTTCCAGCGCACGCCGGATGGGCCTTTGAATGTTGCGGCGGATGTGGCGGAGATTCATTACGAGTGCGACGGGGTGCTCCTGCGCTGGCATAATTTTTCCCTTTCCGCATGGGTCGCACGGCGACGTTGGGAGTTCACACGGCTTCTCGTCGACGGGAAATGGCAGCCGTGGACAACGTGCACGGCTGTCCGCATTCCGTTGGAAATCGTCGGCTTGGTGCTCGAAGCTCTGGAGGAAGGCGTCTATCGCCGCTATGGCATTCGTCCGAGCATCCTCAGCAATATGACAGGCGCAAAGATGCTTACGGCATACATAGAGCGCCCGTTCGACATCCATATCGTCTACCTCAAAGGCTTCCTGGCGGAGGCTGTGGAAGATTTTGACGAAATGTTTCCTTATGAAGAGACGAATCCCTACCCGATTCTTTGCAACTGCCTTGGAATACGGCCGCCGAAGAGCGTGCGAAGAGCCTATACTTACAATCCCTATGCCGTCATTTGGTACATGCTGCTGCGTCAACTGGGTTTGCAAGATGTCTCGCTCATGCAGCCGTTTTTGGAGCTGGAGTACGAATTTGCCGGCATGTCGATCGATGAATTTTATTTCGATCCAAAGACGCAGCGTGTGGAGCGGCGCGAGGAAGAGGAGCGCTGCTTGTGGCACGCGCTGGAACGTCACGCGCGTTGGCTGTGCGGGCAAAAGGGGGAGAAGGCGCTTGCCGAATTCCTTTCGCGATATTATGTGTGGGGAGGAGTAACGCAACGGCACGGAGAGATCCTTTTGAACTTTCAGCGATACGGCGCACAGCTGAGTGAGGCGGTCAAGCAGCTCCTGCTCTCTGAGGGGATGACGAAGTATGTGCGTGACGCGATTTCTTGGGAAGTCGAGGCGATCCTATCGGGAGATGAGCCGCAGAGGATTCTCTACAGGCCGGAGATCCTGCGCTATGAATGTTGTGTCAATGGCTATGATTTCCGTCTCATCCACCATACGGATGAGCTCGCGCCCATCGGCATTGCTTTGCATAATTGCCTTGCGAGCTATCGCGATTATGTGATAGAGAAGGAATCCATCACCATTGCTGTACGTCAAGGTGAGCGATATCTGGCATGCATCGAGGTGGGGCAGAGTGGCTGCATCGTGCAGGCGTTGGGGAAATATAATCAGCGTCTGAGAGGAAGAGTTCTGGCGATTTGCCGCGCCTGGGCGCGGTATGTGGGACTCTCTGTCGACGTTGACCATCTGGACGTGTTGGACGGAGATGAGGAAGCGACGAATTTCATGGAAGACATTGTCATGACGCCGCTTCCCTACCGGCGTGCGATGGAAGAGGTGGCACTGGAAGAGCTGGAAACGCTGCCAGAGGAGGAGATCGAGGAGGGGTATTATTGCCTGCTCGGCGAATATCTGGCGCGATCTGTGCGCTGCGCTGTCGCAGCACCGCCATGGATGCGGTTCAGGGGTGAAATGGAGTATCTCATGTACGTCTTTCCGCGTGGCGAACGGCTCTATCGGGCAGCTCTCAGCGGCTCGGTTGAAGCGGCGCGCGTTCTGGGGCTGCTCTATCAGCGCGGACGGCCGATACCCTGCGATGTAGAGCGTGCGCGCTACTGGCTCTCGTGGGCGGCAGAGCGCGGTGATGACGAAGCGGCGCTGGTGGCGGAGCGTCTGCAGCGTGCAATCGCATCGGGCAGCATGGAGCGGGATCTGGCGATTCTGCGGGGAATAGAGCGACTGCGCCGTCGCTTTCCGATGAAGCGAGGTGTGGCATGATGGATACGAGCGAATGTTGTTACTGCATGAAGCAAATGTGATGTCGGACGCGGACAGCGAGGAGGGAGCAGAATGAACAGAAAGAAGAAATGGTATCTCATAGACCGTCCGGATGAGAGTGCAAAGTACCTGCAAGGCTGGGCGATAGCCGGTAGACATCTCCAAGCACTGTTCAATCAATACAACCAAAAACTTTCGAATCCTTATACGGGATTTTGTTGGTTGCGAACGCAGATTACGAGCCCGACATTTGACTCTATGAATTTTAGATTCAAGAACAATGTGTTCTCCGTGCAGGTTGAGTTTGGCATCGATAAAAATACAAGGCGTGGTGCTTTTGTATCTGAGAAAAGAAAGGATTTGCAGGTGAGAATTTGTGAGAATAATGATATGATTCCCTGCCTGTTCCGTATTTTCGGTGATGATATGACAACTATGGAAAGCGGCTGGAATTTGCGGCATACCAAGACCGGTGAGAAGATTGTTCCACTGGACATATCCGATGATTCTTTTAAACGTGTGTCCAGATGGGAATTGCTCCATTGGGGCATAGCGATCGTCATGGATAATCTCCGAAAGAAGGGATATAAAGTTCTTTCGTTTACGGATGCACCGGATGTCATGCCTCAACTATGGTTCGAAGATCATAGCGGGAATAAATGTTGGGTTCAAGTTATCGTGAATAAACCAATGTCTATAGCAGATTTTTCGGAAACTTTTCCGGAGGAGCATATGGGATATCTGGCAGGGGTTACAATTTCGCCTGTTGAAGGCGAAGATGTTTTATATCGGTCACATCCGGCTGAAATAGAATATAAAGGGTTGAAGAAGATTTGTTAAAGTGTCTGGCGCGCACGCCGAGAGGGGCGGCTCTTTTGTATTCATAAACCCATACACATTTCATAAGTTTTGCGAGGTGTATGAAATCCTTTAGCTTCTGTTTAGCTGTGGGAGGTATACTAAGCACATCTAAAGAAAAGAGGCGCATGCAAAATGGATTATTGCGCGCCTGACCCTGTCTCGATTTCCCGTGGATGCCTCTGCTCATCCAGCCCCCGACGGATTTTTCCTTTTCGTCGGGGCACACTTTCGGCTCGTTTGCGGCAGCTGCTGCTATTTTTTGCGGCGTGTCTCGCCGCTGGGGTGTTGCCGTACTCGGGCTTGCGGCAGGAATAGGTCTTTCCCGCATTTATCCCTTTGTCCATTATCTGAGCGATGTGCTGGCCGGAGCGCTCCTCGGCATCGTCTTCGGTGCTTTGGCGTAGCGTATCTCGGGTAAGGTCTTCGCCTCTTTGCCGCCCTCTCTGCGCGTTGGACATCGGTTCGGGGAAATTCCTGTACCTGTTGAGGAGCCTCGCTCATGAAGCCGATGAGGTGCGGCTCGGATTCGAGGTGCGCAAATTCCGCCCGCATTCGTCTATCACTGGTGGTTACGAGTTCAATCATCATCGTCCTCCGCATCCAAATCTTTTAAGAGTGCAGACAGGGAGTGATAGCGTTTCGCTTCGATTTTTCCGTCCATGATGTCACGCGCTTCCTGCATGGCGATGAGTGTTTCCTTGTTGTATCGTGGCTGTTTCGGACGGAAGGGAAAGCCGCCCTCCATGATGGAAGCGTACAGAAAGATGTTGATGGCATCGGTGATGGATATGCCGAAGCTGGAAAAGACATCCTCGGCTTGGGCTTTCACAGCAGGCTCAATGCGCATGTTGATGGTGGCAGTCTTAGTCATAATAGATCCCTCCTTTCGCTCATTGTAATGCGAAAGTGAAGCAAATGCAAGCTGACTTTTGCTTCTTCCCCGTGGGGGATAAAATCTTCCAAACTACTTCATTGTTGGCGGATAAGCAACCTTATAGTGGTTAAAATGACGATGACAAAAGAAAGACGGATACGCTTCGCTTTTATGATTTAGCCGAGGCGTATCCGTCCATACAAACAGCCTATTGAAACCGCTGTGTACCGAATGGTACGTACGGCGGTGTGAGAGGACGGCGGCTAATCACCGTCTGCTACTCGATTGTGGAAAGGCTTTATGCGTAATACATGCTCGCGTTGATGGAGGCGGCGAGATCGAGCTTGTCCTTGAGCTTGAGCTTCTTCGGCTCGTTCTCGTAGTAGGTGATGCGGCGTTTGATGAACTGCGTGTCGATATTGCCCGTGCGGAAGTAGCTGTCTTCAAGAATTTTCTGGTGCAGGGCGATCGTCGTCTTGACGCCTTCGATGCGAAATTCGCTCAGGGCGCGTTCCATGATCTTGATGGCATCGCCGCGCGTTCTGCCGTGCACGATGACCTTGGCGATGAGGGAATCGTACCACGGTTCGATCGTCAGTCCCGTCGTCACGCCGCTGTCGAAGCGCACGCGCGGACCGCTCGGCTCGTGCATGAAGGTGATGAGGCCGGGGGACGGCAGGAAGTTGTTGTCGGGATCTTCGGCGTTGATGCGGCACTCGATGGCGTGACCGCGGATCTTGATGTTCTTCTGCATGAGTCCCAGAGGCTCGCCGTCGGCGATCTGGATCTGGCGGCGCACGATGTCGACGCCCGTGACGGCTTCCGTGATGGCGTGCTCAACCTGGACGCGCGGGTTGATCTCCATGAAGTAGAACTTGTTGTCGGCGAGGTCGAGGAGGAATTCCACCGTGCCGGCATTCGAGTAGTGGACGCTCTTCGCCGCCTTGATGGCAAGGCGGCCGATCTCGCGGCGCATCTCTTCCGTCAGGGCGACGGAAGGCGACTCTTCGAGGAGCTTCTGATTGCGGCGCTGCAGCGAGCATTCGCGTTCGCCGAGGAAGAGCACCGTGCCGTAGTTGTCGGCGAGGATCTGCGCTTCGATGTGACGCGAATGCTCGATATAGTGCTCGAAGTAGTGGACGACCTTCTTGAGATCGACGAGCTGCAGGATGTTCTTGAGATCCTCTTCGGAATGCGCGACGAACATTCCCTTGCCACCGCCGCCTGATACGGGCTTCAAGATGACGGGGTAGCCGACTTCCGCGGCAGCCTTCAAGGCCATCTCGTTGTTTTCGAGAGGTGCGCTGCCCTTTGACATCGGTATGCCGGACGGCGCCATGGCGGCGCGCGCCGCATCCTTGTCGCCGACGAGACGCAGGGTCTCGGGCATGGGGCCGATCCAGACGATGCCAGCCTTCGTGACCATCTCGGCGAAGTCGGCATCTTCGGACAGGAAGCCGTAGCCCGGATGGATGGCGTCGGACTTCGTCTGAATGGCTGCCTCAAGGACGGCTTCCTTGTTGAGGTAGCTTTCCGTAGCATCGGCGGGGCCGACGCGATAGGTGAGGTCGGCGAGCTGGACGTGCAGGGCGTTCTTGTCGGCGTCGGAGTAGATGGCGACCGCCTCGACGCCGAGCTCTTGACAGGCGCGGATGACGCGGACGGCGATTTCGCCGCGATTGGCGATGAGGATTCTCTTGAACATGATACAGCCTCCTGATTCGTATTATCCTTTGAGTCCCGAGCCTGTCAGCGGCACGACGACACGATAGTTGTCGGGCTTTGCCTTGCCGAAGATCTGCATGGCTCCGGCGAGAGCTGCGGCGCTTGTCGTTTCCACGTAGATGCCGCGGCGTCCGAGCATCTCCTTGCACCGTACGATGTCCTCGTCCTCGACGATGAGGACGTCGCCGCCGCTGTTCGTGACGGCGGCAAGCATGTCGTTCAGACGCTTGGGCGTTTCGATGCGGATCGAATCGGCGATCGTCTCCGTCTTCGGACTTGCCGGTATCTTGTTGAACGCCTCGTAGAGCGGCGCGCAGTTCTTGCTCTGCACGGGCACGAGGCGCGGCAGGCGGCCGATCTCGATGAAGCCGTAGTAAAGCCCTAAGAGCATCGTGCCGTTACCGACAGGCAGGAAGATGTACTCGGGCACACTCTCGCCGAGCTGCTCGTAAATCTCGTATGCCATCGCCTTCATGCCCTCGAAGAAGAGCGGATTGTAGACATGCGAAGCATAGTAGGCGTCGCCGAGGTTTTCCTTGACCGCTTGGCACGCGCCCATGCGCCCGCCTTCAGCTTTGACGATCTTCGCGCCGTAGGCGGCAATCTGACGCAGTTTGTCAGGCGACGTCTCCTTCGGCACGTAGACTGTGCAGTCGATGCCCGCCGCCGCTGCGTGCGCGGCAATGGAGGCGCCGGCGTTGCCTGCCGAATCGAGCGCGATCTTCTCGATGCCGACGTGGTGGATCTCATTGATCAGCGTGTAAGCGCCGCGATCCTTGAAGGATCCGGTCGGCAGAAGGTTCTCCGTCTTCAGCAGATACTCGATGCCGTCAATCTTGATGCTCAAAAGTTCGGTGTGCATGTGTCCGATCGTGACTTCATGCACAGTCTCTTCGTTGGCCGCCTTGTTCAGATGGAACATGCCGCCGCATTCGCAGCGATAGTTCATCGAGCTGATGGGATATTTTTTTTTGCACTTTTCGCAGTAAAAATACACGGAGCATCCCGCCTTTCGTCATAACATCCGATTTTTCTGCTCAGTATCTTGTCGTCATGGATATATTCGCTTTTTCCCGCGCATTTCCTTTTCCTTTGTAAATTTTCCTGTATTTCAATCAGAAATTTTAAGCGAAAAATAAGGACGGCTTTTTGTTTCTCCAGAGAAAATATGGTTGGCAAAGGAGAAGAAATGATGTATGATAGCATATGAGAGGTTTTTATGATTTTTATCTTTTTGCTGTAGGGACAGCTTTTTTGATATAAGGAGAACGAGGAGGGGCGGCCCTCTTTTTCTTTTTCGCCGGCCGTGCAAACGGCTTTCTTAGGAGAGGATTATGACAAATAAGATTTATGCGCTGGTCGGGCCGCACGCTTCGGGCAAGACGGTGCTGATCGGCAAGCTCATGCAGATGGGGATACATTACATTCCTTTATATACGACGCGGAAGCCCGGAAAGATTGATTCCGATACGAGATTTTACCGCTTTGTCGGCAAGGCGGAATTCTTCAAGCAGGAATTCATTGTGCACGTCACATATAAGGGCGACTATTATGGCGTCTTGAAAAAAGACGTTCTTTCGGCGCTGCAGGAGCATAAGATCAGCCTTGTGATGTTGGAGGCGAATGGCGTCAAGCAGCTCTCGCGCCTTTTGAAAGAGAATTTCGAAACGATCTTCCTCATGGTCGACTATGTGACGCTCGTCGAGCGCATGATTCGTCTCGGACATAAGAATAGTGAGATAAAGTATCATTTGGAATATGCGGAAAACAACAGTGAGTTTGACAACTGGAAGGACGCCACGCATGTCGTGAAGATCCGAAATGTGGCGAATCCGGGGACGGCGTTCGATCAGATCTTGGCAATCATGGGATTGATGCGTCTTCTGCCGCCGGAAAAGCTCAAGGAATGTGTGCAGTAAAGGGGCAGCCTGCAAGGGCTGCTTCTTTATTTTTCAGAGAAATTTACCATGAAAGTCCAAGAAGTCAAGCCGTAGGCGCAGACTGATTGGCTCTTTCATGTAAGGGCGGCGCACAATGTCCACGAAGTGGACGTTTGTGCGTGTAGTTTACACTGCCAACAATATTATGCTTTTTGATTGACACGTTAAAGGCCTCATGTTATCATATAATAAAAATTTCATATGATTGAATTAGGTGTCTTTGGACTTAATAGGGAATTTGGTATAAGCCAAAGCGGTCACGCCACTGTAACAGCGAGCGACTTTGCAGAAGAACGCATAGCGTTTTTAGTCACTGAGATCTTTCTTGGGAAGGCGCAAAGAAACGATGAACTGAAGCCAGGAGAACTGCCTGATTGACAATCGCCGATAGACCTGCGAGTGACGGGGATGGAGATTTTGTGTACATGGATGCTCATACTGTACCTGAGCTTATCAGGCATGGTGTCTTTGTGCAGACTAGATTAAAGTCCGGTTCCTTGGTGGAAACGGACTTTTTGTGTGGAGAAAAGCGGGAGGCTGGCTCATTGCGAATGCACCGCTGCCCGTGCATAGAGTGCATCGAACCGTGTATAACGAGTATGAGAAATACGAGCAGAATCGAAATCCGAAGTTGGAAGAGAGACTTTTGTGGGGGGGTGATTGCAGGAGCGAAAGACGATATGCGTTCGCTTGGATCCGGATCGACGGCGATCCGGCGGAATCTGTGAGAAGTTGTTTCGAAAGTTTAAGAAACGAGGTGTTTTCATGTTTCATACAAAGAAGTATATTGTTTCCGTTGCCGTGGTTCTTCTTCTGCTGGTCAGCATGATCTTCACGGCCTGCGGAGGTTCCAGAGATGTGAAGAAGGATGCGGCGCAGAATGAAAAACCCATTGAGATTACGGATGTGACAGGACAGACGGTCACGTTGAAAAAGCCGGCAGAACGCGTCGTTGTGCAGTGGAGTGCTTCGGGCGGTGCGTTTATGACGATGGCGGCACTGACAGGCAAGGATGTTGCCAATATCATCGTTGGAATCGATCCATATTTGAGCAAATATCGTACCGATATGTGGAATCATTTCAAAGCAGATCTTCCGGAACTGGAAAAGATTCCTCTCATCGGCGCCGTGAATGAAAAGACCTTCGATACGGAAAAGGTGATTTCCCTGAATCCGGATGTCATCTTTATCCCGTTGAATATGAAAGATCAGTACGAATCCGATGTGAAGCCGAAGATCGATGCAGCCGGAATACCGACCATTTATATCGACTATCATGCGGAGAAGCTTGAAAATCATCAGCGTTCGATTGAAGCCATCGGCAAGGCGTTGGGCAAAGAGGAGCGCGCGGAAGAGCTCAAAAAGTTTTATACGGAACACGTGACAAAGGTTACCGATCGCATCAATAAGATCAACAAGCCGAAACCGACGGTTTATATCGAGACGGGCAATGAAGGGCCAGAAGGATTTGGCACTGCATACAGCAACAAGGTTGCATGGGGCGCATTGGCAACAGTGTGCGGCGCCGATCTCATTACAAAAGATGTAGTCGCGTCGGCGGGGCCTGTCAATCCCGAATTTATTCTGGAAAAGGATCCCGACATCATCATGATCATGGGTTCCTATTGGCCGAAAAAGGCTACCGCCATGCGTCTCGGATTTGATACGAACGAAGAGCATTCTCAGGAGCTCTTGAAGGCGTTTACACAGCGCGATGGCTGGGACAAGTTGAAAGCGGTCAAGAACAAGCAGATTTATTCGGCTCATCATGGACTGCCGCGTGAGGTCTACGACTGCGCTGTCTTCGAGTATCTGGCAAAGACGTACTATCCCGAAGAGTTCGCAGATGTTGATCCGGAAGGCACGCTCAAGGAATTCTACGAAAAATTCCTTCCGTTCTCCTATGGGGGAATTTGGTTCATGCATTTGAATTAGGAAAGGGCTTAGCATAGTGGAAGAGATGAAGGACCATTTTGACTACAAAAAGCAGAGTTACCGCAGAATCATCTTTATTTTGCTCGGGCTGCTGATTTGCGCGATAAGTTTTATGACCGACGTGATTGTAGGCCCGGCCTCGCTCACGCCACAGGATGTTTGGATGGCGGTGATACAGGCTCCGGAGGTTTCCAAAAACGCCGATGTCATCGTTTGGTCGATTCGGCTTCCGACGGCCGTCATGGCTTTGCTCGTCGGGGCTTCTCTGGGGATTGCCGGGGCGGGAATGCAGACGATTCTCGATAATCCTCTCTCCAGCCCCTATACCCTCGGCATATCGGCAGGCGCGGGATTCGGCGCCTCTCTCGTGATTGTGGTCGGGCTGAGCTCACTGGAGTTTCTAGGGGAATTCATGGTGCCGTTCGGTGCGTTTATATTCGCAGGACTGACGAGTTTCTTCATATACTCCATCAATAAGATTAAGAGCTTTTCCTCTGAGACAATGATCCTTGCCGGTATTGGCATGATGTTCTTGTTCCAGGCGCTTCAATCTCTGATGCAGTATATGGCAACGCCCGAAGCCCTCCAGAACATTGTTTTTTGGACGATGGGCAGTCTGTCAAAAGCAACTTGGATGAACATCTCCATTGTTTTCGTCGTGCTGCTCCTGATGCTTCCGCTTATGATGCGCGAATCGTGGCGGCTGACGGCATTAAAGCTGGGGGATGAAAAGGCCTCCGGTCTGGGGGTCAATGTCGAGCGTCTGAGAGTCAAAGTTTTTCTCTTCGTATCGATCATTACCGCAGTTGCCGTTTCTTTCGTGGGAACGATCGGCTTTATCGGCATTGTCGGACCGCATATTGCGAGGATGTTGGTCGGTGAGGATCAGCGGTATTTCCTGCCGCTCTCTGCGGTATGTGGAATGGCGATCTTGTCGCTGGCATCCATTGGCAGCAAGATGCTGATTCCGGGCGCTATGTTTCCGATCGGCATTGTGACGGCAATCATCGGAGTTCCCTTTTTCTTCTCGTTGGTATTGACTAGGAAAAGGAGTTATTTCAAATGATTGAAGTTCATGATCTGACCTTTGGATATTCCTCCGATTCCCAAAAGAATATATTGCGGGGGGTCGATTTCGTCGCTCAGACCGGAAAACTGACTGCTGTCATCGGAACGAACGGCGCCGGGAAATCAACGCTCCTGAAAACGATCATAGGAATCTTGTCGGGCAAAGGGGATATCCGGATCAACGGCAAGTTGGCTGAGACATATTCGTCCGAGGAGCTCAGCGGCACGGTAAGCTATCTGTCTCAGGACAACGACTGCAAAATCAATCTAAGTGTCTTTGAGATCGTCATGTTGGGGCGTATGGGCTCGCTGTCTTTCCGCGTCAAAGAGGAAGATATTCGAGCGACGGAGGAAGTGCTGCAGCGGCTGAATTTGCAGGAGTTTGCCTCGCGCAGCATCATGGCCTTGAGTGGAGGGCAGCGGCAGCTTGTGTTTATTGCTCAGGCACTGGTAAGGGAACCTACGGTATTGCTGCTCGATGAACCTACCAGTGCGCTGGATCTGCACAAGCAGTTCAAGCTGTTGACCTTATTGAAAAAGTTGACGCAAGAAAATCAATTTACGACATTGGTCACTCTGCACCATCTCGATTTGGCTGCGAAATTTGCCGATGAGATTATCGTTTTACAGAAGGGGGAAGTGTACGCGCAGGGGGAGCCGCGTGAGATTTTCACGGAGGCCATGATGGAAGAGGTATACCATGTAAAAACGAAAGTTTATGTCGATGAGCATAGTGTGCCGCATGTGATTCCGCTTGAGGCGATTCCCTGAGTACAAATGAATCGGTCCGAAAAAAGAGCCTATCCATGCAGTTTTGGGGCGGATTGCTATTGCAATCCGCCTTGACTGGAAATGTTTCAAGATTTTTCAAAATATTATTGACAACTTATAGGAAATGTTTTATAATAAGTATGCAGATGAAAGGAGGCATCCCTTGCGAAGAAGTTTGCAGAAAGAGGAGAAACTCTAGTATGCAGGCCAGCAGAAATAGCAGAAAGGCTCAGGGTAAGCTGAAGGTTCAGGCATGGAGCGCATCGTGGAGGAGGAAGAGCGTATTCCGAGACCATGGTGAACAAGCTCACGGAGAGAATCCAAAGGGCGGCAAGCCGTTGCAGCAGGACGGCAGGAAGCGGAACGAATGTTCATGAAGGGTTGAGGGGCGCTTGCGGAACTGATGTAAGGCAAGACGCAAGTGCCGAAGAATCCACGGATGCAAGAATCCGTGCGTCGAGGCGGAAGCTCGTGCAGCTGCGAAGGACAATGCATGAGTTTGACGCAGAAGAAGGGCAGTTCCGATCAATTCCGAGTCCGAGTAGGAGAATCATGCGCAGGAAAAACAGGGCGCATAATGCCGATACCGCTTGACTGCCGAAAAAGAGCGCCAGAGAGTGTATCTCCATGCGGCAGGGCAAAGGCTTCATGGCTTCGGTGAAACTTGGGAAATCTGCGGGGGTCGACTTTCAAACAAGCGGGGCTGCCGCATAAGTCGTGTCTGACTTATGCGGCAGCCCCGCTTCTTGTTTCTGCAGCAGTTTGCAAAATCGGCTGACGGGAGATTGTACGCGCGGACGGCTGCATCGTGGAGACGGTGCGTCGCCTTTGCCTGAGTTCAGTCGTTCGAGCTGCACTTTTGGCTCGGCCTGCCGGGTCGTTATGGTTTGAGCGCTCAGTGTCCGCTTTTCTTGAACCTGCCGCCGACGATGTCGTGGACAGCGTTGATGGTCACGAAGGCGTTTTCGTCGATGCTGAGGACGGTTTCCTTGAGCTTGTTGACTTCGAGGCGCGTGACGACGGAGTAGAGAACCTTTTTTTCCTCGCCCGTGTAGCCGCCTTCGCCGTAGAGGAGGGTGACGCCGCGTCCCAATCGCTCGGCGAGGGCGACATTGATTTTGTCCGGTTCGTTTGTGACGATCATGACGGCGTAGGATTCGTCAAGCCCTTGCACGACGACGTCGATCATCTTGGCGATGACGAAGTAGGCGACGAGCGAGTACATCGCCTTGTCCCAGCCGAAGAGAAGACCGGCGCCTGAAAGGATGAAAAGGTTGATGAACATGACGACTTCGCCGACGGAGAACACGGATTTCTTGTCGAGGATGATGGCAACGATTTCCGTGCCGTCGAGCGAGCCGCCCGAGCGAATGATGAGACCGACGCCGAGACCGACGATGATGCCGCCGAAGATGGCGGCGAGGAAAAAATCCTGCGTGACGGTCGGGAACGGTGCGAAGTAGGCCGACCATAGAGAGAGGAGGGCGATGGCGGTCAAGGTGGCGAGGGCGAAGGCTTTGCCAATCTGCTTGTAGCCGAGGTAGAGGAACGGGAGGTTGAAGAGGATGAGAAAGACGCCCAGAGGCTGCTCTGTGATGGCATGCGCCATGATGGAGAGGCCGACGACGCCGCCGTCGATGATGTTGTTCGGGATGAGGAAGATTTCGAGCCCGACGGCCGTGATGACGGCGCCGATGAAGATCGTCACATATTTTTGCATCAGGGAGAGCAGACGCTTCTTGCGGCTTTTCTTTTCTTTTTCCATAGGGCGCTCCTTTCTTGTGGCTTGTATACTTTCTCATTATACGGAAAAAATAGGAGACGTGCAAATTTTTATTTGACAACGAATGTTTCCTGTGATAGAATCACTTATGTTGATTGCGAGAGCGGTCAGCTTGTGACTCAGTAGCTCAGTTGGATCAGAGTATTTGACTACGAATCAAAGGGTCGGGGGTTCGAGTCCCTCCTGGGTCACCATTTTGAAGTTTTGCGCTGGCAGTAGCCGGCGCTTTTTTTGTGCGCGAAAGCGTTCGTCGTTCAAAACGCTTTTTGAGCGACCGTATTTCATCGTGCTTTCTTAAATTTGTGAAGATGCTTCATTTTCTTCTTTAAAAATGAAGGGGATTCATGTATAATAGGCAAAGAGAGTTGGAGTGTGCAGGAGACTCCTTAAGCGAGGGGGATTTGTATGGAAGAAGAGAAGATAAGCCGACGCGAGATGAAGAAGATCCAGTCGCGCAAGGCGATTCTTGATTCGGCGGCAAGCCTGTTTCAGAGTCGCGGACTGGAAGATGTTGCGATCGCGGACATCATGAGCGGGGCGGAACTCGGCATCGGTACGTTTTACAATTACTTTGATTCCAAGGACGACGTCTTGATGGAACTTCTGGGGCGCATCATGAAGGAGCTGGGAGAAAGGGTGCGCGTCCTGTCCGAGGAGCAGAAACCCGTGACGGAAATTCTGCGCGAGCTGCTCTTGGCGGCGGCCAGGCTTCTCGGGGAGAACCGCTATGTGCTGCCGCTCTTCCTGCGCGCGGCGCAGCAGGCGACCTTGCTGAAGCGGTCAGAGACGAGCGTTTCGGCGCCGCCTTTTACGGTGCTTTTCACGCGTTTGGTCGAGGAGGGGCAGGCGAAGGGCGAATTTCGCTGCGACATCCCGACGGCGATCATCTCGGAGCTTTTCCATTCGCTGTTTCAGGCGGCGGCGTTCAGCAAGCTGGAGCTTTCTTTCGAGGAGAATGTGCGGCTGAAGCTCGGATTGATCCTCGACGGCATGCGCGTGATTGAAAAGCAGGAAGAACAAAAGGAATAAACGGGAGGATTTTTATTTCATGATCAGTGTAACGAAGCTTCTTTTTGCGCGCGAGTATTTCGGCGACTCGCTGCGCTATACGAAGAATGCGCATCGCATGAAAAACGGTGCAGCCGAAGGAATGGGACCCGTCGTCGTCTGGAATTCGACGAAGACGTGCAACCTCAAGTGTCGCCATTGCTACATGAATTCGGACGCCAAGAAGTATCAGAACGAGCTGACGACGGAGGAGGCGCGGCGCTTCATCGACGATCTCGCCGACTTTCGCGTGCCCGTGCTGCTCTTTTCGGGCGGCGAACCGCTCCTTCGTCCCGACTTCTTCGAGCTTGCCGAGCATGCGGCGGCAAAGGGCGTGCGCCCGACGCTCTCGACGAACGGCACGCTCATTGACCGCGCGACGGCGCAGCGCATCAAGGACATCGGCGTGGGCTACGTCGGCATCTCGCTCGACGGTCTCAAGGATGTGAACGACAAGTTCCGCGGCAAGGAGGGCGCCTACGAGGCTGCCATGCGCGGCATAGAGAACTGCACGGCGGTCGGGCAGCGCGTGGGGCTTCGCTTCACGATCAACCATCACAACATCATGGAGCTCGACAAGATCTTCGATTTCATCGAGGAGGAGGGCATCAACCGCGTGTGCTTCTATCATCTCGTCTACTCGGGGCGCGGCAACGCGATGATGGAAGAGGATGTGACGGCACAGGAGTCGCGCAGTGCCATGGATACGATCATCCGCCGCACGCGCGATTTTGAGGAGCGCGGTCTGGAAAAGGAAATCCTGACGGTTGACAACCACTGCGACGGCGTTTACATCTACTTGAAGACGCTCAGGGAAAAGGGCGAGGCGGCGGCCGAGCATGTGTGGAAGCACATTTCGATGAACGGCGGCAACCGCTCGGGCATCGCTTTCGGCGAGGTCGATCCCTTAGGCTACGTCCATCCCGATCAGTTCACGCAGCACCATACCTTCGGCAACGTGCGCGAGAGGAAGTTCGGCGAGATCTGGCAGGACACGTCAAACGCCATCATGGCGGGACTCAAGGATCGAAAGCCGCTCCTCACGGGTCGATGTTCCTCGTGCTGCTACCTTTCGTGCTGCAACGGCAACTTCCGCACGCGCGCCGAAGCGCGTACGGGTGATTTCTGGGCAAGCGATCCTTCGTGCTATCTGACGGACGAGGAGATCGGACTCGTGGGCGAGGAGGCGGCGATATGATCATCTCATGGAACACGACGAACGCCTGCAACATGTACTGCAAGCACTGCTACCGCGATGCGGGCTGCAAGGCGGAGGAGGAGCTTTCGACGGCGGAGGCGAAGAAGCTCCTCGATGAGATCGCGCGCGCGGGCTTCAAGATCATGATTTTTTCGGGCGGCGAGCCTCTGACGCGCCCTGACATTCTGGAACTTGTAGAACATGCGACGAAGCTTGGCCTGCGTTCGGTCTTCGGCACAAACGGCACGCTGATCACGCCTGAGATGGCACGCGACTTGAAGGCGGCGGGCGCGATGGGCATGGGCATCTCGCTCGACTCGATGTCGCCCGCGAAGCACGATACGTTCCGCAGCTATCCGGGCGGCTGGGCGGGTGCTGTCGAGGGCATGAAGAATTGCCGCGCGGCAGGGCTGCCGTTTCAGATTCATACGACGGTCATGGACTGGAACGAGAAGGAATTGGAGGCGATTACGGACTTCGCCGTGGAACTCGGCGCTGTGGCGCACCACTTCTTCTTCCTCGTGCCGACGGGACGCGCCGAGACGATCGAGGAGGAGTCGCTTCGTGCCGAGGCGTACGAGAGCGTCCTGACGCGCATCATGAAAAAGTCGGAGGAAGTGGATATCGAATTGAAGCCGACGTGCGCGCCGCAGTTTTTGCGCATCGCGGGGCAGATGGGCATCAAGACGCGCTTTCGGCGAGGCTGCCTCGCTGGACTCAGCTATTGCATCATCAGCCCGCGCGGCAAGGTGCAGCCGTGCGCCTATCTCAACATGGAGCTTGGCGACGTGCGAAAGACGCCATTCGACGAAATCTGGAAGAGCAGCGAGGTGCTGAACAAGCTGCGCACGCTCGAATATTCGGGCGGCTGCGGCACTTGCGACTATAAGCGTGCCTGCGGCGGCTGCCGTGCGCGTGCTGCCTACTACAACGATGGTGATTATATGGCGGAAGAGCCTTGGTGTCTTTACCACGGGCGCAAGGGATAGTATAATTAGATAGGCAGGGGCGACGGTGCGCCGGGAAGCGTGCCGCCGCCCTTTTGCGTGAGGCGGCGCTAGATGTTCAAACGGCGGATGTTGGTGCGTGCAGCCTGCAGCGATGGGAGTTGAAGAAAGGCGGCTTTTATGATCAAGCTGGTATTTTGCGATATGGACGGCACGCTTCTCGATGGGCAGGGAAATCTGCCTGAAGGACTCGGCGCGATCCTCGCCGAACTCAAGGCGCACGGCATGATCTTTGCGCCTGCGAGCGGCAGGCAGTATGCGGCGCTTCTGCGTCACTTCCGACCGTGGGCGACTGATCTCATCTTTTGCGCGGAAAACGGCGCCTACGTCGTGCGGCGCGGCGAGGAGCTTTTCTCTACGACGATCGCGCCCTCCCTGTGCAGGGAAATCGTGCGCCGCGCCGCTGCCGTCAAGGGCGCCTATACCGTCTGGTGCGGCAAGGAGTACGCCTATGTGACGGAGCGCAACGAGGATTTTTTCGCCGAGATGGAAAAATATTATACGGAATACAATATGGTCGAAGATTTTTCTGACGTGCATGATGCGGCGATCAAGTTTTCTATATGCGATCCCGTGGAGGCGGATGCTGAGCGCACGATCTATCCTTCGCTGCAGGACTTGTCCGAGGAGCTGAAGGTCGTCGTCTCCTCGAACTATTGGGTGGACATCATGCAAAAAGATGTGAACAAGGGCGCCGCCGTGCGCCGCGTGCAGCAGCTTCTGGGCATTCGCCCCGAAGAGTGCCTTGCCTTCGGCGACTATCTGAACGACGTCGAGATGCTCGGCGCGGTAGGCGAGAGTTACGCGATGGAGAATGCGCACCCGAAGGCGAAGGCGGCGGCGAAGCATATCGCGCCGCCCAACACGCAGCACGGCGTGCTGCGCATCCTGCGCCGGCTGCTCGATGAAGGAAAGATGTAGGGGAGAAGATCATGAAGCTCGACTATCATATGCATTTGGAATACGGCTCTTACGATGAAGCGTGGGTGGAAGGATTCTTTCGGGCGGCGGCGGCGCGCGGCGTGGCGGAGATCGGCTTTTCCGAGCACAGTCACACGTTTCCGGAGTTTGAATCGCTCTATTACGATGATCTTATCTTGGACGACTCCTTCGTCGGCAGTTTTCAGCAGAAGTGGCTGAAGAAGAACAAGTTCAAGTATACGCTCGAAGAATACTTCGCCTTCATGGCAAAACTCAAGGAAAAGCACGCGGTCAAGACGGGCATCGAGGTCTGCAACTTCCAGGATCAGACGGCTGTTGCCAAAATCCTCGGCAGCTGCGATTTTGACTATGTGATCGGCTCCGTTCACTTCATTCGCGGCTGGGCCTACGACTCGTCCGAGATAAAGGCGGAGTGGGATCGCATCGCGCTCTTTGACATCTACGAATGGTACACGCAGGAGATCGAGAAGCTCTGCGCCTCAAAGCTCTACGATGTGCTCGGGCATCCGTTCAACATCCGCCTCTTCCGCTACTTCCCCGACTTCGATGTCACGCCGTTCTTGGAACGCGCCGTGTGCGCGATGGAAAAGGCGCAGATGGCGGTCGACATCAACACGGGTACGCTCTACCGCTACCCGATTGCGGAGATCTCGCCTTACGAGGATTTCATGCGCCTCGCGGCGGCGCACAAGCTCCCTGTCATCACGACCTCGGACGCGCACAAGCCCGAGGATGCGGGCGCGTACAATGACGAGGCTGTCGCCTACGCACGGCGCTTCGGCTACGAGACGACACTGCGCTTCACGAAGAGGGAGCGCGAGGTCGTGCCGCTCGGCTGATCGTTGCAGCCGCTCCTTTCACCTCTTGCCAGACATGCGGATTTTTCGTACAATATGGGGGAGAGATTTGTACGTTTGTTAAAGAGAAAAGGGGGAGCCGCCTTGAAAAACGCATGGGAGAAGTTCTGTTGCGCGGTCGTTGCCGTGCTTCTTTTTGCCGTCGTGCCGTGCCGCGCTCTTGCTGCGCCCGATGCGTCGGAAGAATGGTATTGGTTGGCATCGGATGCGAAGTACAGCAAGTATTTTGCGCCGAACGAAGTCACGGTCGTCAAGAGTCTCAATGTCGCAGGCCTGGAGCGTGCGATGCCGACGGTCATCCACGGCTGGATAAAGACGAGCTTCAGCTATGAAGGCGCAAAGGAGACGATTGCGAACTACGGCATCAAGGATATCCTGCCCGATCCGGCTACGCTTTCCTACAGCCTCGCACTCGTCGAGGTCAGTCCGCAGAATCGCACTTTCCGCTATCTGGAAGAGGACTTTTACGATGCGCAGGGAAACATCCTTTGGTCGAAACGCACGCCCGGCTCGGAAAAGGAAATGAACTCGCAGCAGTATGATGAAACCTTTTATGCGGCAATCGTCGACAGCGTTTTCGGCATGGGCGAACTGGAGCGTCTGACGAGTTCGGATCGCTGGTATGAGCTTTGGAAAGAAAAGCGGTCGGACGGAGGCGAGGAGAGCGCCATGGCGGACACCTCGACGATGCGGCTCAAAGGGGAACTGCTCTTTTATTGGGAGTGGGTCACGAAAAAGGATGCCAAGGGAAATACGTTGGAGGTGCAGTTCCTCAAGCGCGCCTTGAACGTGCCGATGGGCACGGTAAGCACGAAGGATGGCAAGACTTGGACGCCGCAAGCGGGTTGGCAGGATCTGGAGGAGACGGATCTGACGTTTCACGGCATTCAGCAGGGCAGCAAGGAATATACGGGATTCCTGCGCCTGCGTACCTACACGGCGAAAAACCTCGCGTGGCTCTATCGCGCGAGCTTGGAGCCGAACGCCGAGCGGCGTCTCCAACGCGATGAGGAGTGAGGTGCGGGCATCACGCCGGGCATCTTTGTCATGGGGAGCGGCTCGCCCCGTAGGAAAGTCAACGAGTCGATGGACAAGGAAAGGAATTTTTGATGCAGAACAAATACATCCGCAATTTCTCGATTATCGCGCACATCGACCATGGCAAGTCGACGCTTGCCGACCGCCTCATTGAAAGCACGGGCACTTTGACCGAGCGCGAGATGGAGGCGCAGGTGCTCGACAACATGGAGCTTGAGCGCGAGCGCGGCATTACGATCAAGGCGCAGACCGTGCGCCTGCACTATCGCGGCAAGGACGGCGAGGTCTATGAACTCAATCTCATCGACACGCCGGGTCACGTCGATTTCACATACGAGGTGTCGAGAAGCCTTGCAGCCTGCGAGGGAGCGCTTCTCGTCGTCGATGCGGCGCAGGGCGTCGAAGCGCAGACGCTCGCGAACGTCTACATGGCGCTGGAGCACGATCTCGAAATCATCCCTGTCATCAACAAGATCGACTTGCCGAGCGCCGATCCCGAGCGCGTCAAAGAGGAGATCGAGGAGGCAATCGGCCTCGATGCGTCCGAGGCGATCCTGACTTCGGCGAAGACGGGCGTAGGCATCGAGGAGATCTTGGACGCCATCGTCGAGCGAATCCCGCCGCCGAAGGGCGAGGACAATGCGCCGCTTCGCGCTTTGATTTTCGACTCGTACTTTGACTCGTACAAGGGCGCGATCGCGCATGTGCGCCTGATGGAAGGCCATATCAAGAAGGGTATGGAGCTGAAGATGATGGCGACGGGCAAGACATTCGAGGTGACCGACGTCGGCTGTTTCCGTCCCGCGCCTGCAGAACTCGGCGAGCTTACGGCGGGAGAAGTCGGCTTCGTCGCGGGAAGTTTGAAGAACGTGCGCGACGTGCTTGTCGGCGATACCGTGACGAGCGCGAAAAATCCTGCGCCTGAACCGCTGCCCGGATATCGCGGCGTGACGCCGATGGTCTACTGCGGACTTTATCCTGTGGACAGCGCCGACTACGACAATTTGAAGGATGCGCTCGAAAAGCTGCAGCTCAATGATGCGGCGCTGATCTTCGAGCCAGAGACATCGATCGCGCTTGGCTTCGGCTATCGCTGCGGCTTCTTGGGACTTCTGCACATGGACGTCATCCAGGAGCGGCTGGAGCGCGAATACGGCATGAAGCTCATCACGACGGCGCCCTCCGTCATCTACCACGTCCACAAGACGAACGGGACGATGCTCAAGGTCGACAATCCGTCGAAGCTTCCGCCGCCGACGGAGATCGATTTCATCGAGGAGCCATTCGTCAAGGCGACGGTCATCGTGCCGAAAGATTATGTCGGCCCCGTCATGGAAGTCTCGCAGGAAAAGCGCGGCACGTTCGAGAGCATGGACTACCTCGATACGAACCGCGTCATGATCATCTACCACATTCCTTTGAGCGAGATCATCTACGACTACTTCGACCGCTTGAAATCGACGACGCGCGGCTATGCCTCCCTCGACTACGAGCTTGCCGACTATCGCCAGTCGCGCCTCGTGAAACTCGACATCCTCTTGAACGGCGATCCCGTCGATGCATTGTCGACCATCGTCCACGCCGACCGCGCCGCGACGCGCGGCCGTCAGCTCGCGCAGAAGCTCAAGGAGATCATTCCGCAGCAGATGTTCGAGATTCCGATCCAGGCGGCTGTCGGCAATAAGATCATCGCGCGAGAGAACGTGCGTGCCATGCGAAAAGACGTGCTCGCCAAGTGCTACGGCGGTGACATATCGAGAAAGCGCAAGCTTCTCGAAAAGCAGAAGGAAGGAAAGAAGCGCATGAAGGCGGTCGGCAGCGTCGAAGTGCCGCAGGAAGCCTTCATGGCGATATTGAAGATCGACTGATTCCCGCGAGGTCCTGGGCTTCCTTTTATTGTAGGAATTGCCGAGCGAAGGGGAAAGCGAGAAGTTGAAAGGAAAAGAGGCGGCAGAATGGGCGATTTCGGCGTGTATGTCCATATTCCCTTCTGCCGCCGCAAGTGCTTTTATTGCGACTTCCCTTCTTATGCAGGAGAAGAGCGATGGATGAGCCGCTACCGAGAAGCCCTGTGTCGCGAGATTGCGGCGCAGGGCTGTCGCTGTCTGCAGGAAGGAGCAGTGCGCACCGTCTACATCGGCGGCGGCACGCCGACGGCGCTTGCGGCAGACGACCTTCTCGCTGTCATCTGCTCCGTGCGCGAGAGTTTTCATCTGACGGGCGCGGAGGAGTTCACGGTCGAGGCGAATCCCGGCACGGTCGACGCAAAGCTTCTCGAGCGATTGCGCGAAGCAGGCGTCAATCGTCTGAGCTTCGGTGTGCAGTCGTTTTCTGATGCGCTGCTCGCTGCTATCGGGCGCATTCATACGGCACGGGAGGCGGAGGATGCCGTGCGCATGGCGCAGAAGGCAGGCTTTCGCGTGAGCCTTGACCTCATGTACGGTCTGCCCGGGCAGACGCTTTCTGATCTCAAGGACAGTGTGGCGCGAGCCGCTGCGCTCGGCATTGGTCACATTTCCGTCTACGGGCTTGCCGTCGAGGACGGCACGCCGTTCGCCCGCATGGAAGAGGCGGGGCGGCTTCATCTGCCGACGGATGACAAGTGCGGCGATATGTACGACTATATCACGGCAGAACTGCCACGCTTGGGTTATCGCCGCTACGAAATCTCGAACTATGCGAGGGCGGGCGAAGAGAGCCGCCACAACCTCGCCTATTGGCAGGACGTGTCCTACATCGGTCTCGGCGCAGCGGCGCATTCGTATTGGCACGGACAGCGCACGGAGAACGAGCAGGATCTTTGCCGCTACATCGCGTGCATCGAAGGCGAAGGAGGCCTGTCGCTTGCAAGGGAAGAAGAGCCTTGCTCGCGAGAAAGTCATATCGAAGAATTCGCCTTCCTCGCGCTTCGCACGGCGGACGGCATTGACAAGAAGCGCTTTCGCGGCACTTTCGCCTCGGATGTGCACGAGGTCTATGGCGAAGTGATCGCGCGCTTGCAGGCGGCGGGGCTTGTTGAAGAAACGGCGGTGAGCATACGTCTGACAGAGCAGGGCATGAAGTTTGGCAACCGCGTCTTTGAAGCATTCTTGTTGGAGAGAGATGAAGCGTAGCCGCCGCAAGTGGCTTTGCCGGCAAACGTTAAGCTTTCCGCTTATATGTACGATAAATGGGGGAAGAAAGGAGCGATTTCGATGGATATGAGCATAGCGGCGATGTCGGTCGATATGAGCCAGGCACGCTTCTCGCAGCAGTTCGGCATCTCCGTCATGAAAATGGCGATGGATACGACGGAAGAAGCTGTGGGCGAGATGTTGGAAAGCCTCGACCCTGCGGTCGGCAACAATATTGATATCGCGGTATGAAAACGAAGGCTGTCGCACATTTTGTGCGACAGCCCCTTTTTTGCTGGATTTATTTGAGCGGTTTCAGATTGGATAGCGCAACCTTATCGTAGGCGCCGTTCTTCTTGTCTTCTGGATGCGGTTCCAAGCCGATGATGGTGATATCCTTTTGCTCTGGACCATATACCCAATACATGCGCATGGCACGGCTGCTTCGATTCTCCAAGTAAGATTGCCAAACCTTTCGTCCGTATCGCCTGCTCAGGTCAGGGATTTCGTGCGTGTTAAGACTGGGATAAAACGGATTGCAGGAAAGGATATTTAAGGCTTTGCTCCATTTTTTGTAGAGATTGGCATCCGTTTTGGAAATGTTGCCGTCAATCTTGGCTTGGTACAGACGATTCCAAAGAGCAAGCATTTCAGGGACGCCCATGCGAATGGAAAATGCCATGCTCAGACTCCCGATATATCAATCGGTGCAGAAACATTTCCTGCATCGAGATTGCGAATGGACTCATCCATCATTTGCAAGGTTCTCTTCGATATATTGTCCGGCAATACCAATTCGCGCGGCTCAAGCAGGATGACGCCGTTGTCATATTCTCGGACTTCATAATATTCATATTTTGCACCGCGCAGTGTCAAGCGTTTTTTTGCATCTAAATGGGCATGATATCGACCTTGTACTGCAGTTGACATGGACATGACCTCCGTTTCACTTTGTGGGATTTCCCACCTTGGTACAATCATTATAGATCGAATCGCAAACTTCTGCAAGAGAAAGAAGCGCAAATTACACGCACAAACGTCCACTTTGTGGACATTGTGCGCCGCCCTTAATGAAAGTTACCCAATCAGTCAGCGCCCTTTGGGCTTGACTTCTTGGACTTTCATAGTAAACTTCCAGGACATATGTTCAGCCGTCGCGCAAAACGGCATGATTGTTTTTGCGTCCGTTTCCTGCAATGGCACCATCAGCGAGGCACGCTGTACATATGTCCTCACGCCTTACAGAAACCTAGCCAATCGGTCTGCGCCCTTTGGGCTTGACCTCTAGGGGTTTCATGGTAAAACTTTTTTGCGAAAGACAAAAAAGATGTTGACTTTTTGACTTTTATCGTGTATATTCTAGTCATGGGTTAGCACTCAAGGCGATTGAGTGCTAACAGCGCGAGCTGCACGCACAAACGTCCAATTTGTGGACAAAAGTGCGTCGCCCTTAATGAAAGTCACCCAATCAGTCTGCGCCCTTCGGGCTTGACTTCTTGGACTTTCATAGTAGACCTTATCAGAGGGGGTGTGACAATGCTTGATGAAAGGAAGCGGCGCATCCTGCAGGCGGTAGTCGATGACTACATCTCGTCGGCGGAGCCTGTCGGCTCGCGCACTGTGGCGCGGCGTCATGATTTCGGCGTCAGTTCGGCGACGATACGCAACGAGATGGCGGATCTTGAGGATATGGGATACTTGGAGCATTTGCACACGTCCTCTGGGCGCATCCCTTCGTCGAAAGGGTATCGCCTCTATGTGGACGATCTGCTCTCGCCCGCGCCGATTGACGAGCGCGAGAGGGCGTTGATCGACCACTGGTATCGAAAGCGCGTCAAGCGCGTCGAGAGCGTCTTTCAGGAGACGGCGAAGATCATTTCGCGACTGACGAAGAATCTCGCGCTCGTCCTTGCGCCGCAGCTGGATGAAGCGGCTTTTCGCACGTTGCAGTTCGTGCCGCTGGGCGAAGGGCGCGTCATCGCCGTCTTGATGACGGACGCGGGCTTCGTGGAGAACCGCGTCGTCAAGATGCCGAAGGGCGCGAGCTTCGAGGATTTCCAACGCATGGCTGAGGTCATCAACCGATGTCTGTCGGGCGAGAAGCTTTCCTCCATCGGCACGGCCGCTTTGAAGCGCATACGCGCCGAGGTCATGGACGAGTCGCTTTATCAGGCGGCAATGGAACTGATCTACGAAGCTCTCGACGAGGAGCGCAAGGAGCAGCGGCTCTATCTCGGCGGCACGACAGAAATGCTTGCGCAGCCGGAGTTTCGCGATGTGACGCGCGTGCGTGCGCTCCTCTCACTGCTCGAAGAAGAGAAATTCGTCAAAGACGTTCTGCAGAAGAAATCGCAGGAGGGGCTCGTCGTCACGATCGGCCGTGAAAATGAGTACAGCGGCATCGAGGATTGCAGCATCATTCGCGCGACGTACCACTTGGATGGCGAGTGCTTGGGCACGATCGCCGTCTTAGGGCCGACGCGCATGGAGTACGGCAAGGCGATGGCGCTCTTGGGATATCTGAACCGCCATATCGCTGCGCTCGTGCAGCCTTTCCGCTGGTAGCGGCATAGCATGAAATACGAGGTGAAGGGAATGCCATCATTCATGAAGGATGAGTTGAAGAAGAAGGACGAGGAAAAGCTCGAGGAGATGAAGCGCGAGATCGACGAGGTGGAGGCCGCAGACGCTGCGGAAGATGCAGCGGATGATGTCCGCGCGGAGACCTCCGAAGGAAGCCGTGAAGGTACCGAGGAGGCAGAAAATGGCGCGGACGATCCTGTGAAGCGTGCGGAAAAGCTTGAAGCCGATCTGGCAGAAAAGGACGCACAGATGCTGCGACTGCGCGCGGACTTCGACAACTTCCGTCGTCGTTCGGCGAAGGAGCGCGAAGAGCTTACCGCCGTCGTCACGCAAGGCATTCTCACGGATATGCTGCCGCTCCTCGACAACTTCGAGCGTGCACTTTCCGCCGAAGGTTCTGACCTCGACAGCTTCCGCGCAGGCGTTTCCATGATCTACAAGCAGATGCAGGAAGCGCTCGCGAAGAACGGCTTGGAAGTCATTGATACGAAGGACAAGAAGTTCGACCCGAACTTCCATCAGGCGGTCATGCGCGTGCAGGATCCCGAGAAGGAGGACGATACGATCGAGCAGGAACTGCAGAAGGGCTACATGGCAAAGGGGCGCGTCATACGCCCGAGCATGGTGCAGGTCGTTTCAAATTAAGTCAATGAGTCAATAAGTCAAATAGAGGAAACTCTTTTTATAGATATAAACATGTAGGAGGAATTCATCATGGCAAAAGCAATCGGCATCGATTTAGGTACCACGAACTCTGTCGTCTCCGTCATGGAGGGCGGCAAACCCGTCGTCATTACGAACCCGGAGGGCAGCCGGCTGACGCCGTCTGTCGTTGGCTTCACGAAGACGGGCGAGCGTCTCGTTGGTCAGCTCGCCAAGCGTCAGGCGGTATCGAACCCTGACCGCACGATCGCGTCGATCAAGCGTCACATGGGCGAAAAAGACTACAAGGTTTCGATTGACGGCAAGGACTACACGCCGCCTGAGATTTCGGCGATGGTTCTGCAGAAGCTCAAGGCGGACGCGGAGGCCTATCTTGGCGAGACGGTGACGCAGGCGGTCATCACGGTGCCGGCGTACTTCAACGACAGCCAGCGCCAGGCGACGAAGGACGCGGGCAAGATCGCGGGCCTCGACGTCCTGCGCATCGTCAACGAGCCGACGGCGGCGTCGCTGGCGTACGGCGTCGACAAGGGCGGCGAGCATACGGTTCTCGTCTTTGACTTGGGCGGCGGTACGTTCGATGTCTCGATCCTCGAACTCAGCGAGGGTATGGTCGAGGTCAAGGCGACGAGCGGCGACACGCACTTGGGCGGCGACGACTTCGACCACGCCGTCATGAACTGGATGGTCGAGGAGTTCAAGAAGGAGAACGGCATCGACCTCTCCGCTGACAAGATGAGCGCACAGCGCCTTCTGGAAGCGGCAGAAAAGGCGAAGATCGAGCTTTCGAGCATGATGGAGACGCCGATCAATCTGCCGTTCATCACGGCGGACGCCACGGGGCCGAAGCATCTTGACTTGAAGCTCACGCGTGCCAAGTTTGATGAGCTTACGCACGATCTCGTCGAGCGCACGATGGGTCCGACGCGTCAGGCGATGTCGGATGCGGGTCTTTCGGCATCGGACATCGACAAGGTTCTTCTCGTCGGCGGTTCGTCGCGCATCCCTGCCGTGCAGGAAGCCATCAAGGGCTACTTCGGCAAGGAGCCGGATCGCAGCGTGAACCCGGACGAGTGCGTTTCCATCGGTGCGGCGATTCAGGCCGGCATCATTGTCGGCGAGGTCAAAGACATGCTGCTCCTCGACGTCACGCCGCTTTCTCTGGGTATTGAGACCTTGGGCGGCGTTTCGACGAAGCTCATCGAGCGCAACACGACGATTCCTGTCCGCAAGAGCCAGGTCTTCTCGACGGCAGCGGACAATCAGCCGTCGGTTGACATCCATGTCCTGCAGGGCGAGCGTGAGATGGCAGCGGGCAACAAGACGCTCGGCCGCTTCGAGCTTTCCGATATCCCGCCGGCACCGCGCGGCGTTCCCCGCATCGAGGTTGCCTTCGACATCGACGCGAACGGCATCGTGCATGTCTCCGCGAAGGATCTCGGCACGGGCAAGGAGCAGAAGATCACGATTCAGTCCGACAGCGGCATGAGCAAGGATGACATCGACCGCATGGTCAAGGAAGCTCAGGCGCATGAGGCCGAGGACAAGAAGCAGAAGGAGACCGTGGAGGTCAGAAACCGTGCCGATTCGGCTGTCTATCAGGCGGAGAAGGCGATCAAGGATCTCGGCGACAAGGTCGACAAGGCGAAGGCGGACGAAGTGCAGGCGGCGGCCGACAAGGTCAAGGAAGCTCTGAAGGGCACGGACACGGACGCCATCAAGAAGGCGACGGAAGAGCTGGAAAAGCCGCTCTATGAGATGAGCGCGGCGGCGTACCAGCAGGCGGGCGGCCCCGAGGCTGCAGCAGGCGCGGGCGCAGCTCCCGGTGCAGGTGCAACGGATGCAGGTGCGAAGAGCGAGGACGACAACGTCGTCGATGCCGAGTACACGGAAGTCAAGGACGACAAGAAATAAGCGCAAGAAGTGACGGAGAGTGTGGAGCGTGGAGTTCATGCTCCGCACTCTTTTGACGATAAAGGACAGGCGCACTGGGCGCTGTGAGGTGTTTATTGTGAGCGAGAAACGCGATTACTATGAGGTGCTCGGCCTCTCCAAAGGCGCTTCGGATGCGGACATCAAGAAGGCGTTCAAGAAGATGGCGCGCAAGTACCATCCCGATTTGAACCGCGACAATCCGAAGGAAGCTGCCGAGAAGTTCAAGGAGGTCAACGAGGCTTATCAAGTCCTCTCCGATCCGCAGAAGAAATCGACGTACGATCAGTTTGGCCACGCGGCGTTTGACGGTGCGGGTGGCGGTGCAGGAGGCGCAGGGGGCTTCGGCGGTTTCGGCGGCGGCTTCGGCGGCTTTGGCGGCGGCATGGGCGGCTTCGGCATGGACGACATCATGGACGCCTTCTTCGGCGGCGGTCGTCGTCGTGGGCCGAAAGGCCCTGAGCCGGGCAACGACCTGCGCTATGACTTGGAGATCACCTTTGAAGAAGCGGCATTCGGCAAGGAGGTCGAACTGACGGTTCCGCGCACGGAGAATTGTGATGCGTGTCACGGCACGGGCGCAGCCGAGGGCACGAAGCCCGAGACGTGTCCCGACTGCCACGGCACGGGGCAAGTGCAGAAGGCGCAGCGCACGCCGCTCGGCAACTTCATGACCTCACGTCCGTGCAGCCGCTGCGGCGGCACGGGGCAGGTCGTCAAGAATCCGTGCAAGAAGTGCGGCGGTACAGGACACACGCGCGTCAGCCGCAAGATCGAGGTCAAGATCCCTGCGGGCATCGACGAGGGGCAGCGCGTGCGCATCTCGGGCGGCGGCGAAGCGGGGCAGCGCGGCGGTCCGAACGGCGATCTCTACGTCTATATCTATGTGAAGCATCACAAGCTGTTCAAGAGGAGCGGCGCGGACGTCATCAGCGAGGTGCCGATCTCCTTTGTGCAGGCGGCGCTCGGCGACACGATCGAGGTGCCGACCATCGACGGCAAGGCGGAGCTGAAGATTCCCGCGGGCATCCAATCGGGCACGGTTCTCCGCATGCGCGGCAAGGGCATCCCGCATCTAAGAGGTACGGGGCGCGGCGATCAGCATGTGCGCGTCAAGGTCTTGACGCCGCAGAAGCTTACGAGCAAGCAGAAGGACGCACTGAAGGCATTCGGCGACCTCTGCGGCGAAAGCGTCAATCCCGAGCAGAAGACGTTCAAGGATACGCTGAAGAGTTTCTTCAAGTGAATATTCGGCGCGAAGTGATTTGCGCGAAAAGGCATAGGAAAGGGGAGCTGCTCCGGCAGCTCCCCTTTGTGCTTGCAATATTGGCTTCTTGTTCAAACGTTATATGCACGTTGCCTTTGCTTTTGCGATGCGTCCGCTATTTCTTTCGCGCGGCCGGATCGCTCAATCCCTCGATTGCGCCGCCTGCGATCGCCCATAGGTAGAGGCTGGCGGTACTTGCGTAGGGAGAGTAGCGCTTCTTGTAGCGCTCGAATCTCCTGCGGGCGATTTCCTTGTGCCGGTAGAGCATCCGCAGGCCGCGCTGTATGCCGAGGTCGCCGAAGCTTAAGACGTCGGGACGCCGTAGCGTGAAGATCAGCAGCATTTCCGCCGTCCAGTCGCCGATGCCTTTGAGTGAGGAGAGGGTGCAGATGACCTCGTCATCGCTCATCGCATATAAGGCGGCGATATTGAAATCGCGGCTCGCGACCTTCTCGGCAAAGTCCATGATGTAGTCGACCTTGCGAAAACTCGTGCCGACGGCCTGCAGTTCCTCGCGTCCGAGGGAAAGCAGATGCGTCGCATCCACCGTGCCGACCTTCTCGCAGAGCCTTGCCCAGATGGCTTCCTGTGCCTTCGTCGAGATCTGTTGCCCGATGATGTGATGCACGACGGCGGAAAACACGTCGTCATGTACGGGACGCTCCAGCACACCGAGGCTCTCGATAACGGCGGCGAGTTTCTTGTCCTTGGACTTCAAATAGGCGATTTCCTTTTCGCCGCAGGGAACATACATCATGTGCGTCCTTTCTACAGTACGGCGATGATCAAACTGCCGAGAGCGATGAGAAAGATGCCGATGCCGTGCGTGAGGCTGACTTCTTCCTCAAAAATGAGGATGGCAAGGAGGACGGCGAAGACGACGCTGAGCTTGTCTATGGGAGCGACGCACGAAACGTCGCCAGTCTTCAGTGCCATGAAGTAGAAGAGCCACGATGTCGCTCCAGCAATGCCGCTCAGGGCGACGCATGTCAAGGCTCTGCGGTCGGCGAACACTTCGGGAAGATGCGAGGCATGTCCTTGCACGACCATGACCGCGACGAGGAAGATCGCCATGATGACGCCGCGCACGGCGGTGGCAGCGCTGCTGTCCAGCCCTTCAAGGCCCATCTTGCCGAAGATGGAGACGAAGGCAGCGGAGAGTGCGGAGAGAAGAGCATAGAGAAGCCAAGAGGACATGAGTGAAATCTTTCTTTCCTTGTGGACGATACGAAAATACTGTACAATAGCGGCAGAGAAGCACTAAAGGCTAAGCGGCTGCTTCTTCCACTTCCATTCTGAAAAGAAGGGAGGTGGCGCGTATGACTTCTTTCGAGTTGATCGTAATTCTGATCTTCGCGACAGGGTACATCCTCGTGTTAAAAGAAATAACCGCCCCTCGGACAAAGGAAAGCGGTTAATTCTTTAACCAATATTCTTGGAAGGGGTAGCCGTTTACGGTGGTTCTCTTCTTGTCTGTATCATAGCAGATTCACGACACGCTTGCAAGTATTTTGACGGTCAGAGTAATAAGCACTTGACAGAGTGTGTAGCGTTATTTTATAATGGCAATATCAATTTTCAAATCGCCAAGTGTATATATGTAAATCGTAGAGCAGGAAATAGTAGCCTTGTAAACTTTCCTTCAGCGAGCCGATGACCCTTCGGGGAGGTGTGATGATCGGCGGGAAGCGCATGGTGAATGGTCCTGTGAGAGTCCACCGAAAGGCTGTGCCGAGTAGGCTGGAACGGCTGCCACCGTTAGAGGGCTAGGGTATCGGTTTTTCCTGTACCCGAAACGAGAGGTCAATTTCAGGGTGGCTGCGAATCCATTTCGTCCCTAGGCGGCGAAGTGGCTTTTTTGTTTTCTGAAATTGACTTGAAAAGGGTGGCACCGCGAAATATTTCGCCCCTTGCAGGTTTGTGATTCCTGCAAGGGGCGATTTTTTTGAAGGAGTGAGTGGTATGAAGGTCAAGATTTGCGGCTTGCGCACGGAAGAGGCGGTGTTGGCAGCGGAGGATGCGGGAGCGGACTTTTTGGGTTTTATCTTTTACGAGAAGAGCCATCGCCATGTTTTGCCGGAAGAGGTGCGTGGCCTGACGAAGCATGTGCAGCGCGCCAAGACGGTCGGGGTGTTCGTCGATGCACCGCTCGACGAGGTCAATGCCGCCGCAGATTTCTGCAGTCTTGACTTCGTGCAGCTCCACGGGCATGAGAGTGCCGCCTATGCGCGTGCGGTCTGCCGCCCCGTCATCAAGGCGTTTCGCTGGGGCGACGACTTTTCGGCGGAGGAAGCGAACGATTATCCGGCGGAGATCATTCTGCTCGACAGCTTTTCCAAAGACGCTGTCGGTGGCACGGGGCAGCGCTTCCGCTGGCGCGAGGCTGCGGAGGAAACGGCGCGTCTCGAAAAGCCCCTGTTGGTCGCAGGCGGCATTGCGAGCGGCAATGTGCGCGAGGCGGAAGAGGTCTTCCGCCCCTACGGCGTCGATGTTTCGGGCAGTCTTGAGATCGAGAAGCGGAAATCCGTCGAGAGGATACGAGAATTTATGGCAGTCGTGCAGAAACGGAGGATTCCGGAATGAAAGATATTTTAGCGGAAATCGTGGAAAAGAAGCGTGCCTTGGTGGCGGAGGCGAAGCGGCGGCTGCCCATTGCCGAGCTCAAGGCGAGGGCGAGGGAGCGCTGCGGCGGCTTTTATATGACGAAGCGCTTTCAGGCGCGCGACTGGAATCTCATTGCCGAGTGCAAGCTGCAGTCGCCTGCCAAAGGAAGGCTGTGCCGCACGCATACGGTGGATGAACTCGCGCGCATCTACGCGGAGAACGGCGCTTCGATGCTGTCGGTTCACACCGATCCGCATTTCCTCGGCTCGAACGAGGACTTGGTGCGCGTGCGTTCTCTCGTCGATCTGCCGCTCCTGCGCAAGGATTTCATCATCGACGAGTACCAGATCTTCGAAGCGCGTATGCTCGGCGCGGACGCCGTGCTGCTGATTGCGCGGATCCTCTCACCCGCACAGCTTCGGGAGTATGTGTTCCGCGCTTGGGAGATCGGCCTCGATGTGCTCGTCGAGGTGCACGATGAGGCGGATATGAAGGACGCCCTGGCGACGCCGGCCGAGTTTATCGGCATCAACAACCGCAATTTGCAGACGTTCACGACCTCGATCAAGAACACCTTGGAGCTTCTGCCGAAGGTGGAGGAAAGCCGTACATTTATCAGCGAGAGCGGCATTTTCAGCGTCGCGGATGCGCGTCGGCTGCAGGAGGCGGGTTGCGGCGGCATCCTCGTGGGCGAGGGGCTCGTGCGCGCCGATGATGTCGCGGAGATGACGCGTCATCTGGCAGAGCCGCGTGCACTGGCGCAGGAGAGCGCCTGAGCGGGGAAGAAGCGCAAAGGAAATTATTGCTATTGATTATAGAAGAAAGTTGAGGGATTTACATGAAAAAGAAGGGGAGATTCGGGGCATACGGCGGACAGTATGTGCCGGAAATCGTCATGCCGGCGCTGCAGGAATTGGAAGCCGCCTATGCGAGATGCAGGGAGGACGAGGAGTTTCAAGCGGAGTTTCGGCGCTATCTGCAAGAGTACGCAGGCCGTCCGACGCGATTGTACTTTGCCGAGAAGCTTACCGAGCATTACGGCAAGGCGCGCATCTTCCTCAAGCGCGAGGATCTTCTGCATACGGGCGCACACAAGATCAACAATGCGCTCGGGCAGGCATTGCTCGCAAAACGCATGGGCAAGAAGCGCATCGTCGCCGAGACGGGCGCAGGGCAGCACGGCGTCGCCTCGGCGACGGTCGCGGCGCTCTTCGGCATGGAGTGCCATGTGTTCATGGGGGAGGAAGACGTCAAGCGCCAGAGCCTCAACGTCTTCCGCATGGAGCTTTTGGGCGCGAAGGTCATTCCCGTCGCGAGCGGCACGGGCACGCTCAAGGATGCGACGAGCGAGGCGATCCGCTACTGGGCGACGAATATCACGGACACCTACTACATCATCGGCTCGGCGGTCGGGCCGCACCCGTACCCGAGCATGGTGCGTGACTTCCAGAAGATGATCGGCGAGGAGATCCGCGCACAGGTCCAGGCGGCGTGCGGACAGCTGCCCGATGCGCTCGTCGCCTGCGTCGGCGGCGGCAGCAACGCCATCGGCACGTTCTATGATTTCAAGGACGAGGCTTCCGTCAAGAAGTACGGCGTCGAGGCCGGCGGGCGCGGCGAGGCTCCCGTCGACAACGCGCGCACCTTGAGCGGCGCCGGCGAGCCGGGCGTCCTGCACGGCGCTTACAGCTACCTGCTGCAGGACGCGGACGGACAGGTCGTCGAGGCGTATTCCATTTCCGCAGGGCTCGATTATCCGGGCGTCGGCCCCGAGCATTCTTACTTCAAGGATCAAGGCATCGTGGAGTACGTTTCGGTCACGGACGAGGAAGCGCTCGCGGCGTTTCGGCGGCTCTGCCGCCTGGAAGGCATCGTGCCCGCCATGGAAAGCTCCCATGCGCTCGCGTATCTTGAGAAACTGATGCCCGGGACGAAGGAGAATGAGGTCGTCGTTGTTTGCCTCTCGGGGCGCGGCGACAAAGATGTGCAGATGGTGGCGAACTACACGCACAAACGTCCACTTTGTGGACATTGTGCGCCGCCCTTGCCTGAAACCAGCCAGTCAGTCAGTGCCTCCGGCGTGACATCCTGTGGTTTCATGGCAAAAGCATTGGGGAGGGAAAGCGAATGAGCACGCGTTTGGAACATGTATTGAACGGTCTGAAAGAAAAGGGTAGGAAAGGGCTCATCATCTATCTGACGGCGGGCATGCCCGATGCGGAAGGCACGATCGATGCGGTGCGCCGTGCAGAAGAGGCGGGCGCTGACATCATAGAGCTCGGGCTGCCGTTTTCCGACCCGATGGCGGACGGTCCCGTCATCCAGGCGGCTTCCGTCGCCGCTTTGAAGGGCGGCATGACGCTCGCGAAAGTGCGTGAAATCGTGCAGGCGATTCGCCGTTTCTCCGAGATGCCGCTCGTGGGCATGGGCTATGTCAACAACATGCTGCACTACGGCTTCCCCCGTTTCGTCGAGGATTTCAAGGCGGCGGGCATGGACGGCGTCATCATCCCCGATGTGCCGCACGAGGAGTCGGGTGAAATGCGCGAAATTTGCGCGGCGCACGACTTTCCCTTGATGGAGTTCATCACGCCGGGCACGACGCCCGAGCGCATGAAGGAGACGTGCGCGAGTGCTGCAGGCTTCATCTACTGCGTGTCCAACAACGGCGTCACGGGCGTCAAGAAAGTCGACTACAGCCAGATCGGCAAGATCGTCAAGGGTGCGCGCGCCTATACGAAGACGCCGCTGGCGGTCGGCTTCGGCATCGGCTCGCCCGAGGCGGCTGTCGAAGCGGCGGCACAAGCCGACGCCGTCATCGTGGGCAGCGCCGTCGTCAAGCTCCTGCTCGCGGACAGGCGGGACGAGGCGGCGGAGTTGATCGCGGCGATGCGCAAAGCTCTCGATGCGGCATATCATGGCTGAGGGGGTGCAGAAAATGATGATTTTGCAGCCATCGTTGGCGCGTTTTAAGGAGTTGGCAAAGACGGCGAATCTCATCGCCGTCACGGCGGAGATCTCCATGGATCTCGATACGCCCGTCTCCGTCTTTTGCAGGCTCGTCGGTGAGGCGGAGGGATTCATCCTCGAATCCGTCGATACGACGCATCAGCAGTTCGGGCGCTATTCGTTCATCGGCGCCGAGCCGTTCATTCGCCTGCAGGTTTTCAAGAGCCGCCTGATGATCCGTGAAAATGATTTGATGAAATGCCTTGACGGCACGCCGCAGGAAACGCTCAAAAAATATATGGAAGGCTTCCGCCCTGCGGTGGAGGATGAGGAGCTGCCGCTTGCGAACGGCGGCATGGTCGGCTATCTGAACTACGAAATCGCCGCGACCTTCGACCACGTGCGCACAATGACGCTCGGCGAAGATGAGCTTCTCGGCCAGTTCATGGTCTGCCGTCACCTGGTGGTCTTCGACGCCTTGAAAAATACGGCGCGGCTCATCCATCTCGCGCGCGTCACGGAGGAAACGGCGGACGCTGTGTACGAAGAGGCGGCGCGGAAGATGGAAACGATCGCAGAACGGCTGCGCGCGCCCGTCACGCCTGCCGCCAAAACGGCTGCAAGGCGAGGGGCGCCGCTCGACTTCCTCGCGAAGTATGAAAGCGATTCCGGTGATTTTATTGCCGCCGTCGAAAAGGCGAAGGAGCATATCTTCGCCGGCGACATCTTCCAAGTCGTGCCGTCGCGCCAGTTCCGCGAGAAGATCACGAAGCCGAGCTTCCACTTCTATCGCCGCCTGCGACAGGTCAATCCGTCGCCTTACATGTTCTATCTGAACTTCGGCAGCGTCAAGCTCGTCGGCGCTTCGCCCGAGATGCTCGTGAAGGTGGCGGGAGACAAGATCTTCACTTATCCGATTGCGGGCACGCGCCGGCGCGGCAGAAACGACGAGGAAGACGCGGCGCTCGCCGCCGAGCTCAAGGCGGACGCGAAGGAGTGCGCTGAGCATGCGATGCTCGTCGACCTCGCGCGCAACGACATCGGGCGCATCAGCGAGGCGGGCAGCGTGCGCGTGACGAAGTTCAAGGAGATCGAGAAGTTCAGCCATGTGTTCCACATGGTCTCCGAGGTCGTCGGGCGGCTCAAGAAGGAATGCCGCCCGCTGGACGTCTTGGCGGCGGCATTTCCCGCAGGCACGGTCAGCGGTGCGCCAAAGCTGCGCGCCATGGAGATCATCCGCGAGCTTGAGCCTGTAAAGCGCGACACGTATGCGGGCACGGTCGGCTATATGGACTTCTACGGCAATATGGACATGTGCATCACCTTGCGCACGATGCGCATCGAAAACGACGAAACTGCCGTGATCCAAGCGGGTGCGGGCATCGTCGCGGATTCCGTGCCCGAAAACGAATATCGGGAAATTCTGCAGAAGGCGCGGGCGCTGTTTGAAGTTGTCGAGGAGGTGGAAAACGATGTTGTTGCTTTTTGACAACTACGATTCATTCACATACAATATCTATCAACTTCTCGCTTCCCTCGGCGCAGAGGTCGAGGTCGTGCGCAACGATGCCGTGACGCCCGAGGACGTGCTGGCGGCGCACTACGAGGCTGTGATCCTCTCGCCGGGGCCGGGGCTGCCGAAGGATGCGGGCAATCTTGAAGCGCTGATCGAAGCGGCGAAGGGTAAGGTGCCGCTCCTCGGCATCTGCCTCGGGCATCAGGCAATCGGCGAAGTCTTCGGCGGCCGCATCGTGCGCGCCAAGGAGATCGTGCACGGCAAGCCTTCGCCGATTTGCCACGACGGGCAGGGCCTTTACGCAGGACTGCCCGAGAGAGCGGCAGTAGGCCGCTACCACTCGCTCATCATCGAGCGCGAATCCCTGCCCGACTGCCTCACCGTCACCGCCGAACTGGAAGACGGCACGATCATGGGCGTGCGCCATAAGGAGTACGCCATCGAGGGCATCCAGTTCCATCCCGAATCCATCCTGACGCCCGACGGCGAGAAGATCATGCGAAACTTTCTGCAAGGATTGGCCTGAGGCGGAGGGGGGAGAAGAAACAGCGATTTGCCGTATCCATGCAAACTTTCAGGATATATGTTCTTACGCCTTACAGAAACCTAGCCAATCGATTGGATTCTGCGGCTTGACCTCGTTGGTGTTCATGATACAATAGAGGAAAGCAGTCAGAGCGGGAGGTGAAGGAATGGAAAGATATGCCATCAAGCCGTGGGAGGAACTGACGATTCGCGATGACTATATGTTCAAGCTTATCATGCGCCGCAAGCGCATTTGCAAAAAATTACTAGAGCGCACGCTTCGTATGAAGATTAGAGAAATTCGCTATCTTGAGACCGAAAAATCCATGAAGTCGCAGTACGGTAGAAAGGGAATCCGCTTGGATGTTTATGTGCGTGATGAAAAAGAGACGGTATATAATATCGAGATGCAGGTGCGGCGATTGGAAGGAGACGCACTCTTTAAACGGACGCGTTATTACCAGTCGATGATGGATGCGGATCTTCTTGCAGCGGGAGCCGATTACGATGATTTGAACAAGACGATCATCATCTTCATCTGTCCGTTTGATCCTTTTGATGAAGGTCGCTATATCTATACGTTTGAGAATCTTTGCTTGGAAAACAAAGATTTAAGGCTGAAGGATGGCGCGACAAAAATTTTCCTCAACACGAAAGGCGTGATCGGCGATGTGGATGCCGAGATCATAGCATTCCTGCAATATGTCGATGGGGTGGTTTCGGACAATAGCTTGGTCCAGGAGATTGAGCAGGAGATACAAAAAGTCAAGAGTGAAGAACAGGAGAGGGTGAGTTATATGACTTTCGCTATGAAAATGATGGAAGAACGCAAAGAAGGATTTCGTGAGGGAAAACTTGAAGGAAAACTTGAAGGAAAGCTTGAAGGAAAACTTGAAGGGAAGGCGGAAACGCAGCAGATGATGCTGGAGGTTTTCCCTCTTCTGCGCGCGAACGTGCCGCTGCCGGAAATCTCCAAGCGGACGGGATGCACGATGGAATATTTGCTGCAGCTGCAGGCGGTGATGCAGTAAGACGTATGTGTGCAGGAACGAGAGGCAAGGTGCGGTGAAGAAAAGCAGCCAGCGGCGATCGAAGTGAGCGGAGTGCGCGTGCACAATTTGAAAAATATTTGAATGTATCGTATTGGAATACTAACGGAAACGGCAGGAGGGGGCTGTGCGCACTTCAGTGTGCACAGCCCCCTCCTGTACGCTTACCGCGTGAAAAGCTCGTCCCAGAATGTATAGGCGAGCATGAGGAAGATGAGGAAGAGTAGGAAGATGTCGCTCATGGAGTTCACCCCGTTTGTCGCTAGTTTGCAAATTTTTCGTACCGTTTCCGTTCTCTTTATGATACAATGAGAGGAAATGAAGCGCAAGGGGGGATTTCGTGGAGCGGAAAGGTTTTGCGCTTGAGCGCATGGAGCCTTGGGGCAGGGAGACGGCGGCGGCGGCGATGCGCGAGATCGGCTGCACGGAGGCGGGCGTCGCGATCATGCGTGACAAGGCTGTCTTCTGCGTGATCCGCGTGCATGACCTGCCGACGAAGGCGGCGAATGTCGTCAAGCAGACGTTCCTGTCGAAGGGGGCGGACGCCGCCGTATCGCGCCATGCCGTCGACCTCAGCGAGGAGCGCACGGATGTCCTGCTCTTCGCGACGCTCGCGCAGTACCGTGCGGCTGCCGCCGTGCTTCTGCGTCAGCCGTGGGGGCTTGACGTCTTGGCGCGCGACATCCTAGCGCTTTTGGAGATGTAAAACGTGGGAGAAGGAGTGAATTTTCATGGCAAAGATCAGAATGATGAACATGATGTTTTATGGCTTTCAGGGCGTTTATGAATACGAGAAGGAGCAGGGCGCGAAGCTCAACGTCGATGTCGAGATGGTGACGCGCGACGATAAGGCCTGCGACACGGATCGGATCGAAGACGGTGCGATTGATGCAGCGGCGGTCTATCCTCTGATCGAGGACACCGTGGAGGAGACGAAGGTCAACCTCTTGATGACGCTCGCGGCGAAGACGGGCGACCGCATCTTGAAGAAGTTCCCGCAGGTCGTCGAGGTCACGACGCGCGTACGCAAGCATGCCGTGCTCATCCACGGGCCGTTGGACTACGTTGAGGTCGAGGTCACGCGCAGGGCGTAAGGACGCCTTCGCGGGATTTTCGTGACGCATGAAGGCGCAAAGAGGTGGAGAGGGGTGACTTCATGGAGCGATTCTTCCTCGCGGCTCTTTGCCGTGCTCCGAGCGTGGGGAGCCGTGTGGCGGCCTCCCTCGTGCGCGTTTTTGGGTCGGCGCAGGATGCGTGGCACGCACGCGCCGAGGCGCTTCGTGCAGCGCATCTTTCGCCTGAGCGTGCGGCGGCGCTGCACGATTTCTGCCGCAGGAACGAAGCTCTGCCCGAGAAGATTGCGGCTGCGTGCGAAAAGGGCGGTATCTCGCTCTTCGTCCCGTCAGATGAGGTGTATCCCGCTCGGTTGAAGGAGATCTACAATCCGCCGCAGACGCTCTTTTGCCGCGGCTCGCTCGATTGCCTGAAGCATCCCGCCGTCGCCATGGTCGGCGCACGCCACGCGAGCGCCTATGGCAAGGGGGCGGCGGAGGACATCGCGCTCGGTCTTGCCGAGCGCGGTTTTGTCGTCGTGAGCGGCGCGGCACGCGGCATCGACACGGCCTCGCACAAGGGCGCTTTGCAGGCGGGCGCGACGGTCGCCGTGCTCGGCTGCGGCGTCGATGTCGCCTATCCGCGCGAGAATGCGCGACTTCTGGCGGAGATTGCCGAGAAGGGCGCGGTCATTTCCGAGTATGCGCCGGGCACGGCGCCGCTCGCGGCCTTTTTCCCCGCGCGTAACCGCATCATCAGCGGCGTTGCGCACGGCACAATCGTCGTCGAGGCGGCGGAGCGGAGCGGCTCTTTGATCACGGCGGAGTTTGCCCTGAGCGAGGGGCGCGACGTCTTTGCCGTGCCCGGCAGCATCTACTCGGCGACGAGCCGTGGCTGCCATCGCCTGATTCAGCAGGGGGCGCGGCTTGTCGTCTCAGCGGCGGACGTTGCCGCTGAGTACGAGGACGGCGCGTCGCGAACGAGCGCATCGCCCCCGCAGGAATTGACTGAGGAGGAAGCGGCGGTCTACGCGCTCCTTTCGCGTGAGGCGGCGCTTTCTCTCGACGAGCTGATCTGCCGCCTGCAGGGCAAGGCCGCGAACGTCGCATTCCTCTTGCTGGGACTGCGCGTCAAGGGGCTTGTCGAAGAGACGCCCATGCGCACATACATCCGCAGCGCCAAGGGGAAGAGTGTTTGAGTATCTAAGAGTTGAGGAGGGGCGATCTTGCCGACAGCGCAGAAAAAGACGCCGCAAGAGAAGAATAGGGAAGTCGTAGGGCAAGCGGAGAAAAAAGAAGGGAAGAGAGCCGCTGGAAAAGGCGCGGCGAAGACAGCCGCCGTGGAAAAGCCGGCGGCGAAGAAGTCTGCCGTAAAGAAGGCTTCGGCGAAGAAGACGGCGACCAAGAAATCCGCTGCGAGGGATTCCACCGCGACGACATCTGCCGCTGAGAAGAAGCCTGCCGCAAAAAAGTCAGCGCCGAAGAAGACTGTTGCGAAGAAGACCGTTGCGAAGAAGACCGTTGCGAAGAAGACCGCGGCGAAAAAGACTGCAGCGAAGAAGGAAGCTCCGCAGACCTTGGTCGTCGTCGAGTCGCCGGCGAAGGCGAAGACGATCGAGAAGTATCTCGGCAAGAAATACATGGTGCGAGCGTCCATGGGGCATCTGCGCGATCTTCCGAAGAGCCAGTTCGGCATCGACGTTGAGAACGACTTTGCGCCGAAGTACATCAACATTCGTGGTAAGGGCGATCTCATCAAGGCGCTGAAGAAGGATGCGAAGCACGCCGCCAAGGTCTATCTGGCAAGCGATCCTGACCGCGAAGGCGAGGCGATCGCTTGGCATCTCGCGCACATTCTGGGCATCGATCCGAACGAGAATTGCCGCATCGTCTTCAACGAGATCACGAAGCCCGCCATACAGGCGGCGGTCAAGGAGCCGTACCCGATCAACCTCGACCGCGTGGACGCGCAGCAGGCGCGTCGCATGCTCGACCGCATCGTCGGCTACAAGCTCAGCCCGCTCCTCTGGCGCAAGATCAAGAAGGGGCTTTCCGCCGGCCGCGTGCAGTCGGTGACGGTCAAGCTTATATGCGACCGCGAGAAGGAGATCCAGGCATTCGTGCCCGAGGAATACTGGACGGTCGGCATGAAGCTCAAGAAGGGGCGCGGCGCACAGTTTGCCGCTGAACTCGCGACCGTCGACGGCAAGAAGCTCGCGCTGCACTCGAAAGAAGAAACGTCAGCTCTCGTCAAGGATATGGCGAAGCAGAGCTTTTCGGTCAAGGAGGTCAAGAAGCGCGAGCGCAGGCGCAATCCTGTCGCGCCCTTTACGACGAGCAGCATGCAGCAGGACGCATCGAGAAAGCTCGGCTTCACGTCGCGCCGCACGATGATGATCGCCCAGCAGCTCTATGAGGGCGTCGAACTTGGCCGGCGCGGCCCCGTCGGTCTCATCACCTACATGCGCACGGATTCGACGCGTCTTTCCGACCTCGCGCTCGATGAGGTGCGCGGCTACGTCGGCACGTCGTTCGGCGCGGATTACCTGCCTGAAAAGCCCAATATCTATGCGGCGGGCAAGAAGGCGCAGGACGCGCACGAGGCGATTCGGCCGACGAGTGTCGAGAACACGCCCGAGCTTATGGAAAAATATTTGTCGCGTGAGCAGCTTCGTCTCTACACCCTGATCTGGCAGCGCTTCGTCGCGAGCCAGATGACGCCCGCCGTCTTCGATACGGTGAGCGTCAGCGTGGCGGCAGGCGAGCGCTACATCGCGCGCGCTTCCGGCTCGACGCTGAAGTTCCCGGGCTTCCTCGCCGTCTATGCCGACAACAAGAAGGAAAAGGACGTGCTCCTGCCCGAACTTGCGGCAGGGGAAGCGCTTTCCCTCTTGGATCTCCTGCCCGAGCAGCACTTCACGGAACCGCCGCCGCGATACAATGAGGCGTCGCTCGTCAAGACACTTGAGGAAGAGGACATCGGCCGTCCGAGCACCTATGCGCCGATCATTGAGACGATTTTGGCGCGCGGCTACGTCGTGCGCCAGGACAAGCATTTCCAGCCGACCGACCTCGGCTTCCTCGTCAACGACATGCTCGAAGAACATTTCAAGGACATCGTCGACGTGCAGTTCACGGCGGGACTGGAAAACGAGCTTGACGAAATCGCCGAGGGAAAGGTGGACAAGAACGACCTTCTGCGCGGCTTTTACGAGCCGTTTGAAAAGACACTCGAAGAGGCGGACGAGGCGATTGGCGAGGTAGAGATCCCCGAGGAGGTTTCCGACGTCATCTGCGAGAAGTGCGGCAGGAACATGGTCGTCAAGCAGGGACGCTACGGCAAGTTCCTCGCGTGCCCGGGCTTTCCCGACTGCCGCAACACGAAGCCGCTTTTGAAAGATACGGGCGTGCCGTGCCCCAAGTGCGGCGGCAGGATCGTCGAGCGCCGCTCAAGGCGCGGGCAGGCGTTCTACGGCTGCGAAAATTATCCCGCGTGCGACTATGTGACATGGGACCAGCCATTGACGGAAAAGTGCCCGGAATGCGGCGCTTTCATGCTGCGCCATCGCTACAAGAACGGAAGAATCCTGCCCTACTGCAGCAACGAGGAATGCAAGACGCGCATCGATCACCCGATCAACAAGGAGATTGAGAAGAGTCGCGCACGCTTGGAAGCGAAGAAGGCGAAGGAAGCTGCAGCGGCGGAAAAGGCGGCGGAAGCGGAGGCAACAACGTGAAGAAGGTCATTGTCGTGGGCGCGGGACTTGCGGGCAGCGAAGCTGCATGGCAGGCGGCCGAGAGCGGCGCTCAGGTCACGCTCTATGAGATGCGCCCTGCCGACTCAAGTCCCGCGCACAAGACGGCGGATTTCGCCGAGCTCGTTTGCAGCAATTCTCTGCGCGGCGCGGGTCTTGAGAACGCCGTCGGCGTCCTCAAGGAGGAGATGCGCCGTCTCGGCTCTCTCGTCATGGCAGCGGCGGACGCGACTCGCGTGCCGGCGGGCGGTGCGCTCGCCGTCGATCGTGAGGGATTCTCGCGCTTTATCACTGAGAAGCTCACGGCGCACCCACGCGTCGAGGTCGTGCGGATGCGCGTCGAGACGATTCCGCGAGAAGAGGACGCCGTGACCATCGTGGCATCCGGCCCTCTGACGGACGGTGCGCTCGCCGCCTGCCTGCGCGAGATGATGGGCGATGCGTCCTTTTACTTTTACGATGCGGCGGCGCCCATCGTGACGCTCGAATCCATTGACATGACGAAGGCCTACCGCGCTTCGCGCTACGGCAAGGGCGAGCCTGCCTACATCAACTGCCCGATGACAGAAGAGGAGTACCGCGCCTTCTGGCAGGCGCTGACGACGGCGGAAACAGCGGAGCTGCACAGCTTTGAAAAGCCCGTGTTCTTCGAGGGCTGCATGCCCGTCGAGGTCATGGCTTCGCGCGGGGAAAGCACGCTGCTCTTCGGCCCTTTGAAGCCCGTCGGCCTCGAAGACCCGAAGACGGGCGTGCGCCCGCATGCCGTCGTGCAGCTTCGCCAGGATAATGCCACGGGCACGCTCTACAACATCGTGGGCTTTCAGACGCATTTGAAATGGGGCGAGCAGCGGCGCGTCTTCTGCATGATCCCGGGATTGGAAAATGCCGAGTTCATGCGCTATGGCGTCATGCACCGCAACACATACATCGATTCGCCGCGCCTTCTCGCGCCAACGTATCAGCTCAAGAAGGAGGCGGAGCTTCTCTTCGCCGGACAGATGACGGGCGTCGAGGGCTACGTCGAGTCAGCGGCCTCGGGGCTTGTCGCAGGAATCAATGCCGCGCGGCTCGCAAAGGGGCAGAGGCCGTTCGTGTTTCCGCGCGAGACGTGCCACGGCGCACTCGCTGCCTACATCACGGAGGCGGATTCGCGTCACTTCCAGCCGATGAACGTCAACTTCGGGCTGCTGCCGCCCTTGGAGGGGCGCATCCGCGACAAGAAGCGCAAGAAGGAAATGCTCGCCGAGCGTGCGCTTTGCGCGCTTGAAGATTTTCGCGGCGAGATGGAGTAGGAGGACAAGCTATGGAACAGACATTTCACGCGACGACCATCGTTGCCGTGCGCCAGAAGGGAAAGACGGCGATTGCGGGCGACGGGCAGGTCACGTTCGGACAGAGCGCCATCATGAAATCGACGGCGCGCAAGGTGCGCCGCCTTTACCACGGCAAGGTCGTCGCGGGCTTCGCCGGCTCGGTCGCCGACGCCTTCACGCTCTTCGAGAAGTTCGAGGCGAAACTGGAGGAATTCAACGGCAATCTGATGCGCGCTTCCGTCGAGCTTGCCAAGGAGTGGCGCACGGATCGCGTGCTCCGAAAGCTCGAAGCGCTGCTTCTCGTCGCCGATGCCGAGACGCTTTTGATGATCTCGGGCGGCGGCGAGGTCATTGAGCCGGACGGCGACGTCGCGGCGATCGGCTCGGGCGGCTTCTACGCGCTCGCGGCAGCGCGCGCCCTCGTCAAGCACACGGAGATGGAAGCGGCGGAAATCGCCAAGGAAGCCTTGACGCTCGCCGCCGATATATGCGTCTTTACGAATCACAACATCAAGGTAGAGGAGCTGGATTGACTTGCAGGAAAAGGTCGAAATGGAAGAGAGCATGCTGAACGAGCAGACGCCGCGCCAGATCGTCGAGGAACTTGACCGCTACATCGTCGGGCAGAAGGAAGCGAAGCGAGCCGTCGCCATCGCGCTCAGAAACCGCTGGCGCAGTCGACAGCTTGACGTCGCCATGCAGGACGATGTCATACCGAAAAACATCCTGATGATCGGCTCGACGGGCGTCGGCAAGACCGAGATCGCGCGTCGTCTGGCGAGACTCGTCAAGGCGCCGTTCATCAAGGTCGAGGCGACGAAGTTCACGGAAGTCGGCTATGTGGGGCGCGATGTCGAGTCCATCGTGCGCGACCTCGCCGAGACGGCGGTGCGCATGGTGCGCCAGGAGCGCATGGAAAAGGTGCAGGAAAGGGCAGCCGAGCTTGCCGAGGAGCGCATCCTCGACGTATTCGTGCCGCAGCCGAAGAAGTCGCAGAACCCCTTGGGCAAGCTCTTCGGCGGATCTGACGATGAGGAAAAGGAATCGTCGGAGGAAAATAAGGAGCCGAAGTATGCGGCGGGACGCGAGTGGGTCAGAAAGCGCCTGCTGAAAGGCGAGCTGGAAAAAGAAGTCATCGAGATCGAGATCGAGGACTCGGGCAAGCCGATGGTTGGCATGTTCGCAGGCTCAAGCCTTGAGAGCATGGGCGACAATCTGCAGGACATGATGGCGAACCTCATGCCGAAGAAGCAGAAGAAGCGCAAGGTCTCCGTGGCGGCGGCACGAAAGCTCTTTCAACAGGAAGAGGCCGCGAAGCTCGTCGATATGGAGGAGGTCAAGGACGCCGCCATTCGCGCAGCGGAGAAGAGCGGCATCGTTTTCCTCGACGAGATCGACAAGGTCGCCGTCAAGGGGCAGGGCTCAGGCCCCGACGTTTCGCGTGAAGGCGTGCAGCGCGACATCCTGCCGATTGTCGAAGGCTCGACTGTCATGACGAAGTACGGCCCTGTAAAGACCGACCACATCCTCTTCATCGCGGCGGGCGCCTTCCACACGGCGAAGCCGTCCGATCTCATTCCGGAGCTGCAGGGACGCTTCCCGATTCGCGTCGAGCTGAAGTCGCTGCAGAAAGAAGACTTCCAGCGCATCCTGACCGAGCCGCAGAACGCTCTTTTGAAGCAGTACAAGGCGCTTCTTGCGACCGAGGGGATCGCGCTCGACTTTGCGGACGACGCCATCGAGCGCCTCGCGCAGATCGCCTGCGACGTCAACGCCCAGACCGAGAACATCGGCGCGCGCCGCCTGCATACGATCTTGGAAAAGCTCTTGGAGGATCTCTCCTTCGACGCTCCCGAGATGGAAGAAAAGGAAGTCCGCGTCGATGCCGCCTACGTCGACAAGAAGCTCAAGGACATCGCCGTCAACCGCGATTTGAGTCAGTTTATTTTGTAAGGTTCTTCGGGAAAAGGTGGGATTTGTATGAATCTGAATCTCAGCAGGAAAGTTTTTGCCGCCGTTTTTACATTTTGCCTTGCGGCATTCATCTCCGTGCCGGCAGCTTATGCGGGCGTGCCCGAAGGTGATGTAGCTCCAGGCATCTACAGCTACGACGGCGATCCCAACTTCATCGTATGGGACTGCGGCTCTCATGTGAAATCGGTGGCGGATGTAAGTTCAGCCTATATCATGAGCGAGGGCGAGGACTACGAAGACTTCGCGTTCCTCTCGTTTTCTGTTTGGTGGAACAGCAGCGACGGTGCGATGACGGTAGAGCCGCAGCATACCGTCGTGTTCCGCTATAAGAAGGATACGGACGAATACTATATGCCGTCGTCGAAGTTTGGCTCTGCCGTAAACAAAAGGGACGCAGGCAAGCTCGAATATCTTCGTGCAGCCGCGCATGCGAACAGTGATTGATACGAGAACGCGCCCTGAGTCGGGAACTCGGGGCGCGTTTTGCATTTTTCCGCTTTATATTGCGCGGCTGCGAAAGAGCCGCATGGCGAGGGGCAGCGTGAAGGCGGCGATGAGGAACAGGGGGATGTAGTCGCCGATGAGGTCGGCGGCGACGGCGCCTTCTAGGTAGACGCGCCGCACGGCCTCGACAGCGAAGCGCAGAGGGTCGATGTAGGTGAGGATCTGCAGGATGCGCGGCATGTTGGCGACGGGCGTTGCGATCCCTGAGAGAAGGGCGAGCGGCAGCAGGAGGACGAAGAGGTAGACGAGGACTTGCTGCATGCTGCGTGCGATGGCGGAGACGCACAGCCCGATGCCCGTTGAGCTGAGGATGAAGAGGAAGAGCGTCAGATAGAGCGTAAGGAAGGAGCCGGCAAACGGAATCTCGAACCAAAAGAGGGAAATGAGCAGGAGAAGCGTGCTCTGCACAAGTCCGATGAGCATGGGCGGAAGCGCCTTGCCGATGAGGATCTCCACGGGGGCGAGCGGCGTGACGAGAAGCTGATCGAAGGTGCCCTGTTCGCGCTCTCGGGCGATGGAGAGTCCGGCGAGCATGATGACTTGCACGAAGGAGATCATGGCGATGATGCTCGGCAGGAAGGTCCAGCGCGTGATCTGGTTCTCGTTATACCATGTGCGACTCGTCAATGTGATGGCGGGCGCGGCATGCAGTCTCTCTGCGTTCCAGCGCGCGATGATGGCTGCTGCATAGCCTGTGGCGAGCGTCGATGTGAGCGCGTTGCGGCCGTCGGTGATGACCTCGACGGGGGCGGTTTCGCCGCGTGCGAGACGCGCTTCAAAGTCTGCGGGGATGATGAGTGCCATGAGAATGGTCTCGGAGTTGATCAAAGGCTCAATCTCGGCAGGGACGGCAAGTGTCGCCGTGCGCGAAAATGCGGGCGAGCCGTCGAAGTGCGCGATCAGGCTCTGCGAGGCTTCGCTTCTCGATGCGTCGACGACGGCGTAGGGTACGGAGTCGAGATTGTAGTTGGCGACGTAGCCGAAGAGCAGCCCCTGGGTGAAGACGGGCATGATGAGTGCAATGCGCATGCGCGGATCTTTCAAAATGGCCAGGAGTTCCTTGTGCCCGAGGTAGTAGAGATGTGTGAAGAAGATGCGGATGCGCTGCATGTTCATTCTCCCACCTTCTTTCGCGTCAGATGAAAGGCAGCGCCGACGAAGAGTGCGGCAAAGCCCGCAAGCGCGACTGTGTTTTTGATGATGAGCGGCCAATAATTTCCCGTGAGCAGCAGGGACTTCAACATTTGCAGGAAGTAGGGCATGGGCAGGAAACGGCTGATGATGCGGATGCCGAGCGGTGCCGTATGCAGATCGTAGAGGAAGCCCGACAGCATGATCGTGGGCAGGAAACTTAGAAGAAGCGCCATCTGGCATGCGAGAAATTGATTCTTCGTCATGGCGGAAATCACGAGTCCGAGACCGAGTGCCATGACGAGGTAAAGCATCGTCGTGCCGAGAATCAAGATGAGGGAGCCGCGCATGGGAAGCTCGTAGAGCAGGTGTCCGGTGATAAGGCACAGGATCATGCCCGTCATGGCGACGAGGAAGTAGGGAATCATCTTGGCGAGAATGAGTTCGAGGCGCTGCACGGGCGTGACGAAGAGCGATTCGAACGTGCCGCGCTCCCATTCGCGCGCCATGACGACGGAGGTGAGGAAGACGCCGACGATGGTCAGGACGAGCATCAAGAGGCCTGGAACGAAAAACCATGTGCTCGTGTTGGCGTCGTTGAACCAGACGCGGCTGACGATTTCAGCGCGCCCGACGTTTTGTTTCGCCAAGGAGCTTTCTGCCGCTTTTTTCAGCACGACCGACTCGAAGTAGCCCTGCGCCGAGGCGGCAGTCGTCGCCTCGATGCCGTTTAGCAGCAGCTCGATTCTGGCCGTGCTGCGAGGGAGATTGCGGCTGAAATCCGTGGGGATGATGAGGACGGCGTCGACTTCGCCGCGCCGCATCATCGCTTCCGCTTCCTGTTTCGAGTGAACGTAGGCAGGGGCGAAATAGTCGCTGCCGTCAAGAAAACGGACGGCGGCGCGCGCCGTGGGCGAACTGTCTTCCAGGGCGACGGCGGTGCGCACGTTTTTCACGTCGAGCGACAGGCCGTAGCCGATGATGAGGATGAGGGCGAGCGGCAGGACGACGCCGAGCAGGATGCTGCCTCGGTCGCGTTTCATCTGCTGAAATTCCTTGCGCGTGAGGGCGAAGAGCCGCCGAAGAAAGGCACGGAGATTCATCTTATTGCCTCCTCCCGTCTGCGCGCTTCTTCCACGATGCGGATGAAGACGTCGTTCATGTCGGCAGCGGGCATCTTCATGCGCGCGCGTATCTCAGCGGGGCTGCCTAGGACGAGCATCGTGCCGTGATCTTGGATGAGGATGCGCGTGCAGTATTCGGCTTCCTCCATGAAGTGCGTCGTGATGATGACCGTCGTGCCCCTCTTTGAAAGCGCGTCGATCTTCTGCCAGAAGAGGCGGCGCGCACGCGGGTCGATGCCGCTCGTCGGCTCGTCGAGGAAGAGGAGCGGCGGCTCGTGCAGGAGCGCCGCCGCCATGGCGAGCCGCTGTTTGTAGCCGCCGGGAAGATCGCCCGCGCGGTCGTTTTTGCGCTCTTTCAGATCGAATTCGGCGAGGACGGCTTCGATGCGTGCGGCAAGAGCCTTCGGACGAAGCCCGTAAATGCCGCCGAAGAAGCGCAGGTTTTCGAGTGCCGTGAGGTTCTGGTAGAGGGAGAATTTCTGCGCGACGTAGCCGATCTGTGCGCGAGCCTCCGTGCGTGCGCGCGCGAGGTCGACGCCCGCCACGCGCAGTTTGCCCGATGTCGCGGGCAAGAGTCCGCAAAGCATGCGGAAGGTCGTGGTCTTGCCTGCGCCGTTCGGTCCGAGGAGACCGAAGACTTCTCCTTGATAGACTTGGAACGAGGTGTTGTTGACGGCTGTGAAGTCGCCGAATTTTTTTACGAGGTCGCGCACCTCGATGATGGCGGAGCGCTTTTCTCCCGAAGCGGCGTATTCCGACTGCGCCTGTGCCGCGCTTGCAGGCGATGTGCCGAATATGCTGTGCAGGGGGCGGCGCACCTCGTCGGGAGTCCCGACGGCGAGGATGCGCCCGCGATCGAGGAGAATGACCTTCTGACAAAGAGCCGCCTCCGACATGTAGGCGGTCGCGCAGAGCACGGAAAGGCCGGCTTCTCTCGCCTGCTCTTGGAGGATTTCCCACAGTTCGCGCCTCGACAAAGGGTCGACGCCGGCGGTCGGCTCGTCGAGCAGCAGGAGGTCGGGCGAGCGCACGAGGGTGCAGAGGAGTCCGAGCTTCTGCTTCATGCCGCCCGAAAGATTGCCCGCGAGCCGCCGGGTGAATGGCGCGAGTCCCGTCATGTGCAGGAGGCGCGGGAAGCGCGTGTGCCGCTCCTCTTGCGCTATGCCGTGCAGATCGGCGTAGAGCAGCATGTTTTCCTCGACGGTCAGATCTTCGTAGAGACCGAACTTCTGCGGCATGTAGCTGAGGCGGCTCTGCACCTTCTGCGGCTCTTTCGCGACATCGTGTCCGAGGACGAGGAGATCGCCCGCCGTCTTGTCGAGCAGCCCCGCGATGAGCCGCAGCAGTGTCGTCTTGCCCGCGCCGTCCGGGCCGACGAGCGCCGTAAGCTCGCCTGCGGACACCGAGAAGTCAAGACCTCTGAGCGCCGTGACGGTGTGGGCGTCCTTCGGTGTGAAAGTCTTGACAAGTGCCGTGGCCTCTACAGCGGGCGCGTTTTTGCCTTTCATAGGTCTATCCGCGCATTCACGGGCATGCCGAGGCGCAGGCGGTTGTCGGGATCGTCGACCGAAATGCGCATTTCGTAGACGAGGGATGTCCGAAGATCCTCGGTCTCGACCGTCTTGGGCGTGAACTCCGCCGTTGAGGCAATGAAGCCGACCGTCCCGGTGAGCGGCTTGTCGGCTTCGCTCGTCGTCGTGATGAGCGCCTTTTGTCCTTCGTGGATGCGGCTGAGATCGGCTTCCGATACATAGACGCGCACCTGCTTGCGCTCGATGAGGGAGAGCTTGAAGACAGGCATGGCGGGCGAAGCCATGTCGCCGACTTCGAGGAGGCGCGAGCGGATGACGCCCGCCGACGGCGCACGAAGCTCGTACTGCGTGAGCAGGTGGGCGAGGCGCTCCTCTTCCGCGCGGAGTGCGGCAAGCGTCGCTTCCGCCTGTAGGATGTCCTCGCCTCGTGCGCCTGTACGCGCTTCTTCGAGCGCGGCTTCGGCGGCTCTCGTCTTCGCTTCGGCGGACTCGGCTGCGGCACGTGCGTTGTCGAGCTCCTGCAGGCTGATGCCCTCGCTTGTCTCGTAGATTTCCAGCATGCGTGCGTAGATGCCCCTGGCGTTGGCGGAAGCGGCCGCTGCGGCGCACACGTTTTCCTGTGCATGGAGGATCTCTTCACTGCGCGTGCCGTTTTTCAGCTTCTCCAAGACGGCTTCCTGTGCTTTGGTCTGTGCCTTTGCTTTTTGCAGGTTCAGTGCAAGTTCCGCCGAGTCGAGCCGTGCGAGAAGCTGACCTTCTTCGACGGAATCACCTTCGTCCACGAGGATTTCAGAGAGGCGTTCGCTCGGACGGAAGGCGAGCGTGACTTCGCGGATGTCGACGTTGCCCGAGAGCCTGAGGTGCGCTGCACGCTCGTGCTGTACGGCGGATTCGTGCACATGATAGAGGTACGCGCCGCTTCCCGCTGCGAGCAACACGAGAGAGAAGAGCAGGAGTTTTGTTCGCGTCTTCATGGAGAATGGCCTCCTTCGTCTGCAGGAACGATGTTTATGCTCTCATCATAGCAGATTGCATAGGCGGCTGCAAATGAATCATATTAAGGAAGCCCGCACAAGGAAGTTCTTCATAATCCATGAAGGATTTGTAGCATTAGAAAAATTTTTATGTTATAATTGGGACTGTGCACCTAGGGATGTAAGAATTGGTTTTCAAACGAAGGAGTGCAGGCGGAATGCTGAAGAAGTATGCGGTAGACCAGCTCAAGGAAGGCATGGTCGTCGGACAGGCAGTATATAAGGAAGATATGTCCATCCTCCTGGGAGAAGGCACGGTGCTCAATCAGCAGATGATCGACTCCTTGTCCGAGAGGAACATCGTCTCCGTGGAAATTCGGGAAGAGGGCGGGGAAGAAGTTTCGGCCTCCATGCCACAGAGAGCGCAGGGGACAGCGGCGAAAACCGTTCCGCTGAAGGAGCCGATTCTCGACGAAGGATATGTCAGGGATTATGGCGAGTGCTTCATCGAGCTGAAAGCCCTCTTTGAAGTCACAAAGGCGCACGGTTCTGTCGACAAGGATTCGGCGGAAGTCTTGGCGCAGAATATCCTGCCGCTCTGCTCGGGTGCGAAGGCTGTCGCGCACATCCACAACATGACACTCAAAGGCGAGTACACGATCCATCACAGCCTTCATGTCGCCATCTTGGCAGGTCTTATGGGCAAGTGGCTCAAGATGCCGCAGAAAGATCAGCTGCGCCTGATTACGGCGGGATTTCTCATCCTTATCGGCAACTTGCGCATAGAGCAGGCGATGCTCGATAAGGAAGGCTTCTTGACGCCCGATGAGCGCAAGATCATGCAGGAACATCCGAAGTTCGGACATGAGCTGATCATGGCGGGCGGCTTGGGCGAGGACAAGGAGATCGCCGAGGCCGTGCTGCAATATCATGAGAGAGGCGACGGTTCGGGCTATCCGAGAGGTCTTGTCAAGGAAGAGATCGGAGAATTCGCACGCATCCTCGCCATCATGGACATGTACGATGCGATGGCGTCGGATCGCTCCTACGCGAAGAAGCGCTCGCCCTTTGAAGTGTTTAATATCCTAGCGGACGACATCATGAATGGGCGGCTCGATACGGACTTCGGTTTTCGCTTCATCCGCCGCGTCTGCCATTCCTTGAACGGAAACTGGGTCAAGCTTTCGAACGGCGAAGCGGGCAAGATCATCTACATCGACGAGTCGCGCCTCGCGTCGCTTCCCGTCGTGCAGACGATGGACGGCGAGTTCATGGATCTCAACCTGCGCACGGACATCAAGGCTGAGTATCTGCTGACGAGCCGCGAGATCGAGGAAGAATGAATGCCAGGAATCCGCAGGCGTGAGAAAGCGGAAGGTCTCTCTGCATTTTCTTGACAAATAAAATACGCCTTGCTATAATACCTTGAGGTCGATGCAGAATGATGATGGTTTGTATTGCTGATGCAAACGCCGCGATGGGCAGGGGCGTTTCTTTTTCGTTTGTCACGACGGCAGAAGAGCTTGACGCCGAGCCGGAGGATTGCCGCATAGAAGGGCCTGTCGAGGTCACGGGCGAAATTCTCTACACGGGCGAGGCCTACCGGCTCACAGGCTGCGTGCGCTGCGAAAGAAAAGCCGTCTGCGATCGATGCCTTGAGCATTTCTCCGCTGAGGAGAGCTATGCGTTTGATGAAGAAGTCCGACGAACGGACGACGAAAGCGGTCTTTCTATCGTTGACGACAAGATGGACATTTCGCCGCTGATTCGGGATACGCTTCTTGCTGCTCAGCCGATTCACAATGTTTGTCGGCCGGATTGTCTCGGGCTTTGCCCGAAATGTGGTGCAAACCTCAATGCGGGTGAGTGCGGCTGTGACCGTGCCGTGCCCGATCCGAGGCTTGCGGCTTTGGAGCAGCTTTTGAAGAAGCAGAAGATTTGATGCACACAGTAAGGAGGTGTTTCCCGAATGGCAGTACCTAAGCGTAAGATGTCGAAAGCCCGCCGTGATTCGCGCCGTGCGAATTGGAAGCTCACGGCTCCCGGCTTCGTTTCGTGCCCGCAATGTCATGAGCCGAAGATGCCCCATCGTGTTTGCCCCGAGTGCGGTTACTACGATGGCAGAGAAGTCGTTGCTGCGGACGAGTAAGAAATTAGGGGTGAGCAGGATGTAAGCGATTATGTCCTGCTCATTCTTTTATTTTATATTCCTAAAAGGAATTATCGCAAAGACAGCGAAGATACTAGAATGAGGCATGTGTCTGGGGAGGAAAGATCGTTCGTGAAGATTGCAGTGGATGCCATGGGCGGGGATTATGCGCCGGAGCAGATCGTCTTCGGTGCAGTTCGGGCTGCGAAGGAATATGGCTGCGAGATCGTTCTCGTCGGGGATGAGAAGAAGATCGTGCGGGTCCTTGCCAAAGAGGAAGGCTGGCAGAGCTTAGGCATTTCTGTGCTGCACGCGAGCGAGGTCATAGAGATGGGCGAGCACCCCGTCACTGCCGTGCGCAGAAAGAAGGATTCCTCCGTCGTCGTCGCGACGCGGCTCGTCAAGGAAGGCGCCTGCGACGCCGTGCTCTCCGCCGGCTCGACGGGCGGTGCGGTGGCGGCGGCGCAGTTCATCCTCGGCCGCATTGCGGGCGCCGATCGGCCGACGATCGCGACGCCGATGCCGACGCCCAAGGGTGTGACGCTCCTCCTCGATTCGGGAGCGAACGTCGACAGCAAGCCCAAGCATCTCGTGCAGGGTGCCATCATGGGCGCGCTTTATGCCGAGCATGTCTTCGGCATAAAGAAGCCGCGCGTCGGTCTTTTGAACATCGGCGAGGAAGAGACGAAGGGCAACGAGCAGGCGCAGGCGACGTACCCGCTGTTGAAGTCCATGACGACGGTGAACTTCTGCGGCAATGCGGAAGGGCGCGACATTCCCAAGGGAAATTTCGATGTCGTCGTTTGTGATGGATTTGTCGGCAATGTTGTGTTAAAATTTGCGGAGGGGTTGGCGAAGACGCTCGTGCGTCTCGCGAAGGACGCCGTGAAGAACGGCGGGATTCTCGCGAGGCTCGGCGCGTTCCTGTTGCTGCCGGCGCTGAAGAAGCTCGGCAAGACGATTGACGTGTCGGAATACGGCGGCGCTCCCCTTCTTGGTGTGCGCGGTTGCTGCCTCATCGCGCATGGTTCGTCCAACGCGAAGTCCATCGCGAGCGCCATACGCGTCGCCAAGGACTACGTGGAGAGCGACGTCCTCGCGCATATCAAGGAAAATCTGGCACGCGAAGCGGCCTTGGACGACAGTGGGAAGTGTCCTGCGGCGAACGGGGAAGAGCCGGCCGCAGAAGCCGTCCGGTCGTGAGATGGGTGTATAGGAGGATAAGGGATGTTTGAAGAAAATCGTATTTGTCAGATGCTGCGGATAAAGTATCCAATCTTCCAGGGAGGCATGGCTTGGATCGGCACGGCGGAGCTTGCTTCTGCCGTCTCGAACGCCGGAGGGCTTGGCATCATCGGCGCCGGACACATGCCGCCCGACGTCCTGCGCGCGGAGATTCAAAAGTGCAAGGGCTGGACAGAGAAGCCGTTCGGCGTCAATATCATGCTCATGTCGCCCTTCGTCAAGGAAGTCATGCAGGTCGTTGTCGACGAGCGCGTGCCCGTCGTGACGACGGGAGCGGGAAATCCCGGCGAGTACATTCCGGCGCTCAAGGAGATCGGCAGCAAGGTCATCCCCGTCGTCGCTTCCGTCGCGCTTGCCAAGCGCCTCGTGCGGACGGGCGTCGACGCGCTCATTGCCGAGGGTACGGAGTCGGGCGGTCACGTCGGCGAGATCACGACGATGGCGCTCGTGCCGCAGGTCGTCGACGCCGTCGATGTTCCTGTCATCGCGGCGGGCGGTATCGGCGATTCGCGCGGCATGGCGGCGGCGTTCGCCCTCGGTGCATGGGGCGTGCAGATGGGCACGCGCTTCGTCCTGTCGAAGGAGTGTATCGCGCACGAAAACTACAAGAAGTTCGTCTTGAAGGCGCGCGATCGCTCGACGGTCGTCACGGGGCGCTCGACGGGGCATCCCGTGCGCGTCCTCGCGAACAAGCTCACGCGCGAGTTCGAAGAGATGGAACGGAGCGGCGCTTCGACGGAAGAACTCGACAAGCTTGGCGCGGGCAAGCTCAACCTCGCGACGCACAAGGGCGACGTCGAGAACGGCTCCGTGATGATCGGACAGATTTCGGGCATGCTCGATGATATTCTGCCCGTAGCAGACATCATCCATAACATCGTGGAGGGGTTGCCCGGCGCCGTCAGCGGCGCTGAGGCGCATTGCAAATAAAGGCAAAGAAGAGGTGTTCACGCTAAGGAAGTGCTGATAAAATGAAGCCGTCCGGATTTGCGCAGATGCGTGAAGCTGGCTGGCTGAATGTATCAGCCATTCCTAAAGGAAAGAGAGGTCGGTTCGATGAACAAGCTCGCATTCGTATTCCCGGGGCAGGGCGCTCAGCAGGTCGGCATGGGCAAGGATTTCTACGAGAAGTATGATGTGGCGAAGAAATTGTTTCGTGAGGCGGACGAGGCGCTCGGCTACTCCATCATGGAGATGTGCTTCAATGGCCCGGAAGGGGATCTGCGCCTGACGGCGAACACGCAGCCGGCGATCCTCACCGTCAGCGTGATCGCAAACGAGATCCTCAAGGAGCATGGAATCCAGCCCGAGATCACGGGCGGACACAGCCTTGGCGAATACTCGGCGCTCGTCGCAGCCGACGTGCTCGACTTCTCCGATGCCGTACTCCTTGTCCATAAGCGCGGCTCCTTCATGCAGGAAGCCGTCCCGGTCGGCGAGGGCGGCATGGCAGCCGTCATGGGGCTTGAGCGCGAAAAGATCGTCGAGGTCTGCGAGAAGGTCTCGGCGGACGTCGGTGCCGTGCAGGCGGTCAACTTCAACTGCCCTGGGCAGATCGTCATCGCGGGAACGATGGCGGGCGTCGAGAAGGCGGCGGCTCTCTTGGGCGAGGCGGGCGCGAAGAAGAGCGTGATTCTGCCCGTCAGCGCGCCGTTCCACAGCACCTTGATGCAGCCGGCGGCGGAAAAGCTTGCCGCAGAACTTGACAAGGTCGAGATTCGCGATGCGAAGATTCCCGTCGTCGCCAATGTCTCGGCTGAGATCCTCACGAAGGCGGCGGACATCAAGGAGAGTCTTGTCAAGCAGGCGGCAAGCCCCGTGAAGTGGGAGGACTGCGTTGAGAAGATGAAGGAATTCGGCGCGGACACCTTTGTCGAGGCGGGCCCCGGCAAGACGCTCTGCGGCTTCAACAAGCGCATCGACCGCAAACTCACGAGCATGAACGTCGAAAATCTGGAAACTTTGCAAAAAACGCTTGACTATTTCAAGGAGGTTCGCTAATATGCTTTTAGACGGCAAGACGGCGCTCGTGACGGGCGCATCGCGCGGCATCGGACGCGCCATCGCCCTCTGCCTCGCGGCTGAGGGTGCGCGTGTCGCCATCAACTATGCGGGCAATGTCAAGGCCGCCGAGGAAGTCAAGGCCTCTATCGAGGCGGCGGGCGGCACGGCGATCCTTTGCCAGGCGGACATTGCGGACAGCGCGGCTGTCGAGGCGATGATCGCCGATGTGGTCAAGGAATTCGGCGCGATCGACATCCTTGTGAACAATGCGGGCATCACGCGCGACACCTTGCTCATGCGCATGAAGGACGAGGACTTCGCGAAGGTTCTGGATACGAACCTCAAGGGCGTGTTCTATTGCACGAAGGCGGTCTCCAAGCTCATGATGAAGAAGCGCGCGGGCCGCATCATCAATATGGCGTCTGTCGTCGGCCTCGTGGGTAACGCCGGACAGACGAACTATGCAGCGGCGAAGGCGGGTGTCATCGGCTTCTCGAAGTCGGCGGCGAAAGAGCTCGCTTCGCGCGGCATCACGGTCAACGTCGTCGCTCCGGGCTTCATCGGCACGGATATGACGGCGGGATTGCCGGAATCGGTCAAGGAGAAGATGCTCACGGACATCCCGCTCGGCAGAATGGGAGAGCCGGAGGATGTGGCGAACGCTGTCCTTTTCCTCGCATCGGATCAAGCGTCCTATATCACGGGACAGGTCGTCAATGTAGACGGCGGCATGGTCATGTGATATAAATTATAGAGGGAAACATTGAAAAAGGCAGTGAATCCCGAGAAGAGGCAACGGAGGGAGGTGAATTGTAGTGGCGACTTTTGATAAAGTGAAAGATATCGTTGTGGAGCAGCTCGGCGTTGAAGCGGACGAGGTTTCCATCGATTCTACTTTTATTGACGATCTGGGAGCAGATTCCTTGGACATCGTTGAGCTCATCATGGCATTCGAAGAGGAGTTCGGAATTGAGATTCCGGACGAGGCAGCGGAAAAGATCAAGACCGTTCAGGATGTCGTAACTTACATTGACCAGCACAAAGAAGACGAGGGCAAGTAAAACCCTGTGCTCGTCTTGCCTTTCTTGAAGAAAATCCCGTGAAGTTTCTTCACGGGATTTTCTCAAGGAAGAGAAATATTCTAGGGAAGATCAGATATCAGAACTTCCCTCGATTGGAGGAGTGAAGTTGAAGCTTCCGGAGCTGAAAATTGGCGAAAAGATAGCAAAGATTCCCATCATTCAAGGTGGCATGGCGATTCGCCTATCGACGGCAAAACTGGCGGCCGCTGTGGCCAGTCAGGGGGGCATCGGCCTCATCGCCGCTTCGGGCTTGAGCGATGAAGAACTGCGCTATGAGATCCGACTGGCGCGCTCTTTGACGAAGGGCGTCATCGGCATCAACATCATGGTGGCGGCGCGGGAATTCGCCCGAGTTGTGAAGACGGCAATCAGCGAGGGCATCGACCTCGTCGTGGCAGGCGCAGGCTTTTCGCGCGACGTGTTCGGTCTGGGCAAGGAGTCGGGAACGCCGATCGTGCCCATTGTCTCCTCTGTTAAACTTGCGAAAATTTCACAGCGTCTTGGCGCCTCGGCGATCGTCGTCGAAGGCAAGGAAGCCGGCGGTCACCTCGGTACGGACACCTCCGTGCGCGAACTGATACCCGACATCCGCAAAGCCGTAGACATCCCCGTCATAGCGGCGGGCGGCGTTCTCACGGGTCAGGACATTGTTGATCTCATAAAGATGGGCGCCAACGGCGTGCAGATGGGGTCGCGCTTCGCCGCGAGCGAGGAATCGAATGCGGCTCCCGCATTGAAGGAGTTTTATTTGAAGGCGCAGCCCGAGGACGTCGTCCTCATCCACAGCCCCGTGGGGCTGCCGGGGCGAGCCGTCCGCAACCCCTTCGCGGAGCGCATCCTCAAGGGCAATGTGCCGCCCAAGCAGTGCGACAACTGTCTCAAGGAATGCGCGCACAATTTCTGCATCATCCGTGCGCTCATTCGTGCCGAGCAAGGCGATGTGGAAACCGGACTCGTCTTCACGGGCGAGTACATCTCCCGCATCAAGGAGATTCTTTCGGTCAAGGAGATCTTCCGCCGACTGACCGCCGAGGTTGCGGCCATCGGTTAGAAAGTTTCATGAGACAGAGGAAATAGTTTTTATGGAAAGACAGAGTGAGGTGTCATAGCTTGAGCAATCGTGTAGTCATAACGGGCCTGGGTGCGATCACGCCGATCGGCATCGGCAAGGAAGCCTTCTGGCAGGCGCTTCTTGCAGGAAAGAACGGCATCGATAAGATCACGCATTTCGATGCATCGGGCTGCCACGCGCAGATCGCGGGCGAGGTCACGGACTTCGATCCTGCCGCGTACATCGACAAGAAGGAAGCGAAGCGTATGGATCGCTATACGCAGTTCGCTGTCGCAGCGGCAAAGCTTGCCATCGAGGATGCGAAGCTCGATCTCGAAAAAGAGGACAGGGAGCGCATCGGCACGTTCATCGGCGCCGGCATCGGCGGCATCGAAACGATGCACAGCCAGTACCAGAAACTCTTCGACAAGGGGCCGTCGAAGATCAGCCCGTTCTTCATCCCGATGATGATTGCGAACATGGCGGCTGGGCAGGTCGCCATCACTTACGGCCTGCACGGTCCTTCGGCGTGCATCGTGACGGCCTGCGCAACGGGTACGGACTGCATCGGTCATGCGTTCCGCGCCATTGAGATCGGCAAGGCGGATGTCGCCGTCGCCGGCGGTACGGAAGCGAGCATCTCGGAGGCCGCCGTCGCGGGCTTCTGCGCGATGAAGGCTCTTTGCGCCGATCACAACGACGATCCTGCGCATGCCTCGCGCCCCTTCGACAAAGACCGCAGCGGCTTCGTCATGGGCGAGGGCGCAGGGCTCGTGGTCTTGGAAAGCCTGGAGCATGCCGAGAAGCGCGGTGCGCACATCTACGCCGAGCTTGTCGGCTACGGTGCGAACGCCGACGCCTACCACGTCACAAGCCCTGCGCCGCACGGCGAATATCAGGCGAAGTGCATGACGCGCGCCATCGAGGATGCGGGGCTTACGCCCGCTGACATCGACTATGTCAACGCGCACGGCACGTCGACGCACATGAACGACAAGGGTGAGACCGAGGCGATCAAGACGACGTTCGGCGCGGCGGCGAAGGATATCTCCGTCAGCTCCATCAAGTCCATGACGGGGCATCTCCTCGGTGCCGCCGGCGGTGTCGAGTGCATCGCGACGGCGCTCGCTGTAGAAAACGACATGCTGCCGCCGACGATCAATTACGAAACCCCCGACGAGGGGCTTGACCTCGACTATGTGCCGAACAAGGCGAAGCAGAAGACCGTGCGCGCGGCGATCTCCAACTCCTTCGGCTTCGGCGGTCATAACGCCTGCCTCGTACTCAAGAAGTTCCAGGCATGAAAAAGGCGGCGGAGGTTTTGTCCAAAACGCGCCGGGAAGCTCTCATAGAGCTTTCCGACCATCTCGGCATCGAGTTTCAGAACATCGTGCTGCTGCATGAAGCGCTCACGCATACCTCCTACGCAAACGAGGCGAAAAACAAGGGCGTTGTGCACAACGAGCGCCTGGAGTTTCTGGGCGATGCCGTTCTGGAACTGGCGACGAGCACCTACCTCTTCGAGCGCTTTCCCAACCGTCCCGAAGGCGAGCTGACGAAGGCGCGCGCCTCCATCGTGCGCGAGGCGACGCTCTCAAGGCGCGCGGCGGAGCTCGAGCTTGGCGAATACCTGCTGCTCGGTCACGGCGAAGCGTCGATGGGCGGCGGACATCGCCCGTCGATGCTCGCCGACGCCTTCGAGGCGGTCATCGGCGCTATCTACCTCGACCGCGGCTGGCAAACGGCGTATGACTACGTCCTCAAGCAGCTGCACGATGAGCTTCTGACCATCGACAGCGGCGAGAATATGAAAGACTACAAGACGACCTTGCAGGAAGTCGTGCAGAAGCACGTCGACAGCAAGATCGCCTACGAGCTTCTGACGGAAACGGGACCCGACCACGACAAGACTTTTGAGTTTGCCGTGCGCATCAACGATGCGGTCTACGGCACGGGCAAGGGACGCAACAAGAAGGAAGCTGAGCAGGGCGCTGCGCGAGAAGCGCTGCGCAAGATGAAGAAGCTTTGAAAAGTCCATAAATATCTGAAGGAAGAGGCTGTGCATAGGTCTGGAAAGACCTGTGTGCAGCCTCGTTTGTTTTGCGCTGCGAATACATCCTACGTCTGCGAGGATTTCTATGCTACATAAATATTGTTTATATAAGATGAAAATGGGGAACCTGAAAATATCGAAAAAAACTGGCTAGGATATATTTTCGATTATCGCGATATAATTTGAAATAATGCATATTTATTGAAGATTGCCTGCTTATTTTATGAAAAATCGGTTTGTTTTCTATAAGGAGAAAGAAAAATATTCTCGAAAAAAGCATAAAAAGATATTGACAATCCTTATCCTCAATGCTAAAATACAGAGCATATCATTAATGTTATTTATAATAATGAATGGCGTTCAAGGATGTACGCCGTTCACCTTTGCGAATGGAGGCAATGGAATGAGAATGGGGAACAGGCTGAGAAAGCGCAAGTATGCGGCACTTGGTGCAGCGATGTGGATGCTTTGGGGATCTTCAGCGCTTTGTGCAGCGGGGGGGGACAATGGTTCTTCTTCAGAACGTGTGACGACGGACGCCGTCAATGTCGAGGCGAACTATGAGAAGGAACTTCTCAAGGAGGAGCCGGAGACGAAGACCATCATCACGCGAGAGGATCTCGACCGCAAGGGGGCGCGCACGCTCTCCGACGCGCTGGCTGCCGAGCAGAGCATCCAGATGGGTACGGACAACATGGGGCGCAAGACGATCTCTATTCGCGGCGCGGAGGCTCGCCACACATTGATCCTGGTCGATGGCAGGCGGCTTGCAGGCGGTCTTAGCAAGTTCTACGGCGCGACGGACGAGGCAAACCGTCTCGGCGTCGACAACATCGACCACATCGAGGTCATTCGCGGCTCGGGCACGGCACGCTACGGCGCGGACGCCATCGGCGGCGTCATCAATATCGTCACGAAGATGCCGCATAAGGCGGGCGTCAAACTGATGACGGAAGGCTCGTGGCTCGATCAGGGCGGCAGCCAGTATAACCACAACATTAGTTATGCTACGGGCGATCTCGGAGGCGGGACGTACATGGACTTCTTCTATGGACAGAACAAGACCGCCCCTTTTCTTTACGATAACGATGGGACATCTATGCAGTACTATGGCAAGCGTAATCCGATGGGGGCGCGCGTCGAGTTTACGCTTGGCAAGGATGAAACGCTTACGATTTCTGCGGATCATCAGACGGAGGATTTGAAGAAGGATACGACACTCGGAAGGTTCACGCGCGGCAGAGTGATCGACATGATGGCGGCAGAGGATGCATGGCGCAATAACTTCAGCGTTGACTGGAAGAAGCAGACAAGTCGTGCGGACTATCGCATACGTCTCTATTCGACAGAACATGATTCCGACGTAACTTATCGTGTCTTTGGCAGGGGCATTCCCTATCATCATTTCTATTTTGATGTTTTCAATCGTAAGGACAAGGTTCTGGAGGCGTCGCTCGGTCTCATGGCGAATGACAAGCACTATGTGACTGTCGGTGCGGACTATCATGATGAAAGCGGTGAGGGAACGCGTATCAGAATAAATGGGCAGGAGGCGCGTCAAGAAACAAGAAAATATAGCTTTCCGAATCCGGATGATCCGTCGGATCCCAATATACGTTCCTATACTGGCAATATTTATGAAACTTCTCTGAACTACTACAGCGCCTATGTCATGGACAGTTGGCAGGTCGGGAAGAACCTTCTCGTCGTACCCTCGTTGCGCTACACAAATCACAGTCATTTCGGCGTGAATCTTTCACCGTCCATCGGTGCGACGTACAAGGTTCGTCCTGACCTGCGCGTCAAGGCGAACATCGGCACGAGCTTCGCGACAGGAGGCATCGCCGAGCTTTACCATGACTGGGAGATGTACGAGCCGTCGCTGAATCCGAAGCCGCCGATCCGCAACGGCTGGCTGTTTGAGGGCAATCCCGAGCTCAAGCCGGAAAAGGCGGTCAATATGGATGTTTCTGTCGAAAAGGATTTTGGCAAGAAGACGAGCGCGAAGCTCACGCTCTTCCGCAATGATTATAAGGACTATATGCAGATCATGTATATAGGAGAGAAGCAGAGCAAGAACCTCTATGGCCGCACATATTATGATCCGCTGACACGTTATCCGAGCCTATATGGATCGTATGACTATGACACCCTAGTAGCCATGGTTGAATCCGCTCCCGACTGGCAGTACATTGAGGACAATATCTTAGATGAAATGTCGATGGTGTCAAACGTTCCTGCTACCGACGATGTTTATACCTATAAGAATATCTCCAAGGCACGTACGCAAGGCATTGAAGCGGAGGTGACACACGAGTTTTCGAGCAATTTTAGTATCAAGGCGGGCTATACCTATCTCGACGCTTATGATCGTCAGTCGGGAAAGCGCCTTGAAGGGCGTGGCCGTCACATGTTCAACCTCGCCCTGAACTACAACGACCGCAAGAACGGTTGGCGTGCTACTTTCTGGGGCGACTATACGCGAAACTACCTTGATATTCGTGACCGCATCATTACGGGACGGCTGCTGGATGCAAATGGCAATACAATCACGGAGACGCCTCATTATACATTTAAGGATCCCAATACGGGCGAAGTGTATCATCTTTTCCCCACGGAAACTGAGGCAAATACCCATGTGAAGGGCGGGATTCAGCACGACTTCACGCGCGAGAAGCTTGCCCGCGAGAAAAACTATGGTGTTTGGAATCTGATGTTCGAAAAGGACGTCACGAAGAACGCGACGGTCTATGCGGGCATCACGAATGTCTTCAACACGTACGATCCCTATCTCGGTCTGGGCGGGCGCATCTACCGTCTCGGCATGAGAATGACTTTCTGATGTTTTAAGTTGGCAAGGGGCGCTGCATGATTTACGGCGAAGCTTGACTTCATGCAGCGGCCAAGAATATTTTTAATTTTTAAGGAGTGGTTGACAAATGGAAAACTTTATTCACCTTTTTAACAGCGGCGGTTTCGTCATGTATCCGCTGCTCATCCTCTCGCTGATCACATTGGCGATTGCGGTCGAGAGGTTCTATTATTTCCGCAATAATCGCAAGGGATCGAAGACCTTCTTCCACGGCGTCTACCATGCTGCGGCATCGAAGGATTGGGACGTCGTGCGCCAGCTTTGCTCGGAGTTCCCTTCGGCTTTGAGCCGCGTCATCGAACAGGGCATGGCGCATGATAAGTCGGAAGCAGCGATGAAGAGCGCCTTCGAAGATCGCATGTCGATGGAGTCGATCAGCTTCCATCGCTACCTCGACTACCTCAGTGCCATCGTCACGATCGCACCGCTCCTCGGTCTCCTCGGCACGGTCACGGGCATGATCCAGACCTTCAGCGTGCTGGATAACGGCGGCGGCGCGGCGGCGATCACGGGCGGCGTCGGCGAGGCGCTCGTCGCGACGGCGAGCGGTCTCTGCGTGGCGATCATCGCCTTCTGCTTCTACACGTACTTCGACCATCAGCTCGATACGCTCGTTACGGACACGGAGCGCCTTTGCTCGACCGTCATCGGGGCGAAAAAAGAAAGTTGGGATGAGGCATGAACTTCAGTAAGCATCGCACGGGAAAAAAGCCGGTCTTTATGATCATCCCGATGATTGACATCATCTTCTTCCTTCTCGTGTTCTTCATGATGAACAGCTTGCAGACGGTCGCGCAGAAGGCGCTTGCCGTGCAGCTGCCTCAGGCGCAGAGTGCGTCCGCACCCGCACAGCTGCCGATCATCATGACGCTCGACGAGGAAGGGCACATCACGATCGACAATAAGCCTGTGAGCATTCAGGAATCGGCGACGATCATGAAGCAGCACATGCAGGAGAACGCCAATGCGGCGGTCGTTCTGCAGGCGGATAAGCGTACGGCGCACGGTCAGGTCGTCGCCGTCATGGACATGCTCAAGACTTCCGGGGTGACGCGCTTGTCGATTGCCGCTGAACAAAAGTGAATGAGGGAAGGAAGAAGATATGGAGCAAAACCTTTCATGGAAAAAAGCGTACATTGCTTCCGCCCTGCTTCACGTTGTCATCGCCGTACTTTTTGCCATCGGTCTGGCAGAAATCGTCGCGGAGAAAGAGCAGCAGACCTATGTGGTCGATCTCGCGACTTCGAACTTCAGCCAGGGCAGCGGGCATGAAGGCGGGGGCGGCGGCGCGGCTGCCTTTCCTGAGCCGCTGAAGCCGGAAGAAGTGGCAAAGCGTGTGGAGACGGTGCAGCAGGCGCAGACGCAGACACAGCCGGTCGTAACGGAGCCTGCGCCCGTACAGACTCCCGACGCGGTGCCGTCGCCCACGCCCAGCCCGACGACGAGCGCGCCGTCGAGCGGCGCCCCTTCTGCCTCGTCGGCAGGCGGTACAGGCGAAGGCACCGGTAGCGGCACGGGCACGGGAAGCGGTACAGGCTCGGGCAGCGGTTCCGGCTCCGGCTCGGGGACGGGTGACGGACATGGCTACGGCGAAGGTTCGGGTGCAGGTCAAGGTTCGGGCGATGGCAATGTTTCGGGTACGGGCACGTCGCCTTTCGATGCGGCGGGCTTCCGCGCGGCGATCGATGCGAACAAGCAGTACCCCTACATGGCGATCAAGCGCCGCTTGGAGGGATCGGCGTCGGTTGTATGCACGATCGACACGAGCGGCAGCATCGTCAGCGTCTCGCTCGGCAGTTCATCGGGCAGCGACATCCTCGACGATGCCGCGCTTGAGGCGGCGCGTGCGGTCGGCAGTTTCCCGAATCCGACGGGGCAGACCGTCACGGTTTCGACGCCTGTGAACTTCTACCTGAACTGACTTTGAAGCATCGCGAGCAAAGGTAAGCAGTACAGACCGCAGAGGATGGCGGGAGGAAAGGTTAGAGAAATTTTTCTTCTCGCCTCTTCCCTTTGCGGGATTATATGTTATAATATGAATGTCAAGTCAAGTATATTCATGAATTACATTCAGAAAAAGGAGAATTTTCTATGCGTACGATTGTTGTATATTCGTCCCTTACGGGAAACACGAAGAAGGTCGGTGAGGCGATTGCGAGCGGCCTGCCCGCAGGAACCGAGGCGGTCTCCATCAAGGACGTGCCCGCCGATCTCGCCGACTACGACTGTGTATTCGTCGGCTTCTGGGTTGACCGCGGCACGGCGGACAAGGCGACGGCGGATCTTTTGCCGAAGCTGAGGAACAAGCATGTGGCGCTCTTCGCGACGCTCGGTGCGAATCCGAAGTCGCCTCATGCAGCCGAGAGCTTGGACAAGGCGGCAGAGCTTCTGCCTGAGGGCAAGACGCCTGTTGGCAAGTTTATCTGCCAGGGCGCTGTCGATCCCAAGGTCATTGAGATGATGTACAAGCAGTTCCCGAAGGGTCATGTCCACGGCCAGTCGCCCGAACGCGATGCACTCCATGCCCAGGCGGCGACGCATCCTGACGAGGCGGATTTGGCGGCGGCGAAGAAGTTCGCCGAGGAGACGATGGCGAAGATTTCATGAGGTGAAGCGTAATGGCTTATAAATTGAAAGATATGTTCGATGCCGATACCGAGGAGCAGCGCGAGCTGCAGTTCGGCAGAGCGGCGAACGACCCGCTGACGGAAGCGTTCCCGAGAAAGCGCGTCGTTCATGCAGGCGTGCGCGGCGAGGTCGTGCCGCCCGCTGAGGCGCAGGAGACGTGGCTGCGCATCATGAACACGCCCGCGAAGAAGGGCGAGGTGCAGGCGGCGTACATCCACATCCCGTTCTGCAAGACGAAGTGCCTCTACTGCGGCTTTTTCCAAAATGCCGCGCATCAGTCGGCGGAGGATGACTACGTCGAGGCTCTGATCGAAGAGATCGAGGCGTCTGCGGACGCGCCGCGCCTCAAGGGCGGTCTCATACACGCCGTCTTCATCGGCGGCGGCACGCCGACGTCGCTTTCGGCGGAAAATGCCGCGCGCGTCCTCAGCACGCTGCGCCGTGTCCTGCCCTTGGCAAATGATTACGAGCTGACGCTCGAAGGCCGCATCCATGACCTCGTGCCCGAGAAGATCGAGGCGTGGCTCGCGAACGGCGTCAACCGCATCTCGCTCGGCGTGCAGTCCTTCGATACGAAGGTGCGTCAGTCGCAGGGCAGGATCGAGTCGAGGGAGGAAGTCCTCGAACGGCTCAAACTTCTGAAGTCCTACGAGCAGTGCTCGGTCGTGCTCGACCTCATCTTCGGTCTGCCCGGTCAGTCGATGGAGGTCTGGCAGCAGGATCTCGACGATCTCATTGCCTCGGGCATCGACGGCGCGGACTTCTACCAGCTCAACGTCTTTGAAGGAAGCGACCTCAACAAGCGCATCGCCGAGGGCAAGCTCGATCCTGCTGCGACGACGAAGGAGCAGGCGAAGATGTACGCTTTCGCGCACGATTACATGAAGAAGCGCGGCTGGCGTCAGCTCAGCATGTGCCACTGGGCGAGCAGCAACCGCGAGCGCAGTCTCTACAACGCGCTTGCGAAGAAGGGCGTGCCGATGTTCCCCTTCGGCAGCAGTGCAGGCGGCTTCCTCGAAGGCTACGCCGTCATGCTGCATCGCGTGCTGCAGCCCTACGCCATGCTCGTGGCGAGCAATCAGAAGCCCATCATGGGTCTCGTCAAGCAGTCGGAGATCCAGCCGTTTTCCAACTGCGCCGTCAGCATGTTGGAGCAGGGCTGGATGGAAATCTCACGCCTCACGGCGATGGACGAGCGTCTCGAAGACCTGCGCTGGCTCTATGAGCTTTGGGCAGAGCGCGGACTCGTCGCCTTCAACGGCGTGCAGTACGAGCTGACGGTCGCGGGCAAGTTCTGGGAGGTCAATATCGCGCAGACGACGGTCGAGTGCATACAGTACCTGCTGACGGGCGAGAACGAGATGAGCGTTGAGAGTATCGCGGCGCAGGACAAGAAGCATGGCGAAGCGAAGGAAAAGATGCACGGCGTCGGCATGAACGGCGTGCCGTCCATCGAGATGATGCAGCGCATGCAGAAGATGGCGAAGGGCGGTATGCCGTCCTTGAAAGTGCTCAAGGAGTTCGCTAAGGAAGTCGGCATCCAGGGCATGCCGACGATGGAAGACATGCGGCGTCTTCAGAAGATGATGGAAGAGCGGAAAATCGAGGAGAAATAAGGATTTTCGGGGCGGTGCGGATAGGATGAAGTCCGTCCGATTGGCACGGAATTTCTTCGCGCTTCCTCAGGGCAGGGTGCAGTCGTTTCACGGCTTGCCCTGCCTTTTCTTTTTCTTGACTTTTCCATTTTGTTCATATACTATTGAGAGTTATAAGGGCGGTTTTGCCCTTCCGAAAGGTAAAAAATTTTTGAAGCGCCCCGCAGTCTCGGAAAGCAGGCGAGGGGAAGAAGGGGGCAGAGGAATCTTGTTTTTCCTACAGAAGAAAACGGTCGGTTTTTCCATGTTTTTGGCGGCATCCGTTCTCTCTTTCGCCGTGCTCTTGAGCGGCTGCGGCGGACAGCAGGGCATGCAGAAGGGACCGGCGCAGGTCAAGGTCATGAAGGCCATGCAGCAGGATGCACCGATCACGAGCGAGTATGCGGGTCAGATTGCGGGCAAGGACGAGGTCAAGGTGCAGTCGAAGGTTTCGGGCGCCGTCGTCGAAAAGTATGTGAAGGGCGGCGACTTCGTCACAGCGGGACAGGCGCTCTATCGCATCGACTCGCGTCAGTACGAGTCCGCTGTCTGGCAGGCGCAGGCAGCGCTCGCACAGACGGAGGCGACCTTGAGCAACGCGCGCGTCGATCTCTCGCGCTATGAGGCTCTTTACGAGGCAGCAGCGATTCCGGAGCAGACGGTGGCGACGCAGCGTGCGAACGTCAGCGCCTACGAGTCGGCGGCTGAGGCGAACGCAGCGCTCCTTCGCCGCGCGCAGCAGGATCTTGCCGACACGACGATTTACGCGCCGATGACGGGGCAGCTCGCCGTCGACGATGTTGCCGTCGGCACGTTCGTAACGGCGGGCAATACGACGCTCGTGACGGTCGGCACGAACGATCCCGTCTACGCGACGTTCAGCATCAGCGAGACGGATTACTTGAAGTTCATGGGCGCCGCCATGCGCGGCGAGGGCGCTCCTTCGGCGCATGTGTCACTGACGCTTGCGGACGGTACGGCATATCCGATCGACGGGCGCATCGTTGAGACGGATCGCGCCTTGAAGGACAATACGGGAACCTTGAAGATCAAGGCGCTCTTCGACAATCCCGGCGGCCTTCTGCTGCCCGGCATGTTCGCACGCGTGAAGATCTCGGGCCAGACGGTGCCGAATGCCATTCTCGTGCCCGAGCGTGCCGTGCAGCAGCTTCTCGACAAGTCCTTCGTGATGGTCATGGAGGACGGCAAGTCGAAGGCGCGTACCGTGACGCTCGGCGACAAGGTGGGCAGCTTCTACATCATCAAGGATGGCATTTCGGCGAATGATCTCGTCGTCGTCGAAGGTCTGACGAACCTGCAGGAGGGCGTCGAGCTTTCTCCGACGGAGGTCACGGCAGCCGACATGGGCTTCTCGTTCGAAAACGATATGAAGGCATTCGATTCCAGTGTGAGCACGTTGGGCAAATAGGCATAGGAGGGCATAAGCTTGGCAAAGTTTTTTATCCATCGGCCGATTTTTGCCATCGTCATCGCGCTTTTGATCGTCATCTGCGGCGTCATCGCGGGGCTTCAGCTGCCGATCGCGCAGTACCCGCAGATCTCGCCGCCGACGGTCACCGTCGGCACGATGTATACGGGAGCGAGCGCGAGCGTCGTCAATCAGACGGTCGCGCAGATCATTGAAGATCAGGTCAACGGCACGCAGGGCATGGACTACATGAGTTCCAACTCGGACGACACGGGGCGCTACAGTCTGACGGTCACGTTCGAGACCGGATCGGACGGCGACATGGATTCGGTCAAGGTGCAGAACAATGTCGCCGTGGCGACGGCGAGCCTGCCCGACGACGTCAAGACGGTCGGCGTCACGACGAAGAAGGCGTCGAACGACATGGCGATGATGGTTTCCATCTATTCGGACAGCGACCTCTACGACAGCACGTTCCTCAAGAATTATGCGACGATCTATCTCCTCGATAAGATCAAGCGCGTGCACGGCGTCGGTGACGTCCAGATCTTCGGCTCGGATTACTCGATGCGTGTCTGGCTCAATCCCGACAAGCTCGCAGAACTCGGGCTCACGGTCTCCGATGTCGCAGCCGCGATCAAGGAGCAGAACATGCAGGCGCCGGCGGGTACGATCGGTGCGATGCCCGTGCCCGAGATGCAGGAAAAGCAGGCGACGGGCAAGGTCAACGGCCGTCTCGTGACGCCCGAGCAGTTCGGCAATATCATCGTGCGCGCCGCAGGCGATGGCAGCTTCGTGCGCCTCAAGGATGTCGCGCGCGTGGAGACAGGCGCGAAGACGAACAACATCATCGCCAAGGCGAACGGTCATCCGGCGCTTGCCATGGGCGTTCAGCTCACGAGCGACGCCAATGCCATGCAGACGGTCGCCGCTGTCAAACAGGTCATCGACGAGGCGCGGCCGAACTTCCCCCCCGAGATGCGCTGCGATACGATCGTGGACAGCACGAACTATATCCGTGAGTCCATCACGGAGGTCGTCCACACCTTCGTTGAGGCGCTTCTCCTCGTCGTGCTCGTCATCTTCGTCTTTTTGCAGAGCTGGCGCGCGACGCTCATACCGCTCTTAGCTGTGCCCGTATCCTTGATCGGCACGTTCATCGCGTTCATCGCGCTTGACTTCAGCATCAACACGTTGACGCTCTTCGCGATGGTTCTCGCCATTGGTCTTGTTGTCGACGACGCCATCGTCGTCATCGAAAATGTCGAGCATCACATGGAGGAGGGTCTGAATGTCATCGATGCGACGGAGCGCGCGATGGACGAGGTGCAGGGACCTGTCGTGGCGATCGCCTTCGTGCTCGCCGCCGTCTTCGTCCCCGTCGCCTTCTTGGGCGGCATGATGGGCGTGCTCTACAAGCAGTTCGCCCTGACCATCGCCATTTCCATGGCAATCTCGGCCTTTGTCGCCCTGTCCTTGACGCCGGCTCTTTGCGCTTTGATCTTGAAGCCGCACGCGAAGGACAAGGAAGACAAGAAGGGCATTCTCGACCGCTTCTTCGCCGGTTTCAATACGTGGTTTGACAAGACGAAGAGCGGCTACTTGGGCATTGTCGCCAAGATGATTCGCAAGTCGCGCTTCGCCATTCTCTTCATGGTGCTCGTCTGCGCCCTTACGGCGATCGTCTACAAGAACATGCCATCGACCTTCGTACCGGATGAAGATCAAGGCTTTTACATCGTTTCCGTAAGTCTGCCGCCCGGCACGTCGACCAACGTCACGCAGGAGAGCATAGACAAGGTGCAGGCCTCTCTCAAGGAGCTGCCCGGCGTCGATATGGTCATGGCTATCAACGGTTTCGATATCCTGTCTTTCGGCGCGAAGTCGAGCGCAGGCACGATCTTCGTCGGACTCGATCCGTGGAGTGAGCGCACGACGGTGGAGACGAATATCAACATGCTCATTGGCAAGACCTTCGGCATTGGCGCGAAGGTCGCGCCTGAGTCGCAGGTGATTGCGTTCAACATGCCGGCTCTGCCGGGACTCGGCATGGTCGGCGGCTGGACGATGCAGCTGCAGGATATGTCAGGGCATACGGATGAGGAGCTTGATGCGATCACGAAGCAGATCGTGCAGGCGATGAATCAGCGTCCCGAACTGCAGGGCGTGCGGACGACATACAGCATTGACTCGCCAGTCTATGACTTTGAGATCGACCGCGAGAAGGTCAAGCAGCTCGGCGTGCAGATGAGCGATGTGTTCACGGCTCTGCAGGTCAATTTCGGCGGCTATCAGGTCAATGACTTCAATCAGTTCGGCCGTACCTACAAGGTCATGATGCAGGCGGATATGCCGTATCGCTCGGAGGTTGAGGCGGCGCGCTTCATCTTCGTCAAGTCGAACGCGGGCACGATGGTGCCGCTTGACACGCTCCTGAAGCCGAAGCGCGGCACGGGCGCACCGATCATTTCGCGCTTCAACGCGGCGCGTGCCGTTCAGATCCAGGGCAATGCAGCCTCGGGCTACAGCTCGGGCGACGCGATGCGTGCGGCGGAAGAGGTCGTCTCTGAGGTGGCTCCTGCGGGCTTCAACATCGAGTGGTCGGGTCAGAGCCGCGAGGAGAAGACAGCGGGAAGCTCGACGCTGCGCGTGCTCGCCTTGTGCTTTGTATTCGTATTCCTTTGCCTCGCGGCTCTCTACGAGAGCTGGAGTGTGCCGTTTGCCGTACTCCTGACAGTGCCTACGGGCATCCTGGGCGCACTCCTTTCCGAGTACGTGCTCGGCATGGGCGGCATGATCCTGTTCCACCACATGAATGCAGGGCTGCAGGACAGCATCTACATGCAGATCGGCATCATCATGATCATCGGTCTGGCGGCGAAGAACGCGATCCTCATCGTCGAGTTCGCGAAGGTGCGCGTCGACCGAGGCATGGAGCCGGTCAAGGCGGCGATCGAGGCGGCGGGCCTGCGCCTGCGTCCGATTCTCATGACGAGCTTCGCGTTCATCATCGGCTGCCTGCCGCTTGCTCTCGCAACGGGTGCGGGTGCTTCTGCGAGAAACGGCATGGGCGTCGCCGTCGTCGGCGGCATGCTGTTTGCGACGATCCTCGGCGTGTTCCTGATCCCCGTGTTCTACGTCATCGTGGCATGGATTTCCGCAAAACTCGGCACGCTCAAGCAGGCGAAGAAGAAGACGCCGCTCGATTATATGTGATAGTGTTGGAAGATGCGGCTTGCTGCACTTCCTAAAAAAAGAAGCCGTCCTGCGGGGCGGCTTCTTTTCATGTAATCTATACATACAAATGTTCGCTTCAATAGCGCGAGACGGCAAAATATGATATACTGTACAAGTTGCCGCCCCTATACATGGCAATGGAAAGGGGGGTATCGGTGTCAATCATCACATTCATTCTCTCCATCTTGGCTGGCGTAATTGCCAATTACGTTAGCAAACGGCTCGATGAGAGGGAGACCGACGGCGATGAGCCTAGGGATTAAGCCCACCTGCAATAAGGGAACAGAAAGACCCCCAAGGTGCAACTTGGGGGTCTTTCGTGTATCGGTTATGACAATCATCACATTTGCCACCCGTAGTATAGCATATTTCGCTAATCATGTGCAAGTCGTTTTTCCAGCGGACGGCTGACGCTTCGTGCGTTTTCCTATGCTACATATCTATTTTCTCCTAAAAATATGGGCGAAAGGGAAAATTTGTGATAAGATAGAAGGGCAATCGTCGGAGCGGCGCAAAAAGCGATGCTTCCGAAAATAAGGAGAGAAATCTATGGAACAAATCATGGGGACGGCGCTCTTGATGATGGAGGGCGCACAAATCACGCTGGAAATCTTCTGCGTGACGCTCCTCTTGTCACTGCCCTTGGGGCTTCTCGTCGCGCTCTGCCGCATATCGAAGCTCGGGCCTTTGTGCCTTCTGATGGAGTTCTACATCTGGCTCATGCGCGGCACGCCGCTGATGCTGCAGCTTCTCTTCGTCTACTTCGCCCTGCCGATGGTTGGCATACGTCTGCCCGACATCGCGGCGGCGCTCCTCGCGTTTACGCTCAACTATGCGGCGTACTTCGCGGAAATTTTCCGTGCGGGCATCCAGTCGATCGGGCGCGGGCAGTATGAAGCGGCGAAGTCTCTCGGCATGACGTACACGCAGACGATGCGGCGCATCATCGTGCCGCAGATGATCCGCCACGTCCTGCCGCCTGTGAGCAACGAGACGATCAACCTCGTCAAGGATACGTCGCTCATCTACATTCTGGCGATGAACGATCTCCTGCGCGTGGCGCGTACGATCGTGCAGCGCGAGTTCGACATGACGCCGTTTTTCGTGGCGGCAGTCTTTTATCTCGCGATGACGTTCGTTCTGACGTGGGGATTCAAGAAATTGGAGGCGTACTATGGCAAGTACGATGAATGAGCCGGCAATCCGCATGCACGGCATCCATAAGAGCTTCGGGGCGAATGAGGTGCTGCGCGGCATCGATCTCGTAGCGAAACGCGGCGAGACGCTTTCCATCATCGGGCCTTCTGGCTCAGGCAAGTCGACGCTGCTGCGCTGCATCAATCGGCTTGAGGACATCGACAAGGGGTCGATCGAGATTGATGGGGACTTCCTCGCTGCAGAGAACGAGGACGGTCATACGGAGTACGCTTCGAGCGGGAAGTGCCGCACCCTTCTGTTGAAGATGGGCATGGTCTTTCAGCAGTTCAACCTCTTCCCGCACATGACGGTGCTGCAGAATCTGTTGGAGGCGCCTGTCGAGGTCAAGGGCATGAAGCGCGAGGAAATCCTGCCGACGGCGGAGGAACTTCTCCGAAAGGTCGGGCTTTTTGACAAGCGCGACGCCTACCCTGCACGCCTGTCGGGCGGGCAGCAGCAGCGCGTCGCCATCGCGCGTGCCCTCGCCATGCGGCCCGAGATCATGCTGTTCGACGAGCCGACGTCGGCGCTCGACCCTGAGCTTACGGGCGAGGTCTTGAAGACGATGCGCGAACTAGCGGCAGAGCACATGACGATGGTCGTCGTGACGCATGAGATGGCGTTCGCGCGTGAGGTGTCACAGCAAGTGGTGTTCATGGCGGATGGTACGATCGTGGAGCAGGGAAAGCCCCGAGACCTTTTCCAACAGCCGCAGGAGGAGCGCACGCAGGCGTTCCTGCGCAACATGCTTTGAGGTTTGACAGGAGGGTTTCGCATGAACGTGTCGTTTCGTTGGCTTTTCTTTTTCGTTTTCGCTTTGGGCGCGTTTTTCTTGAGCTTCTTGGCACCTCCGACGGCGCAGGCGGCTTCTTTGGCTCAGATCAAGAATGTGCGCGTCCATGCGGACAAGGAGAAGGTGCGCATCGTCGTCGATGCGGACGGCGAGGTTGACTACAAGTCGATGACGCTCGCCTCGCCCGGGCGCGTCGTCGTCGACATTTCGGGCGCACGCCTCGCGCCTTCCGTTGCAAAGAGCCAGAAGATCGAGAGCCGGTTCGCGACGAAAGTGCGCCTCGGGCAGTTCGATCCGACTACGGTGCGCATCGTCGTGGAGACGGAGATGTATAAGAGCAGCAGCAATTACGACGTGTTCTCTCTGGAAGGCGGCCCTGTGCCGTACCGCGTGGTCATGGATTTTGGCAATCTTTCGGGCAGTGCGGGCAGCAGCGCGTCCTCCGCAGGAGGAGCTTCTTCGGGCGGTTCGAACATCGACTTCGAGCGCGGGAGAAATCCGTCGGGCGAAGTGGAGACGGCGGGAGGATCGGATGATGCGTCTTCCGCAGGGTCGGCCTCCGTGCCGGCACGCCCGAGAAGCCAGAGCAGCGCAGCGCCGGGCATTGACGGCAAGCGCATCGTCCTCGATCCCGGGCACGGCGGCAGCGACACGGGCGCCATCGGGCCGACGGGCGTGACGGAAAAGAGCATCGCGCTCCGCATCGCGAAAAGACTCAAGGTACTCTTGGAAGCCGAGGGGGCAGAGGTCATTCTGACGCGCACGGAGGACACGGAGGTTTCGCCGAAGAAGGCGAAGGCGACGGATGTGGAGGAATTGCAGGCTCGCTGTGACATCGCGAATCAAAATTCGGCGGACATCTTCCTCAGCATACATCTCGATGCTTTCTCCGGGCCTGAAGCGCACGGCACGACGGGCTACTATTACGAGAGAGGGTCGGCTGACAGCACGCGTCTTGCCGACTGCGTCAAGCGCGGCGTGCTGCGCCGCCTCGGTACGCTCGACCGCGGCACGAAGCCGTGCGCCTTCTATGTGTGCCGTCATACGGATATGCCCGCGATGCTCTTGGAGACGGCCTTTGTTTCCAATCCGCGCGAGGAGCAGATGATGAATTCGGAGGAGGGCGTGGAGAATGCCGCGCAGGGCATCGCGGCAGGAATTGCCGAGTATTTCCAATGAGATGGAATGCGTTTGCTGCAGTGGGAAAGCCACGATGAGAAAGGAAGATTTCATGGAGAAGAAGGCGAGATTGGATGGAATCCTGATGGGCGAGGAGGAGCGCAGAAAGCGCTTTTATCGCCGCGCACTGCCCGAAAGCCGCACGCTCAAGGAGGCTCTGGGCTGCCTGTCGCGCGAAGAGCTGGACGACTTGGCGTACAACCTCTGCCTGGAGGGGACGGAGGGCATGACGCTGCCTGCGCTCATCGACACGCTTTTGCCTGCCGCCGTGCAGTTTGCCGAGCGCTGGCTGCCGTCGGCGTTTGAGGAGCAGTACCAGGCGTTTCGCCATATACAGGAGAAGGGCGGGCTTGCCGATGACTTCCGCGAGGACGATGTGCGCATCGACTATCTGTGCGGACTCGGCATCATGGCGGTCGGTGCGGATGGAGGCAAGCTCTATTGGTACATGCCGGAGGAGATGGCCGAAATCTTTAAGAAGCTCGATTCCGCAGCTTATGAGGATGCCGTGCGTCTCAATACGGAGATCATGCGCCTCGCGACGGGGCTTCTCTTCTACTATGGCTTCCTCGACTACGACAAGCTTTTCGCCATGGTCAACGCGTATCTCGAAGAGGGTCAGCGCCTTGAATTTTCCGCCTTCATGGGCGTGATGCTCAACGGCTCCTGCTGGCACAAGGAAGTCGTCGGCACGGAGCGAGGCTTGGCATATCATACGCTTTTGAGTGCGCCGTGGCTCGAGAGGGAGCAGAAAGAGAAGGAGGATCTTCCTTTTGCCGAGATTTCTTACGGCAAGGTTTACGATGCGGGAGAGGAGGGCTATATCGAGGCGACGCTCGCCTACAAGAAGCTCGCGCAGTTCTTCATGGCGAAGCTCTCGATGGAGGTTCTGCAGGCGGCGGAAGCCGTCGGGAAAATCCTCCTGCTCTTCCAGAACGGCGGCAGCATGAAGGACGTCGCCGCGTTTTTGGAAACGTTGGGCAAGCTTGACGATGAGGCGGCAGAAGAGGAGATGACGAAACTCGTGATCGCTCTGCACGCGACGACGCGCCTGTGGCGGCTCAAGGGTCATACGCCGGATGAACTCAAGGAGAATGCGCGCGAGATGGCGCGCAAGATGCATTGAGGGACGCGGGTGAAGAGCGAGGCGATCTCATGGAATACGGCGGCGGCTTGCTGCGCTTTCTCGCGCCGACGTGCTCCGCTCTCTCCGTGCTCGTCGTGGAAAGCCTCGCCTATCTGCCTAAACTGCGCGAGATGATGCCCGCCGCTGCTCTCTTCGCCGTGACGGCGGAAACGGATGCTGCCGATGCACCCGAACTTCAGGGGCTTGACGTCTCGTGGTTCTTCCTCGACTACCGCGATACGCCCCTGCCGTTTGAGAGAGAGAGTTTCGACTATATCCTCGCCGACCGCTGTCTGGAAACGGCGGGAAATCCGCAGGACATCGCTGCGGGGTTCGGACTCTTCCTGCGGCCGACGGGCTATCTCCTGACGAGCTTCTTGAACGTGCGCCATTGGAGCGTCATCGAGGATCTGCGCGACGGGCATTTCTATGCGATTGTGCGCCGTCTCTTCGCTCGCCCCGAGATGGAGACGCTGCTCGCGGCTTCCTTTTATAAGGAAGTCTCTTTTCTTCCCGTATGGCGCGAAGCGCCGCAGGGCGTGATCGAGCACTTGGAAGCGGAGGGATTTGAAAATCCGGGGCGCGACTTGGAAGCGAAGTTTTGGCTCTGCCGTGCGCGGCGGACCTCGGACGAGGTCGCACCGCTGAAGGAGTGCTTCACGCCCGTCGTGCGACGAACGCTCGTGACGCTCCTGCGCCGCCTTGAGTACGGCATAGAGGCAGAAGAAAATGCAGCGGCTCTCTGGCAGCTTTGCCGCGAGGAAGGAATCTTCCTCGAATACCTCGTGGATTTTGCCGCGCAGACCATCGTGCATCAGAAGGATCTCCTGCGCGTGCTCCTGCAGACGGCAGAGCCGCAGCTGGCACGAGAGCTTGCCGAGGCGGCACGGCGCAGGCTTCCGCGTGCCGAGGTGCGGGAGGCCTTGCAGGAACTTGCGGCAGAAAGTGCGAAAGGAGCGGCGGAAGATGAAGGATGAGAGGGCGATCGCCTTCATCACCTGCGTCAACGATGAGGCATGGTACGCGGAGTGTCTGCTCTACCTGCGCCATCTGCGTTTGCCCGAAGGCTTTTGCGCCGAGTACATCGCCGTGCGCGGCGCCGCGTCGATGGCGGCGGGGTACAACGAGGGCATGGCGAGGTCGCGGGCGCGCTACAAGGTCTATCTGCATCAGGACACCTTGCTCGTCAACAAGGATTTTCCACGGGCGATGTTGAATATCTTTGCAGATGAGAGCATCGGCATGATCGGCGTCATCGGCTGCCGTTCGCTGCCCGAAAGCGGCGTGTGGTGGGACGGGCTTCGCTGCTATGGACGCGTGCTTCACGCGTGCGAGGCGGAGAGCATCGTCGACACGCGCATGAGGGAGCCGGACGGCGAGAGCATCGACGTCGAAGCGGCGGACGGACTCTTCCTTGCGACGCAGTACGACGTGCCCTGGCGCGAAGATCTTTTCACGGGCTGGCATCTTTACGACACGTCGCAGTGCAAGGAGTTCTCCAGGCTCGGGTTTCGGACGGTCGTGCCGAATCAGGAGGCGGGATTTTGGTGCATCCACTGTCCCGTGGAGAAGCCGCTCGCCAAAAGCTATAAGGAGTATCAGAAGATCTTTCTTCGAGAATACGGCGCGGAATTGTGCCCGGAGGTTTAGACTATACTTGTTGGAGCGTGTGCTTTATGGACGACAAAGAGAATTGGATCGGAATAGCCAACCGATTTGCAAACCAGGGCGATTTTCGCGGCATGCGCGCTTCGGCGAAGGAGATTCTGCAGATCGTGCCGGAGGACGCGGACGCCTATGCCATCATGGCAGAGGCGTCTTTCTATATGGATGAGCGAGAGAGTGCGAAGGAGTATATAGCGCGTGCCGAAGAGCGCGAGCCGGGGAATTTGCGTGCGCGTCTCGTACGCGCCGCATTCTTCTCCGCGGACTTCGCCTTGGAGGAGGAAATCAAGGAGCTTCTCTCCATCGTGCAGGCGACGGAGAAGGTCGCTGAATCGCTTTGGACGCAGTCGCTTCGCTACGTGCGCTTCAAGGCGCTCGCGTGGCTCTCCGACGCGTGGCTTCTCGCGGCGGAGCCGGAGTTTGCCATGAACACGCTTCTGGCGGCGAGTGATATGCTGACGGGCGAGGAGGCGGCGGAGTGCTACAGCAAGGCGCTCTTCTGCTCGAATTACCGCACGAGGACGCCCGCTGAATCCCTGCGTCTCCATCGCGGCTATGAAAAATTTTTCGAAGGCGTCAAGATCTGTCATCCGTATCGCACCGAGGCGGCAGAGGCGGGGGCATTGCAGCCGAAGGCGGCGCTTTCCGTCGGGGAGGCCATGGCGGCGGCCAGATCGGAAGCCGATCACGAGCGGCGCGGTGCGGCGCTTGTGGCGCAGCAGGCGAAGCAGGAACGCGAGCCTCTTTCGCGTCTCGCGCAGAAGGCCTTGCCGAAGCCGCAGAACGAGGATTCACTTCGTCTATGGGCATGGGAAGCGCGGGCAAATCAAAGGCGCATGGAAGAGGAAAAGGAGTACGAGGCGTTCAAGAAGGAATTGGAAGAGGAGCGAAGAAGCAAGGAGCGGCGAGAGGCGCGCGCCGCCTCGCTTTTTAGCGGCGCACGCCTTTCGCTGTCGCCGGCGCAGAGAACTCAGCCGGCTGTCCGCATCCAGCCGACGGCGCCGCCCATGGAAAAGAGGCGCACGCGCACCTTCAGCCGCAAATTGCGCATCGGCTATATCTCGCCCGATTTCCGCCTTCATGCGGCGGCATATTTCTTCATGCCGCTCGTGCGCGATTTTGACGCCGCTTCTTTTGAAGTCACCTGCTATGCACGGGGCAAGCGCGACCGTGTGACCTCGCTCTTTCGCCAGAAAGGCGTACGGTGGAAGGACATCTCGCGCCTTTCGGCGAGGGATGCGGCACGGCTCATCGAGAGGGATGGCATCGACATTCTCGTCGACCTCGCCGGGCACACGCAGGGAAGCGGTCTGCCCGTGCTCGCCCGGCGGCCTGCGCCCGTGCAGCTGACGGCGATCGGCTACATGGCGACGACGGGGCTTCGTGCGGTCGATTACTTCCTTTCCGACATCTATTGCTCGCCGTGGGACATGGGGGCGCGTGGCTTTTCAGAGAAGGTGCTGCGCATGCCGCACAGCCACCTCTGTTATGTGCCCGTGCTGCGCGATATGCCGAAGAGCGGCGGGGAGGCGCCGTTTGTGAGGAACGGCTATATCACGTTCGGCAGTTTCAACAATTTCTCCAAGGTGTCGGACGATATGCTCGCCTTGTGGCGCGGCGTGCTTGAGCGCATGAAGGGGGCGCGGCTCGTCGTCAAGAGCAAGATCTGCAGCATTGCGGCGGGCAGGAAGATCGTGAAGGAGCGTCTGCAGCGCTTCGGCATACCGTTCGCACAGGTCGAGCTTCGTCCGTACAGCCCCGATTATCTTGAGCAGTACACGGACATCGACATCGCGCTCGACACCTTCCCTTATACGGGCGGCGTCACGACGTGCGAGGCGCTCTACATGGGCGTGCCCGTCATCACGAAGGCGGGCGGCACGCATGGCTCGCGCTTTTCGACAAGTATCTTGGAAAATGCGGGGCTTTCACAGCTCGTAGCGCGAGGCGATATGGAATATGTGCGAAAAGCCGTGGAGCTTGCGGACTCGCCAGACATCCTGTGCCGCCTGCATCGTGACCTGCGCGCGCGCATGGAAACTTCGCCGCTGATGGATGTGAAGGGCTATATGAAGGACTTGGAGGATATATACCGCGAAATCGCTGATGACGTTTGAATTTGCAGGATGCACGGAAAATGGCAGAAGAGGGGGCGAAAGCAATGGAGGATGAAAAGATCGCCGTATTCCAGAATCTATTGAAGGAAAGTGACGACATCGTATTCTTCGGCGGCGCCGGCGTTTCGACGGAATCGGGCATTCCCGATTTTCGCAGCGCCACGGGAATCTACAGCAAGATGCTCGCACAGCACGTTTCTCCCGAAGAGCTTGTCTCGCATACGTTTTTCGAGCGCTGCCCTGAGGAATTCTTCGATTTTTACCGCAAGCGGCTCGTTTATATGGAAGCCAAACCGAACGATTGTCACAAGGCGCTCGCCGCGCTTGAGCGCATGGGAAAGCTCAAGGCCGTCGTCACGCAGAACATCGACGGACTGCACCAGGAAGCCGGCTCTTCGCGCGTGCTGGAACTGCATGGATCGATCCGGCGCAGTTACTGCATGGACTGCCGTGCGTTTTACGATGAAAGATTTCTGCAGGCGAGCGAGGGAGTGCCGCATTGCACGAAGTGCGGCGGCATCGTGAAGCCGGATGTCGTGCTCTATGAGGAAAGCCTCGATGCCGATGTGCTCGATGCCGCTGTACGTGCGATTTCTGCGGCGGATCTCCTCATCGTCGGCGGCACATCGCTCGTCGTCTATCCGGCGGCGGGACTTCTGCGCTGTTTCAAAGGCAGGCGTCTCGTGCTCATCAACAAGACGGCGACGAAGGCGGACGAAAGGGCGGATCTCGTGATTCACGATTCCTTGGGCAAGGTGTTCCGCGAGGCGATGGCTGGGGTGATATGAAAGCGTGAGCGTTCTCTCGTGCCATTGACGAAAAAATCGAGAAAAATTCAACATTTCTTTCCCGCATCTTTGATTATTTAGAAAAATGTGTTAAAATGAAGATGCAGGCAATAGCCTGAATTTGGAAGTCGTATTGCCGTGGAGAAAGGAATGGAATTTGCATGGCGACATTACTGGAGAAAACGAGGAAGATCAACCGTCTGCTGCAGCGCGCAGAGAGTGTCGAGTACGACAGCATATCGCGCGTCTTGAGCGCGGTGATCGATGCGAATGTCTATATTGTGAACAAGGCGGGCAAGATCTTCGGTCATGCCTTCATCGATGATTTCGAGTGCGACTTGATGCTCGCGAATGTCGTGCAGCAGGGGAACTTCCCCAAGCGATATGTGAGCTGGCTCTTGAAGATGGACGAAACGTCGCCGAACTTGAAGTCAAAGACGGGAATCTGCGCCTTCACGGAGGATACAGACTGTCGATTTGAGGGAAAGAACACGACGATCGTGCCGATCTATGGTGTGGGCGACCGCATCGGCACATTGATCATCGCGAAGTATGACACGGATTTCACGGAAGCCGATCTGATTCTTGCCGAGTACGGTGCGACGGTCGTCGGCATGGAGATGCTGCGCGACCGCACGCAGCAGATCGAGATCGAGGCGCGCAAGAAAGCGACGGTGCAGATCGCCTTGGCGACGCTCTCCTTCTCGGAGGTCAAGGCGGCGAAGAGCATCTTTGCCGAACTGGAAGGATCCGAGGGACTGCTCGTCGCCTCGAAGATTGCGGATCGCGCGAAGATCACGCGCTCCGTCATCGTCAATGCGCTGAGAAAATTTGAGTCGGCGGGACTCATCCAATCGAAGTCGCTCGGCATGAAGGGGACGCACATCAAGGTGCTCAATCCCTATTTGCTCGAAGAACTTCAAAGGGTGGAAAACTGAAGAAGCAAGGAAGGGGGCAGCTCCATGCTGAGGCATGAACCTGCCCCTTTTTCTTGCCTCGTATAGGACTATTTTACAGTCGTTAAAAAAAACTGAGAAATGGAGTGAATACTTTTCGATTTTATGGTAGAATAGAAAGTGCAAAATTACGATGGATAAATTTGTTAATCATGATGCATAGATTTGAGCAATGATTTTCAGCCTGTACGCGAAGCGCGGTTGCTTTTTGCTTCGCCTTTTTGAAAAAAAGAATTTCGGCAGGAGAGGATTTTTTCTCATTCCGTCGAACTTTAGAGAGAGTTAAGGGAAAGGATGTGGAACACCGCAATGCTGGAGCAAATCGTAGGCAACAGGGCGCTCGACGTCATGCAGCGCGGTATGGGGGCAGCGAACCTTCGACAGGAGGTCATCAGCCACAACATCGCCAATGTCAACACGCCGAATTTCAAGAAGAGCAATGTCGTATTTGAGGATCTTCTCGCGAAGGAGCTTGACCTCGATGCTGAGGGCGGTCTCAAGATCGTGCGCACGCATGATCGCCACATGCCCATCTCTTTCCGGGGCAGGGCTTTGGCGAAGATCGAACTGGACAAGTCGTCTTCCATGCGCTACGACAACAACAACGTGGACATTGATGTCGAGATGGCGTCTCTGGCCAAGAACAGCCTGTATTTCAATGCTTTGGCCAGGCAGGTCGGAGCCGGATTCTCTCAAATGAGAAGCGTCATTAACGGACAGTGATCGGTCGGACGCGTGATGCAGGTTTTCGGATGATGCAAGGAGCAAGGAGAGTAGAAAAATGAGCATGTTTGGAGGAATCGATGCTTCCGCTTCCGGACTCACGGCGGAGCGTCTGCGCATGGACGTGATTTCAAACAATATCGCGAATGCGAATACGACGCGTTCGGTTGAGGGTGGTCCGTATCACAGGCGCTACGTTGTTTTTCAGCCGCGCGAGAGGGGCAAGGAGGACTTCGCTTCCACTTTGCGTCAGAAACTCGACAATCAGGCGGGCAACGGCGTGCGTGCCATGAAGATTGAAGAAGATCGGTCACAGGGGCCGCTGGTTTACGATCCCGGCCATCCCGATGCGAATGCGGATGGCTATGTCGAGCGCCCGAATATCAATATTGTGCAGGAGATGGTGGACATGATCACGGCTTCACGCGCTTACGAGGCGAATGTGACGGCGATCAATGCCGCCAAGGGCATGGCGCAGAATGCGCTCAATATCGGCAAGTAAAGAAAAGGCTGCACGGCGCGTGCGGTCAGTCAGCAGTTACGGATTGAGGTGGAAAGAACATGCAGGTGGAAGCGCTGCAAATGACGCCGGTGCAGATGACCGGCCAAAGTCATCTGGGGGAAACCGAGCAGAGGGAAGTGAAGCCTTTTCATGAGTTTCTTACGGATTCCCTTGGCGAGGTCAACGGGTTGATCAAGGAATCCGAACGACTCAATATGGAGCTTGCGGCAGGACGCATTACGGATGTGTCCGAGGTCGTCATCGCGAGTGAGAAGGCGGGCATTGCCACGCAGCTCACGATGCAGGTGCGGAACCGTGCGGTCGAGGCCTATCAGGAAATCATGCGCATGCAGGTCTAAGCCTTGGGCGGGAACGATCAGCCAAAGCCGGGCAGGGCTTCGGCAAGCATATTGAGGCGAAGGGATTGAGGAAATGGCAGAGTGGAAAGAGCGCTATCTGGAGCTCTGGAATAATTACAGCAAGCGGCAGCGATATATGATCATCGGCGCCGCGGCTCTCGTATTCATTGCCATTGTTGCCGGCAGCATCATCTACGGCGGCAAGCCGGACATGGTGCCCTTGTTCACGAATATGGAAGCGAAGGATGCCGGTGAAGTCGCGGCGAAGCTCAAAGAGAACAAGGTGAATTACGAGATACAGGAAGGCGGACAGGGTACGACGATCCTCGTTCCTGCGAAGAGCGTCGACAGTACGCGCCTTGATTTGGCTGCTGAGGGTCTGCCCAGAGGCAACAAGGGTTTCGAGCTTTTTGATGACAGCAAGCTCGGCGTAACGGAGTTCCAGAACAAGGTCAACTATCTGCAGGCGTTGCAGGGTGAGCTTACACGCACGATCGAGCAGATTGACGCGGTCGAGAAGGCGCGCGTGCACATCGTCCTGCCAGAGGACAGCCTTTACAAGAAGAATGAGAAGCCGGCGACGGCGTCCATTATGCTGAAGCTCAAGGCGAACATGCAGTTGTCCAAGAAAGAGGTCAAGGGCATTGTGAATCTCGCCGCGCACAGCGTGCAGGGATTGACGCCCGAAAACATCACGATCGTCGATGAGTCGGGCAAGATTTTGAACGACCCCGATGAGAACGGCGACGACGGCGTAGGCCAGAAGACGCTGACGCAGATGGAGATGACGAAGAAGGTTCAGGACAATCTGCAGAAGAACGTCCAGAGCCTGCTCGACGCATCGCTTGGCGAAGGAAAGTCGTTCGTGCGCATCAGCGTTGAGCTTGACTTCGACCAGAAGATGACGGATTCGCAGATCTATACGCCGGTCGTCGATGAGTCGGGCATCGTGCGCAGTCAGCAGACGACGAGCGAAAGCTATGCCGGCACGTCGACGCAGCCCGGCGGCCCTGCCGGCACGCAGTCCAATGTTCCGGGCTACGTCGAACAGAATAACAACTCACAGGCGCAGTATGAGCGCAAGGAAAATACGACGAATTACGAGGTCAACGAGGAGAAACGCAAGGTTGTCGCTTCGCCCGGCTCGATTCGCCGCCTGACTGTCGCCGTCCTCGTCAATGATGATGTGACGCAGGCGCAGCAGGAGAGCATTCTGCGCTCCGTGCGCTCCGCCGCGGGCATCAATCCCGATCGCGGCGATACGGTCTCCGTTGAGCCTCTGCCGTTCAGCACCGAGGCGCGCGACAAGAAGCTCGCCGATGAGCAAGCGGAGCGTGACCGGCTTGACCGCGAGTTCTACCTGCAGCTCGCTGCTTTCCTTCTCGTCATTGCGCTGATTGTCGGCAGCATCCTCATGTATCGCCGCAAGAAGCGTCTGGAGCAGGAAGCTATCGAAGAACAGCGTCGCCAGGAAGAGCTCGAGAGACAGCGTCTGGCCGAGGAACGCGCCGCGCAGATTGAAGCGGGCGAGGTCACGGAGGAAGAGCTTACGGAAGAAGAGCAGCGCCAGCTGACCGAGATGCAGGCGATCGAAGAGATGATCATGCATACGCCGGAAGATGCGGCTATGCTGGTCAAGCAGTGGCTTGCGGGGGATGATTGATATGGCGGAACAGAAGAATCCGCCCCTGACGGGGCGACAGAAGGCAGCAGTTCTCTTCATCGCGCTCGGCGCCGAGAGCTCAGCGCTTCTCTTCCAACATATGAATGAGGAAGAGATCGAGTCCGTAACGCTTCAGATCGCAAATCAGAAGAAGATACCGGCCGACCAGAAAAAAGCGGTCATCAGTGAGTTCTACCAGATGCTCATGGCAAAGAGCTACTTGTCGGCCGGTGGCCTTGAGTATGCACAGAATATCTTGGAGAAGGCTCTTGGCGCGGAGAAGGCGAAGCTTATCCTTAATCGTCTGACGGCAAGTCTGCAGGCACGTCCTTTCGACTTCCTGCATAAGACTGATCCGAGCCAGCTCATGAATTTCATCCAGAACGAGCATCCGCAGACGATCGCTCTGATCATGGCTTACCTCGATCCCGATCAGGCGGCGATTCTCATGGGATCGTTGCCGCCCGACAAGCAGGCGGAGGTCACGAAGCGCATCGCGACGATGGATCGCACGTCGCCGGACATCATACGAGAGGTGGAGAAGGTCTTGGAGCGCAAATTGTCCTCGCTCGTCACACAGGACTTCACTTCGGCGGGCGGCGTAAAGGCTGTCGTCGAGATCTTGAACCGCGTCGACCGCACGACGGAAAAGACGATTACGGAAACGCTCGAAGTCGACAACCCCGAGCTTACGGAAGAGATCAAGCGTCTCATGTTCGTTTTCGAGGACATCGTCATGCTCGACGACCGCTCCCTGCAGATGGTGCTCCGAGAGGTCGATACGAAGGATTTGTCGCTCGCCCTCAAGGCTACGCCGAAGGAAGTTGCCGACAAGCTCTACAAGAACATGTCGAAGCGTGCAGCAGACATGCTGCGTGAAGAGATCGAGTTCATGGGGCCGGTTAAGATCCGCGACGTCGAAGAGGCGCAGCAGAAGGTCGTCAACGTCATCCGCAGCTTGGAAGACAAGGGCGAGATCGTCGTTGCACGCGGAAAGGGTGACGAGATGATTGTCTAGGATAATCAGAACTGCACTGTGGCAGGAAGAAGCCTGCGTCGTCGAGCCGCCGCCTCCGCCGCCGAAGCCCAAGGTGCTTCCCAAGGAGCTTGAGGGCGTCACGGAGGAATCGCTTGCCGAGCGGCTGGAATATGTAAAAGAAAAGGAAAGCAAGGCTGAAAATCTGCTGGAAGAGACGCGCGAGAAATGTGCGATCATGGTGCAGGACGCCGAGTATGCGAGTGAGCGCAGCGAGGCGGATGCACGCAGTCTTGCCGAGGAAATCAAGGAAGAGGCGCGTGAAGCAGGCAGAGAGGCGGGCTTCCAAGAGGGGCACAAGGATGGTATGAAGAAAGCCGCTGAGGACTGCGAAGGCATTCTCGCGGCGGCGAACGACAAGGCGGGTGCCTTGATGAGCGCGGCGCTTGAAGCTCGTAAGACCTATCTGCAGATGGCAGAGGAGGATATCACGAGCATAGCGATGCACGTCATCGAGCAGATCCTGCCGCAGCATTTCATCGATGCGCCGCAAATCGTCCTGCCCCTCGTGCGCAAAGCCCTGATGAAGGTGCGCGATCAGGCGGAAGTCATCATCTACGTTGCGCCCGACGCCTACGAGTTCGTTCTCATGGCGCAGTCGGAGTTCCAGCACATGCTCGAAGGACAGGCGGTGCTTCTCGTCAAATCGGATGCGGGGCTTCAGCCGGGAGACTGCGTGCTTGAAACGCCGAACGGCAATGTCGACGCGCGTCTTGCGACGCAGATTGAATTGGTGAAGAAAGCGATACGGGAAGTGTGTCTATGAATGACTTGCAGGAAGCCTGCGCGGCTTCTGAATGGGAAACTTCATCATGGGAGGACGAGGCGCAGCCCGATGTCTTTGACGACGGCGGCGACGCCGTCCTGACGGGCGATGGACATCTGCGCATCAACGTGCAGAAGTTTCTCGATGCCGCCGATGCCTGCGAGTCGATCAAGATGAGCGGCAAGATCGTGCAGGTCATCGGACTCGTCATTGAGTCTGCAGGGCCAAACGTGAGCATGGGCGAGCTTTGCTATGTGAAGTCGCGCTTCCCGCATGTCGAGCCGATACCGGCAGAAGTCGTGGGCTTTCGCGACGGTCATGTGCTCTTGATGCCCATTGGCGAGATGCAGGGAATCGGCCCTGGCTGTGAGGTCGTTTCGGCGCAGAAGACGCTGCAGGTGCAAGTCGGTCCGGAGCTTCTGGGGCGTGTCCTCGACGGTCTCGGCGAGCCAATCGACGGCAAGGGGCCGCTCCTCTGCAAGCACGAGTATCCGCTGCAGGCCGATCCGCCGTCGCCGCTCGAACGGCCGCGCATACGGGATTCGCTCTACGTCGGCGTGCGTGCCATCGACGGGCTTATCACCCTCGGCGATGGGCAGCGCATCGGCATCATGGCGGGTTCGGGCGTGGGAAAATCGACGCTCCTTTCCATGATTGCGCGCAACACGGAAGCCGACATCAGCGTCATCGCACTCGTCGGCGAGCGTGGGCGCGAGGTCAAGGAATTCATTGAGCGCGACCTCGGCGAGGAGGGCTTGAAGCGCTCCGTCGTCGTTGTCGCTACGTCGGACAAGCCGGCGCTCGTGCGCATCAAGGGCGCGATGACGGCGACTGCCATCGCCGAGTACTTCCGCGACCAGGGGAAGCGTGTCGTGCTCATGATGGATTCCGTCACGCGCTTTGCGATGGCGCAGCGCGAGGTCGGCCTGACGATCGGCGAGCCGCCCGCAACGCGCGGCTATACGCCGTCCGTCTTCGCGCTGCTGCCGCGCCTTTTGGAGCGTGCAGGGACGAGCCGCAAGGGATCGATCACGGGCATCTACACGGTGCTTGTCGATGGCGACGACATGAACGAGCCGATCGCCGACGCCGTGCGAAGCATCCTCGATGGTCACATCGTCCTGTCGCGCGCCATTGCCGCACAGAACCACTTCCCTGCCATCGACGTGCTCGCGAGCGTCTCGCGCGTCATGAACGAGGTCGTCGATGAGGCACACCTCAAGGCATCGCAGAACTTGCGCGCTTTGATGGCGGTCTATAAGGAAGCCGAGGATCTCATTCACATCGGCGCCTATGTCAAGGGATCGAGTCAGAAGATCGATACGGCGGTCGCGAAGATCGACGCGATCAATGATTTCCTGCGCCAGGGCGTATTCGAGCAGAGTTCCTATGAAGAAACGGAAAAGACGCTGGAGTCGATATGATGAGGAGTGCGCCCGATGAAGAGGTTTCGCTTCAAACTGGAAACTCTGCTGAAGGTCACACGCTCGAAGAAGGAAGAGGCGGAGGTGCGGTTCGCTGAGGCATCGAGAAAGCTTGAAGCGGACAAGGAGAAGCTCGGCGAGCTTCTGGCTGAAATGCAGCAGGGCAGAAAAGATTATGACCGACTGACGGATGGGCATACGATCTCCCTCGGACGTCTTCTGACGTTTAACAGCTTCTTTGAATGGAAGAGGGGGCAGATTGAAAGCCAGCAGGAGCAGATTCTCCGAAGCCGCGCGGAGCGTCAGAAGAGGCTCAAGGTGCTCCTGCAGCTCATGAACAAGCTCAAGAGCATCGAGCAGCTCAAGGCGAAGCGACTTCAACAATATAAGGACGAGGCGCTTTTAGAAGAGCAGAAACTTTTGGATGAGATTGGCTTGCAGCTCTACATGCGGGGCATAAACATGTAAGATAAGGAGAATGGACGCGATGGAACTCTCGGGCGTTGAGGCAATACAGGCGAGAATATCGGAAATTCAGAGGAGGTTCGGCATTGAAGGCCCTGTGCCCGGCACGGCGGTCGGCTTTCAACGAGCCTTGAATGCTGAACTCAAGAAGAATGATGCTGCAGCGCCGCAGCAGATCGTAGGAACGGCGAAGGCGTCGACGGCAGCGAAGGCGGATACAGATGCCGCGCGGACGACGTCGGCAGGGGCAGCTGTGGATCTTTCCGGTGCATCAAATGAGACGACACGATTCATTCGGGAAGCAGCTGCGAAGTACGGCCTTGACTCACGTCTTGTCGCCGCTGTTGCAGAAGCGGAGTCGAGCGGCAATCAGAGCGAGGTTTCGGATGCCGGCGCTGTCGGTGTCATGCAGCTGATGCCCGATACGGCGGCAGCGCTCGGCGTCAATCCCTACGACGAGAAACAGAACATCGAGGGTGGGGCGCATTACCTCAAGCAGATGCTCGACACGTTCGGCGGCGATATGAAGAAGGCGATTGCTGCCTACAATGCAGGACCTCAGGCGGTCAAGGACTATGATGGAGTGCCGCCCTACGCAGAGACGCAGAATTATGTGAACAAGGTTCTCGACCTGTACCAATAACGAGACGCGGGGAATGAAGAAAGGGGCTTTTCTCTGAAAAAGTCCCGCGCAGTCCCGAAAGGAGCCGAAGCCCGATATGAAGAAGATAGTCAAGATCGCACTCGCTGCAATATTGCTGCTCGTGCTTGTTGTGGGAGGGTTCCTGCTCGGCGTGTACCTGCAGATTTTTGATGTGGGTACGATGAATGAAAAGATGAAATTATACGATATGCCTATCATCGGGGAATTTTTCGTAAAGCCGGCGCCCGAGACGGAAGAAGCGCCGAAGGAAGAGGCGTCGGGCAAGCCGAAAGAAGAGATGACGGACAGCAAGCTGAATCCCGACAAAGACAAGGATAAGGATAAGGGACAGTCGAAACCCAAGGTGCTGACGAAAGAAGAGATCGAGAAACAGATGAAGGAGCGCGAGGCGCAGGAAAAGAAGCGTGTCTCGAAGCTTGCGCGCGTTTACAACGAGATGAAGCCGCAGCAGGCGGCCGAGGTCATGAAGGATCTCGACGACGATCTCTCCGTCGCCATTCTGCAGAAGATGGATGAATCGCAGGCGGCGAAGACGCTCGCTGCGATGGATGCCGATCAGTCGGCCCGCTTGACGAAGCTCATGTATACGGGCGTGCCGAAGAAGGTCATCTCGCCGCTTGACCGTCAAGGACAGAATCCGCAGAATGCAGCGAATGAAGGTCAGCCGACGGATGAAGCGGCACAGTGAAGACGGAAAGCAGCAGGCTCTGCCTGATGCTATAGAACCTTATTTTGAAAGGAGGTGACAAAGATGAACAATGTACAGACAAACATTATGAGTGCCGCACCTGCGCCGAGCACGACGATGAAGGCGAATGCCGCTGAATCCGTGCGCCCGGCAGGCCGGGCGGGGGCAACCGCTGATCGCGGGGCGAAGAATCCGTCCTTCGACCGAGCGCTTGCGAAACTCAAGACTCTGAAGCAGAATCTTGCTGAGACGACGGAGACTCTGGGAAAGGATTCTCTAGCTGCTTCTCTAGCCGCTTCGCAGCAGATGAAACGGACGGAGGCCGGAGATTCGATGGCAAAAGCGGTGGAAATCGCAGAGCCCGTTGAATCTGGATCGTTGGCGAGAGCTGTTGCTGACACAGGTATGCCATTGGAAGCTCCTGCTTTGATGACACTGCCTGCCGCTGAGGAGGAACAGCAAGAGTCTTCCTTTGAGATGGCTTCCGCAGATGATGTGCAGGATACGGCGAAACTTCCTTTGCAGGAAGAGATGCCGGCGACTGAAAGCAAGCCGATGCCCGCGCACAATGAGAGCGACAGTGCTGCAAAGGCGCAGATGCTGAACAAGACGGCAGATATGAGCTGCCTTGCCTCGTTGCTTCCGCGCCGTGAACAGTCGGAGCAAGGGTTGCTCCAAGCACTCTCCGGCAGGATTTTGCCGCCGATGCTGCAAGCCGAGACGACTGCAACGTCGGAGCAGGTGGATCGGGCGATGGAGATGCTTCAGTTGACGGTGGACGACGGCTTTTCAGGAGCGGTCAAAGCCGCACAACAGGCAGACATGAACTCGACCGTGCACACGGAAGATGATGCGGTTTTGCCTGACTCACTCTTGCGTGCTCTGGCGCAGCAACCGGCAATTTCCGCTGTGGCGGGAACGACACAAGAAGCGCGACAAGCGGCGGTGTCGTTGCCGTTGGATGAAGCGGGGAATTCGATTCCCGCTGCGCCGCTTGATGCAGGGATTGTGTCCTCCACTTCTGCCGACACGGCGGAAGGCCAAGATTCTCCGCAGGAGAATTTTGCGGAACTCTTTGGTGAGCAACAGATGCCGCAGGATAAAAAAGCGGAAGGAAGCAATGCTGTCGTCCCATCTGCGACGACGCAAGTGCTCGAGGGAGCAGCAAAGCCAAAGTCGAATGACGCTATGCGGCTTTTTACAGAAGCTGCGCAAACTCCGCAAGGGAGTCAGGAGACGAGTCATGCTTCTCAGATGAATCCTGCCGTATCGTTCCAGACGACACTGCAGGAGGCTGCCGAAGCGCAGCCGACAGCACCCGCAGCCCCGCAGAAAGATTACGAGGTGGCCAAGCAGATCGTCGAACAGGCAAGGCTTCTGCGCATGCCCGATGAAACGCAGATGGTCATCCGTCTGAAGCCCGAGCACCTTGGCGAACTGACGCTCAAGGTTTCCGTCGCCGCAAGCGGCGCGGTCAATGCAGCGTTCCATACGGACAATGCTTCCGTGCGTGCCATCATCGAAACCTCGATGATTCAGCTCAAGCACGAACTGCAGGCGCAGGGACTGAAGGTGGACAACGTTGGCGTCTACGCAGGTCTTGGTGACCATTCCATGATGAATGGACAACAGGACGCGGATGCGCATTATGCACAGCACGGCGGCCAGGGCAGCAGCCAGGGGCGCGACGCCCAGCAGGCGCTTGCATCCTTTGAAGAGGAGCAGCAGGCTCTCACGGCAGGTGTGCAGCAGGGCGTGCTCGCACAGGACGGCGTGGACTATCGCATCTGATGATTTCAAGACAATGAAGAAAGGAGAAAGGTATGAACGGAACGAATCTCAATACCGTCACGGTCGACGGTGTGAAGTACGATCGTGCCAAGTATGAAGCGTCTCAGACGAAGACGGCAAGGAAGAACGACTCGCTCGGCAAGGACGCCTTCCTGCAGCTTCTCGTGACGCAGCTCCGGCATCAGGATCCTCTGAGCCCGGACGACAATACGCAGTACATCGCCCAGCTCGCGCAGTTCTCGTCGCTTGAGCAGATGACACAGATGGTCAAGGGCTTCGAGAATGTATCGAAACTCGTGTCGAACATCGACAGCTCCGTGCTCGTCGGCTCTTTGAGCAATATGATCGGCAAGAACATCCAGTGGACGCACGTGACGAAGACGAAGGATGCGGAGGGCAATCCCAAGACAAAATCGGAAACCTTTGCAGGAAACGTCCGCGGCGTCAAGGTTTCGAACGGCAAGCCGATGGTCGTCGCTCAGGATGCGAAGGGCAAACTGCATGAGGTCGAGGTTTCGGAGATCGATGCGATCGCCGATCCGCCGAAGCCGAAAACATCGGGAACGTAATGTACGGAGGCGAATATGGCTGACGCGAGAATCTACCTTTCGTCCCAGCCGCTCCTGCCGCAGATGCCTGCCGCAAAGCAGCCGGCATCGCAGAAGAATGCCCCGTCCTTTGCAGCGGAGCTCGAAAGAGCCAACTCCGAGGTCAGCTTTTCGGCTCATGCCGCAGAACGCATGAGAGCGCGTGGTATCGACCTCAGCGACGAAGAACTTTCAAAACTCGATGATGCCGTCAATAAGATGGCTTCGAAGGGTGCAAAGGAATCCCTGATCTATATGAACGACGTCGCGCTCGTCGTGAGTATCAGGAACAGGACGGTCATCACTGCCATGGACGGCATGAGCGCCAAGGATAATATTTTCACGAACATTGACAGTGCAGCAATCCTTTGAGCCGGTCCTTCGGGAGGCTCTGGCTCGCCGACTGACAGACGCGAGCCGAGGGAGGATGTGGGCAAGCTGCCCACCCTCCCCGCTGCACCAAATAAAGGAGATTGATACATTATGATGCGTTCTCTTTTCTCCGGCGTATCGGGGCTTAAGAGCCACCAGACGCGCATGGACGTCATCGGCAACAACATCGCGAACGTCAACACGATCGGCTTCAAGTCGAGCCGCGTGACGTTTGCTGACACGCTTTATCAGACGCAGTCGGGGGCCGCCGCACCGACAGGAACCGTCGGCGGTACGAATCCCAAGCAGATCGGCCTCGGCGTCGGCGTTGCGAGTGTCGACCAGCTCTTTGGTGACGCCTCACCGCAGGCTACGGGCAAGAACACGGATCTGGCTCTTTCGGGCAACGGTCTCTTCGTCGTTTCGCGCGATGCGGGAGGCAAAGACAAGTACTATACGCGCGCGGGCAACTTCTCCTTCGATGCGAACTACAACTACGTCGTGCCGGGTTCGGGCTACCACGTCGTCGGCTGGAACGCTGACGAGAACGGCAGCATTGATACGAAGGGCACGCCGACAGGCATCCAGATCAAAGATGCGATGCGCAGCATGGGGGCGAAGGCGACGACGACGATCAGCTACAAGGGCAACATGAATTCGTCTGTGCCGACGATCACGTCGATTCGCAACCAGACGGGGGCCGTGGTCGCCAGCCCCGCCAAGGTGGATGGCGTGACGAATACATCGCTGACACTTACCCTTTCGGACGGCACGACGCAGACGGTCACAGCGAAGAGCAACTATGAGTATCGCACGAAATGCAGCATGCCGATCACGACGATCGCCAATGTCTACGACAGCCTTGGTAATCTGCACAAGGTGCCGTTCCTCTTCACGAAGGTACCGGGCAGCGGCACCCCGCCCTTGATGTATGATGAATGGGAAGTCTCCTTGAGTCCGGCGACGACATCCGGCGGCACACTTGATCCTGTTAATCAGTGCTCCATCAAGGAAGATGACGGCTCGTGGACGACGGTCAAGATGAACAAGAAGACGTTGAAGTTCGACCAGAACGGCAAATACGTCTCTGGTGCAGGAGACCCGGAACTGACGTTGCAGAACGGCGCGGGATCTATATCCGGTTCAGGAACGCCATCTGCTACAATGACGGCCACGGTCGACCTCAAGAGCCTCACGCAGTACAGCGGCAGCGATACGATCAAGGCAGACTACGACGGACATTCTGCAGGTACTTTGAAGGAGATCAACACCGATCAGAGCGGTATTCTCACGGGCACCTACACGAACGGTGAGAAGCGCGCACTGGCGCAGGTAGCCGTCGCGCAGTTCGACAATGCGCCAGGCCTCACGAAGGCAGGGGCGAATCTCTATACCGAGTCGAATAACTCGGGCACGGCGAATATCAAGACGGTCAGTGCTCTCGGTCTGACGCTCACGCCGTCGGCACTTGAAATGTCGAATGTCGACGTTGCGAATGAGTTCGCCGACATGGTCGTGACGCAGAGGGGCTTCCAGTCCAACTCGAAGGTCATCACGGTCGGCGATGAGATGCTCGAAACCGTCATCAACATGAAGCGTTGATGACGTTCTGAGCTGAGAAGCCGCGAAGTGTGGCGGCTTCCGGTTCTCCTAAGGACAGGGAGGGGAGGGAATTTTCCCTCCCACTGTCCACGCACTTATATCTTAAAGGAAGCATGGACGGGTTTCGTGTCCGGCTTTCTGCGGCGAAAGGATGGGCGAATGATCAAACTGACAAAGTTCAAGTCGGAGGCGCACAAAAAAGGGGAATTCGTCCTCAACGCCGAAATAATAGAAACGGTGGAGGAGACGCCCGATACGGTCGTCACCCTCACAAATGGCAAGAAACTCATCGTGGAAGAATCGATGGAAGAGATCGTGCGGCGCGTCATGGAGTATCGCCGCAGCATGCATGGTTTGTGATTCCGGGGATTTCCCTGGATGATTGATGATAGAGAGAAGAGTTAGGAGGAGGAAGTTTCATGGCGGAAGAAAAAGAAGTGCAGGCCATTGCTCCAGAGCCGAGCAAGAAATCCCCGATCATCCTGATCGTTGTCATCGTCGTCGTGGCGTTGGCCGCGGCAGTCGGTATTTCCTTTTTCATCACGCAGCATATGATGGCGAACAATGCTGGTGACGGCGGCCCTTCGAGGTTGAGCCACGATCCAGGCGTCTTCATCAAGCTCGGCGATCCCAAGGACGGCATACTCGTCAACGTCGGCGGCCTCAAGGCGGGGCGCTTCTTGAAAACGAGCATTGTCCTGGAGATGAACCCCGGCAAGAAGGATAATATTGCCGATGGCAAACTCCTGGCACCGGCGGAGACGAAGGTCATGGATGTGACACTGCAGACGCTGCGCTCCCTGAAGGTCGAGGAACTCGACGCGGGCAAGCAGGATGAGTTGAAGACGACCTTGCGCGACAGCCTGAACAAGGCGTTGGGTGAGGGGTCGGTGTATGAGGTCTACATCACGAGTTTCCTCATGCAGTGATGGGTCATCTGAGCATGGGAGAAAGGAGGAGGAAGATTGGCAGAAGATGTCTTGTCACAAAACGAGATAGACAAACTTCTCTCAGCTCTGTCGACCGGTGAGGTTTCCGCCGAGGAAGTGCAGGCGGAAGAGGAAGAGAGGAAGGTCAAGACATACGACTTCAAGCGGCCGGACAAGTTCTCGAAGGATCAGATCCGCACGCTGAATATGCTCTATGAGAACTTCGCGCGTCTCTTGAACACCCACCTATCTACCCATTTGCGGACGATGGTCAACGTGGAAGTCGTTTCCGTGGAGCAGCTCACTTACCAGGAATTCCTGCAGTCTTTGAGCAATCCGAGCGTCATCGGAGTCATGGCGCTGCCGCCCTTGAAGGGCAACATCATCATGGAGGTCAACACGGGCATTGCCTTTGCCTACATCGACCGCGTATTCGGAGGCTTGGGTGAGAATACGCTGAAGCCGCGCATCCTTACGGAGATCGAGGAAGCGGTCATGCGCAAGTTCATCGCAAAGGCGAGTGAGTTCCTCAAGGAATCCTGGTCGAATGTGATTGAAATCAATCCGATACTTGAGGCGATCGAGGCGAATCCGGGTTTCGTACAGATCGTGCCGCCGAGCGACATGGTCATCATCGTCACTGTGCAGGTCAAGATTGGCGAGGTCGAGGGTTTCATGACACTCTGTATCCCGTACCTCGTCTTAGAGCCCGTCATGTCGAAGCTCTCCACTTCGTTCTGGGTGGCGGCCTCCGTCGCAAAGGACAACAACCCGGACAAGATCCGCGCGCTTGAGAAGAAGATTCACAAGTCGCCGATTCCTTTGATTGTGGAGCTTGGCACCATCGATATGACGATTCGCGAGTTTTTGACCTTGGGCTTCGGCGATGTGCTGCAGCTCGACACGAAGGTCAAGGACGAGCTGAAGATCCTCGTCGGGCAGAAGCCCAAGTTCCTTTGCCGTCCCGGCACACAGGGCAAACGCTCGGCAGTCCAGATTACACAAGTAGCCTTTGAAGGGGATGAAGATACGGATGAGTGATGATTTAATTTCGCAAGAGGAAATTGATGCGTTATTAAACGGCGGCGGCGACAGCGCGGCAGCGCCCGAAGCCCCGGCGGATAATCCGGCGCCCGCGGAAGGTTCTCCATCTCAAGAAGGGGATGCTCTGACGGACATTGAGCGCGACGCGCTCGGAGAAATAGGCAACATTTCCATGGGGAGCGCGGCGACGACGCTCTCGGTCCTCTTAGGACACAAGGTCTCGATTACGACGCCGACGGTGTCGGTGGATACGCTGGCCTCGATCAAAGACCAGTACCCGATGCCCTACCTCATCGTGGAGGTTGGCTATACGGTCGGCATCGACGGAAACAACGTGCTCGCGATCCAGGCGCAGGACGCTTCGATCATCGCCGATCTCATGATGGGCGGCGACGGCACGAACCCGACGCAGGAGCTCAATGAGATTCATATGAGCGCCGTCGGCGAATCAATGAATCAGATGATGGGATCGGTCGCCACATCATTGTCGACGATGTTCAACAAAAAGATTGATATCTCGCCGCCGAAGGTCAATATGATCGATCTCGGTTCGGAAGATAAGGTCACGGAGATCGTTTCGGCAGAAGACCCAATCGCGAAGATTTCGTTTCGCATGGAAGTCGACGGTTTGATCGACAGCGAGATCATGCAAATTCTGCCGATTCCTGTCGCGCAGGAAATGGTGGGATATTTGTTGAACAACGAAGCAGAGGAGGAAGAGCCAATGCCAGCACCAACACCGGCACCGGCAGCACCCGCGCCAACGCCGGCAGCAGCGGCTCCGCCGCCGGCAGCGCCGATGATGGGCGCAGCTCCGGCCTACGGTGCGCCGCCGACGCCGCATGTGGCGTCGAATGTGCCCGTACAGCCTGCGATGTTTGCGCCGCTTTCTACGGCTCCCGTGCAGGTCAATGATGCGAATATCGGCTTGATTCTTGATGTGCCGCTTCAGGTAACCGTGGAGCTCGGTCGCACGAAAAAGACGATCAAGGATATTCTGGAACTTACGAACGGCTCCATCGTCGAGCTTGACAAGCTCGCGGGCGAGCCGGTTGACATCATGGTCAACGGCAAGTTCTTAGCAAAGGGCGAAGTTGTCGTCATTGACGAGAACTTCGGCGTGCGCATCACCGACATCGTAAGTCCGGCGGAAAGGGCGCAGCAGCTGCAATAAGCGTGCGCCTCACTGGACATTTTCAGGTGATTCATATACAATAGGATGTACGATGTGATTTACATCGCGGACTGCGCCAAAAGCCGTGAGCGGCTCTGGATGCAGTCGGGTGCGGATGCGCATGAACGGCATCCGCGCGTGGGAAACAGGCATATAGATCAGACGAGGAGAGATATTTATGGCAAGCAGAGTTTTAGTGGTGGATGATGCGGCATTCATGCGAATGATGGTCAAGGACATCTTGTCCAAGAACGGCTACGAGATCGTTGGTGAGGCGGAAAATGGCATGAAGGCCCTGGAGAAGTATCAGGAGCTTAAGCCTGACCTCGTGACAATGGACATCACGATGCCGGAAATGGACGGAATCAGCGCGGTCAAGGAAATCAAGAAGGTCGACCCGAATGCGAAGGTCGTCATGTGCAGCGCCATGGGTCAGCAGGCGATGGTCATCGAGGCGATCCAGGCGGGTGCGCGCGATTTCATTGTTAAGCCGTTCCAGGCGGATCGCGTTCTTGAGGCCGTGCGTAAAGCGCTTGGCTGATGCTGGGAAGAAAGGGGTACTTCCTTTGCCTCCTCCTGTGGGTTTTCATTGTCCTTGTCCTTCCGTCCGTCGGCTTGGCTGCAGACGGCGGAGGATACCTTTCGGGTTATGAAAACCGGGATCCGGTGCCGAACGGTACGCCGGGCGTTTCATGGTGGTCGACCATCGCCTATGTCGCGAGTCTCGTTGTCGTGTTTCTCTTCGTGGCCGGTCTTGCCTATTATGTTTCCAAGATCTTGGGCGGGCGTTTCGGGCGTGCGATGTCAAGCGGTGGCGGGCGCTTGCTGGAAAATCTTCCGCTTGGTCCTGGCCGCTCTGCCTGTGTCGTTGAGTTGGCGGGCAGAATTTTGCTGCTCGGTGTGACGGAACATACGATCACTCTCTTGGGAGAGGTCGAGGATGCAGCGGAGGCAGAGGTAATCTTGAAGAAGAGCATGGAGGCGTCGCCGGCGCCATTTCCCAGTGTGGCGGGGTTTGAACGGCAGTTTGGCTCTCTTGACAAGCTGGCCGAGAGAATCCCGACGATATTCAAGAATGATGCATTTCGGAAGTAGAGGAGTTGTGAAGCGTTGATGGAGAAGCGGCCGATTTTGCTGGGAAGCCTCCTTTTCTTTTCCTTGTTGCTCATCGCACAGGAAGCTCTTGCGGCACCTCTGATTCCAAGTCTCAGCGTCAATGTCGGCGAGGCAGCCGGTCCGCAGGATGTTGCGACATCCTTGCAGATACTTGCACTCTTGACGATTCTCTCGCTTGTGCCGTCGATCTTGGTCATGACGACCTCGTTCGTGCGCATCGTTGTCGTCATCGGCTTTTTGAGGAACGCCATGTCGACGCAGAATGTGCCGCCGAATCAGGTGGTGCTTGCGCTTTCGCTCTTTCTGACGTTCTACATCATGCAGCCGTATTGGAGCGAGGCGAATCAGCAGGGAATCCAGCCATACCTTGCGGGACAGATCACACAGGAGCAGGCGATTGACAACACGCTCGCGCCTCTCAGGGAGTTCATGTTCCGCCAGACGCGCGAGTCGGATTTGGCGCTTTTCGTCAATCTTTCCGATGCCGAGCGGCCCGAGTCGCAGGCCGACGTCTCGACGGCGACCTTGATACCGGCTTTCGTCATCAGCGAACTCAAGACAGCGTTTCAGATCGGCTTCATGATCTACATCCCGTTCATCGTGATCGACATGATCGTGGCGAGCACCTTGATGTCAATGGGTATGATGATGCTGCCGCCTGTCATGATTTCCTTGCCGTTCAAGATCCTGCTCTTTGTCATGGTCGACGGCTGGCATCTTCTGATCAAGTCGCTCATCATGAGCTTTAGGTAGGAGGGACGCGGATGTCCAGCGATCTCATCATACAGATCGGGCAGAACGCCCTTTGGATCGTGCTCTTGGTGTCCGCCCCCATGCTTGGCCTCGGTCTTGCCGTCGGACTCCTTGTGAGCGTCTTTCAAGCGACCACGTCCATTCAGGAAGCTACGCTTGCTTTTATTCCGAAGATCATCGCGGTGTTTGTCGCCATCTTGATTTTTGGTCCGTGGATGCTCAGCATTCTCGTGGAATACTTCACGAATATTTTCGTGAACTTGCCGCTCTATATCGGATAGCGAGGGGAGATGCGCCGTGGATTTCTACACCCTGCTCCAGGGGCATGCGGCAGCTTATCTGCTCGTTCTGACGCGCGTTACGGGAATTTTCGTCATCGCGCCTTTTTTTGGCAGTCTGAACATCCCCGCGCATATTCGTGTGGGGACTGCTGTTGCGTTTTCTTTCGTGCTGTTCCCTATCGTGGACAGCTACGGCCCTGTGTCGGCGCCGGACAATGTCTTCCTTTATGCGGCGGCAGCAGCAGGTGAACTCTTTGTTGGCTGGTTGATCGGCTTTGTGGCATACGTGACCTTTTCGGCCATTCATTTCGCCGGCAAGGTCATGGATATGCAGGTTGGATTCGCAATGGTCAATGTGATGGACCCGACTTCCGGTCAGCAAATTCCGCTTATCGGAAGTTTTCTTTATAATTTGGCGATCATCGTCTTTCTCGTCGTCAATGGACATCACATGCTCATTGCGGCGCTGTTTGAGAGCTTTCAATCCGTGCCGATGATGGGGCTTTCGCCTTCGCCGAACCTTGCAGGCTTCGTTGTCAATCTTGTCAACGGTGTTTTCGTCACGGGCATGAAGCTGGCGATGCCCGTGACGTTCTCCATACTCTTGACGAACGTCGGTCTTGGCATCTTGGCGCGCACGATGCCGCAGCTCAACATCTTCGTCGTCGGCCTGCCGCTTCAAATCGTCATCGGCATGTTCGTCCTTTCGATCCTCATGCCGTTCTACGTCTTGTTTCTGGATGTGTTGTTCAATGAAACGTATGCGCAGATCACTACCGCCCTCCATGCGATACAATAGCGAGATGCCCGAGTTCGTCTTCGACCTCCAGCTCTTTGCCGGAGAGAAGACGGAAGAGCCTACGGCGAAGCGGCGCAACGATGCGCGGCAGAAGGGGCAGGTCGCAAGAAGCCAGGAGCTCAGCGGCGCCTTCGTGCTGTTGGCGGGCTTCTTCGTGATGCGCGCGCTCGGCAGCACGATTCTCACGGAGATCGAGACGTACACGGTTCATATCTATGCGAACATGAACCAGACAGTCGATGCGGAAACGGTCATGCGCCTCATCATCGATGGGATGATCGTTCTGGCGAAGACGGCGTTTCCTGTGATGATCGCCATTCTCGTCATGGGGCTGGCCATCAATTTCTACCAGGTCGGCTTCATGTTCACGACAGAGCCGCTTTCTTTCAAACTGGATAAGCTCAATCCCATCACGGGATTCGGGCGCATCTTCTCGAAGCGCTCCATCGTGGAACTGCTGAAGTCCCTGCTGAAGATCGCGATCATCGGCGCGTTTCTCTACGTCTATTTGTCCGGAGAGATCATGCACATGCCGGAGTTCATCTATCTCGATCTCAAGAGCAGCATGGCGCGCATGGGCGATATCATCTTCTCGCTCGTATTTCAGATCATCATCGTCTACTTTGTCATGGCGGCAGCGGATTTCGCCTATCAGAAATGGCAGACGACGCAGGATCTCAAGATGAGCAAGCAGGACATCAAGGAAGAGTTCAAGCAGACGGAAGGCGATCCGCAGATCAAGGGCAAGATTCGCCAGAAGCAGCAGCAGATGGCGATGAACCGCATGATGAAGGAAGTGCCGGAAGCCGACGTCATCGTGACGAACCCGACGCATTATGCCGTCGCCTTGAAGTACAAAGCGGGCATGAAAGCGCCGGAAGTCGTTGCCAAGGGGCAGGATCTCGTCGCGCAGAAGATCAAGGATATCGCGAGAGAACACCGCGTGACAATCGTGGAGAACAAGCCTCTGGCGCGGGCGCTCTATGCAGCGGTGGATGTCGGAGGCATCGTGCCGCCCGAACTTTACCAAGCGGTTGCAGAGGTGCTCGCTTACGTCTACCGATTGAAGAAGAAAAAATTTGCTTGATGAGAGGTTTCCTAGGGATAGAGGAGCAAGAACAGCATGGCGACAGAAAATCCGACGCTTTCCAATGGATTCATAACGAAATACAGCGACATTTTCATAGCTGTGGCAATCGTCACGATCGTCATCATGATGATCATTCCGTTGCCTACGGCTCTTCTTGATTTGTTGATCTGCGTGAACATCACGCTGGCGCTCGTCATCGTCATGGTGACGATCTACAATGTGGAGGCTCTTGATTTTTCCGTATTCCCATCGCTGCTCCTCGTGACGACGCTGTTTCGACTTGCCCTCAACATATCAGCTACGAGACTGATCTTGTTGAACGGCTATGCAGGCGATGTCATCATGGCATTCGGCAACTTCGTCGTCGGCGGCAATGCGCTCGTCGGCTTCATCATCTTCGTCATTCTCATCATCATCCAGTTTATTGTCATCACGAAGGGCGCGGAGCGCGTCGCGGAGGTGTCGGCGCGCTTCACTCTCGACGCGATGCCGGGCAAGCAGATGGCGATCGATGCCGACTTGAATCAGGGAGCCATCACGGATGTCGAGGCGAGCAAGCGCCGCTTGAAGATCCAGCAGGAAGCGGACTTCTACGGTGCGATGGATGGTGCTTCGAAGTTCGTCAAGGGCGATGCCATCGCGGCCATCATCATCATCATCATCAACATTACGGGCGGTTTCGTCATCGGCATGCTGACGCGCAACATGACGGCGCTGCAGGCTCTGCAGAGCTATACGCTGCTAACGGTCGGCGAGGGTCTCGTCAGTCAGATTCCGGCGCTGATGATCTCGACGGCAACGGGCATACTCGTCACGCGCTCGGCGTCCTCGAAGGGCAACCTCGGACTCGACGTGGCGCTGCAGCTCTTCAACCGCAGCCGCATCTTCTACATCGTCAGCGGTGTGTTGCTGTTTCTCGCCATCGTTCCTGGTATGCCGGGAATCCCCCTCGGTGCGCTTTCCGTCCTGTGCTTCATCGCGGCGCGCCGCCTCAAGGGCTCGGAGAAGGCGGTCGAGGAAGTGCCCGAGCAGAAGAAGGCGGAGAAGGCGAAGGCGGACGCCACGAAGCCTGAGAACATCGTCAATCTGCTGCAGGTTGACCCGATGGAGCTTGAGATCGGCTACAGCCTTATACCGCTCGTCGACACGGGGCAGGGCGGCGATCTTTTGGAACGCATCGTCATGATTCGACGACAGTGCGCGTTGGAACTTGGACTCGTCGTGCCGACGATCCGCATCCGCGACAACATACAGATCAAGCCGAACAACTACATCATCAAACTCAAGGGAATCGAGACAGCACGCGGCGAGCTCATGCTCGATCATTACCTCGCGATGAACTCGGGCACGGTGTTCGAAGAAGTGCCGGGTATCGAGACGACGGAGCCGGCCTTCGGTCTTCCTGCACTGTGGATTGCCGAAGATCAGCGCGAGCAGGCAGAGCTCAACGGCTATACGGTCGTCGATGCCGTATCCGTGCTCGCGACGCATCTGACAGAAGTCATCAAGATGCATGCGGCGGAGATCCTCGGACGTCAGGAGACGCAGAATCTCCTCGACAACTTGAAGAAGACGAATCCGGCGCTCGTCGACGAGGTCGTGCCCGAGGTTCTCGTCGTCGGCGAGGTACAGAAGGTTCTCGCAAACCTCCTGGCGGAGCGCGTTTCCATACGCGACATGGAGACGATTCTCGAAGTGCTCTCCGACTACGGGCGCGCGACAAAGGACACGGACATCCTCACCGAGTATGTGCGCCATGCACTCGCGCGTCAGATCTCGCAGCAGTATGTGCAGAACAACGTGCTGCCGTGCATCACGCTCGACCCGGGATTGGAAAACCACATCGCCGGCGCGGTGCAGCGCACGGAACACGGCTCTTACGTCAGTCTCGATCCCGATGCGATGCAGCGCCTCTTGGCGTCACTCAATGCGGAACTGCCGAAGCTTACGAACATGGGCTACGAACCGATCGTGCTCACAAGCCCTGCCGTGCGCACCTACTTCCGGCAGCTTGTCGAACGCTCCGTGCAGGGGCTTGTCGTACTCTCTCATGCGGAAATCGAGCAGACGGTTGAACTTCAGATTCTTGGGACGGTGAGAATTTAATTGCGCATCAAGGTGTTTCAGGCCGCCACGATGAAGGACGCCATGGCTCAGGTGAAAGACGAGCTTGGCGACGACGCGGTGATCCTGCATACGAAAAAAATAAAGAAGGGCGGCATCCTTGGCTATGGCGCAAAAGAAATCTTCGAGGTGACGGCGGCTCTCGACGAGGTGACACGCCGCCCGCCCAAGAAACGTCCTGAACGTCTGCCGACGCTCGCCGAACTGCAGGCGGAGGCGGCAGGCGGCGAAACGAAGCCGAAGAGCGCGGTGCCGCTGCCGCAAGGTCATGCGGCTGCCCTGCCGCAAGCGGCGCCTGCTGCTCCCGCGCAGCAGGTGTCTGTCCCAGTTCCTACAGGGCCGCCGGCTGCTCCTATGCCGCCGCTTATGCAGTCCGCGCAGCCGATGCAGCCGATGCAGCAGCCTCTGCCGATAGAGTCACAGCAGTCGATGCAGCAGCCGCGGCTTTCGCAGAGCGCAGCCAAGAGCTACCGAACGGCGGGCACGGAAGCTGCGGTTGCCGAGGCCGCGAGGCAGGCGCGTGCAGCAGCGCCCGCCTCGCCTGATGATGCTTCGGCTGAGCCGTTCGTTCCATCGTTTCCTTCGGGAAAGGTGCCGGAAGCTCCCTTTCAGCCGCTCGTGCCGTCTGCCGGGGAAGCTCCGCAGGAGTCGCCCGCACGCAAGGCGCGGCGCAGGAAGCCTGCACAGCCGAAGCGAAGAAAAGTGCATGCGGCGGAAGCGAAAGAAGCTGCAGGAGTAGAGGTGGAAAGGGAGGCGTCGTCTTCGCGCAGAGTGAAGCGTGAGGAGGACGAAGCGGCATCGTCGCAGGAAAAGCGGCGAGAAGACGAGTCACCGTCCGTCAAGAGTGAGGAAGAGCGCCAGCGCGAAACCATCGAGGAATTGCAGAACGAGCTGGCTCAGATGAAAGCGATGCTCGTCCAGGTCGTAAGCAAGGAAAAGACGCCCGAAGACGAGATGTCCCTGCAGCAGGTGCTGAAGCAGCAAGAGGTCGAATCGGACATCATCGACGACGTCGTGCTGCAGCTTCCCGCCGAAGCCATTCTGGCCGATAAGGATACGCCGCTTGCTTTAGACGGACTGACGAAGTATCTCGCCGACAACGTGCAGATGGCGGACGGCCTTGAACTCAAGAGCCGCAAGCGAAAGATCGCGGCTCTCTTGGGGCCGACGGGCGTCGGCAAGACGACGACGCTCGCGAAGATCGCCGCGCAGTGCGTCTTGGAAAAGGGCATCAGCACGGCGTTCATTACGGCGGACACATATCGCATATCGGCGGTCGAGCAGCTCAAGACGTATGCCGACATCCTCGGACTTCCCATCGCCATCGTCTATACGCCTGATGAACTCAAGGAAGCCATACAGAAGTTTCGCCAGAAGCAGCTGATTCTCATCGACACGGCGGGGCGCAGTCAGCACAACCGCCGTCAGATGGCGGAACTCAAGGAATTCCTTGCCGTCAACCAGAATATTGAGAAGTATCTCGTCCTCAGCGCCACGACGAAGAATGAGGATGCGAAAGACATCATCGACAAGTTCTCCGTCTGCAAGCCCGACAAGGTGATCTTCACGAAGACGGATGAAACGAAGAGCCTTGGCATCATCCTGAACATCTTGCGCAGGAAAGAAATGCGGCTCTCCTATCTGACGAACGGACAGAGCGTTCCCGATGACATTGTGCCGGCAGAGGCCGGAAAGCTTGCGGAACTTTTTTTGAGGTAGATTATGCAGGATCAGGCAGCGAGCCTCCGAAAGCTCGTAGAAAACAAAAAGGACTCTGCCGCTGCGGATTCCGGCACGGACGCTGCCCGGGAGGCGCCAGAGCCGAGCGCGGCGCGCCCCGTGCCAAAGGAGGGCGCACGCATCATTGCCGTCACGAGCGGCAAGGGCGGCGTCGGCAAGTCAAACCTGACCGTGAACCTTGCGCTCGCCTTTCTTGCCGAGGGAAAGAAGACGCTTGTCATCGACGCTGACCTCGGCATGGCGAATGTCGACGTCCTTTTGGGAACCTCTTCGAAATACAATCTTCTGCATCTCTTGGATGAGGATGTCGTGCTCGATGACGTGATCTTGAAGGGGCCTTATGGGCTTCGCTACATCTCGGGCGGCTCAGGCATGGAACAGGCGGGCGAGTTCACGCCTGCCGAGCGGGATTTGCTCGAAGAAAAGCTCACGGGCTGCGGGGAATTGGCCGACGTCATCCTCATCGATACAGGCGCGGGCATCGGCAGAAACGTCCTCGATTTTATCCTGGCGGCGGATGAGGTGCTTCTCGTGACGACGCCCGAGCCGACGGCCATGACCGACGCTTATGCCGTCATGAAGGCGTACAGCATGTATGCGGCGAAGCCGAACATGCGCCTCGTTGTCAATCGTGTCTACGACGAGGCAGAAGGTCTCGAAGTGGCGGAAAAGCTCAGGAAGACGGCAGAGCGCTTCCTGCACATGGAAATCCAATCCCTCGGGGCGATTTACGAGGATCGTACGATGATCCAGGCGGTACGTCAGCAAAAGCCGATTCTTGAGGCGTATCCGGACGCGCTTGCGGCAAAGTGCATCAAAGCGATTGCGAGATCCATGCTCTATGGGGAAAAGGTCTTTGTCAAAAAAGGTTGGAAATCATTTCTGCAATATTTCCTTGATTTTACACGATGATGGGGAGGTGCCTTGCCATGGCAGGCGATTTGATGAATGCGGCAACGGTGTTGAAAATTGGGCAGAGGGTTGAGTTTTACCTGGAAGATGACGATATAAGATATACGAGCCGCATAGAAGATATCACTGCGGATCGATTGATCGTCGCGATGCCCGTGGACGAAAAGCGCCGCCCCATCATACCGGCGGCGGGTGAGCAGCTTTACGGTCTTGCCGTGGGCGAGGCATGTCGCTACCGATTTTTCTCCGTATTCAAGGGTAAAGCGCGCGATCCGATTCCTGTCTGGATGATCACGAAGCCGGAAGTCGTCGAGCGCCATCAGAACCGCAGCTTTGTGCGTGCGATGGTGCGCCTGCCGATTCAGGTGCGGATCATCGACACGGAGGGGCGCGAGAGCGAGCTTATGAAGCTTCACACCACGGACGTCAGCGGCGGCGGCATTTCCTTTGCCGTGCCGCGTCACGTCAAGGTCAACAGCCGCGCGTCCATCGTGTTCACGAACTTCCCAAATATCGGCACGCTGTCCGTCATGGCTCGCATCGTGCGCTCCCTGCCGCTTGAGCCGAGCGATCGCGGCTGGCAGCTCGGGGCGCACTTTCTGGAGCTTGACCGGGGAACGATGAATAAGATCGTCCACTTTGTCTTCAGTGAACTGCGCCGCCAACTCACCCTGCACCCTGACAGTCCCGCTCGGGAATAAAAGCAGGATTTTTGGCGGTGACGGCGAAGAATATTAAAGAATGATGCAAGTGATTCGCGATTCGCGTTCTGCCTGGCTGGTACCAGGGCTCTTGGCGAAGGTTGCGGAGCAAACTGACATGCTGTGCCTCTTGCGCAGATACTGCAATGAGCAAGACGCCCGGAGGCGGCAGAAAACAAACAGGGGGATTTGAAATGGAAACAAATCAGTACATGGACATGTTTTTGGACGAGTCGCGCGAACATCTGCAGTCCTTGAACGATGGTCTGCTGAGCCTCGAAAATGACCCGAACGAGGTGTCCGTCGTCAACGAGATCTTTCGTAACGCGCATACGCTGAAAGGCATGTCGGCGACGATGGGGTTCAACAAGATCGCCGAACTTACGCACGAGATGGAAGATGTCCTCGACCTCATCCGCAATAACCAGCTCAAGGTGACAGAGGACATCATTGAGACGATCTTCAAGTGCCTTGACTCCTTGCAGGAGATGATCGAGAACGTTGGCAACGGCGACCCCGAGGATCTCGTTGACGTTTCCGACCTCGTGAAGAAGCTCTCGTCCATTTCCAAGGGCGAGCCGCAGCCGGAGGCGGAAGCGGCGCCGGCCGCAGCGGAGGCGCCGGCGGCCGAGGCAGCGCCCGCATCTTCGCTCGATTATACCGAGGATGATAAGGACGCGATGCGCGCGGCGAAGCAGGGCGGCATGGCCGTCTTTCACATACACATCAGGCTCGCTGACACATGCCTTTTGAAGGCAGCGCGCACCTACATGGTCATGAACGCCCTCGATGAGATCGGCGATGTCATCAAGTCGGTTCCGCCCGCGGAAGACCTGGAGGCGGAAAAGTTCGATCATGATTTCGATCTCGTTCTCGTCACGACATCCGATACGCAGGCGGTTTCCGATGCACTTGCACCCGTTTCCGAATTGGAAGAGGTGAAGATCGAGGAAGTCGACCCCGACAATCTCGCAGCGCCCGCGCCTGCGCCTGCTCCGGCAGCAGCGGCAGAGCCGGCGCAGGCCGCCGCTCCCGCTCCTGCAGCGGCGCCTCCTGCGGCAAAGCCCGCGGCAAAGCCTGCGGCGAAACCGGCAGCAAAGCCCGCCGCAAAGCCCGCGGCCGCAGAGAAGAAGCATCACGCGAGCCAGTCCGTGCGCGTTGACATTGAGAAGCTCGACAACCTCATGAACCTCGTTGGCGAGCTCGTCATCAACAAGGTGCGCCTTGAGCAGATCGGCACGACGAACCGCATGCCGGAACTGACGGAGACGTTGGAGCAGATGGATCGCGTGACGACGGACTTGCAGAACGTCGTCATGAAGGTGCGCATGGTTCCCGTCAGCCAGGTGTTCAACCGCTTCCCGCGCATGGTTCGCGACATAGCGAAGGAGCTGAACAAGGACATCAACCTCACGGTCGAGGGCGAGGAGACCGAACTCGATCGTACGGTCATCGACGAGATCGGCGATCCGTTGATGCACCTTCTGAGAAACTCGCTCGATCATGGCGTTGAGCATCCCGACGACCGTGAGAAGAAGGGCAAGCCGCGCACGGGTGAGGTTGGACTCATCGCGCGTCACGAGGGAAATAATGTCGTCATCATGGTCACGGACGACGGCGCGGGCATCGATGCCGAAAAGATTCGAGCAAAAGCAGTGGAGAAGGGGCTCTATACGCAGGATGAAGCCGACGCGCTTTCCGATGCGGATGCTGTGCGCATCATCTTTGCGCCGGGATTCTCCACGGCCGATCACATCACGGATATTTCGGGACGCGGCGTGGGCATGGATGTCGTGCGCAGCAAGATCGAGTCGTTGGGCGGTCATGTCGATGTCGAGACGAAGATTGATGAAGGCTCTGTATTCAAGATCAAATTGCCGCTGACGCTCGCCATCATCCAGGCGCTTCTCGTCAAGGTGCAGGAAGAGATGTATGCGATTCCTCTCGGCTCGATCGACAGCACGATCAACATCCATCCGGATGACATCAAGACGGTGCAGAATCAGGCAGTCATCGTACTGCGCGGGCAGATCATCCCGATCATCAACCTCAGCACGGCGCTGCAGGTGCCGCGCACAACGGAAGAGGACAACGACGATATCTTCGTCGTCGTCGTATATGTCGGCGAGCGCAAGGCGGGCATCGTCGTAGACAACCTTATCGGTCAGCAGGAAATCGTCATCAAGACGCTCGGAAAACTCCTTTCCGGACTCAAGATCTTCTCCGGAGCCACCGTGCTCGGAGATGGCCGTGTCGCCTTGATTTTGGATGTCGGTACGGTCGTGCAGCAGTAAGGGGGAGGATTAGACATGGCTAAGGAAAAGAAGGCAATCATGGAAGACGTTCAGGTGGCCGCGTTCAAGCTCTTGAAGGAAGAGTACGGCGTCAACATCTTGAACGTGCAGGAAATCAAGGTTTTGACGGACATCACGCGCGTGCCCTTCGCCCCCGACTACATCAAGGGCGTCATCAATCTGCGCGGTAGCGTTCTTCCCGTCATCGACCTCAAGCGCCGCATCGGTCTTGAGGACGCTCCCTACACGGATGCGACACGCATCATCATCATGAAGATCGGCGAGTTCTCCATCGGCATGATCGTCGACGCCGTGACGGAAGTGCTGACCATCTCCGGACGCGACATCAATCCGGCGAAGGACGTCAGCGACAGCACGAGCAACCGCTTTGTCAACAGCATCGGCAACATTGATGCGCGACTGATCATCATGCTGAATCTTGACGAGATCGTTGACCTGCCGGAAGATATGAAATAAGATGTTGCATCCTTCTCCTGCCTAGCAGGACGGGAGAAGGATATTTCTATCGGATCATGCCAATATGCTAGAGGTGCAGTTATGACGGAAGATATTATCGATCTTTCCCCGGTACAGCTTGATGTGCTGCGGGAGATAGGAAATGTCGGTGCGGGAAACTCTGCGACGGCCTTGTCGCAGCTCATCAATCGCCGCATTGATATGAATGTGCCGAAGGTTTCGGTCGTCCCTCTCGACGAGGTTCCCGACCTCGTCGGCGGGCCGGAGACGATCGTCGTCGGCGTTTTTCTGCGCGTCTATGGCAAGGCGCCGAGCAACATTCTGTTCCTCATGCCGAAGGACAGCGCTTTCTACCTTGTCGACGCCCTCATGGGCAAGGAGTCGGGAGAGACGACGCATCTCGACATGATGGCAGAGTCCGCCTTGATGGAAATCGGCAACATCTTGGCAGGAGCTTACCTCAATGCGCTTTACAGCTTCACGAACCTCTCGCTCATTCCGTCGATTCCGGCGCTCGCTATGGATATGGCAGGCGCCATCTTGAACGTCGTGCTCGTACAGCTCGGCCAGATGGGCGATCACGCCATGGTCATCGAGACGGAGTTCCTTGCCGAAGATGATGAGTTGCGCGGGCACTTCTTCCTTGTACCGGATCCAGGCTCCATGGAAATGATTCTTTCTGCAGTGGGGGTTGGATGACATGGCTGATATGTTACGCGTAGGAATCGCGGATTACAAGGTCGGTAAGGCTCCGCAGCAGATCATCAGCTACGGTCTTGGCTCCTGCATCGGCATATCCCTCTACGATCCGCAGACGAAGGTCGGCGGCCTCGTGCACATCATGCTGCCGGACAGCACGCAGGCGAGAGCGCACGAGAATCATGCGAAGTTTGCTGATACGGGCGTGCCTTTGTTGCTCGGCGAGGTCTTGAAACTCGGTGCGGCGAAGAACCGTCTCGTCGCGAAGATCGCGGGAGGCGCACAGATGTTCTCGTTCGCCAATGCGTCCGACGTCATGCGCGTGGGTCTGAGAAATGCCGAGGCTGCAAAGAAGGCGCTCGCCAAGGAAGGCATACGCATCGTTGCCGAGGATACGGGCGGCACGTACGGCCGCACGGTACAAATCGATTTGGCAACGGGAGATTACAAGGTCAAGACGATCGATCGCGGGGAAAAGATTATTTAACGGGGGATGGAATTTGTTTAAGATTGGAACAGCACTCGTCACGGGCGTCCTCGCTGCCTTCCTCACCGTTCTGACCGCCGTTTCGGCAGGCGCACGGTTTTCTACTGCAGCGGGGAGAAGCCTTGCGGTGTTTCTCGTCGTCACCGCGCTCATCTTTCTCGTTGCCTTTTTTTTGGAAAAGCAGTTCCCTGCCCTTTTTGCGCAAGCGCAGTCGGAGGAAATTCCAGCGAGGAAAGAGGGAAAAGCGACGCAGACGGCGAATGATAAAGAGGAGTCGGAAGGCTCGGAAAATGCCGGAGAAGATGGGGAAGCAGCAGACGCACAAGCGGATGGTCAAGAGCAGGATGCGGATTTTGAGGTCATGGAAGAGCCCGCCGCTGCGGTTCCCCGCGGAGAATGACTAGACGAGGAGGCGGCTGATTGATGAAAAAGGCAGAGACCCCCTCCGCAGAAATTCAAGATCTTTGGGCGCTTTACCGGGAAACGCGCGCACCGGAAGTTCGTGACAAGATTGTCGAAAAGTACTTGCCGCTCGTCAATATCATTGCGGGACGTGTCGTCGTCGGCCTGCCCGCACATGTTGATCGGGACGATCTCGTTTCGAGCGGCTTTTTTGGTTTGCTTGACGCAATCGAGCGATACGACGTCGAGCGCGGCAACAAATTTGAAACGTATGGCGGCGTGCGCATTCGCGGTGCCATGCTTGACTATTTGCGTACGATGGATTGGATTCCCGTATCGAAAAGGCAGAAGATTCGGCGCTATGAGCAGGCGGTGACGACATTGGAAGGCCGCCTGGGTCGCTCGGCGACGGACGACGAACTTGCCGCGGAACTCAAGATATCGAAGAAGGAACTGCACGATCTCGTTTCGCAGACGAACATCGCGACGGTCATTCCGCTCGAAGAGTATGTCCGCACGGAGTCTCCGTCGTCACAGACGATCGATCCCGAAGAAAATGCCGAGAAAAACGAATTGCGCGACACCTTGGCGGAAGCAATCGACCAGCTTCCGGAGAAGGAGCGCACGGTCGTTTCTCTCTATTATTATGAGGAACTTACCCTAAAGGAAATCAGCCTCATCCTGCATCTTTCGGAGGCGCGGATTTCTCAGCTCCATACGAAGGCCGTCTTTCGGCTTCGGGGCTTTTTGGCGAGATGGAAAACAAGCCTCATGGAGTGAGGCAAGAAGGAGGCAAAAAGGGCATGAGCGAACAGGAAAGGGCTGACGGAGAACGTCCGGTCTACAGCAAGATCAATATCCATGTCAGTTCGGACAAGATGGTGGCTACGGTCGGGTTTGACCATACGGACTCCAACGCATATCCGACGGCGGAGATGATCAAGAAGGCGCTCCAGGACAAGGGCGTCGTATTCGGCTTCGACGAGGCGGCGATCGAGCAGGGCGCGAAAGACGGAAAGGACTTCGAGGCGGCGCTTGGCAAGGAGCCACAGCATGGCGAGGACGCCTATCTGAAGAAGAACTACGACCTCGGGGTCAAGGGACGCCCCAAGACGGATGAATATGATCGGGCGGACTACAAGAACATGAACCTCTTCGTGCTCGTGAAGCAGGGCGAGCTTCTCGCTGAACGCGTTCTGCAGACGGACGGAGAGCCGGGCATGAATGTGCTCGGCGGCAAGGTCAACCAAAAGAAGGGGAGGCCGCTCGTATTCAAGGCGGGAAAGAACTCCTCGATTCGCGATGAGAATTTCCTCTACGCCGATATCGACGGACAGATCGTCGACACGGGCAAGGTCATCGGCGTCGACCCTCGCCTCGTCATCAAGGAGGATGTGGGCGTCGGCACGGGCAACATCGAATTTACGGGAGCGGTCGCTGTCCAGGGAAGCGTGCAGGCAGGATTTGTGGTAAAGGCTACGGGTGACATCGAGGTCGGCGGCATCGTTTCGGGCGCCGAGGTCGAGGGAAACAACATCCTCGTCAAGGGCGGCATCCAGGGCATGAACCGCGGCTTCGTCAAGGCGAAGGGGACGCTCATGGCATTCTTCGCAGAAAATGCGGAGATCGAAGCGGGACATAATGTCACGATTGCTGACGTTGTACTGAATTCACAGGTGCGTGCAGGCAAAAAGGTCACGGTGCTTGGCAGACGCGGGCAGATCATGGGTGGCTCTACGTTCGCCGGAGAAGAAATCGAGGCGACCCAGATCGGCAACCCTGCGAATGTTGCGACGAAACTTGAAGTCGGCGTCAACCCGATGGTGCAGCGTCAGTACAAGGCGGTGTGCCAGGAGTACGGCGATACGAAGAAGAAGCTCGACGAGATCAAGAAGACGCTCGCGACGCTCGGCAAGGTTGACATCAGCAAACTGCCGCCCGAGAGGCAGGAAATGGTCGCGCAGTTGGGGAAGGTGCGTTTCCAAGTGGAAGGGCAGTTGGAGCGCCTTCTGGAAGAGATGGACGAACTTGAGGAGAAAATCCAGAGCATGAAGCGCGGCCGCATCCGCGCTGCCGATACGATATATCCGGGCGTGAAGCTCAAGATCAACAACGTCATCAAGAATGTTCATTCGGAGGAGAAACGCTGCACGCTGAGCGTGGAAGGCGATCAGATCCGCACGGGCGCTTATTGATACGGGCGACGTTCTTGCGGATCGTGTCCCCTTGACTGTGCTTGGAAAGGATGGTGGGATGCATGGATGTAACACCGATGAGTTTGCAGGCAATCGTGCCGCGCACCTCTGAAGCGACGCAGGTGCAGCACAACATGAATCAGCAGTCGGCTGTACAGCAGGATTTTCAGGCCGTGCGTGACAAGCAGGAAACGGCGTTAAAACAGACGCAGGTCAGGAAGAAGGATCAGGCAGAAGAGGAGCGCATCAAGGACGATCCCGATCGCCGCAGGAAGCAGGGGCGCGGCAGGCGAGGCTCTGGCGGCGGCAGGCATGCCGAACAGGAGGAGGAAGCGCCGACGGAGAGGTTCGCCGTCGATGTATTCCGTGGACGCAATATTGATATATCTACGTAGGGAATGAAACGGGGCTGTCATAAGTCGTAGTCGACTCATGTGACAGCCCTATTTTAGAGGGAGAGCTGAATTTCTCAGCGATTTCTGGAGATAAGGGGAGCTGCGAGAAGTGATCACGGAAATTCTGGGCGCATTGATTGTCTTGGGGGCGGTGCTTGTCCTCATCATGCGGCGTCTTTTGAGCAAGGGAAAGGCCAAGGAGAAAGAATCGGTCGAAGTTTCCGCGAGTCGTCTGCGCTATGAGATCGAGCGCTCGGGTGACGCCGTCATCGGTAGGATGCAGATCCATGTCGAACGATTGGAGCGCATTTTGGCGGAGGCGAACGCGCAGAAGGCGGCTTTGGATGAGCGTCTTGCTGCCCTCGCGCAGTGGGAGAAGGTCTACGGCGCACGGCTCGGCGCTTTGCCGCAGCAGATGGAGTTCGCCTCCTCTGCGCCCCGCACGGCGACACAGGCGCCTCCGACTGTTTCTCCCGTCACTGCAGCGCCCGCTGTTTCCTCCCCTTCTGCCGTCGAAGTTGCCGCATCGTCCGCTGCAGCCATTGCGCCCGCTGCGGTTTCCACCGTCGGTGCGGGAGAGACGGCGTCGAGCTTTCAGGCAGCCCTGATGAAGCAGATGGCCGGAAGCCCGATTGGCGGTGCGGTGGATTTGCAGCTGCCGCCTGAGGAAATGGGGACGGACGCGGCGGCGAACATCGCGCATGGCACTCAGGCGGCGCAGGAGAATATGCGTCGGGAGATTCCCGTCCACGAAGATGCTGCATCCCGTGCATTGTCGGCGGCGCAAATGCCCGATGAGATGCAGGATGATGAGACGCAGGACGATGAGGCGTATGAGTACGAGGAGTACGAGGAAGATGAGTCGGAGGAAGAAGACGAAGAGGCAGTGATGGAAGAAGAGGCGGACGAATACGAAGAGGACGAACCGGCGGACGAGGAAGAGCCGCCGGAGTTTTCGGGCGAGGATTTGACCGCTGTGCAGGAAGCGGACGAGGCAGACGATGTGAAAATCCCGTCGCCTGATGTGCCTCCGAGCCGTCAGCAAGAGCAGATCCGTGCCTTTCTGCGCCAAGGAATGAGCGCGGAGGAAATTTCTCAGCGACTGGGACTCGGACTCGGCGCCATCGAACTCGTTCGTCACATAGAAAAGCGTGCGCACGAAGAGTAAACTACACGCACAAACGTCCACCTTGTGGACATTGTGCGCCGCCCTTAATGAAAGTTACCCAATCGGTCTGCGCCCTTCGGGCTTGACTTCTTGGACTTTCATAGTAAACAAAAGGGCTTGGCAAAATGCCAAGCCCTGCAGTATTCATGGTGCGACAGGAGGGATTCGAACCCCCGACCCACGGCTTAGAAGGCCGTTGCTCTATCCGACTGAGCTACTGACGCGATGGTCGGAGCAGCAGGATTTGAACCTGCGACCCCCTGGTCCCAAGCCAGGTGCTCTACCAAACTGAGCCATGCCCCGAAAACGCCGATGAAAAGTGTATCATGCGTAACATGAAAATTATAAAGGATATGGCGCGTTTTGTCAAGGTAGTGTTGGGAAACAACGATAAGCAGGAATTTCTGAGAAAATCACGACGGAAGAGAGAAGGGCGAAATATGGCACATACAGGTTACAAACTCCATGAGGAAGTAAAGACAGCGGGCGCCGCTTTGCAGCGAGCCGCAAGCCTCGGCGTGCTTGTGGCGGACAATGCCGCGCTCACTGCCGGTGAGGAACGGGATGCCATCCTCGTCATGAGTTTCGGCACGACGTTCAAGGAGACGCGCGAGAAGACGATTGACGCCGTGGCGGAGGAGGTGCGGCGCATGCATCCCGCAGTCAAGGTCATGCTCGCCTTCACGTCGCACATCGTCATCGAGCGTGTGGAAAAGAACGAGGGCATCCGCTATCCAACGCCCGAAGAGGCGCTGCAGAAGCTTAAGGAAGAGGGCTGTACGCGTGTCGCTCTCGTTTCGCTCGACATCATCCCGGGCATCGAGTATGCCTATAAGCGGGAAGTCTTTGACGAATGCAAGCCGTGGTTTCAGCGCATGACGCTCGGCACGCCTCTTGTCTATTGGCAAGGGCAGGAGGAGAAGCGCGATGATGTCGCAGAGGTCATGGCGGCTGTTGCGAAGGAGTTGCCGGCGCGTGCGGAAGACGAAGCCGTGCTCCTCATGGCGCACGGCACGCCGCATCCGGCAAATGCCTACTACGCTGTCATGCAGGCTCGCTTGGAAAATCTCGGTGAAGAGCGCGTCTACATCTACACCGTCGAGGGACGGCCGAATCTGGACGATGTCGTGCCGAAGCTCAAGGAGGCGGGCATAAGGAAGGCCACGCTCGCCCCTTTAATGCTCGTGGCGGGCGATCATGCGACGAACGATATGGCGGGCGACGAGCCGGATTCGCACAAATCGCTTTTGGAGCGCGAAGGCTTTCGCGTGCAGACGATTCTCAAGGGTATCGGAGAGAACGCCGCCGTGCGCAAAATTTTCGCGGCACGGGCAGCCGAGGCGTATGAGGCGCTGCTCGACACGGCAGAGAGTAAGCGTTTTTGAGGGCAACGGATGCAGAAGGTCTGCATCGGATGGTGCGAAGGAGGTTTCGCTATGCTGTCCGCCTCTTTACCGGCGCTGTCGCGCCGCGGGTTTTTGAAAATATCGCTGCGGACGCTGCTTTCGCTGGGAATCGGCAGTTTGTTCCCCGCGCGCTGGCGCAGGGCCTTTGCCGCTGAGGGGCTGGAAGCGTTCTTCGTGCGGCAGATCGTCACCGAGGACAGTCGAACCTCGCGCATGATTGCATGGGAGTCCACGGTGAGTGAGGTGCAGGCTGTCGTCGATCTGCGACTTGTGGGTGCAGCAGGGTTTTCTTCTTTCGCGGTGAGCGAGAAACTTCTCGATGACGGCGGCGAGCGGCTGTTCTCTCACGAGGCGCTTCTGACAGGGCTTTCGCCGGGCGCTTCGTATGAGTACCGCCTGCGCACGGGCGATACATCGTCGCCTTGGTTTTCCCTGCGAACGGCGGGGGACGGCGCATTCAAGGCGCTGATCTTTCCCGATTCGCAGTGCTCGGACGGATATCGCACATGGAAGAAGGCGGCGGAAAGTGCGGCGGCGCAGCACCCGGACGCGGACTTCTTTATCATGATGGGTGATCTCGTCGACAATGGGGAGGCCGCCTACCAGTGGCGGCAGTGGTTCGAGGGGGCGGCGGGACTCATGAGCCGCCTGCCGTGCGCTCCGCTGATGGGCAATCATGAAGCGTATGATCTCGACTGGCAATGTCGCCTGCCCTTGGCTTGGCTCGGCTACTTTCCCGTGCCCGGCAACGGCAGTCTGCGCTTCTCGCATTGGTACTATTCCTTCGATTACGGGCCGTGCCACTTCGTCGCGCTTAACACGCAGTGGGAGGAAGTCGAGGCATTGCGTGCGGGACTCCTGGAGGAGCAGATGGCTTGGCTGCGCCGCGACATGGCGGCGAGCCGCAAGAAGTGGAAGATCGTCTTGATGCACAAGGATGTCATCGAGTACGACTACCCCGATTTGAGCGATCCCGTCACGGGTGACATCAGTGCGACGGGGCGTCTACTCATGCCGCTCTTCGATGAATTGCGTCCCGATGTCGTTTTGACGGCGCATCAGCATACGTATCGGCGGCTAGGGTCTATCGTGAACTTTGCGCCGAGCGAAGAAGGACCTTTCTACATCGATACGGGAAACTGCGGCAACTGCTATTACGATGTGCCTGTGAATGCGCGTTTCGACAAGAAGGTGCTCACCCAGCCTGAGCGCGGCAATTATATGACATTGGAGGCGTCGGCGGAGCGTCTGCACTTTTCGTGCTTCCTGCCCGACGGAAGCCTTGTCGATGAAGTGAGTTTGCGGAAGTGATGACAGGAAGAAGAGGAGATATGACGACGGAGAGTATGGCGGCAGAATGCTTTGCGCCCGAAGAAGTGCTCGTGCTGGAGGAGAAGATTTATTTTTTGCAGGAGGGCGGAAAGAAGACGCGTATAGGAATTCTCAAGGAGATGACGGCAGACCGTCTGATCGTCGAGATGCGCCTGACGGATGCCGAATATGCACACGGCCCTGAGTCCGGCGCACGTTTCCACTGTGCCATGCCGAGCGAGAAGTGCACCTATCGCTTTTCTTCGGTGTTTTGCGCGAGCAGTCCCCTGCCCGATCATATCTGGTACATGGAGCTTCCGGCGGAGGTCGAGCGCCAGCAGAAGCGTGATTTCGTGCGCGTGCCCGTGCCGCTTCCCATGCAGGTGACCTTGTCGAATCTCTACGGCGGCAAGAACAAAGCGAAGGATACGACGCTCGTCGACATCAGCGGCAACGGCGTTTCTTTCGTGTGGAAAGAGCCGCTGGAAGACGGCATGGAAATCGAGATCGCCATACCCGATCTGCCCGCCGTTGGCGAGCTGAAGACGACGGCTGTCGTCATGCGCTCGCTCGACCGCACGGCGCTTGCGACGCCCATTTATCACATCGGCGCACATTTCGCGGCATATCTTGACAAGAGGCAGCAGAACCAGCTCGTTCGATGTATCTTCTTGCTGCAGCGCAAGTATTTGGAGCGCGGGCTTGGCATTTGAGCACGGGATTTTAGAATGAAGAAGACGCCCCCGAGAGCCGAGGATGGCTTTCGGGGGCGTATTTCGTGTCTGCGGTTTCGCGCAGGATGGTAATTGCTTTTTCAAGCGAGAAACGCCGTGAGAAGTCGCTCAAGCGATTCTTGGTCGGCGGCGCCCATCGTCTCGCGCGCCGAGTGCATGGCGAGAATGGGCGCTCCGATGTCCATCGTGCGCACGGGGACGAAGGAGGAAGCGATGGCGCCGAGCGTCGAGCCGCCGCGGCTGTCGGCGCGGTTCACGAACCTCTGCCAGGGAATCTCATGCTCTTCGGCAAGCGCGCGCACGACGGCGGAGGCTTCGGCGTCTCCCGCGTAGCTCTGCGACGCCGCCTGCTTGAGGACGACGCCTGCTGCGAGCGCGGGACGCACGACGGGATCGCTCTTCGCCGCGTGCGAAGGATGGACGGCGTGCGCCACGTCGACGGAGAGCAAAAAGCCGTCGGCGAGCGCACGGCAGACGGCGTCGCTTTCGCCAGAAAGGTCTTGATAGATGCGGCGCAGCACATCGCCGAGCACGGCGGAACCGGCACCCTGCTTCGTTCGGCTGCCGACCTCCTCGTTGTCGAAGAGCGCGATGAGGCGAATGCCCTGTGTGGGATGCGCTTCTTCGATGCCCTTGAGGCAGGCGAGCACGGAGGTGAGGTTGTCGAGCCTTGGCGAGGAGATGAATTCGTCGCGAAGTCCGAAGGTGCAGCCCGTCTCGCAAGGGTAAGCGCCGAGATCGTAGGAGAGGATGGCGTCTCGCTCTGTTTCACAGGCTTCGGCGAGCCAAGCGAGGAAGAAGTCCTCTTCTGCGTCCTTACCGAGGAGCGCGGCGAGCGGCAGCATGTCTTTTTGCGCGTTCAGCGCGCCGTCTTTGTTGACGTCACGGTCCATGTGGATGGCAAGGCTCGGGATCGTCATGAGCGGCTTTTGAAAGTCGACGAGCCGCACCTCGGGATGAAAGGCGTCCTTGCCGCGCAGCACGATTTTGCCCGCGAGCGAGAGCGGCCGGTCGAGCCATGTGCGCAGGATGAGTCCGCCGTACGTTTCGATGTTGAGCGTGCCGCAGCCGTCGCGTGTCATGCCTGCCTCGGGCTTCAGGCGAAAGCATGGGAAGTCCGTGTGCGCCGCCGCCATAAGAAGAGGCGTGCCGTGGCTCTTGAGCGGCTTCTCGCCGACGACGAAGGCGAGGAGCGTCGAGCCGTAGACGCGCAGGAAGTAGCGTCCGCCGGCGGCAAGACGCCACGAGTCCGCAGGCTTGAGTTCTTGAAAGCCCGCACGAAGAAGTCTCTTGGCGCTCTCCTCTACGACATGAAAAGGGGAGGTCGAGCACTGGATGAAACCGAGCAGCTCTTCTGCCGCTGTGGGTATGGCTGTAGTTGTCATGAGAGATTCCTCCGTGTATGTTCTTTACAAATTCCCGGCAGGATGAGTGCCGCACTGACGATAAGGCCGATGAAGAGCGGATGGATGGCGCTTCCTGCAGCGACTGCCGCCGTGGCAGCTGCCGTAGAAAGCAGCATGGAGGCGGTAGCCCAGCGCGGGGAAAGCCGCCCGGGACAGAAAATCGCCAGCGTCAGCGGCAGGAAGATGCCGCCGCCGCGAAGCGCCATCGACAGGTAGTTCCAGACGAGCACCTCGCTGTCGATGTAGGAAAGGGCGAAGAGAGCGGCAAGCGCCATGACGAGGAGCACCATGAGGCGGTGCAGAAGGAGAAGCCGTCTTTCGCTCTTCACGGCGAGGAGCGGCGCGAATACGTCGTGCGAGAGCATTGTGCCGATGCCGAGCGAGAGTCCGCCGATGCTGCCGACGAGGGAGAGCACGATGCCGCCCATGGCGATGCTGCCGATGAGCGTTCCTGCATGCGTAAAAAGGTAGGCGGGCAGTGCGAGAATGGGCGCGATGTCGGGCGCGGCCGCGTGCATGTAGATGCCGATGATCGAGCACGGCAGTCCGACGGGGATGACGATGAGCGCGGCGGTGAATGCACCGATGGTTGCCGTGCGCGGGTTGGCGGCGGAGAAGATGGCCTGGATGTAGGACTGCGTGGAGATGACGCCGACGATGAGCGAGAGGAGTCCGGCGGCGATGCTCTGGGCGCCGGCATGTCCGAGGCTCCATGTGCCGGACGCGAGCGGCGCCGCCGCTGTGAGCGCGGGCAGTCCGTGCCAGGCGGCGATGCCTGCGAGGCAAAGGCTCAGCCATAGGACGATCATCTTCAGGATGCCGCCGACGCCGGCGCTCTTCATGCCGCCGAAGAAGACGTAGCAGGCGACGAGGGCGATGAGGGCGAAGGCCGCCGTGCCGTAGCCGACGCCGAAGATCGCGGCGATGAGATGTAGTCCCGGCAGCGTGCTTGCAACGGCGCTGAAGAAGATGCCGACGGAGGAGACGAGGCTCGAAAAGACACTCGCACTCTTGCCGTAGCGGATGCCGAGGAACTCGGGAATCGTTTCGAGCGAGGTGCGCCGCAAGGGTCTCGCATAGAAAAGCCCCATGATGATGAGGGCGATTCCTGTGCCGAGCGTGAACCACCACGCGGAAAGCCCGAGCGAGTAGGCGAGCTGCGCCGTGCCGACGGTCGCGCCGCCGCCGACGCAGGTGCCGGCGATCGTGCCTGCGACGAGCGGCGCACCCGCACTGCGTCCATTGAGGCTGAAGCCTTCCGCCGAGTGGATGGAGCGGGCGGCATAGAGACCGCTCGCGAGGACGAGCGCGATGGTCGCGAGCATGAGTGCAAGCTGTGCTGTAGAAATTTCCATAGGAAGCGAGCCTCCCAGAACGATTTTTGTCAGAAGATTTTCCTTTCTGCCATTATACGCCTATGGAGTCCGACAGGCAAATGATTCCTCCGTTGGCTTGTACTGGGCATTTTCTCCTGTGATTTTAAGGATGTTCGGCAGGTTTTTGTGTTTCTTCATGGAATAGATATAGGGAGAAGGTTCGTGGGAAAGGATGTGATCGTATGGAATTTGTCGGCGGGACTCCCGCCCTGCAGGTGCTCCTCGTCGCCGTGATCTTTCTTGCGGTGCTCATGGAGGTCAAGACGGGCGGCACGGGATTCGGCGTCTTGCTCGGACTCATTGCGGCGGGCGTCTTCTTCAGCAGTCAGTATGTGAAGGGACTCGTGAGTCTCTACGAAGTCGCCGTCTTTCTCGTGGGCATCCTTCTGATCGTAGCCGAGGTGCTCCTGCCTGCTACGGGTGTCTTGGGCGCTCTCGGCGTCGCGGCGATGCTCTACAGCGTCGTTCTCGCGCTTGGCGGCGACGTCAATGCCGTCTACGCGCTTTTTGCCGCATTCGCGCTCGCGCTTCTTCTCTTCGCACTCATCGCGCGCTTTCTGCCCGAGAGCCGCCTTTGGAAGAGGGTCGTTCTGCACGACGCTTCGACGAGTGCAAAGGGCTATGTGAGCGCCGAGGAGCGCACGGATCTCATCGGACGTGAAGCTCTTGTTTTGACCGACGTGCGTCCTGCCGGTTCGATCCTCGTCGACGGTGTGCCCGTCGATGTCGTCTCCGAGGGCGCTTACATCGAGAAGGGCGAGCGTGTCTGTGTGACGGAGGTGCACGGCAGCCGCATCGTCGTGCGCCGCGTCAGGGAAAAGGATTGATTGGAGGGTTCTTTATGGAAGGCGTCATAGCATTGGCATTTCTCTTCGTCGTCGCTGTCCTCGTCGTCATGGTGTTCCTGCACTTCGTGCCCATCGGGCTTTGGATTTCGGCGATTGCAGCGAACGTTCCCGTGAACATCATCACGCTCATTGGCATGCGCATGCGCCGCGTGCCGCCCGGCAAGATCGTCATGCCGCTCATCAAGGCGAACAAGGCGGGGCTTGATGTGCAGGTCAACCAGCTCGAAGCGCACTACCTTGCGGGCGGCAACGTCGACAAGGTCGTCGACGCCCTGATTGCCGCGCACCGCGCGCAGATTCCCCTGCCGTTCGAGCGCTCGGCTGCCATCGACCTTGCGGGACGCGACGTGCTCGACGCCGTGCAGATGAGCGTCAATCCCAAGGTCATCGAGACGCCGATCGTCTCCGCTGTCGCCATGAACGGCATCGAGTTGAAAATCAAGGCGCGCGTGACCGTGCGAGCCAACATTGACCGCCTCGTCGGCGGAGCGGGCGAGCCGACAATCATCGCACGCGTCGGCGAGGGCATCGTCACGACGGTCGGCTCTTCGGCGAGCCACGGCGAGGTGCTCGCGAACCCCGACGTCATCTCGAAGACCGTGCTCGGCAAGGGGCTTGACGCAGGGACGGCATTTGAAATTCTCTCCATCGACATCGCGGACGTCGACGTCGGGCGCAACATCGGTGCGGAGCTGCAGACCGATCAGGCGGAGGCCGACAAGCGCATCGCGCAGGCGAAGGCCGAGGAGCGCCGCGCCATGGCGGTCGCCAAGGAGCAGGAGATGAAGGCCTACACGCAGGAGATGGAAGCGAAGGTCGTCGAGGCGCAGGCGGAAGTGCCGCACGCGATGGCGGAAGCCTTGAAGAGCGGCAACCTCGGCGTCATGGACTACTACAACCTGCGCAACGTGCAGGCAGACACCGACATGCGCACGGCGATCAGCGAGGCGGGCGCGAATTCGCCGCATACGGCGAAGTAAGATGGAAGAGGGAAGGAGGCAGTCGGCATGAGCGTCACGGGCATCGTCCTCTTCGTCATATTCCTCCTCGTAAAAAGTCTGTTGGACAAGAAGAAAAAAGAGGCGCGTCGGCAGAAAGCGCCGGAATCCTCGGCATCTCCGGACGAAATGGGAGGAACGCCTGAAACGACGCAGGTCATGGCCGAGAATCCCGCAGAAGTACGGGATTTGCTGCGCCGCTTCTTGGACGAGCGGGCGGCAGCGGTTGAGACGAGCGATGTACCGAGCGAGGCGCTCTCCGAAATTGAGTCTGCTTCTGCTGCCCGCTCGTCCGCTTCTTTGCGCCATGCGGAAAACAGGGGAAAAAAGCTGCAGAATTCGCCGGAAGAAGCAGCGCGCCCCCGTGCCCTCGCGCTCGATCTTGCGCCCGCCGGCCTGCTGCAGGCGGTCGTACTCGCCGAGGTCATCGGGCGTCCCAAGGCGCAGCGCAGGCGGAGTCCGTATTTCCGTCCGTGAGAGGAGAGAAGAATCCCCGACACTCCGCAGCAGCGGCAGGCGGCGGGGATTTGCAATATGTAGGAAACAGGAAGAAGCATCCAGGAAAGTGCGGGACGTAACCGCGTTTTTCAAGGGAGGATGAATCGTATGGCAAGAGAAAAAATCGGTTTTATCGGAACGGGCGTCATGGGAAGCAGTATGGTGAGGAATCTCATGAAGGCCGGCTATCCCGTCAGCGTCTACACGCGCACGAAGGAAAAGGCGAAGAAACTCATCGAGGAAGGGGCGGCTTGGTCGGCCTCGCCAAAAGAACTGGCGAAGGAGGCGGACATCGTCATCTCCATCGTCGGCTACCCGAAGGACGTCGAGGAGATTTACCTGGGCGCTGAAGGTGTTCTCGCAGCGAAGGAGGGCGGCATCGTCATCGACATGACGACGTCAAGCCCTGCGCTCGCCAAGAAGATTTTCGCTGCGGCGAAGGAAAGGGGCGTCGCCGCGCTCGATGCGCCCGTCTCGGGCGGCGACATCGGCGCGAGGGACGCGACGCTCGCCATCATGGTCGGCGGAGAGCGAGAAGCATTCGAGAGGTGCAAAGACCTCTTCGCCGCCATGGGAAAGACCGCGCATTATTTCGGTGCGGCGGGCAGCGGGCAGTTCGTCAAGATGAGCAACCAGATCGCCATCGCCTCGAACATGCTCGGCGTTGCCGAGGCCATGGCGTATGCGAAGAAGAGCGGCTTGGACGCTGAGGCGGTGCAGCAGACGATTGCAGGCGGCGCGGCAGGCTCGTGGTCGCTGACGAATCTCGCGCCGAAGATGCTCGCGGGCGACTGGTCGCCGGGCTTCTTCATCAAGCATTTCCTCAAGGACATGCGCATCGCCGTCGAATCGGCTGAGGAGATGGGGCTTGACCTTCCGGGACTCAAGCTCGCCAAGAAGCTCTACGAGGAGCTTTCCGCGCGAGGCATGGAAGACTGCGGCACGCAGGCGATCTTTTGCTGGTATGAAGGTGAATGAAGGAGCTTTTTGAGGGCGGCTCACTTCCTGCCGAAGGCGAAGAGCTTTACGGCGAGGAAGGTGATGGGCACGCCGAGGACGGCGGCTAATATGAAAGCCGCGAGACTGGGAAAGCCGAGCTGGTTGTAGAAGAGGAAGACGATGACGTTCTGAATCACATAGTTCGGAATATAGGAAATCGCGAACTTCACACACTTTTGGAGCGTCATCGGTTCGTGGAAGATCAAGCGGCTGTTGAGCGCGTAGGCGATGATGTTTGCGAGGATGTAGCCGATGTTGAACGCGAGATTCGTATCGACGAGAAGCTCGAAAATTTTGGCGAGCAGACTGCCGTTGAACGTGTTGAGGCAGCCGACGGCGAGAAACAATAGGAACTCGCGTGTGAAGAAGTGACGGCGCATCGTCTTGGAAAATGCGGACATGAAAATCCTCCCCTTGCTGTTTGTTGTCAGTATAGCATAAGAAGGGCAGGAGAGGAAAGGAAATGCGCCGCAGGATATGATGAAAGAAGAGGAGCGGATCATGAAGGGAACTGTTGTGGCGACGTGGATGGATACGGCGCAGAAGCTTTGGGATGGAACGGCCGTCCAAGAATCATGCCGGGAGGCGGGATGGGCGCCGGGCCGCATCTTCACCCCGTTGGAAGATGTGCCGGACAGTGAGATCCGCACCTTTGTCGATGCTCTGGCAAGGCATACGGGGCAGACGCCGGATGATGTTTGGTACGAATTGGGGCGCGACAACGTCCTGACCTTTGCCGCTGTATATCCGTCCTTTTTTGAAGGCAAGAACATCTATACGTTCCTCGCTTCCATCTACAACGTGCATGTGGAAATCGTCAAGAAGATTCCGGGCGCGAATCCGCCGCTCTTGAAGGTGACGCCGCTGTCCGAGCACGAGGCGGAGCTTCTTTACAAGTCGAAGCGCAGCCTCATTCCGTACTTCCGCGGCCTGTTGAAGGGCGCGATCGACTACTTCAAGGAGCCGGTCGAGGTCAATGTCGTGGAGGAAGGGACTGGCGTCGTGCGCCTGCGGCTGCGCTTCAAGGAGCGCATATTGGAAAAACGGAGATTTTCGTTCAGCTGTGCGCTTGGCCTGTTTTCTCGTTCATTGCCCGTCAAGTTCGCCATCATGTCCTTCGCCGCATCGCTCGTGCTCAGCGTGCTCTTTTGGCTTTTCGGCACATCTTCTGTCGTATTCGCTTTTCCCCTTCTCATGGGCATCGTGGGCGGCGCCAGCGCATTTTTGCTGCTCGCACCGCTGCGCCTTTTGCGCCGCGAGCTTGCGGACATCGCCGAGCATCGCTTCTCCGCTGATCTCGTGCTGACTTCGCGCGATGAATTTGAGGAGCTGGGGGCGCTGATCGACGCCTACAAGAAGTCGGTGCGTGCAGACTTCACCGGATTTCGCGGCATGGGGGATGAACTCATCGCCTATGGCGGCAAGTTCAATGAACTGGCGAGCAACATGAGTCATGCTTCCGCCCACATCGCGGAGGTCGTCGACAGCGTGTCGGAAGCGACGACAGAGAGCGCTTCTTCGACGGGGCAGGTGGCCGAGGTTCTGAACCGAAACGTCGAGGCGCTGCAGCAGGTCGTCTCCTCGCAGGAGAAGAACAATCGAAGCCTTGCGGAAGCCGTGGAAAATGTGGCGCTCGGCTTCGACGGCGTGCGTGCCTCCAGCGATGCGCTGGGCAGGAGCATGGAAAACTTCGCCGCCGTGCGCAACGCCGCCGACTCCTTGAAGAGTGAGACGGAGAAGATCATCTCCATCGCCAACATGGTGACGGAAATCGCCTCGCAGACGAATCTCCTGGCCCTCAACGCTTCGGTCGAAGCGGCGCGCGCCGGCGAGCAGGGCAGGGGCTTTGCCGTCGTCGCGCAGGAGATCGGCAAGCTCGCCGCCGAATCGCGCGATCAGGCGGACACGATCACATCTGACGTGCGCAACATCACGCGCATCATCAATGACGTCGTCGCGAGCATCGACACGGAATACCATGCGCTCGGCAAGGAGAGCGGAGAACTCGTGCAGGTCGTTGAGAGCAACAACGCTTTCGTCGCGAATATCCGCGAGGTGTCGGCGAGCATCGGCGGCATCATAGAGCGTCTCAACGACGAGATGAGACGCATGAATGATGCCATCGGACAGGTGAAAAATGTCGCAGGACTTTCCGAGGAGAATTCCGCTGCAGCAAAGTCCGTCAACGAGACGGTGGGCGATCATCACGGGAAACTGCAGGACATGATGGAAAAGATCCAGGATTTCCAGAAGATCGCCGTGTCGTTCACGGACGACATCAAGAATTTCAAAATATGATTTTCAAAACGCTTGCTTTGTCTGACCGTGCATAGTATCATAGGAGCGTAGCGGGGCGCTGCCCCGAAGATTTCATTCTGACAAGGAGGAATTTCTTATGAAAACTTGGACTTGCACGGTTTGCGGCTGGGTGTACGATGAGGCGCAGGGAGATCCTGACTATGATCTCGCTCCGGGCGTGAAGTTTGAAGATCTGCCGGAGGACTTCGTCTGTCCCTTGTGCGGTGTGGGCAAGGATATGTTTGAAGAGCAAGCATAGCCTTTGCGCATACGGATAAATGGGAGTAATGATTTCATCAAAATTTGCATGAAACAAATTGATTATTTCTGTAAATTTTGGTATAATCAAAGGCGATGAACTTGGGTTTTATTTATCATCCAAGCACTGGAGATGCGTCCCGGCAAGTGGGGGATGCCTCGCCGAATTTCAAAGGAGGCAGATTTTACATGAAAGTAACAGTTGTTGGTGCAGGTAATGTCGGAGCTACCGTTGCGAACGTTCTTGCGACGAAGGCGTTCTGCAGCGAGGTCGTCCTCGTTGACATCAAGGAAGGCGTGCCTGAAGGCAAGGCCATCGACATCATGCAGACGGCTCACATGCTGAACTTTGACACGACGGTGAAGGGCGTCACGGCTCTGCCGGACGATCCGAACGGCTATGCTCCTACGGCGGGTTCCGAGGTCGTCGTCATCACGTCCGGCATGCCGCGCAAGCCGGGCATGAGCCGCGAGGATCTGATCGGCGTCAACGCAAAGATCGTCAAGAGCGTTGTCGATCAGGCTCTGAAGTTCTCCCCCGATGCGTACTTCATCATCATCTCCAACCCGATGGACGCCATGACGTACTTGGCGCTGAAGGATTCCGGCCTGCCGCGCAACCGCATCCTCGGTCAGGGCGGTATGCTCGACAGCAGCCGTTTCCGCTATTACCTCTCCGTCGCATTGACGGAAGCCGGCTATCCTGCGACGCCGACGGACATCGACGGCATGGTTCTGGGCGGCCACAGCGACAAGACGATGGTTCCGCTCGTAAGCCATGCTACGCTGCGCGGCGTCCCCGTGACGCAGCTCCTCTCGAAGGAAGCGCTGACGGACGTCGTCGAGAAGACGAAGGTCGGCGGCGCAACGCTCACGAAGCTCCTCGGCACGTCCGCATGGATGGCTCCGGGCGCTGCGGCGGCGATGATGGTCGAGGCGATCGCTCTCGATGCGAAGAAGCTCATTCCGTGCTGCGTCGGCTTGGACGGCGAGTACGGCGAGAAGGATCTCGCGATCGGCGTGCCCGTCATCCTCGGCAAGGGCGGCTGCGAGAAGATCATCGAGGTTCAGTTCTCCGACGAGGAGAAGGCGAAGTTCGCGGAGAGCGTTGCCGCTGCACGCGACACGAACTCGAAGCTCGGCGATGCGCTGAAGTAATCTCTCATACGTCAAAAAAGCTCCTGCATCTTGCGGGAGCTTTTTCTTTGGGAAAATGGCTTTTTTGACGATATAATGTCATAAGAGTGGAAAAAGGGGAGTGGATGTATGAAGGCTTTGGCAGGGAGATTCGCCGCCATCACGCTGGCGGCTGTCGTCCTTTGCGTTGGCGGCTATTGGTTCTTCTTTGCGGGCGGCAGTGCAAGGCTTCTTGCAGGCAGTTCGCAGCAGGCGGCGAGCACATCGTCTCAGGAGAAGGCACAGGAAGGGAAGGCGGCGAATGGCGGAGAAGCGGCCGCTGTGGACGCCAAGGACGTGAAGGAAGCGCAGGAAAAGGCGAAGGAAGAAGCGGACAAGGACAAGGAAAAGAAGGAAGGCAAGAGTCCGTATTCGCTGCAGGTCATGATCTTGGAGGCGAAGCGCGTCGAATCGATCGAGGGCGCAAAGGAGGATGGGCCGTTCCTCATCGTCAAGGCTTCGATCGCGAATGCCGACAAGCAGCCCGTGAGCGTCGTGCCGCAGGGCATATCGCTCACGGACAGCGATCAGGAGCGGCACAGTGTATCGAAGGACGGCATGGCGGCTCTCGCTGCGCGGCAGACGCCCGTGTTCAACGCCGTCGACATCCCGCCGGGTGCAGCGGCGACGGCGAGCCTCGTCTTCGAGCTCGACGCGGACGAGCATCCCTCCGTGCTGACGATACAGCCTGCAGGCGGAGGCGACGTGATGAAGTTCCATCTGCCGGAAAGCGTGAAAGGGATATGAAAAAAGGAGCCGGCCGGCTCCTTTTTTCCTGCACGCAAAGCGAGTATTGACGTGTGCAGGTTACAGTCGTTCCGCAAGCGCTGCGGCAACCTTCGTTTGTTCTTCATCGGACAGCGGATGCTCGTCGGGGAAGCTCTTGATATGATCGAGCACCGCATCTTCCGACGTGTAGCAGCCCTCGATTTGTTCTTCGAATTCTGCACGCGTGAAGCAGACGCTGCCGTCGATCCACGGGCGAACGCCGCAGGAGGCGAGATACGACTGCAGTTCGCGGATGTTGCGCTTCATCTGCTGCAGGGGATTCTTCATCGGCACGCGATACGGCGTGCCCTTGCTGCCGACCTTGTGACGAATCCAGTCGCTGCCTGCCGTCGGCTCGATCTTGCCCGAGCGGGTCTTGACGTCGACGATGAAGACGCCGTTCGCCCCGACGATGACGGCATCGAGGTTCGTGCGCACGCCGATGCTCACGTTCGTGAAGATCTGGAAGGATTCGGGCAGACTCTTGAGAAATTCGACTTTTTCCGAACTTTTCATCGTGGCTGCCTTCGGTCCGCGTGCACTGCTTCCGGCGGCCAGCGTGACGACGGCGAGAATGATTCCTGTGAAGATGTAGAGCGCGTAGGGATCGGGCTCAAGGAAGACGAGTCCTGCGAGCCAGAGCAGGAAGACGATGAGGCAGACTGCCGCGAGGAAACGGTAGGTCAGCTGCGCCGTATCGGCAGGAAGTGTGTTTTGTGGTTGAACTGTGGTCATGAATGACTCCTTTCTTGGAGAAATCTAATAAGACAAAAAGCCTAAGAAACGTAGGTTTTTTATTAAGTTGCAGACTATTTTGAACGATATAAGAAGCATAAGGGAAAACGATTTTCCTTTAATGGAATCCTTTTTCATTTTCAGGAGGTGTCCGCCATGATTGACAAGGTTGAAAGGATCGCACGCATGAAGGGCGCCGTCTATGATGTACGTCGCCGCGAGGCGAAGGACGGCGAGAGCGGGAACAAGAAGGAAAACTTCAAGCGCATGCTCGAGTCGGCGATGGAGAAGAATAAGAAGAATCGCGAGGAAAAGGAGCAGGCTGCTGTGCAGGACGCCTACCATCTCGATGTGCACCGTGCTACGCAGTCGCTTTTCTATCGGAACCGGCAGGCGCTCGACCTGCGCGGGCTTGCGAGCCGAATCCATGCTGGATGACATCGCTTTTATGAAGGAGGCGCTCAAGGAGGCGCAGGAGGCTTTCCAGGCGGGCGAGGTGCCCATCGGCGCCGTGCTCGTCGATGCGGATGGCACGGTCGTCGCGCGTGCGCACAATATGCGCGAAACCTGGCACGATGGCACAGCACATGCCGAGATCATCGCCCTGCAGGAAGCGGCGAGGAAGCTTGGCCGCTGGCGTCTTTCGGGGCTGACGCTCTACGTTACGATCGAGCCTTGCCCGATGTGTGCGGGCGCGCTCGTCATGAGCCGCGTCGATCGCGTCGTCTACGGTGCGACGGACGCAAAGGCGGGCGCGTGTGAGTCGCTTTTCAACATCGTCCGCCATCCCGCGCTCAACCATCAGCTGGAGATGCGTGCAGGCGTCCTAGAGGACGAATGCAGAGCCATCATGAAGCGATTCTTCGGGCAGCGGCGCAAAAAAAGCAGTGCTTTGAAGAAGTGTGCGAATCAAGCGTTCGATGCGCCCGAGTGATCGGGTGCCCTAAATATCCCAAGAAAGAAGCTCGGGGCGCGGTGTTGCGCGGTCGATTTCGTTCAAGATCCAAGAGGCGTTCTCATGCGTGGCGGAGAACGCCTTTTCGAGTGCGTCTTCGTATTCTGCGGGAATCTCCATCTCGTGAAGCGCCATGTGCATGTAGTCCTTTGCGACGAGGACGACGCCGCGCTCGGCGGCGAGCTGTGCCTTGAAGCGGTAGCCGTAATAGAGATAGCTGTTGTGCTTGACGGGAATATCCTCGTAGGCGGCGATGCGCTCGTCGCATTCGGCTTCGGCTTCGGCGGCGCGTCCCATCGCATGCAGGATGTTCCAGCGCGCTGCCCAAAGTTCGCCGCGCAGGATGAACTTGTAGAGATAGTCCGTCTCCTCGGCAAGCTCGATCGCGAGGTTTATATGGGCGAGCGCATCTTCGTGCTCCTTCGCCGCATGCTCGATTTCGCTGAGGCGCTGCAGGGCGAAGACCTTTTCCTCAATATCCTCGCTGTTTCTCTCGTCGACGTCCTCGTCGAGAACGGAGCAGAAAAGCTCCCGCGCCTCCTGTGCTTTGCCGATTTCCTGCATGGCAAGAAAATGGCCGAGCCGTGCGCGCGCATGCCAGTCGCCGAAGCCGCTCGCAAAAAGCGCCTCGGGCGGTTTCCTCTTGCTCGCGAGCACAAGGGCGACGAGCGCATCAAAATCCTCTTTTGTCACGGATGAATCCTCCCTTGAATTTCTCATATATATTTCTATATTCGACCTTCGCCTGCGATTCCCTGCCGTTTGCAAAACATCTTCTTCTTGCGGTATAATCAAGATGTACGAAGAAAAAATCTGTCCTGTATGAAATGGATGTGAGGAAATATTGAAGCGGATGATCGTCAATGCCGATGATTTCGGTCGCCATGTGCGCATCAATGAGGCGGTGGAAAAGGGTGTCGAGATGGGCGTACTGCGTTCGGCGACGCTGATGGCGGGCGCTGCGGCGTTCGAGGACGCAGCGGAGCGCGTGCGTCGCCTGCCGAAACTCGGTCTCGGCATACACTTCACGCTGGTCGATGGTTTTCCCGTCCTGCCGCCCGAGGAGATTCCGTCGCTCGTCGATGAAAGCGGCGTCTTTTTGCCGAACTACGGCGCTTTTTCCAAGCGCTATGCGAAGGGCGGCGTGCACCTGGCGGAGGTGCGTGCCGAGCTTGCCGCGCAGCTGAAAAAGTTTGAGGCGGCGGGACTTTCCCTCGATCATGCCGACAGCCATCAGCACATGCACGTCCTGCCGGGAATCATCGAAATCGTCATCGGGCTTTGCCGCGAGGCGAAGATTCCCGCGCTTCGCGCACCGTTTGCGCCGCTCTTTGCCGGAAAGTTCGGCGGCATCGGCCAGTTCGCAGGACGCGTCGGACTCGCGCTCCTCGCGAGGAACGCCGCGAGTCTGGCAAGGAAGGCGGGGATTTCTGTGCCCAATCATTTCGTGGGTATCGTCGCGGGCGAGGCCGTCGATGAGGCGGAGTTGCTCCATGCGATCAAGAACCTTCGAGAAGGTGTGACCGAGGTCATGATGCATCCGGGCACGGCGAACGAGGAAATCGTGCGCGCCTCGGGCTGGCAGCACGACTTCGAAGCGGAGTTTGGCGCGATCCTCTCGCCGAAGGTCGCGAAGCTGGCGGCAGAAGAGGGCGTTGAGATCGTGAACTTTCAGGCATTGGGAGGAAGGATTGCATGACGAGAGGAAGATGCTGGCAGACGGTTCTTGTGGCGGCGGGAATCTTTGCGCTGATGTATGCGCTCAATCATCTCATGCCGCTGCATCGCGACGACTATGACTATTCGATGATCTGGCAGACGGGGCGGCACATCGCTTCTCTTTCGGACGTCATGGAATCTTTGCAGCGTCATTACCTGCTGCATGGCGGACGCATGGCAGCATTCTTCTTTCTCGACGTCTTTCTCCTTTTGGGCAAAGGGATCTTCGACGTTGCCAACGCCTTGATGTTCCTTGTGTTCATCGTATTGCTGACAATCCATGCGCGGCGCGATGGACGCTTCTGGCAGGAGCCGGGCATTTTTGCTGCCATGGGGATTCTTGCCTGGCTCTCGTTCCCGCATTTTGGCGAGGTGGCTGTTTGGAAATGCGGCGCTGCCGTCTACTTGTGGACGGGGGCGATCGTCGCCCTCTTTTTCGTGCCGTACAATCTTCATTTCAAAAAAATCGATAAGAGCGATATGCCTGCAAGACATTGGCTCATCGCGCCGATGTTCGCGCTCGGCGTCCTGGCGGGATGGTCGGTGGAAAATCTTGCCGTGACGGTGTTCGTATTGGCGGCGGGGATTTCTTGGCAGGCGAAACGCAAGGGTGCCTTGCCCCTTTGGATGCCGGCGGGGGCTTTCGGCGCACTCGCAGGACTCGTGCTGCTCGTGGCGGCGCCCGGCAATTTCGTGCGCTACGACGCGCAGGGAAGCGGCAAGGGAATTCTCATCCACATCGGCAACCAGTTTGCAGGAAACGGTGAGATGGTACTTTATCTCCTGCCCGTCATCTTGCTGCTGATCGCTGCGGGACGGATCTATCGACTGCATCTTGCGGAGGGTGCAAGGGCTGGCGGTGAGAAGCCGGAACCTCCCAGGCAAGCTTTTGGCTGGGGCAGGATGCTTTGCCTTGCCGTCATTGTTCTGCTCGTCGTTTCTTATTTCAACGGCAGTTTCTTTGCCGCTGCTCTGCGCGATTTCCTCGTCGCCCATGTGCTCGCACCGCTGGGGCTTGATAAGCCGCGCACCGTCGAGCACTTTGCCAATGTCATGGCGGGATTCGAGGAGATGGCGATCTATTGGCTCGCGATCTTCTTCTTCTACAGTCTCCTGAAGCGTGCTTTGGGCTTCTCGCATGAAACGCTTGCCAGTGCTCGAACGGTTCCGTGGCGCAGTGTGCTCCATGCTTTTCCTGCAGCACGGTATGCGGCGTTCCTCATCGTATTGGCGCTTTTCAACAACTTCGTCATGATTGCCGCGCCGACATTTCCGGCGCGGGCGACTTTCAGCTCCGTCGCCATGATTCTTATCGGCGCCTGTGCCGTGCTGCGCGATCCCATCGTCCGCGACTGCCTGTGGAATCGCGCGAAGAGGACGCTCCTGGCAGGATCTCTAGCCATCGGCATCTTCACGATGACCGCTGCGCTCTTCATCACGGCGGCGATGCAGCAGGAGAACGACGTGCGCCTCGCCATCGTCAAACAGGCAGCAGAAAATGGCGAGGAGATCGCCTATATGAAACCCATTCTTTTGAAAAATCGCGCTCTGCGCCACGTCTTCTTCGTCGACTTTGACAACGGCGTGACGAAGGACGGCCTCTGCCAGTATTACGGCATCAAGGACATTCGTGTGGAACGATAATGAAATAAGCAAGGCTGCTGCATGAAGCGAAAACAGCTTCATGCAGCAGCTGTTTTTACGGAAGCGTAACTCACAACGCTGGCGAAGTGAATTTCTGCGCGTGTGCTTCATCCGAAGAGGGGAATATGGTAGAGGAAAATATCTATTTTGGTGAAAGAGTCCTAACTTATGAATCTTGCTCATTTTCATGTTGCTTTCATTTATGATATATGATATCATTCTCACTAGCAAAGGGCTTGAGGATTGCTTGAGGAAACATGGATACTCTGAGGAATTCCTCACTCCTTTGCAGGATGTTCAAGATTCATTTATTTCAAAAGGAGGAGTCTCTCATGAAGAAGACACTTACAGCAGCGCTTACGACAGCGCTCGTCGTCGGCGCGGCCTCGACGACGTTCGCGGCAGCGAATCCGTTCAGTGATGTACCTGCCGACCATTGGGCGTATGATGCTGTTGCCGAATTGGCGGATGAAGGTGTCATTGAAGGCTATGGTGACGGTACGTATCGTGGTCAGAATGAGATCACGCGCTATGAGATGGCACAGATGGTCGCAAAGGCCATGGCGAAAGAGGATCAGGTCAATGCGCAGCAGAAGGCCATGATCGATCGTCTTGCCGCTGAATTCAGTGAGGAGCTCAACAATCTCGGCGTTCGCGTCTCGAATCTCGAAAGCCGCATTGACAACGTCAAGTGGACGGGCGAACTGCAGTACACCTACGAGCGTCAGAAGGCAGAGGACGCGGCTGACGCAGATACGACCAATGAGCTGGTGTTTCGCCTTGAGCCGGAGGCCACGGTCAACGACCATTGGAAGGTCAAGGCTCGTCTCGATGCGACGTGGGATGCGAAAGAGGACAAGGGTGATTCTGGATCTGTCGAACTCAAGCGCGCCTATGTCGAGGGAAATTACGGAACGACGGTGATCCGTGCTGGCAAGATGCCTATTCTCACGGAGCAGGGAATGTTGATTGATGATGACTTGGCGGGTGCGTCCGTGACCTTCGGTGAGGGAACGAAATTCGCAGGCACATTGTTTGCTGGTCGTTGGGATTTGGAAGATGCTGAAGGCGTGAAGGATAGTGTTCAGGATGCCCGAAGAAATCTGTGGTTTCATGGGAGTGCGACTGCAGACGTGCAGATGGTGAACCTCAAATGGATGCCCTCTGAGAAATTCGATATCGCGGCAGAGTATGTGCGCATTCATCAGAAAGCGGTTCTGAATACTGCTTTTGAGATGCACGATGCCAGCGACATTTGGGGAGTTGGCGCGACGTGGAAGCCGGTTGACACGGTATACCTCTCCGGTGGATATTGGAAGAATACCAGCGATGAAGGAAAAGCATATCTTGCCGGAAGGGATGGCATGAAAGCTTATAATATCGAGCTTGGCTACAAGGGCGCAGAGCCAGAAAATGCCCGTACCTTCGGTCTCTATGCAGCTTATCGCTATGTTGGCGGTGCTGTGGCATTTGCGCCGACGTTCGATGGGGCGCCTTGGAATACTAAGGGCTGGGAAGTTGGCGGTCAGTATACGTTCGCCAAGAATGTTGTCGGCTCGATGATTTACTTCAATGGTAAGGACTTGGCGAAGAGAAATCAGGATGGTGTGAACAAGTTCTTCACGCGCCTCGAATACTTCTTCTAAGCAGAGCTTTCTCCAGATGCTGAAAGAAGCCTGTGCACGAGTTTTGTGCGCAGGCTTCTTTGTAGTTTGTGTATATTCGCGCCTCAAGACCCAATTCTTGACGCAGGCCGTTTTGCAAGGTCTGGGGAAAGTCGATGTTGTTGGCGACGGCCAAATCGTTCATCCATTGTGGAATCGAGATGGTTTTCTTTATATTTGTTGAAACGCAGGCGGGCTATTCTTCGCATAAAAAAACCCATCTTGCGATGGGCTTTTTTGATCGTATGCCGCTCAGCCTTCGTGACGCGGTACGAGGTCGGCAGATTCGAGAGTGCCTTCCTTGGCGCGTTCGGCAAATTCGGCTGTGGCGGTGAAGAGGACGTCGCTGGAGCTGTTCAGAGCCGTTTCGCACGAGTCCTGCAGTACGCCGATGATGAAGCCGACGCCGACGACCTGCATGGCGACATCGTTGTGGATACCGAAGCTCGCGCAGGCGACGGGGATGAGGAGCAGCGAGCCTCCGGCAACGCCCGAGGCGCCGCAGGCGCCGACGGTCGAGATGACGCAGAGGAGAAGCGCCGTCGGCATGTCAACCTCGATGCCGAGCGTGTGTGCGGCGGCGAGCGAGAGGACGGCGATCGTGATGGCGGCGCCGCTCATATTGATCGTCGCGCCGAGCGGGATGGAGAGCGAATAGGTGTCCTCCGACAGTCCGAGGCGCTTGCACAGCGAGAGGTTCACGGGGATGTTCGCCGCAGAACTGCGCGTGAAGAAGGCGTAGATGCCGCTTTCCCGGAGCGTCGTCCAGACGAGAGGGAAGGGGTTGCGGCGGATGTGCAAGAAGACGATGAGCGGGTTCATGATGAGCGCGACGGAGAAGAACGCCGCGAGGAGAACGGCGAGGAGCTGCGCGTAGCCGATGAGCGCTTCGATGCCGCTTTCGCCGATGGCATTCGCGACGAGGCCGAAGATGCCGAAGGGAGCGAAGCGGATGACCCACTGCACGATTTTCGTCACAGCTTTGGCGAGGTCGGCGATCGTTTCCTTTGTCGAGTCGTTCGCTGAATGAAGTGCGACGCCCGCGAGCACAGCCCATGCGAGGATACCGATGTAGTTCGCCGTCACGATGGCGTGCAGCGGGTTGTCGACGACGCTCAGGATGAGGTTGTGCAGAACTTCGACGATGCCGCTCGGCGGAGACACCTCAGATGAGGCGACGGCGAGATGGAGCGTCGTCGGGAAGAGAAACGAGTAGCTGACGGCGACCATCGAGGCGAGGAAGGTGCTGATGATGTAGAGGCGCACGATGGGGCGCATGGAAGCGCTGGCGTCCGCGTTCTTCTGCGCCATGGCATTCATGACGAGTACGAAGACGAGAACGGGAGCGACGCCCTTGAGCGCCTTTACGAAGAGGTCGCCGAGGATGGAGATCGCAGGAACGACCTGCGGCAAGGCAACGGCGACGATGATGCCGAGGACGAGTCCGATGGCGATGAGCTTGATCAAGGCAGTTTCCTGATACTTTCTGCCGATGGAACTGAACAAAGAAATTCCTCCTTTAATAATTGTAAAGTACTTTGACAGTATAGTATAAAGCCAGAAAATATGCAAGTTTTTTCTGCCTTTGTGTATTTATACAGTGGACACGATGGCTTTCTGCATAATGAGACGAGAAAGCCCCCCAAGATGGCAGCTTGGGGGGCTTTCGTGTGCCTTGACGTTATCCACGTTTGCCACCCTTAGTGTAGCATACTCTCGTTGGTGTGCAAGTTGATTATCCGTACTCTTCAGAGCGAAATAACCTGTTTCATGCGGCTGAGGAGCGGCAGGTCGTGGGTGATGACGATCAGCGTGCCGCCCCTTTTGTCGAGGGTTTCGAGTACGGCGGCGATGAGTTTTGCGCCGCGTGCGGCGTCGAGGCCTGCCGTCGGCTCGTCGAGCAGCAGCAGGGGAGCGTCTGCGGCGAGCGCCAGCGCCGTTAAGAGACGGCTTCTCTGGCCGCCTGATAGGCGCGAGGCGTTTTCGCCGAGCGGTTCGTCGAGTCCTTGCGGCAGGGAGCGCACGACGTCGGCGAGCTGTGCCGTTTCGAGCGATTGCCACATCGTATCTTCCGTGATGCTTTCGTGCAGACGCAGGAAGTTGTCGCGCACCGACGCGCTGAAGAGATAGCTGCCCTGCAAGGAGACGCCGAAGAGGGAGCGCACTGCGTCCGCCGTCAGAGAAGTATGGGATACGCCGCTGTAGAAAATCGTGCCGCTGTCGACGTCCCAGAGGCGCAGGAGAAGGCTCGCGAGCGTCGTCTTGCCCGCGCCGCTCTCGCCGATGATCGCCGTGTGCTCGCCGCGTCGGATGCAGAAGGTGAGGTTTTCGAGGACGGGCAGTCCCGCTTGATAGGCGAAGCTGATGTTTCGTGCTTCCAAGAAGGGGACGGCGCTGTCGGCGGCGGGAAGCGCCGGCATGGGCGGCTTTCTTGTCGCCATTTCTTTCATTGGAGCTGCTTCCGGCTGCGTCTGGCCTTTCGAGGGCAGGATATTCTGTGCCGCTTGTCGGGCGGCCGAGGCGCCGAGAACGGCGGCGGGAAGAGCGCGGTATTCGGCGAGGGCGGCCTCAAGGGCGAGCGCCCAGACGGCATATTCGATGCCGCTGATCTCGCCGGCCTGCGCATGAGGCAGGAGGAGCAGCAGCAGCCCAACCCAGAGACTGACGCGCGAGGCGTCGAGCAGCGTGAACAGGCGCTCGCGCTTTTGGCGCTTTTCCGACTGCTTTTCCTGAAAGGTTTTGGCAGCGTCGTCGAGCATCTGCCGGGCATGGGGAAGTGCGCCCGCCTGATGAAGTTCGGTGCGCCCGTCGATGAGATCGAGGAGCGTGTCCCGATAGGCGGCGCTTTCCTCGCGCAGGCTTTCCTCCTTGAGCAAGAGGGGCAGGGCGAGGTGCAGCAGGTAAAGCGCCGCGACGAGGAGCGCTGCGAGTGTGGAAAGAGGCAGGAGCGCGACAGCGGTGAAGAACGCGACGAGTCCCGCGAGGAGCGGCGGCGGCACGGTGCGCAGGTAGAAGTTTCGCAGCGTCTCGCAGCCCGTCAGAAGGTCGTGCAGGAATTCGCCCTCGCGCATTGTGCCCTCCTTGAGCGGCAGCTTTTCTGCCGCTTGACGGTAGGTCAGAAGCTGCAGCTTTTCGTAGCAGGCGAAGGCGAGACGGTGCGAGAGAAGGCGGTCGAGGTAGCGGAAGACGGCGCGCGCGACGCCTGCGGCACGCACGCAGGTGATGCCGAGCGTCAGCGCCGAGAGAGGCGGCGCGAGTGCGGCGCTCGCGATGATCCACGCGGCGGCGCCGATGAGCGCGATACCCGAGAGGGCGGCGAAGAATGCCGCGAGAAGCGCGGGCAGTCCTTTGGCAGGAGAAGCGAGGCGCATGAGATGCAGGATTTCCGTCATTCGGCGTCACCTCCTATGTCGATGATATGATCGGCCCAAGCGATGAGCGCGGGACGATGCGAGGCGAGGATCAAGGTGCGGCGGCGAGAGAAATCGTCGAGGGCGGCGAGAACCGCCTTTTCCGTCTCCTCGTCGAGCCCTGCCGTGATTTCGTCGAGGATGACGAGGGGGCGAGCTTGGAAGAAGGCGCGCGCAAGGCCGAGACGTCTCCTCTCGCCGGCGGACAGCGGATGTCCGCCCGCGCCGAGCGGCGTGGCAAGCCCGTGGGGAAGTGCTGCCAGGAAGCCGCCGAGCGCCGCCTGCTCAAGGGCAGCGCTCAGGGCGCTTTTCGTCGCGCCATCCTGCCACAGGCTGATGTTTTCGGCGAGCGTCGCGTTGAATACATGCGTTTCCTGCGGCACATAGGTGATGAGCGCGCGGCGCGAGGCAGGCGAAAGATGCGCGAGGTCGTAAGACTTTCCGTCGCCTGCGCCGTCCTGCAGGACGATCGTTCCTTCGGTCGGCGTGAGAAGACCGGCGAGAAGATTGAGCAGGGTCGTCTTGCCCGCACCGCTCGCGCCGATGAGCGCGGTCTTCTTGCCCGCGCGAAAGTTGAGATCGAGTCCTTGGAGGACGGCTTCTTGCGTCAGCGGATAGCGATAGGAAAGTTTTTCGGCAAGGAGGCGCGGCGGCACGAGAATCTGATCGCTCCTGCCGTCTTCGCTGTCGAGGGGAGCGGCGAGCCACGGCTCAAGCGCCTTTGCTGCCGTGTGCGCGTCCATGGCGGCGTGAAAGGCGATGCCGCCTTCTCTGAGCGGCTGGTAGAAGAGCGGCGCGAGAATCAGCACGAAGAATGCCGTAGGAAAGCCGATCTGTCCGTCGATGAGCCTGAGGCCGATCGATACGGCAATCAGTGCGATCGAGAGCGTCGTGATGAGTTCGAGCGCGAAGGAGGAGACGAAGGCGAGGCGCAGGACGGCGAGCGATGCTTCGGAAAAGGAGCGGCTGCTTGCCCTTAGATGTGCACCTTCAGATTCCGTGCGGCGAAAGAGTTTCAAGGTCATCGCCGCGCGGATCATCTCGCCGAAGCCCGCGGTCAGAGCCTCCATCTTCGACCACTGGCGCTCGCTCGCGCGACGCGTCGCCTTGCCGATGAGCATGAGCAAGAAGGGCGCGATGGGGAGCGTCGCAAGAAAGAGCAATGCCGAGAGCGGATCGAAGACGGCGCTGACTGCGAGGATGAAGGGCACGAGCACGGCGAACGATATGGCCGTCGGAACGACGGTATGAAACCACGGCTCAAGTGCATCCACGCGTTCTAACGCCAGGGTCAGGACGCCGTGCGTATCGCGCCCCTCGGCAAGAAGCGCACGATGCAGCGTCTTGCGGCAGAAGAGGCGCATGTGCTCGGACAGACGGTCTTCCAGGCTGCTTTTGGGCAGACGCAGGAGAGCCGCGCCCAGGACGCACAAAAACAGCACCAGAAAATCTGATGCTGTTTCGTGCATTCCCGCGCCATGGAGGAAGACCTTGTTGACGACGGAAGCCGTCTGCCATGCCGCGGCGATGACGGAGACGCCCGAGAGCGCTTCGAGCAAGGCGCGGCAGAGGACGATATGCTTTTTTTCCTTGAGCGTGAGGAAGAGCAGACTGTTCTTCATGTGCTGCTCAATAGCCGTGGTGGTTGGCGTCGGCAGCCGTCACGCGCTTGCGGAAGATGTAGTACGTCCAGATCTGATAGCAGAGTATGATCGGGACGAGGCAGCCGGCAGCGATCGTCATGATCGACAGCGTGTAGGGCGTCGAGGACGCATTGTAGATCGTCAGGCTGTACTCGGGCGAAAGGCTCGACACCATGAGGCGCGGGAAGAGCCCGAGGAAGAAGGCGACGACCGTCAGGGCGACGGCGAGGCCGCTGCAGACGAAGCCCTTCGTCGAGGCCTTGTTGATCACATTCGCATAGGAAGCGAGGAAGACGACGGCGGCGAGGACGAGAGCGCCCGCAGCGAAGGGATTCGCGTAGAGGTCGGTATAGACGTAGGTGAGTCCCATGCAGAGGACGAAGAAGACGACGGCGAGAGCGCCGGCCTTTTTCGCCACGTCCTGCACGCGCATGATGAGGTGGCGGTCGGCGAGGCGCATCGTCAAAAATGCCGCGCCGTGGAAGGCGAAGACGAAGACGAAGGCGAGGCCGCCGACGATGGAATAGGGCGAGAGCAGACCGAAGAAGCCGCCCGTGTACGTCATGTTCGCGTCGATGGCAAGGCCTGCGATGAGGTCGGTCACGGCGACGCCCCAGAGGAAGGCGGGAACGACGCTGCCGAAGACGATGCACTTGTCCCAGCCGCTGCGCCAGACGGCGGAGTCCTTGTGACCGCGCAGTTCGAAGGCGACGCCGCGCAGGATGAGCGCGACGAGCATCAAGAAGAGCGCGAGGTAGAACGTGCTGAACATCGTCGCGTAAAGGTGCGGGAAGGCCGCGAAGCTCGCGCCGCCCGCCGTGATCATCCAGACTTCGTTGCCGTCCCATACGGGCAGGATCGTGCGCAGCGTGATGCGGCGCTCCTCGTCGGTCTTGCCGACGAAGGGCAGCAGCATGCCGACGCCGTAGTCGAAGCCCTCAAGGAAGAAGAAGCCCGTGAAGAGCACGACGATCAGGACAAACCATAAGATGTTCAAATCCATTATGCTGCACCCCTTTCCGGCGAAGGACTGGTCTTGATGAAGCGGATCGCAACGCCGAGGGCGAAGACGATGAGCACGAGATAGATGAGCGTGAAGCCGATGATCGTCAGCCATATATCCGTTGCAGTGAGGTTCGGGGAGACGGCGTCGACCGTCTTCTGCAGGCCGACGACGATCCAAGGCTGACGTCCCGATTCGGTCACGAACCAGCCGACGGAGTTGGCGATGAAGGGAAGCGGCAGACTGTAGAGCAGCACCTTGAGCATGCAGCGCTTGTCCGCGAGCTTGCCGCGCATCGCGAGGAGGAGCGCTGCGCCCGTGATGAGAATCATGAGGCCGCCCGCGCCGACCATGATGCGGAACGCCCAGAAGAGCGCCGTGACGTTCGGCACGTAGTTATCCGAGCCGTACATTTGGACGGCTTCTTCCTGCAGGTCGCGGATGCCCTTGATTTCGCCGGCAGGCTTATTGTAGACCATGAAGGAGAACATCGCAGGAATCGTGATCTCGAAGTCGTTCTGCATCTTGTCCTCGTTGATGATGGCGAAGGCGGCGAACGGTGCGGGATCTTCCGTCTCCCACAGAGCCTCCATGGCGGAGAGCTTCATGGGCTGGACTTCCTTCAGGTACTGGGCGTGCATGTGGCCGGCGCCCGCGACGCCAAGAAGGCCGATGAGCGTGAAGGCGAGGATGCCCTTCATGGCTTTCTGGAAGAGGTCGGCGGCAGGGCCTCCCTGCAGGATCTTATAGGCGGTGATCGCTGCGAGCAGGACGCCCGCCGTCGACATGCCCGCGAAGAACGTATGCGTGATCTCGCCGATGACGTAGTGATTCGAGAGGAGAGCGCCGAAGTCCGTCATGACGGCGCGGCCGCCTTCGATGGCATAGCCTGTCGGATGCTGCATGAAGGAGTTGGCGACGATGATCCAGAGCGCCGAGAGGTTGCCGCCGATGGCGACGAGCCACATCGTCACGCAGTGAAGTTTCGGTGACAATTTATCCCAGCCGAAGATCCAGATGCCGAGGAACGTCGACTCAAGGAAGAAGGCGGAGAGTGCCTCCAAGGCGAGCGGCGCACCGAAGATGTCGCCCATGAAGCGCGCGTACTCCGACCAGTTCATGCCGAAGTGGAACTCCTGTACGATGCCCGTGACGACACCCATGGCGAAGTTGATGAGGAAGACCGTGCTGAAGAATTGCAGCAGCTTGCGGCTTTCCTTCTTCCACTGCGCGTCCTTCGTGCGGACATGACAGGTTTCGAGAAGTGCCAGGAAGAATGTCAGCCCCAGCGTCAGCGGGACGAAGAGAAAATGATACGTCGAGGTGATGGCAAACTGCCATTGTGATAGGACAGCCGTGCTCATAGGATGATACCCCTTCCTTTCAGAAAATAATTATTTTTTATGTGTCCATTATAAAACAAGGGACAGCAAAAAACAAGGTATTAGTTTATCGGTGAATTTGAATCTTTGGATAAGGAAATCGCCGTAATTTTTAAGGGATTTTAGGCAAATTCAGCGTTTCCTTGAAATTGTTGAAGAAAGCCGCCCCCGCGAGGAGGCTGTGCTCGCATGTCTCGTGTTCCTTGAAGCTCAGTAGTCGAGCGTGTGCGGCGCGAATTTGAAGCTCTTGAGTCCGAGCGGGACGAGCGTCGCTGCGACGATGCCCGCGAGCATGGAGAGGACGGAGAGCAGCGGCAAAAAGCGCAGGTCGCCGAGGAAGAAGAGCGAGGCATGCAGCAGGACGGCCGCCAGGACGGCGGCGAGGAAGGCGAGAGTGAGCGCGAGGCGCACGGTGCGGACGGTCTTCCTTGAAAGAGTGATGAGCTGGGGAATGTGCGAGGGATCTCCTGAGGCGATGAGGATGTCGGGTGCGATCTCGCTCTCGCCCGTCTGCATGGCGAGCACGACGTCAGCCATCGAGGCTGCCTCCGCGTCCTCCTTTTTGGCGGCGAGCAGGGCGACAGAGTGACCGTGCGCCTGAAGCATCTGCACCTCCTTTGCCTTGTCGGCGGGCGCAAGATCGGCGCGGTAGACGGAGATGCCGGCATCCTTTGCCGTGCGCTTTGCCGCAGTGCGGCAGTCGCCCGTCATCATCACGGTCTGGACGCCCAGAGATTCCAGCAGGCGGATCGTGCGCGGCATGTCGCTTCGTGCCTCGTCGGAGAAGACGAGGAGACCCTTGGCGATCTTGCCCGTGGCGAGATAGATGACGATCTTGCCGCGCGAGGCGAATTGGTCGCCCTGCGTCAAGAGGGAATTGCTGATGGCAACGCCTTCTTCTTCGAGCCATTCGCGCTTGCCGAGGCGCACGGCTCTGCCGTTGATCAGCGCCTCGACGCCTTTGCCGGGGATGCTGCTCGTTGCCGAAACGCGCATGAGGCGAGCGCCCCGACTGACAGCGCTGGCGACGAGGACGCGTGCGAGCGGATGGGAGACGCCGTTTTCCGCGCTCGCGGCGAGTCCCAAGATCGCACTGTCGGAAAGCCCCTCGCCGACGATGGTCGCGAGGAACGGCCTGCCTTCGGTGATGCCGCCGCTCTTCGAGAGCGCGATGGCGCTGATGTGCTTGAGCGTGCCGAAGACGCCGGCGTTCTTCACGAGGATCTTCTGTGCGCGGCACTTTTTCAGCGCTTCAGGCAGGGTGAACGAGGAGGCGAAGAAGAGTGCGGCAGGGCAAGCGAAGAAGAGCACGGAGAAGAAGAAGATCGCCGTCTGCAGAAGATCGAGTCCCATGGCCTGCCAGAGGGCAGCATCGGCGATGGCGAGCAGCAGACCGAAGGCGAGAAAGCGCAGGGCGGCATTGTCCGTGACAGCGAGCAGCGGCGTGTGCTCGGGCGTCTTCGCCGCTTCCTCCTGCCTGGGCGCGTCGCTTGCGGCAGGCTCATCTTCCTCTGCGGGCAGCACCTCGCCTCGCGCACGCCTCGCTTCGAGTTCGGCGAGGCGGCGCTCCTCGGCGCGCAGCGCTTCGAGTTCGCGGTAGCGCGCCTCGGACTCCTTCTTTCGCCGTTCCTCCTCCTCGCGCCTTCGGCGCTCGGCTTCATGCTCCGCCATCATCTCCTCTGCGCCCGGCGGCACGACGCCCTCGTCCTCGTCGAGCGAGAGCTTCCGCGCGGCGAGGCGCACTTCGAGGTATTTGCCGCCGAGCGTGAAGGTCAGGAAGAGGCCGAGCGGCGTGAAGAGAAGCTGGTGAAAGAGCGCTTCTCCCGTCAGCATCATCTGCACCATGAGGAGGAGGCTCGCGATGACGGCGGAGATGGCGCTGACGGCGATGAGTGAATCGGCGCACGGCGATTTGAAGAGCAGGCGGACGCCGCGCACGAGGATGGATTTGCACGCGAGCAGCATGGCGAGCGCGAGGGAGAGCTCGATTCCTGCAAAGAGGAGCGGCGCCTCCTCGGGAGAGAGCGGTCCTAGGTCTATGCCAAATGTGGAGGCTGCGAGCAGTCCCGGCGAAAAGGCGAATGCCAGAAGCGTCAGGGGCAGGACGATGAGGAGGGAGGAGCGCACGTCCTTTTTGATGCGTTCCGTCTCCTCTGGTGCTGCAGACTTTTCATCCATAATAAAATTCCCTCTTTTCCAAGGTATAGTAAATATAGATATAGAATCTATTTTGTTTGATTCGCCCTTTTGCCGGTTAATTCCTACCAAAATTTTTTCTAAGACTTGCTGTAAAGAGAAAAAATTGATAGAATTTATGATGGTATATAGGGAAGGATGGTGCATTTCTTTTGCTGAAGCTTTTGGCGCGGGCGAAGATCAATCTGACGCTTGACATTCTGGGGAAACGTCCCGACGGCTATCACGAGGTGGCGATGGTCATGCAGTCCGTCGCGCTCGCGGATGAGGCCGAGCTGGAAAAGACGGCGCAGGGCATTTCTTTGGAGGTCGAAGGCGCGGCGCTCGCTGCGGACGAGAGCAATCTCGCGTGGCGTGCGGCGGCGCTCTTTTTGCGCCGTTTTCCGTCGGAGGGCGGCATAGCGATCCGCTTGAAAAAGACGATTCCGATGGCGGCGGGACTTGCGGGCGGTTCTGCGGACGCTGCTGCCGTGCTCCTCGGGATGAACGATCTTTTTAAGAAGGGGCTGAATGAGGCGGCGCTTGCGAAGCTTGCAGCCGAGATCGGCTCTGACGTGCCCTTTTGCCTTGCGGGCGGCACGCAGCTGGCGACGGGGCGCGGCGAGATTCTGCGCCGCCTTGCCGATCTGCCGCCCTTTCCCGTCGTGCTGGCGAAGCCGCCCGTCGACGTCTCGACCGCTTGGGCGTATGGGCGCTACGATGCGCAGAAGGCGGTGCGCCACCCGGATACGGAGAAGATGCTCGCCGCCATCGGTGCGGGAGACCGCTTGCGCATCTGCCGGGAGTTGTGCAATGTGCTCGAAAGTGTTACCATAGAGGAGCATGGGGAGATCCGTCGTCTGAAGGAAAGGATGCTGGAGCAGGGCGCACTCGCCGCCATGATGTCCGGCTCAGGGCCGACGGTCTTCGCGCTGATGGAAAGCGAGGGGGCGGCGCAGAATCTGGCGAAGAAACTGCGCGAAGAGACGGATGCCGCCGTCTTTTGCACAAAGACGCAGGGGGCGCAGATGTTCTGAAGCGCCATACCTGTGCGGGAGGAAAAACGATGGGACAGGAAATGAAGCTCGCGCCGATCCGCCTCGACAGCTACCAGCCTCTGCGCGAGGTCGTTGCCGAGGCTCTGCGCGATGCGATCAAGAGCGGTACGCTCGCGCCCGGGCAGCGGCTCATGGAAATCCAGCTCGCCGAAGAACTCGGCGTCAGCCGCACGCCCGTGCGCGAGGCGATCCGAAAGCTGGAGCTGGAAGGCTACGTCGTCATGATGCCGCGGCGCGGCACCTACGTCGCGAACCTTTCCATCCGCGACGTCAACGATGTCTTCGAGATTCGCACGGCGCTCGATTCGCTCGCCTGCGCCCTCGCGGCGGAGCGCATCACGGAGAGCGAGCTGGAAAGCCTGCAGCGTCTCCTCGTCGCCATCGGCGGACATATCGAGGCGGGCGACATGGAAAAGATCGTGGAAACGGACATGCGCTTTCACGACCTCCTCTATCAGGCGAGCCGCAACACGCGTCTCGTCGGCATCATCTCGAACCTGCGCGAGCAGCTCACGCGCTTTCGTTCCGCCTCGATGTCGTTTCCGGGTCGTCTCAAGGAGACGCTTGAGGAGCACCGGGAGATCGTCGATGCCATCGCCCAGGGCGACGTGCAGGGCGCGAAGCAGGCGGCAGAAGCCCATATGGAAAAGGCGGAGCGTACGCTTCTTCTGAGCATGGAGGCGGCGAAGAATGCCGGCATCTAAAAAGATGGCAGGAAAGGATGTGTTCAGAACTCTGCAGGGATCGGCTGCAAAGTTCCCTGAGAACGATGCTGAGGAAATGTCTTTGAGCAATGGAGGCTGAACGAATGGCAGATCTGACAACAGTCATATTGGCGGCGGGCAAGGGGACGCGCATGAAGTCGTCTTTGCCCAAGGTGCTGCACAAGGCGGGCGGCAAGGCGATGCTCGCCCATGTGCTCGCGGCCGCGAAGGAGGCGGGTGCCGTGCGCAATATCGTCGTCGTGGGATTCGGCGGCGAGACGGTGGAAAAGGCGCTTGCGGGCGAGGCGGATTTCGTCACGCAGGAAGAGCAGCTCGGCACGGGGCATGCCGTCCTGCAGGCGGAACCGTTGCTGCACGAGGAAAAGGGCACGGTTCTCGTGCTCTGCGGCGACACGCCGCTCCTGACGGGGAAGCTCCTCAAGAAGCTCGCGAAAGAACACGCGGCATCGGGCGCGAAGGCGACCGTTCTGACCGCCGTCATGCCCGATGCGACGGGATATGGCCGCATCATCCGCGCCGCAGACGGCACGGTGGAAAGAATCGTCGAGCACAAGGACGCGACGGAGGAGGAGCGCACCGTGCGCGAGGTCAATTCGGGCATCTATTGCTTTGAAGCGCCCGACCTTTTCGCCGCCTTGCACGAGGTCAAAAATGACAATGCGCAGGGCGAGTACTATCTGCCTGACGTGCTGGAAATCCTCCGAAAGAAGGGCGAGAAAATCTTCGCCGCCACGGCTGACGACTACGAGGAAACGCTCGGCGTCAACTCGCGTGCCCAGCTCGCCGCCTCGGAGAAGATCCTGCGCCGCCGCAAGAATGAGGCGCTGATGGCAGAGGGCGTGACGCTCATGGATCCCGATACGACCTATATCGACGTCGATGTCATCGTCGGCCGCGACACCGTGATCTATCCGGGCACGTGGCTTGAGGGCGCGACGGTCATCGGCGAGGGCTGCGAGATCGGCCCGAATTCGCGCTTTCAGGACGTGAAGGTCGGCGCCCATGTCACGGCGCATTTCTGCTATGCGCATGAATGCGAAATCGCCGACGGTGCGACGCTTGGCCCGTACGTTCATCTTCGCCCCGCGACGAAAATCGCCGCGCACGTCAAGATCGGCAATTTCGTCGAGGTCAAGAACTCCGTCGTCGGTGAGGGAACGAAGCTGCCGCATCTCTCGTATATCGGCGACTCCGACATCGGTGCGGGCGTCAACATGGGCTGCGGCACGATCACGGTCAATTACGACGGCAGGCGGAAGTTCCGAACGAAGGTCGGCGACGGCGCTTTCGTCGGCTGCAACTCGAACCTCGTCGCACCCGTCAGCGTCGGCGACGGCGCCTACATCGGCGCAGGGTCGACGATCACGAAGGACATCCCCGCAGGCGATCTCGCCATCGCGCGCGCCCACCAGAAGAATATCACGGGCTGGGCGGACAAGCGCAAAGAAGAAATGGAGGCTACTGGAAAATGACGAACCTTGACAACCTATGCATCATGACGGGCAACGCCAACCCCGAGCTCGCGAAGAAGATCGCATCGCACATCGGCGTGCCGCTTTGCGATGCATACGTCGGTCATTTCAACAACGGCGAGACGCAGGTGATGATCAGCGAGAGCATTCGCGGCAAGGACATCTTCATCATTCAACCGACCTCGCAGCCGGTCAATGACAATCTCATGGAACTCCTCATCATGACGGATGCCTGCAAGAGGGCTTCGGCGCACAGCATCACGGCCGTCGTGCCGTACTACGCCTACGCGCGCCAGGATCGCAAGACGCGCGGGCGCGAGCCGATCTCGGCGAAGCTCGTTGCGAACCTCATGGAGACGGCGGGCGTCTCGCGCGTCGTGACGGTCGACCTCCATGCGGGGCAGATCCAGGGCTTCTTCGACATCCCCGTCGACCACCTCGGCGCGGCGCCCGTCCTCGCTTCATATCTCAAGGATCGCAGCCTCGACAACGTCGTCGTCGTCTCGCCTGACCTCGGCGGCGTCACGCGCACGAGAAAGCTCGCCGATCGCCTGCACGCGCCGATCGCCATCATTGAGAAACGCCGCCCGGAGCCCGGCGTCGCAGAGGTCATGAACCTCATTGGCGACGTCGAGGGCAAGACGGCAATTCTCATCGACGACATCGTCGACACGGCAGGCTCTCTTTGCGAGGGGGCGAAGGCACTTGCAAACCTTGGTGCGAAAGAGGTCTACGCTGCGTGTTCGCATGCGGTTCTGACCGAGCCCGCCATCGAGCGCATCAACGCTTCGGTGCTCAAGCAGCTCATCGTGACGGATACGATCCCCTTGGGTGACAAGAAGTCGGACAAGATCGTCGTGCTCACGATGGCGGATGCCATCGGCGACGTGCTCATCAGCATACAGGAGCATCGTTCGGTCAGCCACCTGTTCCGCTGATGGAGAGCGTCATGGAGGTCAAGGCATACCATCGTGTGAATTTCTACGACACGGATGCCATGGGTGTCGTGCATCATGCGAACTACATCCGCTGGTTCGAGATCGGCAGGGTCGAGTTCCTGCGCGCGCTCGGCATCACGCTCGGAGATTTGATGGAAGCGGGCTACGTCTTTCCGCTGACCGACGTCAGTGCGAAATTCGTCGCCTCGGGAAAGTTTGATGATGAACTCGCCATCGTCACGCGCCCGACGGCGCTGACGAAGGTTAAGATGGCGTTCGACTATGAGGTGCGGCGCGCGGCGGACGACGCATTGCTCGTGCTCGGCCATACGCAGAACGTCTTCACGAGCCGAGAGACGGGACGCATCACGAAACTGCCTGCAGAGTTTTATGAAAAGCTTCATGCTGCGTTCTCGGAGGATGCGCCAATGGGCGCAGGAAATACCTGAACGTTTGCTGGGAAGCTTTGGGAGGTCTTGAAAGTTGTATATTGCAGTCGGTGTTGTTCTCGCCGCGATTTTCCTTTGCATCATCGCGGTGAAACTCTTCTTTGTCAAGGAGGGTACGGAAGAGGTCGTCGTGAAGCTTACGGAGCGCACGCCCCTCGAAGTAACGGCGCAGGATGAAAAAAGCGTGACGCTCGTCACGAAGCTGGAGTTTGCCAATGTCGGCAAGCAGGTCGGCACGATCATGGACGCCCTTGTGCGTCCGCTCGTGCCCTACGAGCAGTACGACGGACTTGAAGTGCGCGGCAGAGCCGAGCGGGAGGGCGCACCGCGCGAGGACGATTACTTCGAGGCGGTGCTCATCGAAGCGGGTAAAAGCATCTTCGTCAAGGCGTATGTGACGCTTACGGCGCGAAAGGGCAGGAGCATCAAGGAGGCGGCCGCGCACATGGTCGATTTCCCGGCGGAACTCATTTACCAGGAAACGGGCAGACGGCCGTGGCGTTATTCGAAAGTGACGATTCCCGTGCGTGCGGCGGAGGTCGCCGCGCTCGTCGGCGTGACGCCGGCGGACGATTGAGGAGGGGCGAACATGAAAGAGAACGTAGAGATTCTGCCCGTTCCCACGCGCATTCTGACGGACAGGGATGACATCATTGACTGCGTGGAGAAGTATACGCGCGGCAAGATCGGCAAGGACGACGTGATTTCTGTGGCGGAGAGCGTCGTCGCCATCACGCAGGGGCGCATCGTGCGCCCCGAGGATCTGAAGATTTCTCGCGTCGCGCAGTTCTGCTGCCGCTTCATCCCGGACATCGGCAGCCTCGCGAGCCCGCACGGCATGCAGTCCTTGATGAACGTCGAGGGCAAGTGGCGCGTCGCCGCCGCGCTCTTCGCGGGATTCTTGGGCAAGATCGTGGGAAAGAGCGGCCTTTTTTATAAATGGGGCGGCGAGCAGACGGCGCTCATCGACGATGTGACGGGCACGATGCCGCCTTTCGACAAGCATATCGTCTACGGGCCGCGCGACCCGGAGGACGTTGTCGCGCGGCTCAAAGAGAGGCTCGGCTGCTTCGGCGCTGTCATCGCCGACGTCAACGATCTCAAGCGCTCGCGCATCGTCGGCGTGACGGACGGCACGAAGGGCGATCTCGTCGCGAAGCTCCTCATCGACAACCCGTTCGGCAACGCTTCGCAGAAGACGCCGATCTGCATCATAAAGAACTTCCGGCAGTATCAGGAAGGCTGAGACTGAGTTGGGGCAGGGCTTGACGCCCTGCCCTTTTCAAGTGAGAGGAGAGGAACATGCGCTATGCAAAGAATACGCGGACGTGCCGCTGATGCGCTGCGTCCCTTGAAGATGATGCGCGGCTTCCAAAAGGGGCCGGCGGGTTCGGTGCTCATCGAGATGGGGCGCACGCGCGTCATCTGCGCTGCGTCCGTCGAAGATCGCGTGCCGTACTTTCTGCGCGGCACGGGCACGGGATGGATCAAGGCGGAGTACGCGCTCTTGCCGAGTGCGACTTCGACGCGCACGCCGCGCGAGGCCTGCCAAGGCCGCCAGTCGGGGCGCACGCAGGAGATCCAGCGGCTCATCGGCCGCTCGCTGCGCTCCGTCGTCGACCTTGCGGCGCTCGGCGAGCGCACGATCGCCTTGGACTGTGACGTCATCGAGGCGGACGGCGGCACGCGTACGGCGGCGATCACGGGCGCTTTCGTCGCGCTCGTAGAGGCATGTGCGAGCTTCTATGAGAAGGGCAAGACGTTTCCTGTCAAAGATTTCCTCGCGGCGGTCAGCGTTGGTCTCGCACAGGACGGCGAGCCGATCCTCGACCTTTGCTACGAGGAGGACAGCACGGCGCTCGTCGATATGAACGTCGTGATGACGGGCGCTTACGACTTCGTCGAGGTGCAGGGCACGGGCGAGGGGCGCCCCTTCTCGCGCAGGGAGATGGCGGATCTCCTCGCGCTGGCGGAAAAGGGCGTTGACGAATTGATTGCAAGACAAAAGGACGCGCTCGGCGGTGAGCTCGTCTGGAAAGTGGGGCGAATCGGATGAAGAAGATCGTAGTCGCTACGAAGAATGAAGGCAAGGTGAAGGAAATCCTTGCAGCTTTTCAAAAGCTCCCTGTGGAGCTTCTGACGCTCAAGGAGTTCGGCTCTTTGCCTGAGGCGGTCGAAGATGCAGACACCTTCGAGGGGAACGCGCGCATCAAGGCGCGCTTTTATGCAGAAAGGACGGGATGCGCGTGCCTCGCCGACGACTCGGGGCTTGAGGTCGAAGTTCTGGGCGGTGCGCCGGGCGTTCACTCGGCGCGTTATTCAGGGCGGCACGATGATGCGGCGAACAACGAGAAGCTCGTGGCAGAGCTTCAAAAGAGGGGTGCTGTCGAATCCGCCGCCGCCTTTCGCTGCGTGCTTGTCCTGCACGATGCGGACGGTACGGAACTTATCTCCGAAGGGACGTGCGTCGGGCGCGTGCGTCAAGAGTCTCGCGGTGCGGGCGGTTTCGGCTATGACCCGTACTTCTACCTCGCGAGCGGCAAGTCGCTGGCGGAACTGACGGTTTCTGAAAAGCAGGCGGTCAGCCATCGCGGCGCGGCGCTTCGCCTCATGGCGGCGCAGATGAAGGAGCGTCTCACATGAAGATTGGCATTATGAGCGACAGCCACGGCGACCGCCGTGCGATCGACCGCGCCGTGGAACGTGCGGGCAAGGTCGACCTCTGGCTTCATGCGGGAGACTGCGCTCCCGATGCGGCGTACCTCGCGCTCGTCTCGGCGGTGCGTGTGGAAAACGTCGCGGGCAACACGGACTGGCCCGACGGCAGGACGCCCGACGAGATCGTCGTCGAGGCGGCAGGGCATCGCATTTTCCTCACGCACGGTCACATCTACGGCGTGCGCTCGACGCTTGAAATGCTGGTGGCAGCGGCGAAGGAGGCGCAGGCGGACATCGCCGTCTACGGTCATACGCATGTGGCGCAGGAAGTTGCGGGAGATGTTCATGTCCTCAACCCCGGCAGCGTGGCGCGCCCGCGCGATGAGGCGCGGCCTTCCTTCATGCTCGCCGACCTTGAGGCGGGGAAGCCGCCGCAGGTCGAACTCATCCGTTTGGGAAGAGCTTGACGGCAGAAGGCTTGTCGGTAAGCGTGCGAAAGGAATATCGGGAGAGAGTTCCGTTCGCTTTTTCGCCGGTTTTCGACGTGCAAAAAAGCGAACGGGATTCATCTTTTTCTCTGCAGAAACTCAAGAAACACAAGGGTTTCGGTGTTGAATGTGCGATGAAAATATGATATGATGGAGCTATGTGAGTATTACAATTTCTTATGGGAGGGTTTATCTTGCGTACAATCGAAGCGAAACAGATTACGGAAGCCGTTGCCGAGATGTGCAAAGAGGCTGCCTACTATCTGCCGGACGACGTCTACGAGGCTTTGAAGCGCGGACGCGAGGCAGAGGAGTCGCCGGTAGGGCGCGACGTGCTCGACCAGATCATCCGCAATGCGGAGATCGCCAAGGCCGAGGATCGCCCCATCTGTCAGGACACCGGCATGACGATCGTCTTCCTTGAGATCGGTCAGGATCTGCACATCGCAGGCGGCGATCTCGAAGAGGCGGTCAACGCCGGTGTCGCCAAGGGCTATACGGAAGGGTATCTCAGAAAGTCCGTCGTCGCCGAGCCGCTGTTCAACCGCAAGAACACGCAGAACAACACGCCTGCCGTCATCTACACGAGCATCGTGCCGGGCGATAAGCTCAAGATTACGGTCGGCCCCAAGGGCTTCGGCAGCGAGAACAAGTCGGGCGTCAAGATGCTCGTTCCTGCGGATGGTGTCGAAGGCGTCAAGAAGGCCGTGCTCGACATCATCCTGCACGCAAGCTGCAACCCCTGTCCTCCTATGGTCGTCGGCGTCGGCATCGGCGGCACGATGGACCGCGCGGCCTACTATTCGAAGAAGGCGCTCGTGCGCTCCATCAACGAGCGCAACCCCATGCCCGAGTACGCGAAGCTTGAAGGCGAGCTTCTTGAGATGATCAACAAGACGGGCATCGGCCCTCAGCTAGGCGGCTCCGTATCGGCTCTCGCCGTCAACGTCGAATGGGGCCCGACGCACATCGCGGGACTGCCCGTGGCCGTCACGATCTGCTGTCATGCGATGCGCCACAAGGATCGCGTCCTTTAATTGCTCGGGATGGGAGGATAAGAAAAATGGCTGAAAAGATTCGTATCGAAACACCGTTCACCGTGGAGCAGTCCAAGAAGCTCAAGGCGGGTGACAGCGTGCTCATCACGGGCACGATCATCAGCGCGCGCGATGCGGCGCACAAGGTCATGTGCGAGGCTCTGGCGCGCGGCGAGAAACTCCCCGTGGAATGGAAGAATGAAATCGTCTACTACCTCGGACCTACGCCCGCAAAGCCCGGCGATCCGATCGGCTCGTGCGGCCCGACGACGGCAGGCCGCATGGACGCCTACACGCCGACGATGCTTGAGCAGGGCATCACGGGCATGATCGGCAAGGGATCGCGCGACCCGAAGGTCATCGAGTCGATGAAGAAGAACGGCGTGACGTACTTCGTCGCCGTCGGCGGCGCGGCGGCACTGATCGCCAAGTCCGTCAAGAAGTACGAAGTGCTCGCCTATCCGGAACTCGGCCCGGAGGCTGTGGCACGTCTGACCGTCGTCGACTTCCCGGCGATCGTCGGCATCGACTGCGAGGGAAATAACTTCTACGAGATCGGCCAGGCGCCGTATCGTAAGTTATAGGAAGCGCCGCCCCTTGGCGCTTTCATGGAAGCGCTGAACAGGCGCTTCCTGCAATCCGCCCCCCGCATGATGCGGGGCGCAAAGAATTTATAGGAGGTATAGAATGATTAACACAACTTTTTACGCCCGCCGCCTGCATTCTCTGGTCGGCTTGCTGGCACTCGGAGGATTCCTCATGGAGCACATCCTCACCAATGCTTCGGCTCTGGGCGGCGCTGAAGCGCTGAACGGCAAGCTCGCCATGATGGAGCTGATCCCGAAGCCGATCTTCCTCGGACTTGAGATCGGCGCTGTCGCCATCCCGTTCCTCTTCCATGCGATCTATGGCATCTACATCTGCATGCAGGCGAAGAACAACCCGACGAAGTACGGCTACCTCAACAACTGGAACTTCGCTTTCCAGCGCTGGACGGCATGGTTCCTGCTCGTCTTCCTCGTATGGCACGTCGGCTACCTGCGCTGTTATGTCAAGGGTGTCCTCGGCACGCCGATCACCTACGAGCTGATCCAGAGCTACGTCACGAGCAGCCCGATCGTCTTCGTCCTCTACCTCATCGGCATGCTCGCGGCGATCTTCCATTTCACGAACGGCATCGCGACCTTCCTCATGACGTGGGGCGTCGTCAAGGGCCCTCGCGCCCAGAAGACGGCGGGACTTCTCTCCATGATGCTCTGCGCGGCTCTGAGCCTCGTGACGATTGCCTTCATGGTGAGCTACTTCGTTCCCATGCATTGATCGATTGTTTGTGATGTATAGATAAGGAGAGAACCTACATGGCTGAAAAGAAAAAAATCATTATTGTAGGCGGCGGTCTCTCGGGTCTCATGGCGGCCATCAAGGTCTGTGAGCTCGGCGGCGAAGTCGACCTGTTTTCCTACTGCCCCGTGAAGCGCTCCCACTCGCTGTGTGCGCAGGGCGGCATCAACGCCTGCATGGACTCGAAGGGCGAGCATGACAGCGTTTACGAGCACTTCGATGATACGGTCTACGGCGGCGACTTCCTCGCCGATCAGGTCGCGGTCAAGGGCATGGTCGAGGCAGCGCCGAAGCTCATCAAGATGTTCGACCGCATGGGCGTTCCCTTCACGCGCACGCCGGAAGGCAACCTTGACCTCCGCAACTTCGGCGGTCAGAAGAACAAGCGCACCTGTTTCGCCGGCTCGACGACGGGTCAGCAGCTCCTCTATGCGCTCGACGAGCAGGTTCGCCGTTGGGAAGTCAAGGGCGGCGTCAAGAAGTATGAGTTCTGGGAATTCATCCGCATCATCAAGAACAAGGACGGCATCTGCCGCGGCATCGTCGCGCAGAACATGAACTCGATGGAGATCAAGGCGTTCCCCGCCGACGTCGTCATCCTCGCGACGGGCGGCCCCGGCCAGGTGTTCGGCCGCTGCACGGCTTCGACGATCTGCAACGGCTCGGCCGTTTCCGCTGTCTATCAGCAGGGCGCACACATCGGCAACCCCGAGTTCATCCAGATTCATCCGACGGCGATTCCGGGTTCTGACAAGAACCGTCTGATGAGCGAGGCATGCCGCGGTGAAGGCGGACGCGTCTGGGTCTATCGCGACGGCAAGCCCTGGTACTTCCTTGAGGACATGTATCCGGCATACGGCAACCTCGTGCCACGCGACGTCGCCTCGCGCGCCATCTTCAAGGTCTGCGTGCACATGGGTCTGGGCATCAACGGCGAGAACCGCGTCTACCTCGACCTTTCCCACATCGATCCGCACTACTTGGAGCGCAAGCTCGGCGGTATCCTCGAAATCTACATGGACTTCGTCGGAAAAGATCCGCGCAAGGTGCCGATGGAGATCTTCCCGTCCGTCCACTATTCGATGGGCGGCATTTGGGTCGATCGCCTGCACCACACGAACATCAAGGGGCTCATGGCCTCGGGCGAGTGCGACTACCAGTACCACGGCGCGAACCGCCTCGGCGCGAACTCGCTCCTTTCCGCCGCTTACTCCGGCACGGTATCCGGTCCTGAAGCCATGCGCATGGCGAAGGCCGGCGAGCTTGGCGACGCCCTCACGCAGGCGGAGCTTGACAAGGCGCGTCAGGAAGTCGTCGACCAGTTCGAAGGCATCCTCAAGATGGACGGTCCTGAGAACGCACACAAACTCCACCACGAGCTTGGCGATCTCATGTACAAGTATGTTTCCATCGAGCGCGACAACAACGGCCTTGACCAGTGCCTCGTGGAGCTCAAGGGAATCCTCAAGCGCTGGGACAACATCGGCCTGACGGATCGCGGTCATTGGGCGAACCAGGAAGCCATGTTCGTGCGCCAGCTGCGCAATATGATCCTCTACGCGATGTGCATCACGAAGGCGGCTCGCTGCCGCGACGAGAGCCGCGGCGCTCATGCCAAGATTGCCCTCGACGCGAACGGCAAGCGCATGATGGACGGCGACGAGCTCGTCTTCATGCCGCGTGACGACAAGAACTTCATGCGCATCTCCATCGTCGACTACGACCCGAAGACGGAAGAGCCGATCGTCAGCTACGACGAGTTCGATCATTCGCTCATCAAGCCGCGTGCGCGTAACTACGCGGTAGCGAAGAAAGAGTAAGAGGAGGAGATAGCAAATGGCAGAACAGAAGAAAGTAAGATTCATCATAGAGCGCCAGGATGGCCCTGACGCCAGCCCCTACAAGCAGGAATTTGATGTCGACTATCGTCCCGGCCTCAACGTCGTCGCGGCTCTGATGGAGATCCAGAAGAACCCTGTGACGGTCGACGGCAAGACGGTCGCACCCGTCAACTGGGAGTGCAACTGCCTGGAGAAGGTCTGCGGCGCCTGCATGATGGTCATCAACGGCAAGGCGCGTCAGGCCTGCTGCTCGCTCATCGACGAGCTTGAGCAGCCGATCACGCTCGCGCCGGCACGCACCTTCCCCGTCATCCGCGACCTCCTCATCGATCGCTCCGTCATGTTCGAGAGCCTGAAGCGCATCCATGGCTGGATCGAGATCGACGGCTCTTGGGACAACCCCGATGCTCCGCTGCAGAATCCTTACACGGCGGAGACGACGTACGAGATCTCGCACTGCATGACGTGCGGCTGCTGCCTTGAGGCGTGCCCGAACGTCGGCCCGCAGTCCGACTTCATCGGACCTTCGCCTACGGTGCAGACGCTTCTCTTCAACCTTCATCCGATGGGCAAGTTCGACGAGCCGAAGCGCCTCGAAGCCCTCATGGGCAAGGGCGGCATCACGAGCTGCGGCAACAGCCAGAACTGTGAGAAGGCCTGCCCGAAGGAGATCAAGCTCACGAAGCACCTCGCACAGCTCAACCGCGACGTCAACAAGCAGGCGCTGAGGAATATCTTCAACAACTAAAAAAAGGAACGACGGCGAATTCTTCGCCATCGTCCCAAGATAGAAGGAGCGCACTTCCCGATTTCTGGGGAGTGCGCTCTTGTCTTATGCACTCACGGGAAGCGGAAGGTTGAAATATTTCTTTCAGATTCCTTGACAAGCCCCCCATCGCTCTGTATAATAGTATCTGTTGCCGACCTTACGGAAGGCGATGGATGGCCCGGTAGTTTAGTTGGTTAGAATGCCGCCCTGTCACGGCGGAGGTCAGGGGTTCAAGTCCCCTTCGGGTCGCCACTTCATGCGGAAGTAGCTCAGTGGTAGAGCACCACCTTGCCAAGGTGGGGGTCGCGAGTTCGAGCCTCGTTTTCCGCTCCATACGGCGACATAGCCAAGCGGTAAGGCAGGGGTCTGCAAAACCCTCATTCCCCAGTTCGATTCTGGGTGTCGCCTCCAAAACGATAGGTAAAGGAAGCACAGGTTTTCGGTGATTCCTTAGGACTGCTGCAGAGATTCTGCGGCAGTCTTTTTTCAAATATAACGGTGTGGGAGGATGTATTTTGTCGCAGGAAGAATTGAAGAAGGAAATAGAGAAAAGGCGCACGTTCGCCATCATTTCGCACCCGGACGCGGGCAAGACGACGCTGACGGAGAAGCTCCTGCTCTACGGTGGGGCAATCCACCTCGCAGGATCGATCAAGTCGCGCAAGACGCAGCGCCACGCCGTGTCCGATTGGATGGAGATCGAGAAGCAGCGCGGCATTTCCGTCACGTCGAGCGTGCTGCAGTTCGACTACGCGGGCTGCCGCATCAACATCCTCGATACGCCCGGGCATCAGGATTTCAGCGAGGATACGTACCGCACGCTGATGGCGGTCGACAGCGCCGTCATGATCCTCGATGTGGCGAAGGGCGTCGAGGCGCAGACGAAGAAGCTTTTCAAGGTCTGCCGTGAGCGCCATATTCCAATCTTCACCTTCGTCAACAAGCTCGACCGCTTCGGCAAGGCGCCGCTCGACCTCATGGCGGAGCTGGAAGATGTGCTGGGCATTCGCTCTTATCCGATGAATTGGCCGGTCGGTACGGATGGCAATTACAAGGGCGTCTACGATCGCGCGAAGCGCGAGGTCGAGCTTTTTGCCGCCGATGCGAGCCACGGGCAGACGGAACGCGTCTCCGTCTGCGGCTCGATTGACGACGAGGCTTTCATGGCGCAGCTGACGGAAGAGGAGTGCCGGACGCTCGCCGATGACATCGAGCTTCTCGATGCGGCGGGCGAGGACTTCGACCGCGGGAAGGTCGATCGCGGCGAATTGACGCCGACGTTCTTCGGTTCTGCCATGACGAATTTCGGCGTCAAGAATTTTCTGGAGGAGTATCTGCGACTCGCACCCGCGCCTGCGCCGCGCGCTTCATCCGACGGCGTCATCGAGCCGACGGACGAGCGCTTCTCGGCTTTCGTCTTCAAGATCCAGGCGAACATGAATCCCGCGCATCGCGATCGCCTCGCCTTCATTCGCATTGTGTCGGGCGCGTTCGAGCGCAACATGAGCGTCTGGCACGAAAAGAGCGGCAAGCTGATCAAGCTCGCGCAGCCGCAGCAGTTCCTCGCGCAGGATCGGCAGATCATCGACGAGGCATTTCCGGGCGACATCGTGGGGCTTTTCGATCCCGGCATCTTCTCGATCGGCGATACGCTGACGGACGCCTCGCACAAGTTCAAGTACGAAGATTTTCCCGTGTTTCCGCCCGAGAAGTTTGCACGCGTCTCGGCGAAGGACACGATGAAGCGCAAGCAGTTCGTCAAGGGCGTCGAGCAGCTCACGCAGGAGGGCGCGATCCAGCTTTTCATGCAGGAGGGCGCGGGCGCGGACGCATACATCGTCGGCACGGTCGGCACGCTGCAGTTTGAAGTGCTCGAATACCGTCTGAAGAACGAGTACAATGTCGATATCGTGCTGCAGATGCAGCCCTACGAGGTCGCGCGTTGGATGACATTCGCCGATGGGCGCGAAATCACGCCCGCAACCCTGCGCGGCGCAGACCGCGGCATGTTTGTGCGCGACCGCCGGGGCAATCCCGTGCTGCTCGTGAGCAACGAATGGGCGCTCGGCTGGATCACGGAGAACAATCCCGACCTCCTGCTTCATGCCGTACCCGTCGACCGTACGGAGGCATAAAGCCTTGTCGAAGAGGCGAAAAGTGTGGTAGAATACCATGATGTAACAAAATGAAGGAAACGCTGATGAGATTGGCGGTTCCCTGAATGAGCAGGAATGGGGGGCTGTTGGAATGAAGAGCATGACGGGGTTCGGCGCGGCGGGCCGGGAGAACGAGGATTACAAGGTTCATGTGGAAGTGAAATCGGTCAATCAGCGGTATCTGGACATATCGTTTTCCATGCCGCGCGCTCTCAATGTCTTTGAGAACGATATGCGCCATGTCATCAAGAAATTCTCGGCGCGCGGCAAGATCGATGTGAACATCGCCTTTCATGACAAGCGCGAAAAGGAAGCGACCATCGTCGTTGACAAGAACTTGGCACGCGCCTATCAGACGGCGCTTTACGAACTTGGCGATTTCCTGCATTTGACACCGCCCGCCGATGTATGTAAAATAGCCTTGTATCCCGACGTCCTGCGCGTGCACGAGGAGAGCCGCGATGTGCTTGACGCCCGCGAACTCGTCTTTGACGCCTTGGAAAACGCTTTGGAGCATTTCGCCCAAATGCGAAAGAAGGAGGGCGAGCATACGCGCCTCGACTTTGAGCCGCGCCTCGATTTCCTTGCCGAGGCAATCGAAAAACTCTCGGCCTTCGAGCCGGAGATCGTCGAGCGCTACCGCACGCACCTGAGGAACGTCCTCAGCGAGATGCTCAAGGGACAGGGAATTGATGAGATGCGCATCCTGCAGGAAACGGTGCTCTACGCTGACCGCATCAGCTACAATGAAGAGGTCGTGCGCCTCAAGAGCCACATCGCCCAGTTCCGTGAGACGATCGAGGTGGAGGAAGCGCCCATCGGCAGGAAGCTCGACTTTCTGATTCAGGAGATCAATCGCGAGACGAACACGATTGGCGCGAAGGCGAACTTCACGCAGGCGGCGAAACTTGTCGTCGAGATCAAGAGTGAGGTCGAGAAGCTGCGCGAGCAGGTGCAAAACATCGAGTGAGGGGTCAATATGGACATCAAGCTCATCAATATCGGGTTTGGCAACATCGTTTCGGCGAACCGCGTCGTGGCGATCGTCAGCCCTGAATCGGCGCCGATCAAGCGCATCATTCAGGAGGCGCGCGACGGCGGCAGGCTCATTGACGCCACTTACGGCAGACGGACGCGCGCCGTTGCCATCATGGACAGTGATCATGTGATTCTTTCTGCCGTGCAGCCGGAGACCGTGGCGCATCGCGTTCTTGAGTCAGACACTCCGGAAACGAAAGAAAGAGAGGACGGAAAATGAGAAAAGGACTTTTGGTCGTCGTTTCCGGCCCGTCGGGTGCGGGCAAGGGCACGATCTGTCAGGCGCTCTTGGAAAAGACGCCGCTTGCCTACTCCGTTTCCGCTACGACGCGAAAGCCGCGTGCGGGCGAGGTCGACGGCGAGAGCTACTATTTCCTCTCGGTCGAGGCGTTCGAGAAAATGATCGAAAAGGACGAATTGCTCGAATGGGCAAAGGTCTACGACAATTATTACGGAACGCCATTGAAAAAGGTGGAGGAAAAGCTCGCGGCGGGCGAGGATATCTTGCTTGAGATCGACACGCAGGGCGCGATGAAGGTGCGCGAGAAGTTTCCTGAGGGCGTCTACGTCTTCATCTTGCCGCCGTCGCTCGCCGAGCTGGAAAGGCGCATCCGCGGGCGCGACACGGAGACGGAGGACGTCTTGCAGAAGCGCCTCGCTGCGGCGATCGATGAGATTGAAGCGGGAAAGTGCTACAAGTACGTCGTCACGAACGACGAGGTCGATGGCGCGGTCGATTCCGTCTGCGCCATCCTTGCGGCGGAGAGGCGCCTTGTCGCACGCAATGGAGAGCTTTTTGACGAAATAGAAAAGGGAAGGGAAGATCCGATATGAGCATGGCAGATCCTTCGATCAACAAACTCTTGGAGGTAGTCGACAGCCGCTACACACTCGTCGTCTTGGCGGCGAAGCGTGCGCGTCAGCTTTTGAGCGGCGATGAGCCGAAGGTGGTGGCGAAGTCCTCGAAAGATGTGACGATTGCTCTGGAGGAGATTTCTGAAGGCGACATCCTTTATCGACGCAGCAAAGGCGGCATAAAGTAATGATTCTTGCGGACAAGAAGATCCTTCTGGGCGTCACGGGCGGCATCGCCGCCTACAAGGCGGTGGAGATTGCGAGCCGCCTGCGCAAGAAAGGGGCGGAGGTTCACGTCGTCATGACGAAGGAGGCCGCCTGTTTTGTCACGCCGCTGACCTTCCGCGAGATTACGGGACAGCCCGTGTCGCTCGACATGTGGGAAGAGCCTGCGCATTGGAACGTCGAACATATCGCTCTGGCGCGTCTGGCGGATCTTGTGCTCATCGCGCCCGCTACGGCGAACATCATTGCCAAGGCGGCGGCGGGCATAGCCGACGACATGCTGACGACGACGCTGCTTGCTGTCACATCGCCGATCTTCTTCGCTCCGGCGATGAACAGCGCGATGTATGAAAATCCCGTGACGCAGGAAAATATGGCAAAGCTCCAAGCGCGTGGCTGGCATAAGATCGAGCCGGCAGCGGGATACTTGGCTTGTGGCGTCTCGGGCGTCGGGCGTCTGCCTGAGCCTCAGGACATCGTGCGCGAGCTGGAAGAAGCGGGCGCGCGCGGCAAGACGCTCGCCGGCAAGAAAGTGCTCGTGACGGCGGGCGGCACGCTTGAAGCCATCGATCCCGTACGCTTCATCGGCAATCGTTCGAGCGGCAAGATGGGTTATGCCATCGCGCAGGAGGCGGCGCGGCGCGGCGCTGACGTCGTGCTCGTCGCGGGCGGCACCGTCGCGCTCGCCGATCCCGACGGTGTGCGCGTCCTGCGTACGGAATCGGCGCTCGCCATGCGCGATGCCGTGCTGCAGGAAGCCGAGGACGCTGCGATCGTCATCAAGGCGGCCGCCGTCGCCGACTATCGCCCGAAGACGCGGCAAGTGCAGAAGATCAAGAAGAACGACGCTGAACTCACGCTTGTCTTGGAGAAGAATCCCGATATTTTGCTGGAACTGGGCGGCCGAAAAAAGGAGAAGCAGATCCTTGTGGGGTTTGCGGCAGAGACGCAGAATCTCCTCGACTATGCGAAGGCGAAGCTCCAAAAGAAGAATCTTGACCTCATCGTGGCGAACGATGTGACATGCCCCGACGCGGGATTCAATACGGAGACGAATCTCGTGAAGATCGTGGCGCGTGACGGCTCCGTCGAGGAAGTTCCTTTGATGAGCAAGCAAAAAGTGGCAGAGGTTCTCCTCGACCGCATCGAATCCCTACAAAAATAGTTGACAATTGAAATATTTTCTCGTATAATAAAGCCGAATCGAATATCACTCATCAAGAGCAGTGGAGGGACTGGCCCTATGAAACTGCGGCAACCGTTGGCGTAGGCCAAAAAGGTGCCAATTCCTATAGGTATTGCCTATGAGATGGGAGCGAAGGAAGACTCTCTTTTCGTAGGAAGAGAGTCTTTTTTGATGGATGATGTATGCTGCGAATCGGCTTCTGCCGAAGACGTTTCGCGGACGATCTCATGAAAGCGGCGCTTTGAGGCCGCCGGGCAGGGAAGGTCGCACCTTGCTTTTCCAGATATTTGCTGCAGGCGACAGCGGCGGAATGGAGCATACCATGAGCAAAACGATGTTGTTCACTTCCGAGTCGGTGACGGAAGGTCATCCCGACAAGATGGCCGATCAGATTTCTGACGCCATTCTCGATGCGATCCTTGCAAAAGATCCGCAGGGGCGCGTGGCGTGCGAGACATTGGTGACGACGGGACAGGTGCATGTCGTCGGCGAGATCTCGACTTCGTGCTACATCGACATCCCGCACATCATCCGCAAGACTGTGGAGAAGATCGGCTACACGCGTGCGAAGTATGGCTTCGATGCAGCGACGTGCGGCATTCTCGTATCGCTCGATGAGCAGTCTGCCGATATCGCACTCGGTGTTGACAAGGCGCTTGAGGCGAAGGAAGGTGAGTCCGATGTCGCCGACTCCATCGGCGCGGGCGATCAGGGCATGATGTTCGGCTATGCGGCGAACGAGACGCCTGAGCTCATGCCGCTGCCGATTGCACTCGCACATCGTCTGGCACGTCGCCTTGCAGAGGTGCGTAAGAACGGCGAACTCGGCTACCTGCGCCCCGACGGCAAGACGCAGGTAACGGTGCGCTATGAGGACGGCAAGCCCGTCGCCGTCGATACCGTCGTCATCTCCACGCAGCACGATCCGGAAGTCGACCTGGCAACGATCCGCAAGGATATGATTGAAAAGGTCATCAAGGTCATCATTCCGGCAGAACTTCTGACGGCAGACACGAAGTATTTCGTGAACCCGACAGGCAAGTTCGTCATCGGCGGCCCGCAGGGCGACTCGGGCCTCACGGGCCGCAAGATCATCGTCGATACCTACGGCGGCATGGCACGTCACGGCGGCGGCGCCTTCTCGGGCAAGGATCCCACGAAGGTCGACCGCTCCGCTGCCTACGCCGCGCGCTATGTGGCGAAGAATGTCGTCGCCGCAGGACTCGCCGATCGCTGCGAGATCCAGCTCGCCTACGCCATCGGCGTCGCGCGTCCCGTATCGATCATGGTCGATACGTTCGGCACGAACAAAGTGGACGAAGCTCTGATCGAAAGGCTTGTGCACGAGAACTTCGATCTGCGTCCGGCCTCGATCATCAGCAACCTCGACCTGCGCCGCCCGATTTACGAGCAGACGGCGGCCTACGGCCACTTCGGCCGCACCGATGCCGATCTGCCGTGGGAGAAGACGGACAAGGCGGACGCCTTGAAGAAAGCTGCGGGAATCTGAAAAGGATACATATACAAAACGGGACAGCTGCAAGGCTGTCCCGTTTTGTCGCGCATCATAGCTTCCCTTGTAATGAAGATGTTTTCATGGTATAATGGCAATAGGAGGTGATTCCATGAAGAAGATGCTTTGCGCCGCCCTTCTGGCTATGCTTGCGGTGAGTGCGGCTCCTGTTTTTGCGGCTTCGATGTCATCGGCGAAAGATACGACAGGCGTGCAGCGCTATAATTGCTGCGGCAGCAGATACTATCGCGACAGCGAACAGAGCGGCCCCTACTGTGACGAGAACGGCTACTGCACTTACGATCGCAGATAAAGCCGAGGCTATGGAGCATTGCTCCGTGCGCCCCGCAGGAAAAAATCCCCTTCGCGACTCTTTTGAGAGAAGCGAGGGGGATTCTTCATTTCCGCATTTGTCCTAGATAGTGCACGACGAATTGCTGCGCCGTGCGTCCGCTGCGTCCGGAGTGCTCAAGCTCCCAGCGATGCGCGAGGATGCGAAGCTCTTCGGGGGCGAGACGGACGCCCTCTTTTTCAAGGTAGTGGGCGATGATGGCATGATATTGCTCTTGGTCGGGCGCGAGGAAGGTGATGATGAGACCGAAGCGGTCGGAAAGAGAGACGGTTTCGTTCACGCTGTCCTGACGATAGAGTTCGTCCTGCGCCTGATCGCGGTCGCGCCAGCTTTCCTTGATGAGGTGGCGGCGGTTGGACGTCGCGTAGATGAGCACGTTTTGGGGACGCGCCTCGACGCCGCCTTCGATGGCGGATTTCAGATACTTGTACTCTGTCTCAAATTCCTCGAACGAGAGGTCGTCGAGGAAGAGGATGAAGCGCTTGGAGGGAAATCGGCGAAGCGCTGCGAGAATGCGCGGCAGTTCGCCGAGCTGCGATTTCGCGAGCTGCACGAGTCGAAGACCGCGACCATAGTATTCGTGAGCGAGAGCCTTGACGGAGGAGGACTTGCCCGTGCCGCGTGCGCCGATCAAAAGGACGTTGTTGGCGGGACGCCCTTCAAGGAAGGCTTCTGTATTGTCTGTCAGCTGCTTCTTCTGGCGGTCGTAGCCGATGACGTCAGTGAGAGGAAGCGCTTCGAAGTGCTCGACGCCTTGAAGCTTGTGCTCTTTGTCGTTCCAGGAGAACGCCTTGCAGCTCGAAATCTCGCCGCAGCCGTAGCGCTGGTAAAAATCGAGGAAGGCGTCTGAGACTTCCTCTGCCGATGCCGCAGATGCCATGCGTTCGTGGAGGAAGGAGGACGCTTCGTTCGTGCAGCGCTTCGTCGGTTCGTAGTCGTCAAGGAGGTCGCATGGAAGCATGGCGCTTGGCGGCTCATGAAAGACATCGGCGAGGATTTCCATATCGCGCACGAAGGCGCGGCGAAGACTCTTGCCGACATTGCCGGAAGCTTGTTCCACCGTGCATGCGAAGGTGTTTTCCACATGAGCGAGCACATGGAGAAAATAGGAGCGCAGGATATTTCCGGAGAGACCGAGCGATTCCGCCTTCTCGATGAGCCCTGCGGTGAAATCGTAAGCGTGCGAAGTGTTCTCGGGATTTTCCAGAAAGCACAGGAATTTCCCGATGAGCGTATCCTCTAATATGGGACGGCAGATGCAGAGTTCCTGCAGGCGAGGTTTGAGCATGTCTTTCTCCTCTCGTCAGAACGTCAGTTTTTCCTTGATGCGCTCGACCGCTCGCTTCGTATTCTCTCGGTTGCCGAAAGCCGTGAGGCGGAAATATCCTTCGCCGCATGGACCGAACCCTGCGCCCGGCGTGCCGACGATGTCCGCGCCTGTGAGAAGGCGGTCGAAGAAGTCCCACGAGGAGAGTCCGTGCGGTGTCTTGAGCCAGATGTAGGGCGCGTTTATGCCGCCGTATGCCTCAAGACCGATGGATTCGAGGCCCTCGCGGATGAGTCGGGCGTTTTCGAGGTAGTAGGAGATGGCAGCCGCCGTCTCTCGCTTCCCTTCGGGTGTGAAGATGGCCTCTGCGCCGCGCTGGATGATGTAGGAGGTGCCGTTGTACTTCGTCGTGTGGCGGCGATTCCAGAGCGGGTTGAGGCTCTTCTTCGTGCCGTCGGCGCTCCTGCCCTGCACGCTCTTCGGCAGCACGATGTAGCCGCAGCGCGTGCCCGTGAAGCCCGCTGTCTTCGAGAAGGAGCGGAATTCGATGGCGACGTCCTTCGCGCCCTCGATCTCGAAGATGGAGTGCGGCAGATCGTCCTCGGTGATGAAGGCCTGATAAGCGGCATCGAAGAGAATGACAGACTCGTTCTCTCGCGCGTAGGCGACCCATCGGGAGAGAGACTCGCGCGTCATCGCCATGCCCGTCGGGTTGTTCGGCGAGCAAAGATAGATGATGTCGACATGCTCCGTGGGCAGCTCGGGCAGGAAGCCGTTCTCTGCCGTGCAGGGCAGGTAGACAACCCCCGAGAAGTGTCCGTTTTTCTGCAGTGCGCCCGTGCGTCCCGCCATGACATTCGTGTCGAGGTAGACGGGGTAGACGGGGTCGGTGATGGCGATTTTCGCTTTTTCGCTGAAGATTTCCTGGATGTTGCCGCAGTCGCTCTTGGCTCCGTCAGAAATGAACACCTCGTCCGACTCGATGCCGAGTCCCGGGAAGTTGTTTTCTATGATTTTTTCGATGAGGAAGCCGTAACCCTGCTCGGGCCCGTAGCCGCGGAAGGTCTCGGCTGCAGCCATCTCGTCAACCGCCTTGTGCATGGCGGCGATGCAGGCGGGCGGCAGGGGCTGCGTCACGTCGCCGATGCCGAGCGAGATGACGTCGGCCGCAGGGTTCTTTTCCTTATAGTCAGCGACACGGTGCGCGATCTCGCGGAAGAGATAGCTGCCGGCGAGTTTCAGATAGTTTTCGTTGATGTAAGCCATTGTGATTCCTCCTGTTGCTTCATGCAAGGCGGGCGGATACGGTTCGCGTCCGTCAGAGTTTACGGCTATCATTGTAGCACATTTCCCGCAAATTCCCATAAAATTTTTGAAAAAAAGACCGCCCTCTTCGGGGCGGCCGCCTAAAAGCGCTTATTTTTCTTTTTTCAGCGTGTTCTGGCAGAAGTCGATGAAAGCCTGCGCGGCCTTGGAAACGTAGCGATCCTTCTTCCACGCAAGCCCGACGTCGACGAAGACGGGCTTGTCGAAGGGCAGCGTCACGATTCCGGGCGTCTCCTCGACGATGAAGTCGAGCAGGAAGGCGATGCCCGCGCCGCTTGCAATCAGCCCCTTGATGGTCTCGATCTGGTTCGATTCGAGCACGATGTCGGGCGTGATGCTCTCCTGTTTGAAGGTGTCGAGCATGAGCTTTCGCAGGAAGGAACCGTCCTTGAGCATGATGAGGTTCACGTCTTCGATGTCGTGCAGGGAGATGGTCTTTTTTTTGGCAAGGGGGTGTTGCTCGGGCAGGCACGCGACGATCTGGCTCTTCGCCATGGGCAGCGTCTGCAGGCTCGCCGCCGCGTTGGAGAGGATGACGATGCCGAAGTCCAGCTCATCGCGTTCGAGCTGCTCGCGGATGCGCATTGAGCCTTCTTCGTAGAGATAGACGTCGAGATGCGAGTATTTCTTTTGGAAGCTGGAGAAAATCTTGGGGAAGAGGTAGGCGCCGATCATCGACGGAATGCCGATCTTGATCGTGCCTTTCTGCAGCTGTTTGTAGTCGTTGACTTCGAGCACGGCGTCCTGGATGTTGCGCAGCGCAAGCTCGATGCGGGTCAGAAATACAGCGCCCTCGGGCGTCAAAGACAGCTGTTTCTGACTGCGGTCGAAGAGCTGGATGCCAAGTTCCGCCTCAAGCTTCTTGATCGCGACGGTGATGTTCGGCTGTGATACGCGAAGCCTTTCAGCGGCGCGCGTGATGTTTTTTAGTCGGCTTGCCATTTGAAAGTATTCGAGTTGTCTTAGTTCCATGCTTGATCGCCACCCATTCCCTGTCGTCCATAAAAATGAATTATTTTCGTTAAACCTATCATACTTCAAAATCATCTATGATACAATAAGAAAAATTTATTTTTTATGATTAAAAACAGATGTAATTTTTTTGAAAATCTTCCTTTACAGCGACTCCAATCTAGTGTACACTGTAAAGGAATCACTGATAAATTCCGTCCCGCATCTTCGTACATCTAGGAGATTTCGTTTATCAGCGGTTCCTAAAGTACAAGCTTGAGGTTCGCGAGGACGGAAGTTCAAAGAAAAATAGTGGCAAAGTCCTTTAGCCGGTCATGAATTTTTTTTGCATTTGTTTCGATATATATTAGGCAGTGGATTGTGCTCTGCACTTTTGCCATGAAGTTTCGACGGTCATGACCTGCACAGGTCGAGCGGGCTTCGTGCGAGAGGAAGGGCAGCCAAGATGCTCTATCCGACGTACTTCGTCGGTCGCAAGCAAGGATGAAGACGCCGCAAAAATCATCTGCATCGTTTGCGGGTGCTGGATGCAAGTGGGCAGACGGCGTTGCAGGAGACGCCCTGCGTCTCTGCCATTAGGGAAGAGGGGGATTTTTTTGGAAAAATCAACGCTAATCGGACTGTTGTCGGGACTCATCGCTATCTTCGGCGGTATGATCCTCAAGGGTGCGCCAATTAGTTCGCTGAACAATCCGGCGGCATTCATGATCATCATCCTCGGCACGTTTGCCTGTCTTTTCACGGCTTTCCGCATGGATGAGATGAAGATGCTGCCGAAGCTGATCAAGATGACTTTCCAGGCGCCGCCTTCGCATCAGAAGGGCGAGCTTCTGCAGCTTTTCATCGAGCTTTCGCAGATTGCGCGTCGCGAAGGCATCCTGGCACTGGAGAGCCGCGTCGAGGACATCTCCGATCCGTTCTTCAAGACGGGTCTTAGCATGGTCATCGACGGCATGGATCCGGACTTCGTCAGCGACGTTCTCGACGCTGAGATTTCCGTCATGCAGGAACGTCACTCCCTGGGTCGCCTGATGCTCATGCAGGCAGGTACCTACGCGCCTACGCTCGGCGTTCTCGGCGCCGTTATCGGTCTGATCGCAGCTCTGAGTAACTTGTCGGACGTCAACGTCGTCGGTCACGCCATCGCGGCCGCGTTCGTCGCTACGATTCTCGGTATCTACACGGCATACGTCCTCTGGCTTCCGTGGGCGAACAAGCTCAAGATCATGTCGGATTCTGAAATCGGTCAGAAGCGCATGATCGTCGAGGGCATCCTGTCGCTGCAGGCAGGTGATTCGCCGACGGCCATCGAGGCGAAGCTCATGGTCTTCATCCCGCAGTCGGAGCGCGAAGTGTTGAAGAAGGAGGCGTAAGGCATGGCGAGAAAGAAGCGGCATGCACCGCATGAAGAAGAAGCGGGCGAGGCTTGGCTGCTGCCCTATTCCGACCTCATGACGCTGCTCCTTGCCACGTTCATCGCCCTCTATGCCATGTCTGCCACGGACTCGTCCAAGATGGCGCAGATGGCGCAGGCGTTCACGGCGGCTTTCAATACGGGCGGCCCTTCGTTCTTCAGTCAGATGGGGCCGAGCGAGAGCCGCCATGCGGAACGCGTGGCGACGGAGGACAAGGGCAACAGCGCCTACATCCAAGAAGCGAAAGCCTTGGAAGAGGTGCAGAAGGAGCTTGACAATTACATCAAACAGAACGGACTGCAAGGTGAGCTGAACACGACGATGACCGATGACGGACTGATGATCCGCATCAAGGAAAAGGCGCTTTTCCCCTCGGGCTCGGCGGAGCTCGTAGGCGAGGCGCAGAAGATCGGCCCTGTCGTCGCAGGCCTTCTCGCGAAGATTCCCGAGCGTGTCGTCATCTCGGGTCATACGGACAATGTGCCGATCGCTACGGCGCGCTACCCGTCGAACTGGGAACTGAGCTCGCAGCGCGCCTTGAATTTCATGAAATTCCTCTTTGCGAGCAATACGTCGCTCAATCCGGCACGTTTCAGCTCCATCGGCTACAGCGAGTATCGTCCGATCGCGGACAACAAGACGGACGAGGGCAGGTCGCAGAACCGCCGCGTCGAGGTTCTGATCGCTCGGACGTACCAGTTCAATCCCGACAGTTCGTCGACGGAGATATTGACGGCAAAACCTGAGCTGCCTGACGCTTCGCCCAACCTTTCGGGCGGCGGCACGAATCCCGTCATCACGCCGATGCGCCCGACGGCGCCCGGCAATGTGGAGCAGCCGCAGGCACCCGCGCCTGCACGGCAGGAACAGTAGAATAGTGGATGAAAGCTGGCTTTATCTGTTTCCGCATAAAGCCGGCTTTTCTTGTGGGATGTCTGATGCGCCGTGCAGTTTGGCGATGGACGGGGATTGCGAACTGGGGTGATGCAATGGTTTTGGGACTCGGCACGGACATCGTTGAGATCGGGCGCATGGAAAAAGCGATGGGAAAAGAGGCATTCCTTGCGCGCGTTTTCACGCAGGAAGAGCGCTCTTACTGCGATGGACGCGGTGCAGGGCGTGCGGCCTCGTATGCAGCACGCTGGGTCGGCAAGGAGGCTGTCTTGAAGGCGTTTGGCACGGGACTGCGCCGAGGAACGCTGCTGGACGTTGAGATCGTGCCCGATGCGCTCGGCGCGCCCGAGGTTCATCTTTCCGGGTTCTTTGCGGCGCTCGCGGAAGAAAGGGGCGTGCGGCACATACATCTTTCCTTGAGCCATGCTAGGGAATATGCCGTTGCACAATGTATTCTGGAGGGGGAGAAGCATGAAGATCGCTTTGGCAGATGAGATGAAGAAGATCGACAAGAGAGCCATCGAGGAATACGGCGTGCCGGAGATTCTGCTGATGGAGAATGCGGGACGCGAAGTCGCCGCCGCCTTTGAGGAATACTTGGGCGGCGTTTCGGGCAAGCGTATATGCGTGCTCGCGGGAAGCGGCAACAACGGAGGCGACGCCTTCGTCGCTGCACGCCACCTGATGAACCATGGCGCGCAGATCAGCATATTCCTCGTGGGCAGTCCTGCGCATCTGACGAAGAGTGCGGCGCTCAACCGCGACATCATCGTCAAGATGGGCATTGTCGTACACGTCCTTGAAACGGAGCGCGATTGGGACAAACTGCAGGTGACGCTGCGCTTCGTCGACGGTGTTGTCGACGGCATCTTGGGCACGGGATTCAAAGGCGGTCTGCGCGATGCAGCCGCACGCGTCGTGCGCATGGTCAACGGTCACGGCAAGCCGGTCGTCGCCGTCGACATTCCGACGGGCGTCGAGGCGGATACGGGGAATGCCTCTCCCGAGGCGATTCGCGCGGATCTTACCGTGACCTTCGGGCTGCCGAAGTTCGGGCATATGATTGGCGCAGGCGAAACGGCGACGGGAAAACTGCTCGTCGATGACATTGGCATACCGAAGGCCTTGCTCGAAGACGATACGATCCGCCAGACCTACCTTGACGATGTGACGGTGGCGCCGGTTCTGCTGCCGCGTCCGCTCGATGCGCACAAGGGCTCCTGCGGACGCATCCTCGTCATCGCGGGTTCGCGCGGCATGACGGGCGCGGCGGCGCTCGCCGCTTCTGCCGTTCTCAGAAGCGGCGCGGGCGTTGCTGTGCTGGCTCTGCCGCGGAGTCTGCAGGAGATGATGGCGGGAAAATTGACCGAGGTCATGACGAAGCCTCTTCCCGAGACGGACGAGGGCGCGATCGACATCGCGGCGCTCGGCGAGGCGCTGGCACTGGCGGAAGGTTTCGATGCCGTGCTCATCGGGCCGGGGCTGGGCAGGGCACAGGAGACGCAGAAGTTCGTGCAGGATTTCTGTGCCGCCGTCAAGAAGCCTTTGATTCTCGATGCCGATGCCATTTATGCGTTTTGCGGCAAGACGGACGCGTTCAAGGGCTTCGCTTTCGTGCCGATCTTGACGCCGCATCTCGGCGAGATGGCGCATCTCTTGGAGCTCTCTGTCGACGAACTGCGTGCGTCGCTCCTCGACATGACGCGCGAGGTGGCGCGTGAGTATCATGCCGTCTTCGTCGTCAAGAGCGAATGCACGATCATCGTCTATCCGGACGGGCAGGCGTTCCTTACATCGAAGGGTAATTCCGGCATGGCGACGGCAGGTGCAGGCGATGTGCTCGCGGGCGCTGTCGCGGGGCTTATGAAGCAGACAGCGGCGGGACTTGCGCCGCTCGCAGGCGTCTACATCCACGGTCTTGCCGGCGATCTGGCGGCGAAGGAGAAGGGATACGGGCTCATCGCTTCGGATATTCTGGAAAATCTGCCGCGTGCGCTCTGCACGCTGCTTTGAAATAGGTCTTTCGGGCAAATTCGTTTTTGCGAAAGGATTTCCCTGCACACGGGAAGAAGTAGGTTTTATGTTCAACTATGATGGGATGCTTTCCTAGGGGTTTTGTTTATGCCGTTCCATATTCCGATTCAATTTCAGGGAATCCTGTCGACGATCACCTTGCTGGACGTTCTTGACATCCTGATCGTGGCATTGATTCTCTACAAACTCTATATGATGCTGCAGGATACGCGCGCCATCACCTTGGTGAAGGGGCTGCTTGTGCTCCTAGGGCTCACGCTCGTCTGCAACTGGCTGTCTCTGCACGTCATTTACTGGCTCTTGCAGCAGACGCTGACCTTGCTCTTTGTCGCACTTCCCATCGTATTCCAGCCGGAACTTCGCCGCACGCTTGAGCATCTGGGGCAGGGACGCTTCTTCGGCAAATCGCTTTTCCTCGATGACAGTGAGGCGCGCTCACTCGTCAATGAGCTGGATAAGGCGGTGATGCTCCTGTCTTCGCGCAAGATCGGCGCCTTGCTCGTCTTTGAACGCGAGATGGGACTCAATGACATCAGCGCCACGGGCGTCCAGATCGACGGCCTCATCACGGCGGACTTTCTCATGAACGTCTTCATTCCGAACACCCCCCTGCACGACGGAGCCGCCGTCATACGCGGCAAGCGCCTGATCGCGGCGGGCTGTCTGTTGCCTTTGACAGAAAATCGCACGCTGAGCACGGAGCTTGGCACGCGCCATCGTGCCGCCATCGGCCTTTCTGAGCAGTGTGACGCCCTCATCGTCGTCGTCAGCGAGGAAACGGGCACGGTCTCCGTCGCGGAAAACGGCAGGATCGTGCGCCGTCTTAGCTCAGAGCATCTGAAATCTTATTTGCGTCCCATCTTCACGCCCAAGACAACAGGCATCAAGGACATGGTTCTGAATTGGAGGAAGGGGAAATGATGACACGATTGCGCGCTCTCTTCCAGCGCAACCTCCCGGCAAAGATCATCGCCCTTGTTGTCGCTGTCGTGCTCTGGCTCTTCGTCATGAATGAGCAGAACCCGCAGATAGAGGGAAGTTTCACCGTTGCGGTCGACCTCCGAAATGTACCCGAAGGATACAAGGTCACGCAGACGGAAAAAAGCGTGAAGCTCAAGGTGCGCGGAGCGCGCTCTTTCTTTGTTTCGTCAGAACGGGAAGGGTTCAAGGCGTATGCCGATCTTGAAGGGCTTGGCTCAGGCGAGCACGAGGTCAAGGTCAAGGCTGTTCTGCCGCAGGGATTCGAACTCGTCGACGCGCAGCCGGAGACCGTTTCGGTCACCTTGGACAAGATCGTGCGGCGAGCGGTTCGCATCGATCTCATCGTCACGGGTTCGGCGTCTGCTGGCTACACCGTGGGCAAGATTTCGCAGTCGGCGAACACCACGGTCATCGAGGGCCCCGAGTCGCGCGTAGCGGAGGTCGACCGCGTCATCGGCTACGTCGGCCTTTCGGGAAATCGTGACGACTTCACCTTGCAGGTGCCGTTGACGCCGATCAACAGCGACGGCAAGGCGGTCGACGATGTCGAGCTTCTCGCGCGTACGGTTGAGGTTTCCGTACAGCTTGCGCGCGGGCTGACGCGCAAGATCGTCAGCGTCCGTCCGGTTCTCGATGACGTTCTGCCCGAGGGCTTCACTCTGGGCGAAGTGCAGGTTGAGCCGACGAAGATCGAAATCGCGGGCGATGCCGCGCTCATCAGCAAGGTGGCGAGCATCGACACGGAGAAGATCGTCATCTCGGACATGAAGGAGAGCGGCAAGAAGATCGTACATCTTGCGATACCCAATGGCGTTGCGATTTCCAATCGAGAGGTCACGGTCACGGTCGAGCTGAAACCGAAGGCGCAAGCAAAGGGAGCGGACGCGCCATGATCCGAATCAGCAGTTATGCCGTTCCCTTGAGCGACGAACGCCCGCTTGCAGCTCTTGCCGCTGAGCGTTTGGGTATTGCTCCAGACGATATTCTTGCAGTGCGCATCGTGCGCAGGGCGCTCGATGCGCGACGCTACCGTGGAGCGCCGCTCGCCTTCCTCTATACGCTTGATGTGCGCATCCAGGGCAGTGAGAAAAAGCTTTTGGCGCGCTTGCGGCGCGACCGCCATGTTGCACTTGCCGAAAAAGAAGAGAAGCTCGACCTTGCACGCTTTTCCCCGCTCGCGCAGGGCGAGGCGCGCCCTGTCGTCGTGGGCTTCGGCCCTGCCGGCATGTTCGCCGCGCTGACGCTCGCACGCGCGGGTCTTTCCCCGCTCATCCTAGAGCGCGGCTATGATGTCGAGGCGCGTTATGCGGCGATCGAGCGCTTCTGGCAGACGGGAACGCTCGATGTGCGCTCCAACGTCCAATTCGGTGAGGGCGGTGCGGGGACGTTTTCCGACGGCAAGCTGACGACGCGCATCGGCGACTCTCTCGTGAGCGAGGTGCTCGACGCTTTCGTGGCGGCCGGTGCACCCGAGGAAATCAAGTATCTGCACAAGCCGCATGTCGGCACCGACCTCCTGCGCGGCATCGTTAAGAACATCCGTGAGGAGATCCGCCGCTTGGGCGGCGAGATTCGCTTCTTGGCGCAAGTGACAGACATCGAGCTGAAAGACGGTGCGCTCCTCGCGCTCATCGTCAACGGCGAGGAGCGCGTGAAGGTCGGAGCGGCTTTCTTCGCCATTGGACATTCGGCGCGCGACACATACGAGATGCTTCTTTCGCGCGGTCTTTTTCTGGAGGCGAAGGCGTTTGCCGTGGGCGTGCGCATTGAGCATCCACAAGGATTCATCGATCGCGCGCAGTACGGGGAGGATGCCGGGAATGTGCGCCTGCCTGTCGCCGACTACAGCCTCACGTATCAGGACAAGTTGCGCGGCAGGGGCGCGTACTCCTTCTGCATGTGCCCGGGCGGGCAGGTCGTTGCGGCGGCGTCCGAGCTTTCCCGCGTCGCGACGAACGGCATGAGCTGCTACAAGCGCGATTCGGGCGTGGCGAACGCCGCGCTTCTCGTGCAGGTCGGCCCGAAGGATTTCGGCGGCGGGGTGCTCGCAGGAATGGAATTTCAGAGGCAGTGCGAGAGCCTCGCCTTCAAGCTGGCGGGTGCAGACTACCGTGCGCCCGTGCAGTCCGTCGGCGACTTTCTCGCACACCAAAAGGGCGCAGCGGACTTCCTTGTGCAGCCGACGTATTTGCCCGGCGTGCGCCCTGCCGACTTGCACGAGTGCCTGCCGCGCTTCGTTACGGATACGCTCGAAGACGCGCTTCGCGCCTTCGAGCGGCGCATGAAGGGATTTTCCGCGCCCGATGTGCCGCTGACGGGCGTCGAGACGCGCTCTTCCGCACCGTGCCGCATCGTGCGCGAGAAGGAAAGCTTTTTGGCGCATGGCCTTTCGGGGTTTTATCCCATCGGCGAGGGTGCGGGATACGCGGGCGGCATCATGAGCGCCGCCGTCGATGGCATGAAGGCGGCGCTCGCATTCATGGAGCAAAGGGAGTCTATGGAATAAGATCGCCAGGGGCGATGAAGAATAGGAGAGAATTTCATGGCAAGACTTTTTGGTACGGACGGTGTTCGCGGAGAAGCAAATGTGGCGCTCTGCCCGGAACTCGCATATCGTCTCGGCTGGGCTGCAGCCCTGTACTTTGGCGAGAAGGTGCAGCAAAATCCCTTGATCATCATCGGGCGCGACACGCGCATCTCGGGCAACCTCTTCGAGTCCGCCCTTGCGACGGGCATCTGCTCGGCCGGCGGGCGCGTCGAGATCGTCGGCGTCTGCCCGACGCCCGCCATCGCCTATCTGGCGAGGACGCACGAGGCCGCTGCGGGCATCGTCATCTCGGCTTCGCACAATCCCTTCTATGACAACGGCATCAAATTCTTCGGCGGCGACGGCTACAAGCTGCCCGATGCTGTGGAGGACGAGATCGAGAGCCTCGTGCGCCGCATCGAGGCGGGCGAGAAGCTGCCGCGTGCGACGCGCGAGAACATCGGCCGCATCAAGCGCCGCAAGGAGTATGTGCGCGAGTACATCGACTTCGTGCAGGGCACGGCAGGCGTGCAGCTCGACGGCTTGAAGGTCGTGCTCGACTGTGCGAACGGTGCGGCGTACGACTGCATGCCGCGCGTCTTGCGCCGCTTGGGTGCCGATGTGCATGTGATCCATGCAGAGCCGGACGGCGTCAACATCAACGAGGCTTGCGGCTCGACGCATCTTGAATCGCTGCAGAAGACGGTGCTCGCGGATGGCGCGGACATCGGCATCGCGCACGACGGAGATGCTGACCGCTGCCTGTGTGTGGATGAGAAGGGCGAGGTCATTGACGGCGACCACATCCTCGTCATGTGTGCCAAGGACATGATGGAGAAGGGAACGCTCGCGGGGAATACCGTCGTGACGACGGTCATGGCAAACATCGGCTTTCACAAGGCGATCGAGAAAGCCGGCGGGCGTGCGGAGATCACGCAGGTCGGCGACCGCTATGTGCTCGAAAACATGCGCGAGCACGGCTACCGTCTCGGCGGCGAACAGTCGGGGCACATCATCTTTTCTGACTTCAGCACGACGGGCGACGGACTCATCACCGCCCTGCAGGTGCTCGCAGCGCTGAAGCGCACGGGTCGCAAGGCGTCGGAGCTTTCCGCCTTGATGAAAAGCTATCCGCAGCTTCTCGTCAACGTCGTCGTCGCTTCGAAGGAAGGCTGGGAGGAGAATGCGGCGATTGCTGCGGCCATTCGCGCGGGAGAAGAAGAACTTGGCAGCGATGGCCGCATCCTCGTGCGCCCGTCGGGCACGGAGCCTTTGATCCGCGTGATGGCAGAAGGCCCTGACCAGGCGCAGCTTGAGACGATATGCCGCCGCATCGCCGACGTCGTCAAGAAGGAGCAGGGCTGATGCGCCCTGCTATCGTCGTCACGAGCTTTGGCGTCAGTGCGTCCGAGGCGCGGGAGAAGAGCCTTGTGCCAATCGTGCGCGAGATCGCGGAGGGCTTTCCGGAGTTCACGGTTGTCGAGGCGTATACGTCCGCTTTCATCCGCCGCCGCCTGCAGGAGGCGGGAATCGATATGGCTTCTCTGTCGGAGCGCTTGGAAGAACTTTGCCGGGCGGGTGTGCGTGAAGTCTATGTGCAGCCGACGCATCTGACGCCGGGCGAGGAATACGAGAACAAGATTCTCAAGGAAGCGGAAGCGTTCTCTTCGCGCTTCGACGTGCTCAAGGTCGGCGAGCCTGTGTTCTTTCGCGCAGACGGTACGGAAAACGATGATATTGCGCACGGTTTGGCCGCGATCTTTTCCGGTCTTGCAGCGCAGGAAGGAGAGGGGATGGTGCTTCTCGGCCACGGTTCGCCGCACAGGCACAATCCCGTCTACGCGCTGCTGCAGCAGCGTGCCGATGAGGAGGGGCTTCCCGTACACATCGGCGTGCTGGAGGAGGCGGATGTGCCGAACTTCGCCATGGTGCTCGATCGCCTTGAAAAGAGCGGGGAAAAGCGCGTGCTGCTCGCCCCACTCCTCCTGGCGGGCGGACGCCATGTCACGCACGATCTGGCAGGGGATGAGCCCGCTTCGTGGAAGAGCCGCTTGCAGAAGGCGGGATTTTCCGTGCGGCTCGACAAGCGGACGCTTGGGGAAAGAGCTGCCTTTCGGAGAATCTATATGGAAAAAGTATGTCGTCTTATTGGAGGATAACTAAAAGTTATTCTATTTATTCGTATAATGTATTTTAAGTTTTTTGAAAATTCATCTATAATAGAAATGAGGAAACGATACACTTCCTTGCAAGACGCAGCATTTTCATCTATCAAGAATGAGGTGAGTGTATGTCACAGCCAGTAACAACGAATCCTTTGATCATCATGCTGATCAACATGACCGTCGTATTCATCGTCTTGATTTCGCTGAGTCTCCTGATTCGGCTGATCCATGCCGTTGATCCGACGCGCAAGAAGGAAACGCCGGTTTCCGTTGCAGCCCCCGCAGCAGCACCGATTGCCGCGCCGGAGCCTGTGCGCGCTCCCGAGCCGGAAGGCCTTTCGGCGGAGGTTGTCGCGGCGATTGCGGCGGCCGTCACGCTCGCGGGATTTTCGGCAGGCGCGATCCGCACGATCCGCCCGCTGGCGCGCGATGGCTGGAAGAACTCCGGCCGCGCCCTGCGCTAGACCATCGGATGCAAAGGAGGCAAAATCATGGAATTCCTCAATGCTTTTATCGTATCGCTGCAGGCCGTCTGGGCAGGATCGGGCTTTTCCCACTTCACGATGGGCAACGGCATCATGATTCTCGTCGGACTCGTGCTTCTTTATCTGGCCTTTGCCAAGGAGTTCGAGCCGTTGCTCCTTGGCCCGATCGCTTTCGGCTGTATCTTGGCGAATTTCCCGGAGACGGGCTTCTTCGCCGAAGAGATGAACGTCATGAAGGCAATCAACTTCGGCATCACCTACGAAATCTTTCCGCCGCTGATCTTCCTCGGCATCGGCGCGATGACGGACTTCGGCCCGCTGATCGCCAATCCGAACACGCTCCTCTTGGGAGCGGCGGCGCAGATCGGCGTCTTCGTAGCCCTTGGTCTCGCCATGGTCTTCGGCTTCTCCGTCGAGGAATCCGCCGCCATCGGCATCATCGGCGGCGCTGACGGACCGACGTCCATCTATCTGGCGACAAAGCTCGCGCCGAATCTCTTGGGGGCGATCGCTGTCGCAGCGTACTCCTACATGTCGCTCGTGCCGCTCATTCAGCCGCCCATCATGAAGCTCTTCACGACGAAGACGGAGCGCGAGGTTGTCATGGAGCAGCTGCGTGACGTCACGAAGTTCGAAAAGGTCATCTTCCCGCTCGTCGCGACCATCTTCATCAGCTTGCTGCTGCCGTCGATTGCAGCGCTTTTGGGCATGCTCATGCTCGGCAACCTCTTCCGTGAGTCGGGCGTCACCGACCGCCTTTCGGATACGGCGCAGAATTCGCTGTGCAATATCATCACGATTTTCCTCGCCACGGGCACGGGCATGACGATGTCGGCGGAGCACTTCCTCACGCGCGACACGCTGCTCATCATCATGCTCGGACTCGTCGCCTTCATCGGCGGCACGGCGGGCGGTGTCATCTTCGGCAAGATCATGTACGTCGTCTCGGGCGGCAAGGTCAATCCGCTCATCGGCTCCGCCGGCGTTTCCGCCGTGCCGATGGCAGCGCGCGTTAGTCAGGTCGTCGGTGCAAAGGCGAAGCCTGGCAACTTCCTCCTCATGCACGCCATGGGACCGAACGTCGCCGGTGTCATCGGCACCGCCGTCGCCGCAGGCACGATGCTCGCGATGCTCGGACGGTAGAGGTGGAATTTCATACGATTTATGTTGAAGCGGCAGGAGTTCGGACTCCTGCCGCTTTTATGTGGGATAAAGGAAGCACTGATAAATTCAGCCACCCATCTTCACACATCTGCGCTGTCCTCTCGTCGTCGACAAATCCTCGACGTAGCACCGCTACGCCTGTGGTTTGTCTCCTCGATAGATACAGCGCATCTGTGCAAATCTGGGCGACCTCATTTTATCAGCGCTTCCTAAAGAAAAACGCTGCTGAGCATTTTCAGCAGCGTTTTTGTATCGTTATTTCATCTCGATTCCCTTGACCTTCTCACGGACTTCATCGAGCTGCTCCTTGCTCGGCACGTTCGCGATGCGGATCATGTCGAGGCAGATGTTGCAGCCGGCGGCCTTGAGTTCGTCCTCGACGAGCTTGATGCTCTGTCCGCCCCAGCCGTAGGAGCCGAAGGCGAAGGCTTCGCGTCCTTTCGGCGCGAGTCCCTTGAGGTAGCAGAGGAAGCCCGCGATCGGCGGCATCATCTGATTGTTGATGGTCGGCGAGCCGACGGCAAGGTAGCGGCTCGTGAGGACGTCGACGACGATGTCGGACATGTGTGTCTTCTTGATGTCATAGAACTGCGTGGGCAGACCTTTTTCGGCGAAGGCCTCGGCGATGGCGCGTGCCATCTTTTCCGTCGAATGCCACATGGAGTCGAAGACGACGACCGCCTTGTCTTCCAGCTCGCCCGTGCTCCACTTCTGGTAGGCTGCGAGGATGTCGGGGATATGGGAGCGCCAGAGCCGGCCGTGTCCCGTGGCGATCATCTCGATGTCGATCCCTGCGAGCGCTTTCAAGGCCGTCTGTGCCTGGCGTCCGTAGAGCATGAGGATGTTCGCATAGTACTTCTTCGCCTCTTCCATGAGTACGGCGAAGTCCACTTCATCGTCGAAGAGCTTGGAAGCGGCAAGGTGCTGACCGAAAGCGTCGTTCGAGAAGAGGATCTTCTCTTCGGGGCAGTAGGTGACCATGCTGTCGGGCCAGTGGAGCATGGGCGTCGGCACGAACGTGAGTGTGCGCTTGCCGAGGCTCAGTGTGTCGCCTGCCTTGACGCCGTGGTAGGGAAGATCGCCGTAGTGGGCGGTCAATCCCTTGAAGCCGTTGGGATCGCTCGTGTAGATTTCCGCCTTGGGGCAAAGCTTCATCATCGCAGGGATGGAACCCGAGTGATCGGGCTCGACATGGTTCGAGACGATGATGTCGATCTTGGCAGGGTCGATGACGGAGGAGATGCGTGAAATCAGCTCATCGCGGAACGGTTCCTTCACCGTGTCGATCAGCGTAATTTTCTCGTCGAGGATGAGGTAGGCATTGTAGCTTGAACCGCGTCCCGTCTCGTAGCCGTGAAAACTGCGCATCGACCAGTCGATGGCGCCGACCCAGTAGATGTCCTTCTTGATTTCGATTGCCTGCATGATGATAGTACCGCCTTTCTTTTGGAACGGAGCATGTCCGTGTATTTTGAATCTATACTCTCTATTCTATATCGGAAGAGAGATAAATACAATATATTCTCCCTAATATATTGTCACCGCGCCCCAAAACCTACTGCGCAGGAAGTCGGTCAGCCTGCTGCTTAGCTTCCGGCCAGGCGCGGTTGACCGTCTGGGCGATGAGCTGCTTGCCGATCACGTCCTCGTGCAGTCCGTCCAGAGCCAGTTCCGTCGGCAGCAGGGGATGGGTGGAGAATGCCGCCGCCACATCGATGTGCACCTCGGTGCGCAGGAAGGCGTTGACGAGGGAGAACTGCGTCTGCCAGTCATCCGCTGTCGGCTCGTCAAAGGCGCGTGCGATGTTCTCGGGGTTGATCGGCGGCAGCGTGAGGAAGATGGGGCGGATGCCGTTCGCGAGGCAGCGCGTCTTGAGTTTTTCAAGGTCGGCGATGACCTCGGCGGCACTGACGCCTGCACGCAGGCTGTTCGTGCCGTTCAGAATGAGCAGGTAGCGCGGATGGAAGGGCAGAACATCTGCTTCGAAGCGTTCGAGCATTGTTTCGCTCGTATCGCCGCTCATCGAGAGGTTGATGGCGGGAAAGTTGAGATAGGAGAGCCAGCTGAATTCGTGGTCGGCGGGTCCGTAGGAGATATGGCCGCCGCCGTGGCTGATGCTGTCGCCGAAGACGGCGATTTCCCAGTTGTCCTTGGGGTCGTTGCGGAACTTCAGCACGGGAGACCAGTCGCTTGCGGGTTCGTCTGCCTCGTCGAGCGAGCGCACGTGCCAGTAGAAGAATCCAGGGCCGATGCGGGGGTTCTGATCGTAGATTTCAGAAAGCTGCGTCGTCATCGTGTCGATCGGCTCGGCGTCGGGATTTTCCGTCGGATCTTCTGCGTAGAGCGCGACCTCGAAGGCATGCGCACGATAGGGGCGCACCCAATGGTAGACGGGATAGAGAAGAGGTGCTGTGAGCTCGGAGGAGGCGATGGGAAGAGGCACGGTCATGACGCTCGGCGCGACGGCGGCGCTCGTATAGAGCGGCATGACGGCGCTGAAAAGCGATACGGGCGTGCCGTCGAAGTCGAGGGCGCGCACGCGCCAATAGAGCGGTGCGCGCCCCAAGAGATCGGCAGCGAAGAGGAAGAGCGGCGGGTTGTAGCTGCTCGCATAAACTTCATCGGAGTGCCAGACAGCTTCGGAGGACGCCGTATCGGGATAGCAAATGGCAGGCTGTTCGCGGAAGAATTCGATCTCGTAGTGCGTGGCATTGACGTTCTTCTCCCACGCGAGAATGGGGGAGAAGGACAAAGGATGCAGCATGGACGTCTCCGTTATGGCGCGAAGAGGCGCTTTGGCATAGAGCGCTTCGTCACTTTCGATGACGGTCGCCCAAAGGATCAGAGGGACGATGAGTGCGGACACGAGAGGCCTCAGGCGGTGAAGGTGATGCAAGCGATTCCACTCCTAGCTTTCTTGGCGGTCTTGGTGCAGTTTTCATAATGGTTTCTATTATATCGGGAGGCAGGCGTAAGGTCAATAAATCTGTGATTTTCTCCTATTTTTCCGAATTGTTCCTCATGCTGTTTATTTACAACAGGAATGGTTCGGTGTATAATAGGTCATAGCGGGTATTACCCACATTTATGTGTTTTGTATCTTTTTATAAAGAGGGGAGCAATTCAAAACATGAGCAAAAAAATGAAGACCATGGACGGCAACACGGCTGCGGGATATATTTCCTACGCATTCACCGATGTTGCAGCCATCTACCCGATCACGCCGTCCTCGCCGATGGCGGAGCATGTCGACGCTCTGGCGGCGAAGGGAACGAAGAACATCTTCGGCCAGAAGGTGCGCGTCATTGAGATGCAGTCCGAGGCAGGCGCTGCAGGCGCTGTGCACGGCTCTTTGCAGGCAGGCGCCCTGACGACGACGTACACGGCTTCGCAGGGCTTCCTGCTGATGATCCCGAACCTCTATAAGATTGCCGGTGAGCTCCTTCCCGGTGTCTTCCATGTGAGCGCCCGTGCTCTGGCGACTTCCTCCCTCAATATTTTCGGCGATCAGCGTGACGTCATGGCAGCGCGTCAGACGGGCTGTGCGATGCTGTGTGAGGCGAGCGTGCAGGAGGTCATGGATCTCGCCGCTGTCGCGCATCTCGTCGCCATCAAGGGCCGCGTGCCTTTCATCAACTTCTTCGACGGTTTCCGCACGTCGCATGAGATTCAGAAGATCGAAGTCATCGACTTTGACGATCTTGCGAAACTCCTCGACTGGGATGCGGTCAAGGAGTTCCGTGCACGCGCACTGAACCCGAACCATCCGGTCGTCCGCGGTACGGCGCAGAACCCGGACATCTACTTCCAGTCGCAGGAAGCCGCCAACAAGTACTATGAAGCGCTGCCTGAGCTTGTCGAGGAAGCCATGGCAGATCTCGCGAAGATCACGGGACGCGAGCACCATCTCTTCGACTATCATGGTGCAAAGGATGCCGAGCGCATCATCATCGCTATGGGCTCGATCTGTCAGACGGCCGGCGAAGCCGTGGATTATCTCAATTCCAAGGGTGAAAAGGTCGGCCTTCTTTCCGTGCATCTCTATCGTCCGTTCTCGCTCGAACATTTCTTCAAGTATCTGCCGAAGACGGTCAAGAAGATCGCCGTCCTCGACCGCACGAAGGAGCCGGGCGCGATCGGCGAGCCGCTCTACCTCGATGTCAAGGCGGCATTCTACAACTCCGACATGAACCCTGTCATCGTCGGCGGCCGCTATGGTCTCGGCGGCAAGGACACGACGCCCGATCATGTCCTCTCGGTCTACGAGGAACTCAAGAAGGACGATCCGAAGCACGGCTTCACGATTGCCATCGACGATGATGTCACGCATACGTCGCTCGCTGAGTATCCCGAGGATGTCGATCTCACGCCGGAAGGCACGACGGCCTGCAAGTTCTGGGGTCTTGGCTCGGACGGCACGGTCGGCGCGAACAAGAGTGCCATCAAGATCATCGGCGACAAGACCGACATGTATGCGCAGGCGTATTTCGCCTACGACTCGAAGAAGTCGGGCGGCATCACGATGTCGCATCTGCGCTTCGGCAAGTCTCCGATCAATTCACCGTATCTCATTCACAACGCGAACTTCATCTCGTGCTCGCAGCAGTCGTATGTGACGAAGTACGATCTTCTCGCCGGCCTCAAGCGCGGCGGCAAGTTCCTGCTCAACACGGTCTGGAACGAAGAGGATCTCTCGAAGCACCTGCCCGCCTACATGAAGCGCTACATCGCGAAGAACAACATCGAGTTCTACACGGTCAACGCTGTCGAGATCGCCAAGGAGCTCGGACTCGGCGGCCGCTTCAACATGGTCATGCAGTCTGCGTTCTTCAAGCTCGCGAACATCATTCCGATCGAGACGGCTGTGCAGTATCTGAAGGACGCCGTCGTTGCCTCTTACGGCAACAAGGGTCAGAAGATCGTCGACATGAACAACGGCGCCATCGACAAGGGCATCGAGGCTCTGCATCGCGTCAATGTTCCTGCGGACTGGGCGAATGCTGAGGACGAGAAGGAAGAAGCGCATGATATTCCGGCGTTCATCACGGGCGTTCAGAACGTCATGAACCGCCAGGAAGGCGATCGTCTCAAGGTTTCGCAGTTTGCTGAGGAAATGGTCGACGGCACGTTCCCCGTCGGCGGCGCGGCTTACGAGAAGCGCGGCACGGCGATCAATGTTCCCGTGTGGAACGCCGAAAAGTGCATCGGCTGCAACCAGTGCTCCTACGTCTGCCCGCATGCGACCATTCGTCCTGTGCTCACGACGGATGCCGAGAAGGATGCGGCCCCCGCTGGCTTCCCGTGGAAGAAGTCCAAGGCGATCAAGGACTACAACTTCACGATTGCCGTCTCCACGATGGACTGCCTCGGCTGCGGCAACTGCGCACAGGTCTGCCCGGCGAAGGCTCTCGACATGAAGCCGCTCGACGACGACCTCAAGGCGCAGCAGGTCTACTTCGATTACGGCGTCGACGCGAAGAAGGTCGCACCGAAGAAGAACCCGATGAAGAAGGACACGGTCATCGGCTCGCAGTTCGAGAAGCCGCTGCTCGAATTCTCGGGCGCTTGCGCAGGCTGCGGCGAGACACCGTACGCGAAGCTCCTCACGCAGCTCTTCGGCGACCGCATGATGATCTCGAATGCTACGGGCTGCTCGTCGATCTGGGGCGGCAGCGCGCCGGCGATGCCGTACACGAAGAACGAGAAGGGCTATGGCCCGGCTTGGGCGAACTCCCTCTTCGAGGACAACGCAGAGTTCGGTCTCGGCATGTTCCTCGGCGTTCGTGCGATCCGCGACCGCGTTGCGGCAGATGTCGATGCGGCTCTTACAGATGGCAAGGGAAGCGCAGACCTCCAGGCTGCTTTGAAGGACTGGAAGGACAACATGGCCGAGGGCGAGGGCACGCGCGAGCGCGCCGACAAACTGACGGAACTTCTCGAAAAGGAGAAGGGCACGGACGAGCTTCTGAACAAGATTTACGATGAGCGCGACTACTTCGTGAAGCGTTCGCAGTGGATCTTCGGCGGCGACGGCTGGGCTTACGATATCGGCTACGGCGGCGTCGACCATGTACTCGCTTCGGGCGAGGATGTCAACATCTTCGTGTTCGATACGGAAGTCTACTCCAATACGGGCGGTCAGGCTTCGAAGTCCACGCCGGCGGCTGCGATCGCAGAGTTCGCTGCGACGGGCAAGAGGACGAAGAAGAAGGATCTCGGCATCATGGCGATGTCCTACGGCTACGTCTACGTCGCGCAGGTCAACATGGGCGCCGACCACAACCAGGTCTTGAAGGCGATCAAGGAAGCCGAGGCTTATAAAGGACCGTCGCTCATCATCGCCTATTCGCCGTGCATCAACCATGGCATCCGCATCGGCATGGGCTGCAGCCAGGAAGAAGGCAAGCGCGCCAATGCTTGCGGCTACTGGGCGAACTATCGCTTCAACCCGACGCTCGTCGGCACGGACAAGAATCCGTTCACGCTCGACTCGAAGGAGCCGGATTTCAGCAAGTTCCAGGAATTCTTGCAGGGCGAAGTCCGCTATGCTTCCTTGAAGCGCAGCTTCCCCGAAGCAGCCGAGGCGCTCTTCGAGAAGACGGAGAACGACGCAAGGATGAGAATCGAAGGCTACAAGAAGCTCGCCGGCAAGTAAGGCGAGGTTTGCTGCAAAGAAAAGAGGCTGCCGCACAATTTGTGCGGCAGCCCTTTTTTCTTTGACGGATGCTGTTTTGTGTCGCAGAAAGGCGTTAATAAAACTTTATTCTTGAATTGCAGCGCGAAGTATGATATAACGATATAGATTATCATTGATAGTAGATTTGCATATCATTGCCCAAAGATTCGCTAAACTTATCATGGAATCCAACCGGAAAATATTGAGGAGGTGCGGATATGGATGCAAAAAGTGCTTTGCTGCGTCTGTGGGAGTTGGATGAAGAGGAGCATGGCAGGCTTCTCTTTTCGATTTTCCTTTCTGTTACGGCAGTGCTCTGCGGACTTGTGCCGTATTTCGTCGTATCGTCACTCCTCGCGGCGCTTCTGGCAGGACAGGGTCTGCAGAGGGATGAGGTTTTTCTGCTGTGCTTCGCCGCGTTCGTCGGCTATCTTCTGCGCAGCGTTCTCTATGCGTACGCGCTTTCCGTCTCGCATAAGGCGGCGTTCTCCGTCCTGCGCGAAGTTCGTTGGAAGATCCTGCAAAAATTGCCGAAGCTGCCGCTCGGCACGGTCACGGATCTGCCTGTCGGCGAGGTCAAGCACATCATCGTCGACCAGGTGGAGAGCACGGAGCGCACGCTCGCGCATCTTCTGCCCGAGTTGACGGCGAATCTCGTCGGCCCTTTCTGCATCTTCTTCTATCTACTTGTGCTTGATTGGCGCATGGCGCTCCTGGCAATCGTTTCCATCCCCGTCGGGCTCTTTTGCCTGAGCTTTGCCATGCGCGATTACAAGGAGCGCTTCGAGGCGTCGGTGGCGGCGACGGAGACGATGAATGCCGCTATCGTTGAGTACATCGGCGGCATCGAGGTCATCAAGGCGTTCAACCAGGGCGCGGCGTCCTACGAGAAATTCTCGCGCAGCATCGCGGCGAACGCCGCATATTTCTATCAGTGGATGAAGGACTGCCAATTTCCCATCTCCTTGGCGATGACGATTGCGCCGACGACACTGCTGACGGTTTTGCCCGGCGGCTGGCTTCTTTACATGCAGGACTGCATGAGCATGGAAGTGTTCGTGACGGCGGTGATTCTTTCTCTGGGAGTCGCAGGGCCGTTGATCGAGGCCATGGGGTTCATTGACACGGTGTCGCAGGTCGGGACAGTCGTCGCTTCGACTGACAAGCTGCTGAGAGCGGAGGAGCAGCATCATGGCACATCGGATGTCGAGCTTTTCGATGCGGGCATCGAGCTTACGGATGTGCGCTTTTCCTACCAAGACGGCAAGGAAGTGCTGCACGGCGTGAGCCTTGCGCTTGCACCGCATACCTTGAACGCATTCGTCGGACAGAGCGGCAGCGGCAAGACGACGCTCGCACGCCTGATTGCCGGCTATTGGGATATAGATTCGGGCAGCTTGAAGATCGGCGGCAGGGAGAGTACGGATATTCCGCTCGCGCAGCTCTATGATCTCGTTTCCTTCGTTGCACAGGATGCCTATCTCTTCGACGACAGCATTCGTGAGAACATTCGCATGGGCAGGCCGCAGGCCTCCGACGAGGAGGTCGAGCGCGCCGCGCGAGCTGCGGGATGCGAAGACTTCATCCTGCGGCTTGCGCATGGTTATGACACGCGCGTCGGCACGGGCGGCAGTCATGTATCGGGCGGCGAGCGTCAGCGCATCGCCATCGCGCGCGCCGTCTTGAAGGATGCGCCGATCGTCGTGCTCGACGAGGCGACGGCCTATGTCGATCCTGAGAACGAGGCGATCCTGCAGCGGGCGGTCGCACGCCTCATCGCGGGGAAGACGGTCATCATCATCGCACATCGGCTGTCGACGATTACGGACGCCGACAAGATCTTCCTCATAGAGGCGGGCATGGTTGCGGCGAGCGGCACGCACGAGGAGCTGCTTGAAAAGAGCGCAGCGTATCGCGCGATGTGGCACGCGCATGTCGGGGCAAAGGATGGTGATTGCCATGCTTGAAGCGCTGAAGATGATTTGGCATTTTGCGGGAAAGGAGCGGGGAAACCTCAACAAGTCGCTCGCTCTGGGCGTTGTTTACGCACTCTTCCACATCCTGCAGATCACGGCGATCTACATCGTCTTGCAGGCCTTGGTCGAAGGAAGGGCTACGGCGGAGGCGGCGCTTTCTTCTCTGGGGCTGCTCACATTGAGCGTGACGGGCAGGGCAGTTGCCCATTATTTTTCGCAGCTGCAGCGCGTCCATGCCGGCTACTTCATGGTGGCACAAAAGCGCATCGCCATCGGCGACAAGCTCAAGGCGGTTCCCATGGGCTATTTTGACGAAAGCAGCAGAGGTGAGCTTACGGGTGTTGCGACGACGGTTCTGAACGATGTGGAGAACACGGCGCCGCGCCTCTTGGTCACCCTTTTGAGCGGCTTTTTGAATACGCTGATCCTCATGCCCATGCTGCTTTTCTGGCAGTGGCGCATCGGCGTGCTCTTTATTCTCGGCGTCTTTTGCTACTTGTTCGTGACCTCCTCGGTGGAAAAGAAGTCGCGCAGCCTTGCACCGAAGCGGCAGAAGGCGCAGGCGAAACTGGTCGAGGCGGTTCTGGAGCAGATCGAGGGAATGCCCGTCATCAAGGCGTTCAACCTGCGCGGCAAGGGCGATGCGCGCGTGCGTGAAGCCCTTGATGAGAGCCGTGCGGCGAATCTCGCCATCGAAAGGATCTTCACGCCGTACGCCATCGCGCAGGAGACGACGCTGCGCCTCTTCAGCGTCTTGATCATGCTCGTCGCATTGTTTTCTCACGAGGCAGGTACGATGGATCTTCTGACAGCTCTCATGGGAATGGTGCTCTCGTTTCTGATTTTCTCGCAGATTGAGTCGACGGGAAGCATGTTGATGATCCTGCGCGTTGTGACAAGCTCCATCGAGCAGGCGGAGCGGGCGGCGGATCTGCCGCAGATGGATTCGGGCGGCACGGACATTGAGCCGGAGCATCACGATGTTTCCTTCGAACACGTCGACTTTTTCTACGGTACGCGCAAGATTCTTGATGATGTTTCATTGACGATTCCTGAGCGCGCCTTGACGGCGATCGTCGGCCCGAGCGGCTCGGGCAAGACGACGCTCTGCCATCTCATCGCACGCTTCTGGGATGTGGCGGACGGCAGCATCAAGGTCGGCGGACATGATGTGCGCGACTACACGCTCGAATCTTTGATGCGACAGATCAGCATCGTCTTCCAGAATGTCTATCTTTTCTGTGATACGGTAGAAAACAACATCCGTTTCGGCAAGCCGACGGCAACGCACGAGGAAGTTGTCGCCGCTGCACGCGAAGCATGCTGCCACGACTTCATCGAGGCGCTGCCCGAGGGCTACGATACCGTGATTGGAGACGGCGGTGCGAGCCTTTCGGGCGGTGAGCGCCAGCGTATTTCCATCGCGCGTGCCATCTTGAAGGACGCGCCGATCATCATCTTCGATGAGGCGACGGCGAATGTAGATCCCGAGAACGAAGACCGTCTGCAAAAGGCGATGGAATCGCTGACGAAAGGTAAGACGGTCATCATGATCGCGCATCGACTCAACACCGTGCGGAACGCGCGGCAGATTATCGTCGTCTCTGAGGGAAGGATTGTGCAGCGCGGCACGCATGAGGAACTTTTGCAAGAGCGCGGCATCTACGCCGATTTCATCCGTGCGAGGCAGGCGGCGCTCGGCTGGAAGGCGGCGCGTGGGGAAACGGGCGTTGGAACGAAGATTCATTCCTGCCATTGACAGCCGTCATGTCCTTTGCTAAACTAAACATGCGATGAAGGAGAAAAGGAACTTCCGTACAGCGAGACGGTGGCAGTGGAAGACCGTCAGGGCGGCGCACGATTTTTGCGCGGTTCTTGGGAGTGACGGGCGCTTTGGAGCAGCAGTTCAATAAAATTCAAGGTGGGCGTTTGCCGTAGCGTGCTTTGCTGTGCGGCGACGCCAATCAGGGTGGAACCGCGGGATACGTCTCGTCCCTGTGACATTTTTGTTGCGGGGCGGGGCGTTTTTTTGTCCGTTTCGCGAGATAAGGAGTTGTTCGATTTGAAGTTTCAGGAGATCATCCTCGCTCTGCAGAAGTTCTGGAGCGAGCAAGGCTGCATCCTGGCGCAGCCGTACGACGTGGAGAAGGGCGCGGGCACGATGAATCCGTCAACCTTCCTGCGCGTCTTGGGGCCGGAGCCGTGGAACGTCGCCTATGTCGAGCCTTCGCGCCGCCCGGCGGACGGGCGCTACGGCGACAATCCGAATCGTCTGTATCAGCACCATCAGTTCCAGGTCATCATGAAGCCGTCGCCTGACAATATTCAGGAGCTTTACCTCGAAAGTCTTGAAAGCCTCGGCATCGATCCCAAGCAGCACGACATACGCTTCGTCGAGGACAACTGGGAGTCGCCGACTTTGGGTGCATGGGGTCTTGGCTGGGAAGTCTGGCTCGACGGCATGGAGATCACGCAGTTCACCTATTTCCAGCAGGTCGGCAGCGTGGACGTCAAGCCCGTCTCTTCAGAGATCACCTATGGGCTGGAGCGTCTTGCCATGTACATCCAGGGCGTCGAGAACGTCTTCGACATCCAGTGGACGGCAGATTATACGTACGGCGACGTCTTCCATCAGAACGAAGTCGAGCAGTCGGCGTATTCCTTTGACCTGTCGGATGAGGCTCTTCTCTTCGATCTTTTTGACAAGTACGAGAAGGAGGCCGTGCGCATCATTGAGCTGGGGCGCGTCCATCCCGCCTACGATTACGTTTTGAAGTGCTCGCACGCCTTCAATCTGCTCGACGCGCGCGGCGCGATCAGTGTGTCGGAGCGCACGGCGTTCATCGGGCGCGTGAGAAGGCTCGCGCGTCTCTGCGCCCAGTGCTATCTGAAGCAGCGCGAGGAACTCGGCTATCCGATGCTGAAGAGGGGGGCAAAAGCATGAGCAAGGATTTGTTGTTGGAGATCGGTACGGAGGAAATTCCGGCACATGCGATGCCCGGGATGCTTAAAGAGCTTGGCGAGAACGCGAAGAAGGCTCTGAAGGAACTGCGCCTCGCGCACGGCGCGGTGCGGACGCTCGGCACGCCGCGCCGCCTCGCGCTCGTCGTCGAAGGACTCGCAGAAAAGCAGGAGGACGTCGCCGAGGAGAAGCGTGGTCCCTCCGTGCAAGTGGCGTTTGATGCGGCAGGCAAGCCGACGAAGGCGGCGGAAGGCTTCGCGCGCGGGCAGGGAATCAAGGCGCAAGATCTCGTCGTGCGAGACGGCTACGTCTATGCGCTCGTCGAAGAAGCGGGAGAGAGTGCGGAAAAGGTGCTGGCAAAGATGCTGCCCGAGCTCATTTCAGGTCTTCCGCTTCCGAACAGCATGCGCTGGGGCGACCTCGACTTCCGCTTCATTCGTCCCCTGCGCTGGCTCGTCGCGCTCTACGGCGATAGGATCGTGCCCTTCGAGCTTGCATGTGTCAAGAGCGGCAATACATCGCGCGGCCATCGTTTCCTCAGCACAGGCGACTTCACGATTGAGGATGCCGCGCATTACGAGGAGGCGTGCGAGAAGGCCTTCGTCATCGTCGATCCCGCGCGGCGCAAGGCTCTCATTGAGGAGGGACTCGTCGAAGCGGCGAAGGCGCATGGCGGCACGGCGGAAATCACGCCGAACCTCCTCGAAGAGGTGCTTTACCTCGTCGAGTATCCGACAGCGCTCGCGGGAAGCTTCGAGGACAAGTATCTCGCTCTGCCGCCCGACGCCGTCATCACGCCGATGCGCGACCATCAGCGCTACTTCCCCGTGAAGTCGGCGGACGGCAAGCTCCTGCCGCTCTTCCTCACGGTGCGAAACGGCGGGAAAGAGTACCTTGAGACGGTGCAGCACGGCAACGAGCGCGTGCTGCGCGCGCGCCTCGCCGACGCGCAGTTCTTCTTCGACGAGGACAGGAAGAAGAGTCTTGCAGAGCATTTGGAAAAGCTCAAGACCGTCGTGTTCCAGGAAGGGCTTGGCACGGTCTACGACAAGTCACTGCGTCTCGAAAAGCTCGCAGGAAAAATCGCTGACGCCATCGATGCGAATGATGCCGAGAAGAAAGCGGCGATGCGTGCAGCGCTCCTTTCCAAGGCGGATCTCGTGACGGGAATGGTCACGGAGTTCACGGAGCTGCAGGGCGTCATGGGCAAGGAGTACGCGCGTCTCGACGGCGAGGGCGAGGACGTAGCCCTCGCGATCGACGAGCACTACATGCCGCGCTTCGCGGGCGATGCGCAGCCAAAGACGCGTGCGGGACTCGTCGTGAGTCTCGCGGACAAGATGGACAACATCGTCGCGACGTTCAGTCGCGGCCTGATTCCGACGGGTTCTCAAGATCCCTTTGCCCTGCGCCGCCAGGCGCTCGGCATGGTGCACAGCATCATCGAGGCGGGCGTTGCCATATCCCTGCATGACCTCGTGGACTGGACGATGGATCTGCTCAAGATCACGGATGCGGCGGTGTGCGAGAAGATGCAGGCGGACGTCGCCGATTTCATGCGTCTGCGCCTCAAGAACGTGCTCGCCGAAGAGGGCATACGCTACGACATCGCTGACGCTGTGCTCGGCAATGTCGACGACGTGCGCCGCGTGCTGCTCGCGGCGAAGGCGGTCAGAGAGCAGCTTGCCGCGCCCGGCATGGCGGACGCCGTGCAGGCCTTCGTGCGCGTGGCGAACCTCGCGGCGAAGGCGGAGAAGGGCGAAGTGCACGTCGATGCAGCGCTCTTCGAGACGGACGAGGAGAAGGAACTGATGAAGGCCTACACCTCCGCTAGGAGTGCAGCTGAGAGCCTCATCGAGGCGCACGACTTCGTTGGCGCCATCGACGATTTCAAGGATCTCGCCGAGCCGATCAACGCCTTTTTTGACGCCGTCATGGTCATGGCAGACGACGAGAAGATTCGAAGAAATCGCCTGAGCCTCTTGAAGGGGATCGACGATCTCCTGCGCGAGGCCGCTGACTTCAGCAAGATTGTGCAGGCGTAAGAAACGCGGAATAGAAAAAGGGGCTGCTGCATGAGTCGAATCTGACTCATGCAGCAGCCCCTTTTTTAGATGCAGTGTTGTAATTACGTTTCTTCATCATTTTGCCGCACGACTTCTTGACGATCGTGGTAGATGTCGGCAATCACGAGCTTCACGATGACGATGAAGGGAACGGCCAGGAACATGCCGGCAGGCCCTAAGATTTCGCCTCCGAAGATGACGCCGAGGATGATGGCGACGGGGTGGAGGTTCAGCGATTTGCCGATGAGCGTCGGGTAGACGAAGTTGTGGTTGACCTGCGTGAGCACGATGTAGAAGAGGGCGGTCTGCAGAACGAGGCCGCGCGATTCGGTGGCAGTCAGAAAGATGCCGAATGCTGAGGCCGCCGTCGGTCCGAGCACGGGGACGAATTCACCGAGTCCCGACAGAAAGGCGAAGACAGAGGCGTAGGGAAGTCCCGTGAACTCGAAATAGAGGAAGACGACCGTGCCCGTGATGGCGCACATGACGATCTGGCTGAATATGTAGACGCGCAGCGCGCGCAGGATATCGTTGAAGAGGTTGAGCACGCGTCGCCGCGAGGCTTGTGGGAAGAGTCCGGCGAGCCAGTTTCGTATGTTCTTTCCATCCTTCAAGAGGTAGAAGGTCACGAAGATGATGATGACGAATGCCATGAACTTCCCGAAGATTTCCAGGAGGAAGGTCAGCGAGGATTTCAGCAGGTCTGTGCCGAGGCTGCGCAGATCTGCGAGGACGTCGCTCAGTTCGCTGCGCAGCAAGTCGGAATCTGACACGAAGGGGATGTTCTGCAGGCTCAAGGTGATGTTCGGCAAGTCGGAGACAAAGTTTCGGAAGGTAGGAACGAAGGAGAGTGAGAGAAGGACGACCAGACCCGTGAGAAGTGCGATGAAGGCGATGACAATGAGTCCCGCCGCGAGTACGCGCGGCACTCGTTTGCGCTGCAGGAAATCGACGGGGGGCTGCAGGAGGAGCTGCAGGAGGAGCGAGAGAAAGATGATGAAGGCGAGATCGGGAAAGAACCAGAAAGCGGAGAGCAGGAGCGTGAAGGTGATTGCCAAGATGATGGATGTGCGGTAGTTTGCAAAATGCATAGAGTGAACTCCTTTTTCTTGGAATCAGGAAGAGATGAGAAAGCCCCGCTTTGAAGGCCTCTCAGGCGAGAGGACGCATAGGCGAGGCTTTTCTTTCTCTTATTTCCGATGATTCTTGAGGAAGTTGCCGATCCTTGCGAGGGCCTCGGAAATCTTGTCGATGGAAGTCGCGTAGGAACAGCGGATGTGTCCCTTGCCGCTTTCGCCGAAGGCGCTGCCGGGGACGAGGGCGACGTGCTCCTTGATGAGCAGGTTTTCGGCAAATTCTTCATCCGTGTAGCCGCTCGACGTGATGTTCGGAAAGATGTAGAAGGCGCCTTTCGGCTCGAAGCACGAAAGACCGAGTTTCTGGAAACCGTCGTAGATGAGGCGGCGGCGGCGGTCGTATTCGGCGACCATTTTTTTCATGTACTTTTCGCCGCGGCGCAGAGCTTCGACGGCGGCGATCTGCGCCGTGATGGGTGCGCAGAGCATCGTGTACTGATGGATCTTCGTCATGGCGGCGATGAAGTCGGGGTTGCCGAGCGCATAGCCGATGCGCCAGCCCGTCATGGCGTAGGCCTTGGAGAAGCCGTTCAAGAGAATCGTGCGCTCCTTCATGCCAGGCAGCGAGGAGAATGCCGTGTGCTCCATGCCGCCGTAGGTGAGGTCGCCGTAGATCTCGTCGGAGACGACGATGAGATCGTGCTTTTCGGCGAAGGCGGCGATCTTCTGAAGGTCGTCCTTCGCCATGACGGCGCCCGTCGGGTTGTTCGGGTAGCCGATCAGAAGCGCCTTCGTTCGCTTCGTCACGTGCGGCTCAAGTTCTTCGGGCGTGATGCGGAAGTCGTTTTCGAGTTTTGCGGCGACGGGCACGGGCTTGCCGCCCGCAAAGGTCACGCAGGCTTGGTAGGAGACGTAGCAAGGCTCGGGAATCAAGACTTCATCGCCGGGCGAGAGTATGGCGCGCATGGCGATGTCGAGCGCCTCGCTGACGCCGACGGTGATGAGGATGTCTTTTGCCGGTTCATAGGAAATGCCGTAGCGGCTCGCGTAGTGCGCGGCAATTTCTTCACGCAGTTCGAGCATGCCGCGGTTCGCCGTGTAGGAGGTGTAGCCCTGTTCAAGCCCGTGGACACAGCTTTCGCGGATCGACCACGGCGTGATGAAGTCCGGTTCGCCGACGCCCAAGGATACGACGTCCTCCATCTCGGCGGCGATGTCGAAGTATTTTCTTATGCCTGAGGGCGGCACGGCATGGACGGCGGGTGAGATGCGCTCCTTCCAGTTCGTCATGGCGACACCACCAGCCGGCGATCCTTCTCCTTGTCGTCGATAATCGTGCCGTCCTTCTTGTACGCCTTGAGCATGAAGTGACTGCGCGTCTGCGTGACGCCATCGATCGTCGAGAGGCGCGTCGCGACGAAGTTGGCGACGTCCTGCAGCGATTTTCCCTCGATGATGACGAGGAGATCGAAGCTGCCGCTCATGAGGTAGACGGTGCGCACCTCTTCAAAGCGATAGATGCGCTCGGCGATGGCGTCGAAGCCGACTTCACGCTCGGGCGTGAGGTTGACCTCGATGATCGCCGTGACCGTGTCGTCGCCAAATTTCTGCCAGTTGATCAAGGTGTTGTAGCTGAGGATGATCTTGTCCTGCTCCAGCCCCCGGATGTCCTTTTCCACCTCGTACTCGCTTTTCTTGAGCACGGCAGCGATCTCGCCGACGGGACGGCGGGCGTCGTGCTCTAAGAGTTCCAAGAGTTCGCGCATAGTCATTTCTCCTTCTCTGCCCCAATTCACGCACTTGCGGATATTGGTCTTTCATCATATAATATAAAAGAAACGCTATAAAGGATAATAGCATAGAATAAATGGGGAAATCAATCGCTTTTTTGGGGAAGCGCTGAATTTGTCTGTGCTTCCTATAGCGAAGGAGGATTGCTTATGATGACGGGCATCATCGGGGTATCGAAGGATGAGCAGAAGGGATATTCGGCGGCTCTGATGAAAGCGCTTGCCTTCTTGCGCGCACAGGACTTCCGCAATATGCCGGAAGGGCGTCACGAGATTGACGGCGACAAGATCTTCGCGCTGCTTTCGCGCTATACGACGCGGCCGCAGGCAGAGTGCGCTCCCGAGGCGCATCGAAAATTCGTGGATGTTCAGTATGTCGCAGACGGCGAGGAGTTTCTCGGCTGGTGTCCGATGAGTCCCGACCTCGTGGAGATGGAGCCTTATGATGAGGCGCGGGACATCATCTTTTATCGCGCCCTGATTCCCGAGAGCAGCATCCTGCTCAAGGCGGGAAGCTATGCCGTGCTCTATCCGGAGGACGTGCATCGTCCGGGCGTTTCGGTGCTCGACGAGTATCCGGCGGACGTGACGAAGGTCGTCGTGAAGATCGATTTGGAGTTGATGAAGGGCTGACAAAACGAGAGAAGATCCAGGGGAACTGAACAGAGAGGATGGTTTGTGGGCATGAGTGTAAGAAGACTTTTTGTAGAGAAGAGGCAGGGTTATTTCGACATCCCCGCGCAGCAGCTTTGTGACGACCTGACGGAGACGTTCCGCCTGGCGACGGAGCTCAAGGCGGTGCGCATCTTCATTCGCTACGACATCGAGGGGCTTTCGGACGATGAATACAAGGCGGTGCGCGACGTCGTCTTCGTTGAGCCGCCCGTCGATACGGTCTACGAGGAGAAACTGCCCGACTTTCCTGAGTCGAAGGCGTTCGCCGTCGAGTATCTGCCGGGGCAGTACGACCAGCGTGCCGATTCGGCGGCGCAGTGCGTGCAGCTCGTGACGCAGAAGGAACGTCCGACGATTCGCACGGCGATCGTCTACGTGATCGTCGGCACGATTTCGGCAGATCTTTTAGCGAAGATTAAGGCGTACTGCATCAACAAGGTCGAAAGCCGTGAGGCCGCTTTGCAGAAGCCGGCGACGCTTGCGGAGAAGATCGAAGAGCCTGCCGATGTAGAGAAGCTTGCGGGATTCTGCCGCATGGATGCGGCGGCGCTCGGGAACTTGTTGAAAGAGCGCGGCTTTGCCATGAGTCTGGAGGACCTGCAGTTCTGCCAGAAGTATTTTGCCTCGGCGGAGAAGCGTGAGCCGACGATCACGGAGCTTCGCGTCATCGACACGTATTGGTCTGACCACTGCCGCCATACGACGTTCACGACGGTCATCGACAAGGTGGACTTTGGCAACGGCAAGTATGCGCCGATGCTCGCACAGGCATTGAAGCTCTACATGCTCGACCGCGAGAAGGTTCATGCGGGAAAGTCAGCGGACGTCTCCTTGATGGATCTCGCGTGCATCGGCATGAAGGCGCTGCGTCAGCAAGGGCTTTTGGAAGATCTCGACGCTTCTGATGAGGTCAACGCGTGCAGCATCGTTGTGCCTGTGGAGATTGACGGCAAGGAAGAAAATTGGCTCGTGATGTTCAAGAACGAGACGCACAACCATCCTACGGAGATCGAGCCGTTCGGCGGTGCGGCGACGTGCCTTGGCGGCGCGATCCGCGATCCTCTGTCGGGGCGTTCCTACGTCTATCAGGCGATGCGTGTGACTGGCGCTGCCGACCCGCGCGGCAAGATTGCCGATACATTGCCGGGCAAACTGCCGCAGAAGAAGATCACGCAGGGGGCGGCGGCAGGCTTCAGCTCCTACGGCAACCAGATCGGCCTTGCGACGGGCGAGGTGCATGAGTTCTACCACGAGGGCTACATGGCGAAGCGCATGGAGATCGGTGCCGTCATCGGCGCCGCGCCGCAGGCGGACGTCGTGCGCCAGGCGCCGGAGCCGGGCGACGTCGTCGTCTTGGTCGGCGGCCGCACGGGACGCGACGGCTGCGGCGGCGCGACGGGATCGTCGAAGGTGCACACGGAGGCCTCGCTGACGACGGCGGGCGCCGAGGTGCAGAAGGGCGATGCGCCGACGGAGCGCAAGATCCAGCGCCTCTTCCGCCATCCTGAGGTCAGCCGCTTCATCAAGCGCTGCAACGACTTCGGTGCGGGCGGCGTCGCCGTCGCCGTCGGTGAGCTTGCGCCGTCCCTGGCGATCGACCTTGATGCCGTGAAGAAGAAGTATGAGGGACTCGACGGCACGGAGCTTGCCATTTCCGAGTCGCAGGAGCGCATGGCCGTCGTCATGCGTCCCGAGGCTCTGCCCGTCCTCACGGCGTTTGCTGCTCGCGAGAATCTGGAGGCGACGCCGATCGCTCAGGTCACGGATACGGGCAGGCTTGAGATGGTCTGGCGCGGGCAGAGGATCGTGAGCCTCGCGCGGGTCTTCCTCGATACGAACGGCGTCAAGCAGCACGCGCGTGTCGCCTTGAAATCGCCCGACGTGGAGACGAATTATCTGCGCCAGCTGCCGCCTGCTGTCGTCAAGAACCAGCGCGACCTCACGGCGGCGTGGCATGCAAACCTTGCCGATCTCAATGTTGCCAGTCAGAAGGGTCTTGCCGAGCGCTTTGACTCTACGGTCGGCGCGGGCACGGTTCTGATGCCGTTTGGCGGCAAGGATCAGCTGTCGCCGCAGCAGGGCATGGTCGCAAAAATTCCCGTGAAGAAGGGCGAAACGGATACGGCGACGGCGATGACCTTCGGCTTCGACCCGTATCTGTCGGAGTGGAGTCCGTTCCACGGGGCGCTCTATGCCATCGTCGAGGCGGTCACGAAGATGGTGGCGCTCGGAGCGGACGCGGCGACGGTGCGACTCTCCTTTCAGGAGTACTTTGAGAGTCTCGGCAAAGATCCCGAGAAGTGGGGCATGCCGTTTGCGGCGCTTTTGGGCGCACTGTGGGCGCAGCATGAGCTTCGTGTGCCTGCCATCGGCGGCAAGGATTCAATGTCGGGCACATTTGAGAGTCTTCATGTGCCGCCTACGGTCGTCGCCTTTGCCGTCAACGTCATGAAAGCGAGCGAGGCGATTTCCGCCGAATTCAAGTACGCGAACAGCAAGGTATATGCCATCGAGGTGCCGATCGATGCGAACGACCTGCCTGTTTTTGCCAACCTGCGGCGCAACTATGAGCGCGTGCACGCACTGATGCAGAGCCGCCGCGTGTTCTCGGCGTCGAGCGTCGGCAGGGGCGGCATCGCGGCCGCTCTGACGAAGATGTGCCTAGGCAACGGTCTTGGTTTCAAAGCGGCGCCCGGCGCGATCAAGTTCGAAGACCTTTTCCGTCCCGCCTACGGCACGATCCTCTTGGAGATGAGCGAGGCGGTCAACGTGACGGATGCGCTTGCCGGCGTCAAGTGGACGCTCCTCGGGCGCACGACGACGGTCGCGAGCATCGTCTGCAACGGCATGGTGCAGACACTCGACGAGCTTCGTGAATCTTATGTGGGAGCACTTGACGGCATCTTCCCGGCGACGGTCAGAAGCAAGGGGAGGACGGCCTCGGCAGCCGCGCCGTTCCGCCGCGGCGTGCGTCAGCGCGCCAGCGATCGCTATACGAAGCCGCGCATCTTCATGCCCGTTTTCCCCGGTATCAACTGCGAGTACGAGACGCAGCGCGCCTTTGAGAAGGCGGGCGGCGAGGTCGATGCGCTCGTCATCCGCAATCTAACGCCGCAGGCGGTCGAAGAATCGGTGCAGGCAATCACCTCGGGCATCAATAAGGCTCAGATCCTCATGCTGCCGGGCGGTTTCTCGGGCGGCGACGAGCCGGACGGCTCGGGCAAGTTCATCGCGGCGACGCTCAGAAATCCGCGCATCGCTGAGGCGATCATGGAACTTCTGCAGAAGCGCGAGGGACTGATCCTCGGCATCTGCAACGGCTTCCAGGCGCTCGTCAAGCTTGGTCTCCTGCCCTATGGCAAGATCATGCCGCTCGATTGGGAGTCGCCGACGCTCACGCGTAATACGATCGGCAGACACGTCTCGTGCATGGTGCAGACACGCATCATGTCGAACCTATCGCCGTGGTTCAACAATGTCTCAGTCGGCGATATTCACACGATTCCTGTTGCGCACGGCGAAGGAAGGTTCGTCGCCGACAAGGAGGTCATCGCGAAGATGCGCATACGCGGGCAGATCGCGGCGCAGTATGTCGACGATGCGGGCGAGCCGACGATGGAGTCGCCGTTCAATCCGAACGGCTCGACGGAAGCGATCGAGGCGATCACAAGCCCCAACGGCCGCATCCTCGGCAAGATGGGGCACTCCGAGCGCGTCGGCGACAACATCTCGAAGAACGTTCCGGGCAACAAGGATCAGGGACTCTTCGACGCGGGTGTGCGTTTCTTCCGCTGAGATGGTGTCGAAGAAAAGGTAATAAGGAAGATGAAACTGCCGCATGAGTTATTTTTGCTTGTGCGGCAGTTTTGATAGGAGGAAATACATGAAGCATTTCAGTATGCAGGAAAGCCGCATCGTCATCAGCGAGGTCATGATGCCGAGCCAGGCGAACCCCAACGGCAACGTCCACGGCGGCGAGATCATGAAGCTCATGGATTCGGCGGCTTACGCGGCGGCGCGGCGCTATGCGCGCTCGAACGTCGTGACGGCGCGCGTCGATGAACTGGAATTCCATCTGCCGATCCGCATCGGCGATCTCGTCGTTGTGACGGCGGACGTCGTCTACGTCGGGCACAGCTCTATGGAGATCGCCGTCCATGTTATCGTCGAAGATCTCGATGACGGCAGCGAGCCGCAGCTCGGCCTGTCGGCGTATTTCACAATGGTGGCGCTTGACCGCAACGCACGGCCGAAAGCCGTGCCGCCCCTGGAGCTTGATACTGAAGAGGCACGCGTCGCTTTCGAGGAAGGAAAGCGACGCTATGAGGAGCACAAGGCGCGCAAGAAACGCAAAGTGGCAGTGCCGGCGGGAATTGTCAAGCGCGGTCAGGGGAAGTCTGAGGACAACGGGAAATAGATAAAAAAGAAGGGCAAGCCGCAAGGCGAGCCCTTCTTTTTCGGGATAGAGAAAGAATTAGATTTTCAAGCAGCAGGGAGGCACAGAAGTGTGGAAAGGGCCGCCGTTGCCGCTGGCATCGAGCCGGCTGCTGGATTCCTGCTCGATATAGAAAGTATAGCATGACAAGATTAAAGGAAAGGGGCAAGTGCAATTAAAAAGCAATTAACAATCCCGACTGAAATAGAAGGGATTGTTAATTGCTTGACATAGTTGATATAATGATAGGACAACAGGGCAAGAAAATTACTGAATCGTGAGGTTTTGCAGCGGGAGTTCATGCGAGAAAAAGGCGCACGCTTCTTGTTCGCAGAACTTTGGTGACTGAGCGAGAGAGGAATGAGCATCATAGATTTCAAGGTTTTGCAAAAAGAGGACAAGCCGCTGCTCGACTGTTTTTTTCGGGCGCGTTACTATGAGAATTCGCACTTCAACTTTACGAATCTCTACATGTGGCACGAACCGTACAAGATCATGTGGGCGAAGGAAGACGATGTGCTTTATATGAAGGCTGAGTGGGAGGGGAGAGAATTTGCCATGCAGCCTTTCGGGCCGGAGGAGAAGATGGCGGCTGCCGTCGGACGCTTCATCGACTACTTTAGGGCGCAGGGAAAGCCCGTACGCTTTTCGGGCGTCGAGCGCTCCTTTGCGGACATCCTTGAAAATTACGAGGGCGCAGATTTCGCTGTCGAGTCTGACCGTAACAACTTCGACTACGTCTACCTCGCCGACGATCTGATGAAGCTGGCAGGGCGCAAGTTCCATTCGAAGAAGAACCATCTGAACAGCTTCCGCAAAAATTATCCCGAGGCCGAGTATCAGCCCATTACGGATGAGATCGTCACGCAATGCAAGCTGACGATCAACAGCTGGTACAAGCAGCATGCGCAGGAAGCTCCCGACGATCCGTTCATCGCGCTTGAGCGTCAGGCGATCATCGAGGTCTTGAACAACTTCGAGGATTTTCAGCTCAAGGGCGGCGCGATCCTCATCGGACAGCGCGTCGTCGCCTTCACCTTCGGCGAGCAGCTCAACGACGACACGGCGGTCATCCATGTGGAAAAGGCAGATCCCGAAGTGCGCGGCGCGTACCCTGCGATCAATCAGGCGTTCGTCGAGCACGCGTGGTCCGATATGACGTACATCAACCGCGAGGAGGACATGGGCATCGAGGGGCTTCGACAGGCGAAGGAGTCGTACAAGCCTGTGAAGCTCATTGAGAAGTTCAATGCTTGGATGAGATGAAGAAGCACTGAAATTGTCATGACTTCTCTAAGAAAGTGTGGTGAGACCTGTGCGTTTGCGCGGCAGCTTGGCTCTCTTTGTCGCCGCCTTCATCTGGGGTACGACATTTGTCGCTCAGTCCGTCGGCATGGAGGGCATCGGGCCTTTCACATACGGTGCGGCACGCTATGTCGTCGCCGTTCCCGTCGTCCTTCTCCTGTGGCTCTTTTTCGCGCCCAAAAGACGCGCGGCGAAGGCGGCGGGCACGTATCGTCCGGGCTTTAAGGCGGGCGCTCTCGTGGGCGTGATTCTCTTTCTGGCGACGACTTCGCAGCAGGTGGGCATGCAGTATACGACGGTGGGAAAGACGGCGTTCATCACATGCCTTTATCTCGTCCTCGTGCCGCTTGCCGCCGTGTTTTTCGGCAGCCGCATCCGTCCGCTTCATTGGGGCGGCGCGGTTTTGGCGCTCAGCGGACTCTATCTGCTCTCGATGAAGGATGGCTTTTCTCTCTCTTACGGCGATGCGATCATGGTGGGAAGTTCGCTCCTCTGGACGATGCACATCCTCTGCGTCGGCCGCTTCGCGTCCTTCGTCGATGCGGTGGAGCTTTCCCTCGCGCAGCTCTTCGTCTGCGCCTGTGCGAGTCTGGCGCTCGCTTTTCTCTTCGAGCAGCCGACCGTCGCGGGCATCGAGGGCGCGGCGACGGCGATTCTCTATGCAGGGATCATGAGCTCGGGCGTCGCCTTTACGCTGCAGATCGTCGGACAGCAGTACGCTGAGCCTGCCTTGGCGGCCGTCATCATGAGCCTTGAGTCCGTGTTTGGCGCGCTTTCGGGCGCAATCCTCCTCGGCGAGTCGATGAGCGCCGCCGAGCTTTCAGGCTGCGCCTTGATGCTCGCGGGCATGCTCCTCGCGCAGCTTGCGGGAGTTTGGGGGATGAAACGTCCTCGAATGGAGGGGGAGAACGGGACGAATTAAGCATTTTCCCTCTTTTTGCAGGAATGGCGAGAAGAACGGCGAATAAAAGCAAGTGGATAATTGACAAAGAGGGATGGATCTGCCAGGCATAGAGAGGGGGAACCGCTTCCATGATAACGGATGATACGAAGATCAAGAGAGCGGTAGTCACGATAAAGATCATCGGCGTGGGCGGCGGCGGCAACAGCGTCATCGAGCGTATAGCCGAGGGAAACGAGCTTGATGTGGAGCTGATCGCGATCAATACGGATGCGAAGCAGCTTGCCTATATGGAAGAGGCGGGCGTCAAGGCGCTCGCCATCGGACGAGAGTTGACGAAGGGGCTCGGCACGGGCGGCGTGGCGGATCTCGGGGAAGCAGCGGCGAAGGGCGACGAGGCGAAAATCAAGGAAGTTTTGAAGGGCGCCGACCTCGTATTCGTCACGGCGAGCATGGGCGGCGGCGCGGGCACGGGCGCGGCGCCCGTCGTCGCAAAAATTGCCAAGGACATGGGCATACTGACGGTCGGCGTCGTGACGGTGCCCTTTTCCTTTGAGGGCGCGCGCAAGAAGCGCATCGCCAATGAGGGCATCGCGAAGATGCAGGGAAATCTTGACGCCTTGATCGTCGTACATAACGACAACCTCATGAAGCTTCCCGAGAACAAGCACATGACGCTCGTCAACGCGTTCAAGGCGGCGGACGACGTCCTCCGTCAGGCGATCAACTGCATCGCGGAATTGATTCTGACGACGGGCGAGATCAATGTCGATTTCGCCGATCTCACGTCGACCTTCCGGCAGAGCCAGAGCGGCGATGCGCTCCTCGGCATCGGCGAGAGCCAGAGGAGTGCGATCGAGGCCGTGCAGAAGGCGGTGGAAAGCCCGCTCGTCGAGAAATCCCTGACGGGTGCACGCGGGCTGATTCTGAACCTCAGCGGCAGCGAGCGCATGACGCTCGACGACGTGGGCGAGGCGACGAACTACATCCGGGAAAACACGCACCCCGATGTGAATATCATCCTCGGCACGGTCATCGACTCTTCCATGGGGCAGACGATCCGCGCGACGATCATTGCGACGGACTTCGTCGATGGCGTCGTCATGAAGGCTCAGCGCATGGAGGCGCCCGAAAGCAAACTCAAGACGGAGAGCATCGCCTCCTTGGAACCGCCGTCTTTCATGAAGCAGCCGACGGAGAAGGTTCCGGCCTTCGCCTCGCGCAGCGATTTTACTCTGCCGAAGTTCGACCCGTTCCATCCGAAGAAGTAGGGAAGGCTTGCAGGAAAGGAGAGTCTTGATGGAAGAGTGCTTTTGCCGCACGGCGATGCTCATCGGCGAGGCGGGACTTGTGCGACTCAAGGCGGCGCGCGTCGCCGTCTTTGGCATCGGCGGCGTCGGCTCGTTTGCGGCGGAGGCGCTCGCACGCGCGGGCGTAGGGCGTCTCGTGCTCATCGACAACGATGCGGTCGCCGCCTCGAATCTCAATCGTCAGCTTGTGGCGCTCTATAGCACGCTCGGGCGCAGCAAGGCGGCGGTCATGAAGGCGCGCATTGAGGACATCAACCCTGCTGCTGAGGTCGAGATCGTTGAGGACTTCTTCCTGCCCGAGCGGGCAGGTCTTTTTTTTCACGGGTCTTATGATTACATCGTTGATGCCATCGATACCGTCGCGGGTAAGATCGGGCTCGTTATGGAGGCGAAGAAACGGACGATTCCCATCGTGAGCAGCATGGGGGCGGGCAACAAGCTCGACCCGACGAAGTTCGAGGTCGCCGACATCTATGAGACGAGCGTGTGTCCTCTGGCGCGCGTCATGCGCCGCGAGCTGAAATCGCGCGGCGTGGAAGCTCTGAAGGTCGTCTATTCCAAGGAAAAGCCGCGAAAGCCGCTCTTCGCGCTGCGAGAAGAAAGCGCAGAAAAAGGCGGGCAGGCTTTTTCCAAGCAGCCGCCGGGCAGCATCTCCTTCGTGCCATCCGTCGCCGGGCTCATTCTCGCGAGCGTCGTCGTGCGCGAACTTGCGGGACTGGCGTTGGAATGAGCAGTCATTTTGTGTGCGCGGTATCTGCGGGCAAGTGGATGCCTAATCTGTACGGAAAATTTGCATGGATATGCAAGATATGTTATAATAGCATACGTAGTATATAATAGAATTATATTTGTAGGAGGTATGAACCATGCATTTGGGCAAACTAGGGAGAATCCTCTCAGCGGCGGCGCTCCTGATTTTTTGCGCATTGCTCCTCGTCGGCTGCGGCGGCTCGGGAAGCAACAAGTTCATCAACATCGCCACGGGCGGCACGGCGGGCACGTATTACCCGATCGGCGGCGCGATGGCGGAGATCCTGAACAAGGCGATTCCCGGTATGAATGCGAGTGCGCAGTCCACGGGAGCGACGGTCGCGAACATCAACATGCTGAAGGAAGGCTCGGTCGATCTCGCCATCGTGCAGAACGACATCACCTATTATGCCGTGAACGGCACGGAGATGTTCAAGGACAAGAAGGTCGAGAACCTGCGCGGCATCGCGGCGCTCTACCCCGAGACATGCCAGATCGTCACGCTTGAGTCGACGGGCATCAAGAGCATCGCCGACCTCAAGGGCAAGCGCGTCGCCGTCGGTGCGGCGGGCAGCGGTGCGGAGGCCAATGCGCGTCAGATTCTTGAGGCGTACGGCATCACGTATGATGATATCGATGAGCAGTTCCTGTCCTTCGGCGAGGCGGCGAGTGCCCTGAAGGACGGCAACGTCGACGCGGCTTTCGTCACGGCGGGATTCCCGACGGCGGCGGTGCAGGACATCACGTCGCAGAACAAGGTGCGTCTCCTGCCGATTGAGGCGGACAAGGCGGACGCCTTGATCGCAAAGTACCCGTTCTACACGAAGACGAAGATTCCGGCGGGCACCTATGCGGGCTTCGATGAAGAAGTCCCGGGAATCTCCGTCATGGCGATGCTCGTTGCGACGGACAAGGTGGACGAGAAGCTCGGCTACGACATCACGAAGGCGCTTTTCGACAATATCGAGAAGCTGCAGGCGGCGCATTCGGCGGCGAAGCAGATTACGAAGGAGAGCGCGAAGGACGGCATGTCCATTGAGTTGAATGCCGGTGCAGAGCGCTACTACAAGGAATAAATGAAGAAGCGGCTGGGTGTGAGGCTCTTCCTTGCGGCTCTCGTGCTCGCGGCGCTTGCAGATTTCTTGGCACGCCCCCTGCTCGTCGTGGAAAGCGAGCAGGGGGCGCTCCTTTATGCGGAAAAAGCGTACGCGGGGATGCCTGTTGTGATTCGTTTCATCCATTCGGTGCAGAAGACGCCCGTGGAGGAAGACCTGCGCGTGGATGACGAAGTTTCGGGTTTCGTGCTCGACAGGACGCGCTACCAATCGTTCGGCGTGGGGCTGCCCTTTCTCGCGAGCGAGGGCGAGTTCCGCGCGGAAGGCGACTTTTTCGTCATGGACGGCATGGAGCGCCGCTTCCCGCGTCTTTCCCTGCGCACGGGCGTGGGCACGGAACTGACGCTCGTGCTCGACGGCACGGAGGAGAGGCTTTTTGAGAAGCTTCCGGCAGGAAGCCGCGTCGATCTCGCGGTCATCGCCCCGTGGCGCTGGGGCATGGAGAAGCTCTTCGGCAAGGAGCTTGGAGCCGCTGCTGCGGCAGGAAAGGAATGATGTTCATCATGCCGGACAAGAAGCATGAGGAACTTGCAAAAGAAGTTCTGAAAAAATACGATAAGGAATCCGACGTCATTGAGCACAAGGGCTTCATGGCGAAGGTCGTGGCGGTTCTCGCCATCGCGTTCTCCCTCTTTCAAATCTATACGGCGGTCTTCGGCGTGCTCGATGCGCAGCTGCAGCGTGCCGTTCATCTGGGCTTCGGCCTGACGCTCGTCTACCTGCTCTTCCCCATGCGGCAGGTCTGGTCGCGCGAGAAGGTGCATGCCGTCGACGTCGTCCTCGCCATCTTGGGCGCGGGCGCTCCCGCCTACATCATCTTCGCCTATCGAAGCCTCGTGATGCGCGCGGGAACGGTCAATTCGCTCGATCTCGTCGTAGGTCTCATCGGCATCGTGCTCGTCATCGAGGCGACGCGCCGCGTCGTCGGCATGCCGATGGTCTGCGTCGTGCTCTTCTTTCTCACCTATGCATTCGCAGGGCCATACCTTCCGGGCGTTCTCGCACATCGCGGACTGAATCTCGACCAGCTCGTCTCGCATCTCTTCTTCACGACGGAGGGCGTGTTCGGCATACCGCTCGGCGTATCCTCGACCTTCATATTCCTCTTCATCCTTTTCGGCGCTTATCTGGAATCGACGGGACTCGGCAAGTTCTTCATCGACCTTGCGAATGCTGTGGCGGGCTGGGCGCGCGGCGGCCCGGCGAAGGTCGCCGTGCTTTCGAGCGGCCTCATGGGCACGGTATCGGGCAGCTCGGTCGCCAACGTCGCGGGCACGGGCGCCTTCACGATTCCCATGATGAAGAAGCTTGGCTACGAGCGCAACTTCGCGGGCGCGGTCGAAGCGGCTGCCTCGACGGGCGGACAGCTCATGCCGCCTGTCATGGGAGCGGCGGCGTTCCTCATGGCGGAGTTCGTCGGCGTGCCGTACTTCGACGTCGTCAAGGCGGCGACGATTCCTGCACTCCTCTACTTCCTCGGCATCTGGCTCGGCGTCCACTTCGAGGCGCGCCGCAGCAATCTCAAGGGCGTGCCGCGAAACGAACTGCCCAAGCCGTGGGAGATTCTGAAGGAGCGCGGCCATCTCGCGATTCCTCTCATCGTCATCATCTATCTGCTCGTCTCGGGCTTCACGCCGATGCGTGCGGCTCTGTGGGCGATCGTGCTCGCCATCGCGGCCTCGTCTTTGCGCAAGTCGACGCGCATGAAGCCCGTAGAAATTGTGCGCGGTCTTGAAAACGGTGCGCGGAACGTCCTCGGCGTCCTCGTCGCCTGCGCTTCAGCGGGCATCATCATCGGCGTCGTGACGAAGACCGGCGTGGGCCTCAAGCTCGCGTCGGCTCTGCTCGATCTTTCGGGCGGCATGCTTTTGCCGACGATGTTCTTCACGATGATCACGTCGATCATCCTCGGCATGGGCGTGCCGACGACAGCGAACTACGTCATCACTTCGACGATTGCCGCTCCTGCACTCGTCCAGATGGGCGTGCCCGTGCTCGCGGCGCACATGTTCGTCTTTTACTTCGGCATCATCGCCGACGTGACGCCGCCCGTGGCTCTCGCCGCCTTCGCCGGGTCTGCCATCAGCGGCGGCAAGCCGCTGAAGACGGGCATCAATGCCTCGAAGCTCGCGATTGCCGCCTTCATCATTCCGTACATCTTCGTACTGTCGCCCGTCGTCCTCATGATCGATGCGACGCCCATATCGCTCATCACGGTGCTCGTGACCTCGGTCATCGGCATGATCGGTTTGAGCGCGTCGATGATCGGCTGCCTTGTGAAGCCGTTGAACGGACTTGAGCGCGTTATGCTGTTCGTCGGCGGTCTTTTGATGATTCAACCAGGACTTGTGACCGATCTCGTGGGATTCCTTCTCCTGGCATCCGTGCTCTTCTTTCAGCAGAGGCGCAGCAAAGCGGAGGCGAGCAGTCTTGGCTGAGGGCAGTAATCACGGATAGGACGAAAAATCGTTGATAAATGAGGTATGCACCTCGCAAGGCCTTCGATTGCCGCTTTGGCGTCGAAGGCCTTTTCTTTGGGTCGGAAGATGAATTTCCTCCATAAAATTTATGGAGGAAATCTTTGTCAAGTCTTGCATTTAGGAAATTTGTCGGCTATTATATACTCATAAGATAATCGGGTACGCCCGACAACAGGAGGTCGCCATGCGCCGAATCCCGCGAACTGCTTTGAGCCCCTTGCTGAAGCGTCTGAAGATTTATTTTGATGTGCTGAAGAGGACGACGTCCGGCTATCTTTATGTGGTGGATCTGCAAAACAAGGTGGCGATGACGTCGCCGAACATCGTGCGGGATTTCGGCATACCTGCGGAAACGATGGGCTTTTCCGCCTTTCGCCAGGCGTGGCAGGAAATCATGCATCCGACGGAGCGCGAAAGCGCCACGAAGGTCTTTGACGATGTGCTGCAGGGGCATACGAGAGAGGGCTGCGTTGAGTTTCGCGCGAGGACGCGCAAGGGGGAATACGAGTGGATCGAGTGCCGCTGCGCCGCTGCGCTCGACCATGAAGGAGAGAGGACGCTCTATGCGGGAATCTTTCGGCTCATGGGGCAGCGCATCCGTGCGGACGCCGTCACGGGACTTTTGAACAAGTATCGCTTGGAGCAGCGCATGAAGGCGGCGCTTGACGAGGCGCGCGAGACGGGCAGGGGCGGCGCGCTGATGATTCTTGGCATCGACAATTTCAAGATCGTCAACGAAGCCTACAACCGCGCCTTTGGCGATCAGGTTCTGCGTGAGGTCGCAAAGCGTATCAAGAAGATCCTCTCGACGGATTTTCGACTCTACAAGCTCGACGGCGACGAGTTCGGCATCGTCTATCCGGGGGCGGACGAGGCGGATGTTGAAACTCTCTATCGGAGTATACAGACGGCTCTCTTGAAGCCGCAGCAGATTAACGAACACAAGTATTTCTGCACGGTGTCGGGCGGCACGGTGTTCTTCCCGCAGTTCGGCAAGGACTACCTCGTGCTGCACAAGTATGCGGAGGCGGCGCTGACCTTGGCGAAGCAGGGGGGCAAGAACAAGAACTGCATCTTCTCGAAGGAGCTTTACAACCGCTGGCTGCGCTCTTTGACGGCACGCGAGGACATACGCCGCTCGGTGGAGGACGGTTGCCGCGGTTTCAGTCTGTGCTTTCAGCCGCAGGTGGGGGCGGACAGCCGACGCATCATCGGTGCGGAAGCTCTGCTGCGCTGGCAGAATTCCAAGGGGCGCATGGTCGCGCCTATGGAGTTCATCCCCCTTCTGGAAGAGTCGCAGCTGATGATTCCCGTCGGCAAGTGGATTGCCGATACGGCGGTGCGCATCTGTCGTGAGTGGCAGAAGATTGTTCCTGATTTCTGCATGAGCATCAACCTTTCCTATGTGCAGCTGCGCGACCCGTCCTTCAAGGAGGCTGTCAGGGAATGTATTGAGCGCTATGGCGTAGATCCGGCGAGCATCGTTTTGGAACTTACGGAGCACACGGTCATCTCGGACTGGGATTTCATCAATCGTCAGTTTGCCTCTCTGCGCGAGTATGGCCTGAAGATCGCCATGGACGATTTCGGCACGGGCTGCTCCTCTTTGGCGATGTTCAAGAACCTCTCGTGCGACATCGTGAAGATCGACCGAGTCTTCGTCAAGCAGATCTTGTGGTCGGACTTCGATCGCCGCATCGTGGACTACACGGTGGAGCTTTGCCACAGCATGGGCATGAAGGTCTGCATCGAGGGTGTGGAAACGCAGGAGGAATATGATCTTCTGGCGAAGACGTGCAAGGTCGATTCCATTCAGGGCTATCTCTTTGGCAGGCCGGAAACAAAGGAAGGATTCGAGGAAAAATTTTTGATGCGTCAAGAAGCGCACGGAGAGGAGCAGCTATGTCACGCACGAGCGATGAGATGAAGGGCGTCACGCATCTCGGCGAAAAGAACACGCAGTATGCGGCGGACTATGCGCCTGAGCTTTTGGAAACCTTTGAGAACAAGCATCCCGACAAGGATTACTGGGTCAAGTTCAACTGCCCCGAGTTCACGAGCCTCTGTCCGATTACGGGGCAGCCGGATTTCGCGACGATCACGATCTCCTACGTGCCCGAGCGGCGCATGGTCGAGAGCAAATCGCTGAAGCTCTATCTCTTCAGCTTCCGCAATCACGGCGACTTCCACGAGGATGTCGTGAACATCATCCTCAAGGATCTCGTACGCCTCATGGAGCCGCGCTACATCGAGGTTTGGGGCAAGTTCCTGCCGCGCGGCGGCATCTCCATCGATCCGTACACGAATTACGGCAGGCCGGGCACGAAGTATGAAGCGCTTGCCGAAAAGCGCTTTGCCGAGCATGATCTCTACGCGATGGACAAGGTGGACAACCGATGATCGAGGTCTATACGGGCGCGGGCAAGGGCAAGACGACGGCGGCGATCGGCCTCGCCGTGCGTGCCCTAGGTGCAGGACTTCGCGTCTACATCATGCAGTTCATGAAGAGCCTCGCCTACAGCGAGCAGAAAGTCCTGCAGGGATTTGCACCGCAGCTTGCGCTCTATACGACGGGCAAACCGTTCTTCATCGCGAAGGAAGGCATGCTGACGGAAGAGGAGCGTGCGGCATGGGGCGAAGACGTCGTCGTGTTTCCGCAAGGTGAGCCGCCCGCCGACTACCTGCAGCTGATGCAGGACGGTTTTGCCAAGGCTGCTAAAGCCGCACGCTCGGGCGCTTGGGACGTCGTCATCCTCGACGAACTGAACGTGGCCCTCTTCTTTGAACTCATCTCGCGCGAGGCGGTCGAATCCCTGCTCAATGATCTGCCGCCTGAGCGAGAGATCATCCTGACGGGCAGGAATGCGCCCGATTGGCTGATCGCACGAGCCGACCTCGTCACGGAGATGCGGGAAGTGTGCCACTATTATGCAAAGGGCGTGACGGCGCGCAAGGGCATAGAAAATTGAATTGGCAGGGAGATATGGTGGGAGTTGTCGCACATATACTTGTGCGGCATCTTTTTTTCGCGTGGTTTTCCTTATAGTGAGAAAGTGGAATAGGGAACTTTTCGCATGCGTGGAATGCGGTATGCTGTCTGACTGTACGGATTTATGCTATAATAAAAAGAAGTGAACAAGTTGACAAGAGTGGAGCATCGGTTATGGAAAAAGAGAAGAAAGGCAGGCAATACCAAGATACCGTCTTTCGCATGTACTTCAATGATGCAGCACGTCTCAAAGAAGTCGCGGGAGCCTTGCGTGAAAAAATCTACGCAGCGGAGGAATCCGTGCAGATTGTGACTTTGGAAGGGACATTTCTTTCACAGTTGAAGAACGATATTTCCTTTCTGATAGCAGGGAGTCATTTGTTTTTCGTGGAACATCAAAGCACAGCGAATCGAAATATGCCGCTGCGTTGTTTGTATTACGTTTGTGAACAATTACGGCAATATGTTCCGACAAAGAATCTGTACCAAAATAAGCCGATTCGACTTCCTGCACCAGAATTTCATGTTTTCTATACAGGGAGTCGGGACATGCCTGAAACGCATTCGATGAAGCTGTCAGATGCGTTTCTGAAAACGGACGGAGATATTCATTTAGAACTAAAAGTAAATTTTCATAACATTGCTTACGATAAAATGAAACCGCTTTTGAAAAAGAGTCGTTCGCTTCATGACTACAGTTTCTTTATGGATCGCATCAAGAGGAACATGGCAAACGGCATGGAAAGAGCAACAGCCATTCGCGAAGCCATGCGGTATTGTGAAGAACATGACATCATGAAGGAGTTCTTGCAGCGACATGAAGGGGAGGTCGTCGATATGGTAAACTTTGAATGGAACCAAAAGGACTTCGAGGAAGCTGTTTTGGAAGAGGGCATGGAGGCGGGAAAGGTGGCCGTCGTTTTGGAAATGCTGCGTGACAGGCTGCCGCTTGAAACGATTGCGCGACTGTCGAAGTTTTCGCTGGATCGAGTGAAAGAAATCGGCAAGACGCACAGCTTGCTTTAAGGAAGCGCAGATAAAATAAATTCTCACAGATGCACGTATCCGTGTTTCTTTAACGAGGTGAATCTTGGACTTTCCTTGGAAAAACTGGTATACTATAGCGTAGAAAACGGATGGCAGAGAGGTGCTGAATGTGCAGGAAGAAATGACGGGGGTTCGCGGCGATTTTGTGGAGCAGATCGTGGCGGAGAGCGGATCTTTTTTGAATACGGCCGTGGCTTTTGCGAATGGACGGGGCGGACGCATCATTTTCTACGGTGAAAGCGGCAGGGGATTTTCAGCAGAGGCGGAGCTCATTCCGTGCATAGATGAGATTACGCAGAAGATTTTCGACAGCTGCGAGCCGCGCATTTTCCCGCGCGTCGGTGTGGAACTGCAAGATGGGCGGCAGGTCGTCGTCGTGGAGATTTTCCCCGGTATGGAAAAGCCGTATTTCGTCAAGGAATTGGGCATGATGGACGGCACCTATGTGCGCGTCGGCGGCGCGACGCGCCTCGCTGAGCCGTATCAGGTGCAGGAGCTTCTTCTTTCGGGCACGAACAGCAGCGCCGATCAGCTCGCGGCCGAGAGCACGGTCAGTGATGTGGAGATCGAGGAATTCTGCCGCATGATGTACGGCGAGGCGGAGAAACGCCGCGCTGATGATGATGTCGTGCGCCTGCAGAAGGAGGATCTCCTGGCATGGAAGCTTCTGCGTGAGGAGGCGGGCGAGTGCCGCGCGACGGGCGGCTGGCATCTGCTCGCAGGAACGGCGGAGGAACTTTTTCCCGAAGGTTTCATCCAGTGCGCCGAGTATCTTGGTGCGACGCGCCTTGATTTCGTCGGCGGCGAAGAGTTTGCCGGTTCCTTGACGGAGCAGGTGGACGGTGCAGCGAACTATGTGCAGGAGCGCCTTTTGGCGCGGGGTCTCAAGGCGCGTGGACTGGAGGAGCTTCCGGAAGATCTCATGCGCCGCCTGCTTGCTCGCGCTGTCTGCCAGAGGAATTATGCGGCGCCGGGGCGCATCTCCCTCGTGCTTTACGAGGATCGCTTGGAAATCACTGTACCGGGATTGCTGGAAGAGGACATGACGATCTGGAAGCTCAAGACGGGTTTCTCCAAGATACGCAACCGCGCGATTGCGGCGGCGTTCCTCTACATGGGCATGATGACGGGCTTCCAGAGCATCCTGCCCGAACTCTATCGTGCGGCGAAGCGGGCGCGCCTGCCCGAGCCTGCCGTCATCACGCTCGGCGATTCCGTGCGCATCAATCTCTATTGCCGTGCCGAGGAAGAAGCACAGCAGCAGGAAAGCGTTGTTGAGGAAACTGAACTTGTGCAGACTGTTGAGGCCGCTGAGGAAGCTGAGCCTGTCCAAGAGCAGGAACTTGTCGGAGAAGCCGAACTCGTGCAGGATGTTGAACCTGTTGAGATCGTGGAGCCTGTTCAAGAGCAGGATCCTGTCGAGGAAACGGAGCTTGCAGAGGAAGCTGAATCTGTGCAGGAAGTTGAGCCTATAGAAGAAGCTGAACCTATACGGGAAGAAGAGCCTTTGCCGGAGGAAATAGAGGAAGAGCAGGCGCTGCTGCAGGAGGAAAGCGGTGCGGGCGATGTTTTGGCATCCGGGATTTCGCTGGAAGATGGACAAGATGCGAGACTTGTTCAAGAAGTGGAAGCCGATCATGAGCCGGATCTTGAGCCTGCGCCCGAGCTGAAACTTGAGCTTGAATCCCTTGCGGATCTCAAGGCAGATGATGTTGCTCTTGAGGAAGAGCCGACAGAGCCGCGGGAAGAGAAGGTGAGCGCGGGGCAGCAGGAGCTTTCTTTCGCTGTGGAAGAGTCTGCAGAAGCAATGGCGGAGGAATCTGCGAAAGAAATCGTGAAAGAAGTTTTGGAAAAGCCTGTGGAGGTTTCTTCAGAAGAATCTATGGAGGAAAGGCTTCTCCATGTGATTCGAGAGAATCCCAAGGTCACGCAAAAAGCCTTGAAGGAAGCGCTCGGCGTATCGATCGCCACGGTCAAGCGCATGACGACGGCACTGCACAAGGCGGGCGTCATCGAGCGCACGGGAACGAACCGCAGCGGCGAGTGGCATATCCTCAAGGATTGAGAAGGCGGAAAGCAAAGAGAAGAAAATAACCCACCAAGCCGAGCGGGCATGGTGGGTTTCTGTATCAGGCAAAGTATTGGTAGTAGCAGATGGCCGCGAAGAGGGCGAAGGAGAGGGCGATGAAGAACATGCTGGAGCGCGTCATCCAGAGTTTCTCCTTCTCGCCGAAATTTCCCTGCTTGTAGCCGTAAATGAGGAGGAGGGAGGCGGCGAGGGAGCCGTACATCGAGCGGTTCAGCCATGTCATTTCCGACCAGCCGATGAACGCGATGAAGAACGTGAGCGCGATCATGATCAGGAGGAAGGTGTCCTTGCCCTTTTTTTCAGGGCGCTTCTCCGTGTTCGTGCCGCCCGCCTGCGGCTTCAGATTCCGGCGGATCTTCTTCAATTGTTTCGCCATATCGAATCCCTGCTTTCTATGCAATAAGTTCTTTTTTCATATCTTTTCTATTATACATGGGATATGAGAACTTGGCAATGTGCTTGTCGCTCTTAACATTTCGTAGTAGAATGAGATAGTATGATACGGAGGGAAACGAGATTGTTCATTCATAGAATACATTTGGCTGGGACGGGGGAGAGATATGATACGGGAGCAGCGCAGCAGGGAGAAGCTTGAGGCGTATTACCAGAGGTTTTGCGACGAAGGGGAGATCGACGTCAACGTGCATCCGTGGGTGGCTGAGGCATGGCGTGAGAGCAGGCGGATCGGTGTGCCGTCGATGGGGACGGAGCCGAAGCGCGTGCTTTCTGCGGAGGATTTTTGTGTACTGCAGAAGAGGCATGCCCCTGCCATCGATTGCCTTCTGCAGCTGACGGAGGGCGTGCAGGAGTTCTTTGCGCGTTACGGCTTGAGTCTCTTGCTGCTTGACGCCGAGGCGCTCGTCTTGAAGAGCTGCACGCTGCCCTTCATGCGTTTGCCTCCCGGCAAGGTTGAAGGCTCGCGCCTTGGCATCGAAGAGATCGGCGCTTCGAGCATCAGCATAGCGAAGGAGAAGCGTGTGCCGTTTTGGGTCTTCGGGCCGGAGATCTGGCGCGAGGCGTCTCACGAAAGCGATGCCTGTACAGCGCCCGTCCTCGTCGGCGGCGAACTTCGCTATCTCGTGAACATCGTCGTGGACGATCCGAAGCTCGTGCCGCAGGATGCCGTCATCGCTCAGCTTCTGCTCATCGCGCGTTCGCTTGAGGCCGCCTTGGCGCGCGACCTCAGACTGCAGGCGCAGGAGGCGATCTTGGATGCCGCGCCGTTCGCCGTCTATCATATCTTGCCGAGCGGCGAGGTCGCTTATGCGAACCGCTTGGGATTGGAGCGTCTCACGCGCATCGGAGCGCGCGATAAGGCGACGAGTCGTCTGTCGAATCTCAACGACATCGTTTTGAATTATCGTCACACGCCGATCTATCAGGGATTCAGCGGCACGCCCTGCTACAACAAGGAGGTCACATGGATCACGGAGGCGAAGACGTATGAGGATGTCACGACCGTCGTGCCGATCGAAAGCCCTGTGACGCGCGAGGTCAATGGCGTCGTGACCGTTTCCATGCCCATTGAGGATCTTAGAATGCTCGTCGCGCACACGGCGGGCTATACGGCGAAGTACAGCCTCGCCACGATGGCGGGCAAGGGACCGGCGTTCCAGGCGCTACGTGAAAAGGCGCTGCGCGTGGCGAGGGGAAAGAATCATGTGCTGCTGCAGGGCGAGGGCGGCACGGGCAAGCAGCGCTTGGCACACGGCATACATCAGGCGTCGGTGCGCGCGGCTGGGCCTTTGATTTCCTTCCGCTGCGGCGATGTGCAGCCGGAACTTCTGGACGAGGAGCTTTTCGGCGCGGCGCTTTCCCCCGATGTCAGTCGTCCCGGCAAATTGGAGCTTGCCTTTGGCGGCACGCTCTTTCTCGATGAGATCGAGAAGCTGCCGAAGAAGACGGCGGCCGCTCTCGCGGCGGCTCTGCGCGAGGGCAAGGCGCATCGTCTCGGCGAGACGGTCGTGCGCCCCATCGACGTGCGGATCATCGCCGACTGTGACGGCGATCTCAAGCGCTTGACGGAGCGAGGTCTCTTCGACCGGAGTCTCTACGACATCGTTTCACGCAGCGTCATACGCATGCCGGCGCTGCGCAACCGACGCGAGGATATTCCCCTGCTCGCCGAGCAGATTATATGCGAGCTAGCCGAGCAGCATCGCATGGAGAGGAAGCGGCTTCTGCCGGAGACACTGACGCTTCTTGAAGCGTACGATTGGCCGGGCAACATCAAGCAGATGCAGAGCATCTTGGAGCAGGCGTTCTTCCATACGGAGGGCATGGCAATTTCGCCCGAGAACATCAATCTCATGGGCGACGTCAAGCCCGATGATGACTGGAAGACGGATCGGGAAATATTCCTGCGTGCATGGAAGGCGGCGGGCGGCAACGTCAGCCGCTTGGCGAATCTTCTCGATGTCAGCCGCGTCACGCTGTATCGCTATTTGAAGAAGTTTCAGTTGGAAAAAGTGTAAGGAGGAAGTTCTGTGCGACTGCGCAGGAAGCCGTGGGTGGATGAGGCCATTCACGCATACGATGATTTTGTCTATCCGAAGGATCGCCCGGCGGGCGAGGCGGAAAGAGGACGTTGGCAGGAGATCTTCGGACGCGAGGCGCCGCTCTTCGTCGAACTTGGCACGGGCAAGGGCGATTTCATTCGTCAGATGGCGGAGCGCGCCCCTGAGGTCAATTTCATCGGTATCGAGAAGCAGCAGGATGTGCTCATCGCGGCGGCGAAGAAGGTGCGCGAGAAGGAGCTGAAGAATGTGCGCCTGCTCGTTTTCGACATCGCCCAGCTTGAGAAAATTTTTGCGCCGGGGGAAGTCGATCGTTTCTTCGTGAACTTCTGCGATCCGTGGCCCAAGGCGCGTCATGCGAAGCGCCGCCTCACGCACCGCAGTTTTCTTACTCGCTACAAGGAACTCCTCGTGCCCGGCGGCAAGCTTGTCTTTAAGACGGACAACCGCGCGCTCTTCGATTTTTCGTTGGAGGAGTTCCGCGAGATGGGGCTTTCGCTGCACGACGTTTCCTATGATCTGCACAGCGAGGCACGTCCCGACAACGTGATGACGGAGTATGAAAAGAAATTCAGCGGCAAGGGTGAGAAGATCAACCGCTGCGAGGTCACGTTCGCGTGAAGGAGGGGACTATGGAAAGACAGGAAGCCGCAGAAGACAAGGGCAAGAAGAGCTTCTGGGTCAGCGATATGGAGGCGGTGCTCGCCATCTTCATCGTGCTCCTCGTCTTCGGCAGCATCAACGTGTTCAGCTCAAGCTTCATCTTGGCGGAAACGACGTTCGGCACGCCGTACTTCTTCTTGCAGCGTCAGCTTTTCAACCTCGCGGCGGGCTTCTTCTGCTTCTTTCTTGGCTGCCGCGTGAATTATCATCGCTGGCGTGCGTGGATCGTGCCCGTCGTCATAATCACGATCCTCTCGCTCATCGCAGTCCTTCTCGTGGGAGCGGAGGTCAACGGCTCGAAGCGTTGGCTCGGCACGGCAGGCTTCCAGATCCAGCCGGCGGAAATTGCGAAGCTCGTTTCCCTGATGCTCATTTCTGCTTATGCGGCGTACCGTGTGCGAAATGACAAGCCCATCGACATTCTCTTCCCGAATCCACAGTATCTGCTCGTCCTCTTCATGGGATTGTTGATCGAGTTGGAGCCGGACGGCGGCACGATGTTCATTGTCATATCCGTGCCCTTCATGCTCCTTTGCATTGCAGGGCTTCAAAAGACGAAGGTGCTGGCGACAGTCGCCGTCTTCGCGGTGGCGGGCACGGCGCTGTCCATCCTGCAGCCGTACCGCCTGGCACGCCTCAAGGTTCTGCTCGATCCGTGGGCGGACTCGCAGGGCATCGGCTATCAGACGGTGCAGTCTCTGTCCGCCATCGGCTCGGGCGGCCTCACGGGCATGGGGCTTGGCATGGGCGTGAGCAAGTACAGCTACCTGCCCGAGGCGCATACGGATTTCGCCTTCGCCATCTTCAGCCAGGAGACAGGCTTTCTGGGCGTCATTCTCGTGCTCGTGCTTTACTCGGCGTTCACCGTCTACGGCGCACGCATCGCAAATGCCGCCTCTGACGCTTACGGACAGTTTCTCGCTACGGGCATCCTGCTGCTCATCAGTGGTCAGGCGGTCATCAACCTTTTGATGGTCGGCGGCCTCCTGCCCGTCATCGGCGTGCCGCTGCCTTTCATCAGCTACGGCGGCACATCGCTGATGATCAGCATGGCGAGCGTCGGCATCCTCTTGAACATTGGACAGCATGGCACGGGCGCGTCGAATCGCAGCAAGCTCCGGGAAGCCTTGGAGCGCGATGTGGCGAAGAAGAAAGCGGAGCGTCATCTGCGCCTCGTGAAGAAGTAGCAGGGGAGGGATTCTCTTGGAAAGCATCTATGGCAAGCAGAGAGAGGCGCTCCCTGAGATTCTCGGCGCGTTTCGCACGCGCATCGAGGAGATCAGCGCACGCGTCAAGGAGCGCACAGGATCGGCGCCCTACGAGCATCTGATCTGCCGCGTCAAGTCGGACGAGAGCATGCGTGAGAAGTGCCGCCGCAAAGGACTGCCCGAGACGCCGCAGTCGGCTCTCTGCAAGGTGCATGATGCCATCGGCGTCCGCGTCGTCTGCCGCTTCATCGATGACGTCTACGTCGTCGTGCGTGCGCTCAAAAATCTTTCGGGCGTGACGGTCTTCGAGGAGAAGGACTACATTCGCGACGTGAAGTCGAACGGCTATCGCAGTTACCACATGATCGTTTCGATCGAAGCGCCGTTCGAGGATGTGGCAGGGAGGAATCCCGGACATTTCTTTGTGGAATTGCAGCTTCGCACGCTCGCCATGGATTCCTGGGCGAGTTTGGAGCACGAGATGATGTACAAGCACACGGTCAAGAATCGCAAACTGTTGGCGGCGGAGCTCAAACGCTGCGCCGATGAGCTTGCCTCGTGCGACCTTTCGATGCAGACGATCCGCAACTTGATTCGAGAGACTGATGTGATGGGCGAGGTGATGGCATGAAGCTCCTGCTGGCGGAAGATGAAAAGGATATGGCGGCGGCGCTCGTCGCAGTTCTGGAGCATTCGGGCTACGAGGTCGACGCTGTTCGCGACGGCAGGGCGGCTCTGGCGCTCGCGCACAAAGGCACTTACGCCTGCATGGTCTTCGATGTGATGATGCCCGTGATGGACGGCGTGACGGCCTTGAAAGAGCTGCGTGCGGCGGGCGATACGACGCCTGTCCTGCTGCTGACGGCGAAGGCGGAAGTCGGCGATCGCATCGAAGGGCTTGACGCGGGGGCGGACGACTACCTGCCCAAGCCTTTCGCGATGGGGGAGCTGCTCGCACGCCTGCGTTCCTTGACGCGCCGCGCTGAAGTCTATGCGCCCGCCGAACTGTCGCTCGGCTCGGTCACGCTCGACGTCGGAAAGCAGGAACTGGCGGCGAAGAGCGCCGTGCGCCTTGCGAGCAAGGAGACGCAGCTCATGCAGCTCTTGATGATGAATGCGGGAAAGTGCGTCACGACGTCGGAGATTTACGAGCGCGTGTGGCAGGGAGCGGAAGAGGGCGCGGACATCGTCTGGGTCTACATCTCCTACTTGCGACAGAAACTCAAAGCGATTCATGGCGACGTTGCGATTCGCGGTGAGCAGGGGGGAAGCTACACGATCTGCGAGGTGGGCTAGATGGAAATGGTATCGCGGCTGCGGCGCAAGTTCATCGTCCTAGGCACGGCTGCCGTCGTCCTCATCGTCTTCGTCGTGCTCGCCGCCTTGAACCTCGCGAGTTTCTACGACGAGGGAAGCCGCATCGAGGCGGTGCTCTCCTACATCACGCGCCACGACGGCAAGCTGCCCGAAAAGCGCATTGTCGACGAGGGCTTCGACTATACGCCGGAGTTTGCCTTTCAGACGCGCTACTACTGGGCGAAATTCAGTGAGGATGGTGCACTCCTTGCGGCGGATGCGAGCCACATCGCCGCCGTCACCGACGAGGAAGCCGAGGCATTGGCGACGCGTCTCGCTCATGGCGTCAGCCTGCGCGGCAACTACGAAGCCGATGGCGCCTACTACGCCTATCTCGTCACGAAGCTTGAGGGGGGCGGCTCCTTCGTCGTCGTCATGGACTGTACGCGCGAGATGCAGATGGTTTGGAACGGCGTGCGCTTTTCCGTCCTCGTCGGCCTCTTCTGCGTGCTGCTCTACATCGCGCTCGTCGCGTGCTTCTCGCGCTGCCTCGTCGCGCCCTTCGTGCGCAACTTGAAGAGCCAGCGCCAATTCGTCACGAACGCGAGTCACGAGCTGAAGACGCCAATCGCCATCATTTCGGCAAACACGGAAGTGCTTGAGATCACGATGGGCAAAAACCAGTGGACGGAGACGATCTTGAAGCAGGTAAAGCGGCTCTCGGGTCTTGTCAACGACATGGTCGCGCTTGCGAAGCTCGAAGAGCGCGTCTCAGAGCATTTCCACCCGATCGACGTCAACTGCGCGGAGACGGCGCGTGAGGTTGCCGCCTCCTTTGAACTTCCCGCGAAGGAGCAGGGCAAGCGGATCGTGACAGAAATCGAAGACGGCGTTCATGTGCTCGCCGATCAGCGCATCATTTACACGCTGATGAACGTTCTCGTCGACAATGCCGTCAAATATGCGGATGACGGCGGCGACGTGCAGATTGCTCTCGCGAGCGGCAGGCGCGGGCGCGGTATGGTCTTTTCCGTGACGAATCCCTATGCGGCGGGCGAAGGTATAGACTATTCGCGCTTCTTCGAGCGTTTCTACCGCGAGGATGCGTCACATAACAGCGAGAAGGCCGGCTACGGCATCGGTCTGACGATCGCTGCTGAAATCGTCAGCTATCTCAAGGGAAAGCTCGCGGTTCGTTACAAGGATGGTGCGATCACTTTCGAGGCCGCACTGAAGTGAGGAGAAAAAAGATTGAAGCTTATTTCCATCGTTGTCCCCGTATTCAACGAGGAGGACAATCTCGAACATTTTTATCAGGCGATTTCTGAGGTCATGGCAGGGGCGAAGTACGATTTCGAGCTGATCTTTGTCGACGACGGCTCCAAGGACGGAAGCCGTGAGATCCTGCGCCGCCTGGAGGAAAAGGATGCACGCGTGCAGCCCATCTTCCTCTCGCGCAACTTCGGGCATCAGCTTGCCTTGACGTGCGGCCTCGACCACGCGGACGGCGCGGCTGTCATCACGATGGACGGCGACATGCAGCATCCGCCCGCGCTGATTCCGACGCTTCTTGCCAAGTGGGAAGAGGGATTCGATGTCGTGCAGACGATCCGTGAGACGACGGAGGGCGTCGGCTTCTTAAAGCGGGCGACGTCGTATTGGTACTACAAGGCGCTCAACAAGATTTCGCGCGTCCACATCCAGGAGGGCGGCTCGGATTTTCGCCTCATGGATCGCAAGGTCGTGCTGGAATTTCGCTGTTACCGTGAGCGTGCGCGCTTCATTCGCGGCATGATCGGCGCCATGGGCTACCGTCAGGTGCAGATCCGTTTCGTCGCGCCCAAGCGCTTTGCGGGCGTCTCCAAATTCTCGCCGCGAAAGATGCTGCACTTCGCGCTCGACGGCATCCTCGCCTATTCTACGGTGCCACTGCGGTTGGGTCTTTACTCGGGGTTCATCTGCGGCATATTGAGCATCTTGCTGCTCCTCCATGTGCTTTACATCAAGTTCATCGAGGGGAGCGCCGTGCCCGGCTGGGCGACGATCACGGCCTGCGTGCTACTTTTCGGCGGACTGCAGCTCGTCGCGCTCGGCATTCTCGGCGAGTACATCGGGCGCATCTTTGAGGAGGTCAAGCGGCGGCCTCTCTACCTCGTCGCACGCGGCAAGCCCAAGGAAATCGCACGCATGGCGAGCGAGGACGCTGGGAGGGAGGAGAAAAGTCGTGAGGAGAGGGAAGGACATGACGATGAAGAAAAAGGAAATCATCCATGAGGTGCGCCGCTACTTTGTAATCCTTTTCGGCTGCGCCGTCTGCGGCGTCGGCATCAACCTCTTCATACTGCCGGCAAACTTGCTGACGAGCGGCCTCGGAGGCATCGCCATCCTCCTGCACTACTTCGTCGGCTGGCCTGTCGGCGCGCAGCTCCTCGTCTACAATCTGCCGATTCTCTACCTCGCGCATCGCTTCGTGGGAAAGCGCTACGCCGTCGATACGATTCTGGGCACGGTGCTCTTCTCCCTCGGCATCGACGCTTTCAGTCCGCTTTCGGCGCTGCATCCAGTACATGACACAATGCTCAACGCCATCTTCGGCGGCGTCGTCTCGGGCATCGGCTACGGCATCATCTTCCGCTTCGGCTCGAATACGGGCGGCGTCGATGTGCTCGGCGCCATCTTGAAGAAGTATTGGTCGATTGACGTCGGCACGGGCGTATTCCTGCTCAACATGCTCGTCATCGCAGCGTCGGCGGTGCTCTTTGATTTGGAGACGGCGCTCTTCACGCTCGTCTGCATCTATGCGACAGCGGAGCTTACGAACCGCTGGGCGGCGGGATTCAATCGCGAGAAGGCGATCTTCATCATCTCAGAGGAAAGTGAGAAGATCGGCGACGCCATCATGGAGAGCCTGCACCGCGGCGTCACCTACATCGAAGGCCGGGGCGGCTTTCTGCAGGAAAAGAAAGCCGTCGTCTTCGTCGTCGTCTCCCTGACGCAGCTCGCACGCGTCAAGGCAATCTGCGATCGCTTGGATAAGAATGCGTTCCTCATCATCGCGAACGCTTCCGAAGTGCGCGGCAGGGGTTTTTCGCGCGAGCGCATCCTCTATCAGTTCGCGCAGCGCAAAGAGCTGATCGAGGCGCGGGAGCGGGAGAAGGGCGGGGCTTGATCCAAATGACCTCAGCAACGACAACAGGCAGAGTCGCATGGGATGGCGGCTCTGCCTGTTGTCATCTTTGCTTATATCTTTTTGCGGTGGTGCCGGCTTGATTCGCCCCGCCTCGATCGTCTTGTCAGCGAAGTCTCATTTCACGCCGCGCTTTTCGCGCAGGTAAGCGTCCATCGCCTCCGCCACATGTTTGGCGTCGTTGACGACTTGGACGACGTTGCACGGACCGAGGACGACGTCGCCGCCCGAGAAGACGCCGGGGCGGGTGGTGGCGCCCGTTTCATCGACCTCGACCAAGCCTTTTTCGTTCGTCTCTATGCCCGTGGTCGTGCGCACGATCTTGTCTTTCGGATCTTGGCTGACCGCGATGACGGTGCTGTCGGCAGGACACAGGACAGGATCTCCTTCGCCCGTCAGTTTGCCTTCTTCGTCGAAGTGGCGGTCGCGCATCAAAGGTCCGTCCTTCGTGATGGAATCGACGCCCTTGCAGAACTCGAATTCCACGCCGTCCGCCTGCGCGTACTCGAATTCGCGCACGCTGGCGGCGACCTTGTTGCTGCGTGAATAGACCGTGACGTAGCGGCAGCCCTTGCGGATCGCGGTGCGCGCGACATCCATGGCGGAGTTGCCCGAGCCGATGACGGCGACGCGGTCGCCGAGAGCGAAGGAGTCGGGGTTTTGCAGATAGTCGACGGCGAAGTGGCAGTTGCCGAGGCTTTCGCCCTTGACGCCGAGGCTGCGCGGACGCCAGACGCCCGAACCGATGAAGATGGCGTCGTGCCCGTCGGCAAAAAGCGTGTCGAGCGTCAGAAGGCCGCCGATCGTGCGGTTGGGTCGGATGCAGATGCCGAACTCACGCAGCTTTTTCTCATAGCGGTCGAGAATGCTCAGCGGCAGACGGAAGTCGGGGATGCCGTAGCGCATCATGCCGCCGATCTTGTCCATGCGCTCGAAGATTGTCACGTCGTAGCCCCTCTGCGCGAGCTTGATGGCGACGGTGATGCCGGCAGGACCCGAGCCGATGACGGCGACGGTCTGCCCCGTAGAAGGTGCACGCTCCAAGGCGACGCGGTCGAAGTAGGTATTCGAGATGTAGTGCTCGATGTTGGAAATCTGGATGGCGGATCCTTTGCGCAGTTGGATGCAGTTGCCCTCGCACTGCTTCTCATGGTCGCAGACGAGCGAGCAGATGATGCTCAGGGGATTGTTCTCGAAGAGCATAGCGCCCGCCTCGTTGATGCTGCCTTCGAGAAAGAGGCGGATCATCTCGGGGACGTTCGTCTGCACAGGACAGCCCTTGATGCGGCACAGGGGCTTTTTGCACTGGAGGCAGCGCCGCGCCTCGTCAATGACATGGATTGCCATGAAGATCACCTATCCTTTGTTGAAATTGAAATATATTCCACCCTTCAGTTTACTTCAACGCGAGGATATTGTCTGTTACTATTATCACATTTTCTTAGGGAATCACTGATAAATTCAGCCGCCCATCTTCACACATCTGCGCTGTCCTCTCGTCGTCGACAAATCCTCGACGTAGCACCGCTACGCCTGCGGTTTGTCTCCTTGCTGAGCTGTCCAAGAGCCAAGTCCGAAGGACGCAGGCGATTGGGCAACGGCTCGTATGCGAAAACGTCCCAAGAATGCAAGCGCGAAGCGCGCGGCATGATTGGCTGACGTTGACCGCTATAGATATAGCGCATCTGTGCAAATCTGGGCGACCTCATTTTATCAGCGCTTCCTTAGAAAAGATAAACCTTCACCCATTGGCTGTATGTGCGGTGTCCTGCCTGGTGCCCGCCGTCTCGTTGGAGAGACCGAGCCGCTGCAGAAGAGCCATGTCCTCGGCAATGGTTGTGCCCGAGGTCGTGAGCATGTTGCCCGTGATGGAGGCCGATGCGCCGTAGAGGAAGGCGGGCGTGCCGTTGTCCTCGATGAGCTTGCGTCCCGCGCCGAGGCGGATGTTTGCCGTCGGGTTGATGAAGCGGAAGAAGGCGATGGTGCGCAGGATCTCATCGCTCGTCAAGGGCGTTCTGCCCTCAAGCGGCGTGCCGGGAATCGCCATGAGGGAGTTGATGGGAATGGATTCGATGCCGAGTTCGGCAAGGCTCACCGCCATGTCGAGGCGGTCTTCCCACGTCTCGCCCATGCCGATGATGCCGCCCGAACAGACGTTAAGCCCTTCGCCCTGTGCGAGACGGATCGTGCGGATGCGGTCGTCGTAAGTGTGCGAGGTACAGATCTCGGGAAAGAAGCGGCGCGACGTCTCGATGTTGTGATGGTAGCTCGTGACGCCCGCGGCGCGAAGCGCACGGAACTGTTCACGCGAGAGAATGCCGTGCGAGGCGCAGAGGTCAATATGGAGCTTCTTGCGCATGGCGCGGTAGCAGTCGAGCGCGGCGTCGAACTCCTTGCCCGCGAGCGCCCTGCCCGAGGTCACGATGGAGAAGCGGTTGACGCCCGCCTCCTCGTTGGCGCGTGCGTTGGCGATGATCTCTTCCTGTGCGAGAAATGCGTATTCCTCGACGCCCGTCCTGTGGTGCGCGGATTGGGCGCAGTACTTGCAGTCCTCGCTGCAGTGACCGCTGCGCGCGTTGATGATCGTACAGAGGTCGATGTGCCTGCCGCAGAACTGTCGCTGCAGTTCGTGTGCGCCCTCCTGCAGCGCTTCAAGCGGCGCATCGAGGAATATGGAGAGGTCGTCCTCGCGCTTGATGCGGCGGCCGCAGAGAATTTCTTTCGTGAGTTTTTTGACGGCGTTTTCCTTTGTCATGGCAGAGCCTCATTTCTTTCAAGAAGTTTGCATTTCCTCCCATTATATTTCAGACGGCGCATATAGTCAACTGATATGGAAATCCGGGTTAACCTTGGACTGCTATTGCTTCCTCGACTGTCGCAAGGTATAATGGGAACGATGAATTTAGAAGAGAGGAGTCTTTCTTTGCAACAGGTTTTGGAGGAGAAGATCGCCTTTGCCGATCAGCGCGAGGCGACGGCGCTTCTCGGCGAGCACGACGAGTACCTGCAGGTGCTCATGGACAATTTCGACTGCCGCTTCATAAGCCGCGGCGAGGAACTTGCGATCGACGGCGAGGCGGCTGTCGTGCGGGCGGCGGCGCAGGTCGTGCGCGAGCTGCAGTACCTGCACCGGCAGGGCACGACGCTCACGATGCACGAGGTGCGCTACAGCGTGGGACTCGTCAAGCGCGGCAAGGGCGAGGCGCTGCACAGCCTTTTCAGCGACACGATCCTCGTGACGAGTCGTGGACGTCATGTGCGCCCGAAAACGCTCGGCCAGCGCATCTACCTCGACGCCATTCGCAAGAATTCCATCACGTTCGGCATTGGACCTGCAGGCACAGGAAAGACGTACCTCGCCGTCGTCATGGCGGTGGCGGCGCTTCGTGCGAGGCTGGTGGAAAAGATCGTGCTCACGCGCCCTGCTGTCGAGGCGGGCGAGCGGCTGGGCTTTCTGCCCGGCGATCTGCAGGAGAAGGTCGATCCGTACCTGCGCCCGCTCTACGATGCGCTGCATGACATCCTCGGCTTTGACACCTACCAGAAGCTCCTCGCCAAGGGCGTCATTGAGATTGCGCCGCTCGCCTACATGCGCGGACGCACGCTGGAGGACGCCTTTGTGATTCTCGACGAGGCGCAGAATACGACGCCGAGTCAGATGAAGATGTTCTTGACGCGCCTGGGCTTCGGCTCGCGCATGGTCGTGACGGGCGACTTGAGCCAGGTCGACTTGCCGCGCGGCGTGTTCTCGGGACTTTCTGAGGCGAGCCGCATCCTGAGCGATGTGCGCGGCGTGGGCGTCGTCCGTCTGGAAGCACTCGACGTCATCCGTCACGACGTCGTCGCACGCATCGTCGAGGCGTATGACCGCGCGGACAAGGCGCGTCGGGATTCTGAGAAAAAGTCGGCAGAGCTGCAGGAGAGAAAGACAGCAGCGCTGGAAAAAGCTGCGGCATCGGAGAGAGGGGAGGCGGACGCATGAACATCCTGCTCAGTCACGAGGTGGAAGACCTGCCCCTTGACGAGGGTCTTGAGGCGGAGATTCGGCGCGCTGTGGAAAAAGTCGGCGAGATTTACGATGTGGCGGACGCCGAGGTCAGCATCACCTTGACGGACGATGCGCACATTCATGTGCTGAACCGCGAGTACCGCAGGATCGACCGTCCGACGGACGTGATTTCCTTTGCGCTCAATGAGAGCGAGGAGCCGGCGATCGCGGGCGGGCCTGCCGTCAACGTCCTCGGCGACATCGTCCTATCGGTTGAGCGCGCCGCGGCGCAGGCGGCGGACTACGGGCACAGCCTGCGCCGCGAAATCGTCTTCTTGACGGTGCACGGCATGCTGCATCTCCTCGGCTACGACCATGTAGAAGAGGCGGAGCGGCAGGAGATGGAGGAGGAGCAGCGCCATGTGATGGCGGCTCTCGGCGTGACGCGCGAGGAAGCGGCGGAAGGCTCTGCAGAATGCACGGAGCAAGTGACAGCGAAAGGGGAGAACGATGGAAAAGGCAAAGCATAGATCAGGCTTCATCGCTGTCGTCGGGCGGCCAAACGTCGGCAAGTCGACGCTCATCAACAGCCTCATCGGGCAGAAGATCGTCATCATGAGCGACAAGCCGCAGACGACGCGCACGCGCATCCTCTGTATCCTGACGGAGCCAGACGCGCAGATCGTCTTCCTCGACACGCCGGGCATCCACAAGCCGCGCCACACGCTCGGTGAATACATGGTGCGCGCAGCGGAAAGCACCTTGAAGGAGGTCGACGCCGTCTTCTTCGTCGTCGATGCGACGGAGAAGATGGGACCGGGCGAGCGCTATATCTTAGAGCGCCTGCAGGCGACGAAGTGCCCGTGCATCCTCGTCGTCAACAAGCTCGACCTCATCGAGAAGCCCGTCGTGCTGCCGATCCTCGAAAGCTACATGAAGGCATATCCGTTTGCGGGCGCCGTTCCCATATCGGCGAAGGAAGAGGTGAACCTCGACTCGCTTTTGGCGGAAGTCAAGAAGTATCTGCCCGAAGGACCTGCTTACTACCCCGAAGACATGGTGACGGATCAGCCCGAGCGACTCATTGTGGCGGAGCTTGTGCGCGAGAAGGCGCTTCTCGCGACGCGCGACGAACTGCCTCATGCCATGGCCGTCGACCTCGATGAGATGAAGGAGCGCCCCAAGGGGGGCTTTTACATCCGCGCGACGATTTACGTGGAGCGCGAGTCGCAGAAGGGCATCGTCATCGGCGCAAAGGGCGCTCTTCTGCGCGAGATCGGCGCACAGGCGAGAAAGGACATCGAGATGCTTCTCGGCGCGAAGGTCTTCCTCGACCTCTGGGTCAAGGTGAAGAAGGATTGGCGCAACCGCGAGGGCGTTCTGCACAACTTTGGCTTTGAATGAGAGGAAATAGGGAAAGGGCGGCAGCAGGATGAACAAGGTATCGAAGCGCTTTATTAACGGTCTTATCCTTCTCGTGCCGTTGGCCATCACGGTTTTCGTCGTGACAGAGGTGCTGAACTTCACGGAGATCGTGCTCGGCAAGCATTTTCCCGTCTATTATCCGGGCATGGGCATCGTGACGGTGCTGCTCGTCATCTATCTCGTGGGCTGGCTCTCATCGTACTGGTTCATGAAGCGCGTGATTTCCTATGGTGAATGGCTGCTCGGCAAGATTCCCGTCGTGAAGTTCATCTACAACAGTGTCAAGCACCTTTCGACCGCCGTTTTTGAGTCGAACAACATGTTTGACCACGTCGTGCTCGTACCGTTCCATCAGTCGCGGGCGCTCGGCTTCGTCATGGCAGAGGTGCCGGCGGTTTTGCGCGAGAAGCTCGGCGACGACTACGTCTGCGTCTTCGTGCCGTGGAGCCTCAACATGACCTCGGGCACGAACCTCTTCGTTAAGAAGAGTGATGTCATCTATCTCGACATCAGCAACGAGTCGGCGCTGCAGTACATGCTGACGGCGGGCGCCGTCATGCCGCAGCGGCAGATGTCGACGAAATCACAGGAGGCGGGCAGTGCGATGAGGCTGGCGGACGAGGTCGTGGCGGCGTCGAAGACGCAGTCTGCGCGTGCAGCCGGGGAAGCGTGCGAGGAGGCCGAACCGCATGGCACGCCGCAGCGCTGAGGCGCTCGTGCTCGCCACGAGGAATTGGGGCGAGGCGGACAAGATGGCGTCGCTCTTGACGCGCGAGTGCGGGCGCGTCGAGGCGGCGGCATTCGGCTGCCGCCGCCCGAAGAGCGCACTTGCGGCAGGGATGCAGATGTTCAGCCACCTCGATGTGGAGCTTACGGAAGGCGGCAGGGTCTGGACGGTGCGGCAGTGTTCGCTCAAGGGGCGGTTTCGCCGCCTCTCGGAAGATCTCTCGGCCATGGCATACGGCTCCTTCGTGGCGGAACTAGCGCTTGAGCTTTTTCCCGAGCACGAGCCTGCGCCCGACGCTTTCGACCGTCTGCTGCAGTTTTTTTGCGCCTTTGAGGAGCGCAATCCGCGTCTCGTGGCGCTGGCAGCGGCGTATCAGCTCCTCGCGCTCGCAGGCCTTTCGCTTCATCTTGCAAGCTGCGTCCACTGTGGTGCGCCCTTCGAAGAGCCGATGTCCGTCGACATCGGCGAGGGCGGCGCATTGTGCGCGGATTGCCGCAAAGAGGATATGCCGCTCTTTTCCGCCGAATTGAAGGAGTTCATCGAGAAGCTGACCGCTCTCGATTGGCAGGCGTTTCTCTCGCCGCAGAAGGCGGCGGGCGTGCGCTCTCCGGCGCCGTTTTCCGTCAGAAAGCAGGAACTTCTGGCAGCGGAAAGCCTGCTGCTCGCTTACCTGCGTGCGCTTTTCGGCAAACCTCTTCGCTCGCTCGCCTTCATCGCACAGATCGGCGGCGTTTGAAGCGTTTGCTGTGTGCTTGTGGCGAAGGCATGAGGTGCGTTCCCTCGACAGCGGCGGCCTACGGCGAGCCGAAGCGCGTGCCGATTTTGGAGGACGATGCTACGGAGCTGACGAACACCTACGGCGAGACGAAACTGACGATGGAGAAGATGAATGATGAAGTGGGTCAGTCGTGCCGACGGCGTTCGCTATGTGTCGCTTCGCTACTTCAACGCGGCGGGTGCGCTCTCAGACGGTTCAATCGGCGAGGATCACAAGACGGAGACGCATCTGATCCCGCTGATCCTGCAAGTGCCGAACGGCAAGCGAGCGCACATCACGATCTACGGCGATGACTACAAGACGCCCGACGGCACCTGTCTGCTCAACTACATCCACGTCGTCGACCTCGCCGACGCGCATGTGCTCGCACTCGAATACTTGCGGAAGGGCGGCGAGAGTGACATCTTCAACCTCGGCGACGGACAGGGCTTCTCGGTCAAGGAAATGATCGCTGCTGCAGAGAAGGCGACGGGCAAGAAGATCGCGGCAGAAATCGGCGCACGCCGTGCAGGCGACCCTGCGCAGCTCATCGCTTCCAGCGACAAGGCACGCCGCATCCTCGGCTGGCAGCCGCACTTCACCGACGTGGAAGAAATCATTGCGATGGCATGGAAATGGCACGAGAAGCATCCTGCTGGGTATGGGGAGTAACTTTCTGGCTAAAGTGCGTAATCGGTGCTATAATGATAATAGAGGTGGAAGAGAAATAGTTCTCATACAACAAGGAGAAATCCTAATGGCAGAGAATGTAGGAGATTCCTATCAAGATCCGACATACGATCAACATGCCAAACGTTTGCTTTCACAAAGAGCGATCATGGCACGTCTCTTGAAGCGAACTGTGCCAGAGTTTAAGGATGCTGCAATCGCTGACATCGCAGAAAAATATATCGAGGGCACGCCACAGATCAGTGAGATTCCCGTGGACAGGGATAAGACGAATACCGTAAGAACTAGGAAAGATTCGCCGAAAGAATTCCTCGGTGATGCCACGGAAAATATCGGCATCACGGAAGGCTGGGTTCGCTTCGATATACTTTTTCATGCGAGAGTTCCCCAATCGGGTGAACGCATCACCTTGATTATCAACGTTGAGGCACAGCGGACACAGAAAAGAGCGAAGCTGGGCTATGCACTCCTGCGCCGAGCCGTCTACTATGCGAGCCGCTTGATTTCTTCGCAGAAAGAAACTGAATTTACAGGATCATCCTACGATGAAATCAAGAAAGTCTACAGTATTTGGCTTTGCATGGACTCCCCGGACGGCAGGAGCGCCATCAATCGTTATGACCTTGCCGAACATCATATTCTGCACCATCATAAAGGAAAGCGTGCTGACTATGATTTGATGAGCATCATCACGATCTATCTTGGAAATGAACGACAGCAGGACGAGGATTGGCTCATTCGATTCCTGCAGATCTTGTTCAAAGACATGGAAATATCTCCGGCAGCGAAGAAGCAGCTTTTAAAAAATGAATTTGATATGGATATAAGTGCAGATATAGAAGAGGAGATGAGGACAATGTGCAATCTGAGTACAGGCATCTATGAACAAGGCATGGAGCGTGGCATGGAGCGTGGCATGGAGCGCGGCATGGAGCGCGGCATGGAGCGCGGCATGGAACGTGGGCGCGAGGAAGGAAAGGTTGATATTGTCCTGGAGATGCTGCGAAATAAGCTGCCACTCGAAATGATCGCAAGTATGTCGAAGTTTTCTTTGGAAAAAGTGAAAGAACTTGGCAAGATGCACAGCTTGCTTTAATTCGTGGAATTTTCGTGTTCTGCTGAAGCTGGTTCTGATATGTATAAGCTACACGCACGAACGTCCACTTCGTGGACGTTCGTGCGCCGCCATTACAGAAGCCTAGCCAATCGGTCTGCACCTTCGGCTTGACCTCTTGGGGCTTCATGGTAAAACCGCTCCTCTACTGCTCGGACGAGTAAGGAAAGGAGCGGTTTATGTGTTTGATACAGAATTATCTTTCGCCATTGTCCCTTCTATGGGAGATCCTGTTATGTCTGCATTTGGGTACGATATATTCCCTTTCCGCGCCAATCGTTGTATAATAGAATGCAGCAAGAAAATTCAATCGGAGAAAAGGAGAGAGTCTTATGTATACGCTTTCCAGCACGGAATTTCATGGCATCAAGCCGCAGATTGATGAGGAGGCTTTCGTCGCGCCGCAGGTGTTTCTTTCGGGCGATGTGCGCGTCGCGAAGTATGCGAGCCTTTGGCCGGGTGTTGTTGCGCGCGGCGATGTGAATTACATCTCTGTCGGCGAGTGCTCGAATGTGCAGGATCTCGTCTGCCTTCATGTGGCGGACGACAATCCGTGCATCATCGGCGATTATGTGACGATCGGCCACAGCGCCGTCGTGCACGGCGCAGAGATCGGCAATCATGTCCTCATCGGCATGAATGCGACGGTTCTGACGGGCGCGAAGGTCGGCGAAGGCTCGATTATTGCCGCAGGGGCACTCGTGCGCGAGAACGAGGTCATTCCGCCGAATTCCCTCGTCGTCGGCATGCCGGGCAAGGTCGTGCGCACGATTGACCGCATCAAGACGATTCATGCGCAGGCGATCAAGTACAAGTGCGAGTGGGCGATCGAGTACGGCGTCTATCCCGAGATCGGCGGCGAGAAGTACCACGGCGAGCACATTATCTGACGTTTGCAGTTTACGGCTTTACAGTTTTGTTACGTATGATATAATGAAAGGCACAGCCTTCGTTTTGGCTGTGCCTTTCATTATATTTTTCAGGAGGTTTGATTCATGGCGCGAGAAACGCTGAAGAGCCGCTTCGGCTTCATTCTCCTCAGTGCCGGCTGTGCGATCGGCATCGGCAATGTCTGGAAGTTTCCATATCTCGTCGGGCAGAACGGGGGAGGAGCCTTTGTGCTGCTTTATCTGTTCTTTCTCATCGTGCTCGGCATTCCTGTCATGACGATGGAATTTTCCCTTGGCCGCGCCGCAAGGCGCAGCCCCGTGCGCATGTACCAGAGACTGACACCCGAAAAGTGGGGCTGGCATTGGCATGGCTACGCATGCTGGTTCGGCTGCATCATGCTCATGATGTTCTATACGACGGTCGCGGGCTGGATGCTGCTTTACTTCTATCAGACAGCGTGCGGCGCGTTTGCGGGACTTTCTCCGAAGGAGATCGGTGCGGCCTTTGGCTCGATGCTTGGCGATCCTATCTTGCAGGTCGTGCCGATGGTGATCGTCGTCATCAGCGGCTTCCTCATCTGCTCGCACGGCTTGCAGTCTGGGCTGGAGCGTGTGACGAAGGGCATGATGGTGCTCCTGCTCCTCATCATGGTCGTGCTCGCCGTGAACAGCGTTTTCCTCGCCGGCGCGTCTGAGGGCATTTCCTTCTACCTGCGCCCTGACATCGCGAAGATGGAGGAGATCGGCTTTACGAACGTCATTGTCGCAGCGATGAATCAGGCGTTCTTCACGCTGAGCCTCGGCATCGGCGCGATGGCGATCTTCGGCAGTTACATCCCGAAGGATCATGCGCTTCTCGGCGAGTCGGTCAACGTCGCTCTCCTTGATACCTTTGTTGCCATCACGTCGGGACTCATCATCATCCCCGCGTGCTTCGCTTACGGCGTCGAGCCGGACAGCGGGCCGGGACTCATCTTCATCACATTGCCGAACATCTTCAATCACATGGCGGGCGGCATCATCTGGGGAAGTCTCTTCTTTCTCTTCATGACGTTTGCGGCCTTTTCGACGGTGCTCGCTGTCTTTGAAAATATCATGGCCTGCACGATGGATCTGACGGGGTGGAGCCGCAAGAAGGCGGGATTCGTGAACTGCGCGGCGATCCTCGTGCTGTCCCTGCCCTGCGCCTTGGGGTTCAACCTCCTCGCGGGCATTCACCCGATGGGCGGCGAGAGCAGTTTCCTCGACATCGAGGATTTCATCGTGAGCAATATCCTCTTGCCCGGCGGGTCGCTTGTCTTTGTGCTCTACACGATGCATCGTTTCGGCTGGGGCTGGCAGAAGTTCTATGAAGAGGCGAATACGGGAAGCGGCTGGAAACTTCCCCGATGGGCGCGCGGCTACTTCGCCTATGTCCTGCCTCTTGTCGTCGGCGCGATCCTCGTGCTGGGATTGATGTAAGGCATGCACAAATTTTCGTGGATGTTTGTGCCACTTTTGTGAAAGCGAAAGAAAGAACCCGACGCACGGCAAACGTCGGGTTCTTTTCTTTCAATATTTGCCTATTTGCTTGCTGCACTCTTTTCGCGGCGCAGCCGAAAGATGAGGCGGAAGGACAGCGAGAGGATGATGGCGATGACGGTCGCGAGCGACATGCCTCTGAGCGTCACCGTGCCGAGCGTGAGGCTTGCCGTCGATACGCCGACACCCATGACGATAGAGGTCAGCAGGAGATTCGTGGGCTTGCCATAGTCCACCTTGGATTCGACGAGGATGCGGATGCCCGAGGCGGCGATGACGCCGAAGAGCAGCATGGAGACGCCGCCCATGACGGGCGTCGGGATGCTCTGGATGAGTGCGGCGAGCTTGCCGAGGCATGAGAGCGCGACGGCGAAGACGGCGGCGCCGCCGATAACCCATGTCGAATAGACCTTCGTGATGGCAAGGACGCCGATGTTCTCGCCGTACGTCGTGTTCGGCGTTGATCCGAAGAAGCCCGAGAAGATCGTCGATATGCCGTTGCCGAGAAGCGAGCGGTCGAGTCCCGGATCCTTCGTGAGATTGCGCCCGACGATGTTGTTCGTAACGATGAGGTGACCGATGTGCTCGACGATGACGACGATGGAGGCAGGCAGGAGGATGAGGATCGCACCTGGCTCGAATTTCGGCGTGTAAATGGTCGGGATGGCGAACCAGGGGGCGTTTTCGACGGCGGAGAGGTCGACGATGCCCGCTGCATAGGCGATGACGTAACCCGAAACGACGCCGATGAGGATGGGGATGATGGCGAGGAAGCCGCGAAACGCGATGGAGGCGAAGACCGTGACGGCGAGCGTGGCGATGGAGACGAAGACGACGGTCGGATCCGCCTCGGCATCGGTCAGTCCCGCCATCTTCGCCGCCGTCGGCATGAGCTCAAGTCCGATGACGGCGACGATCGCACCCATGGAGGCGGGCGGGAAGATCACGTCGATCCAGCCTGTGCCGATGGCATGGATGATGAAGCTCACGAGGCAGAAGACGACGCCTACGACGATGAAGCCGCCGAGTGCCGCCTCGTAGCTGTAGTCGGCGAGCACGAGGAATACGGGCGAGAGAAAAGCGAAGCTTGAGCCGAGATAGGCGGGGATCTTGCCCTTGCAGAGGATCAGATAGAAGAGTGTGCCGATGCCGTTGAAGAGCAGCACGGTCGCGGGGTTGACATGGAAGAGGATCGGCACGAGCACCGTTGAGCCGAACATCGCGAAGAGGTGCTGCAGGGAAAGCGGAATCGTCTGGAGGAGCGGCAGCCGCTCCTCGGGGGCAATGGTTCTTTGTGTCATGAAAATGCTCCTTTGGAAGATAGTTATACCAAAGAAGAATTTAGCACAGAATGGGTGCTTTGTCTAGCAACTCATATCGCTTCGTGTAGCGGCTGATTCAACGGATAAGTCTCGGTGAAAAGCTCGGGGGCGTCCGCGCGCTCAATGGTCAGCGTGAAGTCGCCGGAGGAGTAGGGGCCGAGGGCGTAGGGCGGGTAGAGGAAGACGAGTTCGCCGTGCGTGCCCATGTACCAGGAGAAGGTATCGAATCCTTTTTCCGGCCTGTGGAATCGTTTGAGCTGCTCTTCGATGTCGTAGGCGAAGAGATCCTTCTCGCGTCCCGGGTATTGGGTGCGGAAGGCGTTGGCTAGCGCTCGAAGCAAAGCTTCGCGGCTTGTGACGATGGCGGCGAGGGGGACTTCTTTTCCTGTCTTTGCGTCGAAGGTCGTGCCGCCTTCACCGTGCATCGGGTGCACGCCGCCGGTGTAGGAGATGCCGAAACTGCAGAAGCTGATCATTTGTTCGTCGACGCGTCCCCACTTCGTGATGACAGAGTAGTCGAAGTAGGCGATGTCTTCGAGGAAGCCGTCTTGGCGATCGCCGTTCTTGCATTCATAGGCGAAATCGAAGCCCTTTTTTGCAGCCTGCGCCTCGTGCTTGTTCCAGGCGTCGAGGGCGCGAGAGAGCGTTTCGCGCTCTTCGCCTTTGACGTGAAGTACGGGATGGCTGGTGTAGGTCACGCATTTGCCGTTGGCATTCAAGGCCTCGATGCGATGGTCTTCGACGAGGAGCCACGGAACGGGGGCTTTGACGGAGCGTTCCTCGTCGTTGTCGGTGGAAGTTTTTGCCGGACGCGTGTACTCTTTGATTGTATCCTGCTGCGCTGCCGCATGGACGACGGATGCGAGGGGCAAGTCGTCCGAAACAGGCGCAATGGGAGCGAGCAGGAGGACGGCTGCGAGGGAGAGTGCGTGGAGTTTTTTCATGGGATGAACCTCCTTTTTGATGGATCTGCATATACTTTACTTTTTCCCGTGTGCAATCGTGCGCGAAGTTGCAGCAAGACTTCGTTTAGGCTGCTGTCTATCGGTTGACAAGCTATCGGGAATATGTTAGTCTCCCTAAAACAAGGGGGTTGAATATGCAAAACAACGGTTTGCCTGTTGATCGTTCGCGCAGTTTGCTGCATCGCGCCAATCAGGCTTTTTTCTTTGTCGGCGGCTTCGGCGTGGCATCTTGGGCGCCTCTCGTGCCGCTTTTGAAGGCGCGGCTCGGCGTCGCTGAGGATGTGCTTGGACTCTTGCTCCTCTGCATCGGCGTCGGCTCACTGGTGACGATGCCCTTTGCAGGAGTATTGGCCGGGCATTTTGGTTGCCGCCGTGTGATTGCTGTCGATTCGCTCGTCTTTGCAGCGCTTCTTGTGGCTCTTGCCAGGGTGGACAATATCGTTCTTGCTGTGCCGACGCTTCTTTTGTTCGGCTCTTCCATGGGAATTATTGATGTCACAATCAATATCCATGCTGTACGCGTCGAGCAGCTTTTGAAGAGGCGCGTGATGAGCGGCATGCACGCGCTTTGGAGCGTGGGCGGCTTCATGGGGGCGGGACTTTTCGGTGTTTGGATGGCGCTCGGATTCACGCCCTTGGGCGCGACGGCGTGTTCGGCGGGCATCATCGTGCTCATGGTGCTCGCCTTCGCGCGATTTTTGCTCGCGGGCAGGAGTGCGCCTGAGGGCAGGGCACTCGCCGTGCCGCACGGCATCGTCGCTTTTGTCGCGGCGGTCGCCGGTATATCCTTCCTCGTCGAGGGCGCTGTCATGGACTGGTCGGGCGTGTTTCTCACGGAGGTGCGCGCGATGGACATGTCTCTTGCGGGCACGGGCTTCGCTGTCTTTTCTGCGGCGATGCTCCTCATGCGGCTCTTGGGTGATGCGATTGTCAATCGCCTGGGTGCGCGCCGCGTCGTATTCTTCGGTTCGGTCATTGCCATCGCGGGTTTCTTGCTCGTGATCGTTTCGTCCTCCGCGTGGCTCATTTTCCCCGGCTTCTTCGCAATCGGTTTCGGCTGTGCGAATATCGTGCCGATTTTCTTCTCATTGATGGGAAAGCAGCAGGATATGACGATCAATGCGGCGGTCGCGGCGGTGTCGACGTGCGGTTACCTCGGCGTGCTCATGGGGCCTGCCGCCATCGGTTTCATCGCACACAGCACGAGTCTTTTGGCGTCGTTCGCACTATTGGCCGTGCTGCTCTTCGTGCAGCTTCTCATTGGGCTGCATGTATTCCGCAAGGTGGCGTGAGGGAAATTTCATTGACGCGTGCTTATAAAGGCGGCGCAAGGGCAGCAGCAAAAGCTCTTGCGCCGCCTTTTCGCTTATGTGCGATGCTCTTTGATGCACGCGAGGAAAGCCTCGCCGTAACGCTCGCATTTTCTTTCGCCGACACCCTTGACGTGCAGGAAGTCGTCGAGCGTTTCTGGCAGCACTTGGCACATGTCGCGCAGCGTCGCATCGGAGAAGATGACGTAGGGCGGCACGCGGTCGCGTGCGGCTAGCTCTTTCCTGAGTGCTCGGAGGTAGTCGAAGAGCGAGATGTCGACGGGCTTTTCCTTCTGCTTTCGGGGGAAGTTTTGGAATACCTGCTCCTTGCCGCGCAGCACGGCGTAGGCGGGCTCTGCGAGCTGCAGCACGGGGTATTCGCTCTCGGTGAGCGAGAGATAGCCCGTGGCGATAAAGCGTTGAATCGAGCGCTTGATCTCGGCGAGCGGCTGCTCCTGCATGATGCCGTAGGTCGACAGTTCGTCGAGGTGCAGCGTGCGCACGCGCTGCTCGGCAGAGCCTTTGAGCACCTGCGCTGTCAGCGTCATGCCGTATCGTCCTCTCATGCGGTAGACGCACGAGAAGATTTTCTGCGCATCAAGCGTCACGTCGCGCCGTTCGAAGTCGCCCTTGCAGCTGCTGCAGCGCTCGCACGAGGCGGCGGGGCTTTCTTCGCCGAAGTAGCGCAGGATGAAGGAACGCAGGCATTCGGGCGTGTGGCAGTAGTCGGACATCTTTTGCAGGCAGCCGAGTTCGTGCGCCTTGCGCGCGGCATCCTCGGTCGAGATGTCGATCAGGTACTTCTGCGTCATGACGTCCTGCGGCGAGAAGAGCAGGATGCATTCGCCCGGCTCGCCGTCGCGTCCCGCGCGTCCCGCCTCCTGATAGTACGACTCGATGTTTTTCGGCATGTTGTAGTGGATGACGAAGCGCACGTTCGACTTGTCGATGCCCATGCCGAAGGCGTTCGTCGCGACGATCGCCTGCACGTTGTCGTAGAGGAAGTCGTCCTGCGCCTTCGAGCGCTCTTCGTCGCAGAGTCCCGCATGGTAGGGACGCACAGCGAATTTTTTTTGCTGCAGGAAGCGGCTCAGGGCGTCCGTCTCCTTGCGCGTCGCACAGTAGATGATGCCGGCTTCTTCGCGATGCGTGCGCAGGTAGTTCGCGATGAAGTCCTTGCGGTCGACGCCTGTGAGGACGCCGAAGAAGAGATTCGGCCGGTCGAAGCCCGCGACGTGCACGGCGGGGCGGCGAAGCGCGAGGAGAGAGATGATATCGTCCTTGACGCGCGGCGTCGCCGTCGCCGTGAAGGCGCCGATCAAGGGGCGCTTCGGCAAACATTCGATGAAGGGCGCGATGGCGCGATAGCTCGGGCGGAAGTCGTGCCCCCACTGCGACAGGCAGTGTGCCTCGTCGATGGCGATGAAGGAAACGGTCTGCTCTTGCAGCAGAGATTGGAAGAAGTCGGTTTCAAGCCGCTCGGGCGCGACATAGACGATTTTGTACGCGCCTCTCGCGATGGCGCTGAGCCTTGCGCGAGCTTCCGCCTGTCCAAGCGAGCTGTTGATGAATGTCGCGGGCGCACCGGCTTCCGTGAGCGCGTCGACTTGATCCTTCATCAGCGAGATTAAGGGCGAGATGACGAGTGTGACGCCCGGGAGCAGCAGGGCGGGCACTTGGAAGCAGATGGACTTTCCCGCGCCCGTGGGCATGATGGCGACGGTCTCGCGGCCTTCGAGCAGGCTCTTGACGACGGTCTCCTGCGCGGGGCGGAAGCTCTTGTAGCCGAAGGTCTGCTGCAGGATCTGCAGCGCACGGGCGAAGTTTTGCTCGGGCATGGGGATACTTCCTTTCCTTAACCTTTATTCTACACCTTTCGAGAAAAATCGTTAAATCCCTCTAAAGCTCAGCGATTTCTTATTGTTACACGAGGGGACGGGCAGTATAATAAGCAACATAAGTGGAAATATATCCCTCGGGGAGGAGAAAGACGATGAAGAAATGGCGCAGGAAGCCCTGGTCGCTTTTGTTGGCGGGAGCTTTCCTTTACAGCATGTCATCCGTGGCGGCGGCTGCCGACCTTTCGCTTGCGGGCGCGGTCGAGCTTGCGCTTTCGCAGAATGCAGATTTGAAGATCACGAAGCAGGCGGAGGAGTCGGCGCTTGCGTCGCTCGGCGAGGCGAAGAGTGAGAAGGGATTCTCCGTCAGCGCTTCGGGCGGCTATTCCATCGGCAGAAATTGGCAGGATCGCGGCAACACGACGTCGTCGGGGCTTAATGCGTCCGTCAAGAGCGGCGTCAATATCTGGGACGGCGGCAAGGCGAGCGGCGGTATCGACAGCGCCAAGATCGCTATCTTGACGGCGCGTCTCAAGACGGCACGCGCCGAGGAGAAGCTGCGTCTTTCCGTCATCGAGGCGTATTACAACGCGCTGCAGGCGAAGAAGACCGTCGGTGTGAACAAGGCATCCGTCGACAACTACCAAGCGCATTTGACGAACGTCGAGCAGCTTTTCTCGGCGGGCAGCAAGGCGCGCATGGATGTACTGCGTGCTTCCGTGGAGCTTTCCGATGCGCGTCAGACGCTCATCAAGGCGGAGAACGAGTACGAGATCAGCTTGGCGAAGCTTAGGAATCTTGTGAACATGGACAGGGACGAGCCGCTTCGCCTCACCGACGATGCCGTATACAGCCCGTTCGCCCCCGCGCTTTCCGACTGTCTCGCCTTCGGCGTCGAGAATCGCAAGGAGCTTTGGATCGACAATTACGATGTCGTGCGCAAGGAGCTTGACATCGAGGTGGTCAAAGCGGGCTATACGCCGCAGATCGACTTCTCGCTGAGCGCGTCGGCGAACAAGGACTTCGAGCCTGCGTCGGCCAGCAGCCGCGGTGTGACGGCAGGCATCAATATGAATTGGAACATCTTTGACGGCGGCAGAAAGAAGGCGCGCATCGAGGCGGCGGAAGCGGCGCTCGATGCCGCGCGGCTGCAGCTGGAAAAGGACAGGAACGATGTGGATTACGACATCCGCGCGGCGTACTTTTCGATGAAGGAGGCGGAAAACCGTCTGAACTCGACGCAGGACGCCGTAGACAAGGCGAAGGAGGACTACTTCATCGCACGCGAGAAGTACCGCGCGGGTGAAGGCATCATGCTCGACATCATCGACGCGCAGCTTGCGCTCTCGAAGGCGGAGATGAACCACATCAGCGCACAGTACGACTTTGCGCGCGGCAAGGCGCAGGTGGAAAACGCCATGGGGCAGAGCCTCACGGAGAGTGAGCAGCGTGCGGCGGACGCCATGGACGCCGTGCCGCTGGCGAGAGCTGAGATCAGCCGCAGGGATGCGGTGCACGCCTATGAAGAGAACGAGAAGGCGATGAAGGAGCGTCAGGACAGGACGGTCATTCCTTTCCGCGCGTCTGAGGCAGCGGCGGCAAAGCAGTCTGCCGTGCAGAAGGAAAGAGCGTCAGGCGCGAAGGTTTCGAATACAATGAATACAGCGAACGCGGCAAATGCGACGAATGCAGCTGATACGGACAGTGCAGCGAATGCGGCGGCAGCGGCAGCCGGAAATGGAGGGCGAGCATGAAGATTTTCGGCAAGGACATCACCTTCGGTACGAAGGCGAAGATAGCAGTGACCGTGCTCGTCCTCGCGGGCTGCGCTTTCGGCGGCTACAGCTACTATGAGGCGCAGCAGGCAGAAAAGGCCATGCGAGAGTCTGCGGGCGAGACGGCGACGGTCGTGCGCATGGAGATGAAGTCCACCGTGTCGGCGACGGGCACGATCATTCCCGTCGATTCCGTCGAGGTCAGCTCGAAGATCACGGCGCGCATCAAGAATGTGCTCGTCAAGGAAAACGACATCGTGACGGCGGGCGAGACGGTCGCGACACTCGACGCCAAGTCACTCGCAACGAAGCGCGATCAGGCGCAGTTCAAGGTCACGAACGCCAAGGCGAAGTACGACCGCGAAGCCTACCTCTACAGCATCGGCGCGAATCCGCAGACGACGTTCGAGGACGCGCAGTACAACTACGATGCCGCCAAGAGCGTCTTGGAAGAGACGGAGTCCGATCTCGCTGAGACGATCATCCAGGCTCCGATCAGCGGCATCGTAGTCGGCAAGCCCAAGACGGCGGGTACGATGGCGACGGCGGGAACGGACTATCCGACCGTCATCATGCGCATCGCCGACCTCTCGAAGAAGCAAATCATGGCGAAGGTCGACGAGACGGACATCGGCAATATCAAGGTCGACCAGCAGGCGACGTTCACGGTCGATGCGCACTCGGGCAAGACCTTCACGGCACGCGTCTCAAAGATCAGCCAGACGGACACCGCGAATACGTGGCAGACCGTCTCCTCTTCGAGCACGACGACGACCTCGACGGCGAGCGTCATCTACTACTATGTGACGCTCGATGTCGACGATCCCGAGAACCTGCTGCTGCCGGCCATGACGGCGCGTCTTGAAATTGAGACGGCGACGAAGCCCAGCGCGCTCGCCGTTCCCATCGCCGCATTGAAGACGGACGCCTCGGGAACATACGTCGTCGTTGAAATGCCCGACGGCACGAAGGAGAACCGCTCCGTCAAGACGGGCATCTACAGCGATGATTATGTGGAAATCCTCGACGGCCTGATCGAGGGCGAAACCGTGTCGATTTCCTACACGGCGACGCAGCCGCAGGTCATGATGATGGGCGGCGGCCACCCGCCGATGTAAGCGCGGAAAGGAACGATCATGGAGCAAAAGGCGAAGGAAGAGCGAGCGGCGCAGGAAAAGGCGACGATCGAGCTTCGGGGCATCAAGAAACTCTATCCGATGGGCGATCAAATCGTCGCCGCGCTCGCGGGCGTTGATCTTACGATACGAAAGGGCGAGTTCGCCGCCCTCATGGGGCCGTCCGGCTCGGGCAAGTCGACGCTCATGAACATCCTCGGCTGCCTCGACCGCCCGACGGAAGGATCGTACAAGCTCGACGGCGAGGAGGTCGCGCACCTCTCGGACGACGCGCTCGCTCTCACGCGCAATAAGAAGATTGGCTTCGTATTTCAGAACTTCAACCTGCTCTCGAAGAGCAGCGCTGCCGACAACGTCGCCCTGCCGCTCATCTATGCGGGCGTCGGAAGAGGCGAGCGGCGCGAGCGCGCCATGCACCTCTTGGAAGCCGTCGGGCTTGCCGACCGTGCCGACCATCAGCCCAACGAGCTTTCGGGCGGTCAGCGCCAGCGCGTCGCCATCGCGCGCGCCCTCGTCAACGATCCGCACATCGTCATGGCGGACGAGCCGACGGGCAATCTCGACACGAAATCGACGCATGAGATCATGGAACTCTTCGAGAAGCTTCACGCCGCCGGACGCACGATCATCCTCGTCACGCACGAGCCGGACATCGCTGCCTGCGCGAGCCGTCAGCTTCTCGTGCGCGACGGACTCATCACGCGCGACGAGGGCAGGGGCGTCAAGATGGATGTCGTATAGGAGGGAAGTCGCTTGTTGATTTGGGAAAGCATCACCATCGCCCTGCATGAGCTCCTTGCGAACAAACTGCGCTCCGTCCTCACCATGCTCGGCATCATCATCGGCGTCGCCGCCGTCATTGCGATGGTCTCCATCGGCATGGGCGTCAAGAGCAACGTCGAGGACTCGATGGCGAGCCTCGGCAGCAACATGCTCATCGTCACGCCCGGCGCGGCGAACTCGGGCGGCATTCGCGGCGCGGCAGGATCGCGCGAGTCGCTCAAGTACGACGACGCCGTCGCGATCAAAAAGAAGATCAAGAACATCGACCACGTTTCGCCCATCGTGCAGCGCTCCTATCAGATTGTCTACGGCAATCAAAACTGGAATACCGTTGTCATGGGCGTGACGCCCGAGTACATGTCGATCCGCTCGCTCACGCTGACCGTCGGCACCTTCATCTCGCAGACGGACAACGACAAGCGCCAGCGCGTCGCCGTCATCGGCCCGACCGTCGCTAGGAATCTCTTCGGCAGCGAGAACCCCATCGGCAAGAACATTCGCATCCACAATCAGCCGTTCAAGATCATCGGTGTTCTCGCGAGCAAGGGACAATCCTCCATGGGCCAAGATCAGGACGATGTGGTCATCGTGCCGCTGATGACGGAGCAGGAGCGTCTTCTCGGCATCACGCACATCCAGATGATCAACCTGCAGGTCAGCGAGGCCTCGAAGATCGTCCAGGTACAGAGCGAGGTCGAAACGCTGCTGCGCCAGCGTCACCACATCCTGAATGGTAAGGAGAATGACTTCACCGTCAACAACCTCACGAGCCTCGTCGAGACGGTGACGCAGCAGACGACGATGCTGACGATCCTCCTTGGCAGTATCGCGGGCATCTCGCTCCTCGTCGGCGGCATCGGCATCATGAACATCATGATGGTCTCGGTCACGGAGCGCACGCGTGAGATCGGCATACGGAAGGCGCTCGGCGCGACCTTCGGCAACATCATGCTGCAGTTCCTCATCGAATCCGTCGTCATGGGAGTCGTCGGCGGCATCCTCGGCATCGCTCTTGGTTGCGCCATCTCCGTCGCCATCTCTCATGTCGGCGAATTCAAGACCGTCATCACGGCGACGCCGATCCTCGTATCCTTCTCGTTCGCCGTCGGTATCGGTCTCTTCTTCGGCATCTATCCGGCAAGAAAGGCCGCGAAGCTCGACCCGATCGACGCGCTTCGCTACGAGTAAGAGGTCGTTGGAAAGTGACCTGCATGAGTTTGTCATTACCGTACGATGCGTGAAGCGCGGCAGAGAACTGCTGCATGAAGAATCCCCCGAGAAATCTTCTCGGGGGATTCTTCGCTTTTGCCGTTAAGGATGCGTCCTACACTTGGATCTTGGCGACTTCGCCTTGCAGACTTGTGGCGATTTCGGCGAGCCCTTCGCTTGCATCGGCGATATTCTGCAGGGACTGCGTCTGCGTCTCCACGGCGCTGTTGCCCTCCTCGCTCGTCGCGGCATTTTCCTGTGCGAGCGCCGAAAGGCTCTCGATCACTTGGGAAACGGAGTGGCTTTTGTCCACGATATTCCGCGTCGAGTCGTTCATCCTCTTGACGACCTGCTCCGTCTCCTCGACGGCTTCGTCGATGCGGCGGAATTTTTCCTGCGTTTCGTCGAGGCTCGTGCGCGTTTCGTCGACGAGATGCCGGGACACTTCCATCGTGTCGACCGCCTCTTGGGACTTCTCCTTGAGTCCGCCGATGATGGCGCTGATTTCGTCGGTGAAGCTGCGGCTCTGCTCCGCGAGCTTGCGGATCTCGTCCGCGACGACGGTGAAGCCGCGTCCTGCCTCTCCGGCTCGTGCCGCTTCGATGGCGGCATTCAGGGCGAGAAGGTTCGTCTGCTCGGAAATCGACTGGATCATCTGGCTGGCCACTTCAATCTTTTCCGCGCTCTTGTTCGTCTCGATGACGACGCGAGCCACTTCTTCGGTCGCTCGGGAGGTTTTTGCCGATTTCTTCATGACATCGGCGAGGATGGCGATGCCTTCATCCTTGCGCTGGCGCACGGCAGCGGTTCCTGCATTGATTTTTTCGAGGATTTCCTGATTGCCGTCGAGCAGGGTTTGGATTTCGTCCAGGTGATCGGAAGCCTCCTGCGTGTCCTGCGCCTGCTTCGATGCACCGTCGGCAATGTTGTGGATGGCCGTCGTCACGTTGCGCGCGCTGTTGGCCGTGCTCTGCGTCGTGGCGGTCAGTTCCTCGCTCGTGGCAGCGACGGACTGGGAATTGCCATTGATCTTTCCGACGATGTCGCGCAGGCTGCTCGCCATTTTGCCGCAGGCGCGTGTGATGATGCCGATCTCATCACCGCGCTCCAGGTATTTCGCGAGGTGCATATTTTTCTCTTTCTGCAGATCGAGTCCTGCAAAGCGCTCGATCATGCCCGCCATATCCTTCAAAGGTGCGGAGACGCGCTTGTGGATGAAGAAGCTCATGAGCGCGATGAGACCTGCGCCGCAGGCTACTGCAATCAGCAGCGATATGAGGACGAGATCCTTCGCCTCATGCGTGAACACCTCTGTGGAGACGGCGACGAGCGTCCCCCAAGGCTGTTCGATGCCCTTGAGCTTGATGGGATTGAAGATATAGGTGGTAGGAAGACCCGTGGATTCGGAGGTGCGCTCCATGGAGAAGAGCTCCTGGCCGAAGAATTTCTGTCCTTCGCTTTCGCTTACGCCCAGCATTTCATAGACGTTCTTGGAGACCGCGTCATCTTTCAGCCCGTGGGCAAGCAGCGTTCCCTGCGGGGTAAAGACGGCGAAGAAATTGTTCGGCGTGCTGATCGCCGCCATGTCGCTCTGGAAAGGAGCGGCGTCGAAATCCACCGTGACAGCGCCGACGAAACGACCGTCCTCGATGAGAGGGAAGGCGATGGTCAGCATGTAGGTGCGCTGGGTCGGCGTGACATCGTACCAGTAGGGATCGGTCAGCGTGATTTTCTGCGTCTTGCGCGGGGATTGATACCACTCGTCCGTCTCATAGCCGGCGAGCGGCGTGATCACGATGTCGGAGCCTTCCTTGCCCGCATAAGGGATGGCGCGCCCCGTGGCGTCGGAAGCGGGGGAGTTCACGAATGCGGCATCTTTGCCGTCGAAGGCGTTTGGCTCGAAGCAGATGCCCGAACCGACGATGTCGTCATTGGAAGCGACGGTCGAGCGCAGGGCGGCGATCAGATCGTCGCGATTGCGCTGCTCGGGCGGCAGAGACAGAATCTGTTGGACGCGCGATCTCAGATCCTGCCCCGATTGATAGACGGCAGTGTAGCGCGTCTCGATGGCGGCCGTCTTCATACCGACCTCGTTGTACTTTTCCCGTATGCCGTCTTCAATCATGGTGTTGTACGAGCGATAGCCGATGAAGCTCATGAGAATGGCGATCATCAGCGTGACGCCGAGGAAGATGACGACATTGACTTGCAGTCCGATGCCGTAGCCGCCCTTTTGCAGGGGTTCCCTTGTTTTGTTCATGTTGTACAGCTCCTTTTCGGGGAGGCGCGTGCATTTTTCGTCAAGAAATGCGCCTCCTAATTTAGTTGATTTCGTCTACTACTTTACAAAGACGTAATCTGGAATCTTTTAATATTATATCACATTTTTCAAAAAAAGTGGCACTTGAATATAATTTGACGATAAACTTTAGCGATACGAAGCGCTCCTACCCGAGCAAGGGGCTTTCGCCAAGCTTGTCGAGCAGCAAATTTGTTTCCATGACGCTCTTCTTGTGCGTGAGCGCGAAGATGAGGACGCTGTCCCAGCTCTTCTTGGCGTAGAGCTGCGGCAGATGAGCCGCGTGCAGCAGACGGCTCGTTTCCTTGAGGTCGAGTCCGAGCGCGAGGGCAAGCGCCAGAATTTTTGCGCGCGAGGGATTCTTGTCGCCGGAAAAGATATGGTAGGCGTATGTGGCTTCGAGTCCCGAGGCGCGGATGACATCGCTTTTCGTTCGATTCTTCTGCGAGAGAAGCTGCGCGAGATAATCATGCAGGGGCATTTTCTGCAAATGCTCCTCATTCATTTCGATGAAATGTGCGACGTTTTCTTCCCGCTTGAGTTCATGGAGCAGTTCGTCTGTATCCTTTTCCTGTTTTTTCGGCATGAAGAAAATCCCCCTTTGTTTTCATCATAAGGCAGGAGAGGACGGAAGGCAAGCGAATGTTAAGATAGATTTTGTTGTGGTGCGCATTGACGATGGACGGCGCTCGATTGAAACGGCGACGCTAGACACTGGATGCTGGTCATTTTATTGCAACAGGTGAGAACTTCGTAGTATAATAAAAAAAGAAAATATCGGTGAGGAGAAATTTATGGATTGGGATGAAGAGGAAGAACGGCGGAAAAGGATTCTGGCGGTCTTGGCTGGGTTTCGCCTACTCGATGATGATTTCATGGCAGCAGTGTTTCAAGACAGTTTGGAATGTATCGATTTGGTGTTGCAGATCATCTTGAGCAAGCCTGAAATCAAGGCGACGAAAGCGATTACGCAAGATACGCTGAAGAATCTGCAAGGACGCAGCGTGCGGCTGGACATTCATGCGTGGACAGATGAACAGGAGTTCAACGTCGAGATTCAACGCGGCGGCAAGGGCGCTGCAGAACGTAGAGCCAGATACAACAGCAGCCTTATGGACGCCAATACACTATTGGCGGGCGAAGACTACGACAAGCTGCCCGAGTCGTATGTGATTTTCATCACGGAGACGGACGTGCTTGGCAAGGGGTTGCCGATTTATATTGTTCGGCGCACGATTGAGGGAAGCAATGAGATTTTTCAAGACGGCTCTCATATCATCTACGTCAACAGCTCGATAACGGATGAAAGCACTTCGTTGGGAAAGCTCATGCACGACTTTCGTTGCACGCGGGCGGAGGATATGTATTATGAAGTTTTAGCAAATCGAGTGAGGTATTTCAAGGAAACAGAGGAAGGAGCGAGAACGATGAGTGAGGCAATGGAAAATCTTGCGAGGGATTTTGCGAAAGAGCTTGCGAAAGAAGCAGAAAAGCGTGGCATGGAGCGTGGCATGGAGCGCGGTCGCGAAGAAGGGAAGATCGACATGGTCGTAGAGATGCTGCGGGATAAGCTGCCTTTGGAAATGGTTGCACGCATATCGAAGCTCTCTCTTGAGCATGTGCAAGAACTTGGCAGAATGCATAGTTTGCTATAAGAAAAATTACACAAAAAGTGACAGGGGGCTGCTGTACATGGATTTTGTACGGCAGCTTGTTTTTGGAGCTAGAAGGGAAGGAGATGTATCATGGAAAAGCCCGTCGAAGAATACATCCGTGCGACCTTCTCGTTCCTGCGCGTCTTGAAAGAAAGCGAGCGCAGCCGCACGATGCTTGCTGCCAAAGAGGACGGCAAGCTCGTCGTCGTGCGCGAGATTTATGCGACGGGTCTGCCGTACAAGGAAATCAAAGCGATTGAGCATCCTCTTTTTGCCAAGATTTTCTTGACGGCGGAGGAGGACGGGCGCACTTGGGTCGTCGAGGAGTATATCGACGGCGAGAGCCTGCAGGCTCTTTGGGAAAGGGGCGAACGCTTTTCAGCGGCGGAAATCAAGGCGATGCTTCGAGAAATGTCAGAGGGGCTTGCCGCACTCCATCGTGCGGGCATCGTGCACAGGGACATCAAGCCCGCGCACATCCTGCGCCAAGGCGGACGCTTGCGTCTCATCGACTTCGATGCCGCGCGGCTCATGCGCGAAGACGCTGCGCCCGATACGCGCCATCTCGGCACGGTCGGCTACGCGCCACCCGAGCAATACGGCTACCGTCAGACGGATGGAAGAAGTGACATCTACGCGCTCGGCGTGACCTTTGAAAAGCTGCTGAAAGACGGCGAAGGTGGCGCTGTTCGGCGCGTGCTGCGCCGTGCGCAAGCCGTCGATCCGGCGGCGCGCTATGCTTCCGTCGAAAGTTTGATGGCGGCTATCCATCGATGGCATTGTTTGTATTTGCTAAAATCTATAGGCTCGATAGGAATATTTGGTATTTTTGTTTTAAGCCCGATTTTTTTATATTTTCCGCATGAAAAAGAACAGTCAATCATACAGGAGGAAAAAATTCCAGCTGAAGAAAATCAGGAAATGGTGGACGAAATAGCAGAAAAGGAAACAGATATCCCCCAAATTATCGAGAACGAATTGCCATTGAATGTTGATTCGCCGCAGCCGGCTGCATCGAAAGATGTTTTTCAAGATGGGCATCGCGCAAAAAAGGAGAGAGGACTTAATTTTCTAAGCGCAGATGGAAATCTTGCTGTGGAATGCCTTTGGTGCGGTGAATCTCATAAGAGTTCGGGCGCAATTATGATCAGTCGTCGTGCCCTTGAGGCACCTGTAATGGAAGGGAAGGCGCCAGTGCCGTCGGACTGGAGTGTGGGTTTTCGTATTACCAATGAAGGGAACGCGCCATTGCAGCAGCCGCGATTATTGCTTCGTACAACTTTTGCAGGAGCTGAAAACCTTACTGTGCAAGGTCCGGAAATGATTCTTCCTGGAGAAACAGCGGATATCATAGTCCCTTTGGGGCAGTATGAATTTTCGTTTCCCGGTGGGAGTGAAACACGGGAGTATATCGATATCAGCCTTTTTGATGCTTTGGAGCGGGATCGTCCGCTTGCATATTGGAGGCATACGATTTGTATAGCGCCATATTCTCCGGAATATATTTACGAACATGTCTATAAAGACAAGCACGGTTACTGGAAGCCTTAAAAGCAGAAAAACCGCCGTCATTGTTGTCCTGTGGGGACAGCAATGACGGCGGTTTTTCTGCTATGCTTGATTATATCGCTGGTTTATCAAAATGCGGCTTCTTGGTGACTCTTATGTCATTATATAGGTGGAAAGTATCCTTATTTGTGACAACATGAAGCTACAGTTTTAAATTATAATTAAGAAAGGGGAGTCGAATGGTATTTCTTCAAAGTGAAGGAGATGATTTCCATCACTGGGACAGATGGATTCCAGCGGGAGTTTCGCATATTGGGGCAGAGGATTGCTTATTATAGAAAATTGCAGGGTTTGTCGCAAGAGGAATTTTCAAAAGATGTCGGCATCAGCAAAAGTTATTTGAGCAAGATTGAACGCGGTGACATCCAGGGAATCTCTTTCGTCACCGTTATGGAAATTGCACGGAGTTTGGAGGCTAAGGTCACCAAATTGCTGGATTTTGATGAAGCATAGACGATATGGGAATAGGGGAGATGATTATGATGCATAGGAAAAATTTTTTGGTATGGATCTTCATGTTGCTTATTTGCGTAGGATATCAAATAGCAATATTTTCAGAAGCTTCGGCAAGAGATTGCTGGGCTGCTGATTATAATGGATATCAGCTTTATGTTGTTTCGGAATCCGTCAATCAAGAGCGGGGTGGGGCAATCAGTGCCTATGTAAAGTATGTGCGCGGCGGGGAACTTTCCTATGGGCTTCATTACATCTTTACGCGTGATGAAGGCGTATGGTGGTTTGCCACTCGACGGACAAAGAATGAGCCATATCTCAGGGGCGGCGACGCCAATGCGAGCAGTTATGCATGGCGTGTGTTGAGAACTTGCCAGGAGTGCCTCTGATCGATATTTATCAAGGTTGGATATGAGCTGAGTGTCCCCATGGGAAGGGGTTGGGGGTTTATGGAGAATATACAAAAGATTGTTGAAGACTTATCGGCAATGCGGCAAGACATGATTGCCGCAAGTGAACGGATCTATATTGTCAACGCAGGACGCATGAATCACGGCAAGAGCAGTCTGCTCAATTCCATTCTTGGCAGGGAGGCCTTTCGTGTCGCTGATATCCGGGAAACAAGGGTCAATCAGGAAGAATTGTATAAAGATGATGTGTTTCTTGTTGATACGCCGGGGTTGGATGCAGATGAAACGGACGATCAGGAAGCGTTCTCGGTTTACAAGAAAGCAAATTTTATTATCTTCGTCCATAATCCCAAGATCGGGGAATTTCATCGCTCAGAACTTCAGAATATCGGACGTATGGCAAAGACAGTGGGAGAAGACTACTTCTGGCGGCACTTTGCTTTTGTCCTGACCTTCCAGGAAGAATTTGAGGAAGAAGAGTTGTCCGTGATCGGGCAGAGTATGAAGGCGGCAATCAAAGAAGAATTTCAGACAGATGGAATTCCCTTGTTCATCGTATCGAATGTGCGGTATGAAAGAAGCCAGCAAGAAAGCGATGCCAGAAAAAAGCAGGCCTTTTTGGAAAGAAGCGGCATCCCCCAACTGCGGGAATTCCTTCAGGAGCATTTGGCTGTATGGCGAGATGAAAATCTTGCCTTGCAGGGAGCGCGGTTTGAAATGTGCAAGGCGAAGGCAATCGACCGGCTTGCAAAAGAACGGGACGAAATAACAGACGCTTTGCGGCAAAACCACGTCGATTTCCAAGAGAAAACGGCAGCCATAGAGCGGGCGTTTCATCAGGCATACTCGAACATCATTAACTACAAGACACAGTTGGAAGATGAGGAAGCAACAGTGGCTCAATTGGAACAAGAGGTTTGGCAATTGCAGGCGCAGCGGAAACAGGAACGTGAAGATTGGGGATGAACTAAATGCCGTTTGTAGCAATAATAGGAGGTGCAGTGGTCGTCGGTGGAGTTGCCTTGCACGGAAACTATAGCGATCATGGGAATTACAGCGAGTATTCCGACGCTCACTTGGTGGGGAAGATCAAGAAAAAGAAAGCTCTGTATGAGCAGCACCAACAAGGTGTGAAACGCCTGAAGCAATCCGTCAGAGAAAGCGTTGCGACAGAGATTGCAGAGCTGGAGAAAAATCCGGATATTGCCCCGGTGCTCCAGAATGTGGAGGCCGGGAGAATCGGGGAGATGCAGCTGAATCGCCTGTCCACGGAGACCATCGGTCGGCTGGAAGAGAAGCTGCGGCAGGAGATTGCTGCGGATGAGCAAAGGCTGAGGGCGTTGGAGCAGATGATTCAGCAGATCAATCATATGCAGCTGACGAAAGGATTCTGAGAGGAGGCGGGAGACGTGGCTGAAAATTATCTGGTAAAGACGGCGGAGGAATTTTTTGCTGCATTGGATCAGGCAGGGGAAAAGTTGCAGGCCTTCTCGCAGGAATTGAGCGAAAAAAATGAGGCGGTTTATTCCGCCCTGGCACGTTTTGAAAAGGCTAATGCAGAGTATCGAGGAACGATTGGGACGCGAGAAAAATCGACGGTTGTGGACGAGGCTTTGCAAAAGGTGATCCAAGGCTTGCAGGGCGCCGTCCATAGGTGGCGCGTTGGTATCGAGGCAAGCAAAAAGGGGCAGGAATTTATGCACGACCATGAGAAATACTTGGTCGTTATGATTTTTGGCGCAGTAAAATCTGGGAAAAGCACATTGGGAAACTTCTTCGCAGGGCGTGAATGGCTCGAAGCGCCCTTTGAAAATGTTTACAAGCATCGTCCGCCGACGGAATTTGCCACACAGGAAAAAGGCCGGAACACGGGCGATATTGAGATGGTCGATGGACGATATTGGTTCAGCGAAGGGGTTACGGATACGACCGGCGATATCCAATACTTTACGTTGAGCGGTCTGCGGTGGTTTGATTCGCCGGGGACGGGCGCTTTGTCGAAGCAGGGCGACAAGCGGAATATGGAAGAGATGGTCAAGGAATATCTGCAATATGTGGATATGTGCATCTTTCTTGTGAATTCCTCAGAACCAGGGCTGATGGAAGATATGAAATATATAGAACAGCTTTCACGCACCGAACAGGAGGCGCTTGTTGTCATTACGAAATCTGATCGGGTGGAGGAAGACGTCGACGAAGCGGGGGAAATCGTCAAGATATATTTGCCCAAAACACCTGAGGGACGGCGCTTGCAGGAGCAGGATATGTGCGAGCGGCTTGCAGCCGCCTATCCCCAGGTGGATGTCGATAAATTCCGTGCGATGAGTATATCGACTGTTTTGGGCGACCATGCAATGCGAACGGGAAATGAGAGAGAGTTTCGCGACAGCCAGCTTGATCTGTTGATGCAGAGATTGACAGAGAAGGCTCGGGGCGATGTCGTCGGCCTTAAAACAGCACGTCCGAAGAAAGCGATGAATAAATTCCTGCGGGATATCGTTGAGGGCGATGAGATGATTGCAGGGATCAAGGGCTTGCACAATCATGTGCAAACGGTGCTTGATTCCGTGGAAGATTACCGTGGAAAGATCAAGCAGCGCACGAAAAATTTGACGGATCGCATCACCCGTCGAGTCAAAGCGTCTGCCTTGAAGGAAACGAATCGCATGGCGCATCAGGCGGAGGCTGGCGGAAAGGAGACAGAACCTGCAACCATTGCCCAGATGGTTTTTTCTGTCACGCAGCCGATCTTGGCGGAGGAAATCAACCAAGAGATTTCGAAGATTATCGGGATGTCGCAGGAACTTGTGGGAGATTTGGAGATAAAGGCTGCCCAGCCGGAGATCCGCGCCCCTGGCATCAAGCGTCAGATGAAAGAATTCGAACAAACGTACACGGTGATTGAAGTAGTCCCGCGTTCCCCAGATGGTTTTATTGAGCATGTGCAGGATGTTTTCAGCTTGTTCACCAAGAAGTTTTACAAAAAGGTGGAGCGCAAGGTTACGAAAAAAATGACGGTGGATGCCGGAGTGAATGTGGAAGACGTCATCAGGGAACTCATACCGCAAATCGAGACCTATGTCGCTCGGACGGTACGAGAGAACCTTGAGACGATTGCGGACAATTATTTTGCCCCACAGGAAAAATTTGTGCAGGAAATTGAAAAAAATCTCGAGCGGCTACACGAGGAACTGGAGGCGCTGCGCTTCTAAAGCTATATGAAATTGTAGGTGATGAGATGCAGTTTATTGTCAAGACGACTACGGCTTGCAACTTTCAGTGTGTCTATTGCAGCGAGGGGGATAGAAAAGAAGAATTTCTTGCAGAAGATGTTTTTTTTAAGTTAGTTGACGAAATTCCGTCTTTGCTGGAACGAAAAGAGGAGCGCTCCGTTGGAATCCTCTGGCATGGCGGGGAACCGCTCTTATGGGGGCATGACCGCTTGGCGAGAGCGATGGAATATGCCGAGAATAAATTGGCGGACTATGCGCTGCATTTTACGATGCAGACGAATGGATATTTGCTGGATGAGGCCTTTTTGGAGCTCTTCAAACGACATTCCGTTCAAGTAGGGGTTTCTTTGGATGGCTATGAGGAGATGCATGACCGCAATCGTCCGACCAGGGATGGGAAACCGACCTTTTCCGTCGTGTGGGACAACATACAACGCATTCGAAAGGTGGGTCTGGGCGGCAGTGTCCTGATGGTCTTGAATACAGCGGAACCCGTTGACATTGATCGGCTCTTTGCCTTTATTGAAGAAAATGCTTTGGTATGTAAGATCAATCCCCTGCTGCCCAGCGGGAGAGCAGCGGGATGCGATGATGCCCGCAGGATATATCAAAACTATGTCTCCCTTCTGAAAAGGCTGTACGAAAAAATAATGGATGCTCCGGCAGAGATCGTGATCGAGCCTCTGGATAAAATGATGAACGGGATTCTCATGGGAACCTGCATGAGGGAATGTTCCTATAATGGAATTTGTGCGGCTGGGATAATGTGTCTCTACGCCGATGGGATTGTCGGGCTTTGCGGGCGCGATGGAGAAAAGATGCATTTCGCCTATGGAAGTCTGCAGGAACAATCCTTGTTGGATTTGTACGATTCGCCTGCAGCGCAGAGCGTGCGCGCCCGTGACGCCTATTTGCGAAATCATGGCTGCAAGGAATGTGCTGTCTGGGAACTCTGTCATGGCGGCTGTACATTTGAAGCCTGGTTGGAAAACGGTACGACGGAGGCGGCGTTTCCTTTTTGTCGGGAACGCAAGGATTTGTTGGAATACCTGCAGACCGTCGGAATCCAGTTGCTGAAAAAGCGCTTGGTTCGGGAGAAGATGGTATATCGCCTGCGTTTGGCGGAAAAGAAAAAGATATTGAAGGAAGCATTGGAATATGCGGGAAAATGATATTGTTTTTTTCAACATCCATCGGCGCTACCTCGACCATATGCCAAATTTTGACGGGTTTTTGGGTATTTATCTCTTGGCCGCTTTTGTCAATGAAAATGGCTACCTAGGCCAGGCTTATGCAGGATCCCTGTATAGGGGCATGGAAGTGCTCAATGAGCTCTGCACGCAGCAAAAGACTGCGATGATTGGGCTGTATTGCGATTATGCGAATGTTACGGAAAATCAATTTGTGAGCCGGTATATCAAAGAGCGATATGGCATTCCTGTAATTGTGGGCGGACCGCAGGCGACGAGCTTGGATGAGGCGTTTTTCAAGGAAGCGCTATGCGATGCCGTGGTCTATCATGAAGGCGAATTGACGGTGCTGGAACTCATGGATTTCCTTCTTGACGGAACCGGGCGGCTGGCGGACATCAAGGGCATTGCCTATTGGCAGAATGATGAAGTGAAGACTACTACGCCTCGGCCTGTTATTGAAAATCTCGATGCTTTGCCTTTTGTTGATGAAGACTGTTATCTATTGCCGCAAAAGAATCGTCGGGATTTATGCATCATGACGGGACGCGGCTGCCCTTTCCGCTGCGCTTTTTGCTATGAAGGACGTTCCTCCGGGAAAGTCCGGTTTCGGTCTGTGGAAAATGTACTGGAAGAGATCGATCGTTTTCTGGAAGAAGTGCCGCGTGGAGTTGAGCCGTACATTTTGTTTACGGATGATACCTTCACTTTGGATGAAAAGCGCGTTCATAGGTTGTGCGAAGGCCTGAAGGAAAGGCAGGAGAAGCGTCACTTTCATTGGTTTTGCGAAGGCCATGTCCATACGTTGAAGCTGCATCCCGATATGATCAAGGATATTGCAGCGGCGGGGGCGTTGCGCATCCAGTTGGGAATTGAAAGCGGCGTTCCTCGGGTGCTGGAGGCCTATCGAAAACATACGACGCCGGAAGAAATTAAGGAAGTCATTGCGGCTTGCCGGGAGGCGGGAATAAAGCAGATTTACGGGAATATCATCTTGGGAAGCGCGTTTTTCTCCAGAGAAACATATGAACAAGACCTTGCTTTTGGCAAAGAATTATTGGACTGGGGACAAGGAACCCTGGAGTTGGGTGTTGTTTGTTACTGGCCGCTGCCCGAAACATCAATAACAAAAGAGCCGGAAAAATATGGCATACAAATTGTCGATTATAATTTTTACACATCGGCGGAAGATTTTCCGCAAACAGAAACAGAGGAGATGTCCCGTTGGGAAATTTTGCGCTTGGCGCAGCACATGGAAAAAGAATTTGCTGCAAAGCGTAAAGAAATGTTGCTAGAGGGGCGAGTGCCGCTGGAGCAGATCCTTTCTTGGTACCCACGGGAAAATACAGCCAAGGCATATGGGCTTTGGTATCAGACCTTGCAGCAGATGCCGAATTTATATGCGTATGGGCGGATGCTGGCTGTTCGTGAGGGAATGACGGGAAGGGAGGCGAAAAGTTATGGCAGAACAGCGCATCCGATGCGTGTGCTTTCTCTGCAGCGCTATCTGCAGTTTTTTGAGGGCGGACGATGCAGTATAGAAGGCACGATATTGTCCGATTTGGAAATGCAGATCCTGATATTGTCTACAGGCAGAACGAACTGCCAGTGGATATATGAACATTTGAAAGCCAAAAATATGCTTCATTGCTATGAGGAAATGCAGGCAGCTTTGGAAAGGCTGGAAAAGGCTTATCTGATTGTCTACAGCAGGGAAAGTGTCTTTAACAGGAGCTTATAGGGGGGAAGAGCAGCATGGATTATCGTTTGATGGATTTCAAAGGTGAAATGGGCGCACTCAGAGAAACGGTGGAAAAGCATGCGCGTCCTTATACTGAATTACCGGGAGTTTCGAAGGGTTTGAAGGAGATCCAAGAAATATATGCTACGAAACTGGATGCCACAAAGCCTGAAGTCATGGTATTCGGCATATATAATGCTGGAAAGAGCAGCATCATCAATGAACTGATCGGTGCAGACCGTGCCAAGGTGGAAGATGTACCGACGACAGATAAGGTGGACTATTATGAATGGAATGGCTACCGTTTGGCAGATACACCTGGTGTAGGCGCTCCGATCGAGCACCAGAATGTAACGATGGAGCATCTGAAGAAAGCGGATGTTGTCATTTTTGTCATGAGCACGACCGGTTCCAACGAACGACGTCAGAATTATGTGCGCATGAAGGAGATTGTCGATGCGGGAAAAAAGATTATTATCGTCTTGAACGACAAGAACGGCGATCTTTTCAGTGAAGACGGCGACAGAACGATACAGACAATCAAGGATAAAGTAGCGGAAAATATGCGCCAGGTAGGCATAGAAAATGTGGAGAAGAAATACTATATTGTGGCAGTGAACGCCGCCAGGGCAAAGAAGGGACGTGAGAAGAGCAGTCAAGCTTTTTGGGATAAGAGCAATATGGCGGAATTGACGAATGTCATCATGCAGGAACTAAAGAAAACAGGACCGTTCCATATCTTGAGTAATGCCATACAGGATGTGGAACGCGCTTTGCAGCCCATGATCGCATGCCTGGCCGAGCAAGATAATGACGAGGGCGTAAAAAGTGCCAATGAACTTCTGGAAAAGCTGCGCATACGGCGCAAGGAACTGCGCGAGGAAATGGCGGCTTCTATCGATGTCAGGGCGGATCGCTTGGGGCATAAATTGCCCGGGATGATTTGGTCGCTTCGAGAGAAGCCGGAGGAAGCGCAGGACCAGGTTCAGGCAGAAGTGACTAAAACGGCGGAGATGATTCAACAGGATTTTGAAAATCGGCTTCACGAGTTGACGGGAGACTTGTTGGAAGATGCTGAAGGTTTGACATTGAAAATCGAGAAACTTGATTTCACGGCAGATGACATACAGGTGGAAGTATTGCCTGATATGGAAGAAGGAGAGTCTTCTTTTGAAGTGGCTTCTGTTCTGAATAAAGTGAAGGATGTACTAGAGGTGTTGAATGAAATAGCGATTCCGTCGTACGGGAAAAACAGCAAAGGCGGGAACGCCTTGGCGAATACAGCTCTTAGTATGATGGTTTCAAAAGGAGTGAAGCAGGCTGCAGGAACTGCGTTGGGAAAAAGCCTGTTGGCAACAGCCTTGGGGAAATCGGTTTTGGTGCCTGTGATGCCGTATGTCGGGGCTATAACTGCAATTTTGCCTCTGTTGGCCAGCCTCTTTGGCGGGAAGGATAATTTTGCGGAAATGCAGGCTGAGGCTGCAGTCCAAAATGAACGGGAAAAGCGTCGAATTCAGGCGGAAGCGCAGGCAAGAGAGGAGCTGGCGCAGAAATGCATGTATATGGCAGCGGATTTGGCTGATAATTTCAAGATTGCAATTGATTCGTCCCTGCAAGTGGTGGCGGAAGAGATCGCAAAGCCCTTCAAGGAAGAAAGCAAGCGTATGAAACGAATCAGCGGGAATCTTCAGACCGATTTGAATGCACTGCGTGAGGCAGCGGATAGTTATAATGCCTTGCAGAATAAATTCAGGTCTGTTGGGACTGAGATTTGAAGGAATTGGTGAGCGAGAGGAGGATTTTTATGTGGAAAAGAATCTTGGTGGGCATCGCGTTTTTGCTGGTCGTCAGCGCGGGAGGACAGATGATGCTTCCATCGGAGGCTTCGGCGCAGGATGTGTGGGTATATACGGTGCATGATTCGTCGTATGAACAAGGATATCAGGTCTTTGTCATGACGGAGACGATTCAGTCCAATGGGAATAACTGGGTACATGTGAGCACGAAAAACGTGCGAAATGGACGTCTGGTGGAGCGCGTTGACTGGCGCTTTAACAGAATGGGAGACGAGTGGCGCTATGCTACGGGGAAGATGCGGGGCAACGACAGTCGGGTTTATGGAGGATCGACAGAGGCTATATTGAACTACTGCTTGGCGTATATCAACAACTAAAAGATTCAAAAGAGAGCCGCCGAATCACTTCAAAATGGTTCGGCGGTTTTTTATTATGGGTCGTGACCCAGTGTCGCATGCAAAGCATGCGATACAATAAAGGGGGGCTGTTGCACATAAATCATGTGCGGTAGCTTTTTTCGTGCACTAAAGGTGCCTCCGCCCTAGCAAAACAACCCTGCCTGCCCCGGTCAGACGTTTCGAGAACATGACATATCTCAGAGACAAGGAGGACTATCTCTGTGCCGCCGGCAGGAAACTCACGGTTACGAGTACGAGGACGGTAAAGAGCAAGACTGGCTATGCGAGCGCCAAAACCTGTTACAAGGCAGACCGGGTGGTCGTGATTGGAAAAACACTATTGACAACTTGGCGAAAAAGGTTTACATTGAACCCGTAAATACATTTCAACAATAGTCCGAATATTGCCTATATGAAGGAGAGGAGGGGCGGCACGACGGTCTATAGACTGACGGACAGAAGGAGAGTGATTTGCGATGGTTACATTTTTGGTGGCATTGCTCGCTTTGATTCTGGGCTACGTCATCTACGGCAGGGTTGTCGATGTGATTTTCTCGCCTACGGACAAGCCGACGCCTGCATTGGTGCACGATGACGGCGTGGATTATATTCCTCTGCCGACGTGGAAGGTCTTCATGATCCAGCTTTTGAATATCGCTGGTCTCGGACCGATTTTCGGCGCTTTGCAGGGGGCGCTTTGGGGACCGTGCGTCTACTTCTGGATCGTTCTCGGCACGATTTTCGCGGGCGGCGTGCACGACTATATGTCGGGCATGATTTCTCTGCGTGAAGACGGCAAGAGCATCTCGGAGGTCGTCGGCAATCACATGGGCAAGACGATGCTCTTCATCATGCGCATCTTCTCGGTCGTGCTTCTCGTCCTCGTCGGCACGGTTTTTGCGACGGGGCCTGCTATGCTCATCGACGGCAAGTTGTTGTCGCTCGGCTCTGTCGGTGCGATCAAGATCTGGCTCATCATCATCTTGGTTTATTACTTCCTTGCTACGCTTTTGCCAATCGACACGTTGATCGCGCGTTTCTATCCGCTTTTCGGCGTCTGTCTCATCGTCATGGCGTTCGGCATCATGGGGGCGATGCTTGCGGGCGTCGGCGGTCATGTCATGCCGGAGATGGTCTTGGCGAATCTGCATCCGAAGGATATGCCGATCTGGCCGCTGATGTTCATCACGGTTGCCTGCGGCGCTGTTTCGGGATTCCACGCTACGCAGTCACCAATGATGGCGCGCTGCCTGAAGGATGAGCGTCTCGCGCGTCCCGTCTTTTACGGCGCGATGGTTTCTGAGGGCTTCATCGCTCTCGTCTGGGCGGCGGCGGGCGTGACCTTCTACGAGAGCACGGGCGGTCTCGGCGCTGTGCTTGCTTCGGCAGGTCCCGGCGGCGTCGTCTACGATATCTGCGTCGGCTTCCTCGGCCCTGTCGGGGCGGCTCTCGCGCTGCTTGGCGTCGTCGCCTGCCCGATCACTTCGGGCGATACGGCGTTCCGTTCGGCGCGCCTGACGATCGCTGACTGGCTCGGCCTTGATCAGAAGTCGACGAACAAGCGTCTCGCGCTTGCCTTGCCGATTCTTGGCATCGGAGCTGTCCTCACACAGATGGACTTCTCGATCATTTGGCGCTATTTCTCATGGACGAACCAGACGCTCGCCATGATCGTCCTGTGGACGGGATCTGTCTACCTCTATCGTACGTTCCGCGGCAAAATCTACTACATCATCGGCATGATCCCTGCGACCTTCATGTCGGCCGTCACGGTGACGTACATCCTGCAGGCGAAGGAAGGTTTCGGCCTTTCGACAGATGTTACATATCCCGTCGGTATTGCCGCCGCTGCGCTCTTCTTGTTCCTCTTCCTGCGCACGACGGTGCTGCGGCATGAGTGAAGAAATTTTCTGTCTGTGCGGCAGACGAGGACGAGTCGTGGAATGCTAAAGACGAACAGCAAGCCGAAAGTTGCCGAATCGCCCGAAAGATTCGGCAACTTTTTTCGCGCTCTACCCAGAATTTCTCGCGCGGTGTATAATAGGGAGGTAGATTTCTTAGTTGATTTACAGTCGAATGGAAAAGGAGAGCAGCGAATGAAACGAGATGTGATATGGGAAAAGGCGGTAGAGACGCTTTCGATGGAAGCGGCGGCGGTGAAGAAACTGACGGAGAGTGTGGATGAGGAGTTCTGCCGTGCGGTTGAGTGCGTGCTGGACTGCACGGCTCGCATCGTCGTCACGGGCATGGGAAAATCCGGGCATGTCGGACGCAAGATTGCCGCGACGCTTGCGAGCACGGGAACGCCTTCGTTCTTCATGCACCCGGCGGAGGCGTTTCACGGCGACCTTGGCATGGTGACGGACAAGGATGTAGTCTTGGCGATTTCCAACAGCGGCGAGGTGCAGGAAGTCGTGAAGATCCTGCCCGTCATCCATCGTATCGGTGCGACCATCATCGCCATGACAGGCAACCGTTCTTCGCAGCTCGCCGAGTACTCCGATTACGTCATCGACATCGGGCATGAACCGGAGGCCTGCCCCTTGGGACTTGCGCCGACGACGAGCACGACGGCGACGCTTGCCATGGGCGACGCCATCGCCGTCGCCGTGATGTCTGTGCGAAATTTCAAGAAGCAGGATTTCGCGCTCTTCCATCCGGGCGGCGCGCTCGGTCGGCGGCTATTGCTCAAGGTGCAGGATGTCATGCACACGGGCGAGGAAAACCCTGTCGTCTCGGGGGAGAAGACGGCGAAAGATGCACTTTTCGTCATGACGGAGAAAGGCTTGGGCGCCGTCTCTGTCACGGATGCAGCGGGCCGGTTCATCGGTCTTCTGACCGACGGCATCATTCGCCGCGCACTCGCGAAGGACTATGCTTTCCTCGATGAACCTGTGCACGAGATCATGTTTACTGAGCCGCTGACGATCCATGCCGATGAACTGGCGACGGCGGCGCTCTCCGTTATGGAGAAGCACGAGCCGCGCCCTGTGACGGTACTGCCCGTCATCGACGAGAAGGGGGCGCCAGTCGGCATGATCCATCTGACCGATCTTTTGAAGCAGGGCGTGGTTTGAGCCGCATCCTGCCGTTGGGAATGGATGTGCCATAAAGTGTCGGGGCGTGTCGTTGGTACGTTGAGAGAAAATGGGTTCGGAGCGCGAGAATTTTTCGATAAATCCAGGATATGATAAGTTCTGCCTATGATAATATTTCTAAGAAATCACTAGACAAACGAGCAAAAAAATTATACAATATAGTTGTTTATGGGATGAAATCAGAGGAAGTAATATCCTCGTCCCGAGAACCATCAACAGGGAGGCATGGTTATGAATATTCATGAGTACCAGTCCAAGCAAGTCCTGCGGGAATTCGGCGTCAATGTGCCGAACGGCCTGCCGGCGTTCAGCGTGGAAGAGGCGGTCGAGAACGCGAAGAAGCTCGGCGCCGCTGTCACGGTCGTCAAAGCGCAGATCCACGCGGGTGGCCGCGGCAAGGCGGGCGGCGTCAAGATCGCCAAGTCCGTTGAAGAGGTCGAAGGCTACGCGAAGGAGCTGCTTGGCAAGGTTCTCGTCACGCATCAGACGGGTCCTGAGGGCAAGAAGGTCGGTCGCCTCCTGATTGAAGAAGGCTCGAACATCAAAAAGGAATACTACCTGAGCTTTGTCGTTGATCGTGCCACGGCGAGGATCGTCATGATGGGTTCTGAAGAGGGTGGCGTCGAGATCGAGAAGGTCGCTGCCGAGACTCCGGAAAAGATCATCAAGGAGTATATCGATCCGGTCATCGGACTTGCTCCGTTCCAGGCGACGCGCATGGCGTATGCCATCAACATCCCGGCTCCTGCGATTCGCAAGGCGGCGGCTCTGATGGAGAAGCTTTACAATGCGTTCATTGGCAAGGACTGCTCGCAGGTTGAAATCAATCCGCTCGTCGTCACGGCCGAGGATGATGTGATCTGCCTCGATGCGAAGCTGAACTTTGACGACAGCGCATTGTTCCGCCATCCCGACATCGTCGAACTGCGCGATGAGACGGAAGAGGATCCGAAGGAGCGCGAAGCTGCGGCTGCCGGCCTCAACTACGTCAACCTCGGCGGTGATGTCGCGTGCATGGTCAACGGCGCAGGCCTTGCCATGGCTACGGTCGATATCATCAAGCATTACGGCGGCGAGCCCGCCAACTTCCTCGATGTCGGCGGCGACTCCGAGCCTGAGAAGATCGCGAAGGCGTTCAACATCATGCTCGAAGGCGGCCAGGCGAAGGGCATCTTTGTCAACATCTTCGGCGGTATCAATCGCTGCGACAACATCGCGAACGGCATCATCGAGGCTGCGAAGATCATCTCCAAGGACGGCAAATCCCTCCCGGTTCCTGTCGTTGTCCGCCTTGAGGGCACGAAGGTCGAAGAAGGCCGCGAGATCCTGAAAAATACGCCGATTTCTAACGTCTTCCCTGCACCCACGATGGAGGGCGGCGCCGAGCAGATTGTCAAACTCGTTGCTGAGGCGAAGGCTTAAATCGAAAGGGAGGTCAAACACATGTCAGTTTTGATTGATAAAGATACAAAGGTTATCGTGCAGGGCATCACGGGCAAAGCGGCGACGTTCCACACGAAGCAGATGCTCGACTATGGCGCGAAGATTGTCGCAGGCGTAACGCCGGGCAAGGCGGGTCAGAAGGTCGAGGGCGTCCCTGTGTTCAACACGGTTGCGGATGCTGTGAAGGCTACGGGCGCGACGGCTTCGGTCGTCTATGTTCCCCCTCGTTTTGCGGCGGACAGCATCATGGAGGCGGTTGACGCCGATCTCGATCTCGTCGTCTGCATCACGGAGCATATCCCTGTCCTCGACATGGTGAAGGTGCGCCGTTACATGGAAGGCAAGAAGACGCGTCTTGTCGGTCCGAACTGCCCGGGTCTTCTGACGTCCAAGCAGTCGAAGCTCGGCATCACGCCGGCCACGGTCAGCAAGCCCGGTCATGTCGGCGTCATTTCGCGCTCCGGCACCTTGACGTACGAGGCTGCCTTCCAGCTCACGAATGCCGGCATCGGCCAGACGACGACGGTCGGCATCGGCGGCGATCCCGTCAAGGGCACGGACTTCATCGACGCTCTGCAGCTCTTCAAGGACGATCCGGACACCTATGCTGTCCTTATCATCGGTGAAATCGGCGGCACGGCGGAAGAGGATGCTGCGAAGTGGATTCAGGAGAACATGAAGGATAAGCCGGTTTCCGCCTTCATTGCAGGCCGTCAGGCGCCTCCGGGCAAGCGCATGGGTCATGCCGGCGCGATCATCTCGGGCGGCAAGGGCACGGCGGCTGACAAGGTCGCGGCTCTGAACGCTGCGGGCATCCCCGTTGCCGATACGGTCGCTCACATCGGTGAGACGATGGTCAAGCTCCTCAAGGAGAAGGGGCTCTTCGAGAAGTGCCATACCTGCTGAGTTCCGGCGAGATGAAGAAGCGCTGATGAGAGGAAGCTGGCCGGATTAGTGCAGCTGGATGTATCCGTACTTCCTAAATAGCGAGAAGCCACTGCGATCTGCGGTGGCTTCTTCTTTTGCCTCGCGAAAAAGAAGCGCCGCATGTGACGAATCCGTCCACATGCGGCGCTTTGAAGTCTTTGCGATTTTCTGGAAAATGCTCTCTTAATACGAGCCAGTCTCGTCGTAGGTGCTGCCGTCTGCACCCTCGGCGCTGACGGAGTAGTTGCCGTCCGCATCCACGGCTACGGCAGCGACGTTGCCCTCATCATCCGCTACGGCGTAGACGTAGTTGCCGTTCTCATCGTACCCTTCATACTCGTATTCGTCTGCCGAAGCGACGCCTGCCGTGCCGAGCATGATGGCGCAGGAAGCCATGACTGCGAAAGCTTTGAACCAGTTTTTCATAAGTAACATCCCCTTTGTATGTGCCTTTCTCTATTCTTTCTCTAGTGTAACAGGAAGGTGGATGCCTTTCAACAAATGGGAAAAAAGTGTCGAGATCTTGCATGAAAGTGGTCATTTGCCTCATTTTTCCATGCGTTCGACCTGCGGCACATGCAGCAGGATGCTGAACCAGCCGTCCTTTTGCTCCGTGAAGAACTCGGCGCCGTACTTTTCCGCGAAGAGCAGAAGGGAGCGCGTGCCGTAGCCGTGGCCAGGCAAGGAATCTCTGCTTCTAGGCAGGCCGTTTGCGGCGAGCGGTACGGGTGTGCTGCGGCGGTTCTCGATGGAGAAGAAGATACTGGCACCCTTGGTACGCGCGAGGAGGCGGATGGCTCGCTGCTGCTGCGGCTCTTCCTCTTCGGCATGGATGGCGTTTTCAAAGAGATTGCAGAGGACGAGCGAGAGATCGACTTCCGCGGCAAAGGAGGCGGGAAGGTCGATCCGAGCCTCGACGGCGATGTCCTTTTGGCGCGCTTGCCGCACATAGACGGAGAGCGCTGCATCGATCAGGGGATTGCTGGCGAAGTGCTCGACGCGCGTCGCATCGATCTGCCCGCTCATCCTTTGGACGAGACGCATGGCGGCATCATCTTCGCCGCGCGAGATGAGGTCGGCGAGCATCTGCGCATTGTGTCGGAGGTCATGGCGCACGATGGAGAGGCGCGCCTGCTTTTCCTGCAGGGTGCGCGTATACTCGCCGATCGAGTTCATGCGCGTCAGGAGCGCGAGATTTCGTTCCGTCGTTGCTGCCTGCTGGAGGATGTACTCAAGGCCGCGCCATGCGGCGAGAGCGATGAGCACGCCGCAGACGAACAGCAGAACGCGAGGGAAGAGGTAGCGGGAGGCAAGAACCTCCGGCGAGGTGGAGAAGTAGACATCGTGAGCGAGCATGAGAAGCGGCAGCGGGCAGATATAGAGCCAGAAGCGGTCGGTGCTGATCGTGGAAAAGCGCAGGAAGATTTGTCGGAAGAAGGGGCGCACGACGGGCAGTACGGTGAGATAGATCGTGAGATTCAAGGCGCAGTAAGTGGCGAAGTGGTCGAAAAAGTCGCTTTCGCTGCTGAATGTCAGTACGAGGAGAATCGCGATCGTCGAGACTGTGCTGCTGAGAATGAACTGCGTGCCGAGGATGAAGATATGCTGCGCGGCGTACGGTCGGATCATGCAGAGGTTCAGCAGAAAGTAGGGAAGAAAGCCGAAGAAGATGTAAAAGAGTTTGAACGTATGAAAGCTGTAGGACAGAACGCCGGAAAAGAAGAGCAGCAGAGAAGCGGCAAGCTCCGCAAAGAAGATAAAGGCATACCCCTGCAGCAGCCGTCGCCGTGCCTTCGGCGCAAGGATGGTGCGAAACGGCAGGTAGCGCAGGTAGACGGCCGGCAGGAGCGAGAGGAGGAACAGGAAGGTGTTGAAGACGACGGCAAGATTGTTTTCGTTCAAGACAAACCCTCCAAACTGTTTGCTTATGTATGGTTTTGTGGTATTATACGATAGAAGTCATGCTTCGTCAAATGAATGACGGAGTCATACGGAAACAGAAAGGCGGGAAAGGATGCGCATTGCTATTGTCGATGATGAGGAAGAGGTGCGCGAGGCGGCGCGGCGCTATCTTGCGAAGATGCTCGCGCGATATTGGTCGAAGGAAACAGCCGTCGTGCAGCTTGACCTCTTCGATTCAGCCGAAGCGCTCCTGGAGTGCTTTGATCGGCAGTCCTACGATCTCGTGCTCTTAGACATCTGCATGCCCGGTCTTGACGGCATGGAAGCGGCGCGGCGCTTGCGTGCCGAAAGCGCCGACATCGGCATCATATTCCTCACGACGAGCGAGGAGCATCTGATGGAGGGTTATCGCGTCTTTGCCGACGGCTACTTCCTCAAGCCTCTGGGGACGGATGAGGAGGCTTTTCAGGCCTCTCTGCGTCATGTCTTCGCACGCCGCGATCAGTCGGCGCACGTTCTCAGCGTGGAATACAACGGACGCGCCTTGGAGATCCCCTTCCAAAAGATTTTCTATGCGGACATCGAAGGCGGCAGGCTGCACATCGTCCTCGAAGAGCGTGATTTTCACCTCTCGCGCCCTTTTACTTATGAGTGGAGCGCGGAGCGGCTGCTGCGCGACAAGCGCTTCCTTGAATGTTACCATCGCATCATCGTCAATATGGACAGAATCGAGCGCATGGAAGAGGGGGTGTTCGTGCTCACGAGCGGCATGAAATTGCCGATCAGCCGCAGGCGGTACGGTGCGGTCAAGGTAGAGTATATGCAGTATATGCTGAATAAGTAGCAGCAAGTTGGGGGGCTTAAGATATAAGTCCCATGGGTCTTTCTGCGGGCATATCTGTGACCACTTTCGTACAAGAAAAAGCCACTTTTTGCAGATTCTTTGCAGGAGGTGCTTTTTTTTTGCTACAATTTAAGCGAAGGGGAAATTCGGCAAGGATGTTCGATAGCGGGCTGAGGGTTTCATCTCCTTGCCCATTGCCGTACTTTTCCGAAAAAATATAAAAGGAGAGGGTAATATGAAGAGGAAGATGATGTTGGCAAAGAGGTTGCTGCTGCCGTTCATCGCCGTTTTGGCGATGTTCCTCGTCGCGGGCTGCGGCGACAAGCCGAAAGACACGGCGGACAAAGCTGTCCTCGCTTATGCGGAACTTTACGCTTACGGCGACACGGACAAGACCGAGGCGACGGGCTTGACGAAGGAGCAGAAGGAGAAGATCAGTGAGGCGCTCCTGACTGAGGTCGATCAGCAGTTCCAGAGCATGATGCTTTCCAAGGACAATGCGGTCGCTGTCACGAATTACTATATTGCCGATCGCAAGGCGAACATCACGCTCAAGGCGAAGGTCAAGAAGGACGACAGCGAGCATCCCGTCGTCGAGCTGACGGCTACGCCGGTCGACAAGGCGGAGTTTGACAAGATTATGCAGACGAACGAGGATCTCGTCGCCTTGGGTGTTGTCCTCGGTCTTGCACAGCAGCAGGGCGTCGACGTCCGCAACGATCCCTCTTATCAGCAGGGAGCGATGGATGTCTTGCGCAAGTTCATCGACGAGATTCCTTACGACGATGAAAAGACGCTCGATGTGCCGTGCGATATGGTGAAGAGCGACGACGGCAAGACGCTGCACTGGGCGCCGAAAGATCCGAAGGCGATCCAGAAGTTCCTCGACGGCGAGAAGTAAGGCGCTCGTATCTCCGTGGGGGAAGAGCGGCTGCTTTGTATGAGCAATATGCAGCAAGATAAAGGGAATCGCGAAGGAGGGAATATGATGATGAATCGTTTTTGCCGCATACTGCGACAGGCTTTCGCGGTTCTTTTGATGACATTCATCATTGCAGGCGGCGGCTATGGTGAAGCGGTGAAAGCGGGATGGTGTTTTGCCGCTTCCCTTGACCTTGCGGGACTCGAAGATCGCGCCGTCGATATTGATCCGTCGGATGGAAGCGTTTCCGTTACGCTCAGTGAAAGCGAAATGGAACTCCTCTCGTCCGTGCGCTGCAACCTGCTCTATCTCGACGAAAATGTCGTTATCCACCTCGGCAGCGATGCGAACATCGACGCCGATTGGGATACGGGCGTTTTCCGTGACAACTTCGACGGTACGTGGCCGATGCTCGACGGGCATCCTGTCTACATCGAGCTCACCGAAGAAGGCGACGATTACAACCTCTATTCCATACCCATCAAGCTCAACGGCGAGGAGTGCATCCTGCAGGTTTCCTATAACTACAACGATGAGACGTATCACATCCTCGGCGCGCAGCGCGAGCCTGAGGAAAGCGGCATGAGCGATCAAGGGCTGATTCCCTTGCGGGAGGGCGATATGGTCACGACGATCCATTTCGCGAAGTCCGTTTCCGACAATGATGATGATGAACTCGCTGCTGTCGAAGCCGAGACCTTCCAAATCGGCAGTCATCCTGCGGTCGAGGACGAAGAACTCGGCGACGGCACATACGGCTATATATTTGAGTTTCTTGCGCCGACGGGTGAAAGCGCCCTCTCGGAGATAGCCGTATTCAACATCGAGGGCGGGAACATCACGACATTTGATGAATGAGCGGCAGACCTTCTGCCGCCGGCATTATTCCAGTATATAGGTCATACAACATCCAAAGGAGAGATTCATTATGAGCAAAAAAAGTCCTATTCTCGGAGCGATTCTCGGCTTCTTTGTCCTCGGCATTTTCTACAGCACGGGCTTCAACAAGCAGGGCATCATTGCCTTTGTCGGACTGATTGTCGTCAGTTGGCTTCTCAGTATGTTTGTCAGCCCGGAAGTCTCTGTGATTGTCAACCTCGTCAGCGCGTTCCTCGGCTACAAGTGGGTGAACGATCACAACGCGTCAATCGAGGGCGGAGGAGAGATGTAAGGAGACGCATCATCCAGTTTACGTCTTTTGGCGCATCTTTTGCATCATTTCTAGTAATCTCGAAACGATGTGCTTGTAACCGAGTTTGGCCGATAAAAAGCGTGCAGCGGAATCGAATCTGCTGCACGCTTTTTGCATGTTGATTTCATGGGAGCATCGCTCTGTCAGTCCTCCTGATCGACGAATCTCGATGCGAGGAGTTTCTTCTCCTGTGCGATTTTGTTGCGCTGGATCTGGCGCGACCAGAAGATGCTGGGAATAGCGACGCCGATGGCGATGCCGGCGATGATGGTCGCGGCTTCGACGCCGTTTCTAAGCGCCGCGAGCAAGAGGGGGGTGCTGACCTCGTTGATATTTAAGAGTGTGAAGAAGAAGCGGTAGAGAAGAACGCCGGGAATCAAAGGAATGGCGGAAGGGATCGTCAGCACGATGTTCGGCGTGTGAAACCAGTGGATGGCAAAGAGCGCGAGAACGCCGACGAAGGCGGAGGCGAGGAATGTGCCGGCCGCTTGGCTCATGCCAAGCTCGAACATGCAGATGTTTCTGAGGAGGATCGTGATGATGCCGCCCGTGGAGACGACCCACAGCAGGCGGCGCGGCACGCTGAAGATCAAGGAGAAGCCGCCGGCTGCGATGGCAGCGGCGAGCGGGTGGTAGAGGTATATTTCGCCGGGACTGAGGCTCACGGTCGTGAATGAACTGACGTGTCCGAGGCGCAGGGCGATCGCCATGCCGAATGCCGTGCTGCAGACGATGAGGAGCGTGTCGAATGCTCGCGTCATGCCCGAGGTGATGAAGTGGTTCAGAAGGTCGTTCGCCGCGTTGATCAGAGGCACGCCGGGCACAATGAAGAGCGTGCAGGCGACGATGGGCAGCATGGGCGTCGCAGACAGATCGAGGCCTTGCAGCAGCACGGCGGCGAGCGTCGCAGCAAAGGCGGCGATGGCGATGCCGGCATAGACGTTGAAGCCGTGCTCGTTGCAGAAGCGCCGCGCATAGAATCCAATGAAAGCGGAGAGCGCCGTGATGAAGAAGGCGGCGAGGTCGCAGCCAAAGAGGGCGCATGAACCGGCACATGCAAAGCTTGCACCGAGCGCCGTCAAGAGGCCGCTGTAAGGTGCTTTTCGCTCATCGAGTTTTTCCATCTCGCTCTCGAAGCGTTCAAGTGACCACGCGTCGCGCATGGCGCGCCAGATCATGCGGCTGACGGCGGAGAGGACGAGCATGTTCACGCGGTGCGTGCGGCACTTGCTGAAGCGCGTGTAGGTGCGCTCCTCGTCCTTGATGTTGAGCATGATGGTCGTGTAGGCGATGTGGCAGCTGACGTTTTCCGCAGGGATGCCCATGTATGCCGCCGTGCGCATGATGTACTGCGAGGTGCGGTCGGAATCGGCGCCGTTTTCCATCATCGTGCGTGCGACGAGGAGGATCAGATGCATCTTGTAGATGATCTGGGAGAAGGGGTGGGTGAGAACATGTTCTTTCGTTTCTGCCATGGGAAGACTCCTTTCCTGTGCAAGGGGTGGTGCAAAAGCTGCTATGCCTTAAAGGTATTTTATGATAATAGTTTGGAATATTGTGACGATTCTTCATAGACTGCCCAGCGGGCAATCTATGAAGCGGTCAGTCCTCCTGATCGACAAATCTCGACGCGAGCAGTTTCTTTTCCTGTGCGATCTTGTTCTTGCGGATCTGACGTGACCAGAAGATGTTCGGTATGGCGACGCTGACGGCGATGCTGATGATGATGGTAGCCGCCTCGATGCCGTTTCTGAGTGCGCCCAAGAGGACTTCGGTACTAACGTCGTTGATGTTGAGGAGTGTGAAGAGCAGGCGGTAGAGCAGGATGCCGGGGACGAGGGGAATGGCGGACGGCGTCGTGAGGACGACGTTCGGCACATGGAAGCGATGGATGGCGGAAAGCGCGGCGATGCCGACGACGCCGCCGCCGATGAGCGTTCCCGTCGCCTGGCTGAGGCCGAAGTCGAACATGCAGATGTTTCGGAGCAGGACGGCGACGGCGCCGCCGACGGATACCGCCCAGAGGACGCGTTTCGGCACATTGAAGAGCAGCGAGAAGCCGCCTGCCGAGATCGCTGCGGCAATCGGATGGTAGAGGTAGATGTCGCCGGGACTGAGGCTGATCGTCGTGAATTCGGTGATGCGCCCGAGGTGCAGAGCGATCGCCGTGCCGAACGCCATTGAGCCGATGATGAGCACGGTGTGGAAGGCTCGTGTGATGCCCGCCATGATGAAGTTGTTGAGCATGTCGTCTGCCGCATTGATCAGCGGCACGCCGGGCACAATGAAGAGGGCGCAGGCGACGATGGGGTGCATGGGCGTCGCGGAGTGGACGACGCTCTGCGAGAGCGTCGCCAAGGAGGTCGCGACGAAGGCGGCGATGGCGATGCCCGCATAGTTGTTGAAGCCGCGCTTGTTGCAGAGGATGCGTGCGTAGAAGCCGAAGAAGGCGCAGATCGCCGTGACGAAAAAGGCGATGAAGTCGCCGCCGAAGAGCAGACACGAGCCGCCGCAGGCGAAGCTGGAGCCGATGGCGGTCGCAAAGTTCGAGTAGGGATTCTTGCGGCTTTCGAGGGTTTCCAGTTCCTTTTCAAAGCGTTCGAGTGACCAGTTGTCGCGCATGGCGCGCCAAATGATGCGGCTGACAGCGGCGAGGACGGTCATGCTCACGTTGTGCTTGCGGCATTTTGTGAGTTCCGTGTAGGTGCGCTCCTCGTTCTTGACGTTGAGGAGAAGCGACGTATACATGATGTGGCAGCTGACGTTTTCCGCCGGAATGCCCATGTAGGCCGCCGTGCGCATGATGTAGCGCGTCGTTCGGTCGGAGTCGGCGCCGTTCTCCATGAGGAGTCTGCCGACCGTCAAGATCAGGTGCATCTTGTAGGTGATCTTGTAAAATGGATCTTTGAATACTTGATCAAGGGATGATTGCATAGTTTGTTAACCTCTTTGTTTAGGAATCGTTCGTGTGCTTTTTTTGTATGTGGGTATAGCTTATTTCGTCGTTAGCGTTCTAGACGAAATCGTACTTCTATTTTGCCTTAAATCTTATTCAATAGCAAGGAAATATGATATTATTTCTAAAAAAAGGGGACGCAAGCGCCCCCTCATCGTATTCTTGGCAGAAGATTTGCCGCGCTGTCTTCGTTATTTTCCTGCGCCCGTGAAGTCGTAGAGTTTCTCCGCCTTGTGAAAATGGGTGTGCAGCAGTTCGTGCGCTTTGCCTTCCAAGGGTGCGCCGAGGAATTCTTTGTAGATGTGCACAACTTCGGGATTTTCATGCGATTTTCTCACGGGGAGATTCTTGTCGATCTCGTAGAGAGCCTTCATGCGCTCGACACGACGCGCGTTCGTTGTATTGAGCGGTTGTCCGCCGCCGCCTTGGCAGCCGCCGGGGCAGGCCATGACTTCGATGAAATCGTAGGGGCTTTTGCCGGCCTTGAGTTCATCCATGATGTGCTTGGCATTCTTGAGCGTGTGCGCGACGGCGACGCGCACCTTGCGCTCGCCGAGGTCGACGGTCGCTTCCTTGATTCCGTCCATGCCGCGCACGGCGAGAAAGTCGATGGAGGGGAGCGTCTTTCCCGTCGCCTTTTCGTAGACGGTGCGCAGGGCGGCTTCCATGACGCCGCCCGTCGTGCCGAAGATTGCGCCCGCACCCGAGCATGTGCCGAGCGGGCTGTCGAAGTCCTCTTCGGGCAGATCGTGGAAGGTGATGCCGACGTAGTGGATGAGTTTGGCAAGCTCGCGCGTCGTGATGACGATGTCGACGTCCTGATGGCCGTCCCTGCCCATCTCGGGACGCGCGGCTTCGAACTTCTTCGCCGTGCACGGCATGACGGAGACGGTCACGATGTCTTCGACGGGGATGCCCGACTGCTTCGGATAGTAGGTCTTGGCGACAGCGCCGAAGATCTGCATGGGCGACTTCGCTGTCGAGAGGTGGGGCAAGAGGTCGCTGTAGTGTTTTTCGACGTAGTTGACCCAGCCGGGGCTGCACGAGGTCATCATGGGAAGCGTGCCGCCGTTTTCCAGGCGATGAATGAATTCATGCCCTTCTTCCATGATCGTGAGGTCGGCGCCGAAGTTCGTGTCGAAGACGCGGTCGAAGCCGAGGCGCTTCAAGGCGGCGACCATCTGTCCCGTGACGATGGCGCCGGGCGGCAGATGGAATTCGTCGCCCAAGGAGACGCGCACGGCGGGCGCGACCTGCACGATGACGTGCTTCTTCGGGTCTTGCAGGGCGTCGAGGACGCGCTGCGTATCGTCTTTTTCCGTGATCGCTCCCGTCGGACAGACGAGGCTGCACTGGCCGCAGAGGATGCAGTCGGTCGCTTCGAGCGGGCTGTCGTAGGCGGTCGTGACGGTGATCTTGTCGCTTCGTCCAGCGAAATTCAGGGCTTCGATGCCCTGCACATCCTTGCAGGCGCGGATGCAGCGGCCGCATTTGATGCACTTCGTCGGGTCGCGAGCGATGCTCGGGTTGTTCGCCGCATCCTCTTTGCTTTCGACGACGATGGGCAGTCCCGTATGGCCGATGTTGAAGCGGCTGCAAAGCTCCTGCAGGTCACAGCGGTGGTTGCGCGGACAGTTCAGGCAATCCTGGTTGTGGTTGGCGAGGATGAGCTGAAGGATGGCGATCTGCGTGTCGCGCACGATCTGCGTGTCCGTATGGACTTCCATGCCTTCCCAGACCTCGGTCGCGCACGCTGCCATGAGGCGGCGGCTGCCCGTGACCTCGATGGAGCAGATGCGGCAGCGAGCCTTGACGCGCTGATCGGGGTGGTAGCAGAGATGCGGGATGTTGATGTGCACCTTGCGTGCGGCGTCGATGATCTTCGTGCCCTTGGGGACTTCGACGGGGATGTTGTTGATTTTCAGGTGTACGAGTTCTCTTTCTTCTGCCATCAGTGTACGCCTCCGATCCGGAATGTTTCAGGGAAGAGTTTGAAGGCGGCGGAAAGGGCGTTTTCGGCGCTTTCGCCGAGACCGCAGAGGGCGGACATGGGCATGATGCGTGCGATCATCTTCATGTTTTCGAGATCCTTTTCCGTCGCTGTTCCTTGCGCGAACTTTTCCAAGATGAGCTTGATGTGGAGGACGCCCTCGCGGCACGGCGTACACTGGCCGCAGCTCTCGTGCGAGAAGAACGCCTGCGTCATGCGCAGAAAGTCGAGGACGCTCGTGCGCTCGTCGACGACGAGGATCGCGCCCGAGCCTACGGTCACGCCCGCCGCCTTGAGGTCGTCGTAGGTGTAGGGGACGTCGAGGATGGATTCGTCGGCAATTTTGCCCGACGCGCCGCCGAACTGGATGAGGCGGATGCGGCGGCCGCCCTGGATGCCGCCCGCAAGGTCATAGATGATTTCGCGCACGGTCGTACCGAAGGGGATCTCAAAGACGGCAGGACAGTTGACGTTGCCGCCGACGGAGACGAGCTTCGTGCCGAGAGATTCGCCCGAGCCGTAGCTGATGTATTCCTTCTTGTCGTCGAGGAGGAGATGCGGCACGATGGAAAGGCTCTCGACGTTGTTGACGCACGTCGGCAGAGCGAAGAGGCCGCTCTGCTTGATGAAGGGCGGCTTCATGCGCGGCCGGCCCGCCTTGCCCTCGATGGAGCGGATGAGAGCCGTGCCCTCGCCGCAGACATAGGCTCCCGCGCCTGAGCGGAGGTGGATGTGAAAGTCGAAGCCTTCCTTGCCGAGGATGTTCTTGCCGAGGAAGCCGCAGCGCTCCGCTTCTTCGATGGCGTTCTTGAGGCGCGAGCGAAGGTGCGCGTATTCTTCGCGCAGGTAGATGTAGCCGTCCTGTGCGCGGATGCTCCAGGCGCCGATCGTCATGGCCTCGATGAGGTTGAAGGGGTCGTTCGTGATCAGTTCACGATCCTTGAAGGTGCATGGTTCGCCCTCGTCGGCATTGCAGATGATGACCTTGTGCTCGCCCTTGACGGCGCGCGCCTGCGACCACTTGCGTCCCATGGGGTAGGCGGCGCCGCCGCGCCCCTTGATCTGGGCTTCGGAGAGAAGGGAGGCGATGTCCTCGCCATCCATTGTCACGGTCTTTTTGAGGGCGTTGAAGCCGCCAATCGCCAGGTACGATTCGATGGACATGGGATCGTAGCGGTGGAAGTTCTTTGTCATGAAAGAAACCTTGCTCATATAGTCTCCTTTCGTGTGGATGTCGTTTTGTTTCCGGTCCTTTTTGTGCGCCTCGCAGAGAGAAGGCGCGGCTGCAAGAGGTGGAGCGCTCTTGCAGCGCAGGTTCGGTGAAGATGTGCAGGCCGCTTACTGCAGCGTGTGCAAAAGTTCCTCGATCTTCTCGCGGCTGTCAAGATGCCCGTAGACTTCGCCGTTGACGCGCACGGCGGGCGCGATGTCACAAGCGCCGAAGCACGGCGTCTTTTCGAGCGTGAAACGTCCGTCGTAGGTGACTTCGCCGACGTCGATGCCGAGGAGGCTTTTGAGCGCAGAGAAAAGCGTTTCGTTCTCGTTGATGCGACAGACGACAGAGTCGCACACTTGGATGGGGTATTTGGCGCGCGGCACAGGCGACAGGCTTGCGTAGAAGGTCAGACAGTCGTAGATCAAAGAGATCTTCAGCGGCAGTTTCTCCGCCACGTAGTAGGCGGCAGGCTCGGGCACATAGTGGCGCTCGAAGAGGTCCTGCACGTCGAGCAGGATGCCGACGATCTGCGTCGGGTCGTAGGAATGAGCCTCAAGCACGCGGTCGATCTTCTCGCGCGTCGCGAGTTCGAGACTCTTGGGGTCGGCGTTCATGGCAGCATCTCCTTTTCTTGGAAAATATGTTTTCTTTTATCATTATAGAGGAGAACGGAGATTCATTCAAGAGAAAGGGGTACATGAGTATGTTTCTCCGTCCGTTTGTGCTATAATGTCTGCGATATAATCTGTTTGACTTTCGGAGGTGCAGCTTGGTCTCCTTTCTCATCATTTTGATCACCGTTCTTGCAGTGTTCACCGTGGCGGCGCTTTGGGCGCTGCGCTATCTTCTCGCTGGGCGTGCGCTGTTTATTTGCCGCGTGCTGGTCGGCGTCGTGTTCACCATCGCGGCGGCGTCTTTCTTCTCGCGGCGCAATCCGCTCGCAGGGATTCTTTCAGACGGTGCGACGATTTCTCTGGCTTCTGTCTTCTTCCTCTCTTTGATGTTCTTGTTTCTCTTTGTGTTGGCAGCCGTCGTCCTTCGTGCCTTCTATCGCAGGACGCTCGCCGTTCCCGAGGATGCGGGGCGGCGCAGGGTCTTGAAGGCGGCGGGCGCGTATCCTGCGGCGGCGCTCGGTGCGGCGCTCTACGGCAATCTCTACGAGCGGAATGCGACGGTTGAGCGTCGCTACGACATCCCCGTTGCGGCGCCGGCACTCGCGGGCTATACGGTCGCCCAGCTCAGCGACGTGCATCTCGGCATGTTTTTCTCGCTTGAGCGGCTGAAGAGCCTTTTGCAGCAGGTCGCCGACGCTGCTCCCGACGCACTCTTGCTGACGGGCGACATCTTCGACTATCCCGAGTGGACGGCAGAAGCCGTGCACCTGATCGACGGCTTTGCCACTGCCTTTCCCGATGGTATATGGTACTGCCACGGCAATCACGAGCATATACGCGGCATTGCGCTCGTAGAAGAAGCGCTGGCGACGTCGAAGATTCACTTTTTGAAAAACGAGGCGCAGTGCGTGAGGCAGGGAGCGCAGCCGCTCTACTTCGCAGGTGTCGACTACCCGATGTCGGAGTACAGGAAGAGACTCGACGCCGAGGCATTCCAGCGCGAGAAGGCGATGTACGCGAAAGCGGCGCTCGAAGCGATTTCGGCAGATGCCGTGACCGTCCTGCTCGCGCATCATCCCGAGTTCATCGACGATGGCGCTGAGTACGGCGCACGCCTCGTGCTCACGGGGCACACGCACGGCTCGCAGTTCGGCATCTTCGGTCTGCCGCTCTTCCCCGTGTTCAAGTACACGCGCGGCATCGTCGAGAAGGGGAAGACGACGGGCTACGTCCACTCGGGCAACGGCAGTTGGTTTCCGTACCGCCTCGGCTGCCCGCCGGAGATTGCTTTTTTCACTTTGCGTGCTTGACAAGGCGGAAAATGTAAAGATTGTCTGACAGAGAAAAAGCCCGCGCAAGCGGGCTTTTTCTCTGTCAGTATTTCCCCCCGCCGCCGCCGTGGTTTTCGTCGCGGCTGGAGGACGTGTTCTGCTTCTTTGGTTTTTCCTTGCGAGTGACGTTCATGTAGAGGAAGGTATCGCGGTTTTCTGTCAGATGAAGCCCTTCATGGCTCAGGTAGGCATCGGCCTCGGTTGCGGCCATGACGTTGCTCATCGAGCCGATGAGGCTGCTGCGCACGAGGTAGAAGACTCCGCCTGCGAGCACGACGGCAGCGGCGAGTGCGAGCAGGCTGAAGCCTGCTTTGGGATCGAAAGGCTCGCCTTCCTTCTCGTAGTAGGCGAGCATCTCATCGGCCGTGGCCGCGTAGGCCTTGAAGCCTGAAGCGTAGTCATCCTTGGAGAAGGAGGGCAGGAACTTGCCTGAGAGATAGTCCGTGCCGACGCCGTCGGTGATGCGCCCCTTCATCTTTTTGTCCGTTGCGAGGTACCAGTCGCGATCCTTCGGGGCGACGAGGAGCACCATAGCGCCGTTTTCCGCGCTGCCTGCAAGTTTGTCGACGATTTTATTGGCGGCTGAGCCAGCTTTTTCGCCCTTGAGATCCTTGACGGTGCAGGCGGCAATCTTCACCTTGTGCGCCGCTTCGACATCGGCGAGCGCCTTTTCAAGCGACGTCCGGTCGGCGTCGCTCAGAAGTCCGGCCTCGTCCATGACGCGCGCGCTTGCTTGTGCGGCGTCCTTGGAGGCCGCCTCGCTCAAGGTGGGGGAGGCGGCGAGGGCAAGGAGCAGGAAGACGGGGAGGAGGACGGCGCGGAAGAAGTTTCTTTTTTCACGTTTCATGTGCAGTCCTCCCTATATGCTTCCCAAGATGAACTTTGCGATGAAGTAAAGGATCGGCACGCTGATGAGGGAAGCGGCGAGGGGGTAGAGCGTCGCCTTCCTCTTGTCGATGGGCAAGGAGCCGATGACCTTGCCTGTTTGCCCGTTCATCATGAAGGTGTAGGGCCTTCCTTCGTACTTCGTCGTGAGGATCCAGACGGGAACCATGGCATAGCTGACGGCGCCGTCCTCCTTGATGATGCAGGGTTCGCCGTCAAGCGAGCGGCGAGTGTAGCCTTCAACGGTGCTTTCGAGGACGCCTAGGGCGCTTTCTGTAATGCGCTTGTCGGCGCGCGGCGCGGAAGCCTCGGCGTCGACATCGTATTTCTCGGCGAGAAAGCCCGTGAAGTAGGCGGCCGAAAAGGGTACGAGTTCATTGTAGTCGAATGGCTCGATGCTTTCCATATAGGTGTCGTCCATGCGCTCGCTGCCGTCGACAGGGATGCGCTCGAACTTCATCGAACCTGCGCGTTCGCAGCTGTAGACGCTCGTTTCCGTGATGATTTCGTCCGCTGTTTCGTAGACGTTGTCCGTTTCCGCGCGGAAGGAGGCGCTGGCCGTAATGGCGGAGTCGAAGAGCCAGAACGGCACGTACATCGCCTGGATTTCCTTGATGCGGTTGTTCGACTTGAAGGCGTCGGGCAGCAGATAACGATTTTCGTAGAACTTCTTGAGGGCTGCGACGGCTTCGTCCTTCGTCTTCTTGAACGGGATGACGAAGTCGGGACGCAACATGCCGGAGAACTGCTGCGGCAGCATGTTCGGACTGCCGCAGTAGGCACATTCCGTCGCCATCGTGTTGCCGTCGGAGACAAGTTCCGCACCGCATGAGGAGCATGTCTGCAGCTGCATGGCGGAGGCTTCCTGTTCCGCCCACTCAGATCCCGCATTTTCCGTGTTCCAGCGCGAGTCGCGCGCTTCTGCGGCGAGGCGCGCTTTTTCCTGCTCGCGCTCGAAGAGCGCTTCGACAGTCGCGATCTCAAGCTCCGTCGAGCAGTATTCGCAGGTCACATGGTCGTGACCGGGCAGGAAGGAAAGCGGTGCGCCGCAGTTGGGGCATTTGTAGCTTACCGATGTATCGGCCATTTGCTTCACCTCGCTTGCTTGTTGGAATATTTCTTACTGCAAGTCGTTCTCGTCGAAAGCGTCGCCGCACTCGGGGCAGAACTTCGGCGGATTCGTCGGGTCTTTGGGCTGCCAGCCGCACTTGTCGCAGCGATAGAGGGGCGCGCCCGCCGGCTTCGGTTTGCCGCAGTTCGCGCAGAAGCGGCCCTGGTTCGTTGCGCCGCAGCTGCACTGCCAGCCGTCCGCTGTCGGCTGGGGTTTGCCACAGTTCGCGCAGAACTTGCCCGTATTGCCCGCGTGGCCGCAGCTGCAGCTCCAAGCCCCTGCAGGCGCGGGCTGTGGCTTGCCGCATCCCGCGCAGAACTTGCCCGTGTTGCCCGTCTGGCCGCACGCGCAGTTCCAACTGCCGGCTGCTCCCGCCTGTGGCTGCTGCGGCGGCGGCGGAGCGAGCGGGTTGCCCTGCGGCGCCTGTCCGCCCGCAGGGCCGAAAGCGCCCATGGCGCCCATGCCGGCATTCCCTGCCATGCCCATGCCCATGAAGCCGAAGGCGCCGCCCATGCCGGCTTCGTTGCCCGCCGCCGTGCGCATGGCGTCCGCCGTCGCCGTCGCGAGGCGGCCGGCGCGCAGGTTCGGATCGCTCATGATGGCGCTGTCTTGGATCTCCTTGATGCGCTTCTCGTCCTCTTCGTCCGCCTTGACGCTCGAAACGCCGAAGGAAACGATCTCAATGCCGCGCTTCTTGCCCCAGTCCTCGGAAAGCTCGGCGGACAGCTCCGTTTTGATGTCGCGCGTGTAGTTGATGAGCTGCGTGTAGCGGATTCCTTTGGCGGCGATGCGCCCGAAAGCTGGCTGCAGCGCCGTAAGAAGTTCGCTCTTGAGCTGGGAGTCAATTTCGCTTCTCGTGTAGACGTCCTCGACGTTGCCGCAGACGTTCGTGTAGAAGAGAATCGGGTTCGTGATGCGGTAGCTGTATTCGCCGAAGCAGCGGATGTTCACGTTCATCATGTACTGGCCGATCATCGTCTCGAACTGGATGGACTGCGGCGTGCCGTACTTGTTGCCCATGATCTCCTTCGTGTTGAAGTAGTAGATGCGCTGGTCTTTCGGCGCATCGCCGCCGAAGGTGAAGCGCTTGCCGATGTTTTGGAACACTGCCTTGAGATCGCTTGCGAGGTCGCCGCCAAAGATTGTCGGCTCGGTCGAGCTGTCGTAGGTGAATTCGCCGGGCTGTGCGCAGACCTCGACGACCTTGCCCTGCTCGACGATGATCATGCACTGCCCCTCGTTGACGGCGATGATGGAGCCGTTCGAGATGATGTTCTCCTCGCCCGAAGTGTTGGAACTGCGTCCGCGTGCGCTCGTGCGCTTCTGCCCCTTGGCAACGAGCGAATCCTTGTCGAGGCTGTCGCAGTAGAAAAACTCTTTCCACTGATCGGACATGACGCCGCCGGCAGCGCCCATAGCAGCTTGAATCAAACCCATGATGCATCTCCTCCTTCGTATGACTGTACAAATATACAAGTGTATCTATGAAACTAATTCTATTCTGCGAATAAGAAATCCTTGTGGAAAAGTTGGTTTTGCCTGGGTATTTTGGTGGAATTTTCTGACGCTGATTCTTTTTGCAAATGTAGAAAAAATGGATATAATATAGAAGAGACGGCGTGCTTCGTCGTGGAATTTCCTGTTGGAAGGAAAGACTCTTTAAGGGAAGGCGGTCATTCGATTGAAGAAGATTACGGTGCTCTATATGGACGGTTGCCCGTATTGCCGCAACGCGGCGCGGGCGATGGACGAATTGGAAAAGGCGTATTCGGCCTACGAGGCGGTTCCCGTCGAATGGATCGAGGAAACTCGTGAGGGAGAGAAGGCGCAGGCGTTTGCCAAGGAGTATTACTATGTGCCATCGATGTTCGTAGACGGTGCGAAACTCTATGAAGCGAAGCCCGGCGAGAGCTATGAAGAGTGCAAGCGCTGCGTCGAGGCGGTCTTTCAGGCGGCTGTCGATTGACGGGCGGAGATGGGGCAGCGTCCTTTACCAATGTTTCAGGGCATAGAAAAATCCCATCTCCATAAGCAATGCGAAGACGCATTGCTTATGGAGATGGGATTCTATCGTGTCGCTGATGAGTCTACGCCATGGCGTTGACCTTGCGGGCAAGGCGCGACTTCTTGCGGGCAGCGCAGTTCTTGTGGAACACATGGTTCGCTGCAGCCTGATCGATCGTCTTGCAGGCGGCCCTCAGGAAGGACTTCGCTTCATCAGCGTTTCCTGCCTCAACGGCGTCGAGCACGTGGCGGGAAGCCGTACGAACGCGGGACTTTTCCGCAGCGTTCTTGGCGCGGCGCTTCTCATCCTTCTTGACGCTGCGGATGGATGCTTTGATGTTCGGCAAATGTTTCACCTCCCTTGAAGGAAATCATACTGTAGTATATTAGCATGGATGGGGGGAAAATGCAATATTTAATTTCGCGGCAGGGAAATTGGAAATAACTGCGAATGAATAAAAGAGACTCAACAGCCGGATCAAGGGAGGTACTTCGATGAAGAAAACAATCGTCATAGGCGCAGATCATGCGGGCTATCCCATGAAGCAGTTCTTGCTGCAGCAGTTGACGGAAGCGGGCTGCAGTGTTGAGGATGCGGGCACGTATGATGAGGCGTCCTGCAACACGCAGCCCTACGCGCAAAAGGTGGCGGAAGAGGTGGCGAAGGGCGAGGGGAAGTTGGGCATCCTCGTCTGCGGCACGGGCGCGGCGATGTGCATCATGGCGAACAAGGTCAAGGGAGCGCGTGCCGTCGTCGTGCACGACCTGTTTACGGCGCGCATGACCCGCACGCACAATGACGCCAACATCCTCTGCATGGGGCAGCGCGTCATAGCGAACTACATGGCATGGGAGATTGCAAAGACGTGGCTCTCCTATGAGCCGCTTGGAGGCAAGTATGCTGAGCGGCGCGAAACCATCGCGAGGTATGAGGAGGAGCATATGAAGTGACGAAGGTCTTGTGCGCACGGGCGGAAAAAAAGTAAAAATAATGCTTGCGCGCCCCTTCATAATCGTGTATAATATCCCTTGCTGGTGCATGAGCACCGCGTGATTCCTCGATAGCTCAGTAGGTAGAGCGCCTGACTGTTAATCAGGTTGTCGCAGGTTCGATCCCTGCTCGAGGAGCCATTCTCGGCGCGTTGGTCAAGTGGTTAAGACACCGCCCTTTCACGGCGGCTTCACGGGTTCGAATCCCGTACGCGTCACCATAAGGCAGGAACAGCACCGTCCGGTCGGGCGGTGCTTTTTTGTGTGCATCCTTGGATGGTTGTTGAAAAAGATAGAGAAAATCATGCGTTAATTTTAATGAAGGGGAGGCTCTCCTTTCCGGAAGGATTTTTCCTTTCTGCGACGAAGTGTTTCAGCGAACAAAAAAGATTTGACATTTTCTGAGAGAAATTCGTGAGGAGGGTGAGGAGCTGCTATGCTCGTCGGTGGTGTTGTTTGTTCCATGGCGTTTTATTGTCAGCGCTGCGGCAAGATTCATGTACACGATGTGCCGTATTTTCTTGGCGTGAAGCGCTTCTCTCTTCGCTGTGCAGGCTGCGGGCATGAGCAGGCGCTGTTGGTGCGTGGAGACAAGGGGCGCTTTGAAATCCATGTGCCGTGCGTCGCCTGCGGCAAGGAGCATGTGATTGCCTGCAGTCTCGCGCAGATCAGGCGCATGGATCTTGAGAAGGTCTATTGCAGTCAAGATCGCTTCGAACTGGGCTACATTGGAAAGCGCCGCCGCATCGAGGAGCTTTTGGCGTTCAATCAGGCGGAGTTTGACAGGATTCATCCCGCTGACGGCGCAAATTTCATCGGCAAGCAGCAGCTTCTTCTTGAGGCGGTCAACCGTGTGCATGAGTTCGTCGCTGCTGGTGATGTCATCTGCCCGTGCGGCAGTCATGATTTCATCGCGCAGGTCGACGGTGCGTCCGTATTTCTAGCGTGTAGGAATTGCGGCAGCAGCGCCGTCATTCCTGCCGAGAGCGCGGCTGACCTTCGGCGTCTCCTGTGCGGTTCATCGATTCGCTTCTTGGCGCCGACGGCGCACAACAAGCGATAGGGAATCGGAGACCTCGCAGAGACGAAAGGTATGTTCGTGAAAATAGAGACTTGCGGCGCAATCTTTGTAAAAAGATGGCCGCAGGTCTTGTTTTTTTGCCGAAAAAGGATTTTCATCGAATATCGTCGAAAAAATGTATAGAGTAAACTATTGTTTATGGGTTTATGCGTAGCCGCTTCTTGATGAAAGCAAGGGAGATGATGAAAATGAATACTTGGAAGAAACGTGTGGCTGCGGGACTCGCAGCGGGTATGCTTGCTTTTGGAGGAAGCTTCGCCCTGCAGCCTGCTCCTGTGGCGGATGCGGGCTGGGGAGATCTCATCGGCACGGTCATAGGCGGCTTCCAGGCAAAGGCTGAGGCAGAGAATCAAATCAAGGAACTCGACCAGACGGAGGAGGGGCGGCAGGCGCTTTTCGCCTCGTACCAAGAAGAATTTGGCGTGGAAGAAAACTCCCCGTGGGAGGGAGTTTGCAGCCGTGCGATCGAACGCGTTTCGGCGGGCATCGCCAAGAGCGATCCTTCCGTCCGTGACAAGCCGTTCCTTTGGTTCATCAATCAGGACGATACCTTCAATGCCTTTTGCTCGCTCGGCCATGTGATGTCGATCAATCGCGGGCTTTTCTATTATCTGCAGAATGAGGATGAGATTGCCGTCGTCCTGGGGCATGAGATGGGGCATGGCATGAAGAACCATGTGGCGGATGGCTGGCGCAAGAAGATCGACGTGGCGATCGGTGCGCAGGTTCTTGCCGATATGACGAATGCGTCGGAGCTTAGAAACGTCGTGCTCAATACGGTTGTCACGCAGATCAACCAGGTGTCGATCGGCCGTGCACACGAATGGGAAGCGGACGGACTTGCACTCAAGTACATCACGGACGCGGGGTACAATCCCGGTGCTGCAGCCGCCGTCTGGCAGCGCTTCATGGAGCAGATGGGCGACAATCGGCAGAATTTCGTCAGCGAGATGTTCGATCCGTCCGATCATCCGACGAATAAGGAGCGCCGTGACAAGTACATGCAGAGCGTCAAGGAGTACAGCGGCGGACATGTCGAGGTCAAGGACGGCGTCGTTTATGTCAAGGGCAAACAATTCGTCGTTCCCGCTGAGACCGACAATATGTCGAGCGCCGAGCGCGCCTACTTCGTGCAGGGCAACTTGGCGGCGGCATACCACAACGGGCACAGCAAGGAGAGTGCCTATGCGGATGGCAACGTCGTCATGCTTGGCGCACAGCCGGTCATGACCTGCCTTAGAGGCGACGACTCCGCAGCGGCGCTCGCCGAGAAATTGAATCAAGTAAAGTGAGGAAGATGTATGGATTTCAAGCGTTATCTCAAGGAATATCCGAACAAGGAGGGGCGTTTCGGCAAATTCGGCGGCGCTTACCTGCCGGAAGAACTCGTGCCTGCTTTTGCAGAAATCAACGAGGCGTATCTGACGATTTGCCATTCCTCGCAGTTCATCAATGAGCTGCGGCGCATACGCCGCGAGTTTCAAGGACGGCCGACGCCTGTCTACCACTGCGAGCGCCTTTCGCGCAAGATCGGCAACTGCCAGATTTATTTGAAGCGTGAGGATTTGAATCACTCGGGTGCGCACAAGCTCAATCATTGCATGGGAGAGGGGCTTCTGGCGAAGTTCATGGGCAAGAAGCGCATCATTGCTGAGACGGGCGCGGGACAGCACGGCGTGGCGCTCGCGACGGCGGCGGCCTTCTTCGGGCTCGACTGCACGATCTACATGGGTGAGGTCGACATCAAGAAGCAGGCGCCGAATGTGGCGCGCATGAAGGTGCTCGGCGCGAAGGTCGTGCCCGTTTCGCGCGGTGCGAAGACGCTCAAGGAAGCTGTCGATGCGGCTTTTGAGGATTATCTGGCGAACTACAAGGAGACGATCTACTGCATCGGCTCTGCTGTCGGACCGCATCCGTTCCCCATGATGGTGCGCGATTTCCAGACGGTCGTAGGCATCGAGGCGCGCGAACAATTCAAGGATATGATGGGGTTCCTGCCCGATGTTGTGACGGCGTGCGTAGGCGGCGGCAGCAATGCCATCGGCATGTTCGTGCCGTTCCTCGACGATCCTGTGGAGATCGTCGGCATCGAGCCTCTGGGGCTTGGCAAGAAGCTCGGCGATCATGCGGCATCCATGTCGTATGGCGAAGAGGGCGTCATGCACGGCTTTGACAGCATCATGCTCAAGGACGCGGCGGGCGAGCCGGCTCCTGTGTATTCGGTAGCAAGCGGACTCGACTACCCATCCGTCGGCCCCGAGCACGCCTTTTTGCGCGAGATTGGGCGCGTCAAGTACGATACGGCGACGGACGAGGAGGCGATCGGCGCCTTCTTCAAACTTTCGCGCTACGAGGGAATCATCCCCGCGCTCGAAAGCTCTCATGCGGTCGCCTACGCCATGCGCCGCGCCAAGGAGATGGATACGGGCTCGATCCTCGTCAATCTCAGCGGCAGGGGCGACAAGGATCTCGACTACGTCATTGAGAAGTACGGTACGGGCGAGAAGTATCTGGAATTTGCTTGAACGCTTGGATGAAGGAACATTAAGAGGCCTTTGGGAATTACCCACAGGACTCGCATGCAAAAAGGAGCTGCTTTACGGCAACTCCTTTTGCATGCGGGTCCTGTGTATGCTCTTATAGTATATTTCTTTCTATACACATGCTTTTCTGCTGGAAAAGTTAGATTGTACGACTTCTTACCGGGCTGACGGTTTTTGAGCTGGGAGGTTCGATATGATGGTGAAGGGCTCGAAAATATTCATGAAACATGGTATGCTTCTATATAATGAAAGTATCCCGATGCCCAGACGAAGGAGATGGTTTGTTTGGTTTGGAATAAGCTGAAAGATTTTTTTGATTTGCATGGCGACATCGCGTCGATACGGGAAATTACAGATCGGATTAACGCCCGCGTGCGATTTCGGGGGACGAATCTCTCTGTACTGATGTTGGCCATCTTTATCGCCTCCATCGGACTCAACATGGACAGCACGGCGGTCGTCATCGGCGCGATGCTGATCTCTCCGCTGATGGGGTCGATCTTGGGTATCGGCTATGGCCTTGCCCGGTATGACAGCACATATATCCGCTCTAGTGCAGGCAGTCTGTTGGCCCAAGTGCTCATTTCGGTTGCCACATCGGCACTTTATTTTTCCCTTACGCCCATAGCTACACCTTCGTCGGAACTGCTTGCACGGACATCACCGACCATCTGGGATGTTTTGATCGCTGTTTTCGGTGGACTGGCAGGCATCATCGGTATAACACGTAAAGAAGGTGGAAATGTCATCCCCGGCGTTGCGATTGCGACGGCTCTCATGCCTCCTCTCTGTACCGCAGGATATGGCATTGCTACGGGTGTGACTGCATATACCGTAGGTGCGTTATATCTTTTCTTCATCAATAGTTTCTTTATCTGTTTGACCGCATTCAGTGTCCTGAAAATCATTGACATTCCATCCAAGATCGAGCGGGACTCCGTGGAATTTTCAAGACAGAAACGCTACCTGCTGACATTTGCCATACTTGTCACATTGCCCAGTTGTTTCTTTGCGTATCAGAGCGTGCAGGAAAATCTGGAGCGCGAGCAGGCGAAGATTTATATCGAGGAGAATTTCAAAGTGCCGCCTCATCTGGCGATCTCCTATACCTTGGATAGTGAGAAGAAAATATTGACGGTATTTACGATTGCCGGAATATCGGAGGATGATTTGACGGTATTGACGGAGAAACTGCATGAAAAGGCACATCTCAGACCTTTTCGTCTGGAGGTTTTTTCTGCGGAAACGGTGGAAGAGCGGGAAAAGATGGAGGCGATGATCGATCAGAGACTCAGCGAGGTTGAAAAAAGAGCCATTCCTTCCGTACAGGAACAACAGACAGTGACCGCACTCAAATCTGCTCGAGAGGAAAGTGAAAAGCAGGGCACTTATATATTGGACTGGAATCGTGAGGCACGCATCGTGTTCCCGGAAATCTCCCGCATCGCCGTTGGGAGTGTGCGCGGCCCTGCTGCGACTGCAGATCCATCGGATTCTCTGAGTGAAATGCCGATTGCTTTTATATACTTGAAGGCCAATATGGACGAAGCGTTGCGTGCTCGTTTGACCGAATGGATTTCCACTAAGGCGCAGCGCCGTGTACAGGTGCAGTTCTTCCCCGAATCCACACAGGCAGAGGGAAAAATGTAACGATATTGCCGAGTCAATGTTCAACGAGTCGTTGGGCAGACGCCAAAAAAGCCCGCCCAGTCCCCGTGAGTAAGAGGAATGGGTGGGCTTCAGTTTGTGAAATCTCGTGTTCGTTTCGACGGTGCGGTGTGAAGAAGGTCGTGTACTGCAGCTTAGAGCAGCTCGTCCTTGGCGACGTCGTAGAAGGCGTGCTCCGCCTTGATCTCGCGCTTGCCTTGGCGAATCCTCACGTTGTCGTCGAACTGTGCGACCTGAGTGTCCCAGTTGAAGAGGCCGCTGTCCGACTGAATCGTGACCTTGGGGCGCTCAAGGAAGACGTTGCCTTCGACGACAGCCTCGTGCGTCTTGCCGATGACATGAGCCTTGTCGCCCGTGAGTTTCAAGCCGTCCTGTGAGACGCTGACATTGCCCTCGCACCAGACCTCGAAATCGGGGGAGTTGACGCCGCTCTGGGCATCGAAAGCGCCGTTTTTCAGGTACTTGAGCGCCGTCGCAAGGTCGACCTCAGCATGGTCGGCCTGGAAGGTGCAGCCGTTGGCGACGATGCGGATGTTGCCGTCGAAGACGCAGCGTCCCGAGGAGAAGTCGAGACGGTAGGAATCAAAGGAGAAGTTCGGTGCGGCAAGAGCCGTTGCGCTCAGGGTGAGCAGAACGAACATCATGAGAACCGAAACAAGGTTTTTTTTCATAAAGACGCTTCCTTTCATTGGCGGGAAAAGTGTTTCCATGTGGATTCTTTTCCTATCATACAGCATGAGGGCAGGTTTTTCCAGCGAATTTTCCTTAAAGGATAGGTTTCAGCAGGATAAAGCGGTGCTCTTGCCGTATTATTCCATCATATAATGGAAGACAAGCAGGAAGAGGAGGCGGACAGATGACGATACGGGAAAAACGTGAGGCGTTGGAGTATGAGATGCTTTCCCCCCTTGCGGCGAAGAGTAGGGAGAGTCGGCGGCGAGCACCGATTGCCCCGTGCCCTTTCCGCACGGACTTTCAGCGCGATCGCGACCGCATCTTGCACTCGAAGGCGTTCCGGCGTCTGAAGCGCAAGACGCAGGTTTACATCGTCTCGGGCGATCACTACCGTACGCGCATGACGCACAGTTTGGAAGTGTCGCAGATCGCCCGCACGATCGCGCGAGGACTTTGCCTCAACGAAGATTTGACGGAGGCGATTGCGCTCGGTCACGACGTCGGTCATACGCCTTTTGGTCATGCGGGCGAGGCGGCGATGGCGGAGATCATCGGACACTTCGCGCACAACGAGCAGAGTCTGCGCGTCGTCGAGTATTTGGAGCGCGATGGCGCGGGTCTTAATTTGACCTTTGAGGTCAAGGACGGCATCGTCAACCACACGGGAAAGCACTTGCCGAAGACACTTGAAGGGCGCATTGTGCGCATTGCTGACCGCATCGCCTACCTTTGCCACGATTACGACGACAGTCTGCGCGCGGGTATGCTTGAGGCGGGCGATCTGCCGACGCTCGTTTACGCGAAGCTCGGGCATACGACGTCGGAAATGATCACGGGCATGGTCTCCGACCTCATCGTGCATTCGGCGAAGCAGGGAGACATCACGCTTTCGCCTGCCATGCAGGAGGTCATGGACGCTTTTCGTGCCTTCATGTTCGAGCATATCTACCATTCGGAGCGGCTGGCGCGTGAGAGGAAACAGGCAGTGTTCGTGCTGCGCGAGCTTTACGCGCACTACATGGAGAATTTCGAGGAACTGCCCGAGGAGTTTCGCCGCTATGAAACGCGCTGGGGCAGACAGCAGACCGTCGTCGACTATGTGGCAGGTCTCAGCGACAACTATGCCGTGCATACGTTCGCACGCATCTTCATGCCGCCCGTTGGTTTTTCTGTGCCGGGCGATGCGTGATTTTTTGGTCGAAACTTTTGCGGATTTTTGCGCTTGTGCCGCTGCCGCTGCGTTCGGCAAATTTTTTTGGCGCACGGAAAAAAAGAGGATATTTTCAATTTATAGGGAATATAAAATTTAGTGGAATTTGAATGGATGTTCCGCATGATTCGTTCGTTTCAAGACGGTAGAAAAATCACAGAAAATCAAGGAGAGGGAGCAGCGAAGGGTGAAAAAGCATGAGGAATGAGGCGATGGACGCCTTTGTCGAGCGCGTACGTGCAGATTCCGACATCGTTGCCGTCGTTTCCTCCTATGTCGCGTTAAAGAAAAAAGGAAATCGTTATTGGGGCTGCTGCCCGTTTCACCACGAGAACACACCGTCTTTTTCGGTGGTTCCCGAGCAGGGATTTTTTTATTGTTTCGGCTGTCACGTCGGAGGGAACGTATTCAAGTTCCTCTCGCTTATCGAGAACATCCCCTATTTCGAGGCAATCAAACTGCAGGCGGAAAAGCTCAATATTCCTTTGCCCGAGAGAGAGAGAAGCGCAGCGGAAATCGCGCGTGACAAGAAGGCGGAGGAACTTCGCCGCGTGCATGAGATGGCGCAGACCTTTTTTCACAACTGTCTGACCAAGACGCATTACGGCGAGGCGGCGAAGGCCTACCTCGCGGGGCGCGGCATCGGCGAGAGCGTCATCGAGGCTTTCGGCATCGGCTATGCGCCGCCCGCGTGGGACAAGCTCGCCGTCGCCTTCGAGAAGCGCGGCGTGCCTGCTGCGCTCCTTGAAGAGAGCGGCTTGGCGGCGAAGCGGCAGAAGGGCGCGGGTCATTACGACCGCTTTCGCAATCGCGTGATCATCCCGATCCGCGACGCGCGAGGGCGCGTGGTGGCGTTCGGCGGACGCATCTTGGGAGACGGCGAGCCGAAATATCTGAATTCGCCCGAGACGCTGATCTTCAACAAGCGACGTCTGCTCTTCGGTCTCGATCGCGCGCATCGCGCCATTGCGCGCGCGGGATTCGCCGTCGTCGTCGAGGGCTATATGGATGCGATTTCCGTCGCGGCTGCGGGCATAGAGAACGTCGTTGCCTCTCTTGGCACGGCGTTTGCCGCGGAGCAGGCGAAGCTCCTGTTGCGCTATGCGCCTGAGGTGCGCTTCTGCTATGACAGCGATGCTGCGGGACAGGAGGCGACGCTTCGCGCGCTTTCCGTCGCGCGCGCGGCGGGGGCGACGGTCAAGGTGCTGCGCGTGCCCGACGGCAAAGATCCCGACGAATACATCCGAAAACATGGCGAGGCGGCTTTCCGAAAACTCGTCGAAGCGGCGCTTCCCTTCATCGAGTACCGCATGGTGCGCGTATTGGAGACGGCGGACAAGGAGAGCCTGCAGGGCAGGCTCGATACACTCGCGGCGCTTCTGCCCGTGCTCGCCGAGGTGAAAAGCCCTGCGGAACTTGATGGCTATATCGTGCGCACGGCGCGTGAACTGACGCTCGACGAAGGGCTCATACGCGCCGAGCTTGGCCGGGCGGCAGGATCTTCTGCGCCGCCCGCTGCCGTGCGAGAGACGACGCGGCGCGCCTTCAAAAAGGCGGACGATATCCTGCAGCGTGCAGGGCGAATCGTGCTTCGGACAGCGTGGCACGATCCGGCTGTCACGGAGCATATTGCCTCTCTCGTGCCGTTCGAGGCTTTTTCGACAGAGGAACAGGCGAAGGCGCTCGCGTGGCTCTATGGACTTCATCTTGCGGGCGAGAGGCCGACGGATGCGCGTGCGCAGGCGGAGCTTTCCGAGGCGGTCGCGACGGAGATCAGTCGATCGCTTGCCGAGGACACGGGGACGATGGACGCGCTGGAGGCTTACGATGACTCCATGCGACGCTTGCGCAGGGCGTATCTTGCGCAGCTCTTTGAGGAGCATACGCGGCGCGCTGATCGATGGGAAAAGGAAAATGATGCGCGGTTCTTGCAGGAATTAGCGCAGATTCAGCGAATAAAGAACGAAATGGAAGGGCTATGAGCAAAACAAAGGCATTTTCCCAAGCGGGCGTCCTTGCCCGACATGACGAAATGAGCAGCAGAAAGGAGGCGCGATTCCATGGCTGAGAAAGCGAACAAGGCGGCTCTCGACGTGGACAAGAAGCCGACGCAGAGCTCTGCCATCGTGTCGAGCCTTCTCACAAAAGGGCGGGGCAACGGCGGCGTGCTGACCTACGGCGAGCTGATGACAGCATTGCAGGAGCAGGAACTCACGCCGGATGAAATCGACGACCTTTACGAGACGTTCAGCAACAAGGGCATCGAAATTGTAGATGATTCGAACCGTGCACAAGCGGAGATGGACGAGGACAAGGCTGAGGAAGAGGTGGATATCGATCTCAGCATTCCCGAGGGAATCAGTATCGATGATCCCGTGCGCATGTATCTCAAGGAAATTGGTCGTGTGCCTCTCCTTTCCGCAGATGAGGAAATCGCCCTTGCCAAGCGCATGGAAGCGGGCGATGAGGAAGCGCAGAAGGAATTGGCAGAGGCGAATCTTCGTCTCGTCGTGAGCATTGCCAAGCGCTATGTCGGCCGGGGCATGCTGTTCCTCGATCTCATACAGGAGGGCAATCTCGGCCTCATCAAGGCGGTCGAGAAGTTCGACTACAACAAGGGATACAAGTTCAGTACCTATGCGACGTGGTGGATTCGGCAGGCGATCACGCGCGCCATCGCCGATCAGGCGCGTACGATCCGCATCCCCGTGCACATGGTCGAGACGATCAACAAGCTCATTCGCGTTTCGCGTCAACTCTTGCAGCAGCTTGGCCGGGAGCCGTCGCCCGAAGAAATCGCCGAGGCGATGGAAATCAGCGTGGAGCGCGTGCGCGAGATCATGAAGATTGCGCAGGAGCCGGTTTCCTTGGAAACGCCGATCGGCGAGGAAGAGGACTCTCACCTCGGCGACTTCATCGAGGATCAGGACGCGCCCGCGCCGGCGGAGGCCGCATCCTTCATGCTCCTCAAAGAACAGCTCGAAGAAGTCCTCGACACCTTGACGGAGCGCGAGGAGCGCGTCCTGCGCCTGCGCTTCGGTCTGGACGACGGCAGGGCGCGCACGCTTGAAGAGGTCGGACAGAACTTCGGCGTGACGCGCGAGCGTATCCGTCAGATCGAGGCGAAGGCTCTTCGAAAGCTGCGTCATCCGAGCCGCAGCCGCAAGCTGAAGGACTTTCTCGATTGATTGGATGTTGAAAAAGATGAAAAGGGGCGGTGACGGTGCAGGGACTCGACGAGCGTCTTGCGGCCGTCGCCGCCTTCGTGCCTTTGGGTGCGCGTCTTGCCGACATCGGCACCGATCATGCGAAACTGCCGCTCGCCCTCGCCGCTGCGGGAAAGATTGCACACGCGATCGCCGTCGACGTGAACGAGGGACCTTTTGAGGCGGCGCGGCGAGCCGTGCAGGCGGCAGGGCTGGCGCAGACGGTCGAGGTGCGCCTCGGTGACGGCCTTGCGGCGCTTGCGCCCGGCGAGGTCGACAGCGTCGCCGTCGCGGGCATGGGAGGCTCGCTGATCTCGCGCATCCTCACGGACGGCGCTGCTGTGCTGCAGGCGGTGGAAACCCTCGTCCTGCAGCCGCAGAGCGATGTGGCGGAGCTTCGCGCCTGGATCTATGACAACGGCTGGCACATCGCGGAGGAAAGCCTTGCGCGTGCGGGCGGCAGGCTCTATGAGATCCTTCTGGCAAGGCGAGGGAAAAAGGAGAAGCCCGAGCCGATCCTCTTGGAGATCGGCCCTTGCCTTTGGCAGAAGAAGCCGCCGCGCTTGAAAGAACATATCGAGCAGCTGCTTTTTCGTGTGCGCCGTGCGAGAGAAGGCATGGAAAAGAGCGCGCGTGCAAAGGAAGGGGCGGCGTATCGCGCGCTCGGAGAAAAGGCCGCCGCATTGGAGGAGAAGCTTATATGGTAAAGTTGCAGGACGTCATGCAGGCGATGGAGCGCATCGCGCCGCGCCGCTTGGCAGAGGAGTGGGACAACCCCGGCCTCCTCGTCGGCTCGCCGCACGATGAAGTGAGGAAGATACTCGTCGCACTCGATGTGCGCGAGGAAACGGTGGAACGTGCAATCGAGGATGGCTGCGATCTGATCGTCGCGCACCATCCTCTTATTTTTCGTGGCTTAAAGGCGGTGCGCACGGACGATGCGACCGGGCGCAAGATCGCGCGTCTGATCAAGGCGGGCATCGCCGTCTTTGCTGCGCACACGAACCTCGACAGTGCGGCGGGCGGCGTCAATGATGTGCTCGCTGAAAGGCTGGGGTTGAAGAGCGTTGTGCCGCTTGCCGAAAGCGCGGCGGACGGCGAGCCGGGTCTTGGGCGCATCGGCTCGCTCGATGCGGAATTCTCCCTGGATGATTTTGCCGCATGCGTCAAGGAGAAATTGGGGCTTTCATCTATGCGCATCGTGCGTGCAGGCGATCGCAGGATTTCCCGTGTCGCCCTCTGCGGCGGCAGCGGTGCGGAGTTCGTCGGCAGGGCGGCAGCCAAGGGCGCTGACGTCTATGTGACGGGCGACGTCAAGTATCACGATGCTGAACGCGCCATAGGTCTTGGGATTCATGTCCTTGATGCCGGGCACTTCGCGACGGAGCAGCCGATCGTTGCCCGTCTTGCTGAACGGTTGGAGAAGGAACTTGGCGATGGCGTGGAAGTTGTAGCTGAAACAAAATCTAGTGATTTCTTTCAGAACCTATAACTATATGTACGATAGATGCGAGATATAGAATTAATGTTCTCTTATAATAATTGTTTGCATGTGCCTCAAATCGTTTGACAAATCCTTAGACAACTGGTATAATGGTCACGTTGTGAGTTTGCTGAGCATCTGGGCAATCGCGGGCATTTCGCCTGAGGAAAGTCCGGGCTTCAGAGGGCAGCGTGCTGGATAACGTCCAGCGGGGGCAACCCTAGGGAAAGTGCCATAGAGACTTAGACCGCCGCATGGCATAAGCCGTGTTGGCAAGGGTGGAAAGGTGCGGTAAGAGCGCACCAGCAGTCAGGTGACTGGCTGGCTAGGCAAACCCCACGCGAAGCAAGACCGAATAGGGAAGGGATGAGGCGGCCCGCCGACCTTCCGGGTAGCGTCGCTTGAGCCGTCCGGCAACGGGCGGTCCAGATAAATGATTGCCACTGCCGTAAGGCAGCACAGAACCCGGCTTATAGGACGCCCAGCGAGCAAAACAACGAGGAGCTAATACGCATCAGCGAAGAAAAGCCGAATCCAGCTCAGGAGCGGGGGAACCATAGTTTTTGGGGTGAATGATGAGGCGGCAGAAGGACGGCAGGGATAAGGCTGCTTTCCGGCCGCGTCAAAAAGGGTGTTCTCTTCCCTAACCCGGCAGCTAACCTCGTAGGCGAAATCAGAGAGGGAGTGTCTATTTGAGTAGAGTAATGCGTATTTTCGTGCTGACCATGGTTTTGATGTGTGGGGTGTCTGTTGCGGGGGCTTCGGCTTTCCGGATCGGAGACCAGGGAAGCGATGTAGCGGAGATTCAGGGACGGTTGGCCAGCCTTGGATATGACGTGGCGGCGGACGGCGATTTCGGCCCCGCAACGGCAGAGGCGGTCAAGGCTTTCCAGAGTGCGCACGGCCTTGAGGCGGACGGCCTCGTCGGTTCGGCGACGTACTCGGCACTTCTCGGCAAGGGTATGCCGGAAGTGAGCCGCGGCTCGAACTATATTTCGCGCCGCATCATCTCGGATTCGATGCAGTATCTCGGTGTGCCGTATGTATTCGGCGGCACGACGCCGAGCGGTTTTGACTGCTCGGGCTATGTGCGTTATGTGTTCGCCAACGCCGGCGTCTATCTGCCGCGCATGGCGGATGAGCAGTTCGAGGTGGGTACTCCCGTTTCGACCGACGAGCTTATCCCCGGCGATCTCGTGTTCTTCACGACGTACACTTATGGTGCATCGCATGTCGGCATCTATCTCGGTGACGGCAACTTCATCAACGCATCGTCGAGCCGTGGCGTGGCGATTGATTCGCTTTACAGCTCGTACTGGGGGTCCTGCTACATCGGGGCTCGCAGGGTAATGTAATCTTTTTTGGGGAGGCTGCAAGCCTCCTTCTTTTTTTGTGCGCATATAGCATATATAGGATGTCCTGCATCGCAGCCTATGAACTTGACAAATATCCTAGTCTTATGGTATCCTTTCTAGCAGAAGAGCAGTCTTTGGGGCGGGGTGGAAGTCCCCACCGGCGGTGAAGGAAGCGCTTGCGTTGTTCGTGCTTCCTGCAGCCCGCGAGCCTTTGGGCAGATTCGGTGTGATTCCGAAGCCGACAGTATAGTCTGGATGGGAAAAGACGTGCAAGTTGCGTTACGGAGACTGTGAAAAGAGTGTTCTTTTTGCGGTCTTTTTTTGTGCGAAAACTACACGCACAAACGTCCACTTTGTGGACATTGTGCGTCGCCCTTACAGAAGCCTAGCCAATCGGTCTGCGCCTTTGGCTTGACCTCTTGGGGCTTCATGGTAAAAACAGGAAGGAGGCGGAGAGATGCAGCAGGACGAGGACTTCATGCGCGAGGCGCTCCTGCTCGCTGCGAATGCGCGTGGCCGCACCGCGCCGAATCCGCTTGTCGGTGCCGTCATCGTACGCGAGGGGCGCATCGTCGGCGCGGGCTGGCATCGCAAGGCGGGCACGCCGCACGCCGAGGTGCATGCGCTCGCCATGGCGGGTGATCTCGCGCACGGTGCGACTGTTTATGTGACGCTGGAGCCGTGCTCGCACCACGGGCGCACGGGGCCATGCGCCGAAGCGCTCGTCAAGGCGGGCGTCAAGCGCGTCGTCACCGCGATGCTCGACCCGAATCCGCTCGTTGCAGGCAAGGGCAAGGCGATGCTCGAAGCGGCGGGCGTCGAGGTGACGGTCGGCGTGCTCGCTGAAGAGGCGCGGCGACTCAATGAAGCATATCTCAAATGGGTGACAGAGAAACTGCCGTTTGTCACGCTCAAGACGGCGATGACGCTCGACGGCAAGATCGCGACGGCGGCGGGGAAATCGCAATGGATCACGGGCGAAGCGGCGCGGCGGCGCGTGCATGAGATGCGCGACGTGGCGGACGCCATCGTCGTCGGCATCGGCACGGTGCTCGCCGACGATCCATCGCTGACGACGCGGTTGGTGGACGGTACGGGCAGGAATCCCGTGCGCGTCATCGTCGACAGCCGCGCGCGCACGCCGCTCGCGGCGACGGTCGTACAGGACGGTGCGGCGAAGACACTCGTCGCCGTGACATGCGCCGCGCCTGAGGAGCGCTGTGCAGCTTTGGAAGCGGCGGGCGTCGAGGTCGTGCGTGCGGGCGAGGGCGAGCGCGTCGACCTCGCGACGCTGATGCGCCTGCTCGCGGCGCGCGACATGACCTCCGTCTTTGTCGAGGGCGGCGGCACGCTGAACTTCTCGCTCTTGGCGGCGGGGCTGGTAGACAAGATTCATGCCTTCATCGCACCGAAGATCGTGGGCGGCAAGGCGGCTCTGACGCCCGTCGAGGGGGCGGGATTCGCCGAGCTTGCCGATGCCGCAGTTCTGACAAGATTGACGGCGGAGCAGGTCGGAGCGGACATCCTCCTCACGGGCTATGTGGCGAAGGAGGCGAGGTAGCCTTTGTTTACAGGAATTATTGAAGAGGTCGGCGCATTGGAGCGCCTTGCGGGCGGTGAGATCGCCATACGCGCTGAAAAGGTGCTCGAAGACGTCGCGCTCGGCGACAGCATCGCGGTCAACGGCATCTGCCTGACGGTCACGCACTTCGATGCGGCGCACTTCACGGCAGACGTCATGCCCGAGACGGTCCGACGCACGTCGCTTGCAGAGCTGAAGCGCGGCAGCCGCGTAAACTTGGAACGCGCCCTGACGCTTCGAAGCCGCCTTGGCGGTCACATCGTCAGCGGCCATATCGACGGTGTGGGCACGATCGCCGCCATGCAGGAGGAGGGAAACGCCATCCTCTTGACGGTGCGTGCAAGTGCCGACGTCCTGCGCTATGTTGTGGAGAAAGGCTCGGTCGCGCTCGACGGCATCAGCCTCACGGTTGCGTGCGTGAGTGCGGCGGACTTTACGGTCAGCTTGATTCCGCATACGCGTGAGATCACGAATCTGCGCGAAAAGCGCATGGGCAGCCGGTTGAATATCGAGACGGACATCCTCGGCAAGTACGTGGAGAAACTTTTTCCGGGAGCGCGCACAAGGGGAGATAGCGACGCGCCGAGGAGCGCGGGCAAAATAACGATGGATTTCCTGCGACAGCAGGGATTTTAAGGGAGTGTCGGATGTATCCGTACTTCCCAGAGATAAGGAGATGCAGCAATATGTCAGATTTTGCAACGGTGGAGCAGGCAATCGAGGATATCAAGTACGGCAGGATGGTCGTCGTCGTGGATGACGAAGATCGCGAGAACGAGGGCGATCTCATCATCGCGGCAGCGACGGTCAAGCCCGAGGACATCAATTTCATGGCGAAGTACGCGAAGGGGCTGATCTGCACGCCGATCGACGGCAAGCGCCTCGACGAGCTGAATATCGGGCAGATGGTCGCGAACAATACGGACAATCACGAAACGGCGTTCACGGTTTCCATCGACGCCTATCATACGGAAACGGGCATTTCAGCGTTTGAGCGCTGCCAGACGATCAAGCTCCTGCTCGATCCGAAAGCGAAGCCTTCGTCCTTCCGCCGTCCCGGTCATGTGTTCCCTCTGCGCTCCGTCGAGGGCGGCGTGCTGCGGCGCACGGGCCACACGGAGGCGACGACGGATCTCGCACGCTTGGCGGGATTCTATCCCGCGGGACTTTGTTGTGAGATCATGGCGGACGACGGGCACATGATGCGCACGCCAGAGCTGAAAGAATTTGCAAAAAAGCACGGACTCAACATCATCACGGTCAAGTCGCTCATCGAGTACCGCAAGCGCACGGAGAGCTTCGTCAAGCAAGTTGCCGACGTCGACTTCCCGAGCCGCTACGGTCATTTCCGTATCAAGGCGTATGAGAGTGCGCTCGACGGCAAGTGCCACATCGCCGTCGTCAAGGGCGATGTGGCGGGCAAGAAGAACGTGCTCGTGCGCGTCCACTCCGAATGCCTGACGGGCGACGCGCTCGGCTCGCTGCGCTGCGACTGCGGCGACCAGCTTGCCATCGCCTTGAAGAACATCGAGAAGGAAGGCGAAGGCGTCGTGCTCTACATGCGCCAGGAGGGGCGCGGCATCGGCCTCGCAAACAAGATGCGCGCTTACGAACTGCAGGATAAGGGGGCAGACACGGTCGAGGCGAACGTCGAGCTGGGATTCGCGCCCGACCTCCGCGACTACGGCATCGGCGCACAGATCCTCTCCGACCTCGGCCTCACGAGCATCCGCCTCATGACGAACAATCCCGCCAAGCGCGCGGGACTTGAGGGCTACAACCTCGAAATCGTCGAACGCGTGCCGCTCGTCGTCAAGGCGAATAAGTTCGACAAGCGCTACTTGAGCGTCAAGAAAGTCAAGATGGGGCACCTTTTGAACGATGAAGATCTGGGGAAATGATAATGACTTCGTGGTTTGAAGCATGGGAGAAAAATAATGGAAACAATTCTATTGGTGCTTCTTGAAGAATATGCTGATTGGGAAGCTGCGTATATCTCGTCGGGGGTTCACCTGCTTGGTCAAGGAAAATTTGAAATCAAGACGGTTTCGCTTTCGGCACAAAGTGTGCGCTCCATCGGTGGACTTCAGACGATACCGGACTATACGATAGATACTGTGCCAGACGATTATGCGGCATTGCTTTTAATTGGAGGAATGCGGTGGCGTGAAGAACGCGCACGGAAACTGTTTCCTCTGGTAACGCATTGTTCGCAAAATGGCAGATTGTTAGGCGGTATTTGTGATGCAGTAGGATTTTTAGCTGTGGCGGGTGCTTTGAATGCTGTGAAGCACACGGGAAACAGTTTGTCTGAGCTGCAGTGGGGAGATTCGCAGTATAAAGGTGCGGCGCATTTTCAGCCCAAACAGGCGGTTTGTGACAAGAATACGGTTACAGCCAATGGTTCTGCACCGTTGGAATTTGCCCGAGAAGTCTTGCTCGCATTGCATGTTGCGGATGAGGCTCTGATCGAGGACTGGTATGCTTTACATAAATTAGGGTACTATAATACGGCTATGCATAATCGTTTTGTAACGATGATGCAGAATTAAGGGGAGATAATCATGGCAAAGACGATCGAAGGCTTCATTACAGGCAAGGGACTTCATATCGGCATCGTGGCGGCTCGCTTCAATGAGTTCATCACGAGCAAGCTCTTGGGCGGTGCGCTCGATGCGCTGCATCGTCATGAGACGAAGGAAGATGACATCGACGTCGCATGGGTGCCGGGCGCGTTCGAAATTCCGATTGTTGCCAAGAAGATGGCCGAGAGCGGCAAATACGATGCCGTGATTTGCCTTGGTGCGGTCATTCGCGGTGCGACGACGCATTACGACTACGTCTGCAGCGAGGTGTCGAAAGGCGTCGCGCAGGTCGGGCTTTCGACGGGCGTGCCGACGCTCTTCGGCGTTCTGACGACGGAGAACATCGAGCAGGCGATCGAGCGTGCGGGCACGAAGGCGGGCAACAAGGGTGCGGACTGCGCCATGGCGGCGATGGAACTCGCAAGCCTGCTGAAGAAGATCGGCTGAGGGGGCGAGGTCATGAAAATCGGCATCATCAGCGACACGCACGGCTGTGAGAAGCGTTGGGAACTTGCCTATGAAAAGCACTTTTCCGACGCCGACCTCATCATCCACGCAGGCGACGTGCTCTATCACGGCCCGCGCAATCCGATGCTCGAAGATTACAACCCCGCCGGGCTCGCCGATAAGATCAACGAGAGCGTGCCGCCCGTCCTTATCTGCCGCGGCAACTGCGACTCCGAGGTCGATCAGCTCGTGCTCAAGACGCCGATCCAAGCGCCCTACGCCTACGCTTTTGCGGGCGGCAAGCGCATTGTCGCGACGCACGGGCATCTCATCGAGAGTGACGCCGCCAAGGACGAGGCGGCACGCACGATGCGCGCCGACGTCTTCATCACGGGGCACATCCACACGAACGTCCTCGAAAAACGCGGCGCGACCGTGTTCGTCAATCCCGGCTCGCCGTCTCTGTCGAAGCGAGAGGACGGCAGGGCGACCATCGCTTTGATGACGGATGAAAAGATTGCGATCCTCGACCTCGATACGGACGAGGTGCTGATGGAATTGAAATTTTGAAAGATGCGGCGCAGGAGGGAATGAGGCAAATGATCGGCGCTGTCGTCTATCGGCTGCGGGCGGAAGATACTGCCCGTGTGCCGGTTTTTCACGGGCGCTGGCTGCATGGGCTGTTCTTCAAGATCATGGAAGAGTATTCGGCGGAGCTTTCCGCCTATGTCCATGAGGCGCTTAACGTAAAGCCGTTCACCGTGTCGCTCCTCAAACAGCGGCAGGGAAAAGATGAGGGCGGCTATCGTGCGGTCGCCAGGGGCGAGAGCCTGAGCTGGCGCGTCACGGCGCTTCGGGAGGACGTATTGCGGGCGGCGCTCCATGTTCGCACGGGCGAGGTTCTGCAAGCGGGGAATTTGCCGCTTCGCGTCGAGGAAGTCAAGGTAGACGGCACGGAGGATTCGGGCGTCGTCGATGAGATGGAGCTTGTCGGCGCGGCGCTTGGCGCAGGACGCATCGCGGAGATCCGTTTGCGCTTCCTCTCGCCCGTCGCCTTTCGCCGCGACGACAAGGACTATCCGACGCCCGATCCCGTCTTCATCTTCTCGTCGCTTTCCGACAAATGGCAGCAAGCCGCCATGCCCGTGGAGATGGATCGCGCCTGGATTCGCGAGGCGGCGGCGAGGGCGCTTCTGGCAGAATGGCACGGCAGCTCGCGCCGCGTCTACTTCGGCGGCGACCGCGGCATGCTCGCGTTTTCGGGCAGGTTCAGCTACGATGTCACGGCTCTTGATGAGGAAGAGCAGCACGCACTCCTTCTCCTCGCCCAATTCGCCAACTTCTCCGGCGTCGGCAGACTTACGGGACAAGGCTTCGGCGAGACTAGGGTCGCGTATCGGTGAAGAATGAGTCTGTTGCGTACGGTTGATGCAGCAAGATTCGTATTGGCGCACAAAAACGTTCGTGAATGGGCGTTTTTGTGCGATTTTTCTTGCCTTGTATCGCAAAAATTCGTACAATGAAGAAAAGAGGTGGCAATATGGATGGCTACAAGATCAAACCGTGGGAAGAATTGACGATTCGCGACGATTACATGTTCAAACTCGTCATGAAGAGCAGGCGCATTTGCAAAAAGATGCTTGAAGGCACGCTTCGCATAAGGATTGCGAAGATTCGGTATTTGGAAACGGAAAAGTCCATAGCGGCCCCTTATCGAAGCAAGGGAATACGATTGGATGTCTATGTCAAGGATGAGAAGGATACCGTATATAACATCGAGATGCAAGTTCGTCGGCTTGAGGGCGATGCGCTTTTCAAGAGGGTGCGGTATTATCAGTCCATGATGGATGCTGATTTGCTTGCAGCAGGAGCAGATTACGATGAGCTGAACAAGACGATCATCATCTTCATTTGCCCATTTGATCCCTTTGGTGAAGGTCGTTATATCTATACGTTTGAAAACCTTTGCATGGAGAATAAGGAGCTAGAATTACGGGATGGAGCGACAAAAATATTTCTCAATACGAAAGGGACGATTGGTGACATCACAGATACAATCAAGGCGTTTTTACGGTATGTTGATGGTGTAGTTACGGACAACAGCCTTGTGCAGGAAATTGAAGAAGAAATTCGGAAAGTCAAACTTGAGGAAGGAGAGAGGGTGAATTACATGACGTTTGCGATGAAGATGATGGAAGAACGCAAGGAAGGTCGTGCGGAAGGTCGTCGTGAAGGTCGTCGTGAAGGTCGCAAGGAAGGACAGCGGGATGAGCGCGTGGCGATTCTTCGCCGACTGGTCATGCAATCGCAGATTCCTGTCGAACAGGCTCTTGAGATGATCGGCATACCGCAGGCGGAGCAGCCGTCGTATAAGAAGATGCTGCAGGCGACGCTGTAAGAGCAGCAGCGAAGGGGGGACACTTCCCGTGAGTGATCCTCCTTCGCGTTTATGGAGGAAGCTGCATACCCAAATGTTCACACTATACCGCTTGCGGTATTTTTCGCCGCTTTTTTCAAACGGCGGTTTTTTATGCCATAATGAAGCTATCACGAAGATGTTCCCCTTTCTTATATGCGACACACGAGGAGCGGTGTACATAAAAATGCCGATAAAATAAAGTGTTGACATAGTTTTTTCCTTTTGCTAATATATATAGGTGCCTGACACTGAGCAGGAATCGTGCGTTGGGAGGGAAGCTGCATGACGTTGGAATCGCTGAGGGACGCGGAACGGGTCATCGGGGTCAAGCAGGTCACGAAGGCCGTGCAGAAGCGCCGTACGGATGCCGTTTTTTTGGCGGACGATGCGGATGAACGCGTGACGCAGCCACTCTTCGATCTCGCGAGCGAGATTGGCGTGCAAGTCGTGCATGTTCCCACGATGCAGGAGCTTGGAAAGGCTTGCTCCATCGAGGTCGGCGCCGCTGCGGCAGCCGTACTCAAGAGCGATGCCTCAGGTCGGTAAATGCTTCGCCTGCCGCAAGGCGAGCGGCTCAAAGAGCTGCGGCGGAGTAATTATAAATAATAAATTCTCAATATGAAGGAAGGAGGTGCATCAAATGCCTACAATCAATCAGCTGGTTCGCAAGAGCCGCAAGAGCATGCAGGAGAAATCGAATGCACCGGCACTGAAGAATTGCCCGCAGAAGCGCGGCGTCTGCACGAGGGTTTACACGACGACCCCGAAGAAGCCGAACTCGGCTCTCCGCAAGGTCGCCCGTGTTCGCTTGACGAACAGCATCGAGGTGACGGCATACATTCCCGGTATTGGCCATAATCTGCAGGAGCATAGCGTTGTCTTGATCCGCGGCGGCCGCGTCAAGGATCTGCCTGGTGTTCGCTACCACATCATCCGTGGTTCGCTGGATACGGCAGGTGTTCAGGATCGCGGTCAGGCGAGGTCGAAGTACGGCGCGAAGCGCGCGAAGAAGAAGTGAGACGCTTTTTCTGAGAAGAGATTATAGCCAGGAGGGGTAAGTATGCCAAGAAAAGGTGCCGTACCCAGACGTGACGTGTTGCCGGATCCGGTATACAAGTCCAAGACGGTTACAAAGTTTATCAATAAGGTGATGCTCTCGGGCAAGAAGAGTGTTGCCGAGCGCGTCGTTTACGATGCGTTTGAGACGATCCGCGCCAAGACGGGCAAGGATCCTCTGGAGGTCTTCGAGACGGCTCTGAAGAATGTCATGCCGGTTCTCGAGGTGCGCGCTCGCCGCGTCGGCGGTGCGAACTATCAGGTTCCGGTCGAGGTTCGTCCCGACCGCCGCATGACGCTCGGCATTCGCTGGCTTGTGAACTACGCAAGACTGCGCGGCGAGAAGACCATGGATGAGAGGCTTTCGGGCGAGCTCATGGACGCAGCGAACAATACGGGCGCGGCGATCAAGAAAAAAGAAGATACGCATAAGATGGCTGAGGCTAATAAGGCATTCGCTCATTATCGTTGGTAATCCCAAGCAGTATCTCAACTAGTTAAGGAGCGATAATAAGTGGCAAGAGAGTTTTCTCTGGAAAAAACTCGCAATATCGGCATCATGGCTCACATCGATGCCGGCAAGACAACGACGACAGAGCGTATCCTCTTTTATACGGGCATCACCCACAAGATCGGTGAGGTTCACGATGGCGCTGCCACGATGGACTGGATGGCACAGGAGCAGGAGCGCGGCATTACGATTACGTCGGCTGCGACGACCTGCCATTGGAAGAATCATCGCATCAACATCATTGATACGCCCGGTCACGTTGACTTCACGGTCGAGGTGGAGCGCTCGCTGCGCGTTCTTGACGGCGCTGTCGCCGTCCTGACGGCCAGAGGCGGCGTCGAGCCTCAGACAGAGACGGTCTGGCGCCAGGCGGAGAAGTATAATGTCCCACGCATGGCTTATGTCAACAAGATGGACATCACGGGCGCGGATTTCTTCAACGTCATCAAGATGATGCAGGAGCGCCTGCAGGCGAATCCGGTGGCAATTCAGCTGCCGATCGGCTCGGAGGATACGTTCTCCGGCATTGTCGATCTCATCAAGATGGAAGCGATCATCTATGAGGACGACCTCGGAAAGGTCGCTGACGAGGTGGCGATTCCCGATGATATGAAGGATATTGCCGACGAGTACCGCGACAAGCTCCTCGAAGCCGTCGCCGAAGAGGATGACGACCTCGTGGAGAAGTACCTCGGCGGCGAGGAGATCTCGGAGGATGAGATTCGTAAGGCCATCCGCAAGGCGACGATCGCCTGCAAGATGACGCCGGTGACATGCGGCTCTTCGTACCGCAACCGCGGCGTGCAGCCGATGCTCGACGCAATCGTCGACTTCATGCCTGCGCCGATCGACATCCCCGCGATCAAGGGTGTCAACCCCGATACGGGAGAAGAGGATCATCGCGATTCGACGGACGACGGCCCCTTTGCGGCGCTCGCGTTCAAGATCATGGCCGATCCTTACGTCGGCAAGCTCGCGTTCTTCCGCGTCTACTCGGGCACGCTTTCTTCCGGCTCGTATGTCTTCAACTCGACGAAGGGCAAGAAGGAGCGCATCGGCCGCATCCTGCAGATGCACGCGAACCACCGTGCCGAGCTGGATACGGTCTACAGCGGCGACATCGCTGCCGCCGTCGGCTTGAAGGATACGACGACGGGCGACACGCTGTGCGACGATTCGAAGCCGATCATTCTTGAGTCGATGGAGTTCCCTGACCCGGTCATCTCGGTCGCGGTCGAGCCGAAGACGAAGAACGATCAGGAGAAGATGGGCATCGCCCTGCAGAAGTTGGCGGAAGAAGATCCGACGTTCCGTGTACGCACGGATCAGGAGACGGGTCAGACGATCATCTCGGGCATGGGCGAGCTTCATTTGGAAATCATCGTCGACCGCATGCTGCGCGAGTTCAAGGTCGACTGCAATGTCGGCAATCCGCAGGTTGCGTACCGCGAGACGATCCGCAAGCCTGCGAAGGCAGAGGGCAAGTTCGTCCGCCAGTCGGGTGGTCATGGCCAGTACGGTCATTGCTGGCTCGAGCTCACGCCGCAGGAGCCGGGCGAAGGCTTCACGTTCGAGAACAAGATCGTCGGCGGCGTCATTCCGAAGGAGTTCATCAACCCCATCGAGAACGGCGTGCGCGAAGCTATGGACAACGGCGTCATCGCGGGCTATCCGATGGTCGACGTCAAGGTCACGGTCTACGACGGCTCGTACCACGAAGTCGACTCTTCGGAAATGGCGTTCAAGATCGCCGGCTCGATGGCGTTCAGAAACGGCGCTGAGAAGGCGAATCCGGTGCTCCTTGAGCCTTATGTGAAGGTCGAGGTCATTGTGCCGGAAGAGTATATGGGCGATGTCATGGGCGACATCAATTCGCGCCGCGGCCGCATCGAAGGCATGGAAGCGCGAAACGGTGCCCAGGTCATCAATGCGTTCGTTCCGCTGTCCGAGATGTTCGGATATTCGACGGATCTGCGCTCCAAGACACAGGGTCGAGGGAACTACTCCATGGAAGTTTCTTACTATGATGAAGTTCCTAAGAATATAGCCGAGGCTATCATCGCCAAGAACAAGGGCGAGTAACGAGGGAGGAAAAAACAACATGGCAAAGCAGAAGTTTGAGAGAAACAAGCCGCATGTCAACATCGGTACGATCGGCCACGTCGATCACGGCAAGACGACGCTGACGGCAGCCATCACGAAGGTTCTGTCCAAGAAGGGCATGGCGCAGTTCGAGGACTACGCGGACATCGACAAGGCTCCGGAGGAGAGAGAGCGCGGCATCACGATCAACACGGCGCACGTCGAGTACGAGACGGAGAAGCGTCACTACGCGCACGTTGATTGCCCGGGCCACGCCGACTACGTCAAGAACATGATCACGGGCGCTGCTCAGATGGACGGCGCGATCCTCGTTGTCAGCGCTGCCGACGGCCCGATGCCGCAGACGCGCGAGCACATTCTCTTGGCTCGCCAGGTCGGTGTTCCGGCGATCGTTGTCTTCCTCAACAAGGTTGACCAGGTTGACGATCCTGAGCTTCTTGAGCTCGTCGAAATGGAAGTCCGCGACCTCCTCACGGCTTACGAGTTCCCCGGCGACGATATCCCGGTCATTGCAGGTTCTGCTCTCAAGGCTCTTGAAGATGACGCGGAGCAGGAGAAGAAGATTCTTGAGCTCATGGATGCTGTCGATGAGTACATTCCGACGCCGACACGCGATACGGAGAAGCCCTTCCTCATGCCGGTTGAGGACGTCTTCACGATCACGGGCCGCGGCACGGTCGCAACGGGCCGCGTCGAGCGCGGTGAGCTGAAGCTCAACGATACGGTCGAGATCGTCGGTCTCGAAGATGAGACGAAGTCGACGGTTGTCACGGGCATCGAGATGTTCCGCAAGATGCTCGACACGGCTGTCGCCGGCGACAACATCGGCGCTCTCCTGCGCGGTGTCGATCGCAAGGACATCGTCCGTGGCCAGGTTCTCGCGAAGCCCGGCTCGATTAACCCGCACACGAAGTTCAAGGCTCAGGTCTACGTCCTCAAGAAGGAAGAGGGCGGCCGTCATACGCCGTTCTTCACGAACTATCGTCCGCAGTTCTACTTCCGCACGACGGACGTCACGGGTGTTGTCCGCCTGCCCGAGGGCACGGAGATGGTCATGCCCGGCGATAACGTCGAGATGGAAGTTGAGCTCATCACGCCGATCGCCATTGAGAAGGGTCTGCGCTTCGCTATCCGCGAGGGCGGCCATACGGTTGGCGCCGGCCGCGTGACGGAGATCGAAGGTTAAGACGCTAATTCCATAAAGGCTTTTGTAAGGGCTGCGGTCTCGCAGCCCTTTATAAAGGCCTTGTGTATTTATCTCATTTCCGGAATCACTGACAAGTTCAGCGCTTCCTTATTGCTCCCATGCGATGACGCGGCAGATGGCTCGGCAGAGCCGAGGGAACTGCTGCGGAGAAATGTTTGGGCCATGGAGTCCGGACGACAAGGAGGAAAAAACATTGTCGAAACAGCAGAAAATCCGTATTCGTTTGAAGGCCTACGATCACAAGGCTCTCGACCAGAGCGCGGTTAAGATTGTCGATACCGCGAAGAGGACGGGCGCTCGTGTGTCGGGTCCGATTCCGCTCCCCACGGAGAAGAACATCTACACGATCCTGCGTTCCCCGCACGTCAACAAGGATTCGCGCGAGCAGTTCGAGATGCGCACGCACAAGCGCCTCATCGACATCCTCGATCCTTCCAACAAGACGGTGGACGCACTGATGCGCCTTGACCTGCCGGCCGGGGTGGACATCGAGATCAAGCTGTAAGGGGAGGTGGAATTTATGTCGAAAGCTATTTTGGGAAGAAAACTTGGCATGACGCAGATCTTTACGGAAGAGGGCACTGTCGTCCCTGTCACGGTCGTCGAGTCGGGCAACAATGTTGTCATCATGAACAAGACCGTGGAGAACGACGGCTACAACGCTGTCCAGATCGGCTTCGGCGAAGTCAAGGAGAAGAGGGTCACGAAGCCTCTGAAAGGTCACTTCGCCAAGGCGGGAGTCGCGCCTGTGCGCTTCATCCGCGAGATGCGTCTTACTGATGCTTCGGAATATAACGTCGGTGATACCATCGGCGTTGACATATTTGCTGCCGGCGACCTCGTCGATGTGACGGGCACCTCGAAGGGCAAGGGCTTCGCCGGTACGATCAAGCGCCACAACTTCGCGCGCGGCCCCATGGGTCACGGCTCGAAGTCGCACCGTGAACCCGGTTCGACGGGCGCGATGATCAGCGGTCATGGCGGCCGCGTCTTGAAGGGAAAGAAGCTTCCTGGCCAGATGGGTCATGCGAGGGTCACGGTGCAGCGTCTTTCCGTCGTCCGTGTGGACGCGGAGCGCAACCTCATCCTCATCAAGGGCGCAATCCCGGGCCCGAAGAAGGGTCTTGTCGTGGTTCGCGCCACGGTCAAGCCGGACAAGCCGAAAAAGGCGGAAAAATAATCTGGAAGGAGGATTGCTAACTTATGCCAAAAGTAGCAGTTTATAATAGCGCAAACCAGCAGGTTGGCGATATCGAATTGAATGACAGCGTCTTCGGCGTGGAGATGAATGCCGGCCTCGTGCATCAGGCCGTCGTCATGCAGCTCGCATCGCGCCGTCTCGGCACGCATGCGACGAAGACGCGCGGCCTCGTGAGGGGCGGCGGCAGAAAGCCGTGGAGACAGAAGGGCACGGGTCGTGCAAGAAGCGGCTCGACGCGCTCCCCGCTGTGGGTCGGCGGCGGCACGGTCTTCGGCCCGCAGCCGCGCTCGTATGCCTTCCGCATGCCGAAGAAGCAGCGCCGCCTCGCGATCAAGTGCGCGCTCTCGGACAAGGTGGCGAGCGGTGATTTCATCGTCCTCGACGACCTTCAGTTCGATGCCCCGAAGACGAAGAGCGTCGTCAAGATGCTCGGCGATTTCGGCGTCGATGCGAAGAGCCTCATCATCACGCTCGATGAGAACGAAAACGTCGAGCTTTCTTCGCGCAATATCCCCGGCGTCAAGGCGATCAATACGATGGGCCTCAACGTCTACGACATCCTGAACCACACGAAGCTCTTCATCACGAAGGCTGCGATAGAAAAAATCGAGGAGGTGCTCGCATAATGGACGCACGCGATATCCTCATCCGCCCGCTGATCACGGAGAAAAGCACCCAGCTCATGGAGGAAGGCAAGTATGTCTTCGTCGTCGCCAAGAAAGCGAACAAGATCGAGATCGCCAAGGCGGTCGCACAGGTCTTCAATGTGAAGGTCGCAAACGTGAACACGGTCAACGTCAGCGGCAAGGTGAAGCGCATGGGTCGCTTCGTCGGCAAGCGCTCGGACTACAAGAAGGCGATTGTGAAGCTCGCTCCAGGCGAGACGATCGAGTTCTTCCAGGCATAAAATCGAGCAAAGGAGGTAAAAAGAAGTGGCAATCAAAAGTTTCAAACCTTATTCCGCAGGCCGCAGGTTCATGACGGTCGCGTCGTTTGACGAAATCACGACGGACAAGCCGGAGAAATCCCTCGTCGAGAGCCTCAAGAGCCATGGCGGACGCAATCAGCAGGGCCGCATGACGGTTCGCCATCAGGGCGGCGGTCACAAGCGCCGCTACCGTATCATCGACTTCAAGCGCACGAAGGACGGCATCCCCGCCCGCGTCGCGACGATCGAGTACGATCCGAACCGCAGCGCTCGCATCGCCCTCCTGAACTACGCGGATGGCGAGAAGCGCTACATCCTCGCACCGAACGGCCTCAAGGTCGGCGACAAGGTGGAGTCGGGCGCAGAGGCTGACATCAAGGTCGGCAACGCGCTTCCCATCAAGAACATTCCCGTCGGCACGATGATTCACAACATCGAGCTGAAGATCGGCAAGGGCGCACAGCTCGCAAGAAGCGCCGGCAGCGCCGTGCAGCTCATGGCGAAGGAGAACGACTACGCGCTCCTGCGTCTTCCCTCGGGCGAGCTTCGCAAGGTGCACATCAACTGCCGCGCGACGATCGGCCAGGTCGGCAACCTCGAGCATGAGAACATCACGATCGGCAAGGCAGGGCGCAATCGCTGGCTCGGCAAGCGTCCGGAGAATCGCGGCGTAGCGATGAACCCGAACGACCATCCGCATGGCGGCGGCGAAGGGCGCAGCCCGGTCGGCCGCAAGCATCCGGTCACGAAGTGGGGCAAGTGCGCGATGGGCGCCAAGACGCGCCGCAAGAAGGCGTCGGACAAGCTCATCGTGCGTGGCCGCAAGTAATTCGTGGAGGAAGGCAGCTCAGGCTGCCTGAGCGGAAGGAGGATATATTTTGTCGAGATCAGTCAAGAAGGGACCTTTCGTACAAGAAAGTCTCGTGAAGAAAATTGACGCGCTCAATGCGGCGAACGACAAGAAGGTCGTGAAGACGTGGTCGAGGAGTTCCACGATCCTGCCGGATTTCGTGGGTCACACGATCGCCGTGCACGACGGCCGCAAGCACGTTCCTGTATATGTGACGGAAGACATGGTCGGACATAAGCTCGGAGAGTTCGCTCCGACGCGCACGTTCAAGGGCCATGCCGGCGAAGAGCGCAAGACTTCGCTGAGATAAGAGCGAAAGGAGGCATTTCCCCTTTGGAAGCAAAAGCTACAGCCAAGTATGTACGGATTGCGCCGCGCAAGGTGCGTGTCGTCATGGATCTCATCCGTGGCAAGAACATCGCCGAAGCTTTCGCAATCTTGAAGTTCACGCCGAAAATCGGTGCGGACGTCATAGAGAAGGTATTGAAATCCGCCGTTTCCAATGCCGAGAACAACTTCGACATGAATGTCGACAAGCTCTACATCAAGACGGCTTATGTCGATCAGGGCCCGACACTCAAGCGCATCCACCCGCGTTCGCGTGGGCAGGCGTTCAAGATTTTGAAGCGCACGTCCCACGTCACTGTCGCCGTGGAAGAAAGATGAGGAGGAGGGAAAAGGTTTGGGTCAGAAAGTAAATCCGAACGGCATCCGCATCGGCATCGTCAAGGATTGGGATGCAAAATGGTACGCAGATAAAGACTTTGCGGACAACCTGCATGAAGATATCAAGATCCGCAAGTATTTGAAAGACAGCCTCGGCGCTGCCGGCGTCTCGAAGATCGAGACGGAGCGCTCGAAGAACCGCCTGAAGCTCACGATCCATACGGCGAAGCCCGGCATGGTCATCGGCCGCGGTGGTTCGGGCATTGAGCAGATCAAGGAAGGCCTCAAGGGCAAGACGGAAAAGACGGTCGACATCAACATCTCCGAGATTCGTCAGCCCGACCTCGACGCGACGCTCGTCGCCGAGAACATCGCGCAGCAGCTTGAGCGCCGCATCGCCTTCCGCCGCGCCATGAAGCAGTCGGTCGGTCGCACGATGCGCCTCGGCGCCAAGGGCATCAAGGTCAAGGTTTCGGGTCGCTTGGGCGGCGCGGAAATCGCCCGAAGCGAGGCATATCGCGAGGGCAGCATTCCGCTGCACACGCTGCGCGCCGACATCGACTACGGCACGGCGGAAGCCCGCACGACGTACGGACGCATCGGCGTCAAGGTCTGGATCTTCAAGGGCGAAATCCTTCCAGAGAAGAAGCAGTCCAAGAGGGCTGCCGCTGAAGGGAGCGAAGCTTAATGTTATTACCGAAGAGAGTCAAATACCGCAAGCAGTTCCGTGGCCGCATGAAGGGCAAGGCACATCGCGGCAACACGGTCAGCCACGGTGAGTTCGGCCTTGTGGCGCTGGAGCCGGCATGGATCACGAACCGTCAGATCGAAGCCGCCCGTATCGCCATGACGCGTTACATCAAGCGCGGCGGTAAGGTCTGGATTAAGATCTTCCCCGACAAGCCGGTCACGGCGAAGCCGGCCGAGACCCGCATGGGCAGCGGCAAGGGCTCGCCTGAGTACTGGGTGTGCGTCGTCAAGCCCGGTCGTGTACTCTTCGAGATGAACGGCGTGTCGAAGGAAGTTGCCATGGAGGCCATGCGCCTTGCAGGCCACAAGCTGCCGATCCGCACGAAATTCGTCACGCGCGAGGAGTCACTGAAAGCAGCAGAGGGCGGTGAAGTAAATGAAGGTTAATGAGATACGCGACTTGAATGCCGGGGAGCTTGTTGAAAAGCTCGCTTCGCTCAAACAGGAGCTGTTTAACCTCCGTTTCCAGCACGCTACCGGCCAGCTGGAGAATCCGATGCGTATCAAGGAAGTCAAGAAGTCGATCGCGCGCGTCAAGACGGTGCAGCGCGAACTTGAGAATCAGGACGTTTGCTTGGCGAAGAATTGATTGATATGCAGAGGAAGGAGGCTCTTTGATGAGCGAGAGAAATGAACGCAAGACGAGAGTCGGCAAGGTCGTAAGCGACAAGATGGACAAGACCGTCGTCGTCGCCGTTGTCGACATTGAGCAGCACAAGCTCTATAAGAAGGCCGTCAAGAAGACGGTGAAGTTCCAGGCGCACGACGAGAACAACGAGGCGCATGTCGGCGATACGGTGGCTCTGATGGAGACCCGCCCGCTCTCGAAGCACAAGCGCTGGAGAGTCGTGAAAATCGTCGAGAGGGCGAAATAATTTCGCCACTATCTCGAAAGGGAGGTTCATACATTGATTCAACAGCAGACCATGCTGAATGTTGGCGACAATACGGGCGCAAAAGAGATCATGTGCATCCGCGTGCTCGGCGGCTCGTACCGCAAGTATGCCAACATCGGTGATGTTATCGTGGCTGCCGTCAAGGCAGCAGCCCCCGGCGGCACGGTCAAGAAGGGCGATGTCGTCAAGGCTGTCGTCGTCCGAAGCGTCAAGGGCATCCGTCGTCCGGACGGCTCTTTCATCCGCTTCGACGAGAACGCCGCCGTGCTCATCAAGGAAGACAAGACGCCGAGAGGAACCCGTATTTTTGGCCCCGTGGCCAGGGAGCTGCGCGAGAAGGATTTCATGAAGATCGTTTCCTTGGCTCCTGAAGTTCTTTGATAGGAGGCGCTATTTTGTCACAGGTGAAACTGCACGTAAAGAAAGGCGACACGGTCGTCGTCCTCGCAGGCAAGGACAAGGGCAAAGAGGGCAAGATCGTCGAGGCTCTGCCGAAGAAGGGCAAGGTCGTCGTCGAGGGCGTGAACAAGGTGAAGCGCCATACGAAGCCGAGCCAGAAGTACCCGCAGGGCGGCATCATCCAGAAGGAAGCCCCTCTGAACGCCTGCAAGGTCATGCTCGTATGCCCGGCTTGCAAGAAGGCCGCGCGCACGGGCAAGAAGGAAGTCAACGGCAAGATGGTTCGCGCCTGCAAGAAGTGCGGCGAAGTCATCGACCAGACGAAATAATCGAGGAAGGAGGAGCACGGTTTGGAAAGATTACAGGAAAAGTACAAGAACGAAGTTGTGCCTGAGCTCACGAAGAAGTTCGGCTACAAGAACATCATGCAGCTTCCGAAGATCGAGAAGGTCATCATCAACATGGGCGTCGGCGAAGCCGTCGGCAATCCCAAGGCTCTCGACTCCGCCGTCAATGATCTGACGATCATTGCGGGGCAGAAGCCCATCCTGACGCGCGCGAAGAAGTCGCTTGCCGCCTGGAAGCTCAGGGAAGGCATGCCGATCGGCACGAAGGTCACGCTGCGCGGCACGCGCATGTACCAGTTCCTCGACAAGTTCATCAACGTCGCCCTGCCGCGCGTCCGCGACTTCCGCGGCGTGAGCAGCACGGCTTTTGACGGCCGCGGCAATTATGCGGTCGGTCTCAAGGAGCAGCTCATCTTCCCCGAGATCGAGTACGACAAGATTGACAAGCTGCGCGGCATGAACATCGTCATCGTCACGACAGCGGAAAAAGACGAAGAGGCGCGCGAGCTCTTGAAGCTCCTAGGCATGCCCTTCAAGGCTTAAAGAAGGAGGTATGAACTGTGGCTAAGAAATCGATGATCGAAAAGTGGAGCCAGCAGCCGAAGTTCAAGGTGCGCCAGCACAACCGCTGCAAGATCTGCGGCCGTCCGCATGGCTACATGAGGAAGTTCGACATGTGCCGCATCTGCTTCCGCGAGCAGAGCTACAACGGCGCCATTCCCGGCGTGACGAAAGCCAGCTGGTAAAAATTCGCTTTTGAGCGAAAGGAAAGGAAGCTGCCGCAGTCTTTGTGCGCTGCTTCCTCGAAACGTATGAAAGGGAGGATATCGGTTCCATGGTAATGACTGATCCTATTGCAGATATGCTGACGCGCGTTCGCAACGCGAACTCCGTCTACCACTCCAAGGTGGAGATTCCCGCCTCCAAGATCAAGAAGGCAATCGCCGAGGTCTTGAAGGAAGAGGGCTTCATCAAGGATTACACCTTCACGGCAGACTCGAAGCAGGGCATGCTGACGGTTTTCCTCAAGTACGGCCCCGCACGTGAGAAGGTCATCACGGGCATCAAGCGCATCTCGAAGCCTGGTCTTCGCGCTTATGCGAAGCACGATGAGCTGCCGCGCGTCCTCGGCGGACTCGGCATCGCCATCATCTCCACGTCGAAGGGGATCATGAGCGACAAGGAAGCCCGCAAGGCCGGCCTTGGCGGCGAAGTCGTCGCCTATGTCTGGTAAACGTCTGGAGGTGAAAAGATGTCGAGAATTGGCAGAGCACCGATTGAGATTCCCGCTGGCGTAACCGTCAAGATCGAGGAAGTCAACAAGGTGACAGTAAAGGGTCCGAAGGGCGAGCTTTTCCGCGAGCTTCATCCGGACATGAAGATCGCGGTCGAGGGCAATGTCCTCACGGTCACGCGTCCGTCGGACGACAAGGAGCACCGCTCCCTGCACGGCCTCACGCGTACGCTCATCAACAACATGGTGGTCGGCGTGACGGAAGGCTTCAAGAAGACGCTCGAAATCAACGGCGTCGGCTATCGTGCCGCGAAGCAGGGCAAGAATCTGAACCTTTCCTTGGGTTTTTCCCATCCCGTCATTGTCGAGCCGCCCGCAGGCATCACGCTTGACGCGCCCAGCGCGACGAGCATCGTCGTTTCGGGCATCGACAAAGAAGCTGTCGGCGCCATCGCTGCAAAGATCCGCAGCTATCGCCTGCCTGAACCGTACAAGGGCAAGGGCATCAAGTACGAGGGCGAGCACATCCGCCGCAAGGTCGGTAAGGCCGGCGCCAAGGCGAAGAAATAAGGCAGCTTAAAGGAAAGGAGTGACCATAGTGCTGATCAAGGCAGACAAGAACAAGGCAAGGCAGAAGCGCCACCTGCGCGTCCGTAACCACGTTTCGGGCACGGCAGAGCGTCCGCGCCTCAACGTATACAGAAGCCTCGCGAACATCTACGCGCAGGTGATCGACGACGAGAAGGGTGTGACGCTCGTCTCGGCGAGTTCGAAGGACAAGGGATTCTCGAACTACGGCGGCAACATCGAGGCCGCGAAGGCTGTCGGCGCCGCTGTCGCAAAACGCGCACTTGAAAAGGGCATCACCGAGGTTGTCTTTGACCGCGGGGGCTACATCTACCACGGTCGCGTCGCGGCGCTCGCGGAAGCAGCGCGCGAGGCAGGCCTCAAATTCTGACTTGCAAGGAGGTAAATGAATGGCTAGAATGGACAGGAACCATGACAGGGACCGGGACAGAAACAACGAGACTCCTGAATTTGAGGAGAAGGTCGTTTACATCAACCGCGTTGCCAAAGTCGTCAAGGGCGGCCGCCGTTTCTCCTTCAGCGCCCTCGTAGTCGTGGGCAACAAGAAGGGCAAGGTTGGCGCAGGCCTCGGCAAGGCGAGCGAAGTGCCCGAGGCAATACGAAAGGGCATCGAGGACGCGAAGAAGAACCTCATCGAGGTTTCCTTGAAGGATACGACGATTCCGCACGAGATGATCGGCATCTTCGGTGCAGGCCGCGTGCTCTTGAAGCCCGCCGCCAAAGGTACCGGCGTCATCGCGGGCGGCCCTGCGCGCGCCGTCTTGGAGCTTGCGGGCATTCGCGACATCCTCACGAAGTCTCTTGGCTCGTCGAATCCGAACAACATGGTTCGCGCCACGGTCAAGGGTCTCGAGCAGCTCAAGCGTGCTGAAGCGGTCGCTGAACTGCGCGGCAAGACGGTGCAGGAACTCTTAGGTTAAGGAGGAAGTTCGATGGCAAAGGTCAAAATCACTCTTACGAGAAGCCTCATCGGTCGTCCCGAGACGCAGAGAGCCACCGTTCGTTCGCTCGGACTTCGCAAGCTCAACTCGTCGGTGGAGCGTGAGATGAACGACGCATTGAAGGGACAGATCCACAAGGTCGAACATCTCGTGAAGGTCGAGAACATATAAGAAAGAACAAGGAGGTGCAAGCAGTATGAAGTTACATGAATTGTCCCCGGCGCCCGGCTCCAAAAAGACGCGCAACCGCGTGGGGCGCGGCATCGGCAGCGGAAACGGCAAGACCGCAGGCCGCGGGCACAAGGGTCAGAATTCGAGGAGCGGCGGCGGCGTCCGCACGGGCTTCGAAGGCGGCCAGATGCCGATCTACCGCAGGCTTCCGAAGCGCGGCTTCAATAATGTGTTCCGCAAGATTTATGCGGAGGTCAACATCGAAACCTTGAACCGCTTTGAGGACGGCGCTGTCGTCGATCCCGTCGCACTCGTCGAAGTGGGCATCCTGAAGAACGTCCGTGACGGCATCCGCATTCTCGGCAAGGGCGAACTCACGAAGAAGCTCACGGTTCGCGCCAACGGCTTCACGAAGTCGGCGGAAGAAAAGATCAAGGCGGCAGGCGGACAAGTCGAGGTGATCTGATTGTTTTCAGCCCTTGCGAACATCTACAAGATTCCGGAGCTAAGACAGAAGGTCATCTTCACGCTCATCATGTTCGCCGTGTTCCGGCTCGGTACGCACATTCCTGTGCCGGGCGTCGATCCGTCGGCCATTGAGCAGCTGTTTGCCACGGGCAACCTGTTCGGCCTCTTGGATCTCTTTTCCGGCGGTGCATTCAGCAAGTTTTCCATCTTTGCGATGAGCATCACGCCGTACATCAACGCGTCGATCATCATGCAGCTTCTCACGGTTGTCATTCCGACTTTGGAGCAATGGTCCAAAGAAGGGCAGGAAGGGCACAAGAAAACGACGAAGGTCACACGCTACCTGACTGTAGCGCTCGCCTTTTTCCAGGCTGTCGGCATGTCGATCGGTCTGAAGCAGGCGATCTTGAATCCCAGTCCCGTCTCCATCCTGATCATCGCGATCACCTTGACGGGAGGCACGATATTCCTCATGTGGATCGGCGAGCAGATCACGGCGAACGGCGTCGGAAACGGCATATCACTCATCATCTTTGCCGGTATCGTCGCAGCATTGCCGAAGAATCTCGGCACGATCTACAGTTATTTGCAGGCGGGGACGATCAGCTATTTCAACGCATTCGTCTTTGCCGTCATCGCTCTCTTGATGATCGTGTTCGTCATCTACATCCAAGAGGGCAACCGCAGAGTCCCGATTTCCTACGCGAAACGGGTCGTCGGAAAAAAGACGTATGGCGGAAGTTCCAGCCATATCCCGCTGAAGGTCAATCATGCGGGCGTCATCCCAATCATCTTTGCGTCATCCGTGCTGATGTTTCCAGTAACCGTCGCCCAGTTTATTGAAGTTCCCTGGGTGACCACACTCGCCGGTTATTTTGCGTGGGGCACACCGCTGCAGACCAGCATCTACGCGCTGCTCATCATCTTCTTCACGTACTTTTATACCGCGGTTACTGTAAAGATATCGGATATGGCAGAGAACCTGAAAAAATACGGTGGCTTCATCCCGGGCATACGTCCGGGCAAGCCGACGGAAGAATATCTCGATACTGTCATGACGCGCATCACGCTGGCAGGCGCGTTCTTCCTGGCATTCATCGCAGTGCTGCCGAACCTCGTCGCGGGCGCGACCCACATCGAGGGTGTGTACTTCGGCGGCACGGCACTGCTCATCGTCGTCGGGGTTGCGCTGAACACGATGAAGCAGATCGAATCCATGGTGGTCATGCGCCATTACCAAGGTTTCATGAAATAGGAGGAGTCCTTTGATGCATATCCTGTTAATGGGTCCGCCGGGCGCCGGCAAAGGCACGCAGGCGGCCAATCTCGTGAAAGAGTTCGGCATTCCGCACATCTCGACGGGCGACATGTTCCGCGCCGCCGTGAAGGAAGGGACGGAGCTTGGGCTGCAGGCGAAGGCCTGCATGGACGCCGGCAAGCTCGTGCCGGACGAGGTCACGATCGGCATCGTAAAGGAGCGGCTCGCGAAGCCCGACTGCAAGAAGGGCTTCATCCTCGACGGTTTTCCGCGCACGGCAGAGCAGGCGGACGCCCTTACGGGCATCCTCAAAGAGCTGGGGCTATCCCTCACCGCAGCCCTCAACATCACGGTGCCGGCGGCGGACCTCATCGAGCGCGCCGTCGGACGCCGCATCTGCAAATCCTGCGGCGCGACCTACCATGTGAAGTTTAACCCGTCCAAGAAGGCGGGGGTTTGCGACACATGCGCGGGCGACCTCTACCAGCGTGCAGACGACAGCGAGGAGACGATGAAGAATCGCCTCTCCGTTTACGAGGCGCAGACGAAGCCCTTGATCGCCTACTACGAGAAGGCAGGCGTCTACAAGGAGATCGACGGCAGGCAGCCCATTGACGATGTCAAGGCCGCCATGATCGCCGCCTTGAAAGGCTGAAGCTGCGTGTCCGAGAGCCACCGAACGATAAAGACGCGAGAGCGTCACGGCGGGCGCGGGTTTGGCGTCCGAGAAAATACGATGTTGGGCATGGGCAATTCCCGATGCGGAACGCTCCTTTCACGGAAGATGGACAGCTTTCGCCCAACCCAATTTCAGAGAGGGAGAAGCTCATGTCAAAACAAGATGTAATCGAAGTTGAGGGCAAAGTGCTGGAAGCGCTGCCCAACGCGATGTTTCAAGTCGAGCTGGAAAACGGTCACGTCGTCCTGGCGCACGTCTCGGGGAAGATCCGTATGAATTTCATCCGCATCCTTCCCGGCGACAAGGTCACGATTGAGCTTACGCCTTACGACCTGACGCGCGGCCGCATCACCTATCGTTTCAAGTAGACGCGGCCGCTATTCGGCAGGCAGCGCAGAAGGAGGCAAAGTCAATGAAAGTCAAGCCGTCCGTCAAACGGATTTGCGAAAAATGCAAGATCATCAAGCGCAAGGGACGCGTCATGGTCATTTGCGAAAACCCGAAGCATAAGCAGAGACAAGGTTAAGGAGGTGCTTTTCTATGGCACGTATCGCCGGTGTGGATTTACCGCGTGACAAGAGAATCGAGATTGCTTTGACATATATCTATGGGATCGGCCTGACGACCTCCCAGAAGCTCCTGAAGCTGGCAGGCGTCAACCCCGACACGCGCACGCGCGACCTGACGGAAGATGAAGTCGTGAAACTGCGCGACGTCATCGACAAGGAAGCGATCGTCGAGGGCGATCTTCGCCGTGAGCGTCAGATGGCGATCAAGCGTCTCGTCGATATCGGCTGCTACCGCGGTCGTCGTCACCGCCTGGGACTTCCCGTGCGCGGACAGAACACGAAGAACAATGCCCGCACGCGCAAAGGCCCGAGAAAGGCCATCGCAGGCAAGAAGAAGGACAAATAAAAGGGAGGGTCATTGAGTGGCAGTAAAGAAAACGACGCGGACGAAGAAAAAAGACCGCAAGAACATTGAATATGGCGTTGCGCATATCAGCTCCACCTTCAACAACACGATCGTCACGCTGACGGACAAGAGCGGCAATGCCCTCTCGTGGGCGAGCGCGGGCGGCCTCGGCTTCCGCGGCTCCAGAAAGAGCACGCCGTTCGCTGCACAGATGGCGGCGGAAGTCGCGGCGAAGGCCGCGATGGAGCACGGCTTGAAGCAGGTCGAGGTCTATGTCAAGGGCCCCGGCGCCGGCCGTGAAGCCGCGATCCGCTCCCTGCAGGCGACGGGCCTTGAAGTCAACATGATCAAGGACGTCACCCCGATTCCGCACAACGGCTGCCGTCCGCCGAAGCGCAGAAGAGTTTGATGGAGGTGCAGAAGAAATATGGCTATTGATAGATCCGCAACCCTCAAGCGCTGCCGTTCGCTCGGCATTGAGCCGGGCATGGTCGGCATCAGCCGCCAGTCCAAGCGTCAGCCGCGCCGCCAGGCCCGCAAGGTCAGCGAGTATGGCATGCAGCTCAAGGAAAAGCAGAAGGCGAAGTTCATCTACGGTGTTCTTGAGAAGCAGTTCCGCAAGTACTATGAGAAGGCGAAGACGATGCCGGGCGTCACGGGTGAGAACCTCCTCGGTCTCCTGGAGCGCCGCATCGACAACGTCGTATACCGCCTCGGTCTCGCGCAGACGCGCCGTCAGGCTCGTCAGCTCGTGACGCACGGTCACATCCGTGTCAACGGCAAGCGCCTCGACATTCCGTCCGCGCTCGTTCGTGCCGAAGATGAGATCACGATCGACGAGAAGAGCCGCTCGAATGCGTTCTTCAAGGCGCTCGCCGAGAACTACAAGCCTCTGAACCTTCCCGCATGGCTCGCTGCCGACGGCGCGAAGCTCAGCGGCACGGTCACGCGCTATCCGAGCCGCGATGAGATCGACGTCCCCGTCAACGAGCAGGCGATCGTCGAGCTGTACTCCAGATAATCTCTTGCCGGTACTTATCAATATGATCGACTGCATGAGAACAATGGAGGAGGGTTATCCCAGATGATCGAGATCGAAAAGCCAAAGATCGAGATAGTGGAAATCAGCGAAGATAATCGTTATGGGAAGTTCGTCTGCGAGCCTTTGGAGCGTGGCTACGGCACGACCCTCGGCAACAGCTTGCGGCGCATCCTCTTGTCATCCCTGCCGGGCGCTGCGATCACCTCGATCCGCATCGACGGCGTACTGCACGAGTTCTCCACCATTCCGGGCGTCCGCGATGATGTGACGAACATCGTGCTGAACCTCAAGTCGCTCTGCTTCAAGATGTACAGCGAAGAGCCGCGCGTTCTTCGCCTCGACGTCAAGGGCGAGAAGGAAATCACGGCGGCGGACATCATTACCGATCCCGACGTCGAGATCTTGAACCCCGATCTTCACATCGCGACGCTCAACGAGGACGGAGAGCTGCACATGGAAATGATTGTCGAGCGCGGCAAAGGCTATGTGGCAGCGGAGAAGAACAAGAAGCCCGATCATGTCATCGGCGTCATTCCGATCGACTCCATCTTTTCCCCGATCCAGCGCGTCAACTACACCGTGCAGGATACGCGCGTGGGCAACGTCACCGACTATGACAAGCTCATCCTCGACGTGTGGACGGATGGATCTATCCGCCCCGAAGAGGGCGTGAGCCGCGCGGCGAGCATCCTCATCTCGCACTTCAAGCTCTTCCAAAACATGGCGGGCATTCCAGAGATTGAGGAAGAGGAGGAGATTGCTCCTCCCGAGCCTGAGGAGCCGGATGCTTCCAAGGTTCTTGAGACGACGATTGACGATCTCGACCTCTCCGTGCGTTCCTTCAACTGCCTGAAGCGCGCGAACATCAACACGGTCGCAGATCTTGTCTCGAAGACGGAAGAAGACATGATGAAGGTCAGGAACCTCGGCAGGAAATCCTTGGAAGAAGTCAAGAAGAAGCTTGAAGAGTACGACTTGACATTGAAGAAAGAAGAAGAATAAGAGAGGGATAAACCATGAGCTATAGAAAATTAGGGCGTAATTCGAGTGCCCGCAAGGCACTCTTCCGCAGCATCTTGGCCTCCTTCTTCAAGCATGAGCGCATCGAGACGACGGAAGCGAAGGCGAAGGAAGTCCGTAGCCTTGCGGAAAAGCTCATCACGCTGGCAAAGCGTGGCGACCTTGCCGCTCGTCGTCAGGCGATTGCCGATATTGGCGATGAAGAAGCAGTCCGTAAGCTTTTCAGCGATATCGCTGCAAAGTACACGGAGCGTCCGGGCGGCTACACGCGCATCCTGAAGCTCGGCCCCCGTCGCGGTGATGCCGCGCCGATGGCGCTGTTGGAGCTTGTTTAAGAAAGCCGAAGAAAAGCAGGGATATGGAGAAGCGCCGCAAGGCGGCTTCTTCGTCTCCCTGCTTTTTTATGCGTGCACGGTGACCAATCAACGAGGAATTCTAGGAGCAGGAGAATATAGATGAAAACGCAGGAAATGCTGCAGAAGGAAGAAGCGCTGGAAAGGCGCATAGAAAGCTACTGGGACGCGAGGAGCCCGAAGTTCTCCGCCGTGCGGCGAAGGGAACTCGAAGGCTCCGACGCTGCACGTTGGCAAAAGTTCATAGCGTCTCATTTGCCCGAGAAAAAACCGCTGCGCATCCTCGACGTCGGCACGGGTGCAGGCTTCTTTGCTGTGCTGCTCACGCGCATGGGACACGAGGTCACGGGCATCGACATGTCGGCGGGCATGATCGATGAGGCACAGAAGAACCTCGCGGCGTTCGGTTGCTGGGCCGATCTTCGGAAGATGAATGCGCAGCAGCTCGACTTTTCCGACGAATCCTTCGATGTCGTCATCAGCCGCAATCTCACATGGACGCTGCCCGATGCGATGCAGGCGTATCGCGAGTGGCGTCGCGTGCTCAGGGCGGGCGGCATGCTCCTGAACTTCGATTCGGATTACGGAGAGACGACATTTTCGGCAGCAGATGCCCAGGATTCTGTACACACGGGCATCTGCGAGGCGCTTCTCATTGAATGCAACAAGATCAAAGACGAGCTTCGCGTCAGCACGCATCGCCGTCCCCTTTGGGATGCAGCTCTCCTCGAAAAACTCGGTTTTTCCGTGCAATACGACGCTGACATCGCGCCCCTTGTGCATGGCGACGAAAGCCTTCGCTACGATGACGTGCCGCTCTTCGGCATCTATGCGAAAAAGGTGCGGTGAGCGACGCAGGGGGGAGAGAGGCGGCTCATTTCCTTGTCGCGCAGGAGACTTCATAGATGGATCGCATATCCGCTATGTTAACAGCGCGATGGTGGATGAGGATACTCCGCTGGGTAGACTGATGCACGATTTCCGCTGTACGCGACCGGAAGATATGTACTATGATGTGCTGGCAGAACGAGTGAGGTATTTCAAAGAAACAGAGGAAGGGGCGAGTGCTATGTGTGAAGCGATGGAGAAACTCGCGAGGGATTTCGCAGGAGAACTTGCAAAAGAAGCTGAGGCACGCGGCATGGCACGCGGCATGGAGTACGGCATGGAGTGCGGCATGGAGCGTGGTTGAGAAGAGCGAAACATTGCGGTCGTCCTCGGGATTTGATGCGAGAAGCTGCCGCTGGAAATGATCGCGCGTGTGTCAGACATCTCCATGGACAAGATCCGGGAGATCGGCAGACTGCACAGTCTGCTTTGAAAAAGACATGGGGCACGCAGATGATGCAGTCAAAGATTACACAAATTTTCTTAATGTGAGTGAACTACACGCGCAAACGTCCACTTTGTGGACATTATGCGTCGCCCTTACAGAAGCCTAGCCAATCGGTCTGCGCCTGCGTCTTGACCTCTTGGGGCTTCATGGTAAAATTGGGAGAATAGTTTTAAGGGGCGCTGTTGATACAGCGCTTCTTTTTTTGTATAGATCCACATATCTTCATGAAAAATAATTGACTGTTAAATTTTAATGAGATATAATGGGACTATAAATCTATGAGTACCGAACACCTGAGCTTCATGGGAAAGGGAGAGAAAGTCATGTTCAAGAAAGGGAATTCAAAACGCTGGAAAGCGCTTTCGCTGGCGGTTGCTTTGTATGTAGGGGGGGGACAAATGTCTTTTGAGCATGTTGATGCTGCGGATGTGACGGGCGGGGATGTGACGTATCATACGGGGGACACGCTACCTGTTGATCCGATTGCGGGCGGAGCCATCACTCCTTCTTCCACGGATCCTGGAAATGTATATAGTAATAAACTGACGATTACTGGACTTAATATCAATGGACGTCGCCTATACGGTGGTTATACATCAGGACTTGGATTAGTTACAGGCAACGAAGTCATCCTGAAGGATACGGTGTCAAGTTCGACTCATGCGACTATTTATGGCGGATGGTCGGAAAAGAACAATGCGACGGGCAATACGGTCACGTTGACCGGAGCGGCTGGTGGAAATACGAACTATTATCTGAGCGTTTACGGAGGCGATGGAAACGGCAGCGGTAAGGATTATGTGACCGGGAATCTCCTGCAGGTGAAAGGCAAGGGGAATGAGGTCTATAATGTCGGAAACTTTGAAAAGATGAAGTTCGTCCTTGATTCTACCGTTGCAGCAGGAAATACAATGCTTCGCGGTATCAATACCGTCCAAGCATTTGATTGGGGCAAGGTCAGCGTGGACAATGCCTCGACATGGGGAACCGGCAGTACGGGATCAAAACGCATCGTTCTTTATACGGGTTCCACACTCACCCTGAACAATTATGGAACATCATCCTCCAATGGAGTGAGCGGCAACTTCGAATATGGCATTACGACGAATACAAGTACACCTGGGGCGGTTGGAACTGTTAGTGCCTCGGAAATCTACTTTGATCGAAACCAGTTTCAAAATGCAAAGGTGACGTATAATGTGTCGTCGCCAACGCTGCCACCGGCAGGCGGTTTATATGGGGGTGCGATTTACGCTGGGACATCCACTCTTGGCAATACGACGAAAAAGAACACCCTTACGGTGGATGGACGCGATATCAATGGGCGCAGACTGTATGGCGGTTATACGCAGTCGACGAGCGGCGATTCGACGGGAAACGAAGTCATTCTGAAGGATACGGTGTCAAGTTCGACTCATGCGACTATTTATGGTGGATGGTCGGAAAAGAACAATGCGACGGGCAATACGGTCACGTTGACCGGAGCGGCTGGTGGAAATACGAACTATTATCTGAGCGTTTACGGAGGCGGCGGAAACGGCAGCGGCAAGAATCATGTGACGGGAAATCTCCTGCAGGTGAAGGGCAAGGGGAATGAGGTCTATAATGTCGGAAACTTTGAAAAGATGAAGTTTGTCCTTGATACTGCCGTTGCAGCAGGAGATACGATGCTTCGCGGTATCAATGCCGTTCAAGCATTTGATTGGGACAAGATCAGCGTGGGCGATGCCTCGACATGGGGAAATAGTGGTGCGGCATCCAAGCGGGTCATTCTGTATGATGGTTCGACCATCACCTTGAATAACTATGGGCCATCCACTTCTAATGGGATAAGTGCGGATGGCAACTCCGAATATGGCGTCACAACGAATACAGGTACTCCGGGAGCAGTGGGGACGTCTGTTACTGCCACGCAAATCTACTTTGACCGCAACAAATTTCAAAATGCAAAAGTGACGTATGATACAGATTCGTCATCGCCAGCATTGCCGCCGGCAAGCGGTTTGTATGGGGGCGCGATTTACGCTGGGACATCCACGCTTGGCAATACGACGAAAAAGAACACCCTTACGGTGGATGGACGAAATATCAATGGGCGCACGCTGTATGGCGGTTATACGCAGTCGACGAGCGGCGATTCGACGGGCAACGAAGTCATCCTGAAGGATACGGTGGCGAATTCTTCTCAGACGTATGTTTATGGCGGATGGTCGGAAAAGAACAATGCGACAGGCAATACGGTCACTCTAACTGGAGCGGCTGGTGGAAGTTCAAATTATTATCTGAATGTTTACGGAGGCGGCGGAAACGGCAGCGGCAAGAATCATGTGACGGGAAATCTCCTGCAGGTGAAGGGCAAGGGGAATGAGGTCTATAATGTCGGAAACTTTGAAAAGATGAAGTTCGTCCTTGATACTACCCTTGCAGCAGGAGATACGATGCTTCGCGGTATCAATGCCGTTCAAGCATTTGATTGGGACAAGATCAGCGTGGGCGATGCCTCGACATGGGGAAATAGTGGTGCGGCATCCAAGCGGGTCATTCTGTATGATGGTTCGACCATCACCTTGAATAACTATGGGCCATCCACTTCTAATGGGATAAGTGCGGATGGCAACTCCGAATATGGCGTCACAACGAATACAGGTACTCCAGGAGCAGTGGGGACGCCTGTTACTGCTACGCAGATCTACTTTGACCGCAACCAGTTTCAAAACGCAAAAGTGACGTATGATACGGATGCGTCGTCGCCAACGCTGCCGCCGGCAGGCGGTTTATATGGGGGTGCGATTTACGCGGGAACGTCCACGCTGGGCAATACGACGAGAAATAACACTCTTACGGTGGATGGACGCGATATCAATGGGCGCATCCTGTATGGCGGTTATACGCAATCGACGAGCGGCGATTCGACGGGCAACGAAGTCATCCTGAAGGATACGGTGTCAAGTTCGACTCATGCGACTATTTATGGTGGATGGTCGGAAAAGAACAATGCGACGGGCAATACGGTCACGTTGACCGGAGCGGCTGGTGGAAATACGAACTATTATCTGAGCGTTTACGGAGGCGGCGGAAACGGCAGCGGCAAGAATCATGTGACGGGAAATCTCCTGCAGGTGAAGGGCAAGGGGAATGAGGTCTATAATGTCGGAAACTTTGAAAAGATGAAGTTCGTCCTTGATACTACCGTTGCAGCAGGAGATACGATGCTTCGTGGTATCAATGCCGTTCAAGCATTTGATTGGGACAAGATCAGCGTGGGCGATGCCTCGACATGGGGAAACGGCAGTGTGGGATCGAAACGCATCGTTCTTTATACGGGTTCCACACTCACTTTGGATAATTATGGAACGTCTTCCTCCAATGGAGTGAGCGGCAACTTCGAATATGGCATTACGACGAATACAAGTACACCTGGGGCGGTTGGAACTGTCAGTGCCTCGGAAATCTACTTTGATCGAAACCAGTTTCAAAATGCAAAGGTGACGTATGATACGAAGCCGTCTTCGCCTGCATTGCCAGCGCCTAGCGTTTTGTATGGGGCCGGTATTTACGCTGGGACATCCACGCTGGGCAATACGACGAAAAATAACACCCTTACGGTGGATGGACGAAATATCAATGGGCGCACGCTGTATGGCGGTTATACGCAATCGACGAGTGGAGATTCGACAGGCAACGAAGTCATCCTGAAGGATACGGTGTCAAGTTCGGGTCATGCGACTGTTTATGGCGGATGGTCGGAAAAGAACAATGCGACGGACAATACGGTCACGTTGACCGGAGCGGCTGGTGGAAATACGAACTATTATCTGAGCGTTTACGGAGGCGGCGGAACAGGCAGCGGCAAAGATTACGTGACGGGAAACCTCCTGCAGGTGAAGGGCAAGGGGAACGAGGTCTATAATGTCAGGAACTTTGAAAAGATGAAGTTCGTCCTTGATTCTAATATTGCATCGGGAGATACGATGCTTCGTGGTATCAATACTACTCAGAATTTTGATTGGAACAAGATTGCTGTCAAAGGCATCACGTCGTGGGCGCCGGCTCTATCTGCTCATGGAGTCAACATTCCGACACTCACGCTCTACACGGGGGCAGGTTTCACACTGACCAACTATGCTCCGACCCTTGTCGGTACCGCAGGTGACTACGAATTTGGCAAGAAGGCGAATGTGACGGGTACGGGTACGGTGTCTGCTTCCGTCCTCACACTCGACGGCAACCGTTTCCAGAATGCCACGGAAACGCCGACGACGAGCAGCAGTACCGACATCCATGCGGGTATCTCTATCTATGGCAATACGACGAACCACAATACGCTGAATCTCAAAAAGAATGGTTCGACGCCTCTTACTTTCACCACGGCGCGTGCCGGCTATACGAAGGCTTTGAATGGCGGCTCGGATTTCAATACGCTCAATCTCCTTGACGGCGCTTCTGTAACGACGGGCTATGCAGGCTATACCGAAGGTCGGAATCTGCTTCTTCATCCGACGGATGAAGATGATCCGACAGCTGTCGACACCACGAAGAACGCCGATGCGAAGAACAATACCGTCAATATCAAGGGCGGCACGCTCAATGCGGGTGGCAAGCTCTATGGCGGATACATCGCGACGAATGCCGCACTTACGCCGCCGAACAATGTGTCGGCGGGCAACGCCTCGGGCAATACGATCAACATCGAGAGCGGCACGTTCGGCGGCAGCAACGAAATCTACGGTGGCTACACGAACGGTACGGGCAAGGCGACGGGCAACACCATCAATCTTGGCAAGAGTGATGGATCTTTGACGTCGACCACCCTGCAGAACGTCTTCCTCTATGGCGGCGCGGCGAGCGGCACGACGAACGACGTCTTTACGGACAACCTGCTCAATGTCAATGCGAAGGGATTGACGGTGCGCAACATCAAGAACTTTGGCAAGATGAAGTTCAACCTCGGCGGCATGGGGACAATCGCTCAGACCGATCAGCTCCTCACGCTCAGCGGCGGTGCGACGAATGGCCTCGATTGGGCGGGCGTCGAGGTCGTGCCCGGCAGCTATCATCCGTTTACACCGAGCACATACAACGCACGTCTCTTCACGGCGCTGCACAACGGCTCGGGCATCAGCTTCACGAAGGGCACGACAGACACCTACCTGCCGATCGGAGCCAAGGAGAAGATCGTCGGCGACTTCGAATACATCATCGACACGGCGACCGGCTCGGTTTCCGCGCAGGACGTCTACGTCGACGGCTTCCGCTTCCGCAATCATACGGCGACGTACAACGAGACGTCCGCACATGCGGAGGCATGGGCGGGGCGCACGGCGAGTGGCCAGACCGTCACGGACAACAAGCTCATCGTCACAGGCGGCACGCTCAATACGGCGGCTTACGGTGGACTCGTTGAGAACAAGAAGCATAAGACCGACGGCACGTTCCAGGATGCGGGCGATGCCAAGAAGAACGAGCTTGAAGTCGCGGGCGGCACGGTTGCCAATGCCTATGGCGCAAAAGTCATGACGGCTGCCGGCGAGGCCGAGGAAAATAGTGTCAAGATCACGGGCGGCACGGTCAACAATGCCTATGGCGTCGATCTCGCCCAAGCGACGAATACGAAAAATGCGAGAAAGAACAAGGCCGAGGTTGCGAACGGCAGCTTGAGCGGCTCTCTTTATGGTGCCCATACGGCGGGAAGCGGCTCTCTTTCGGAGAGCGAAGTCAAGGTCTCGGGCGGCACTATTGCAGGTTCCGTCTACGGCAGCGATGTCGCGACGGGCGCGGGAAACGCCACGGGCAGCAAGATCACGCTGACGGGCGGCACGATTACAGGCGATGTCTACGGCGGCAAGACTGCCGGCACGGGCGCGGCGACGGGCCATACGCTGAACCTCAATGGTGGCACCGTCGGTGGCAATGTCTACGGCGGACACGCGGCATCGGGCGCTACGACGGGCAACACCGTCAACCTCGGTGACGGCACGACGAATGCCGTCACCACCGTCACGGGCACGATCTCGGGCGGCAGCGGGACGACGGATACGGACAATGTTCTCAATGTCAATACCAATGCTACGGCGGGCAACATCGCCAATTTTGGCATGGTCAAATTCAACTTCAACGCGACCTTCAACCAGGCGAACCCCATGCTGAACCTCGTCGGCGGCGCGGTGACGAACTTCGACTGGAGCAAGTTCAAGCATACGGGCAACGCGCCGAGCGGGCAGTCCGTCCTCCTGCAGAACATGACGGGCATCAACGTCGACCACTACACGGGCGCGAAAGAAATCTCCTCGACCGGCACGCACGAATACACCATCGACACCGACACCAACACGGCGACGGCGAAGCAGATCCTCTACGGCGGTTACCAGTTCAAGGATGCCAATACGACACCGACGACAGGAAGTGCTCTGGCAGACATCTGGGCCGGCCGCTCCGTCATCGGCAACACGACAACGAACAACACGCTCACGATCAACGGCACGACGCATCGTGACGCCTACGGCGGCTGGACGGCAGGCACGGGTACGACGGCTGCGGCGAAGAACGACAGTACGGGAAACACCGTCAACCTCAAGGCAGGTACGGTGCGCACCATCTACGGCGGTTTCACCTCCGTGCAGACGGGAAGCGCCACGGGCAACAAGGTCACGATCTCGGGCGGCGCCGTCACGGGCGCAGGCTACGGCAAAGTCTACGGCGGCTACCTCTCCTATGCCTCGGCGACGGGAAGCGCCACAGGCAACACCGTGACCATCACGGGCGGCTCGATGACCGACGTCTACGGCGGCTTCACGAATGGCACGGGCGTGACCACGGGCAACACCGTCAACCTCGGCACGGCGACGAACGCCGTCGCCTCAGGCACGACGATCGGCACGATTTACGGCGGCAGCAAACCGACCGCCACGAACAACACGCTCAACGTCTACGACTCCGTGACCGCGGGCAACATTGCCAATTTTGACACGGTCAACTTCAAGGCGACGAGCAGCCACATCCAGACAGGCGACACCCTCCTGACCCTGAACGGTGGCGCGACGAGTCTCGACTGGAAGAAACTCCACGTCGACAACCTCGACAGCCTCAATGCAAGCGCCACGAGTGACACGATCTTGACGCTCATGCACCATACGGCGAACAACATCAACCTTGCGAACTACAGCACGACAGGAACGCGCGGCCGTATCCATTCGTCGGACTACGAAGCCGACATCATGACCGACGGCAACAGCGTGACGACCCAAAACATCTACCTCAGAGGATATCGCTTCCAGAACAACACGACGACTTATGCAGGCGGCACGGCCACGGACGCATGGGGCGGACGCTCGCGCATCGGCAACAAGGTGCAGAACAACAAGTTGACCTTGACGGGCGGCAGTGCGACGCTTGTCGCGCGCGGCGGACTCGTCTCGAACACCGAGTTGGATGCCCACGGCAACCCCAAGACCACGGGCGACGCCGAAAAGAACAGCCTTATCCTCAACACGGGCGCGAACACTCTCAACGCCTACGGTGCTGAGGTGCGCACGAAATCGGGCAGCGCGACGGAAAACACCGCCACACTCAATGCCGGCACAGTCAACGGCAATCTCTACGGCGCATCGCTGAGCGCTACGGGCGCGACGGGAAGCGCGACGAAGAACAAGGTCGAACTCCAAGGCGGCTCCGTCACAGGAAGCGTCTACGGCAGCCACATCGCTGACGGCGCGGCGACGGGCAGTGCGACAGCGAGCACCGTCACCGTCACGGGCGGCACGGTATCGGGCGACATCTACGGCGGTTTCACGAACGGCTCAGGTGCGACGACGGGCAACACCGTCGACCTCGGCGACGGCACGAACATCGGCGCGATCTCTGTCACGGGCACGATCCATGGCGGCAATAAGGCGGACGCTTCGGGCAACACCCTGGACGTCAAGACCAATGCCCAGGCGGGCAACATCAAGAACTTTGAAAGCGTCAAGCTCACCTTGAAGAGCAGTGCCTTCAACCCCGCGAATGCTCTCCTGCGACTCACGGGAGGTGCACAGACGACGGAGCTCGACTGGTCGAAGCTCGAAGTCGACACGACGGCTCTTGCCGCTGCGCCGAAGAGCTACGAAGCCTACCGCGTCAAGCTCATGGAGAACGCAAACGGCATCAGCTTCATGAAAGGCGCGACGAACACCTACGCCTCGCACGGCGCAAAAGAGAGAACCCAGGGCGACCTCGAGTACGTCATCGACACGGACAACCATACGGCGAACGCCGCGAATTCTATCGATCTTGAAGCATACCAATTCCAGAACAAGCAAAATGCCGCTTTCACGGCGGCGGACGGCACGAAAGCCGAAGCATGGGGCGGCCGCACGAAGGTCGGCAACAAGGTGCAGAACAACAAGCTGACCGTCTCGGGCGGCACGCTCACGCAGGCGGCTTACGGCGGCCTTGCCGAAAACTTCAAGCGCGACGATCACGGCAACCTCAAGACCACGGGCGATGCCGAAAAGAACAGCCTCATCCTCAACGCGGGTGCGAACACCCTCAACGCCTACGGCGCCCAGGTGCGCACGAAATCGGGAAGCGCGACAGAAAACACCGCCACGCTCAACGCAGGCACGGTCAACGGTAGCCTCTACGGCGCATCGCTGAGTGCTGCAGGCGCAACGGGAAGCGCGACGAAGAACAAGGTCGAGATCAAGGGCGGCACCGTCACAGGAAGCGTCTACGGCAGCCACATTGCCGACGGCGCGGCGACGGGCAGTGCGACAGCGAGCACCGTCACCGTTACGGGCGGTACGGTATCGGGCGACATCTACGCAGGCTTCACGAACGGCTCGGGCAAGACCACGGGCAACACCGTCAACCTCGGCGACGGCGAGCACAATCTCGCCGCAGGCACGAACATCGCGGGCACGGTTTTCGGTGGCAACAAGGCGGATGTGACAGACAACACCTTGAACATCAACACGAACGCGCAGGCCGGCAACATCAAGAACTTTGATCATCTGAACTTCAACCTTAACAGCCATGCGCTCACGCAGAGTACGCCCGTACTGCGTCTCAATTCGGGTGCGACAGGGAACCTCGACTGGAGGAAGCTCGACGTCAACGCCGAGAAGTTCAACGCGCCGATCAAGACATACGAAGCATACAATCTCGTCCTCATGGAGAATGCGAACGGCATCAGCTTCCAGCAGGGTGCGACGAACACCTATACGGCGTCGGGTGGTGTCAAGAGCACGACGAGCGGCGATTTCGAGTTCACGATCGACACGGCGAACCATACGGCATCGTCGACGCAGGTCATGGCCGCGGGCTTCAAGTTCAAGAACCATGCGGCGACGTACAACGAAATTTCCGCGCACAATGAAGCCTGGGCGGGACGCACGAACATTGGCAACAAGGTCGAGAAGAACACGCTCACCGTCTCGGGCGGCACGATCACGACGGCAGCCTACGGCGGCCTCGTCATCAACAACAAGCCCTCCGCTACGACGGGAGACGCCGAGAAGAACGCCGTCAACATCACGGGCGGCACCGTCGCCAACGCCTACGGTGCCCAGGTGCGCACGAAGGCAGGAAGTGCCTCGGAGAACACCGCCAAGATTTCGGGCGGCACGGTCAGCCACGTCTACGGTGCGTCGCTTACGGCTGCAGGTGCGACGGGAAGCGCCTTGAAGAGCCGAGTCGATGTCACAGGCGGCGCGGTCACGGGAGACGTCTACGGCGGGCAGATCGCCGATACAGGTGCGATGGGAAGCGTCACGGAAAGCCAGGTCAACCTCACGGGCGGCAGCGTGGGCGGCAGCGTCTACGGCGGCCGCACGAACGGCAGCGGCTTCGTCAAGGACAACATCGTCAACATCACGGGCGGCACGCTGCACGACGTTTACGGCGGTTTCGCGCAGGCAGGTAAGGCGACGGGCAATACCGTCAACCTCGGCACGGCGACGAATGCCGTCGCCGCAGGCACGAGCGTCGGCACGATCTGGGGAGGCAACAGCGGCGCTGCAGGCAACACCCTGAACGTCAACAGCCGCCAGGCAAATGCCGCAGACGTCAAGAATTTCGAAAACGTCAACTTCGATGCCGCGCACAACGTCAGCCACGGCGATACCCTGCTGAGACTGACGAATGGGGCGAACACATCGATCGACTGGTCGAAAATGAAGCTCAAGAACCTCGACGCCGTCACGGCAAGCCCCACGACGAACCATATCCTGACGCTCGTCGACAGTGTGAACGACGTCACATTCACGAACTATGATGCAGCGCGTGCCAGGGAGACCAAGAGGGATGGCGATTACGAATACGTCCTCAACACCGACAATGAGACGGCGACGGCGAAAAAGGTCGAAGTCATCGGCTACCGCTTCGCCAACAACCATCCCGTTTACAGCACGGGTGCGAATACGGAAGCATGGGGCGGCCGCACGAAGGTCGGCAACAAAGTCGAGAAGAACTCGCTCAAGGTCATGGGCGGCAGCCTTACGACGGCAGCCTACGGCGGCCTCGTGCAGAACCTTGAAGCCGGAAGCGGCGCGGGCGGCTACAAGACCAACGGCGATGCAGCAGAAAACACGCTCGAACTTCATGCCGGCGCGACCGTAGTTGACGGCTACGGTGCAGATGTCCGCGCACAGGCAGGCAACGCCACGGGCAACACCGTCGACCTCAAGGGCGCGACCGTCACAGGAAACCTCTACGCAGGCGCGCTCACGCACGCCTCGGCAAGCGGCGCCGCTACGGGCAACAAGGTCAACCTCTACAGCGGCACGGTCGCAGGTGACGTCTACGCAGGCTTCGCCGCCGGCTCCGGCACGACCACGGGCAACACAATCACCATTGGCGACGGCACGCACGATGCGAACGTGCACGTCACGGGCAAGCTCTACGGCGGCAACAAGTCGGCGACGGACAACGCCCTCGACATCAAGAGCAAGGGCGCCGCAGTCGGCAGCCTCGCCGGCTTCTCAAAAATCAAGTTCAACCTTGGTTCGAGCGTTGCCGACGGCGATACCGTGCTGACGCTCAACGAGAATACGACGCTTGACTACAGCACCGTTGAGAAGCCGACCGGCGGCAGTGTATCCGCATGGCTCGGCAACGTCATGCAGAAGAAGGCACACCTCTTCCAGATGGCAGCAGGCAAGACGCTCACCCTGAACGGCTATGCGCCGGCTACGGGCAGCGAGCGTGCAGGCGATGTCGAATACAGCCTCGTCACCGACAACAACGCTGCGGCCACCACGAGCGGCAGCCTTGACCTCTCGGCCTACAAATGGCAGAATGCCGACGTGAAGATCACGAGTGCCGTCCCCGATGCCTTCGGCGGAAAGACCGTCTATGGCACGAGCGGCGAGACCAAGAACAACAAGCTCACGCTCAAGACCGGTGCCGCCGTCACGAACGCCATCGCGGGCGACACGCAGACAGCGAACGGCACGGCGGAAGGGAACACCCTGACCGTCGAAGCCGGGACCGCGACGAACGCCCTCGGCGCGAAGACGAAGGCAGGCAAGGCCGTCAAGAACAAGGCCGTCCTCCAGGGCGGTTCCGTCACGAACCTCAAGGGCGCTGAGAGCACGAGCGGAGAAGCGGAAGAGAATACCGCCATCCTCCAAGGCGGCACAGCAGCCGATGTCGTCGGCGCACAAGCCGCAGGCGACGCGACGGAAAACAAGGCCGTCATCAAGGCGGGTGCCGTCACGGGCAGCCTCAAGGGCGCAAAGAGCGCCGCCAAGGCGAACAAGAACACCGTCGAGATCGAGGGCGGCAACGTCAGCGGCACCAAGATCATGGGCGCAGAAGCCAAGGACGCAGCCGAAGAGAACGTCGTCACCATCAAGGCGGCGACATCGAACGCCTCGACCGAGATCACGGGCGCACATTCCACGCACGGCAATGCCGCGAAGAATATTGTCAACGTGAATGCAGCCGTCTCCGGCACTCTCGTCGGTGGTTCTGCCGGGGTGAGCGACGCCACGGACAACGTCCTCAACATCAACGCGAACGTCACCGGCGACGTCTTCGGTGCGCGTGCACATCACGCTTCTCTCAGGAATACCGTCAACATCAAGGACGGCGTCACCGTCACAGGAAACGTCACGGGAGGCGCTTGCCTCAACGCCAATGAGAACACCATCAACATTGGCCGAGGTTCGACCGTCACAGGCAATGTTATCGGCGGAAACGGCTCCGTCGAAAATAAGAACAACATCATCAACCTCAAGGGAGGCACCGTCACCGGCGACATCATCGGCGGCGCAGGAGCATCCGCCGATAACAATACGCTCGCCGTCTATCACGACGAAGCGCACACTAGCCGGGCGCATGACTTCGACAAGATCAAGAACCTCCACTTCTACCTCGGTGAGAGCATCGCCAACGAGAACCCGACGCTCCTGCAGCTCGGCGTCGCAAACAAGGATATCCGCGGCGTTGATGTCGGTGTCGGCGTGATGGGACTTGCGCATGGCCTCAAGGTCAACGACGTCATCAGCCTCATGAAGGTCAACGGCGGAACGCTTACGACCGATGCGGACGGCGCCGTGCCGCCTGCGCCTGCGACGCTCATCAATCACGTCGAAGCCATGCATGGCGTATCGCTCCTCTACGGTTTCGACCTCATGAAGCGCGGCTCGGGCGAACTCATCGCCACTGTCACCAAGGCAGCCATCAGCGATCAGGCGAAATCCTTCGTCGAGACGAGGGCCGGCATGACCGACTTCATCAATCGCGGTGCGGATCTTTTGACCACGAGCGGCATGAGCGCCATCCGGAAAGGAGCTGAAAGCAACAAGGAAAAGGGCAAGTACGACCTCTGGGCCGTCATGAGCCGCGGTAGCATGAGCGTCGAAAGCGGCTCGCAGATCGATACCACGGGCTGGAATCTCAGCCTCGGCTGGGCGAAGGAACTCCGGAAGAAGGACGCGGCGATCGTCGTCAGCCCCTTCATCGAATACGGCAAGGGAAGCTACGACTCCCATCTCGACGACGGCACGCACGGCAGCGGCAAACTCAGCTACCTCGGCGCGGGAGTCCTCGCAAGGATGGAGAAGGAAGACGGCCTCTGGCTGCAGGGAACACTCCATGCAGGACGCGCGAAGAGCGACTACACGGGCAGCATCTCCGCCGGCACCGTATCGAACTACGACAGCTCCGACACCTATGTCGCAGCCGAGCTGAGCGTCGGCAAGACGATGAAGCTCAAGGGCGGTGACAAGCTCGACGCCTCGCTGCGCTACCTGTGGTCGTACCAGAGCGGCGGTGACGTCGCCATCAAGACGGGCAAGTACAACGACGTCTATGACTTTGCGGCGGTCAACTCGCACCGCCTGCGCCTCGGCACGAGGTACAGCCACAAGGAAAGCGAGGGCAACGAACTCTACGCCGGACTCTACTGGGAGTACGAATTCAGTGGCAAGGCGTGCGCGAGCTTCATGGGCTACGAAGCGCCCAGCCCGAGCCTCAGGGGCGGTAGCGCCCTTCTGGAACTCGGCTGGAGGTTCCAGCCGAAGGATTCGCGCGTCAGCTACGATCTGAATCTTTCCGGTTGGCAGGGCAAGCGCGAAGGCGTCACGGGGAGCGCCCATGTGAACTGGGCGTTCTGAGGAATGGACATGGAATAGAAGAATGAGGCGGGGCGGCTGCAAGGCCGCCCTGCTTTTTCATGCGGGCATCGTGCGTCGCACTTCGGTGACGGGGAGAGGGTTTGCACGTATGGTATAATAGGAACATGGAAAAGAAGGGAGATATGAAGAAATGCAGAGGAAAATGTGGATGAGTCTTTGCGCCGCAGTGCTTCTTGTCTTGGGAGCGATGTTTGGCATGGCGGGTCGCGCGTCTGCGGCGGATGCGCCGCCGCGCATGCGCAATGCCGGCTATATCTGGCGCATCGATGCCGATGATGTGCGGGGACTGCCGCGCAACTTCCGCACGATGGAGGACGAGTTCCATGCTCCTTACAAGAAGGACATGGACGATTCCTATGTGCCGACGCGCGAGGGGCTTGAGCGTCTCCATGCATCGGGCAGCGGAGAGTTTTCTGCGAGCGGCTTGCAGTCCTTGTTGGAAGCGCTTGCCGAGAAGACGCAGATGCCGATCTGCATCGTCGACCTGCGCGAGGAGTCGCACGGTTTCTTCGACGGAATCGCGGTCAGCTGGTACGGTGAGCACGATTGGGGCAACGTGGGCTTGACGCAGGAAGAGGCGCTCGCCGACGAGGCAGAGCGCATCCATGGCGCGGCAGGGCAGATGACGGCGGTTGCGCATCTCGGCGGGGAGAAGAATCCCCTCGATGAGCACGAGATCTTCGTGGAAGAGGCGCAGACGGAGAAGGAGCTTGTCGAGGCCGCAGGGCTTCGCTACAAGCGCATTGCGGCGACCGATCATATATGGCCCTCGCCCGCTGCTGTCGACGAATTTGTGCAGTTTTACAAGAGCATGCCCGAGGACGTTTGGCTGCACTTCCATTGCCAGGCGGGCGAGGGACGCACGACGGAATTTCTCGCGATGTACGACATCTTGAAGAATCCTGCGGTGCCCTTGCAGGACATCCTTTATCGTCAATGTTTGCTGGGCGGCAGCTATGTCGCGCATGTAGAGCCTGAGGGTTCGACGTATTGGAAAGTACCATACTATGCGGAAAAGGCGAAGCACATCGCACTTTTTTACCGCTATGTGCAGGAGAACGAGGGGGCGGGCTTCGCTGTCTCGTGGTCGGATTGGCTTCTGGCGCATGAGTCAGATGACGATGCCGATGAATAACTTTTGAAAAAGGGATTGACGGCGCAAAGAGTTCGATGTACTATATATTTTGCAGGATTACAGAAGGATGACTGTGACAGGGAATGGAGATTCCTCCTGAGGAAACAGATGTCTTTTTGCTGATTCGGAAATGTGTGCCTTTTCTTGTGGCACGAACTTGGGAGGAATCATCATGGAGAAGAAGGATATCGATTGGAGCAGCTTGGACTTTTCCTATCATGTGACGGAACAGCGCTACGTTGCCAATTATAAGAACGGCGCTTGGGATGAGGGCGGACTCACGGGCGACGACAAAATCGTATTGAGCGAGGATGCGGGCGTCCTGCAGTATTCGCAGTCGGTTTTCGAGGGACTCAAGGCGTACACGACGGAGGACGGCAGGACGGTCTGCTTCCGTCCCGATCTCAACGCGCACCGCATGTACGAGTCGGCGCAGTATCTTGAGATGCCGCCGTTCCCCGAGGACAGATTCCTCGATGCCGTGCGTCAGGTCGTCAAGGCGAATGAGGCTTGGGTGCCGCCTTACGGCAGCGGCGCGACGCTCTACATCCGTCCCTACATGTTCGGCTCAAGCCCCGTCATCGGCGTTGCACCGGCAGACGAGTACCAGTTCCGCATTTTCGTCACGCCCGTTGGCCCGTACTTCAAGGGCGGAGCGAAGCCCATTACGGTCAAGGTCAGTGACTTCGACCGCGCCGCGCCGCACGGCACGGGTCACATCAAGGCGGGGCTCAACTACGCGATGAGCCTGCACGCTATCATGACGGCGCATCGCGAGGGCTTTGCCGAGAACATCTACCTCGATGCGGCGACGCGCACGAAGGTCGAGGAGACGGGCGGAGCGAACATCATCTTCGTCGATGCGGACGGCAATCTCGTCGTGCCGAAGTCGCCGAGCATCCTGCCGTCGATCACGCGCCGCTCCATTACCTATGTCGCCGAGCATTATCTCGGCCTCAAGGTGGATGAACGCGAAGTGCTGTTCTCTGAAGTGCCGAACTTCAAGGAATGCGGCCTCTGCGGTACGGCGGCCGTCATCTCGCCCGTCGGCAAGATCAACGACCACGGCAGGGAGATCTGCTTTGCGAGCGGCATGGAGAAGATGGGTCCCATCACTCAGAAACTCTACGACACCTTGACAGGCATTCAGATGGGTCATATCGAAGCGCCCGAGGGTTGGATTTACGAGATCAAATAAGCCTTGTGCGAGGGGCGTATACGAGAAGCCGGGCGGGAGTCTTCCCCGTCCGGCTTCTTTGCGGGAAGGGGGAGAGCCATGATTTTGAATACGGGAAGCCGCACGGACATCCCTGCCTTTTATGCCGAGTGGTTCGTGCGGCGCCTGCGCGAAGGATTCGTCATGGCGCGAAGCCCCTATGATCCGCAGCGTATCACGCGCTATGTTCTCGATCCCGCCGTCGTTGATCTCATCGTTTTCTGCACGAAGAATCCCGCGCCGCTTCTCGCGTACAAGGACGCACTCGCATCCTTTCGCCAGTTCTGGGGTGTGACGATCACGCCCTACGGAAAGGATGTCGAGCCGGAGACGCCACCCGTCGAGGCGGCGATCGAGAGCCTTGCCGCCTTGTCGCGCATTGTTGGCAGACGCGCCGTGCATTGGCGCTATGATCCCGTATTCATTACAGAGAAGTACACGCTCGACTTTCACAGGCGGGCGTTTCGTCGCATGGCAGAGAAACTGTCGGGAACGACAGAGAACTGTGTCGTGAGCTTCGTCGATCTCTATAAGAAGACGCAGCGCAATTTTCCCTCTTTGCGCGAGGTCAGCGCAGAAGAGCGTCTCGCGCTCGGTGAGACCTTCGCGGCAGTTGGGCGGGAGTTCGGCATCAAGGTGCGCACCTGCCTCGAAGGGGACGATCTCGCGCCCTTCGGCATCGACACGCAGGGCTGCATGACGCAGGCTGTCCTCGAAGAAGCCGTCGGCTGCCGCTTCCATATTCCGCGGACGTCGGCGGCGAGAAAGGGCTGTGCGTGCCTCCTCGGCAACGACATCGGCGTTTACAATACCTGCGCCCACTTCTGCCGCTACTGCTATGCAAACGCGAGCGTCGCCGCCGTCAGAAAGAACCGCACCCGCCACGACCCCGCCTCGCCGCTCCTCGTCGGTCATGCAGAGCCGGGCGACATCGTGCAGGATGCAAGGCAGGTTTCGTATGTGGTGAAGAATGAGCAGCTGGGATTATTCGAGTGAGACGTGCGTTGCATGGGCGAAAGTATGGTATAATCATGGGGAAGGAAGTGAGCGCACGAGGCATGTGTATGGACAAATACGATGAAATTCTCTTGGCATGGCGGAATCTGAATATCAGGAATGTCGCCGAGCTTGAGGCGGCGCTCAATGGCTATGTCGTTCAGTTTGCTTATCATTCGGGGAAAATGGAAAATCCCAATATCACGTACCATGATACGCGCGAGATCTTCGATCACGATGGCGTCACGAATTTTACGGGAGATGTTCGGACGATCTTTGAGATACGCAATGCCAAAGATGCCAGCAATCTTGTTCTGGACGCCTTTGCCCGAAAAACGTCCTTGACGCCGGAGTTCATCTTGGAGCTTCATCACGAACTGACGAAGAATACGTACGATCCGCGCAGATGGCAGGTTGGTGAACGGCCGGGTGCTTTCAAGAAGCATGATTATGTCACGGGGAGATATGAGGTCGGCAGTGCACCGGAAGATGTGCAGACAGAGCTTGCAGATTTGCTTGATGAGATTCATCAGGATACGATTCGCACGAATGAAAATATTTTTACGGCCGCAGCCTACCTTCATGCGAGGTTTGAGAACATCCATCCTTTCGCAGACGGCAACGGTCGTGTCGGTCGACTGGTCATGAATTATTTCCTGCTGCGGAACAATCATCCGCCAATCGTTATTCATGAGGAGGATCGGAAACTCTACTACCAATCTCTCGAAGCCTTTGACGTCAAAGAAGAGATCGCCCCGCTCAAGCTCTTTTTGAAAGCGGAGCTTGTCAAGACATGGGATCGTCCGCGATTTTTGCGCCATGCGCATGTATCACGGTGAATGAGGGGAAAACTAGGGGAACGGGTGCAGAAGAGCAAAGATTTGTCTTTTCCCGTATTCTTCTGCTATAATGATACAGGCACTTCTGGAAGGAGGCAGCTTTTGGAGATTGCATATTTATTGAACAGCGGCTTTGCCGTGCGGCTTTCGCGCACTTTGCTCGTCTTTGACGACTACCTCGATCCCGCACAGGCGGTCGGGAGTCTCTTGACGGGGGCGGAGCACGTGTATTTCTTTGTGTCGCACGCGCATTTCGATCACTTCGACGCGCATATCCTCGACTATGCGTCCTCGGTCACGCGCTACGTCATGGCGGCGGAGATTCGGCGCACGAAGCGCGGCAAGCGGTTTCCCGAGGAAAAGACGGTGTATCTTGAAAACTACAGCTGCTATGAAGAAGAGGGGCTTCGCGTCGATACGTTTGACTCGACGGACACGGGCACATCGTTTCTCGTGGAGGTCGAGGGCAGGCGCATCTTCCATGCGGGGGACTTTAACTGGTGGCATTGGAAGGGCGATACGGAGGAGAACAACAAGTTTGCACGAAACGGCTTCATGAAGCAGATGAAGAAGCTTGACGGACTGACTGCCGACATCGCATTCTTCCCTGTCGATGGGCGGCTTGAGGAGTTCGCCGACATCGGCGCGAAGGAGTTCTGCGCACGCACGAACATCAAGGCGCTCGTGACGATGCACAGCGTCGGCTATCCGGCGTGGCATCCGGCGGCGGACTTCTTCGCCGAGGGGCGTGCCGTGCCGTATTGGACGCCGCTGGATGCGGGGGAGAGGCGGCGCTGGACGGCGGAAGGAGGATTCACACGATGAAGAAGGCTCTCGTTTTTTTGCTGGCGACGTTCGTCCTCTTTACGACGGGCTGCTCGGCAGCAGGCATGAATGACAAGGATAAAGGAGCGAAAAAAATGACAAATCCCATTGCAGTTTTTGAGACGAATCATGGCACGTTTGAAATCGAGCTTTTCGAGGACAAGGCGCCGATCACCGTGAAGAATTTCATCGACCTTGCGGAGAAGGGATTCTACGACGGACTGATCTTCCACCGCGTGATCGACGGCTTCATGATCCAGGGCGGCGATCCGAACGGCATGGGCACGGGCGGTCCCGGCTACACGATTCCTGATGAGTTCCATAAGGATCTGAAGCATGACAGCGAGGGCGTGCTGTCGATGGCGAACGCAGGGCCGAATACGGGCGGCTCGCAGTTCTTCATCACGCTCGCGGCGACGCCGTGGCTCGACGGGCATCATTCGGTCTTTGGCAAGGTCGTCAAGGGCATGGATGTCGTGCGCGAGATCGGCAAGGTTGACACGGATTTCCAAGACAAGCCGCTCGCGAAGGTCGTCATGGAAAAGGTCACGATTCGCCGTGAGGAAAAAGAGTGAGGTGAAGGCGTTCACTTACATCCTCGTCTGTGCAGACGGTACGCTCTACACGGGATGGACGAACGACTTGGAGAAACGCCTTGCCGCGCACAATGCGGGCAGGGGCGCGAAGTATACGAGGAGCCGCCGTCCCGTGCGGCTCTTTTACTATGAGGAGTTCGCGGAAAAGTGCGAGGCGCAGCGCCGCGAGTGCGAGATCAAGCGACTGCCGCGTGAAAAGAAGATCGCGCTTGCCGCGCATTTGCCGCAGGCGGGGCTTGACGTCGCGCTTTCGGCTGAAGCGGGGATTTTTAGCCGCGGCCTTCATTGACAAGGTGCGGCTTGCTACCTATAATGATAGGATATACGGGGCAGTATCAGACGGCGCTTCTTCCTGCGGGATGGCCGGGCACGGAACGTGCCTGGCGAGCCTACTCGCGGAGGAGTGCCAAGTGCCGGGAAAAGGGGAATTTTGATGGCAGAAAAGCGTGTAATGTTGACGGAAGAGGGCTACAAAAAGCTGCAGGAGAAGCTCGACTATTTGAAGAGCGTGCGGCGCATCGAGGTATCGGAGCGACTCAAGGCGGCGATCGCGCTCGGCGATCTCTCGGAAAACTCGGAGTACGACGACGCAAAGAATGAGCAGGCGTTCCTTGAGGGCGAGATTCTCGATCTTGAGGCGAAGATAAGAAACAGCGACATCATCCAGGGCGGCGCATCTTCCGACACCGTGCAGATGGGAAGCACCGTCGTCGTCAAGGACGTTGAGTTCGATGAGCAGGAGACGTATACGCTCGTCGGCTCGGCAGAGGCAGATCCGACGGAGTTCAAGATCTCGAATGAGTCGCCCGTGGGCGCAGCGATTATCGGCAAGAAGGTCGGCGACCGCGTCGACGTTCATGCGCCGGCAGGAATCATTCAGTACGAGGTTGTAGAAATCAAGTAAGCAAGAGATATATGAGTTAGGAGAGGAAATATTGGCTGAGAACAAGCAGCAGGACGCGACGCAGAAGGAAGATCTGAACGATCTTATGCGCGTGCGCCGCGAGAAGATGGAGAAGTTCCGCGAGATGGGCGTTGCGCCCTTTGGGCATCGCTACGAGGTCACGCGCCATGCGGACGAACTGCTCGCAGAATTCGCCTCGCTCGGCGAGGAGGCGGAGAGCGAGACAGAGGTCAGCATCGCCGGGCGTTTGATGGCAATCCGCGGTCATGGCAAGGCGAGCTTCGCCGTGCTCATGGATCTTTCGGGCAAGATTCAGATTTATTTCAAACTTGATGTTCTGGGCGAGGAAAAGTACAAGGAGTTTAAGCTCCTGGACATTGGCGACATCATCGGCGTTCGAGGCGTCGTCTTCCGCACGCGGCGCGGCGAGCTCACGGTGCGCGTCGATGACTTCACGCTTCTCTCTAAGTCGCTGCGCCCGCTTCCCGAAAAGTTTCACGGGCTGAAGGATGTGGAAATGCGCTACCGCCAGCGCTACGTCGATCTCATCATGAATCCTGAGGTCAAGGATACGTTCATCGCGCGCACGAAGATCATCCAGTCGATTCGCCGCTACCTCGACGAGCGCGGCTTCCTCGAAGTGGAGACGCCTGTGATGTCGACGATTGCGGGCGGCGCGGCGGCGCGTCCCTTCGTGACGTATCACAACGCGCTCGACATGAAGCTTTACCTGCGCATTGCGACGGAGCTGAATCTCAAAAGGCTCATCGTCGGCGGCTTGGAGCGCGTCTACGAAATCGGGCGCATTTTCCGCAACGAGGGCATCGACGTGCGCCACAACCCTGAGTTCACATCCATTGAGATTTATCAGGCGTATGCCGACTACAACGATCTCATGGACGTGACGGAGGGGATATGCTGCCAGGCCGCGAAGGACGTGCTCGGTACGACGGCGCTGACCTACGAGGGTACGGAGATCGACCTCTCGAAGATTCGCCGCATCAGCATGAACGACGCCGTGAAAGAAGCGACGGGCAAGGACTTCATGAGCGCCCAAACCGTCGAAGAGGCGCGTGCCATGGCGGATGCGATCGGCGTCGCCTACGAGGAGAAGCACGGCATCGGCGGCATCTTGAATGAGGCGTTCGAGGCGAAGGTCGAAGAGTCCTTGATCCAGCCGACGTTCATCACGGGTCATCCGACGGAGATCTCGCCCTTGGCGAAGCGCAATCCCGAAGATCCGCGCATCACCGATCGCTTCGAGTTCTACGTCTACGGGCGCGAACTTGCGAACGGCTTCACGGAGCTCAACGATCCGATCGATCAGAAGGAGCGCTTCCTTGAGCAGGTGAAGCAGCGCGAAGCTGGCGACGACGAGGCGCACCCGATGGACAGCGACTTCATCACGGCTATGGAATACGGCTTGCCGCCGACGGGCGGCCTCGGCATCGGCATCGATCGTCTCGTGATGCTCCTGACGGACAGCTCGTCGATCCGCGACGTGCTCTTCTTCCCGCACATGCGTCCTGAGGCCGCATCGCGTGCGCAGGAGAGTGCGGCCGAGTAACAGAGCGAAGTGCAGACGTTTTCACAAAGAAAGAAGGCTGATTGCATGAATATGAACGGGGTGCCGGAAGTCTCTTCGCGTCCGCTGAAGATGCGTTCGCAGGCGGAGGTCAAGGCGCAGTACGAGGTGAAGATCAAGAAGTACAACGAGCTGATGCAGGCGCAGGGCGACCACCGCGAGCAGCGCATGGAACTGTATGCGGAGATCAAGCTGCTCGGCTGGGTTCTCGGCAAGAAGGAAAAAGCGGTCATCGACGACCTCGGTTCGCATCACATCAATCGCTGAATGGAAAATATGAGATAAAGCATAAGGGACTGTTGTGCGCAAGACGTGCAGCAGTCCTCTTGTTTTCAAGGTGTTTGCGAAGATTCACAGTGTCCGATTTCGTTTTACTATGAAAGTCCAAGAAGTCAAGCCCGAAGGGCGCAGACTGATTGGGTAACTTTCATTAAGGGCGGCGCACAATGTCCACAAAGTGGACGTTTGTGCGTGTAGTTTACTATGAAAGTCCAAGAAGTCAAGCCCGAAGGGCGCAGACTGATTGGGTAACTTTCATTAAGGGCGGCGCACAATGTCCACAAAGTGGACGTTTGTGCGTGTAGTTTACAATTAACCACAGAAAAATCTTATCTGTCTGCCAAGGAAAAAACTTGACAGGACGCTTCGCCTTGCTTATAATAGCCTAGTCGGGGGAGATCCCCTGCGCATGTCCGTTTTGGAAACGTGCCTTGCAGGAAGGCGGGTGGAGTGATGCTCGAAAGACTCTTTCATCTGGCGGAACTGTTCGACATGTACGGCATGCTGCTCACGGAAAAGCAGCGGCGCTGTCTGGAACTTCATCTCTTCGGCGATTTCTCCCTCGCGGAGGTCGGCGAAGCGGTCGGAGTTTCGCGGCAGGCCGCTTACGATATCATTCATCGATCGGAGCAGGCGCTGGAAGGCTACGAAGAAAAGCTCGGCCTCTTGCGGCGTCTTGCCAAAGAGCACGAGGAACTTGCGGCGATCGGCGAGGCGATTCGCAAGCTGCGCACGGAAGAGAACGATGCCGCCATAGAGGCGGTCTTGCAGCGGATTTCGCGTCTTTTAGGGGCGCAGCGGGAGGTACAGCATGATTTTTGAAAGCTTGGCGGATCGCCTGCAGCAGACGTTTAAAAAGCTGCGCGGACATGGCAAGCTGACGGAGGACGACGTAAACGAGGCGATGCGCGAGGTGCGCATGGCGCTCCTCGAAGCCGACGTCAATTTCAAGGTCGTCAAGGATTTCATCAAGAAGGTGAAGGAGCGCGCCGTCGGGCAGGATGTGCTCGATACCTTGACGCCGGCGCAGGTCGTCATCAAGATTGTCGACGAGGAGCTCACGGAACTCATGGGAGGCACGCAGAGCCGCCTCAATATCTCGTCTGTGCCGCCGACCGTCATCATGATGGCGGGACTTCAGGGCGCAGGCAAGACGACCTCGGCGGGAAAGCTCGGCCTTTCTCTCAAGAAGCAGGGGAAGAAGCCTTTGCTTGTCGCAGCCGATATCTATCGACCTGCGGCCGTCAAGCAGCTCCAGGTGTTGGGCGAGCAGCTTGGCATCCCCGTCTTTTCCATGCCGCAGGGCACGGATGCCGTGACGATTGCCAGAAGTTCGATCGATCATGCGCGTTCGCACATCAACGATGTCGTGATCATTGATACGGCGGGTCGTCTGCACATTGATGAGAAGCTCATGCAGGAGCTTAAGGACATCAAGGCGGACGTCAAGCCGCACGAGATCCTGCTCGTCGTCGATGCCATGACGGGTCAGGATGCCGTGAACGTGGCCGAGAGCTTCAACGAGGGGCTGGGCATCGACGGCGTCGTCTTGACGAAGCTCGACGGCGACGCCCGAGGCGGTGCGGCGCTGTCGGTCAAGGCGGTCACGGGCTGCCCGATCAAGTTCGTCGGCATGGGCGAGAAGCTTGAAGCGCTCGAGCCTTTCCATCCCGATCGCATGGCATCGCGCATCCTCGGCATGGGCGACGTTCTCTCCCTCATCGAGAAGGCACAGTCCACGTTCGATGCGGAAGAAGCCAAGAAGATGGAGAAGAAGCTGCGCAAGGCGGACTTCACGCTCGACGATTTCCTCGCGCAGATGCAGAAGGTACGAAAGCTCGGCTCCTTTGAGCAAATCCTCGGCATGATTCCGGGTATGGGCGGGCTCAAGAAGCAGCTGCAGGGACAGGACATCGACCTCAACGGCAAGGAAGTGCGCCGCATCGAGGCGATCATCAAGTCCATGACGCCGAAGGAACGCGCGGACATCTCCATCATCAACGGCAGCCGCCGCAAGCGCATCGCGCTCGGCAGTGGCACGCGCGTACAGGATGTGAACAAGCTCTTGAAGCAGTTCAACGAAATGAAAAAGATGATGAAGCAGGTCAAGAAGATGCAGGGAGGCAAGAAGGGCAAGGGATTCCCCGGCCTCGGCGGCATGAAGCTGCCGTTCATGCACTGATCGGCTCATGGAAGATTCGTCGGCTGCGATGCGTCGCGGCTGACAAAAAAATTATCCTTTAAAGGAGGTGAAAACATGGCAGTAAAGATTCGTTTGACCCGCATGGGCGCGAAGAAGAACCCGTTCTACCGCATCGTCGTGGCGGATTCCCGCTCGCCGCGCGACGGTCGCTTCATCGAGATTCTCGGCAACTACGACTCCACGAAGGAGCCGGCCGTCATCAATGTCGATGAAGACAAGGCCATCGATTGGATGAGCAAGGGCGCACAGCCGACGGATACCGTCCGCTCCCTTTTCAGCAAGAAGGGCATCATGGCGAAGTTCGATGAGAAGAAGCGCTCGAAGAACTGATCGAGACGAGGCGACGGAGACGGCGTGAAAAGCCGCCTCCCGCAGCTTCTCTTGAGAAAAGAGGATCAGCATGAAGGAAGTCGTTGAAATCATCGCCAAGGCGTTGGTCGATCATCCCGAAGACGTCGTTGTCGACGAAAAACAGGAAGACCGCATGACATTGATCGAGCTTCATGTCGCTTCGGACGATATGGGAAAGGTGATCGGCAAGCAGGGCAGGATTGCGAAGGCGATCCGCACGGTTGCCAAGGCCGCCGGTACCCGCGAGAACAAAAAAGTCAAGGTCGACATCAATTAGTGAACTACGCGGCAGCATTCCCTTCCGGGGGTTCTTGCCGCTATTTCTTTAGGCGCACGGATGAGGTGACGGTGTTGCCTCTATCAGTTGCGCTCGATGAAGGAGAGAGAATATGGACAGCATTCAGGTGAAGGTTCCTTGCACGGTCAAGGCGAAGCTGACAGAAAAGCTCAAGAAGCGCATCATTGACGAGCTGGAAGACAGTCTGCAGAAGGTCGATCTCGAACTGCAGCAGATGGGCATCGAGGAGAAGCGCATCGTCTCTGAGGCGGCACAGCAGGACATCCAGCGTGCGCAGGCGGCGCGTCAGCACTTCGCCATCGAGCGTCAAAAGCGCATGGATTTCAAGGAGCAGGCACAAGCGAAGCTCGAAGAGACGAAGAAGCTCGCCATCGGCGCCGAAATCGTGCAGGGCACGCTGGAGCGCACGGCGGAGCTGAAGATCGGCTCGAACATGCGCGAGCTTATGAACGTCGAAGTCCTCGTCGAGGACGACAAGGTCGTTGCGATCCGTGGCTGACGGGCGCGTCGTCATAGGCAAGGCGGGTGCACCGCACGGCCTTCGGGGCGAAGTGCGCGTGATACCGCTGACGGATTTTCCTGAGCGCTTCGAGTCCCTGCGCGAGGTCTTCATCGGCGAGCGCGTTTTCCACGTCGAACACGTTCACTACCATCGCCAGTTCGTGCTGCTGACGCTCGCTGAATGCACGTCGCGCGAGGCGGCGGCAAAATTGACGGGCGAGCTTCTGCGTGTCGCGCGGGAAGATGCTGCGCCTCTCGCTGAGGGCGAGTTCTACACGTTCGACATCATAGGACTCGCAGTGCTCGATATGGCAGGGGAAAGGCTTGGAGAGGTCACGAACGTCCTCAAGACGGGCAGCAATGACGTCTATGTGGTGAAGAAGACCGACGGCGCGGAATTGCTCGTGCCGGCACTGAAGAAGGTCGTGCGCGAGATCGACATCGCCGGAGGATTTTTGCGTGTCGACTTGCAGGAAGAGTTGGAAGACCGTGCGGATTGACATCGTGACGCTCTTTCCCGCGATGTTTGAGGCGGTGTTCGGTGAGAGCATCATCAAGCGCGCGAGGGAGAAGGGGCTGCTCGACATACGTCTGACGCAGCTGCGGGACTTTGCCTTTGACAAGCACAGGCAGGTCGATGATTCGCCCTTCGGCGGCGGCAGCGGCATGGTCTTGAAGCCTGAGCCGATGTTTCGCGCCGTGCGCTCGATCGTGGCGAACAGTGCTTTGAGGCGGCGGCGCATCGTGCTTCTGTGCCCGAGCGGCGAGACGTTCACCCAGGCGAAGGCGAAGGAACTGGCGAAAGAGGAGCAGCTGATCTTCCTCTCGGGGCATTACGAGGGATTCGATGCACGCATCCATGCGCATCTGGCGGATGAGGCGATCTCCATCGGCGATTTCGTGCTGACGGGCGGCGAACTGCCCGCGATGGTCGTCGTCGACGCCGTGGCGCGCATGATCCCGGGCGTCCTCGGTTCGGAGGAGTCTGCGCCGACGGATTCTTTCTACGATGGCCTCTTGGAGTTCCCGCAGTACACAAGGCCGCGCATCTTCGAGGGAATGGAAGTGCCCGAGGTTCTTCTGTCCGGCGATCATGCGAAGATTCGCGCCTGGCGTCGCGAGGAATCGCTGCGCATCACGCGCGAGAGGCGACCCGAGCTTTTGAAGGGCGCGCAGCTGACGGAGCGAGAGAAAGCCTATTTGGCGAATCTTATGACGCAAGAAGAGAATTGTGAGAAAGATTAGTCGGGGCTAAAGGAAAACTTTGACGGAATATCGTTTTTTTGCTATAATAGTCCTCGTAGGAAAATCGGCTTTTCTGTGAGGTGGCGTCTATTGAGAAAAACGGTGATTTTTTCGACCATCCTTTGCATTTGTCTGCTCTTGTCGAGCGCCGCAGCCTTTGCCGGCGGCTTCCTTGTCAAGGAGGGCATGCGGGGCGACAGCGTGCGTGCCGTGCAGAAGCTGCTGATCGGGCGCGGCTATCTTGCGGAGGGGGAAGACGACGGCGTATGCGGCAAGAAGACGGTGACTGCCATCACGAAGTTCCAGCAGGAGAACGGCTTGGAGGTTGACGGCATCTGCGGACAGATGACGTACAGGGCGCTCTCGGGCGGTGAGGAGCCGCCTGTCATTGCGACTCCTGCAAGCCGCGGCGGCGGTCGTTCGCTGCTCGTGTCGGCGTCGGCATACAGCCGCTTCGATCCAGGTCTTTCAAATCATACGGCAAGCGGAACCTTGGTGAGAAAAGGTGTGATCGCTGTCGATCCTGCGGTCATACCGATGGGCACGCGCGTCTTTATTCCGGGATACGGCGAAGCGGTGGCCGAGGACATCGGCTCGGCGATTCGCGGCAATACGATCGACATCGCCTTTGAGACCGCAGAAGAAGCGATTCAGTTCGGCCGCAAGACCATCGAGATCTTCATCATGGATTGAGAAGGGCGTTTGCTGTTTTTGCAGCATGATGGCGGCAGAGCATCGGAAAGCCAGGCTTTCGGCGCGAAAGATTCGCGCCGGAAGCCTTTTTCTTGTGGGAGGAGAGTATTTTGCGAAGGGCGGAAGTCTTTGTCAATATTCCCGTGAAGAGCATAGCGAAGGCGTACAGCTATGCCGTGCCTGACGAGCTGTCTTTCCTTGCGGCGGGCTGGCGCGTATTTGTGCCTTTCGGCGGGCGCAGGGTCGAGGGCTTCGTCGTCGCTGTTCGGGAGAATGAAGGGGAGCGGACAGACTACGAGCTGAAGCCGATCCTCTCTGTTGTCGACGAAGAGGCATGGTTTACGTCCGAGATGCTGGAAACGGCACGTCGGATCGCGGACTTCTACCTGTGCTCGCCCGCTGAGGCGATGCGGCTCTTCATGCCGGGCAAGAGCGGCTTGAAGATCGAGGTCGAATATGAGGCAAAAGAGGGGGAAGAGCCGCCTTTGACGGGAGCGGCGCAGCAGGTCTTCCGTTCTCTCCGTGAAAATGGCGTCATGCAGCTTTCTGCTTTTCGCAAGGCGCTTCCTGCGCTTGCCGCCGAGATTCCCGCCCTCTTGGAAAAGCTCGTGCAGCAGAAATATGTGCGAAAGCTCTATCGGGCGCAGCAGCGCGACAAGGCGCGTTATGAGAATATCCTGTCGCTCGCGCGTCCGCTCGATGAGGCTGTGCTCGCCCGCTATCGAAGGCGGCGTGCACAGAAGCGTCTGTTGGAGCTTCTTGCCGCAGAGGGGGAAAAGACGGATGCCACCCTGCGCGAGGCAGGATTTTCCGCCGCTGTCCTTCGCGCGGTGCTCGAAGAGGGCGATGTGAAGAGCGAGAAGCGGCGCGCTCTGCGCGACAGCTACGGCGATGTGACGGGCGTCGGGGCGATGGTCGACCTGACGGCGGAGCAGAGGACGGCTGTCGATGCCGTGCTTCCCTACATCGGGCGGCGCGAGCATCGCGGCTTCCTCTTGCAGGGCGTGACGGGAAGCGGCAAGACGCAGGTCTATATCGAGACGGCGGCGGCCGCGCGCAGGGAAGGGCGCAGGGTCATCGTGCTCGTGCCCGAAATCGCCCTGACGAGCCAGATCGTCCTCGCCTTCAAGGGATCTTTTCCCGAGGACATCGTCGTCATGCACAGCCAGCTTTCTCTTGCCGAGCGAAACGACGCGATCTTCCGCGTGCGGCGCGGGGAGGCGGGCATCGTCATCGGTGCACGCTCGGCGCTCTTTACGCCCATCGAGGACGTCGGACTCATCATCCTCGACGAGGAGCAGGATATGTCCTACAAGCAGGACGAGGCGCCGCGCTACCATGCGCGTCCCATCGCCGAGGTCATGGCGAAGCTGCATCGCGCCGTACTGCTTTTGGGCAGCGCTACGCCGTCTCTTGAGACTTCGTACCGCGCGCGCTGCGGCGAGTTTACGCTCCTTTCTATGCCGGAGCGCATCGGTGCGAGACCACTCGCGCATGTCGAATGTGTAGACATGCGCGAGGAACTGCATCGCGGCAATCGCACGATCATCTCCGCACCTCTGCGTCAACTCATCGAGGAAACGATGGCGAAGAAGGAGCAGATGATCCTCATGCTGAACCGCCGCGGCTTCTCGACCTTCGTCATGTGCCGTTCGTGCGGCGCTGTCGTCAAATGTCCTTCCTGCTCGCTGCCGCTCGTCTATCATCGAAGCGGCAAGCTCCTGTGCCATCACTGTGACATCGAGCAGGCCGTGCCGCTCCTGTGCCCCGAATGTTCGAGTCCCTACATCAAATACTTTGGCTCGGGCACGGAAAAGCTGGAAGCGGAACTCAAGGCGCTCGTGCCGACAGCACGCGTCGTGCGCATGGACAGGGATACGACGGCGCGAAAGCTCGCGCACCAAGAAATCCTCACAGCGTTTCGCGAGAAGAGGTACGACATCCTGCTCGGCACGCAGATGGTCGCCAAGGGGCATGACATCCCGGGCGTTACGGCGGTCGGCATCCTCAGCGCCGATGCGAGCCTAAACATGCCTGACTTTCGCGCGGCAGAGCGCTGCTTCATGCTCATCACGCAGACGGCGGGCCGCGCAGGCAGGGGCGAGGCTGCGGGACAAGTCGTCGTGCAGTGCTACAGCCCCGAGCACTATGCGGTGCAGGCGGCGCTCAAGCAGGATTACGAGGCCTTTTACCGCGAGGAGATTGCCATACGCGAGCAGCTCTTTTACCCGCCGTTCAGCCGCCTCGTCAAGCTCATCGTGCAGCATGGGGAAGAGGAGGCGGCGCGTCAGGAAGCGTGCCGCATCCAGGAGAATTTCCTCGTTGCCTTCGCAGGCAGGGAAGGGCAGCAGATCATTGGCCCTGCGCCCGCTCTGATCGCCCAGTTTCGCGGCATCCATCGCTTCGTGCTTCTCATCAAGACGGCGGATCTCGCCGCAGTGAGGGAGTTCCTGCGCGGCGAGGGACTGGATAAGAGGAACGATGTGCTCATCGACGTCGATCCGATCATGACGATGTGAGGTGCATACCGGAGTACAGGAATATGATTTTTTTTGATGGTTCATTGTGGAATTTGTGCCGTCGCTGCTCGTGTCTATTCGCTATAAGCTGCTAAATATACTATGGATATGATCTTGCTTCCATGCTATAATGACTGATGAAGTATTTGCGGCAAAAGGTGAGCGTGAGGAAGACCCATGACTGGTAAGGGGAGCGTATATGTGGAAGAAGATTTTTGGCAAGTCCGCAACACAAAAGAATGAAGTGACTCCCGTCGATATCGAGCGCTCGCGCCTGCCGCGCCATGTTGCCGTCATCATGGACGGCAACGGACGCTGGGCGAAGGGGCAGGGATTCTTGCGCACGGTCGGTCATCGCGCGGGTGTAGATACGCTGCATGATATTTTGGATACAGCGATCGATTTGAAGCTGGAAGTTCTGACGGTCTATGCGTTTTCCACGGAAAACTGGAAGCGGCCGCACGACGAGGTCGACTTCCTCATGCGGCTCTTTTCCGAGTATCTCGATAAGGAAGAAAGGGAGATGCACGAGAAGAATGTGCGCATCCGCTTCATCGGGCGCGTCGATGAATTGACGCCCGAGCTGATTCGGCGCGTGCGCCATGCCGAAGAACTGATGAAGAACAATACGGGCGTGCACTTCTGCGTCGCCGTCAACTACGGCGGGCAGGACGAGATCTGCCGTGCCGTGCAGGGGTTGGCTGGGAAGGTACAGGCGGGGGAACTTTCGCCGGAGGAAATCACGCCGGAGCTTTTTCAGGCATCGCTTGATACGAAGGAATTGCCGCCCGTTGACCTTGTGATCCGCACGAGCGGCGACATGCGTCTGAGCAACTTCCTGTTGTGGCAGGCGGCGTATGCGGAGTTCTGGTTCACGGAAACGAATTGGCCGGATTTCAAGCCTGAATGCTTCATGGAAGCGCTTCGCGACTATGCGAGCCGCGAGCGGCGCTTCGGTGGAATCAAGGAAAAATAAGAGGAAATAAGGGGATCGCCCAACAAAGAGGTGCTTGACTTGCTTACAAGAATTATCACGGGCGTTGTCGGCATAGCGCTCGCAGCCTTCGTCATCATGCAGGGAGGTTGGCTCTATGCCGTTTTTGCCATTGTGCTTTCGTTCGTTGCATGGCACGAGTACGCGTCGGCGTTCGATCATTTGGGAAAGCCTCTCGCGAGACTTGTCGGCTTCATCGCTATCTCGCTCTTCGGCACTGCCGCCTGGCTGTGGGGAAGCGCGTGGCTCGTCGCAATCGCAACGTTTGCTGCGCTCCTCGTTTTTGCCGAGGCTGTCTTTCGCCATGAAACTTTTGCCGTCGATCAGGCGTGCTTTTCCATCGCCGGCATCGTCTACGTCGGCTTCTCTTTCGCGCATCTGATCCTGCTGCGCTTCCTGGCGCAGGATGTTGTTCTCGCAACGCCCGCCGGCGATATGACGCTCGGCTGCGCGTTCCTTTGGATCATGTTCCTCGGCACATGGTCGAGCGATACGTTCGCTTACTTCGCCGGCTCGTTCTTCGGCAGGCGCAAACTGTGCCCCGCCATCAGTCCGAAGAAGACGGTCGAAGGATTTCTTGGCGGCCTTGTCGGCACGACGGCAGTCGTCGCCGCGCTTGGCTGTGCTCTTGGCTTTTCCGTGCCGTTGATGGCGCTGCTCGGCGTGCTTCTTGCGCTCACAGCGACGGTCGGAGATCTCGCTGAATCCGTCATCAAGCGCTATGCGGGCGTCAAGGATTCGGGGCGGCTCATCCCGGGGCACGGCGGCGTCCTTGACCGCTTCGACAGCGTGATGTTCACCGCGCCCTTTGTCTATTATTTTATTCAAGTCTTCGGCTTGGCAGGAGTTTGATGTATGAAGAATATTGCAATCTTGGGTTCTACGGGTTCGATTGGACGCCAGACGGTTGATGTGGCGCTTGCACATCCGGAGCTTTTTAGTGTTTCCGTGCTCGCAGCGAACGCGAGCGACGAATTGTTGGAGAAGCAGATCGAAGCGCTCTCCCCTGAGCTTGCCGTGCTTGCCGACGAGGCGGCGGCGGCGAGGCTCAAGGCGCGGTACGGCGGCAAGACGCGCATAGAAGGCGGCCGCGACGCCTTCATCGAGGCGGCGGCATATCCGGCGGCGGACATCGTCGTCACGAGCATGATGGGGTTTGCGGGGCTTGCACCGACGATGAAGGCGCTCGAAGCGAAGAAGGACATCGCGCTAGCGAACAAGGAGACGCTCGTCGTCGCGGGCGAACTCGTCATGGCGAAGGCGCGTGAGATGGGCGCGGCGATCCTGCCCGTCGACAGCGAGCACTCGGCGCTCTTTCAGTGCCTGCAGGGCGAGGAGGCGAGATGCGTCGAGCGCATCATTCTCACGGCTTCGGGCGGCCCCTTCCGAGGAAAGACGCAGGACACGCTCAAGAAGGCGACGGTCGAGGAGTGCCTTGCGCATCCGACGTGGCAGATGGGGCAGAAGATCACGATCGACTCTGCTACGCTCGTCAATAAGGGGCTTGAGGTCATTGAGGCGCATTGGCTCTACGATGTGTCATACGATGCGATCGAGGTCGTCGTCCATCCTGAGAGCATCATCCATTCGATGGTTGGCTTTACGGATGGCGCCGTCATGGCACAGATCGGACCGGCCGATATGCGCCTGCCGATCCAGTACGCGCTGACGTATCCGAAGCGCCAGTCTTCGTCTTTCGAGCGGCTGGACTTTTCCAAGCTCGCGCATCTTTCTTTTGAAAAGCCCGACACGGCGACGTTTCGCGGACTTCCTCTCGCCTACGAGGCGGGGCGTGCAGGCGGCACGATGCCGTGCATCATGAACGCAGCGAACGAGGTGGCCGTCGCGGCATTTCTGGCGGGGAAAATCCGCTTCCTCGACATCTATGCGATCATCGAGCGCACGATGGAGAAGTGCGGCGTGCAGAAGGCGCCGACGCTGGACGATCTCTTTGCCGCCGATGATGAAGCGCGGCGCGTGGCGCAGGGCTTCCTGCAGAAAATAGGGGGTTGAGATGGTCGTAACGCTTCTAGCATCCATTTTCGTCTTCGGCATCCTCGTCCTCGTGCATGAGGTCGGGCATTTCGTGGCGGCGAAGCTCACGGATATGCGCGTCGACCGCTTCGCGATCGGCTTCGGACCGAGGATCGTCAAGTACACGCACGGCGAGACGGAATACTCGCTGCGTGCGCTTCCGCTGGGCGGCTTCAACGATATCGCGGGCATGGACGCCGCGAACAATACGGCGGGTGAGCGCGGCTATTGCGCGAAGTCGATTCCCGCACGCATGATCGTCATACTTGCCGGCTCTTTCATGAACCTTGTCCTGCCGATCTTCCTTTTCTTCGGCATCTTCTTTTTCGCCGGCGTTTCTACGCCTTCGAGCGAGCCTGTGCTCGGTACGGTGGTCGCGGGGCATCCTGCCGCCAGTGCGGGACTCCTTGCGGGCGACCGCATCGTCGCTATTGAGGGTGCGCCCGTGAACTCGTGGCAGGACATCACGAGCCTCATCAAGGACGCGGACGGCAAGGTTCTGCACGTCGAGTACGAACGTGCGGGCGAGCGTCAGACGACGAGCGTCATTCCTGCCTACAACGCGCAGGAGAAGCGCTCGCTCATCGGCGTCAGTTCGTCCGTCACGACGCGTATGCCGGGCTTCTTCGAAGCCGCCGAGCTTGCCGTCACGCGCACGGGCACGACGCTCATGATGATGCTCTCGATGCTCGGGCAGATGGTCACAGGCGCACAGCAGGCCGATCTCGCGGGGCCCATCGGTGTCGCGCAGATCGCAGGAGAGGCGGCGCAGATCGGCGTCGTGCCGCTTTTGAGTCTCACGGCTCTCTTGAGCCTCAATCTCGCGATCATCAACTTGTTCCCGATTCCGGCGCTCGACGGCGGTCACTTCCTGACGCTCGTCGTCGAGGCCGTGCGCGGCAAGCCCCTTTCGGCGAAGGCGATGCACTACGCGCAGATGTTCGGTGTATCGCTTCTCGTGCTCTTGATGCTCTACGCGACGAAGAATGACATCATGCGCATCTTCGTTGGCGGCTGATATTTTTGTTGAAAAAAGAAGGGTAGACCATGCAGATGAAGATCACGCGGCAGATCCATATCGGCGCAGTCGCCATCGGCGGCGGTGCTCCCGTCTCCGTGCAGTCCATGACGAATACGAAGACGCAGGACGCACAGGCGACGGTTCGCCAGATCGAGGCGCTCGCGGCTGCAGGCTGCGACATCGTGCGCCTCGCCGTGCCCGACAAGGAAGCGGCGGCGAATATCGGCAAGATCAAGGCGCAAACGAAGGTGCCGCTCGTTGCCGACATCCATTTTGACTATCGCTTGGCACTTCAGGCCATCGAGCAGGGCATTGACGCGCTCCGGCTCAATCCCGGCAATATCGGCGGAGCGGAGAACGTGCGCCGCGTCGCTGAGGCGGCAAAGGCTCGCGGCATACCGATCCGCATCGGTGTCAATGCAGGCTCGCTGGACAAGCGCCTTCTGGCAAAGTACGGCGGCATCACGGCGGAAGCTCTCGTAGAATCCGCACTGGAGCATGTGCGCCTGTTGGAGGAGCAGGATTTTCATGATATGAAAATCTCGCTCAAGGCGCATGACGTACCCTTGACGCTCGCGGCATATCGCCTGATGAGCGAGAGATGCGACTATCCTTTGCATCTCGGCATCACGGAGGCGGGCACTGTGCGCTCGGGCATCATCAAATCGGCGGTCGGCATAGGTGCACTTCTCGCTGAAGGAATCGGCGACACCCTGCGCGTATCTTTGACGGGCGACCCTATAGTCGAGGTGCGTGTCGCGCGAGAGATCTTGAAGTCCCTGGGGCTTAGGGATTATGGCCCGACGCTGATCTCCTGTCCGACGTGCGGCAGGACGGCCATCGACCTTCCTTCGATTGCCGAGCGCGTGGAGGAAAGGCTCAGCGGCATCGCGCGGCCCATCCACGTCGCCGTCATGGGCTGCGTCGTCAACGGCCCGGGCGAAGCGCGCGGTGCCGATGTCGGCATCGCGGGGGGCAAGGGCGTCGGTCTTGTCTTCAGAAAGGGCGAGGTCGTGCGACAGGTCAAGGAAGAAGAACTGGTCGAAGAACTGTTCCGCGAGATTGACAGTATCTTGGAGGAAGAGCAGGCTTGAGTAAAAGCGTCCGCTTGCCTTGAGCGGCAAAGCGCTTTCATAGACGGGGATGCGGCGAACGAAGCGCACGCCCTAAGAGGAGGAAGTTTTCATTGCTTACATCGAAGTTATACGCGCCGACGCTGCGCGAGGTGCCTTCCGACGCTGAGATCACGAGCCATCGTCTCATGCTGCGTGCGGGAATGATCCGCAAGGCGGCGGGCGGCGTCTATACGTATCTGCCTCTGGCGTGGCGCACGATAAAGAAGATCGAGCAGATCATCCGCGAGGAGATGGATGCGGCGGGCGGACAGGAGCTGTGCATGCCGATCATGCAGCCGGCGGAGATCTGGCAGGAGTCGGGGCGTTGGAGCGTATTCGGGCAGGAGATGTTCCGCCTGAAGGACTGCCACGGCCGTGAATTCTGTCTCGGCCCGACGCACGAGGAGATGATCACGACGCTCGTGCGCGATGAGGTGCGCTCCTACAAGCAGCTGCCGCTCCTTCTGTATCAGATTCAGAACAAGTATCGCGACGAGATTCGTCCGCGCTTCGGACTCATGCGCAGCCGCGAGTTCATCATGAAGGATCTCTATTCCTTCGATAAGGACGAGGCGGGAGCCGACATTTCCTACAAGAAAATGTACGACGCCTATACGAATGTCTTCACGCGCTGCGGACTGAAGTTCCGCCCCGTCGAGGCGGACGCGGGTGCGATCGGCGGCAATCACACGCACGAGTTCACGGTGCTCGCTGCCGCCGGCGAGTCAGAAATTGCGTGCTGCACGGCGTGCGACTATGCGGCGAACGTGGAAAAGGCAGAGCTTCTTCCCATCGACGCATCCGAAGAAGAGGCGCAGCCTTTGAAGAAGGTCGAGACGCCTGCCTGCAAGACCATCGAGCTTGTTGCCGACTTCCTGCGCGTGCCGCTCGAAAGGACGATCAAGGCGGTCGCCTTCCAAGATGAAAATGATGCCCTCGTGCTCGCTTTCGTGCGCGGCGACCATGAAGTCAACGATGTGAAGCTGCAGAATGCCGTAGGGGCGCTTGAACTGCGCATGGCGGATGAGGCGGCGATTTCGGCAGCGGGCGGTGTCGCGGGCTTCATGAGTCCCATCGGCATCAAGAAGGGCACGAAGATCGTCGTCGACAGCACGGTCATGAAGATGAAGAATGCCGTTGCGGGTGCGAACGAGGTTGACGTGCATTATACGGGTGTGAATCCCGTGCGCGATTTCACGGATGTCCTCACCGCAGATATCCGCTTGATGGCGGCGGGCGATCCTTGCCCGCATTGCGGTGCGCCCGTTGAGATCACGCGAGGCATCGAGGCGGGACAGGTCTTCAAGCTCGGCACGAAGTACAGCGAGGCGCTCGGCGCGACCTTCCTTGATGAGAACGGCAAGGAGAAGGCGCTCTTCATGGGCTGCTACGGCATCGGCGTCGGCAGAACGATGGCGGCGGCCATCGAGCAGCATAACGATGAGCACGGCATCATCTGGCCGCGTGCCATTGCGCCCTACGAGGTCGTCGTCGTTCCCGTCAATGCGAAGGCATCCGAGCAGCTGGCGCTTGCCGAAGAGGTGTATGAGATGCTTCTGGCCGCGGGTGTCGATGCGATTCTTGACGACCGCAAGGATCGCGCGGGCGTGAAGTTCAAAGATGCCGACCTCATCGGCTATCCGCTGCGCATCACGATCGGACCGAAAGCCTTGGAAGAGGGCAAGATCGAGCTGAAGGTGCGCCGCTCGGGCGAGAGCTGCGATTGCACGAAGGCGGAGTGCTTGGCGAAGGTACAGGAGCTTTTGAAAGATCTTTGAGTTTTTAGGAAGCGCAGATGTGTGAAGATGGGCGACTGAATTTATTAGTGCTTCTTTGATATGGGAGACTGCTGAGAAAGGAGTGGGAGCATCATGGAAGGAGAAATCCTCTGGAAGAAGGATCATTACGCCATACGTTACTTCGAGGATGGCGATGAACATCTGCAGTCGCTGGCATTGGGCGATGAGATCGAAGTCCTCGTCAACGACGCATGGAAAAAGGTGAAGGTGGAGGCGAAGAACGGCGAGTCGGTTCTCGTCGGCGTCGGCTATGGCGACGGCATCGGCTGCCAGGCGCGTTTTGAGAAGAAGTAGCCGGAGGCGATGAGTATGGAGAAGATGGGCATAGTGTTCGCCGGCGGTAACGGCAACAGCGCTTATCAGATGGGCGCATGGAAGGCGCTGCGCAGCTACGAGCTTGAATCTTCCGTCAGCGTCGTCTCCGGAACGTCTTTCGGTGCGCTGAACGCCATGATGTTCGCGAGCGACGGCTACGAGAAGGCGGAAGTCATGTGGCAGAATGCCGCGAAGCTCAAGATTTCCAACGTGCCGATCACGAAGCTCAAGGAGATCTACGACATCATCGTGACGAGCGGGCTTTCCGGCGTATCGTTCGAGCAGTTTCTCGCACTTTTCGGGCATGGTCTTTTCGATGAAAAGAGCTTCGCTGCGTTCTTGGAAGAGCATCTGGATCTTTCCAAGGTGCGTGAAAGCATCGAGCACATCTTTATCGGAGCAACGAAGTTTCCGACGGTCGAGCCTTCTTACTACGATATCCTGCGCTATCCGGAGAAGATGCGCAAGGTTCTTCTGACTGCGGCGAATGCTTTGCCGATCCTCTACTCGCAGCTGCGCTTTTCCAACGGCGTCGTGCTCTGGGAGGGAAGCTTCACCGATCTTTCTCCGCTCCTGCCCGTCTACGAGGCGGGCGTGCGGCTGATATTCGTGCTGCACCTGTCGCAGAGGAGCACTGTGCAGAAGAACCTTTATCCCGACGCGAAGATTTACGAGCTTTTTCCGCGCCCCGATTTCTCCGATCGCCCGGGCTGTGTCGATTTCACGCGTCTCGCTGTCGAAAAGCGCATGAAGGAAGGCTACGGCGATATGGTCGACTTGATTCAGAAGCTCATGAAGGAGGGCGTCGTAAGCTGTCCCATCGGTGATAAGATCAAGGAGGTCAAGGCGAAGGAAGGGGACTTCCTCAAGCAGGCGAAACGGACGGAGGATCGCGAAGCCGAGCGAAAGCGCAGTGAGATCATGGAACTTTTGACGGAAAAATGAGGCGGGCGGCGCTTTTCTGCTGCCGCTTTTCTTTTGAATTTGTGTGAAAGGTGGAGGCGCATGCGGTATGGAAGGGCTGTGGTCTGGCTTCTGACGGGAATCTTGGCAGGGATGTCACCGACGGTGCAGACGGTTGAGGCGGCGGAGGCGGCGGCTCAGTCGAAACCTCCGGCTTCGTCCGCCGCCCAAGGTGCGGACGGCAAGACGAATACTGCGGGGACGGCGATGGATGAGGCGGCGTGGGAAGCCGCCTTGGCTGCAGGCGCGACGGTCAGCGCCGTGCATGGGACGGTGACGCCGGATCCAGCTGCAGCGCAGGCGGCGCCGGATGCTGCGCCAGCGGCAAATGCGGGCGTAGCTCAAGCGGAGCGTCCTGCTGAGTCACCGACAACAAATGAAACGTCTGATGCAGCGCAGACGGCGCTGACGCCCGATGGAGGCGCAGCGATGCAGCAGGTGCAGTCTGCGCAGCAGATGCAGCAGGAAAGCACGGCCGTACAGATGACGCCGCCCGAGGTTCAGGCAGCAAAGACGACGGCAGTTCCGAATGCGGCAGCACGCGTGCAGGAAATCATGCAGAAGTTCCGACTCTCGGGCAATCCGCGAAGCGGCGCCTACAGCTGGGTCTACACGTCGCCGACGTGGACGGCGGAAGCCATCAGCCGCCCGGCGGCGGGCAGCAGTTACTTCCTGCTCGCCGGCTCGGAAAACCTGCGCTTCCAGTCCTTTGACTGCGATGAAGTATGGTACTTTCATGAAGGCTGCGGCATGAGGCTGACGGTGCTCGGCGCCGACGGCACGGTGCGCACATTCGAGCTTGGCGTGGGCGGCGCGGCTATGCCGATGGTTCTGATTCCCAGGGGACAGATCTTCGCGGCGGAGAACGTGGACTCTGCGGGTTACAGCTTCATCAGCTGCATGACGATTCCTGCCTTGGAGACGGCGGGAATCCGCGTCTGGCAGCGTGAGGAGCTTCTGGCAAAATATCCGCAGGCGAAGGAAGCGATCGAGCGCTACACCGATGCGCCGTGGGGAGCGGCTCGGACGCAGGAAACGGCACAGGCGGGAGGCGATATTCATGGCTGAAATGGTGCGCATGGAAACTTTGGAAGAGATTCGCGAAGGCTGCCATAAGAGCGTCAAGCGGTATGCCGTGCTGGGCGCGGCGAATGCGGTCAATCCGATTCCAGGACTCGACATCGGCGTTGATGCGGGACTCTGCCTGCGCATGATGGCGGATATGCGTGCGCGTTTCGGATTGTCGAAGGAAGCCGAGAGCAAGCTGCGCCACTACGATGTCCTCGTGCCGCTCGTTAAGAAGGTGTTCGACTTCGCGACGAAGGAGGGCGTGATGATCGTTTTGAAAAGCTTCGGCAAGCGCTACCTCGGCAAGACGACGGCGAAGTATGTGCCCTTCATCGGGCAGGGAATCGCAGCGGCTGCCGGGTATGGCATGATGCGCTGGTTCGCACGCCAGTACATCGAGGACTGCTACGAGCTTGCACGCTTGGCGCGTGAGAATGCGGTCACGATCGATGCGGAGGCGAAAGTACTTCCTTAGTCTTATGGAAAAAGGCTGGCAGACATGGTAGCCTTTATACTTGGATTTAGGAATCGACGGGAAGAGGAGAGACAGCGTGAACAGGGTGATCGTAAAAGTCACGGGAGAGCAGAAGGATGCGGCAGGCGATGTCAGCCGCATAGAGATGACGGCCATGGGCGAGCATTACTTTCGCAACGGCAAGCACTACATCATCTATGAGGACACATCCCTTGCCGAAGGCGCGCCCGCCTCGACGATGCTCAAGGTTGCGGCGGATTCCCTGACGCTGACGCGGCGCGGCGCCGTCGAGCAGAAGCAGTGCTTCTCGCCAGAGAGCGAGAGCCGCAGCCGCTACCGCACGCCCTTCGGCGATCTCGATCTTTGCGTTGCGACGCAGCGTCTTGATATCGCTTACGGCTCCGTCTCAGGTCGGATCGACGTCTCCTACGACATGCACATCAACGGCGAATGGCAGTCGGCGAACGAACTGCACATCGAGGTTGAGGTGGACGCATCGGAACGGCAGAAGCTGAACTGAGACGCCTTTTTCACGGAGAAGATTAGGAGGATTTTTTTGGACATCAAGGAACAGTTGAGCGCAGCCATTCGTCAGGCGGCGGAACAGGCGATCGCCGACGGCGTGTTTCCGGCAGGAGAGCTTGCCGACATCCTGCTCGAAGTGCCGCCGGACAAGAAGTTTGGTGATTTTGCAACGAACTTTGCCATGCAGTCGGCGCGCGTCTTTCGCATGAATCCGAAGAAGATTGCCGAGGAGCTTGTGTCGCGCATCGAGGGCGACTGGCTCGATCATGCGGAGATCGCAGGGCCGGGTTTCATCAATTTCTACCTCAAGGGCAATGTGCTCTATGATCTGCTTCGCCATATATACGAAGGGGGCGAGGCGTGTTTCAACCTGCCGCAGAAAGATACGGCGCGCATCATGGTCGAATATGTGAGCGCGAATCCGACAGGCCTGCTGCACGTCGGGCACGGACGCGGCGCAGCGGTCGGCAGCGCCCTCGTCAATCTCCTGCGAGCGGCCGGCTATCCCGTTCACAGCGAATACTACATCAACGACGCGGGCAATCAGATCGACAACCTCGCGGCATCGGTCAACGCGCGCTACTTGGAACTGCTGGGCAAGGAGACGGCCTTTCCTGAAAACGGCTACCACGGCGCGGACATCATCGACACGGCGAAGCGCATCGTGGAAGCGGACGGCGAGAAGTATCTCTCGCTGAGCGAGGAACAGCGTCTCGCCGCTTTCAAGGAAATCGCTCTGAAGGAAAAGCTTGCACAGCTGAAGGAGGATCTCGCCGCGTTCAACGTGACGTTCGACGAATGGTTCAGCGAACGCACGCTCCATCCCGAGGCCGTGCGCGACGCTTGTCAGACGCTCAAGGAGAAGGGAAAGGTCTACGACAAGGACGGCGCCCTGTGGCTGCGCTCGACGGATTACGGTGACGACAAGGATCGCGTCGTCATACGTGACAACGGCGTGCCGACGTACCTTGCAGCAGATATCGCCTACCATCGGAACAAGTTAGAGCGCGGCTTCGGCCATCTCATCAACATCTGGGGAGCCGATCATCACGGCTATGTCTGCCGCGTCAAGGCGGCGCTCGCGGCGCTTGGCTATGCGCCCGAGCAGCTGGAAGTGCTCCTCCTGCAGATGGTCAGCCTGTATCGCGGCGGCGAACTCGTGAAGATGTCGAAGCGCACGGGCGAGAGCGTGACGCTTGAAGAACTCATCGAGGAGGTCGGTACGGACGCGGCGCGCTACTTCTTCCTCATGCGCTCACTGGACAGCCAGCTCGACTTCGACCTCGACCTTGCGAAGTCGCATTCCAACGAGAATCCCGTCTACTATATCCAGTATGCGCATGCACGCATTTCGAGCATCTTCCGCCAGGCGGCCGACGCTGGAATCGAGACGGGCGGCGCACCCGAGTTTTCGCGGCTCATCGATGAGACGGAAATCGCCCTGATCAAGAAGATCGAGGAATATGCGGAAGAGATCGAGCGTGCGGCGAGAGAGCGTGCGCCGCACCGCATCGCGCGTTTCGCTTACGATACGGCGGGGCTGTTCCACAGCTTTTACAACAAGTGCCGCATCGTAGGCGTGGAGCCGGCACTCTCGGGCGCACGCTTGGCGCTTGTGGCGGTCGCGAGGAATGTCCTGCGCCATGCGCTGGGAATTCTTGGCATTTCCGCGCCGGAGAAGATGTGACAGGAAGCAGGAGGTCATGATTTTGGAAAATACGGATTACGCGAAGCGCTCGGAGACGGATGTGGCGCATGATATTTTGAGTGAAAAGAACGAAGCGATGTACTACAAGGATCTCGTTCTGGAGGTCATCGACAAGAAGCGAAAGCCTGTGCAGTCGCTTTCTCATGCGATTTCGGAGGTTTACACGCTGATCAATATGGACAGCCGTTTCCACTACGAGGGAGAGGGGAAATGGGGACTGACGGAGTGGAATCCGCCTGAAGTGAAGCGCACGCACGCCTCGCGCACGGGCGCTTCTTCCAGCCCCAAGACGTCGCGCCGCCGCGAAAAGCTCTTGGAGGGCATACAGGAGGAATAAGGCTTTTGTGGATGCAGCTTGGCAGAGCATTTGGCCGAGACTGCAGGTGAAGTCGGTCTTTTTCGCAGGATATGCCGGAAACAGGGCAGGAGGAAAAAATGGCAAAGTATATTTTCGTTACGGGCGGCGTCGTTTCGTCCCTCGGCAAGGGTATCACGGCTGCTTCCTTGGGGCGGCTCTTGAAGAATCGCGGCATCAAGGTCACGATCCAGAAGTTCGATCCGTATATCAACATCGACCCCGGCACGATGAGTCCATATCAGCACGGCGAGGTGTTCGTCACGGACGATGGTGCGGAGACGGATCTCGATCTCGGACACTATGAGCGTTTCATCGATATCAACCTCACGAAAAACTCCAATATCACGGCGGGCAAGGTCTACAACAACGTGCTGACGAAGGAACGGCGCGGCGATTATCTGGGCAAGACGGTGCAGGTCATCCCGCACATCACGAATGAGATCAAGCAGCGCGTCTACGATGTTGCGGCCGCTGACGGCGCCGACGTCGTCATCACGGAAATCGGCGGCACGGTAGGCGATATTGAGAGTCTGCCGTTTCTCGAAGCGATCCGCCAAGTCAAGAAAGAGGTTGGACGCTACGATGTGCTCTACATTCATGTGACGCTCGTGCCGTACATCGCGGCGGCGGGCGAACTGAAGACGAAGCCGACGCAGCACAGCGTCAAGGAACTTCGCGGCATCGGCATTCAGCCCGACATCCTTGTCTGCCGCGCGGAAAAAGAAATTTCGAGCGATATGAAGGAAAAGCTTGCTCTCTTCTGCGATGTGGACAAGAGCGCCGTCATTGAAAACCTCACGGCGCCGACGATTTACGAGGTTCCTCTGATGATGGCGAAGGAAGGCCTCGACAAGATTGTGCTCGAAAAGCTCCACATGGATTACAGCCCCGCGAACATGGAAGAGTGGGAGAAGATGGTCTTCAAGATCAAGCATCCCGCGAAGAAGGTCAAGGTCGCCGTTGTCGGCAAGTATGTGGATCTGCCCGACGCCTACATGTCGGTGACGGAGGCGCTGCACCATGCGGGCATCGCGAACGATACGGACGTCAAGATCGCTTGGGTCAATTCGGAGGCAATCGAGGCGGCGGACGTCGAGCTCAGCGAGGTCTTTGCAGGGTGCAAGGGAATACTCGTTCCGGGTGGCTTTGGCGACCGCGGCGTCGAGGGCAAGATTCGCGCCGTGCAGTACGCGCGTGAGAACGCGATTCCGTTCCTCGGACTGTGCCTCGGCATGCAGTGCGCCGTCATTGAGTTTGCGCGTCACGTCTGCGGCATGACAGACGCCCATTCGACGGAATTCAATCACGAGACGAAGCATCCCGTCATCGACCTCATGCTCTCGCAGAAGGACGTCGAGGACAAGGGAGGTACAATGCGCTTGGGGACTTATCCGTGCAAGCTTCGGGAAGGCTCGAAGAGCCTTGCCGCTTACGCGGAGGAAGAAATCAACGAGCGCCATCGCCACCGCTACGAGTTCAATAACGATTTTCGTGCCGAGCTTGAGCGTGCGGGGCTTGCCGTCGCGGGAACGCTGCCCGACGACAGCCTCGTCGAGATCGTCGAGGTCAAGAACCATCCGTGGTTTGTCGGCTCGCAGTTCCACCCCGAGCTGAAATCGCGTCCGAACCATCCGCATCCGCTGTTTCGTGATTTCGTGAAGGCGGCTCTTGAAGTGAAATGAGAATCTTCCTGACATTGCTCTTGGCGGCGCTTTTCTGCAGCGCCGCCCTTTTTTCGGAAAACGCTGCATTCGCCTCGACACTGGGGGAAAATGCACGGACGGCATCAGGGCGAAGGCCGGAGAGCGGCATCGTCGAAGGATTCTACGGCCGACCGTGGACGGAGGCCGAGCGGCGCATGATGCTGCACTTCTTGGGCGAGCACGGCATGAATCTCTACGTCTACGCGCCGAAGGACGATCCGTACCATCGCGAGAAGTGGCGTGAGCCGTATCCGCCGCAGGAGATGCTCGCACTGAAGCGCCTTGCCGCTGAGGCGCGGACTGCGGGCGTGGAGTTGGTCTTCGCTGTATCGCCGGGGCTTGACCAGCGCTTTTCGGGTTGGGCAGGCGAGGCGGATGAAAAGGCTATGCTGCGAAAGCTGGAATCTGTTCATGCGATGGGCGTTGAGCGCTTCGCCATATTCTTCGACGACATCGAGCACAAGGACGGCAGGGCGCAGGCGCTTTTCGTGAATCGCCTGAACGAGGAACTTCTGACGCGCCGCCTTACAGAGAAGCCGCTGCTCGTCGTGCCGACGGAATATTTCCTGCAGGATATGAAGACTGCCGGCGTGGCGAAGTCCTACACGCGCGAATTTGCCGCGCAGCTCGATGACGATATCGTCGTTCTGTTCACGGGAGAAGGCGTCGTGCCCGAAGGCATAAGCGCCGAAGATATGACGGAGGCCGAGCGCCTTTATGGACGGCCGCTCGGCATCTGGTGGAACTATCCCGTGACAGACTACTTGCCGGGAAAACTCGCGCTTGGCCCCGTACAGGGATTGGATGAAGCTGTGGCGGAGCGTGCGCCCATGTTCTTGATGAACCCGATGGAAAAGCCCTATCTTTCGCGCATCGCCTTGGCGACGGGCGCGAAATGGCTCTCTTCGCCCGACGCGTATGATGCGGAAAGAGCTTGGCATACCGCCATCCGTGAGCAATACGGCGGCTTGGCGGGAGCGATGGAACTTTTCGCGCTTCATTCGCGCCGCATGGAAAAGGATTGGGCACATACGGGCGCACTCGATGCGCCTTTGCTGAAAGAGCAGATGGAAGCTTTCTGGCAAAAGGTGGAGCGTGGGGAAAGGGCCGACAAGGAAGCGGAAGCTCTCGCAAAGGAATTTCATCGCCTGAAGCGTGCTGCCAAGCAGTTGAAGGAGAAGCTTCCACCGGAAACTCTTGCCGAATGCCTGCTGCAGCTCCAGCTCTTCGCTCAATATGCGGAGTCGGCGGAAACGTCCCTCGCGATGGTGAAAGCGCGACGCGAAGGACGCTTTGCGCACGAGACGGCGCTTTATCAAAAAATCAAGGACGTTCCAACAGAGCAGCAAAAAAAGGAAGAACCGCGTCTCTCCGAGCAGGTGCTCGCAGATTTTATTGCGAGGGCGAAATCGTGGCATGAAATGCAGGAGCATGGCGTAGGACGGAGGGACAACTAGTCGATCGGTCTGCGCCTTGATCTCTTGGGAGGTTATGCTAGAATATATTAAAGATGTATGGATGTGCATTTTCGTAGAGGAGGAGTTCTTTATGTCGTTTCTTGATTTGGCGAAAAAGCGCTATTCTTGCCGCAAGCTTTCGGCGCAGCCTGTGGAGGAGGAGAAGCTGCAAAAGATTTTGGAGGCGGGGAATCTCGCACCGACCGCCCACAACAATCAGCCGCTTCATATCTGGCTTCTTGAGAGCGCTGAGGCGATGGAGAAGGTTTCACAGACGACATCCTTCATCTTCGGCGCACCCGTCGCCTTTGTTGTGGGCAGCAAGGCGGATGATGCTTGGGTACGTCCCTTTGACAAGAAAAACTTCGCCGATGTCGATGCGAGCATTGTGGCGACGCATATGATGCTGGCGATTGAAGACTTGGGACTTGGGACGACGTGGGTCGCGCATTTCGATGCGCCGAAGCTCAAGGAGCTTTTCCCTGAGATGGAGGACTATGAGCTTGTGGCGATCTTCCCCGTCGGCTATCCAGCCGAAGATGCAAAGCCTTCGGCGCGTCATGCGGAGCGAGTAGGTATTGAGATGCTTGCGGATTGGCTTTGAGAGATCGCTGTTGCCCCGCTGCACGCATGTTGCGGCGGGGTTTTCCTTATGGAGCGGATTTTGTTGAATGCGAGGAGGACTTATGACATACGTTGATCAATTGCAGGATATTGTGCGCACGCTGCGCTCCGAACATGGCTGCCCATGGGATCGGAAGCAGACGCATGAGAGCATCAAGCCAGGCTGCATAGAGGAAGCGGTCGAGGTGCTCTGCGGCATCAATATCCTGAAGGAGACAGGAAGGGCGGAAAACCTGCGTGAGGAGCTTGGAGATCTTCTGCTGCAAGTGATCTTTCATGCGCAGCTTGCCGAAGAAGAGGGACTGTTCACGTTGGAGGATGTGGCAAAGGCTGCCGCAGAGAAGATGGTGCGCCGCCATCCGCACGTGTTCGGCAAGCCGGTCAAGGATGCGTCAGGCAAGCCACTGACGGAATGGAAGGAAATCAAGGCATGGGAGAAGTCCGGTCGAGAGTGGGAAGAGGACTACCTGCCCGATGCCTTTGCGGAGGCTGTGCAGCTTTTGCAGAAGGCGAAGGAGCGCAAGAAATTGCAGTAGAACTAGGCGCATGAGCGGTTTGGTTTCTCAACGCCCATTGACACCCTATTTATTCTATGATAGGCTGAATCCGAAAGTAACTTCATATTTTGCCGATCGGGTGCGCATAGCGCTCAATAGAGAAGCAGGTGAAAGACCTGTGCTGTCCCGCAGCTGTAATGCAGAGTCGACCTCATGATGCCACTGGGAAACTGGGAAGGCGAGGAAGATGAGGATGCAGAGCCAGAAGAACTGCCCGCTCGGAGCGCTGTTATTATTCCTGCGAGAGACAGGAAGGCGTGGCTTGTGTTTCGTGCGCCTTTTTGCTCTTTAGCAAAGAGGCTTTTTATATGTCTGGACGAAAGCGATGGAAGGAGGTGGATGGAAGGCGTAGAATGATGGAGCATCTACAGGAAGAGATATTATGAGTATTCAGTGTTATGGATGCGAGGAGGCATGAAAGTGAAGAAGTTTTGTATGTTTCTGCTGGCGGCGATGATGATTCTCACCGTCGGCTGCGGAGGCGCGGATCAGGCGAAAAACGAGCGCGCAGAGAAGGGTGAAATCGTGATCTCGGTCGGCAAGTATATGGTAGGCGAGGGCTTCGATCCGACGATGGGATGGGGGCTCTGGGGACCGGATCCGTTCCACAGCGCATTGATGGGACATGATGAAAAGAATCAGCTCATCAAGGAGCTGGCTACAAACGTTGAGCGTTCAGAGGACGGGCTGAAATATACCTTTACGATCCGGGATGATGCGAAATTCTCTGACGGTCAGCCGCTGACGGCAGAGGATGTCGTCTTTACCTACGAAACGGCGAAGAAGGCGGCCAGCGCCGTGGATCTGACCGCGATGGAGTCGGTGCGCGCCCTGTCCCCGACGCAGGTGGAGTTCAAGCTGTCACGCCCGTGGTCTGTTTTCCTCGAAACGGCGGCCTCCCTCGGCATTGTGCCGAAGCACGCCTATAAAGAAGGGTATGCGACGGCACCGGTCGGCAGCGGTCCCTGGAAGGTCGTCTCGTTCCAAAAGGAACAGCAGCTTGTGATGGAGCCGAACGAATATTATTACGGAGAAAAGCCGAAGCTGAAAAAGGTGACGGCGCTGAATCTGGGTGATGATGCTGTGCTTGCAGCAGCGCAGTCCGGACAGGTCGATCTCGTCTTTGCACCGCCCGAATTTGCTGAGGCAAGCGTGCCGAATATGAAATTGGTAGTGATGGACAGCATTGACAGCTTCTGCGTCAATATGCCGCAGGAGTCGGAGCATGACGAAAACGGCATGCTGGTCGGCAACAATGTGACGAGCGATCCTGCCATCCGCCAAGCACTGAACATCGGCATCGACCGCAAGACGATCATCGAGAATGCGCTCGGCGGCTTCGGAAAGCCGACGATGAATTTTGCAGAAGCTCTTTCTTGGGCGAATAACGATTTGCAGGAATCGGACAACCGCGTGGACGAAGCAGTGAAGATTCTTGAGGCTGCGGGCTGGGTGGATACGGACGGCGACGGCATTCGCGAGAAGAACGGGCAGAAGGCGGAATTCGTCATCAATGGCCGTTCCAATGACCTGCAGCGTTACAATACAGCGGTGGCGCTTGCACAGGATGCGAAGAAGCTCGGCATCAACATTATCGCAAAGTCGACGCCGTGGTCGGAGGCCCGCAAGATAGCGCGCAACATCCCGACGGTATGGGCGATTGGCGACTATACGCCGCAAGCAATCTACAATTATTTCCATTCCTCGCAGGTCGGGGTGAATGTCATCAACAACTCTGCCATGTATCGCAATCCGACGGTCACTGCGCATATCGATCGGGCACTTGCCGCTGCGACCGATGAGGAGATGCTGCGCGAGTTCCGTGCGGCACAGTGGGATGGCGTGACGGGGCCGAAGGTCGATATCCCTTATCTTTGGATTGCGACGGTTCAGGTGCCGTATTTCGTCAATAATCAGCTCGATCTCGGTCAGCTGCGTGTGGGTGAGCGCGGACAGGGCATGGGGATCCTTATAACACTTGACGAATGGCAGTGGAAGAAGTAAATGGATAAGAGAATCGTCTGCTTTCTTGGGGGCAATCTGTTTCGGCTTGTGCTCCTCCTGGCTGCGGTGAGCGTCATCAGTTTTATACTGCTCGCCAATTCGCCCATCGATCCCATCGACGCGTACTTCATCAATAAGGCGGCATCAGCGGAACAGCATGCGCTCATTGCCTCTTATTGGGGCTTTGACAAGCCGCCGCTCGAACGCTTCCTGCTTTGGGCGGGGAATATTCTGCATGGTGATTTCGGCACATCGTTCATCTATCGCGCCCCTGTACTCGAAGTCATCGGAGAAAAGTTTCGCCTTACGCTTCTCTTGATGATGACGGCGTGGACGCTGTCGGGCGCAATCGGCTTTGTTCTGGGCGTGCTCGCGGGAATGTACCGCGACAGCCGCCTGGACAAGGCAATTCAGGGATTTTCCCTTCTGTGCGTCTCCGTGCCGGTATTCTGGCTCGGACTCCTGTTCCTCATGCTCTTCGCGGTCAAGCTGCAGTGGTTTCCGCTCGCGCTTGCCGCTCCCATCGGAAAGCTGCATGAGGAGGTTACGCTGGCAGAGCAGATCCATCATCTGATTTTGCCGGCACTGACGCTCAGCGTCACGGGGATTTCTTCCATCACGCTGCAGACGCGCGAAAAGATGATCGAGGTGATGGGGACGAACTACATGCTCTTTGCCGAGGCGCGCGGCGAGAATCTTTGGCAGCGCGTGCGGCGGCATGGTTTGCGTAACATCCTGCTGCCTGCGATCACCTTGCAGTTCGCGTCCTTCAATGAGCTGTTTGGCGGCGCCATTCTCGCGGAGACGGTGTTCTCCTACCCGGGACTGGGCAGTACGGTCACGCTGGCGGGGCTGCGCGGCGATCTTGCACTGCTGCTCGGCATTGCAGTCTTCAGTGCAATCTTTATCTTTGTCGGTAATCTCATCGCCAACATTCTATATGGGATTGTGGATCCGCAGCTGCGCGAGGGGAGGGGGATGTCATGAACAAGGCGCTTCCCCTCGCGCAAAGCGGTCTGAGTGTCCGTCAGCGCCGACTCATCTTTGCCGTGTTTGCGATCCTGTTCATTTTGGGACTGCTCCTCTGGGGTACAACGATGGATGAGAGTTCCTATGCGGTCGACTTCGGGCAGAAAAATCTTGCGCCGTCCGTCCTTCATCCGTTCGGTACGGACAACATGGGGCGCGACATGTTTCTGCGCTCCGTCAAGGGCATGTCGATCAGTCTGCAGATCGGTTTTGCCGCCGCGTTTTTCAGCTCCTGCATCGCGCTCCTCCTCGGAACGTTGTCGGCGGCATTCGGCGGCAAGGTGGATCGCTTCGTTCTTTGGCTCGTCGATCTCTGCATGGGAATTCCGCACATCCTCCTCATCCTCATGATTTCGGTGATGATGGGCGGCGGAATCCTCGGCGTATCCATCGGCGTCATCGTCACGCATTGGCCGCGTTTGACGCGTGTCATCCGTGCGGAAGTCATGCAGCTGCGCTCGCAGCCCTATGTTCTGGCGGCACGTCAGTATGGCTGCTCGTGGTTTTCCATCGCGCGCCGGCACTTCGTGCCGCATGTTGCACCGCAGTACATCATCGGGCTTGTTTTGCTCTTTCCGCATGCGATCATGCATGAGGCAGCCATCAGCTTCCTCGGCTACGGCCTGCCGCTCGATATGCCGGCGATCGGCATCATCCTGGCGGAGTCCATGCGCTATCTGGCGCTCGGCATGTGGTGGCTGGCATTTTTCCCGGGCTTCTTGCTGCTGCTCGTCGTTCTGATTTTTGATCGTCTCGGCGAAGCACTGCGCGATATTCTCGACCCACAGTCCGGACAGGAATAGGAGGCTTTATGGGACAAGAACTTCTCGAAGTAAAGAATCTGTCCGTGTCGTTTCGCATGTATCAGAGCGCACTGAAGCATACACTGGTGGCAGGGATGTACGATGTCAATCTGTGCCTGGGTGCAGGAGAAATCCTTGCCGTCGTCGGCGCAAGCGGTTCGGGCAAGAGCCTTTTGGCGCATGCCCTGCTCGGCATCCTTCCGTACAACGCCGTGACGAGCGGCGAGATGATCTATCGCGGGACCGTGCTTGATGCGGCGCGTCAGGAAGAGCTGCGCGGACGGGAGCTGGCGTTGATCCCGCAGTCTGTGACACACCTCGACCCGCTCATGCGCGTCGGCAAAGAGGTATGCGGGCTCTACGGTTCGCCTGTCGATATGGCGGCGACCTTCCGGCGTCTGCATTTGGAGGAAAAGGTTCAGCGCCTGTATCCGTTTCAGCTTTCGGGCGGCATGGCGCGGCGCGTCCTCTTTTCGACAGCGGTTATCACGGACGCCGCTCTCATCATCGCGGATGAACCGACGCCTGGCATGGATATCAAGAGCGCCGTCGAGGCATTGCAGCTTCTGCGCGAGCTTGCCGATGCGGGAAAGGGCATTCTGCTCATCACGCACGACATCGATCTCGCCGTCGAAGTTGCCGACACGGTTGCCGTTTTCTATGAAGGCCGAACCGTGGACAGGGTTCCGGCCGCTGCATTTTGCGGCGACGGCAGCGATCTGCAGCATCCCTATACACAGGCGCTTTATCATGCCCTGCCGCAGAACAGTTTCAAGGTCTATTCGGCGCAAGAGGTGCGGCAGATGACGGAAGCGGGAGGTGCATGAGATGCTCGATGTGAAGAATCTCTCCTATCGCTATGGGATGAACGCTCCCGTTCTGCAGAATATATCTTTGCATATTGCAGACGGGGAGCGGCTCGCTCTTTTAGGATCAAGCGGGCGCGGCAAGAGCACGCTCGCGCTGCTCCTTGCAGGCTATCTGCCGCTGCAGGAAGGGTCTATTGCATTGGACGGTGCAGCCTTGCCGAAGGGCGGTTACAATCCCATCCAGCTCATCTATCAGCATCCGGAAAAGGCGATGGATCCGCGCTGGAAGGTGAAGGATTCCCTGAGCGAAGCATGGGATGTGCCGGATGAACTCCTCAGGGCGATCGGCGCCGAGCTTGATTGGCTCACACGCTGGCCGAACGAGCTCTCGGGCGGTCAGCTGCAGCGGCTGTCGATTCTGCGCGCGCTCAGTCCCAAGACGCGCGTGCTCATCGCCGACGAGATCACGGCAAGCCTTGATCCCATCACACAGGCGCAGATCTGGTCGGTCATCTTACAGGAAGTCGAAAGACATGATATGATCCTCATTGCTATCACGCACAACGAGGCATTAGCGCGGCGCATTTGCACGCGCCTGGTGCATGTCGATGATCTGCAGGCATGAATGAAAAACGGCATCTGTCCTTGACGGGTGCCGGTTTTTCTTCATGCCCCAAAAATTTGCTGCATGTGCAGATTATTTTGCTGCAGAAACTGTAGGTCTGTGCCGTGTGTGGATTTTTTTGATGTCTTTAGATGATACAGCGGGACGAGAAGATTTGTTGACAAAATGGGGCAGTCACTATATAATACCATATAATATACTAAACATATATGAATTAGAGAGGCAAAACATTATGTCAGCTATCGAAAACATCGAAGCATATATCGAGGAAGAATTTCAGTGGTTTCACCGCCATCCGGAGCTTTCCTATGAAGAAGTGGAAACGACGAAGCGCATCCGTGCTTCCTTGGAACGTGCGGGCATACGCATTCTCAAATTACCGCTTTCGACAGGAATTGTTGCGGAAGTGGGCGAGGGTGAGCCTGTCGTTGCCTTGCGTGCCGATATCGACGCCCTGCCCATCGAAGAGCAGACAGATTTGCCGTATCGCTCGGAGAATGAGGGACGCATGCACGCCTGCGGGCATGATTTTCATACAGCATCCGTTCTCGGTGCGGCGCTTCTGCTCAAAAAGCGCGAGATGGAGCTGAAAGGGCGCGTGCGCCTGTTCTTCCAGCCAGCAGAGGAGGCGCCGGGCGGGGCTAAGGTACTCATGGAGGCAGGAGCCCTGCGCGATGTACAGGCAATTTTCGGACTCCACGCGTCGCCCCTTTTGACGGTTGGCACGGTCGGCATATCGGAAGGTGCTGTCACGGCGGCAGTCGACCGCTTCGTATTTCGCTTCATCGGCAAGGGGACGCATGCCGCGCATCCGCAGCGCGGCATCGATCCGATTCCTTTGGCGGCGGGATTCATCCAAGCGGTGCAGACCGTCGTCGCGCGCAACCTTCATCCGTTTTCGGCAGGGCTTGTGAGCGTCACGCATGTCGCCGCGGGCAATACGTGGAACGTCATCCCTGAAGAAGCGCTCGTCGAAGGAACGACGCGCAGCATGGATGGAGAAGAACGCGCCTTGATTCGTAAGCGCGTCTGTGCTTTGGCCGAAGGTCTGGCACAGGCGCATGGCGCTGAGGTGGTGACGGATTGGTACGAAGGGCCGCCGGCGACGGCGAACGATGTTTTTTGGACATCGTTTTCCAAGCGGGTGGCAGAGGCGTGTGATTTGCAGGTTGTGTCTGCTCCGAAATCCTTGGGCGGTGAGGACTTTGCCTTCTATCAGGAGAACGTGCCGGGCTGTTTCGTGCTGGTTGGAACGGGATTGTCCGCTGCCATCCACAATCCGAGCTTTCGCGTAGACCCCGCTGCGCTCGCGCCGACGGCGCATTATCTAGCGGAACTTGTGCAAAGTGCGTTAAAGAAAGTGGGAAATGAAATTTGTTCTTGACAAACATCGCATCGACGTATATTCTGTTCAAATAGTCATAGGAAACGAGGAGGTGTTTTTCTTATGACGGAAAATGAAAAGTATCAGATCACGGGCATGTCGTGCGCGGCGTGCAGTGCGCGTGTTGACAAGGCGGTTCGTCATCTGGCGGGCGTGCGGGAGGTGTCTGTGAACCTTCTGACGAATTCGATGCTCGTAAGTTACGATGCGCCGCTGACGTCGGAGATGATCTGCGCCGCTGTCGAGCATGCGGGCTACGGCGCGAGCCTTGCTGCCGGCAAGGGGGCAGGACGGGCAAAGGATATGCGAGAAGAGCGAGAGGCGCTTGAAGATCATGAGACGCCGAAGATTCTGCGCCGCTTTATCGTGTCGCTCGTGCTCCTCGTGCCGCTTCTCTACGTTTCGATGGGGCACATGCTTCTTGCGCTTCCCATTCCGCAGGCGATGGAGAACAATGCGCTCGTCATCGGCCTTTACGAGCTTCTTCTCGCTGTCGCCGTCATGATCGTCAATCAGAAATTCTTCATCAACGGCTTTCGCAATATCTTTTCGGGCGGCGTGAACATGGATACGCTCGTAGCTCTTGGCAGTGCGGCGGGCTTCGTTTACAGTACGGGAAATCTCTTCTCCATGCTTCTCGCGGCGCGAGCCGGCGACTGGCAGAGCGTCGCTGCGGGCGGCATGGATTTCTACTTTGAGACGTCCGCGATGATCTTGACGCTCATCACGGTGGGCAAGTGGCTGGAAAGCCGCAGCAAGGGCAAGACGACGAATGCCATCAAGGGGCTCATGGATCTTGCACCCAAGACGGCGCGACTCGTAAGGGACGGCGAGGAGGTCGTTGTCGCCGCTTCGGAGGTCGCCGTCGGCGACGTCTTTCTCGTACTGCCGGGCGAGAGCTTCCCCGTCGACGGCAAGGTGCTCGAAGGCGAGAGCGCCGTCAATGAGGCGGCGCTGACGGGCGAGAGCCTGCCTGTGGACAAGGCGCCGGGCAGTCTCGTGAGCGCCGCCACGATCAATCAGAACGGCGCTTTGACCTGCGAAGCGCGGCGCGTCGGCGAGGACACGACGCTGCAGCAGATCATCGAGATGGTGCAGAACGCCGCCGCTTCAAAGGCGGAGATCTCGAAGCTCGCTGACAAAGTGTCGGGCGTATTCGTTCCCGTCGTCATTGTTTTGGCTCTTGCTACGGGCGCTCTTTGGTTGCTTCTGGGCGAGACGGCGAGCTTCGCTCTCGCGCGTGCCGTCAGCGTGCTCGTCATCAGCTGCCCCTGCGCCCTAGGACTTGCTACTCCGGTCGCCATCATGGTCGGCAGCGGCAAGGGAGCGAAGAACGGCATTCTCTTCAAGACGGCGGCTGCTTTGGAGGCGACTGGCAAGGCAGACTTCGTTGTGCTCGACAAGACGGGCACAATAACGGAAGGCAAGCCGCGCGTGACGGATCTCATGCCTGCTGCAGGTGTAGGAGAAGAAGAGCTTCTTTGCGTGGCGACCGCCTTGGAGGCGCAGAGTGAACATCCACTTGCCGTTGCCGTTCGACGCGAGGCAGAAGAGCGCGGCATTTCTTTCTCGAAGGTGCAGGATTTCCAGGCACTGCCCGGGCATGGCGTCACGGGCACGGCGGAGCTTTCGGGTGAACGTCGAGAGGTGATCGGCGGCAGCATGGCGCTGATGAAGGAGAAAGGGCTTCTGACAGCGGACATGAAGGCGGCGGCGGAAAAGCTCGCGTCGGAGGGAAAGACGCCGCTTTTCTTCGCCGCTGCGGATCGCTTGCTCGGCATCATCGCCGTCGCTGACGCCTTGAAGCCGGATAGCCGCGAGGCGATCGAGGAACTTCTGCGCATGGGCGTGCAGCCCGTCATGCTGACGGGAGACAACCGCCGTACGGCGAACGCGGTCGGCGTGAAGCTCGGCCTTTCTGCCATCGTCGCTGACGTTCTGCCCGACGGCAAGGAAGAGGTCGTGCGCCGTCTGCAGGAGAGCGGCAGGACGGTCATGGTAGGAGACGGCATCAATGACGCGCCCGCTTTGACGCGTGCCGATGTCGGCATCGCCATCGGTGCGGGCGCTGACATTGCCATGGATGCTGCCGACGTCGTCCTCATGAAGTCGTCGCTCAGGGACGTCGTCGCGGCCATTCGCCTTTCGCGGCAGGTCATCCGCAACATCAAGGAAAATCTCTTCTGGGCGTTTTTCTACAATGTCATCGGCATACCGCTGGCGGCAGGCCTTTGGCTGCCCGTGTTCGGCATCGTATTGAGTCCGATGTTCGGCGCGGCGGCGATGAGCCTTTCAAGCTTCTGTGTCGTGATGAATGCTCTGCGGCTGAACTTTTTTGACGTTTATGACGATAGGAAAGATAAGCGCAAGGTTTTGCGTGAACTGCCCGGCTTCCTTTTGCAGAAGGAAGCAGAAGCAGAAGCGGGAGCGGAAGAAGCTGCACAAATGCAGGCAGATGAAAAATTGGAGGCAAGTGTAATGAAAAAGACGATTTCTATCGAAGGTATGATGTGCGGCCACTGCGTCGCCCATGTGACGAAGGCTTTGGAAGGCATGAACGGCGTGGAAAAGGCGGAAGTCAGCCTGGAAAACAAGAATGCCGTCGTCACCTTGAGCGCCGACGTTTCAGACAAGGCTCTTTCGGCGACGATTGTCGATGCAGGCTACGAGGTTGTCGGTATCAGCTGACGGATGGTTTGCGCGTGTGCGCCTTCTCTGCAATGGGGGAGGCGCATTCGTTTCTTACCCGGGTTTCGCGCAGCAAAAACATTCCGCAAGGCTTGAAAACATTGGAGCTATGGCAACGGTGCATTGCAATAGCAAGGTTGATTGTAATAGCAAATCGGATAGTTTTCATAAAAGGTGTTGACAAGGGACGCGCATAGTGCTACCATAATACATGAAGTTCATGAGAACATAAAAACTTCATATCGATTGGGTTAGGTGTCGCAAGACTTAATAGGGAATCCGGTCAATGCCGGAGCGGTCCCGCCACTGTAACAGCGAGCGAATCTGCATAATGTCACTGGGGAGTTTTCCTTGGGAAGGCGCAGAGTAGCGATGACCTGGAGCCAGGAGAACTGCCTAGCTGACAATCACCGTTTGACCTGCGAGTGATGGGGAAGGGGATTATTGCGCAACGCAATGAATCCCGGCTGAAGGCCGGGTTTTCTTTTGTAGTGCCTCCCCTCCGAAACCCCTTCCCCTTCGCGGGCAAAGGGGATCCATTTCGGCGGAGAGTTTTCCCTGCGGCTTGGGCTACAGGGGAAAGCATTGCTCATATATTATTTCCGATCCAGTTCTCTTTTGCTGCTCTGCAGCAGCTCCGTGTGTGGAGACACGGAGCTTCCTTTTTCAAGACCGGTTTTTGTCTCGATGACTTGACATCGGGCGCAAAGCCTGCCATAATTTTTGAGGAGCACTCTTTGATGGGTGTTTCCCCATGTGCTTATGTTCTGATTTTCAAAGGAGAGATATTGAATGAAAAGGAATTTCAAGAAGATGCTGGCCATGTCGCTTGCGTGTGGCGCTGTCTTTGGCTTGGGGGCACCTTCCGTGGACGCGGCTTACATGCTGAATCCTGAAGTTACGGATGCGACTCCCGCGCTTCTTGAGGCATCGGAAATCGGTGCTTTGAAGTACGACAATCCCAAGATGCAGAACCTCCCGAACAAGGATGCCATCCTCGTCATGAGTTTCGGTACGACCTTCAAGGATTCGCGCGAGAAGACGATCGAGGCGACGGTCAAGGCGATTCAGGCAGCTCATCCGAATGTGAAGGTCGAGTTGGCGTTCACTTCGCATATCATCGTGGATCGTATCAAGGCCAAAGAAGGGCTTGATATTCCGACACCGGAAGCGGCGCTGAAGCAGCTCAAGAAGGATGGCTATACGCGCATTGCGCTGTGCTCGCTCGATGTTGTTCCGGGTATGGAATATGCCTACGACAAGGCGATCTTCAACGAGTACAAGGACAGCTTCAAGAGGATGACGCTCGGCACGTCGCTCATCTACTGGCAGGGTCAGGAAGAGCAGCGCGATGATGTCAAGGAAGCGCTCTCGGCGCTTTCAACGCAGTTCCCTGAGGTTGCTGATAATGAAGCTATCCTCATCATGGCGCATGGAACGCCGCATCCGGCAAATGCCTACTACAGCGTCATTCAGTCGGGGATCAACCGCATGCAGCTCAAGAACACCTACATCTACACGGTTGAGGGCTGGCCGGGCCTGGAGGATATCATTCCTGAGCTCAAGGCGAAGGGCATTAAGTCCGTCACGCTCATGCCGCTGATGATGGTTGCTGGCGATCATGCGAACAACGATATGGCTGGTAACGAGCCGGATTCGCACAAGTCCATCCTCATGAAGGAGGGCTTCAAGGTCAACACGTACATTCATGGCATTGGTGAAAACGGGCTCATCCGCGGTCTCTTCGTTGATCGTGCGAATGAAGCATGGGATATGCTCCAGTCCAAGTAAGAAAAACAACGATACATCTTCTTTCTATAAGAAAACGCCGCTCGGCTTGGTCGAGCGGCGTTTTTGCATCAGATATGGAAGAAATTCATCATCTTCATCGCGAGCTTCTTCGGTTCGGCGTCCTTGTTGCGCAGCAGGTAGGCGAGAGATCCGGCAAAGAAGAAGGCGGAGATGGGGACGAAGCGCCGTCCCTTCCTGAAGTTCGCCCAGACGAGGAGCTTCTGGAAAAGCGTCTCGATGTCCGTGCGTGTGCCGCCGTATCTCTTCATGATGCGCCGCAGCCGCCAGTCCGATGTGCAGTAGGCATAGATCGCGTCGATGAGTGCAGGGTCTTCGAGATGGTCGATGTACTCGTTGATGAGTGAGTTGACGAGCGTCGAACGTTTGAGCGAGCGGCGCATCTGCAGAATGAAGAGGGCGGTGAGAAGGCCGAGGGATATGAGGAGAATTGTGTTCAGCATATAGATTCCTCGCGTGTGTTCGGACTATACAGGAATGACAGTTCGGCTCTTGCGCGGTGGGTGCGGGGCGTTTGAAGCCACTGGCTTTTCGGTATGGGCGGGTGCGTCCTGTCGTGCAAGCTGCTCCTGATACCAGCCTTCGAGCGCATCGTATTCGCGCTTGAAGGCTGGGTCTTTGAGCTGCTCTTCAAGGTAGTCGTTCAAAGTTAACATGATAGATTCCTCCTCTGGTAGTCAAGACGATATGCTTTGGCACGTTCGATTTCTTCAATAGGGGTCTTTTGCGTTTTTTTAATGAATCCGTTTGTTACAATGGCAGTATTGCCGACAATGAAAAAGTAGAGGACTCGCGATATGTTGCCAGCAAATGTGGTGCGAAGTTCCATGATGCCATCCGTAAGCTCTTTAGAATCGGGAGCACGCAGCAAGTATCCTTTCGCTTCGAGCAGTTTTAATGAGCGGATGACTTTGGCGCGCATCTTATCGTCTAAAGTATCGAGAAAATTTGCGACGGGAGAAGAACCGTCGGCTTTTTGATAAAATATAACATTCATTGTCGAATCCTCTGGCCTCATGGAATTGCTTTGAAAGTGTCATTCCTGTCTTTACTATACCATAAACTGTTCTCGACATAAAGTCTGACCGACGGCATATTCTCTTGAAAAGAATTGGTCAAAAGGTCAAAAACTATTTGACTTTTTGACTTTTAGCGTTATAATAAGAAGTAGCAAGGCGAGGTGAAAGAGGCTTTGTTGTTTCTTAGGGAATCATCATTGATATATAGGAGGAAGAAATTATGGGTGAAGAAAGATATACGGAGAAGGCTTTGGCGGCGATGCAGACGGCGCAGCAGGCGGCGGCCATGCGCTATCAGCAGGAAATCACGTCGGCGCATATGCTCTATGCGCTCGTGCAGGAGCCGGAGGGACTGCTTGCAACGATCTTCGAGGACTGCGGCACGGATCCGACGATGCTGCGCGCGCGGCTGGAACAGGAGCTCAGCAAGCTGCCGAGCGTCAAGGGGCAGGATCGTCTGACGATGGGCATGGACATGGTGCGCGTCATCGGCAGGGCGCAGGAATATGCGAAGAGCATGAAGGATGACTACATCAGTACGGAACATCTGCTGCTCGGCGTTGCCGCTGACGGCAGCAATGAGGTGCAGGAGATCTGCCGCCAGTTCGGCCTTACGAAGAGCAGCGTCATGAATGCCGTCAAGAAGAACCGCAAGCAGAACGTCACGAGCGGCAATCCTGAGGAGGGCTACAAGTCGCTCGAAAAGTACGGGCGTGACCTCACGGATGCGGCGAAGAAGGGCAAGATCGATCCCGTGATCGGCCGCGATGAGGAGATTCGCCGTACGATTGAGATCCTGACGCGCCGCACGAAGAACAACCCTGTGCTCATCGGTGAGCCGGGCGTCGGCAAGACGGCGATCGTCGAGGGGCTTGCACGCCGCATCGTCGCGGGCGATGTGCCGGAATCTTTGAAGAATAAGACGCTCTACTCACTCGATATGGGCTCTCTCGTCGCAGGCGCAAAGTTCCGCGGGGAGTTCGAGGAGCGTTTGAAGGCGGTTTTGAATGAGATCGCGAAGTCGGACGGGCAAATTCTGCTCTTCATCGACGAGGTGCATACGGTCGTCGGTGCGGGTGCGGCTGAGGGCGCGATGGACGCAGGCAATCTCTTGAAGCCGATGCTTGCACGCGGCGAGCTGCGCTGCATCGGCGCGACGACCTTGAGCGAGTATCGCAAGTACATCGAGAAGGACGCGGCTCTTGAGCGCCGCTTCCAGCCGGTCATGGTCAGCGAGCCGACGGTCGAGGACACGATCTCGATCCTGCGCGGCATCAAGGAGCGTTACGAGGTGCATCACGGCGTGCGTATCCGCGACAACGCGCTCCTGGCGGCGGCGACGCTCTCCGACCGTTACATTTCGGACAGATTCCTGCCCGATAAGGCGATCGACCTCGTCGACGAGGCAGCGGCGAAGCTGCGCACGGAGATCGAGTCGATGCCGCAGCCGTTGGATGAGGCGCGGCGCAAGATCATGCAGCTTGAGATCGCCGAGCAGGCGCTGAAGAAGGAGACGGACGACGCCTCGAAGGAGAAGCTCGCGCATGTGACCGAGGAGAAGGAGGAGCTGCAGAAGAAGGAAAAGGAACTCAAGGACAAGTGGGAGGCAGAAAAGCAGGCGATCCTGCGCGTGCGTGCCGTCAAGAAGGAGATCGATCAGGTTAAGAACGAGATGGAGCTTGCCGAGCGCGACTACGACTTGAGCCGCCTGTCCGAGCTTCGCTACGGTAAGCTGCCGACCTTGGAGAAGCAGCTCAAGGAAGAAGAGGACGCCTTGGCGAAGAAGGCGGAGGACGATCATCTGCTCAAGGAGGAAGTCAGCGAGGAGGACATCGCTGAGGTCGTGAGCCGCTGGACGGGCATTCCCGTCTCGAAGATGCTCACGGGCGAGCGCGAGAAGCTCCTGCGACTCGAAGATGTGCTGCATGAGCGCGTCGTTGGACAGGACGAAGCCGTGCGCGTCGTCAGCGAGGCAATCCTGCGGGCGCGTGCGGGCATCAAGGATCCGAACCGCCCAATCGGCTCGTTCATCTTCCTCGGCCCGACGGGCGTCGGCAAGACGGAACTGGCGAAGACCTTGGCGGAGGCGCTTTTCGACGATGACCGCAGCATGATCCGCATCGACATGTCGGAGTACATGGAGAAGCATTCCGTCGCGAGGCTCATCGGAGCGCCTCCGGGCTACGTCGGCTACGAGGAGGGCGGTCAGCTCACGGAAGCCGTGCGCCGTCGCCCCTACAGCGTCATCTTGCTCGACGAGATCGAAAAGGCACATCGCGACGTGTTCAACGTGCTCCTGCAGATCTTGGACGACGGTCGCCTGACGGACGGCAAGGGGCGCGTCGTGAACTTCAAGAACACCGTCATCATCATGACGAGCAACCTTGGCTCGCACGAGATTTTGAACAAGGACTTCGAGGAAGCGCAGACGGCAGTCAAGGAGCTTCTGAAAGAGTACTTCCGTCCGGAGTTCTTGAACCGCGTCGACGATATCGTCGTGTTCAAGGGTCTCGCGCGTGAGCAGGTCAAGGCGATTGCCAAGCTCCTGCTGGAGAGCCTTTCCAAGCGTCTCCAGCACCAGGTGGGCATCACGCTCTCGTGGACGGAGGATGCCTTGGAACTGCTGGCGAACCAGGGATTCGAGCCGAACTTCGGTGCACGTCCGCTGCGCCGCCTGATTTCGCACAAGGTGGAAACGGCACTGTCGAAGGAGATTATCAAGGGCGAAGCGAAGGAAGGAGATGTCGTCGAGATTGGCGCAGAAGGCGGCGAGTTCACGTTCAAGACGCTCTGAGGAAAAGCAGAAAGCTGCATAAGCGGGTAAAGATGGGAGACGAATGCCTCCCATCTTTTTTTATGGCAAGCTCTTTTATGAAGGAAAACCGATCTTAGATAAGATAAGAAAAAAATAAAATTTGAAAAAAGTATAGCATTTAGTCCTAGGCGGTGTTATAATAGGACAAACAAACTAGTGAGGTGCGAAGAAGGGATGAGTTTATCGTGAAGCTGAAAAAGTATCCAGTAAGTCAGTTGCAGGAAGGAATGGTTATTGGCAGAGGCATTTATGAAGAGGATATGACGGTCATTTTGTCGGAGGGAACGGTTCTTGATCGTCAGATGATTTCTTTACTGGAAAGCCGCGACGTATACTTCGTTCATGTGCGTGATGATATCGCGCCTGTGCCTCCTGTGCATCAGGTTGACAATGTGAAAATCGCTCTGGCAGATGTGGCGGCGGCCTTGGGCGGCTCGCGGGCAAAGTCCGGCAGAGCTCTCTTGCCCACGCTGAACATCGTGCCTGAAGCGTCTTCTCCCGACAAGGACGCCGCCTTGGCGGAATTCATGCGGGAGGTGGCGGACACCGTTGCCGTGAAGCCTGTGATTCGTCGGAGGACTGCCCGTTCTGTCGTGCAGACGGGGATTGCCCCGCAAAAGGACGCTTCTCTTGAGTCTGCTTATGTGAGCCAGTACAAGGATCTTTGTCTTAATCTCTCGATGCTTTACGAAACGACGCGCACGAGCGGGCACATCGACAAGGCGGCGGTGGAGATCCTAGCGCAGCAGGTTCTGCCGCTTTGCTCAAGCGCCAAGGCGATGACGCACATTTACAATGTGAGGATGAAGGGCGACTACGCGCTTCATCACAGCGTGCGCGTCGCCATTCTCGCAGGTCTCATGGGGCAATGGCTAAAGATGATGCAGCGCGATCGGCTGCGCCTCGTCATGGCGGCGCTCCTTCTTGATATTGGCTCCACACGCATAGCGCCGGGGTTTCTTAAAAAGGTGGGCGGCTATACGAAGGAGGATCGTGTCCTCATGCAGAAGCACACGCGCCTCGGTCATGCGCTCGTCATGAACTCGGCATTTGCTTCAGACGCGCAGATTGCTGGGGCAGTGCTGCAGCATCATGAGCGAAACGACGGCTCGGGTTATCCGGATGCCGTAAAGAAGGAGCAGATCTGCGACTTTGCACGCATCCTTGCCGTTCTCGACAGTTACGATGCGATGACTTCGAGACGCTCCTACGCCAAGAGGCGTTCGCCCTTCGATGTCTTTTCTGCGTTGTCCGATGAATTTGTCGCAAACCATCTCGATGCGGCTTATGGCCTGCCGTTCATCCGCCACGTCTGCAATTCGCTGAACGGCAACTGGGTCAAACTCACGAACGGCGAGACGGGCAAGATCGTCTACATCGATGAGTCGCGGCTTGATGCATTGCCGATCGTGCAGACGATGGACGGCGCCTTTGTCGACCTCAATACGCTGAGCAGCATACGCATCGAGTCCATGCTCGCGAGCGAAGAGATGACACATTGACTGGTTTCCTGCGCGCCCTGTTATCTGGCGAAAACAGTAGCATTCAGAAAGGAATCATGATATAATCTAATGCGACGATTGTAGGGATTTTTGGGCGGAGAAAGAAAGGCAGTCGGATACCATCGGACGCGGACGTTTCGATGACGTGCTCGACTGCCTCGCCATGGAAGGGTGCAGGATGATGTTGAAGAAGTGTTCCATCGGCCGCCTGCGGGAAGGCATGATTCTTGGACGGGATGTATACAAGGACGATATGACGATCCTTTTGGGCGAAGGAACGGTGCTCACGTCCAAGATGCTCGATTCCCTCGCCGATCACGACATCTTTTCCGTGTATATTCAGGCGGAGGACGAGGAGGAAGCGATCTCGGCGGCAAACCCGCCGTTGCTCGGGGAAGATGAGGAGCGGGGCGAGATTCCTGCCGAGGCAGCTGAGGAGATGCCTGCGAAGGTTGTGCCGAAGAAGGAGAGGCTTCAGGATGATTCCTATGTGCGGCAATATGACGAAGTTTTTGCTTTGTTGAAGAAGTTCTATGCCGACACGAGGACGGCCTCGCGCATTGATGCGGAGGCTGCTCGCTCGCTGACGCGGAAGTTTCTGCCGTTGTGCGAAAGCGCGAAGGCGATCGTGCAGATTTATAATATGGAAACAGAAGAGGATTATCGCCTTCACCATAGCATGCACATTGCCATTCTTGCAGGACTTATGGGGCAATTCCTCAAACTGCGCGCGTCGGAGAGGGAACGTCTGATTATGGCGGCCTTTCTCCTAGACATCGGCACGACGCGCATCGCGCTGGAGTTCCTTGAGATACAGGGATATTACAGCGATGCGGAGCGCAGGCTCATGCAGAAGCATGTACGCTTGGGTCAGGAACTTCTTGCTCGGTCTGCGTTTGGGACGGATGAGCAGATTGTCGGCGCTGTGCTGCAGCATCATGAGAGAAACGATGGCTCGGGCTATCCGGCAGGACTGAAGAAAGAGCAGATATGCGGCTTTGCCCGCATCCTTGCCATTGTGGACATCTTTGATGCGATGGCTTCCAATCGTGCTTATAAGAGAAAGCGGTCGCCTTTTGATGTGTTCAAAATTCTTGCCGATGACATCTTGAAAGGCCGCTTGGATACGGAATACGGCGTCTCGTTCATCCGTCATATCGGTCAAGCCTTGAATGGCTGTTGGGTCAGGCTCAGTGACGGAGGTGTGGGCAAGATCGTCTATATCGATGAATCGCGTCTCGATGCGTTGCCGGTCGTTCAGACAATGGAAGGGGACTTCCTTGATCTGAACACGAATGGCAATATCAAAATCGTGTCCTTGCTGACGAGTGAGGAAGTGCAGGGAGCATGACGGGTCTTTTTCGTTGTTTTGGAAAAATTGCTGGGGAATGGATGAGAGAAGTCCCTCGATTTGCAATGGTTCGCAAGGGAGTGCAAGTGGATGTTGAAGAAGTATCCCGTTGACCAGTTGGAAGCGGGCATGGTCATTGGGCGAACGGTATATGCTGAGGATATGTCCGTCCTCTTGGGCGAGGGGACAGTGCTCGATGAGCAGCGAATCGAATATCTCGATCAGAGGGGGATTGTTTTCGTCCGTATTTTGATGCCCGATTCGGATGAAGTGATTGCTGACGCCGAGCCTCCGCAGGCGAAGAAAGAGAAGGCGATTCCGAACGCGCAGGAACAGACGGCCATGGAGGTGGTGGCTGCTGCAGAAACCGCGAAGAAGGAAGCGTTGGCCAAACTCAAAGCGCGCGCGACTGAGCGGGCGGCACAGACGAAGGAAGAGCCGAAGGAAGCGGGGGTGCGCGATGATGTGCCTTTGCCGGACGCAGCGGCGGAAGAGAAGCCGGACAACCGACCAACCTCGAAGTCGGGCATTGTGCTGCGCGAAACTTCTGTGCTCGAAGCGGCGTACATCGAGCAGTATGAGGCGTGCTTTGAGGAATTGCAGGGCTTTTTCAGTTCGGTGCGTGCAACAGGCCGCATCAATACGGCAGAGGCGGAGGCGATTTCACGCAACTTTGCGCCGCTTTCCTCAAGCGCGAAAGCAGTCACGCACATTTACAATATGGAAACCATTGGCGAGTACCAACTGCATCACACGATGCGCGTCGCGGTTCTAGCCGGACTCATGGCGCAGTGGCTCAAGATGTCGGCGCAGGAAAAGCAGCGATTGATTTTGGCGGCATTCCTCATGGATATTGGCTATACTTCGTTCGCACCGAACTTTCTCAGGAAGATTGCGCGCTATACACCCGAGGAGCGACGACTCATGCAGAAACATGCGCGTCTGGGTTACGACATCGTCTCACGCTCCTCACTGCAGCTTGACAAGCAGGTCGTGGAGGCTGTTCTGCAGCACCATGAGCGCAATGACGGATCGGGCTATCCGCAAAAGATGAAGAAGGACGGAATTTGCAGATTCGCGCGAATTCTCGCCATTCTGGACACCTACGATGCGATGGCGTCGCGCCGTTACTATGCGAAAAGGCGTTCTCCCTTCGAGGTCTTTTCCGTTATTTCGGACGAGTGTATTGCGGGACGACTGGATGCGGAGTATGGCATCGCTTTCATCCGCAACTTTTCCAGTACGCTTAACGGCAATTGGGTCAAGCTTTCCAACGGCGAGGTGGCGAAGATCGTCTACATCGACGGCTCGCGCATGAATGCGCTTCCCGTTGTGCAGACGCTAGATGGACAGTTCGTCGACCTCAATACGATGCTGAGCATCAAGGTTGAATATCTTTTGGCGAGTCCTGAGGCGGAAAAAAAGGAAGGTGCCGCAAAGGAAACGGCGGCAGGCGGCATGTAAATATGATGATATGCTCTATTGAAGGGCGCTCCCGAACGGAAGTATGATTCTGTTCGGGAGATTTTTTTGCAGAACCGTAAGAGAATTATTCTTGAAAATAATTATCGACTTTGCTATGATGGGAGAAATGTTTTGCAGAAGAAAGGGGAGGTTCCCTTGGAAAAGAAGTGGAGGTTCAAGATCACGGACATCCTGCTCTTGCTCGCAAGCGGTGCGTTTCTCGTCGGCATGCGCACGTTTCTCGCGCCTTGTGCGCAGCAGGCGGATGGCAGGTGGATGGTGTGCCACTGGGCGGGCGAGGCGCTCACGGGTGTTGCTGCAGTGCTCTTTGTCATCTCGCTGCTGCACGCTTTGATTCCTCGCGCCCAAATCAAGATGGGGCTGTCTCTGGCGATGATTCCTGCAGCGGCGTTGGCGTTCCTCCTGCCGGGAACAATGATCGATCTTTGCATGATGGAGACGATGCGCTGCCATACGGTGATGCAGCCTGCGGCCAGGGCGATTTCCGTCGTGTTGATCTTGCTCGCCTGCCTGGATGTTTATTGCTATCGGAAGGGGGATGACCGATGAGCTTCGCACGCTTTCTTGCCGTGCGGAACTGCCGCAGGAATCCTTCGCGCACCGCCGCGCTGGGGCTGGTGGCAGCGCTGCTCGCCTTGGCGCTCTTCGGCGGTTCGCTCGTCGTCTTGAGTTTGCAGAATGGCCTGAATCGCTTTCAGGAGCGTCTGGGCGCGGACATTCTCGTTCTGCCCAAGGCGGCGCAGGCGGACGGCGGCCTGGAAGGCGTGCTCGTGCAGGGAAAGCCGCTTCAGTTCTACATGGAAGCCTCGCGACTTGCAGAAATCGCGTCCCTGCCTGGCGTCGAGCGCGCCGCGCCGCAGTTTTTCCTGACGTCGGCAAATGCTGGTTGCTGCTCCGTAGCGGTGCAGCTGATCGGCTTCGATCCGGCGACGGACTTCACGATCCGGCCGTGGCTTCTGGAGAGCTATGCGGGTGACGTTGGCTATGGTGACATCCTCTGCGGCAGCGGCATCTCCGTGCCCGCAGACAGGCGGCTGAAGTTTTACAATGTGCCGTGCCGCGTCGTCGGCCGCCTGAGTCCGACGGGAACGGGCATGGATATGGCGGTCTACGCGAATATGGAGACGATCCGCGCCATGATGAAGAATGCGGCGGAGTTGGATTTCGCATCGTTTCAGGGCGTCGATCCCGAGCAGGCGATTTCCGCCGTGCTCGTCAAGACCGCGCCCGACTTCAGCCCCGAGGCCGTGGCGCAGGCGATTTCCGCTGCCTATCCCGATCTCGCGGCGCGGCCTGCGCACGGCATGGTTCGGAGCGTGGAGGCGGGACTGGGCGGTGTCACGGGGACGGTCGGCATCCTGCTCTTCGTGGTATGGCTGCTGTGCATCGGACTTCTGGCGCTCGCCTTCCGACTGGTGTTCGCGGAGAGACGCGGGGAGTTTGCCGTGCTCCTCATCAGCGGCGCAAGGAGAGGCGTGCTCGCGCGAATCGTCCTCGCCGAAGCCCTTATCGTGTCCTCTCTTGGCGCGGCGGGCGGCGTCCTTGCGGGCGCTTTCGTGCTGCTGCCTTTTGCCGCACTCTTGAAGGACAGCTTTGCGCGGCCGTACCTTCTGCCCGACGCTTCGGGCATCGCTCTTTTGGCGGCAGGGGCTTTTTGCGTCTCCGTTCTTTCCGCCGCGCTCGCGGCGCTTTGGACGGTGCGGCGCATGGATGTGACACTGCGGGAGGATATGTGATGGAACTTCGAGCAGAAAAGATCAGCCGGGATTTCCTGCGGCCGAGTGCGCCGCAGGGCTTCTTCATGGCGGTCGAGAAAACGGACTTTTCGCTGCGTGCGGGTGCCTTGATCGCTATCACGGGACGCTCGGGCAGCGGCAAGAGCACGCTTTTGAAAATGTTGGCAGGCCTCATGGAGCCGGGCACGGGACGCGTGCTCTTAGATGATACGGACATCTACCGACTGGAAGAGGCGGAGCTTGCCCGGCTGCGCAATCGGCAGATCGGCCTCGCGCCTCAGACGCTCATGGCGCTCTCCAGCTTGACGGTGCAGGAGAACGTGCTGCTGCCGTGCTCGCTCTACGGCGAGGCGCGAGAGGCGAAGCCGCGCGCCGAACAGCTCATGGAGCGGCTCGGCATCGCGCATCTCAGGTGCGCCGATCCGACGGAGCTTTCGGGCGGCGAGCTGCGCCGCTTGACGTTGGCTCGCGCCTTGGTGCGCGACAGCGCTGTCCTGCTGCTCGACGAGCCGACAGGCGATCTCGACGACGAAAATACGCGCCTCGTCCTCACGCTGCTGCGCGAAGAGGCGGCGCGCGGCAAGGCAGTCCTTCTCGTGACGCATGAGCGTGAGGCTGCGGACTACGCCGATCGCCTCTATCGCATGGAATCGGGAAGATTGGCGTAAATTTGCCCCATCGTGAAATATTCGAATATCGTGCGAAAGGGTTTGTATAACACCTGTTTTAATGCTATAATGAAACGCTGTAGAGGTTTTTTGTTATGTGAGTCAAAAGGCGCTTTCGTCGCCTTTTGCTGAAACATGATATGGGGATTTTGGCGAAATGCCGTGAGTTTCCGGCGTTTCCTTAAGGAAACACTGATAGATTCAGCCCCCCATCTTCACACATCTGCACTGTCCTCTCGTCGTCAACAAATCCTCGACGTAGCACCGCTACGCCTACGGTTTGTCTCCTAGATAGGAACAGCGCATCTGTGCAAATCTGGGCGACTTCATTTTATCAGCGTTTCCTTAAAGCATTGTTTTGGAACAGGAGGATGACCGATTGAATAAACTTTTTCGCAGTGTGGTGTTCTATCTGCTGATCATCTTGATCGCCATCTCCGCGATTGACTATTTTCAGACGCGTGAGGTGGTGACGAATGAGGTCAACTATTCGGATTTTCTGCAGCAGGTGCAAAATGGTGAGGTCGCGAAGGTCACGCTTGAGCACAACGTTGTCAAGGGTACGCTGACGGACGGCACGGAGTTTTTGACGATCACGCCCGATGCGCCGAATCAGGATACGAACTTCCTCAAGACCCTGCAGGAGAAGAATGTCGAGATCAAGGCGGAGCGCCCGGCGGAAACGCCGTGGTGGTCGACGATGTTCTCTTCGATCCTGCCGATCCTTCTCTTGATCGGCGTCTGGTTCTTCATCATGCAGCAGACGCAGGGCGGCGGCGGCCGCGTGATGTCTTTTGGCAAGAGCCGTGCGCGCATGACGGCGAGCGACAAGATGAAGGTCACGTTCGAGGATGTGGCGGGCGCAGACGAGGCGAAGCAGGAGCTTGAGGAGGTCGTTGAATTCCTCAAGCATCCGAAGAAGTTCAACGACCTCGGCGCACGCATCCCGAAGGGCGTGCTGCTCTACGGCCCTCCTGGCACGGGCAAGACGCTGCTCGCACGCGCCGTTGCAGGCGAGGCGGGCGTGCCGTTCTTCACGATCAGCGGCTCGGATTTCGTCGAGATGTTCGTCGGCGTCGGCGCCTCGCGCGTGCGCGATCTCTTCGATCAGGCGAAGAAGAACGCGCCGTGCATCGTCTTCATCGACGAGATCGACGCCGTCGGCCGCCAGCGCGGCGCGGGCGTCGGCGGCGGTCACGACGAGCGCGAGCAGACGCTCAATCAGCTTCTCGTCGAGATGGACGGCTTCGCGGCCAATGAAGGCATCATCATCATGGCGGCGACGAACCGCCCCGACATCCTTGATCCCGCGCTTCTGCGCCCCGGCCGCTTCGACCGCCAGATCGTCGTCGACAAGCCCGATGTGCGCGGCAGGCTCGCGATCCTGAAGGTTCACTCGAAGGGCAAGCCTCTGACGGGTGATGTCGACCTCGACATCCTCGCGCGGCGCACGCCGGGCTTCACGGGCGCGGATCTGTCGAACCTCGTGAACGAGGCGGCGCTCCTGACAGCGCGGCGCGACAAGAAGCGCATCGGCATGAACGAGCTGGAAGAGTCCATCGAGCGCGTCATGGCGGGGCCTGAGCGCCGATCGAAGGTCATGACGGACAAGGAGAAGGAATTGACGGCGTATCACGAGGGCGGTCATACGCTCGTCGGTATGCTCCTGCCGAACGCCGACCCCGTGCACAAGGTCACGATCATTCCGCGCGGCAGGGCGGGCGGCTACACGCTGATGCTGCCCAAGGAGGATCGCTCCTATGCGACGCGCTCGGAACTCATGGACAAGCTCAAGGTCGCGATGGGCGGACGCGTCGCCGAAGAGGTCGTCTTGAAGGAGATTTCGACGGGCGCTTCGCAGGACATCCAGCATGCGTCGCGCATCGTGCGCAGCATGATCACGCAGTACGGTATGAGTGACGTCTTGGGGCCGATTTCCTACGGAGAGAGTGCCGAGCATCAGGTGTTCTTGGGACGTGATCTCAATCATCAGAGGAACTACTCGGAAGAGGTCGCGAGCGAGATCGACAAGGAGGTGCGCCGCTACATCGATGAGGCGTACGAAGCGTGCCGCAAGATCATCATCGACAACCGCGACAAGCTCGACCTCATCGCACAGGCTCTGATCGAGCGTGAAACGCTCGAAGCTTCCGAGCTGGAGGAACTCGTCGAGACGGGAAAGATCACGGAAAAGGACAAGAAGCCCGAAGAGGATGTGAACGAACCCGACGATCACGACGGCGTGATCCTTGAGCCTCTGCACCGTCCTGCGGACGCCGATCTTAGAAAGCCGGTGGAAGAGGCGGCGGAGGAAGAAGTGGAAGTGAAGGAAGTCGCGCCCAAGCTCAATGTGACGCGGCATGACGGATAGGAGAAGTCGGGAGGACGCCCGCACTTCAAAGACAGAGGGCTGTTTCCAGGAAACAGCCCTTTTCGTCAGGAGGGATGATTTTGCGCTCCAGGATTTTAGAGCTTTTGCGCAAGGCGGGCGAAGAGTATATGTCAGGCGAGGAGATCGCCAAGAGGCTCGGCGTTTCGCGCACCGCCGTCTGGAAGCACATCAAGGAGCTTCGCGAGGCTGGCTATGGGATCAAGAGTCGGTCGAGAAGCGGCTACGCCTTGGAGGAGACGCCCGACTGCCTGTTGCCTGGGGAGATCAAGAACGGCCTTAGGACACGCTTCATCGCCAAGGACATCGTCTTTTTTGAAGAGATCGATTCGACGAATCAAGTGGCGAAGCAGCTCGCACAAAAGGGCGCAGCGGCGGGTACCGTCGTCGTGGCGGAGTCGCAGGGCAAGGGGCGCGGACGCTTGGAGCGTTCGTACTTCTCGCCTGCGGGCAAGGGCATCTGGTTTTCAGTGATCCTGCGCCCGCACATCCTGCCGCAGGAAGCGCCGAAGTGCACGCTTCTTGCCGCCGTCGCTGTGGCGATGGCGATGAAGCGGTTTGGCCTTCAGGCAGAGATCAAGTGGCCGAACGACATCCTGCACGAGGGGAAGAAACTCACGGGCATCCTGACGGAGATGAGCGCCGAGATCGACCGCATCAATTACATCGTCATCGGCACGGGCATCAATGTCAATATGGAGGAGGAGGAGTTCCCCGAGGAACTGCGCGACAAGGCGACGTCGCTTTCCATCATGAAGGGGGAGAGATTGCCGCGCGTCGCCTTCTTCCAAGCGGTTCTCGAAGCGCTCGACGAGCTTTGCATCGTGCTGGAAGAAGACGGATTCGCGCCCATCATCGCGCGCTGGCGCGAGTACGCCGTGACGCTCGGGCAGGAGGTTCACGTCATCGGCGCCATAGGCAAGGACAGCTTCGACGGCAGAGCGGTCGACATCGATGAAGAGGGTGCGCTGCTCGTTGAGGCGGAGGGCGGCGTGCGCCGCGTGCTCGCGGGCGACGTGTCGATTCGCCCGAAGAAGGCGTAGATCATGGGGAATGTGCCTTTTCTAGCCTGCCTAGGGGCAGCGCAGTCTGGGAGGATGGAGAATGTTACTTGTTTTTGACATAGGAAACAGCAATATCGTGATGGGCACCTACGAGGGGAAGAAGCTCCTGCGCCATTGGCGTATCTCGACGGACAGGCAGAAGACGGGCGACGAGTATGGCATGCTCATCAACAACCTCTTCGCGTATCAGAACATCCGCATGGAGCAGGTGAGGTCGATCATCATATCGTCCGTCGTGCCGCCTCTGATGGTGCCGATGATCAAGATGTGCGAGCGCTACTTCCACATCCATCCGCTCGTCGTGGGGCCGGGAATCAAGACGGGCTTTCGCATTTCCTATGAGAATCCGCGCGAGATCGGCGCCGACCGCATCGTCAACGTCGCAGGTGCTTTCGAGCAGTACGGCGGGCCCTTGATTGTCATCGACATCGGCACGGCGACGACCTTCGATGTCGTCGCGCCGAACGGCGACTTCCTCGGCGGCGTCATCGCGCCGGGGCTGTCGAGTTCTGCGGACGCGCTCTTCCAGCGTGCCGCGAGATTGCCGCGCATCGAGCTGGTGACGCCGAAGCGCATCATCAGCCGCAACACGGTCAGCGGTATGCAGGCTGGCATCATCTACGGCTACGTCGGGCAGATCGACGAGATCGTGCGCCGCATGAAGAAGGAGATGGGCTACGACGAGATCAAGGTCATCGCGACGGGCGGCTACGCACGCATGGTTTCACGCGAATCGAAGACGATTGACAAGATCGATCATTTCCTGACGCTCACGGGACTTCGCGTCCTCTATGAGAGGAACGCTGAATGAGGCTCGGCAGGCTCGATTTTCCCGTGCCCGTCTTTCTTGCACCGATGGCGGGCGTGACGGACATGGCGTACCGCATTCTCGTTCACGAGATGGGCTGCCCGCTCGTCTACACGGAGATGGTCAGCACGAACGGCATCAACTACCGAAACGAGCGCACGCTCAAAATGCTTCAGACCGATCCGCGCGAGCGTCCTCTGGCCATGCAGCTTTTTGGCAATGAGCCGGAAGCCGTGGCGCGTGCCGCCGCCTATGTCGAGAGCCTCGGCGTCGCCGACGTCATCGACTTTAACATGGGATGTCCCGCGCCGAAGATCGTCAAGAACGGCGAGGGATCGGCGCTGCTCCTCGATCCTGTGCGTGCCGAGCGCATCTTGAAGGCATTGAAGCGTGCTGTCAAACTGCCCGTGACGGTGAAGATCCGAAAGGGCTGGGACGCGGCGCACGTCAACGCGGTGGAGATTGCCGTGCGCGCCGAAGCGGCGGGCGTTGACGCCATCGCCGTGCACGGCAGGACGCGCGAGCAGTTCTACAGCGGCGAGGCGGATTGGGCAATCATCCACGCCGTGAAGGAGCGTGTCGCCATTCCCGTCATCGCGAACGGCGATGTCCGAAGCGTCGTCGATCTCGTGCGCATCTTCGAGGTGACGGATGCCGACGGCGTGATGGTCGGCAGAGCCGCGCAGGGGAATCCGTGGATCTTTCGTGAGATGGCGGGCTTCTTGCGCACGGGCGAGGTCGCTGCGCCGCCGACGGCCTCCGAGCGGCGTGCGCTCATCCTGCGCCACCTCGACATGCTGCTCGAAACGAAGGGCGACTACGTTGGGCCGCGCGAGATGCGAAAGCATGCGACGTGGTATACGCGCGGCATGAAGAACGGTGCGCGTCTCAGAGAGCTCTTCAATCGCGCGGAAACGAGAGCGGATTTCGCCGCGATCTTGGAAAATTTGGCATAAGGCGTTTATAGAAAGGTGATATTATGGCTGAAACGAAGGACAAGAAGAAGGAACTGCCTTGGAGTGCGTACTCCGAAGCTGAGAAAAAGGAACTTGAGACGCTTTCCAAAGGCTACATCGAGTTTTTGACGAAGTGCAAGACGGAGCGCGAGAGCGTGCGCGAGATCATCCGACAGGCGCAGGCGGCAGGCTATGAGGATCTTGAAGAAATCGTGCGTTCCGGAAGGAAGATCGCACCTGGCGCGAAGGTTTACTGCGCCTACATGAAGAAAGCGATCGCGCTCTTTCATGTAGGCACGGAGCCGCTGGAAAACGGCCTGGCGATTCTCGGCGCGCACATCGACACCTGCCGCCTCGACGTGAAGCAGAACCCGCTCTACGAGGACAGCGGCCTCGCTTACCTCGATACGCATTACTACGGCGGCATCAAGAAGTACCAGTGGGTTACGGTGCCGCTCGCGCTGCACGGCGTCGTCGTCAAAAAGGACGGCACGGTGCTCGACGTCGTCATCGGCGAGGCGGCATCGGAGCCGACCTTCTGCGTGACGGATCTCCTCGTGCACCTGTCGCAGGAACAGCTCAAGAAGTCGGCGGACAAGGTCGTCGAGGGCGAAAAGCTCGATGTGCTCGTCGGCACCTTGCCGCTCGCCGGGGAGGAAAAGGAGGCTGTGCAGAAGAATGTGCTCCGTCTGCTGCAGGAAAAGTACGGCATCGAGGAAGACGACTTCCTGTCGGCGGAGCTTTCCTTCGTGCCCGCAGGTGCGGCGCGCGAGATGGGCTTCGACCGCAGCATGATCCTCGGCTACGGGCAGGACGACCGCGTATGCTCCTACACATCGCTCGCTGCCATGCTTGAGACGAAGCCCTCGAAGCGCACGGCGTGCTGCCTGCTCGTCGATAAGGAGGAGATCGGCAGCGTTGGCGCGACGGGCATGCGCTCGCACTTCTTCGAGAACATGCTCGCCGAACTCATGAATGCGCTCGGCCAATATTCGGAACTTGCCGTGCGCCGTGCGCTCGCCTCGTCCAAGATGCTCTCGTCCGACGTTTCCTCGGGCTATGACGCGCTCTACGCCGAGGCCTTCGACAAGCGCAACGTCGCCTACCTCGGGCGCGGCATGGTTTTCAACAAGTTTACGGGTTCGCGCGGCAAGTCCGGCTCGAATGACGCGAATGCCGAATATCTGGGCGAACTTCGTGCCATGCTCGATGCGCGCGGCGTGCGCTACCAGTCCGCCGAACTCGGCAAGGTCGACCTCGGCGGCGGCGGCACGATCGCCTACATCATGGCGCTCTACGGTATGCAGGTCATCGACAGCGGCGTCGCGGTGCTTTCGATGCATGCGCCGTGGGAAGTCACGAGCAAGGTCGACGTCTACGAAGTGAAGAAAGGGTACGCCGCGTTTCTCGCGGAGGCATAAAGCGGCATGTACGAAGTTCTTTTCCGCCGTTTCGTCAAGAACCATGACAAGACAGCGCTGCCCGAGGTGCGCTTTGCCTACGGGAACTTGAGCGGCCGCGTCGGCATCGCAGTCAATTTCCTCCTCAGCGCCGTCAAACTTGCGCTCGGCCTCATGAGCGGCGCCGTCTCCGTCGTCGCCGACGCCGTGCACAACCTCGCCGATGCAGCGGCGTCCATTGCGACGCTCCTGGGCTTTCGTCTCGCGGCGAAGCCGGCGGATGCCGAGCATCCCTTTGGGCACGGCAGGGTCGAGTACATTGCGGGCTTCTGCATCGCGGGGCTGATCCTTCTGATCGGCTTCAAGCTATTGGAAGCTTCCGTCGAGAAGATCCTCGCGCCAGAACCGCCCGAGGTGAGCGTTTCGATGCTCGTGATCCTCACGGCGTCCATCGCACTGCAGCTTTGGCTCGGCCGCTTCAACAAGACGATCGGCGAGCGCATTGACTCGGCGGCGATCCGTGCGGCGGCGGCGGACAGTCTGAACGACTGCATCGCGACCGTCGTCGTCGTCGCCAGCCTTGCGTTCCATTATGCGACGGGAATCGACATCGACGGCTGGGCGGGCGTCCTCGTCGCGCTCTTCATTCTGCACAGCGGCTGGGAGGCGGCGCGCGACACGCTGCAGCCGCTCCTCGGGCAGCCGCCCGATCCCGCGCTCGTCGAGGGAATTGAGAAGACGGTGCTCAAGCACCGCGCGATCACAGGCGTGCATGACATCATCATCCACGACTACGGCCCGGGGCGCATCTTCGCTTCGGTACACGCCGAGGTGCCTGCTTCGATGGACTTCCTCAAAGCGCACGAGATCATCGACGGAGTCGAAGAACTTCTGCGCAGGAAGTATCACATCATCGTGACCGTCCACATGGATCCCGTCGTCACGGACAATCCCGAGGCTGAGCGTGCACGCGCGGAGGTGGAGGCCATCATGCACGAGAACAAGCTGGGCGAATCCATCCATGACTTCCGCATGACGACGGCGAAGGGCGGCGGCAAGAAACTCATCTTTGACGTCGAGGTCGCGCCCGAATGCAAGATGACGAACGAAGATGTGCGTTTCTTCCTCGCGCGGGCAATCGAGGAACGTCATCCCGCCTACCATCCTGTGATTCGCGTCGACCGCTTCTTCTGCTGAGCAAAGACCTTTCCTTTAGGAACTGCCGATAAATTCAGCCTCCCATCTTCAAAGATCCGGGCGATCTCGACTTATCCGCGTTTCCTTAAAATTTGGGTGGTTTAGGCAAAGAAGCAGGAGTTTAAGCCTTGATGAAGAATAAAAATATTTGGTGTAGGCAATCATTTTGAAATCAGGAGGCAGAAAATATGAAAAAATTCCTTGCTGCTGCGCTTTTCGCGTGTTCGCTCTTCTTGGCGGCGCCGCAGGCGCACGCATATTCCGAGCTGGATCTCCTTGAGGGGAACTGGTACGACGACAACGGCAATCTCTTTGCCATCGTGCGCGACGGCAGGCTCAATACCTTCCGCATGGATATGATCACGATGGCGGGCAGCCCCGGCAATTTTGCTGCAGCCGTGCAGGTGCAGGAACCGAACGGCTTCCGCAACGTGCCCGTCGAATATTCCAATGCGGCGGCAAACGACAAGGAGAAGAACAACCCGTTCTTCCGTCCGACGGTGCACTTGAACGGCGTCAATGTCCACAAGGAATGGTTTCAAGTCCCCGACAGCGCCTATGATTACCTTGACGGTCATTGGTACGACGCGGATAATAATCTCGTCGCCTTTTTTAGGAGCGGCACGTTCAACACCTATCCGATGACGTTCCTGAGTTTCTATGGCGTAGGAAACCACTTCGACAGCATCTTCAAGATCAACGACCACGGCACGGAGAAATATTTCGCGCTGTCTTTGCATCCGACGACTGCCGGCATGAGGATCTCCATCCGCATGTTGGGTGTCGATGATTGGTCGTATGCCTCTTTGCATCAGTAAAAAGGCAAAATTTCGGTTGACAAGGCGGCATGGGTCTGTTATTATATCTTATGTCGCCAGCTTGCGGACAGATTTTTCGTAGCTTGCGCGTCAATCGCATACGGAGTGGTACTCAAGAGGCTGAAGAGGACGGTTTGCTAAATCGTTAGTGTGGGCAACTGCAGCGGAGGTTCGAATCCTCTCCACTCCGCCATTGAAAAATATAACCGCCGATTTTGTTCGGCGGTTTTTTCATGTCCGTGGGATTTGACATCTTATGCAGAATCGTTCCGTTGAATCGTCACTGCACGGCGATGAAGGGCGTCGTTTCCAGATAAATCTCGAAGGTGCGCGGCCATGGGAAGCTCATGTCGGTTTGGAGATCATAGACGGTGAGTTCGGCACTTTCGCCGCCGGGCAGATGGATACGGAAGGGGCGGCGGCAGGCTTTCGTACTCTTGAAGGTCTGCAGGCGATCGCTCATCGCTTTTCGGAGCATCGCAGTCGCCGCGAGGTAGTCGCGTTCCAAGTCGAGGTCGTAGACGTTTTTTGTGCCGTTTTTCTTGAGGTTCGTATTGACGAGAGTGATGACGTCTTTGAGGTAGAAATAGTCTTCCAAGAAACGATTGTTGAGCAGTTTGAGATTCGCTGCGTGAAGTGCGAGAACTTCATCTCGCGTCGCCGCCTTTTCGCGTACGGCGGTAAAAATCGCTGCCTGCGAGAGCGCTGTGCCGACGGAGTTGCTCGCCGTGTTCCAACCGGCATAGGAGCGAAGTCCTTCGATGGGAGCGCCGCGCTCGATGAGGAGCGGCAGCAGCGTTTCCTCGGCTGCGAAGTGGCGGCTGAGGTCTACGAGAGCGACGGGCGTGCCCGAGGCGAGGTATCTTTCGATGCGCTCGACGCTTTTTCGGCGCGAGGAGAGGGTTTCTTCTGAGCCTGCGCTGATGAAGAGTACGAAGTCGGCGCTCGCGGCGGACGCCGTACATTCGCCGCCGAAAACTGCGATTTTTTCCCGCGCCGTTTCGCGCAGGGAAATCGCCATGAAGGGCAGGATTTCGTCGGGTGCTGATTCGTCATTCCAATCGAGAAATATCTGCGGACGGTGACCGCTTTTGGAGGCAGAGATGACAGCGAGGAGCGTCAGCGCGAGTTCGTCTGCGCCGTGGACGATGGCGGCTTTTTCCTTTGGAATTTGTTCTTCAATGAGAAAAGCCTGCAGATGGCGCTTCTCGATGTTGGGGATGCTGTACTTTTCGCCGTCGTCCTGTCCGATGAGGAGTCGTTCCAGTGTTCCTTCCTTGACAAGTTCGATGAGGGCACGGGAGAGGTGTTCGTTTTGCTCGAAGAGCGCGAGGTACTGCGCGAGGCTTGCAGGGTTGATTTTTTCTTCCAGCTCCTGCATCTTCGCCGCGTCCTCGGGATCGCCGCAGAGCGCATAGTGATCGGCGAGGCGCGAGTAGGCGAGGAGGTACTTGTTGTCGTAGTAGTCGTCGATGCTCGCGGGCGGAATCATGCGCGGCAGGATGGAGAAGGCGTAGAGGGGAACCGTCGGATGTGCGGCGTGCAGTTCGCGCAGGTAGGCGATGAAGGCTTCGATTTCGTCGGGCGATTTGTCCGCCTCACGCGCCGCGAGCAAACCGCCGTAGAGAAGCTGGTCGATGGAGATGATGGCGGCGTCGCTCTGCGCCAGATTTTCGCGCAGCCACTTCTGCGCCTCCTTCGTTTCGCCCGGCATCGTGTAGTAGTCCTGCATCTCGTAGGGCAGGGCGGCAATCTCTGTGCCCGCGACATCGGCGGCGTCGAGCACGAGTTGGCGGCACGGCGGTCTGCCGTCGAGCGGCACAAGCACGATGCGACCCGTCTTTTCACGAACGGCGTTGAGCGGTGTGCCGCCGTAAGAAGGGCGCAGGAAAGCGTGGAAGAGCGAAAGGACGCAGAGCGCGAGGACGGCGAGATACAGCAGTCGCTTTTTCAAGGAAGTTCCTCCTAAGACAATTCGATTTTTCAATATTATAGCATAGCGCGGTTCACGAAACGAAAAAAATATGATAGAATATAAAATGTTATGCTTGACTTCGAGGTGGGATTATGCGTATCATCACGGGCACGGCGCGTGGCTGTCGCCTGAAGACGCCCAAGGGCGAGGCGACGCGGCCGACGGCTGACCGCATCAAGGAATCGCTTTTCAACATCCTCGGTCGGCGCGTCGAAGCGGCGCACGTGCTCGATCTCTTTGCGGGGACGGGGGCGCTCGGGCTGGAGGCTTTGAGCCGCGGCGCGGCGTCGGCGCTCTTTGTCGATGAGAGGACGGCTTCTCTGATCGAGGAGAATGCCGCCAAGACGCGGCTTTTGGAGCGCGCCGAGGTCGTGTGCGCCGACGTCCTGCGCATCTTGACGCGCCTCGGCGGCGCGGGGCGTTCCTTCAACTTGATTTTCTGCGATCCGCCATACCGGCAGGGGCTTTGGGAGAAGGTTCTTTCCTCTGTGGATAGAGAAGGACTGCTCGCGCCCGGCGGCTGCATGATCGTGGAGCACGGTGCGGAGGAAGAAGCGCTTCCGGCGCTCGAAAACCTTCGTTGCGTGCGTGAGGAGAGGTATGGAAAGACGACGCGACTGCGCTTTTTTTGCGTGGTCGGTGAAGATCGAGGAGGCGAGTCTTGATGATCAAGGCTGTATGCTCGGGGAGCTTCGACCCTGTGACGAACGGTCATGTCGATATTTTCGAGCGAGCGAGCCGCATGTTTGATGAGCTTATCGTGGGTGTTTTCCACAACATCCGAAAGACGCCGTTCTTCACGGTGGAGGAGCGTTTGGAACTTCTGGCAGAGGCGACGCGCCATATCCCGAACCTGCGCGTCGGTGCATTCGAAGGGCTGCTGCCCGAATACATGCGCGAGGTTGGAGCGACCGTCATCGTGCGCGGCCTGCGCTCCGTCACGGACTACGAGTATGAGCAAAAGCAGGAGCAGATGCTCAAGTACATCGCGCCCGACATCGAGACGGTGTTTTTGCTCACCGATCCGCGCTATTCCTTCGTCAGTTCCTCGGGCGTGCGGGAAATTGCAAATTTTCACGGGCGCGTGACAGGACTTGTACCCGAGTGTGTAGAATTAGCTATAAATAGGCGTTTTGAAGAGGCAGCTCATTGAAGGAAGATGTTTCCTCATATCAATATTTTTGAAAAGAAGGCGGGCAGAAATATGGCTGTAAAAAATATTTTAGATTCCATAGAAAACCTTGTTGTCGAGTCGAGGCGCATGCCTTTGATGAATAAGAGCCTCATCGACGAGACGGATCTCATCCACCTCGTCGACGAGCTGCGCCGCGAATTGCCTTTGGAACTGCAGAAGGCGGAGCGGGTCATGCAGGAGCGTCAGGAGATCCTCGACCGTGCGAACGACGAAGCGGCGGCACTCATCGAGAAGGCGAAGAAGTACGCGGCGGAGCTTGTCGACAAGAACGAGATCGTCATGCAGGCGGAGGAGAAGGCCAAGGCGATCATGCAGCAGACGAAGGAGCAGGAGCGCGAGATCATGGAAAAGACCATGGCGAATGCAAAGCAGCTCAGGGACGATGCTGACCAATATGCGAACCAGGTCTTTGATCATCTGATCGGCAACCTCGGCAACGCGCTGCAGGTCGTGCAGCAGGCAAAGGACGATCTGAACCACGGCCCCAGAGGCTGACGAACGGAGAAGAAGGCGCTGTGCAAGACAGCGCCTTTTGTCTATGCGACGGAGAGAAGCCGCAGATTTTCCTGCGAGGCTTTCTGTGCAGGAAAATCCATGCTATGAGGTGAGATTCGTGGAGCAGAAGGAATTGGGCTTCGCCGCTGTCGATACGGGTCGCGAGAAGCGTCAAGGATTTGCCGAGGTCGTCTACGGCGCGGGCAAGACGGCGGAGCAGATCGCCGAGATTTTGAAGACGCTGCTCGCCGAGAGCGAGGGCAACGTCATGGCGACGCGCGTCGACGCACAAAAGGCGCGGGCGGTGCTTGCCGCCTTGCCTGAGGCGCACTACGATGAAGTTTCGCGCATCGTTTACGTCGAGCGCAAGGCGCAATGCGAGGATGCAGCGCACCGCATCCTCGTCCTCACGGCGGGCACGAGCGACATCCCCGTCGCCGAGGAAGCTGTGCTGACGGCAAGGCTCATGGGAAACGACGTCAGAACGATCTACGATGTCGGCGTTGCGGGCATCCATCGCCTGCTCGCCCATAAGGAGGAACTTATGTCGGCGAACGTCGTCATTGTCGTCGCCGGCATGGAGGGGGCGCTCGCGAGCGTCGTCGGCGGTCTCGTCGCGCGGCCCGTCATCGCCGTGCCGACGAGCGTGGGCTACGGCGCATCGTTCCATGGGCTGACGGCGCTTCTTTCCATGCTCAATTCGTGTGCGACGGGCGTCGCCGTCGTGAACATCGACAATGGCTTCGGTGCGGGTGCGATGGCGAGCCGCATCAATCAGACGAGGTGAAATATGAGAGCGATATATTTGGATTGTTTTTCAGGACTGAGCGGCAACATGCTGCTCGGTGCGTTCCTTGCGGCGGGAATGCCGCTGGAAACGCTGGAAGCCGAGCTGCGCCGCCTGCCGATGGCGGAAGAGTTTCGTTTGAAGGTCAGTTCCGTGAAGAAGAACGGCATCGCCGCGACGTATGTCGACGTCGAGCTTTTGGGCGAAGGTCATGAACACGAACACGCGCATGAGCATAGCTGCGAGCATGACCATGGCCATGCAAATGAAGGAGCTGTGCCTTTGCATGAGCACAGCCATGAACACCATCACCGCACGATGCGCGATGTGCGTGCGATTCTTGAACGCTCGTCGCTTTCTGCTGAAGTCAAGGAGACGAGTCTCAAGATTTTCGGCGTTCTCGCGCAGGCGGAGGGCAAGGTGCACGGCATGATGCCGGAGGACGTGCATTTCCATGAGGTCGGCGCTGTCGATTCCATCGTCGACATCGTGGGAACAGCGATCTGCCTCGACTATCTTGAAATCGAGAAGATCTTTGTTTCCCGTGTGAATACGGGAAGCGGCACCGTGCATACGCAGCACGGGCTTATGATGGTGCCCGCGCCCGCGACGGCGGAACTACTGCGCCTTTTCCCCACCTACCATGAAGGCGCGGCGAAGGAATTGACGACGCCGACGGGTGCCGCCGTTCTCGCCGCACTCGCTGAGTTCTCCGATCATGTGCCCACAGATCTTCTGACAGAGTGCATTGCCTACGGTGCGGGCACATGGGATCTCGAACTGCCGAACGTCGTGCGGCTCTATATCGGCGAGTGCAAGGGCGGCGGCAAGCGCGATCTCTCGCTCATTGAGACGAATATCGACGACATGGACGCGCAGCTCTTCGGCTATGTGAGCGAGCGCCTCTTCGCCCTCGGTGCGCTCGACGTCTGGACGACGCCCATCTACATGAAGAAGAATCGCCCGGCGCACATGCTGTCTGTCCTCGTGGCGGAAGACAAGAAGGCGCAGTGCCTTTCTCTGCTCTTTTCGGAGACGACGAGCATCGGCATGCGCGTGCTGCACGTCGATGAGCGCGTCGAGGCTGTGCGCCATACAGCGCTCGTCGATACGCCGCACGGCAAGGTGCGCTGCAAGGTCAGCGCCTACGGCGGCAAGATTGTCTCACTCTCGCCCGAGTATGACGACTGCCGTGAGATTGCTGCGCGTGAGGGCATTCCTCTGAAGCGCGTGCGCCAAGAAGCGCTCGACGATCTGCGCGAGCGGCTTGGCGAATGATGGAAAAGGAAAAGGAAAAGGAAAGGGAAAAGGAGGAAACACTCTCCTACCTGCTGCAGTCCTACGGCTCTGCCGCCGTCGCCCTGTCGGGCGGCGTCGACAGCGCCGTTCTGCTCATGGCGGCGGTGCGCACGCTCGGCGCGGCGCATGTCGCCGCCGTCACCGCTGCGTCCGAGCTTTTGGCTGAGGGGGAGCTAGAGGACGCGAAGCGATGCGCATCTCTTGCGGGCGTTCCCCTGACGATTCTGCCGGCGGACGACCTCGCCTCGCCCGACGTCGCAAGGAACGACGAGCGCCGCTGCTACTACTGCAAGAAGCGCCGCTTTGAAATGCTGATCGCATGGGCAAAGGAACATGGCTTCCGACGCGTTCTCGATGGCACGAATGCTGATGATGCGGGAGACTATCGCCCGGGACTCGCCGCGATAGAAGAGCTTGCCCCTTTCGTCGCCTCGCCATTGAAGGAAGCGCGGTGGACGAAGTGCGACATACGCGAAGCGGCGAAAGCGTGGGGCGTCCCCGTGTGGTCGAAGCCCAGTGCCGCTTGTCTCGCCTCGCGCGTCGAGTATGGTGTCGAGTTGACGAGAGAGCGCCTTCGTGCGGTGGAAGTCGCAGAAAATGCCCTGCGCCGTTACATTCATGGTCAACTTCGCGTGCGCTGCCACGACAGACTCGCACGCATCGAGATCGAGCCGGCCGAGTTCGATGTTTTCTGGCGGCATCGGGAAGAGGTGGAAGATGCTGTACGGTCGGCAGGCTTCACCTATGTGACGCTCGATCTTCGCGGCTACCGCATGGGCAGTCAGAATGAAGGTCTGGATATGGATTCTTAGGGAGTGTATCGCGTCAAAAAGAGGGATTTTCCTGCCGGATTTGTGGGATTTTTCTCTGATGACAGCGTTGAACCTAGGACTTTGGAGGATATTCTTGACAGGACATGGGAAACAGCATACAATAGGAAAGTATAGTTTTTAGCCACATACGAAAAACATATCATAGAAGGAAGAGTCAAAGAAGAGTCTTGGCGAATCCTGAACGACCTAGGAGGTGTTAGTTATCATTGAGATAGTTTTGGCGGTCATCCTCTCGTTGGTCGCCGGCGTGGGCGGCGGTTATCTGCTGCGCAAGAGAGCTGCGGAGGCGCAGATCGGCTCTGCCGAAGATGAGGCGAGGCGGATCGTTGCCGAGGCGGAGGCCAAGGGCGAGTCCAAGAAGAAAGAGGCTTTGCTTGAGGCGAAGGAGGATATTCATCGGCTCCGCCAGGAGCTTGATCGCGATACAAAGGATCGGCGCAGTGAGCTGCAGCGGCAGGAACGCCGCATTGTGCAGAAGGAAGAGAATCTCGACCGCAAGCTCGATTCCTTGGAGAAGAAGGAAGAAGTCCTCTTGAGCAAGGAAGCGAAGATCGACCGCACGCGCGCGTCCATCAATGAGCTTCGCGACAAGCAGAAGGAAGAGCTGGAGCGCATTTCGAGCCTGACGGCGGAGGAAGCGCGCACGATGCTCCTGACGGAGGCGGAAGAAGAGCTCAAGCACGAGAAGGCTCTGATGATCAAGGATTACGAGCAGCAGGCGAAGGATGAGGCGGACAAGCGTGCGCGCGACATCGTTTCACTTGCCATCCAGCGCTGTGCTGCCGATCAGGTGGCGGAGACGACGGTTTCCGTGGTCTCGTTGCCGAACGATGAGATGAAAGGTCGCATCATCGGACGCGAGGGGCGCAACATCCGCACGCTTGAGACGCTGACAGGAATCGACTTTATCATCGACGATACGCCCGAGGCTGTCATCCTTTCGGGTTTCGACCCGGTGCGTCGCGAAGTGGCTCGCATCGCACTGGAGAAGCTCGTGACAGATGGGCGCATCCATCCGGCGCGCATCGAGGAGATGGTCGAGAAGGCAAAGCGTGAGGTTGACCAACGCATCAAGGAAGCGGGCGAGCAGGCGACGTTTGAAACGGGCGTACACGGGCTTCATCCCGAGCTTGTGAAGCTCCTCGGACGTCTGCGCTATCGCACGAGCTACGGACAGAACGTGCTCAACCACTCGATCGAGGTCGCTCATCTCGCTGGCGTCATGGCATCGGAGATCGGCGCTGACGTGATGCTCGCAAAGCGCAGCGGTTTGCTGCACGATGTGGGAAAGGCGGTTGATCACGAGGTCGAGGGATCGCATGTGACGATCGGCGCCGATCTTGCGAAGAAGTACCGCGAGCACAAGGACGTGATCAACGCCATCCATGCGCATCACGGCGATGTGGAGCCGACGACGGTCGAAGCCGTGCTTGTCGCGGCGGCGGACGCCGTGTCGGCGGCAAGGCCGGGCGCGCGCCGCGAGAGTCTGGAAGCGTATCTGAAGCGTCTGACACGTCTCGAAGAGATCGCCGAGTCGTTCGATGGCGTCGACAGTTGCTTCGCCATCCAGGCGGGGCGTGAAGTGCGCGTGATGGTCAAGCCCGAGAAGGTCGACGATACGGCATCGGTAGCGCTCGCGCACGACATCGTGAAGAAGATCGAGTCGGAGCTTGAATATCCGGGTCAGATCAAGGCGACGATCATTCGCGAAACGCGCGTTGTTGATTACGCCAAATAGTTGTATAATAGGGGTGTTGGGAGGATGCTTCTCAGCACCCTTGGTTTTTAGAAAGCGCGGCGCAAGGCGTACCGCGAGTATTCTGGCTGTGATTAGGGAAACGAGGTGTTTGCTTTGGGCAGATTCATGACAAGTGCGAAGAAGCCGAACAAGGATGGGATCAATCTGTTGGTGTCCATTCTCGTCTGTTATCCGGAGATCGGCATGGTGAGCTATGAACCGGAAAAGGAGGCTCTGTACTTCTCCTTCACCCTGACGAAGGTTCCTCCGCGGCAGGAATTCGAGGAGACGGCGGCGTTTCTTGAGGAAAGTATTCTCACATACCACGACCTTGAAGGGTTGATTCCGGGGGAGATTGATTTTTCCCTCGAAGGGCAGGGGAATACGGCGTTCTTTCGTGTCCTGCGCGATGTCCGCACGCTTTCCCGTGGCGAGATCGCCCTTCTGGCAGACCTCATGTACGAACGCTTCGGCGACGCACTCGTTTCCGATGAGACGCGCGACGGCTACGAGGAGGACAACTTCCTGCGCGAGGAGGCGATCGACCATATCATCGGCAGCCTCAAGGGCAGTCGCATGTCTGACCGCATGATCGGCATCCGCGAGGAAGGCCGCGTTATGGTGTTCAATAAGTAAGCCGTCCGGCAAAAAGAAAATATGACGCAAGCGGCAGGAGTGCCGCTTGTCGTTTGTTGAAGGCGCGTGAGTACGAGAACGTGTCCACAAGATTCGTGCCCGTGGGGAAGACCTCGGGCGCACGAGAGGTGGTTATGTTTTGAGAGTCATGCTGGTTGGAGATGTTTGCGGCAGAGCGGGCAGGGAGGCGTTCAGTCGCTTCACACCGGGAATCCGCAAGGAAAAGGCGGTGGACATCGTCATCGTCAACGGGGAAAATTCTGCGGGGGGCAAGGGGTTTACGCGCAAGTCGCTCGATGCGCTCTACCATGGGGGCGCCGACGTCGTGACGTCGGGCAATCATGTCTGGGACAAGAAGGACGTTTTGGAGTTCATCGACGACGAGCCTTTTCTCATCCGCCCCGCCAATTACCCAGACGGAGCGCCGGGGAAAGGCTATTGCATCTATCCCCATCGCGCGAAGAACATCGCCGTCATCAATATGTCCGGCCGCGTCTTCATGCCCGACATGGATTGTCCGTTTCAAAAGATCGAGGGAATCCTGCGCGAGATTCGTGACGAGGCGGACGTCATCTTTCTCGATTTCCATGCGGAGGCGACTTCGGAGAAGGCTGCGATGGGCTGGTATCTCGACGGACGCGTCAATGCCGTCGTCGGCACGCATACGCATGTGCAGACGGCGGATGAGCGCCTTCTGCCGGGTGGTACCGCCTATATCACGGATCTCGGCATGACGGGGCCGTGGGACTCGGTGCTCGGCGTGCGCGTCGACCGCGTGCTGGAGAAGTTTACGACGTGCCGCCCCGTGCGCTTTGAGGTGGCGGAAGGTCCTGTCGTCTACAGTGCCGTGATCGTCGAGGTGGACGATGCGACGAATCGGACGCTATCCATCGAGCGCATCATGAAGAAGGGCTAGAAAAGTGCGGATAAAATGAAGATGGGCGGCTGAATTTATCCGTGCTTCCTTGTCAGCAGGATTTTTCTTTTTTGTATAGAATACATGGAGAGATAAGTTGTACGGTTCTTCTGATAATGAATGAAAAATCTGAATCGGCAGAAAGACGCTGCAGGGATTTTGGGAGGGAAGGCGATCATGGAAGTCTTGAAGGTTTCAGCGAGGTCGAATCCGAACGCTGTCGCGGGGGCTTTGGCCGGAGTCATTCGGGAATCAGGCGCGGCCGAGATGCAGGCGGTCGGTGCAGGCGCCCTGAATCAGGCCGTCAAGGCAATCGCCATCGCGCGCGGCTTTGTCGCGCCGCACGGCATCGATCTCGTCTGTGTTCCTGCTTTCGCCGATATCGAGATCGACGGCGAGGAGCGCACGGCGATCAAGCTCATCGTGGAGCCGCGTTGAGGGCTTTGCATGGGTTCAGCAAGGGAGTGAGGTTCCAGTGTCCAGCGATCTGCATACGCATACGTCATATTCCGACGGAAAGATGACGCCCGAGGAACTTGTGGCGGCGGCGAAGGAAGCGGGGCTTCGCTACATCGCAATCACGGATCATGATACCGTGGACGGCGTCACGCATCTTTATGAGGAAGGGCTTTTGCCTGCGAAGGGCATCGGCATCATACCGGGCATTGAGTTCAGCGCCCATCATGAAAAACGGGAAATCCATATCCTCGGCTACAATGTCGACATCTATCGCCGCGATCTCCTCGACCGTCTGAACGATGTGGGAGAGGCGCGTTGGAGTCGCTTCGCTGAGATGGTGGAGAAGCTGCAGGAGCTTGGCTACGGCATTACGGAAACGGATGTGCTGAAGGTAGCAGGCACGAGCAAATCCATCAGCCGCTCGCACATCGGACGGGCGCTCGTGCTCAAGGGCTGTTTTTCCAGCGTGCGCGAGGCGTTTGACGCCGTGCTTTCCAAAGGTCGTCCCGCTTATGTCTCACACTATCGCTTAGAGCCGGAAGAAATCGTCGCGCTGATCAAGAATGCGGGCGGTACGCCCGTCCTCGCTCATCCGAAACTTGTCGGCGACGACGCGCTCGTAGAGCATGTGCTCGACCTCGGCATCGAGGGCATCGAGGCGTTTTATCCGCAGCACGATACGGTCGATACGCAGCGCTATCTCGGTATGGCAGAGCGCCGTCATCTGCTCGTGACGGGCGGCTCGGACTTCCACGGCTTTGCTTCGCGCTATCCGCAGGAACTCGGCATCTTCACGGTGGAGGATTCGTTCGCGGAGAAGCTGTATAAGCCGAGAATGAACCTTTAGAGAGGTCGAGTTTCCTTTTTGTAAGGATTTCGCAGGAAATTCCCTCGCTTTAGTTTCTTAAAGAAGCAGGAGAGAAAGATATGGACGTCATAGCATTCGTAGGCCCGAGCGGCACAGGCAAGAGCCACCGCGCCTTGCTCGTGGCGCATCAGCATCAGGCGGACGCTATCATTGATGATGGCATCCTGATCAAGGACGGCAAGATTGTCGCCGGCTCTTCCGCCAAGATGGAGAAGAGCAAAATCATGGCGGTGCGCCGTGCCATCTTCACGCTTCCCGGACATGCGGAAGAAGTGCGCTCTGCTATCGCCGAGTGCAGGCCGCATCGCATCCTCGTTCTCGGGACTTCCGAGAACATGGTCTACAAGATCGCGCGCATACTGAAGCTGCCGACGATCGAACAGATCATCCACATCGAAGACATCGCGACGCAGCGTGAGATGCAGAAAGCGCGGGACAGCCGACTGAAGCAGGGCAAGCACATCATACCCGTTCCGACGATCGAGCTGAAGCCTCATGCTTCGGGCTTTCTCATCGATCCCATCCAGTCCTTTTTCCGCCGCAACCGCACGCGCCGCCGCAAACTCGGCGAGAAGTCCATCGTGCGCCCGGTATTCAGCTATTATGGCAAGCTCATTATCGACGATCTGGCAATCCGCGAGATGGTCGTGCGCATCGTACGTGAGAAGGAATACATTTCGAAGGTCGGTTCTGTGCGCGTGCGCCACGTCTGGAAGGGCGACGAGGATCGCGGCCTTGAGATTTCCTGTTCTGTCGTGCTGACCTACGGCAGCCATATTCCTACACTCATCAAGGAGACACAGCAGCGTGTGAGAACGAAGGTCGAATACATGACGGGGCTTTTCGTGCGCGAGGTCGACATCATGGTGCAGGCGCTTTATATCGAAGCGTAAGCTGTACGCACAACATTCGTTTTGTGGACGCTGTGCGCCGCCTGCTCATCGAGAAGAAAAGGCGCTCCCCTTACTCTTCGAGGGGGAGCGCCTTTTTCCATACTTTTGCGAGATCGTCGAAGCGCCAGCGCGCGTTGGCGGCGCTCGTCGAGGGCAGTGCATGAAAGGTGAGATCGTCGCGTTTTAGAAGTGGCTTGTTGGCACGGCGAAAAGTATCGGCCGATTTGCCGCCGTTCAGGCAGAAGGTGGAGAGGCGCGGATAATGCGCGAGGAGCGCGGTGAAGTCGTTGGGCTTTGCCGCGCGAATCGCTGAGTCCAAGCTGCCTTCGCGCTCGCACGAGGCGATGGAGTCCCAAAGCGCGATATGGTGGCGGAGCAGCATCTGAAGCCGTGCCGCATAGTCCTGCGGCGGCTCACCGCCCTCCAACAGATACGCCATGAGCCGCCAGAAGCGATTCTGCGGGTAGGCGTAGTATTGCTGCGCCCTGAGCGACGCCGCGCCCGGCATCGAGCCGAGAATGATATGCGTGCAGTTTGCGTCGATGCTCGGAGGAAAGCCGACGCAGGTGAAGGGAGAAGCGGGCATGAGCAGGACTCCTTTGCAGTGGAATTTGACGAATCTGCCTTTACGTCGTATAATAAGCGTAGAAAGGGTGCTACTGGTAACGGTCAGCCCGAGACAGTTTTAAAGGATTGAGAATCCCCGCCTAACTTTTGTCGGAGCAGGCGGGGATTCTTACGCTTTTAACGCTACGATGCAAATCGTAACGAGAAACACCAACGATAAAAAATCGTACAGGGTTATAAGCAGCGCCCTGCTGAGCCGTCCAAGAAGCAAGTCCAAAGGGCGCGGCTGATTGGCAAACGGCTCGTATGCGAAAACGTCCCAAGAATGCAAGCGCAAAGCGCGCCGCATGATTGGCTGACGTTGACCGCCAAGGAGGGCTAAGAATCGACCGCCACCGTTGTAGTAGCACCGTCTATATTATAGCACACATCCAATATTCATGGGAAGATTCCCGAAAAGGAAGCGCCTTAAGGAATTCTCCGATTCTTTCGACATAGAAATTGGAGGTGTTTTCTATGAACATGATCGAGAAACTTGGCGGACATGGCCTCGCATCTGCTGTAGGCGCGGTGCACAAGAAGAAGTCCGAGGCGGCACAGGATGCTTTTTCCGCCATCCTGCGGCAGATGGAAACGGGCGGCGGTGCGCCTCGCGGCGAAAATTCTGGCGATAAGAACGAGGAAGAAACGACGACCGTGACGAAGGTGATGGCAGACGGTTCCGTGCTCGTCACCGTCTATCGTGGGACGGAAATCATTTCGGAGAACAAGACGAAGGCAACGACTGCCGAGAAGGATTCAACGGTCATCAGCACGAGGACAGAGCACATTGGGGGCGTGAAAGAAGCTGAGTTGAACGGTCGAACTGGTGCTGCGAGCGGAGCGAGTGCAGCGATGCTTCTGCAGTCGTTGGGCTGAGGATAGCTTTCATAAGAGACGAAGCGAAGGGGCTGCCAAAAGGCAGCCCCTTGTCGTTCTCGCCGAAGTGCATTGACAAGCCATAAGTTTTGCGGTAGCATAGGCGGTGAATCAGTGTATTCATAATTTCATGAAGGACAGCGGAAAATCTCCGCTGTGGAGCAGGTACCCGCAAGGGTTTAAAAGAAAATCCGGATATGCCGGAGCGGTCCCGCCACTGTGAGGGGAGCGAAGCTGCAAGGATGTCACTGGGGCGTTGTCCTGGGAAGGCGCAGCCGAGCGATGAACCGAGCCAGGAGAACTGCCTGCTTGACAATCACCGTTTGACCTGCGATCGATGGGAAGGGGATTCTTCTGTGCCTGTGTGCGCCTTCGTGCCGCTGCAGGAGGGAGCTTTTCTCTTCGAGGGAGGAAGGCTCTTTTTTATGGATGATTTTCCTCGCAGAAAGTTGGATTTCACCGCTATCGAAGCTCTGTCACAGGCGGTGGGAGGAGGAAAGGGTTTGAAGAAAAGTTTCTTTGTCCTAGTCATAGTCGTCGTTTGCCTGCTGCTGACGGCGTGCCGTACAGCGCCGGAGGCGGCGCAAGGCGGTGCGGGAAGCTATACGGTCACGGACAGCCAAGGGACGGTCGTCACCGTGCCGGCAAAGCCGCATCGCATCGTCACGCTTTCGATGAGCACGGACGAGGTCATGCTCGGTCTCGTGCCGCCCGAGGATATGGCGGCGGTAAACGGCCTCCTCGATGACCCCGTAAGTTCGAATGTTGTGGAGCTTGCGAAGAAGGTGGAAAAGCGCGTCGGCAATCCGACAGTGGAAGAACTCGTCGCACTCTCGCCCGATCTCGTCATCGTGCCTGACTGGGGGGATCTCGCCATCGTGCCGTCGCTTCGTGAAGCGGGGCTTACCGTCGTCGTCTGCAAGGGCGCGAGGAATCTCGCCGAGATCAAGGAGACGATCGTGCTTCTCGCACAGGCGGCAGGCGTGTCCGAGCGCGGGGAGAAGCTCCTTGCGATGATGGACGAGCATCTCAAAGGCATAGAGAAGAAGGTCAGCGCCATCCCCGAGAGCGAGCGCAAGACCGTCGTCTTGATTTCCTTGATGTCGGGTTATGGCGGCATCGGCTCCAGCTTTGACGACGCCTGCCGTTATGCGGGCGTGAAGAACGGCAGGTCGGCGCTCGGCATCCGCGACGGGCAAGTCATGACGAAGGAGCAGCTCGTCGAGATCAATCCAGACATCCTCTTCGTACCGACGTACAATGACCATGGGAAATTCGACGTCGACAAGTTCCGCAAGGAATACTTCGACGACCCATCCCTGCAAACGGTCAAGGCCATCCGCGAGCATCGCCTCGAAGAACCGACGGAAGCCTACATCTACAACTGTTCGCAGGACTTCGTGCTCGGCGTGCAGGAAATCGCCTATTGCGCATACGGAGACGCCTTCGCCCAAGGGCGTGAAGAGCATCTCTCGGCGGTGGAATAGAAGAGTACTTTTATGTAATTTCAGGAGGATTTTTTCATGGACGCAATTATGACAGGCATAGAGTTTTTCCACAAGGGCGGCTCCATCATGTATGTACTGCTCCTTTGCTCGATCTTCGTCGTGACGATCGGCATCGAGCGTGCGATGTACTTTTCGCGCATGGACACAGGACGCGCCTTTACGCGGGAGTTTTATCAGTGCATGGCGAACGATGATTTTGCGGGGGCGAGGAAACTTGCCGAAGATCATCGCGGGGCGCTTGCCAACATTCTTTTCGGGGCGATGAAGCTCGTAAAGAAGGATTCGTCTCGCGTCTCCTCCTACATGGAGATTCAGTCGGGCATCGTGCTGTCGAAGCTTAGGAAGCGTCTCTATTATTTGAGCGTCATCGTGACGATGGCGCCGCTTCTGGGACTTCTCGGCACGATCAGCGGCATGATCTCGGCATTTTCCGTGTTCAACCTTCAGTCGGGACAGGCGACGGCGATCACGGGCGGCGTCGGCGAGGCTTTGATCGCGACTGCCATGGGGCTTTGTGTCGCCATCATCGCACTCTCCGTGCACGCGTACTTCACGCAGCGCATTGAGAGCATTGTGACGGATATGGAGCAGTGCTTCTCACTTGTCGAGGGTGCGAAGGATGCGCTTTCTTCCAATGAGGGGGCGGCGCGATGAGGCTCAGGGACAGGAGGGGCTTCGACAAGCCCGAGATCATCATCATCCCGATGATTGACATCATGTTCTTCCTTCTCGTCTTCTTCATGCTCAGCACGCTCTACATGGTGAATCTCAAGACTGTCGACGTCAATATGCCGAAGGCGGCAAACGTGGAAACGCAGATGCGCGTGACTTATGTCGTCACGATGAAGAAGGACGGCAGCCTTTTCCTTGAGGATCAGCCCATCGCGGAAAAGACGCTTCTTGAGCGCGCCAAGGCGGAGAATGCGAGAAACGGCAACTTCTCCCTCGTGCTGCGCGCCGACCAGGACATTGACTATGGCATGGTCTATGCGCTCCTCGACAAGTTCAAGGGGGCGGGCATCACGCGTTTCGGACTTGCCGGCGAAAGTGCAGGGGGCAAGTGACGTATGGAGAATACGAGAGATAAGTACAAGGCTCTCCTCGCGTCTCTCGGTGTGCATCTCATCATCTTTTTTATCGCGGCGGCTGTCGGCGTCTTTTCCATGGCGACGATGAAAGAGAAGAGCGATAACGTCGAGGTCGTCATCTATGACGAGGCGCAGGATGAGGGAAGCGAAGGCGGCGGCTCGCCGCCGCAGGTAGAAGCGGCGCCGGCCGTCGACGAGGTCGTGATACCCGACAAGACTTTGCCTCCGATCGATCAGAAGCCTCCCGAAGAGTCGGATAAGCCGAGTCAGAAGCGAGAAGCGCGTGCGGGCAATCCACTGGGACAAGGCGGTGAAGGAAAAGGCGTCGGCACGGGCATCGGCGATGGCAAGGGGCCGGGCACGGGCGGCACGGGGACGGGAGTCAGCCAGTCTGAGCCACCGCCTGAGCCGCCGCCCCCGCCACCTCCTCCGCCGCCCAAGGAGCGCATCGAGGCGAGCCTTCGCTCGGAAGCGCGACCTGACTATCCTCCTGATCTCATCGAGGAAGATGTCGAAGGCAGCGTTACGATCAAGATCTTCGTTGCGTCCGACGGCTCGATCGAAGATGTCGCCGTCATCTCGTCCTCGGGCTACGCCGAGATGGACAGTGCGGCGGTAGCGGCAGGCTACCGCTTCACGTTCAATCCCGGTGACGGCGGTGCGCGCGGCGTCTGGACGAAGACGTTTCATTTCCGTTTGAATTGAATTTATGAAAGAAGGATATATTTTGCAAAGCGAGAAGAAGAAGATGCTCACACTCGCCATCGCGGCTGCATTTATGGCGACATCCGCCCCCGCTTGGGCGGCGCAAATGCCGCAGCAGACGAGTGAGGCAGCAAAGGAAGAGTCTTCTGCTGCGCCAGTGGCAGCGGCAGAAGACGATCATGCGCTCGAAGATACCGTCGTGACGGCGACGCGCCGCGAAAAGCGCGACATTGACGTGCCGGCGGCAACCGTGGTCATCACAGGCGAGGCCATCAAGGAGAGCGGCGCCGCCGATGCGGCGGACGCGCTCGCCAAGGTCAACGGCTTCGCCTACAAATCCTTCGGCCCTTCCGGTGCTTCGATGGGAACGATGAACAACGAGCTGAACGTGCGCGGCTTCAAGAGCGGCACGCTCGTACTCATGAATGGCAGTCCCATCTCATGGCGCGGCAAGTACAACCTCGACCAGATCCCTGCCGACCAAATCGAGCGCATCGAGGTCGTCAAAGGCTCGGGATCCGTCCTCTACGGCAGCGAAGCGATGAGCGGCATCGTGAACATCATCACGAAGAAGGGCGCGAGCAATGCGGCGCATGTCGGCTTCGGCAATTTCGGACAGCGCCAGTACGGTGTGAGCGCAGGCGACGAGCGCTTCGGCGTCTACTACAATTACGACAAGTGGGGGCATCTGAACGGCCTTGCCGAGACAGATGTCATATCTGCGAAGTTCAACGGCTCGACGCGCACCGACTTGCGCGATGTGGAGAAGACGAGCGCGGGATTGACATATCATATCAATCCTCAGCTTGATTTCCTCTTCGGCTATTACAAGACGGAAGCGACCTATCTGCGCTTCGTCGACCGCGTGGATCGAACCTCCTCGGGCGTGCGCCTCGGCGACCCGTTCCATGCACGCACCTACACGACGGAGCAATACGTGAGTCAGCTCAATTACCATGATCATGCGTGGAAGGGCAGCCTCTACTTCAATACGGGGACGGTGGAAGCTAAGGGGCCGACAGAGATTTCGCGCACGGGTGCGAAAACGCCCGGCGATTGGTACAACACGCGTGAGCGCAATACGACGTACGGCGTCGATCTGCAGCGCACATGGAAGCCCGATCCGAAGGCGACCGCCGTACTCGGATTCAGTTTGGAACACGAACTCTACAAGGCGCTCCCTGCGCCGTCGACGAAGAACCCCGCGAGCTATATGCGCAACAACTGGGGCGTGTTCGGACAATGGGAGCAGAAGTTCACAGAGCGCGACACGGGCATCTTCGGCATGCGCGAGACGTGGACGACAGCGGCGATGCGCGATGAGAACTACCATAATTTCAGCGCTTCCGGTCAGTGGCTGCACAAGCTCGACCACGAAAACAGCCTCTATCTTTCCGTCAGCCAGTCCTTCGTCATGCCGAAGTTCGCGCAGATGTATGGTGCGAGCAGCCGACTCGTGCCCGCGCCGGATTTGAAGCCGCAGACGGGTGTTACCTACGAGATTGGCTGGAAGGCGAAGCACGCAGGGCATACATGGAAGGCGGCGCTCTTTCACATGGACGTGAAGGACAACATCACGGCGACATGGAAACCGCGGGATAATAGGTATCAATACACGAATGAAGATTTTCGCAACACGGGACTGGAACTTTCGTGCGAGACGCAAGGAAAGCACGGCTTTTCGTGGAACTGGGGAGTCACATGGCAGAACCCCGAGACGAAGGGCAGCAAGGGCACGGATTGGGAACGCACCTTTGGCAAGCTGCAGCTTACGGGCGGCGTTCTCTACAAGAGGGGCAAGTGGAGCTCGTCGCTCACAGGCTCTTACCTTGCAGGCCGCGTGCAGTCGCCTTCGAGCGAGCCGTCCTATGCGTGCAAGCCGTACTTCCTCACGAGTTGGAGCACGGCGTACCGTCCCGACGATAGAAGCGAGATACGCCTGACCGTGGAAAACGTGCTCGACCGCGCGGATGTGACTTCGCATACGGGTGCGAACTACCGCGTTGCGCCGACGAACTTCATGCTGAGCTGCAACTATACATTTTGAGGAGAGTTTCTGATTTCCCCGTGGATAGAGTGACTGGAAAAGGTACGGCAGAAAAACTTTGGGGAGGTGAAGCATAGGCACAGAAAAACGTAGATTGGCTGTTTTTACTGTTGTATAGGAGAAGGAGTGTATTTTCGTGAAGTTGAAAAAGATTGCCGCAAGTTTGCTGCTGGGCGCGACGCTCGCCGCTGGGAGCGCCGTATGCGGCGCGGAAGGGCTCGATTGGATCACGCCGCAGGACATGTCGCTCGGCGGCGTAGAGCCGGGGATGTCGCTCGACTATGTGGAGAGCATCTACGGACCAATGAAAGACGTGCAGTCGCATTACGTCGATCATCTCTTCGGCTATGGCGACACCGTGAAGATCGTGCCCTCGGCGGACGGCATGAGCGTGAAGTCCGTCCTCGTCAAGGGAAACAACGGCTGGGCGACGCCCGCAGGCGTGACCGTCGGCATGGACGCCTCGATCCTGCAGAAGATTTACGGCACGGGTGCAGTCGACTCGACGAAGCATAAGAAACACCGTATGCCGGGCTACGACTACTACACGTATTGGCAGACAGACAATCCGTTTCACTATCTGACCTTCGGCGTCAAGAATGGCAAGATCGCCTTCATCAAGGTCGGTTTGATGCAGAAATAAGATATGGAGATCCGCATAGAGATCTCGAAAAAATCGCTTGATGATGCCGTCGTTATTTCGCATCGTTTGTAAGGGAGGAACCCATCATGATGGAAAAGGAATGGTTGCTGAACAATCCACATCTGACGGCGGAAAAGATGAGCCCGATTGAGGAGCGCATCCCTGCGGCTCGCGCGGAGGTGCATGAAGGTCTTTCGCGTGCGAAAGGCATCCTCGGGGAAGAGGGCTACAAGAAGTACCTCGCGCCGCTGCAGAATCTCGCGAAGAGCGGCACGACGCTCCTCGTCACGGTGCGCACAGCGCGTGAGCGCACGATGCTCGTGAAGGAGTGCCTGCCTGCTTTGAAGGAAGCCTTCGGTGCAAACGTCGTCAAGGTCGTTGCCGTCTGATATGGGCGATGAGGAAATGCACACGCAGCAGTTGACGCAGGAAGAGCGCGAGCGGTATTCGCGCCAGATGCTGCTTGCGGGCGTTGGCGAGGCGGGGCAGCAGAAGCTTCTCGCCTCGAAGGTTTTGATTGTAGGCGCGGGCGGGCTTGGCTCGCCTGCGGCGATGTATCTCGTGGCATCGGGCGTCGGCGAGATCGGCGTTGCCGACGATGATGACGTCGACATCTCCAATTTGCAGCGCCAGATAGCGCATCGGTCAGCGGATGTTGGCAGGAAGAAGGCGGATTCGATGGCGAGAGCGCTTGCCGCGCTTAATCCCGCTGTGCGCGTTAACGTCTATCGGGAGAGATTCTCTGAGGACAATGCTGAGGATATTCTCTGTGATCGCAGCTATGATTTCGTTCTCGACTGCACAGATAATTTCCTTGCAAAGTTTCTCATCAATGACGCCTGCGTGCGTCTGCATAAGCCTTTTTCTCATGCGGGAATCACGGGATTCAGCGGGCAGATCATGACCGTCCTGCCAGGAGAAAGCCCGTGCTATCGCTGCATTTTTGAGGATGTGCCCGAAGAGGGAAGTGTGCCGACGAGCCGCGAAATCGGCGTTTTGGGCGCAGCGGTAGGCGTCATGGGATCTTTGCAGGCGGTCGAAGCCGTCAAGTATATTCTGGGCATCGGGGATCTTCTTGTCGGGCGATTGCTGATTTACGACGCGCTGACGATGAAGTTTCGTGAGGTGGAATTGCCAAAGCGGAATGAATCGTGCACGGCATGCAGGAACGCTTGATTGTGAAGAGATGAAGGAAAATATCGCAAGGCAGAGCGAGACGGCGAATGTACATGGCGATGTGCATTCGCCGCCTCGCTCACTTCTCTTCGGGCTTGACCTCTTGGATTTTCATAGTAAGCTATACGCACAAACGTCCACTTTGTGGACATTGTGCGCCGCCCTTACATGAAAAAGCCAATCGCTCTGCGCCCTTCGGGCTTGACCTCTTGGATTTTCATAGTAAACTACACGCACAAACGTCCACTTCGTGGACATTGTGCGCCGCCCTTACATGAAAAAGCCAATCGTTCTGCGCCCTTCGGGCTTGACCTCTTGGATTTTCATAGTAGAATAAGTAGTGACTTGTAAATCAAAGGAAAAGAGGCTTTCGCATGAAGAAAATCATATTGACAGGCGACCGTCCTACGGGGCGGCTTCATCTCGGACATTACGTCGGCTCGCTCAAGCGGCGCGTTGAGCTGCAGAATTCGGGCGAGTACGATGAAATATACATCATGATCGCCGATGCGCAGGCATTGACCGACAATATGGACAATCCTGAGAAGATTCGTCAGAATATCATCGAAGTCGCGCTCGACTACATGGCATGCGGACTTGATCCGGCGAAGACCGTGATGTTCGTGCAGTCCGAAGTGCCGCAGCTCTTCGAGATGACGGCTTACTATATGAATCTCGTGACGGTTTCGCGCCTGCAGCGCAATCCGACGGTCAAGGCGGAGATTCAGATGCGCAACTTTGAGACGAGCATCCCCGTGGGATTTTTCACCTATCCGATCAGCCAGGCGGCAGACATCACGGCGTTTCAGGCGACGACCGTCCCTGTGGGCGAGGATCAGGAGCCGATGTTGGAGCAGACGCGCGAAATCGTGCGCAAGTTCAACGAGGTCTACGGCGAAACCCTCGTCGAGCCGCAGAGCCTGCTCGCCTCGCAGAAGGCGGCGATGCGTCTTCCCGGCACGGACGGCAAGGCGAAGATGTCAAAGTCTCTTGGCAACGGCATCTACATCTCCGATTCGGCGGCGGAGGTGAAAAAGAAGGTCATGTCGATGTACACCGACCCCGACCATATCCGCGTCGAAGATCCCGGCAAGATCGAGGGCAATACGGTCTTCACCTATCTCGACGTCTTCTCGCGTTCCGAGCATTTCGAGAAGTTCCTGCCCGAGTACGAGAATCTCGACGCCTTGAAGGCGCACTACAGCCGCGGCGGCCTCGGCGACGTCAAGGTCAAGAAGTTCCTCATCGCGGTATTGGAAGATGAGCTGGCGCCGATCCGCGCACGCCGCAAGGAGCTTGAAAAAGACATCCGCGCTGTCTACGCCGTGCTCGCCGAAGGCAGCGAAAAAGCGCGCAAAAAAGCCGCCGCAACGCTCGAAGCGATGAAGGCGGCGATGAAGATCAACTATTTCCAAGACGAGGAATTGATTGCTGAGCAGGTAAAGCGGTTTACAAGCGAGGCGTAAGGGAAAAAAAGTTTTGTCATGCGGCGGTTTGATAATTCACGATGACGATTTCCGTCATGTTGTGGCGGACGTCTTGCGCAATGCGGAAAAGCTGCTGCATGACTTCAGTCGAGTAATAAGTTTCGCCGCATTGCTCGCAGATTTGTGAAGGGACATTGCGAATTACGATGACACAGTTTTCAAGATCGACCGTGAAAGTGGAGAAACCATCTTTTGTCGTTCCCTTGCAAAAAGTACAGTTTTTCATGTGAAGCCTTCCTCTTGACAAAGACGCCGAATTTCTTCAATTTTTATTTCGTCCATGTGCGGTTCTTCCTGTCTAGGTTAATATGTGCTTTTTTTCAGTATAGCACCTTTCTGTTTAATATAGAAGAGCGGTTATTGAAGATGCGTCCGAAGTGCTAGGAGGAATTTTCTTCTTGCACAGTGACAACATATATGCTATCCTATAGAGCATAACTTCAAATTGCAAATGCGTTGCAGAGGAATAGTAGGCGTCGTGGAATGGATAGAGAGCCGCTGGTTGGTGGAAAGCGGAGAGGAAGCGCCGTCGAACTCGCCTTGAAGCAGCTCGCTGAAACCGACATGGAGTAGGCGGAGCCGGTGCCTGACCGTTAGAGCAGGAGGATATGATGGTATCCGTTAAAGTGCGCGCTTCGGCGCGAAATTGAGTGGTAACACGTAAGCATTGCCTTTCGTCTCTTTGGGGATGAAAGGCTTTTTTTATGAAGAGGCATGTAGGAGGCGTTATTTATGAAGAATTTCACAAAGTACGAGAAGCAGTATTTTCTGCCGCCTGAGATAGATTTGAGCTGGCTCAAGAAGGAGCATCCGACGAAGGCGCCGACGTGGTGCAGCGTCGATCTGCGCGACGGCAATCAGGCGCTGATCATTCCGATGAGTTTGGAGGAGAAGCTGGAATTTTACAAGATGCTCGTGAAGATCGGTTTCAAGGAGATCGAGGTGGGCTTTCCCGCAGCGTCCGATACGGAGTTTGCGTTCCTGCGCCGCCTCGTAGAGGACGATCTGATCCCCGACGACGTGACGGTGCAGGTTTTGACGCAGGCGCGTGAGCATATCATCAAGAAGACGTTCGAAGCGCTCGACGGCGTGAAGAACGCCATCGTCCACGTCTACAATTCGACGTCGGTGCCGCAGCGCGAGCAGGTGTTTCACAAGTCAAAGGAAGAGGTCAAGGAGATTGCCGTCGAGGGAGCGAACCTCCTCGCGGAGCTTACGGCGAAGGCGGGCGCTGACTACCGCTTCGAGTATTCGCCCGAGAGCTTCACGGGCACGGAGCCGGAGTATGCGCTTGAAGTCTGCAACGCCGTGCTCGACGTCTGGCAGCCGAAGCCGGAGCGCCCTGCCATCATCAACATCCCCGTGACGGTGCAGCTTTCGATGCCGCACGTCTACGGTATGCAGGTCGCCTATATTTCGCAGAATCTCAAGTACCGCGACGCCGTCCGACTGTCCCTGCATCCGCACAACGACCGCGGCTGCGGCGTGGCGGATTCGGAGCTGGGCATCTTGGCGGGCGCGGAGCGCATCGAGGGCACGCTTTTCGGCAACGGTGAGCGCACGGGCAACGCGGACATCGTGACGCTTGCCATGAACCTCTTCGCGCTCGGCGTCGATCCCGAGCTGGACTTTTCCAACATGCCCGAGCTTGTCGAGCTTTACGAGCGCGTGACGCGCATGAGCGTCCACGCGCGTCAGCCGTATGCGGGCGAGCTGGTCTTCGCCGCTTTCTCCGGCTCGCATCAGGACGCGATCGCCAAGGGCATGAAGTGGCGCGAGGAGAAGCAGCCGAAGTTCTGGAATGTGCCGTACCTTTATATCGATCCGAAAGATGTCGGGCGCGAGTACGACGGCGACGTCATCCGCATCAACAGCCAGTCGGGCAAGGGCGGCGTCGGCTATCTCTTGGAGCAGAAATTCGGGCTTGATTTGCCGAAGAAGATGCGCGAAGATCTCAGCTATTTCGTCAAGGGCGTTTCCGATCGCGGACACAAGGAGCTTCTGCCCGAAGAGGTGCATGAGCTTTTCCAGAAGGAGTACGTCAATGTCGATGCGCCTGTGCGGCTCGTCGATTTCCTGCTGCGCAAGGCGCCGGATGGCATACGCGCGGGCGAGGTGCACATGGAAATCGAGGGCAAGCCCGTGACGTACCAGGCGCGCGGCAACGGCCGCCTCGACGCCATCAGCAACGCCTTGCAGGAAAATCTTGGCATTTCCTATAAAAATCTGACGTACAGCGAGCACGCGCTTGAAATCGGCTCAACTTCGCGCGCGATGGCATACATCGGCATTACGGCGGAGAACGGCAAGGTCACATGGGGGGCAGGAATGGATACGGACATCATCACGGCATCGGCAATGGCGCTCGTCAGCGCCATCAACCGCATGAAAGCGGGAAAATGAGGACACTTGCGACCATCGTCCTCACAAGTATCGTGACGACGTTTTTGCTCGCGGCGCTCTCTGCAGGCGCTTTCGTCTATGTTGTCGACGGCTACTTCGTCGACCTCGCCTTGGAGCGCGGCAGCGGCGGCGATCCGTTGGCGCCGCCCGTCATCGCCGCGAGTCTTTCCGACCCCAATGTCCATCTGCCGGAGAAGCCTGAGGCGAAGAGCGAGGATTGGACGCTTCGCTCCTTTGACGGACTGCATCTTGCGGCGACACACTTTTCGCCCGCTGCACCGAGTCATCGCTGGGTCGTGCTGCTGCACGGCTACGGGCGCAGTCAGGCAGATGCGTGGGATTATGCCGAAGCGTACATCGAGCACGGCTATCATGTCCTGACACCGGATTTGCGCGCTTCGGGCAAGAGCGAGGGCAAATATGTGACGATGGGAACGTTTGAAAGCCGTGATGTTGTCGCATGGGTTTCGCGCATCGCCGAGGTTGACCCTGCAGCGCGTGTTGTGCTGCACGGCGTTTCCATGGGAGGGGCGACGGCGCTTCTCGCGGCAGGGCGGGACGATGTGCCGCAGAACCTTGTCGCCGTTATCGAGGACTCGGGCTATACGAGTGCTGAAGATATGTTCGTGCGCAAGATGGAGAGCTTCAACCTGCCGGCATCCGTCATCATGCGCGGCATGGATTACATGAGCCGCGAGAAGACGGGCGCTGCGCTCTCTGACGCCTCGGCGCTCGACGCCGTGTGCCGCATGAAGGCGCCGACGCTCTTCATCCACGGCACGTCCGACCTGCTCGTACCTTACAGCATGATGCAGGAATTGGCGGCGGCGTCGAGCGCACCGCAGAAGGAAGTGCTGACGGTCGAGGGCGCGTGGCATGCGGCGGCGAAGGCGAAGGATCCGGAGAATTACTACCGCCATGTATTCGCCTTTGCCGATCGCTGGACGAATTGAGATTTGGACGGCGGGCGCTGCTTAGACTTTCGGCTTTGCGGGTGTTTTGCTGTTGGCGCGGTTTTTGCTGTAGGAAGGAATGAGTTTATGCGGGCAGTCGTGACGAGGGTGAAGGAGGCCGCCGTCTCCATTGACGGCGCAGTGACGGGCGAGATCAAAGAGGGCTTCCTCGTCCTTCTGGGCGTGGGGCCGGCAGACGGGGAAGAAGAGGCGAAGCGCCTCGCAGAAAAAATCTGCCGTACGCGCGTCTTTTCTGACGCGGCGGGCAAGATGAATCTCGCGCTCGAAGATGTCGGCGGCGCGCTCCTCGTCGTCTCGCAGTTCACGCTCTACGCCGACCTTTCGAGCCGCCGCCCGGGCTTTTCCAAAGCCGCGAAGCCCGCGATTGCCGAGCCGCTCTACGAGAGTTTCATGGCGCATTGCCGCGCTCTGGGATTTCGCGTCGAGCACGGCAGTTTCGGCGCAGATATGCAGGTCACATCGGTCAATGACGGGCCTGTGACGCTGCTTTTTGATACGGAGTGAGGAAAGCCCGCAGTTTGTCGGAACTGCGGGCTTTCCCTTTTGCAATCGCTGTCGTTTTCGTTTGCTACTTTTCGCTGAAATAGATTTTCCGTACATTGTTTCGCAAATCCTCCAAGTTGCTCGGGCGAAAGCGGATGTTGTAGCCGATGAAGAGGGGGGAGGTAGCGAATCTCGGCATGATTTTGGCGCGCAGGACACCCCGCTCCTGGTAAAAGAAGATGTTGTAACTGTTGCATCGCTTGTTGAAGTGGTGCATGAGATAGTCGACGGCAATCTGTATGTCGTCGGCTACGGTGTCCAGGGGTTCGTTCGTCTTGGGCACGACATTGAATTCGCTGAAGCCGATGCGCGGGCATGTCGCGATGTTGAAGTCGACGTCGTTTTTCTCGTGTATGGTCAGCCCCTCGAATTCCAAGGGGTCGAAGGTCAGGTTTTCGTTGAGCGAGTGGAAGCCGACGATCTGCATGTGGGGGTGACGCAGCGTACCGCCCGAGAGAGGGCCGAAATTCTTGAAGAAGATGACGGTCTCGTACTTTCCTGAATTCTGCATCTTTTGCCAGTGATGCACGCCGAAACGAATGAGGCGGTGCATGTGCTCGGCGGAATAGTCGGGCATGTCGGAGTGACAGACTTTGCTCTCGATGAGAACGAACTGGTCGGCGTCTTCGATGACGTTGTACTTGTTCTTGAGCAGCACGAGGTCGCCGTCCGTATCGACGATGCCCGAGAGATTTTCGCGGTCACAGAAAGGACACGGAGCGGTCTTGTTGATGATGTTTTCCGGCTTCTTCTTGCCGAGCGTCGTATTGAAACCGATGAGATTGATTTCCATAGAGAAGACACCTCAAGTTTTGTAACAAAATCGACCTAGTATATTTCCGGCAGAAATGGTATAATTCCTACGTTGAGCCTTAGGGTGCAGAAGATGCATCATTCCCCTTATTATATAGAAATTCGTACATTTTTGCAAAGCGGCTTTTCCATATCTCGGATTGCAGGGAAGAATCGACGAGGGGAATTGGGCAGTTAGGCGGTGTTTCGTATCAGCAGTCAAAAATCTACAGGCAAGAGCAAGGCGGAGAGTTTCCTCAAGGGAACTTTGATCTTGACGGTGGCAAGCTTCGTCGTGAAGGTCATCGGTTCCTTGAATTGGATTTTCGTTTCGCGCATCTTGGGCGGCGAGGGCATCGGGCTTTATCAGATGGCTTTCCCGATTTATTTTTTCGCCATGAGCATTTCGCAGGCGGGTGTGCCTGTCGCCATATCGATCATCACGGCGGAGCGCGTCGCCTTGAAGGACGTTTTCGGCGCACGGCGCGTATTCCGCATATCGATGACCTTGATGGTTTTTACGGGGCTTTTGTTTTCCCTTTTGACGTACTTTGGCGCAGGTTGGCTCATCGAGTGGCAGTTCATTCGTGATCCGCGCGCCTATATGGCAGTCGTGGCGCTCTCGCCGACGATTTTCTTCGTGACCTTGCTTGCAAGCTCGCGCGGCTATCTGCAAGGCTGGCAGCGCATGACGCCGACGGCGGTTTCGCAGATCGTCGAGCAGATCTTTCGCGTGCTCACGATGGTGCTCTTCGCGAGCCTTCTACTGCCGATGGGACTCGACTATGCGGCGGCGGGCGCGAGCCTCGGCGCGTTTGCCGGTGCTATCGGCGGACTTCTCGTGCTCGTCTACTATCATTGGAAGCTCGACAAGGACATCGAGCGTGAGTACGGCCCGAATCTTGCGCCGCCACAGGGGGAAGCGCCAGCGCCTCTCGGGGCGATCGTCCGACGCATCTTCTCACTCGCCCTGCCCGTGTCGGCGGCGAGCATCATGCTGCCGATCGTGTCGAACCTCGACCTTCTGATCGTGCCGCAGCGTCTTGAGGTCGCGGGCTATACGGTGCCGCAGGCGACGGAGCTGTTCGGCTACCTCACGGGCATGGCGGTGCCGCTCGTCAACCTCGCGACAATCCTCACGGCGTCCTTGGCGGTGAGCATCGTGCCGGCGATTTCGGAGGCGCGAGCTTTGAAGGACACGCAGCGCGTCTACAATCAAACGGCGGCCGCCGTGCGCATATCGAACTTCGTTTGCTTCCCTGCATTCGTCGTCGTGTTCGTGCTCGCGACGCCGATCTCGACGCTCATTTACAATGCGCCGGGCGCGGGTCCCGCCGTGCTCGTCTCGTCGTTTTCCATCGTGCTCCTCGGCCTGCATCAGGTGTCGACGGCGGTTCTGCAAGGACTCGGGCATCCGAAGATCCCGATGATCAACATGATTCTTGCCGCTGCCGTCAAGGTCGCCCTCAACTGGATTTTGACGGCGATCCCTTGGCTCGGCATCATGGGCGCAGCTTGGGCGACGGCGGCGGATATGGGGGTTGCCGCTGTCATCAACCTTTACTTCATCGGGCGTTACATCGGCTATCGCATGGAGCTGCTGCAGCTCTTTAAGACGATGGCGGCGGCTGCCTTCATGGCGGGCGCTGTGTATCTCTTCTACAGCTTTGTCATGAGTACGCTCGCCGTCAATGCCGTGGCGACCTTCGGCTCGGTGTTCGTCGGCGTCATCGTCTACGTCGCGGCGCTGATTCTCGTGCGCGGACTGCTCGAAGAGGATATGGCGCGCATTCCGTTCATCGGCTCTTTGAGCATTCGTTTTTTGCGCCGCATTGGCATTTTCCGCAGCGTTGAGGGGGCGAAGGGATGAGAAAGTTTCTGCTGATCTATAATCCTGTCTCGGGCAATGCATCGTTTAAGCAGCGGCTCGATGAAATGATCTGGCGCTTCCAGAAACTTGGTTGCATGCTTGTCCTCTACCGCACGGATCGCGAGCTTACGAATCTCGCGCTCTATGTGCGGGAATCCGAGGCCGAGGGGGTGCTTGTCGCGGGCGGCGACGGCACGGTGCATGAGGTCGTCAACGTGATCGTGCGTGAAAAACTTGCGGTTCCCCTGGCGATCATTGGCAGCGGCACGTCGAACGATTTTGCGACGTACCTCGGTCTTGCAGATGGCTTGGAAGCCTATATCGAACGCATCCTTGCGCACAAGACGATGCGCGTTGATCTCGGGCGCATCGGGGAAGAATACTTCATCAATGTTGCGAGCGCCGGCGTCATGACGAATATCGCGCATGAGGTCGATGTGCGACTGAAGAACACGCTGGGCAAGATGGCGTACTACCTGAAGGGCATCAGTGAACTGCCGAAGTTCCGGTCGGTGAAGTTTTCCATCGAGGCGGACGGCGAGATGCGTGAGGAGGAGGGCTTCCTCTTCGTCATCGCCAACAGCGGCATCGTCGGCAGTTTCAACAACGTGGCAGCGCACGCGAGCATCGATGACGGCAAGTTCGATTTGCTGCTCGTGAAGAAGTGCAGTCTGCCGGAACTCGTCGCTCTGACGGCGGAGATCGTTTCGGGCAGGGGAATTTCGGAGAAGAACGTGCTGTATTTGCAGGCGAGCGAGTTTCGCATCGCGGCGGATGCACCCCTTTTGAGCGATGTGGACGGCGAGCAAGGGCCGCCTCTTCCCATGCACGTCGAGGTTGTGCCGCGTGCGATCGAGCTTTTCATCTGAAGTTTGTGAAGCGTGCATTCGTAACCGTAAATCCGCAACGCGGCAGCCGCTCAAAAACTCTTGACGCTCCTATTGACAAAACCACAAGAGAATGGTATCATTTCTTCTGTTACCGCATCATGTGCCGAAGTGGCGGAATTGGCAGACGCACTTGACTCAAAATCAAGCGTAGTTCCCTACGTGCCGGTTCGAGTCCGGCCTTCGGCACCATAGAGATTTCAAGGTTTCCGAGTATTTTGCTCGGAAGCCTTTTTCTGTTCTATTTTTATTTTTGACATCATTTTTGACATCATGGGATTTATCGGCCGTATTTCTCTTCACACTTGATTACTTTCTCGGTGACACCCTCCTGCATCTGCTCCGTATTATGCACATATCGATCCATGGTGAAGGAGGCTGATGCGTGACCGAGACGCACCTGTATCTTCTTCGCGCTGATCTCCTGCTCTGCGAGGAGCGTAGCGTGTGTATGGCGGAAGGAATGGAAGCGGAGGTTGGCGGGGAGCTGCAGCCGCTTCTTGAGGTCGGCGAAGAGATGTGTCACAGCGGTCAATGTGATTGGCTGCGTCTCGTCGCGCAGAGAGCGGAAAATGTAGCTGTCCTTTGTGAGAGGGACACCCTGTCGCAGGAGGATCGCCATGAGCGTCTTCCTCCACGCGAGGAGATTCTGCACGGCAGCAGGGGAGAGCGTGACCGTGCGGGCGCTGTATGCCGTCTTTGTTGTGCCCTCGTACTCCTCGGCTGCACGTTTGCGTGCCTTTGAGACGCGGATCGTCGCTGCCTTTTCGTCAAAATCCGACCAGCGCAGCGCGACGATCTCACCCCGACGCAGGCCTGTATCCCAGGCGAACTTAAAGAGATGCTCGGCCTGTGATCCGCGGATCGCGTCAAGGAGCGCGTGATAGATCTCCGGTGTGACAATCCCCGCAGTCGTCGTCTTGTGCTTCGGCTTACGGATGTACTCCATCGGGTTGTTCTCGATCAGCTGCTCGAATTTTGCCGTCCGAAAGATTGACTGGAGCAGCGTATAGACTGCCTGCCTCGTCCGATCGCCAGCGATCTGTGCAAGGACATGCTTCAGCAGGGCGGGCTTTACATCGGAGATCTTCATGGTCGGCGGGATTTGCGGAAGGATGTGGCGATTGAGAAAGCCCTGATAGGTGGAGAGCGTCGATGCCTCGAGTTTATCCACGTCGCGCTTCATGGCAAGGAACTCGTCGGCGAAGCGGTGGAACGTCTCGACCTGCAGGAAGTCCGAGATGTTCGCATTCATGATGCGCCGCCGCTCAGCCTCAAGTTCCTGCAGCGTGTAGGCGTAGAAATAACGCCGTACCTTCTCGCCCGTGATCGGGTTCTCAAGAATGACGCTCGACTGATAGCGTCCGTCTTTGCGTTTGCTGGGCATAATAAAACACCTCCGAAGATTCGTTGTGGAATAATCCCCGAAGGTGTGATATACTTTGTCTTGATTACGGCAGGTACATCTCCTCGGGGATTACTTGTATCGTCGCTCATCGTGTTGGCGCACGGTGGGCGGTTTTTATTTGGAAAATGAAAGAGGCGTCAGCTATTGCCAACGCCTCTTTGGATAGAAAACTGAACCCTTACGGGTAAGATACTTACATTATAGCAGGTATATAGTTTCTGTCAAGGCGTTATGCGCTTATTTAATTTTTTGAGAACCTGAGCAAATTTTACAGAATCCATGTAGAGACGTGGTTCATTTGAGGTTTTGGGCTTCTCTATACGAATTTTACTGATATATCGTATTTGATTCATGACCACTTGGCAACCCTTTTTATACCCGTGTATTGCGCCAATACCAAGATCAACATTTACGGGATGCGCATGCTGCCCTCTTGTCTGATCGTAGGAGCTGATCGGCGCGACGAGGATCACACCGGAGCGCGGATTGTTGCCCTTCTCCAGCACAACAGCATAGTGCCGACCACCGAACTCGCCGCCCACATTGAATCCGAAATCTACGAGGATAATCTCTCTTTGCTTATATGCCTTCAGTGAACGTGGTGAGAATGTGTCCTCCCGTTGCAGATATATCGCCCATTTTGTAATCCAGTCGATGAGAATCAGGGCTTTCTTGATCGGCTTCTTTATAAGGACTTCCTTGAATGCTTGAAAAGCAATAGCCGATTGCCGTTCTTTTGTTCTTCGCATCGTAACGGATGCCTCGAGGAGTGGAGATACAAACGCTGAGAAATCGAGAACCTCCGCACGCATCTCTGGGGAAAGATCTTTTAGTGTGACCGTCGTACCATTTTGTGTAGTCACATGAATCAGTGAGAATATCACATGAATCGTTTTCTCAATATTAGCATCAATGATAGCGATGGCGTTATCATAGTTTGTGTCAAAAGAGGATATACCATCATGCGTAACAATCATTTTCTCTAAAGCGGTTCTTGTCTGTTTGAAAATTTGTGGGTTTGCTGCATAGACCTTTGATATTCGTACAAAATAGGTACTGAAATCAGTATCTGCTTTGATCTCGACATGTTTATGAACAGAAATCTTTACCTCTTGCATAGTATCGCCTCTTCCTTATATATATACCATCTTCAACTCAATAAGCTCCTCTGGCACCCCGACAGATCGTGCGAGTTGGTATACAGTACATTCTGGATACTCTCGCAGCAGATCGTCAGGGAGAAGAAGCTCGACAGTACCTCGAAAACTCCATATTGAGTAAAACCTACTCTCATAGAGCTCTTGAGCGTTAATGCCATAGAGAGGATCCAAAGATCAATCGTCGGTATCAGCATCATCGTCGGAAATCATCTCTTGATCACTTGCTTCCGGTAAAGCTGGCTTATTTATATCTGTCAGTAGATTCTCGATATGTGAGATCATTTCATTCGTCTTGTTGCGTTCTTCTGTGGGTGCGGCAAGCGATGGATAAATTCTGACACCTGCGTTGAATAGTTTTATTATATTTTCGAGATTGCGCGACAACTTAGCTTCTGACTCTGCATCGAGATCGAGTTCCTGATTTTTATTAATACACTGTATTGCAGAAACACACAAGGAATGATGTACATCTTTGAGGTCACATAACATCTTATTTTTAAGATTGATCTTCTCAAGATCTGCTTTCGTATGCTGAATCTTCAAGTAGGAATTGTAAATATCATATATTCCGTCAACGATTATATTGACTATTTTCATAGCCGATACAGGGACGAGTAGGTACAGCCATGAAGAGCCTGCCTCTACACCATAAAACTTGACAGAGCCACATTCTTTAAGTTTCGGGGACGAAAAAAGCACATCAAAAAATGCCGAAAAATCTTTTGCAAGTAGCCCTATTTCGGACAGGCCGATTTCAACAGGTAATTTTATAGAAATAGTGTTTTCTACCTCCTGCGGGAGAATAGATTCAGCTAATTCTAAAATAGCATCACACTTTATTGAAATCTTTTCCAGGCGTGAATAAAACCCTCTAAAGTCGTCCTCCTTAACAACCACCATGTCTGAGGTATATATAGCAGCTAGTTTAGGGAAGTCGTTATATAGACTGATTATATGAGGCTCTAAACTCGGAATTTTTTTCAAATTATGTAGGTATGTTAATACTGTGTGCATGTTATTGACTTCAAGCATGTTATTGTCTGAATGATATCTATCTGTCCGTATAGATAGAATTGGTCGATTTTCTGTAATGATTTTTCTTACTTCGCTCAGTCGCATAATAGATCTTCCTCTCTATCAAAATACATTTCTGATCCACAGTGCTCCCTACCAAACCTGTGTATCAATAAACCTTCCCAATAACAGATGTACCTCGCGGGGATCAGGGCGGCGTTGGTTGATGATGCACGTCACCTCGTCGCTGTCTATGTCGGTCGAGTACGCGAGTAGATGAGCGGCGTACTCGTTCGCTTCGCTTTCAAGACGGCTGGAAACGTAGAATGTTCGGTCGGGATGAAGATAATAGCCGTATCCTGCGTGCAGACGTGCGTGTCCGAGTTCGTGACATACTGTCACTTTCTCCGCTGCGTAGCAGAGTTCGTCATTCAATACAATATATTTTCGTCGCAGTACGTTTACCAGAAATCCTCGTATATCATCGGGCAGAGGAAGCCGTACGACCGTTATGCCGAGATCGCTCGCAAGTTGGAACGGGTTTCCCGTGCGGTATTTGTTGACGAGATTCTTGACACGGAGCGGAATGTTCATCGGCTTCACCTCTTTTGCGGTGGTGATTATAGATAACAAAAAGACCTCTGCCGAAGCAGAAGCCTTTTTGTGTTACACCGTAACATTTCTCGTATTATTTGGGAGTCAAGCCCAATCTGTACACATATATTACACGTTTTAGAATGGTTTGTCAAGGCGTTCTGCTTCTATGTAATTTTGGTGAATCATTTTGCATATGTCAGACATGATGTCAGGTGGAATACAAATATCATATAGATGGTCGTTCCTCTTCGTCGGCGTAATGATTCGTTGCTTGCTGACCGTAACAATTTGATGCGTATCAACGATCGAACCCTTGTTCATCTTTTCGGCAAAAGCGATAAGAGGATCTATTCGCCGATGCAGTTTCTGTTCAAACGCTTTCAAGAACACGGGGAGTTGTTTCAACTGTGTTTGTTCGTCCATAGATGAAAGTTTATGAACGCTATCAAGAATATCATGCAGCACAGGAGAGCCGAAGGATATGTCAAGCTGCTTTGCCGCTTTCAGGATAATCAGTTGTGAAATGGGGATTGGCAGTTCGTATTCCCAAGGCTTAACACCTTGCTCTATATGGCGCAGCTTTTTGGAAATCATAGGAACAATCGTTATAAGCCCGTCCTTCTTTCGATTGTCATTATCGAGGACAATACCGTAATGAGGACCGCCAAGCTCATGCCCAATGCGAAACCCGAGATTGATAAACACAATTTGTCCGCGTTGAAACCGAGGAAGATAGGAAGCGTTGAATGTTCTTTCATTTCGGATGAACGTAAGGTATTGCTTCAACCACATAATGAATTTTACAGAGAGATCATAATTATTACGAATCATATCTTTTAGATACGCTGCGTAGTCATGAAAGACTTCGCGGCGATATCGCCTGAAATCCTCTTTATTTGATATGTCGCGTAGGTGCTTCTTGCTAAAACTCATACGATATTCCCTCCCTGTGTCTTGTGGGTCAATCCTTCTTCCGCTTATTTTGCCTTTTCGCATCCCAAAAGACGAACTCAAGAGCATTACGCAGCTTTTGTTGATCCTCTTCACTGAGGTTGTATGTATCGCCATCAAACATGACTTCCGTCTTGTTGAGAAACTTCGCGAGATCGTTCAGGTCGCGTTTGGAGTGGGGGGAGGTGGTGTCATAATGATCTGGTGGAGTGGTTGACTGTTCTTCATTGCGTACTAATGCAGATAAAGAAGTACCGGTTGCCTTTGCGATTAACTCCAATGTTGAAAGGCTCGGATTATACCTATCTTTTTCAATATCTCCGATATAGGAGCGAGATAATCTTGTTTTTTTAGCAAGTTCCATTTGTGTCAATCCGGCAGCTTTTCGTGCTTCTTTGATTTTCTCGCCAATGCTCATTACTCCACCTCTTTATGTGCGGTCATTCCGTCTTTTTTCATTATATAATATTTTTGACGGAAATGCTATTGACAAAATGACGGAAATACACTAGAATCTATATAGACGGAAATACAAGTAAATAAAAAGGGGGGTGATGTACGTGAGACAAATCGAAACCGTCATTAAGGAGGCTAGGAAAGAATCTGGAATGACGCAGTATCAAATTGCTGATGCCGTAGGAGTCTCAAGAGCATATTATGCGGATGTTGAGCGAGGACGCTATACTCCAAGCCTTAAGTTGCTTTTGCGTCTTTCTGTACTCCTCAACATTGATCTTAATTTTTTAAAGCAAAATGACGGAAATACAAGCACTTGTTGAGCGGATAGAGAACCCACCCCAACGAGCACTGCAAGGAGGAAGCCGTGAGCGGGACAGAGAGGAGGTGAGGAGATGGAGCGTTCTGAAAAAGTCGCCATGATGGAGACATTCACAGAGCTGACGCGTGACCTCATTCAGCTGATGAAGGAAGAGAAGGATATTCAAGCAATCAACCCCGACCTCATCCGTGAGATTAGGGAGAATGTCCGGGAAATATTAGATTTTTAGGGGTTCTTCACGGTCTCCATAATCTGCCTGTAGGCATCGCAGATTGTTTTGATTTTGTGGGCATTTGCTTCGTCGATTGCTTCGAGGTCACTATTTGGACTAGTGTTCTCGAATGTCAGAATCTCTTTGTTCAGAAGAGTTGTGAGGATTGTTGTTGTGGTTTCTTTGATGTCCATTGTAACTTCTCCCTTCATTCCCGGACATTCAAAGTCATTGTACCACGGCAGGGATGGAGCAACAACGGAGGAGGTGAGTTAATTGCCAAAAGAAGATTACGGCGAACTGGGAAACCAGTTAGCTCATGCAAAGACCAAAGAGGAGTTTGTTGCGATCGGAATGCAGCTGTTTCAAACGCCGGCATTCAAGAAAAAACAGGAAGATGTGCTCTCTAAGGAGTGGGAGCGTCGTCAAAACAAAGGGGGCACGAAGCACCGTCGAAAGAAACACCTTATACTTCTGTTCTGGTTGATGGGCGCTGTTCTGATTGTTTCGTTTATTTGTCTGAGTCTGTTGCATATGTGAGGAACGCGTAGCGAGGAACGAGTAAGAAATCCTTACAAGTTCATTGTAAGGCAAGGGAGGGAGATAGAACATGACCAAGATTGCCCCGTCGACGGCAGCCAGCAGGTACTATTTAGCCCGCATGGCGGCAGCCGGGAAGAACGAACGCTTGAGCAGCCGAGAGGGTGCGAGCGAGGAGACGGGCATCGACCGGAAACGGATGCAGCGTATCGAGATCGGGACGCTCAATCCGTACCCCGAGGAGGTTCTGCTGATGGCAGACACCTACCATGCGCCGGAGCTCCTGAACTATCACTGCTCGCAATGTTGCCCCATCGGGCAAAGAACCGTACCACGGGCGGAGGCAAGTGAGCTCGACCGCATCACGGTGAAGTTCCTGAACGCGCTCGATGCAATCAGGGATTCCGACAAGGAGCTGCTGCGGATCGCGCAGGACGGCACGCTCTCGGCGGATGAAGTGCCGCAGATGGAGCACCTGTTGAGCGGCATCCAGCGGATCGTGACAGTAGCACTTGAGATTCAGATCTATCTCGACAAGAGGAGGTGAAGGGATGGAAAAAGACCTTATCCCGACATGGGAAAAGGCGGTACTCAACGTTGAGGAGGCATCCGCCTACATGGGCATCGGTGTGGAGCAGATACGCGCCCTTGCACACGCGGCACGGCACGGCATGGGCGACTTTCCAGCTTTCTGGGTGGGCAAGACGATCAAGGTGTCGCGTCGGGCTCTCCTGCAGTGGCTCGATGATGTGGCGGTATCGCATCGCGACCTGCGCAAAGCCGCAGCGATGGTCGAAAACGCGAAGCAGATGAGCGAGCCGCGAGGGCGTGGGCGTCCGCGCAAGAGAAGGGAGGCGATTGCATGAGCAGCACGAAAGTGATTGCGGGATGTTGCATCGCGGGTGCAGCGATCCTGCTCGCGGGGGCTTGCAGTCAACAGGAGACCAACACGGCTCCCGTGCTGGTCGAAGAAGTCTACGTCGTCAAGCCGGGCGATACGCGCTGGGACATCGCAGAGACGTATCGCCGCAAGAATACCGGCACGCGCCGCTGCATCCTCGAATACAAGGCAGGCATGGAGGAGCTGAACCCGTGGCTGATGGAGCGCAAGGGAATGATCTTCCCCGGGGATGAGATCAAGGTGACGTACTGGGTGAAAGGAGACGCTGAATGAAGGGAAAATGGTTTGTGTCAAGCAACCTGATCGCGGGCATCATGATGTATCAGGCGCAGCGCATCAAGGACACTTCCGCCGTCGATCACAGCGGCAACCGTGAGTATGCGGGAAGTTGGCATGAGGACAAGGCAGATGCGCAGGCGGTCGCCGACGAGCTGAATGCGAAGGAGGAAGCATGAAGCACCCGGGGCGCGGATGCCTTATCTGCAAAGAAAAAGCGCCTTGTGCGGTGACCGCCGCACAAGGCGCAGAAGAATAAATCATCTGTGCTTATTGTAGCACAAGGAGGACAAAATGGCAAAGCTTATCATGACGGTCGCCGAGATGGCAGACGAAAAGAAGTGGCTTGCAGCCCGCCGCGAAGGCATTGGCGGCAGCGACGCCTCCATCATCGTCGGGCTGAATCGCTGGAAGTCGCCCTTCCAGCTCTGGCTTGAAAAGACAGGAAAGGCTGAGGCAGAAGACCTCAGCGGAAACGAGTACGTCTACTGGGGCAAGGTGCTTGAGGAAGCGGTCGCGAACCGCTTCTGCGAGCTGACAGGGAAGAAGGTGCAGCGGCGCGGGCTCTTGCAGATGGACGAATATCCCTACATCCGCGCCAGCATTGACCGCATGGTCGTCGGAGAGAATGCAGGTCTTGAGTGCAAGACCTGCAACGGATTCGCCGCCAAGGAGTGGGAAGACGACGAAGTACCTGCCGCCTACTATGTGCAGTGCCAGCACTACATGCTGGTCACGGGCTGTGAGCGGTGGTACATCGCGGTGCTCATCGGCGGCAACCGTTTCGTCTGGAAAGAGATCCCTCGCAATGACGATGAGATCGCCCTCCTGCTTCAGGCAGAGATTGATTTCTGGCACAAGGTGGAAACGGGCATCATGCCCGAGGTGGACGGCAGCGAGAGCTGCAAGGAAGCTCTTGCGTCAGAGTTCCGAGGGGGCAACGCGGAGCCACTGACGCTTCCAGGTATGGCAGTGGGTATCATCGAGCAAATCCATAAAATCGAGGATGCGAAAAAAGACCTCGAAAATAACAGCGAGTTCTATAAGAACCAGCTCCGCCAGCTGATGGGCGACTACGAGCTCGGCTACGCGGGAGATTACAAAGTCACATGGAAGACTCAGGCAGGGCGCACGACCATTGACAGCAAGGCGCTCAAGGCAAAAGAGCCTGCCATCTACGCCGAGTACGCGAAGCAGGGCAAGCCGATCCGTGTCCTGCGGATCAGTTGATGGATAAAGAAGGGAGATAATCATCATGGCGAGTGTAAAAGGCGGCGCGATCCAAAAAGCACAAGAACAGAGAATGGCAGTCCAGCAGGGCGCACGTTCCATCAAAGACCTCATCGTGTCGATGGAGGGGCAGATTGCCAAGGCACTGCCCTCCGTCCTCACCCCGGAGCGATTCACGCGCATGGTGCTCACGGCGCTCAGCACAAACCAGAAGCTCCGCGAGTGCACGCCGCAGAGCTTCCTCGGCGCGATGATGCAGGCGGCGCAGCTCGGCGTCGAGCCGAACACGCCGCTCGGGCAGGCTTACCTCATCCCGTACAAAAACAAGGGGATCCTCGAGTGCCAGTTCCAGCTCGGCTACAAGGGGCTTCTGGATCTGGCGTATCGCAGCGGAGAGGTCACCATCATCCAGGCGCACGAAGTCTACGAGAACGACGTGTTCGAGTACGAACTCGGGCTCGAACCAAAGCTCCGGCACGTACCAACGACGGGCGAGAAGGGGGCGGTCACGCACTACTACGCCATGTTCAAGACCAAGAGCGGCGGCTACGGCTTCCACGTCATGAGCCGCGCAGAGGTGGATACTTTCGCCCGGAAGTACAGCCAGGCATACAAGAAGGGGTATAGCACCCCATGGACAACGAACTTTGACGAGATGGCGAAGAAGACCGTCCTCAAAGCGTGCCTCAAGTACGCGCCAATCAAGACAGAGTTCACGCGCGCACTGAGCACCGATGAGACGATCAAGACAGAGATCGCGGCAGACATGACGGCTGCTGCAGACGAGACGGACTACATCGAGGCAGAGGCGGTCGAAGTAAGCGAGGATGATCCGCCGACAGAGGAAGCCGCGCCACAGCCGAACAAGTTCATGAGCGCAGCGCAGGACGATGTGCCGCCCAATGTGGATTCCGAGACGGGAGAGATCACGGGCTGACAAGAGGTCGGCAAAGGGAGGCACGTACATGCCTCCCTTTGCGGCGCAGCACCAGAGAAAAGGAGGATCACCATGAACATCACCATCAAGAAGATCAAGGCGGCTAAAGGAAAGCTGGTCTTTGAGTACGACAAGAAGGAGGACGGGAACATCCCTGCCAGCGCACACAAATCGACGTTCGAGGAAGCCCCGGAGCCTTCGTTCTGGTCGGCATTCGGATATCTCCGCGCCGATGTGTGCAAGATTCTCGAGGTAGACCCAGGGCAGTACGCCAGGCGCATCGTTCCGACGGGAGTCAGCTACTCCACGGACGCCAACGGCTACGAGGGCGCAATCATTACCTGCGAGTACCACATGCCCCAGTCCGGGACGATGACCACGATCAACACGCCGTTCTTCCGGTTTCCGCAGACAGATGAGCAGGTGGGACTGCCGAGCTACTTCGACGAGGAGACAGAGAAACACCTGCATGACCTCGTTCACGAGGCGGTACGCTATCTCGAGGGGCATCGAGGGCAAGTCGGACTGTTTGACGATGAGGAGCAGGATCCGCGCAACGTAACGCCCGAGGATTCGCCCGTGCGCCTTGCAGCGATGGGACGCAGCGGAACAGACATTAAGCAGATCGCGGGGTAAGGAAATGGCTGACAAGCGGTACTACTGGATCAAGATCAAGTCCGACTTCTTCGATCTCCCGACCATCGACTGGCTGCAAGACCAGAAGAACGGCTGTGAGTACATCGTCCTTTACCAGAAGCTCTGCCTGCTCTCGGCGAACAGCGGCGGCGAACTGGTGCGCAAGGTCGGCGATATGATCATCCCATACGACGTCAAGAAGATCGCCGAGGTCACGCGCTTCAAGTTCGACACGGTGGTCGTCGCGATGGGACTTTACAAGAAGATCGGGCTGATCGTGGAGCGTGAGGATGGCGTGTTCGTTGTCGCAGGCATCGGAGAGATGGTCGGCAGCGAGACAAAGTGGGCAGAGAAAAAGAGACTGCAACGGGACAAAGGCGGGGACAATGTCCCCAGATTGTCTCAAAAGATCGAGGACAAAAAAGGACAAAGCGAGGACAATGTCCCCCGCCGTGTCCCTACCGATGTCCCTCAAAGTGCGGGGACATTGGGAGGGACACATGAGAGGACAGACATAGGGACACAGCAAGGGACAAGTGCGCCTACTTTGTCCGGGAAGAGTATAGAGATTAGAGATCAGAGTATAGAGCTCAGAGAAAAGAGAATAAATAAACAAGATATAGCTGCAGCAGCTGCAGCAGCTATAGGCGTAAGTAATAATACATACACGCGCGAGGCTCCTACCGGAGAAGACCGTGCGGAGATCATACAGGCATTCTGCAACAATTTTCAGCCTGGAGCAGGGAACATGGTGATTGAGCAGCTGCACGATGCCATCGACACCTACGGGCGGAAATGGTGCATGGAGGCGATCCGCGAGGCAGCGGCAAGCGGCGGCAGGTCGATCCAGTATGTGCTCCGCATTCTCCAGCGGTGGGAGCGGGACGGATTTAAGGCAGAGCGCAAGAAAGGCGGAAAAGACTATGGCACAGGTGTCATTCAAGGCGACATGGCGAGAGATGGTGCGGAGAAATCCGCGTATGCTGCGTACCTTGACGGAGATACGGTCAAGAAAAGCCCGTATGATCTGGGAGGCGCGTCCGAGGAGGGCGGAGATTCTGCAGACGATCGGAGTACCCAGAGAGGCGATCCGGACGGCACGCGGGCTTCTCATGGCAGCGGAGGCAGAGGAGACCAAGCGAGCGCATGACGCAGCATGTGCAGCGTGCCCGTACCGCGTGGAGGACTGCCACGAGTGCCGCTACAACGGGCGGGCGTTCCAGGGCGAAAGATTCCGCAACCCGCTCCTCTCGTGCATCCCGCCATGCGGCAAGTACAGGACGCAGCAGGAACAGCGAAGAATCGAGAAGCTCATGGGAGACGGCGGTATCGGCGAGCGGTTCCGCTCACGCAGCTTCGCGACATTCCAGGCGACGCCTGCGACCAAGCCGGCGGTCGATCTGTGCAAGCGGTTCTGCGCGGCGGTAAAGCGCGATCCCAAAGTTCCGGGGCTGCTGCTCAAGGGAAACTGCGGGACGGGAAAGACGCATCTGGCGGTGGCGATCCTGCGCGAGACAGCAGAGGCGGGCATTCCGGGGATGTTCGTGGTAGTCCCCGACCTGATCGCGAAGATGCTGGCGAGCTTCGACGCAAAGGATGGCAAGGCAGGGGCTCTCGTCGAGACAGCAAAGAGTGTGCCGCTCTTGGTTCTCGACGACCTCGGCGCGGAGAATCCCAAGCCGTGGGTGGTGGAGCTGGTCTACGTGCTCATCAACCACCGATACGAGCACATGCTGCCGACGATCATCACGACGAACTACGACGGCACAAGGATCGGGACAGTGTTCGGCAAGCGTGTCCAGAGCCGGCTTGCAGAAATGACCGTGCCCGTGAACATCCGGGCGGAGGATTATCGCATGAGAGGCGTGACAGCATGAACATTCACTACCTGTCCCATCCGTTCAGCGGGGATGAGGAGAAGAACCGAGCAGCGGCAGAGGCAATCCAGAGAGAGCTGCAGGAGCGATATCCGCATGTGGTCTACGTCAACCCGCTGGCGAATTTCAAGGCGCTGGCAGGGATGGATTATGACAAGATCATGGGATACTGCCTCGATCTTCTGGACAAGTGCTGCGCGGTCACGATGACGGGGGACTACCGCGCCAGCAAGGGATGCATGATCGAGCTCGCATACGCGCGGAAGAATAACATTCCCGTGTTTTTCTACGATGCACAGAAGCATGTGTACGTCGAGGAGGCAGCGCAATGAACCACTTCGTAGGAATCGGACGCCTGACACGCGATCCTGATGTGCGATACACGCAGAGCGGCAAGGCAGTCGTGAGCTTTACGCTGGCGATTGACCGCCGCAGGAGCGGGGATGGCAATCAACAGGCGGACTTCGTCGCCTGCGTCGCATGGGAGAAGACCGCCGAGGTTATCAGCCGGTATTGCACGAAGGGAAAGAAGATCGCCGTCGAGGGACGCATCCAGACACGCAGCTACGAGGCAAAGGACGGGACGAAACGCTATGCGACGGAGGTCGTGGTCAATAACATGGAGTTCTGCGACAGCAAGGGCGGCGGTACGAGTTCCACAGCACCACCCGAGCAGCAGGGCATGTTTGAGGGGAGCAGAGCGGTGGCCGACTCTGATATACCATTTTGAGTACCTATACCGCCGTCGTTCTCGGTGATCCAGTCGCGCAGGGACGCCCGCGCTTCTCGCGTCAAGGGGGATTCGTCAAGGCGTATGACCCTGCAAAGAGTCGTGACTACAAGAGCTACGTGCGGATGATCGCAGCGCAGCACGCCCCTGTGACCCCCGTAGAGGGCGCAATCGAGTTCTCCCTACGTATCTATCGCGCCATCCCTAAAGGGATGCCGAAGTACAAGCGTGAAGCGGCGAAGGAAGGGCGGCTGCGGCCAGTAACGAAGCCCGACGTGTCGAACGTCCTAAAGGGCGTAGAGGATGCACTCAAGGGCGTGTGGTACAAGGACGACAGCCAGATCGTTGGCTACGGAGTGCTCGGGAAATGGTACGATGAGCGTCCGAGGATCGAGATCATGATGCGGGAGCTGGAGTAATCCCAAGGAGCAGAAACAAGGAGCGCGGAGCGATTCGCGCTCCCTATCTCGTTATGGAGCGGAGGGAATCAGGTGCGCAGTTACAACGATTACGAAAAGACGGTATACGGGTATCTCCGGAACTATCACCAGTTCAAGGGGCAGCTTGCCAGCCTCCGCATCGAGATCGAAGGCGTGGAGGAGCAGATACGCAGCATCGGGGATGCGAAAATATCGAAGTATGGCGATGCACCCATCGGCGGGTACGATGAGCTATCCGAGGTCGAACGCGCCGTCGTCCGACGCATGAAGCTCGAAGGCCGTCTGCCGATCCTGCGCGAGAACTACATCCGCATCCAGACGCTCCTGCGGCGGATTGACAATGCGCTCCAGATGATGGGGGACGCTCACCGCACGATCCTGTGCAGAAAGTTCATCGATGGGGAGCGGTGGTATCAGGTGGCACAAGCAACGGGCTACAGTGAGCGCAGCTGCCAGTATCTCGCACAGGAGGGGATCCGCACGCTCGCACAGATGATGTTTCCTGAGGCGGGCGGAGGACAGCGGAGCCTTGACTTCGTATTTCTGGGAGGTTGTGGATAACTCAGGCGGCAAAATTATTGCGCGTTTTTTGCGCATTCTTTGCGAGATTTTTGCGCACTTTCTGCGCGTTTTTCGCCGGCAAATGCGGTATGATGGTAATGTCGAAAATTGCATAGAGCGCAAGCAGTCCTCGCCGTATCGGTGGAGGGCTTTTTTGATTGAGTTTATGTCTATCATCGAGTAATATAAGATTGGAGCAATAAAAGCAGTCTATGAGAGAAAGGCGGCACCGCACGATGATAGACATAATGGGGATCATCAAAAAAATAACCTCGACCTATGGGCGAGGCAAAACAATGTATGATGCTCTACAAAAAGAGATGCAAGGAGAAACGGGCGCACGTGTGTCCTCCCTTGCCCGGTCAGCCCCATATCTTTTGACAATACTCTCTGCAGAGGATGCCAACAATATAGCACTTTACGTCATGCAGGAGAACCAAAAAGGACGCAGGGCTGAATCTATTGCGAAAGACCTTGAGAAAATGCTTCCTGCCCATGCAAAAAATAAAGCTCTTTTGATTGCACGAACGCAAGCGTCTATTGCAGACACAGCTTTGATGCAGGCGCGAGCGGAAAAAATGGGGCTTCATTGGTACGTTTGGAGGGCGTGCGGAGGCAGAAAAGGTGATGGGAAGACAAGGGATAGCCACCGTAAAATGAGTGGGATTGTTGTTAATTGGAACGACCCACCCGCGCCAGAAACATTATTTCCGTCAACGAATGCGGAGGATTATGGACACTACCACGCGGGCTGTTGCCCGCTCTGTCGCTGCTATGCCGAAACTGTCGTGGATGAAGATTTGCTAAAGTACCCCGTGAAAGTTCACATCGGCGGTAAAATCTATAAAATGACGAAAAAAGAGTTCCGTCAAGTCATGAATAAGCCTGTTATCCACTAATACATAATAAAAGCGCTTCGTCAACACGAGGCGCTTTTATTATGTATATGGTATCTTCAAAATGGAATGTCGTCGGGGTGATCACTCAAATATTCATCAATAAATGAATCTACCTCGCCCGAGGAATTAAGAAGTAGTAGATATAAATCATCAATTTTCTTTATAGAGTCTTTATTCGCTATGAATGAAAATTTTCTATATATGAAAATAAAAAGGGCGATATCCACTTCACCTTCTGGGGAGATTAGCTTTGCAATAAGGTATCCTCCCCCCCTGTAGTAAGCAAGGTAGGATTCTCGGGCAGAAAAACTATAGCCGTCATACCTCGAGAAATCTTCTAGATTGAATGTGTCTATCGGATCGAACCAAGCCTCGTCTGGGTCAAAAAAACCTGCATCGGCAGCAGTTCTCCATTCTAAATAATTACGCTCTGTATCTAATAATAATTTTTCTATGAGTTTGTGTAGCTTTGATTTTTGACCATCGTTATTTAACAGTTCGTCTAGGGTTATCTCAAACAATTTGGCAAGCTTGTTCAAGGCTTCTGGGTCATTTGGAGCCACGTTATTATTTTCATAATAGCTTATTGCGCGTTGAGTAACTCCCAATTCTTTGGCTACGTCTGTTTGAGTTAGATGATGCTTTTCTCGTAAAGCTTTCAATTTTTCACCGAATTTCATAGGAATCACCTCTTTATACATATTATATACACTCACCGCTTGTTTAGCAAAGAAAAAATAAAGAAAAAAACGTATTGACTGTATAAACAAAAAAGTATATACTGCAAGAGGAGGTGAGAGAAGTGAAAATCATAAGACCGAATGTCCGATTGAGCCTCAGACTTGGCGGGCTTGCAAAAGCTCACAGCGCCATGAATGGGATTTCAACGGCGGAGTATGTCGGCAATCTGGTGTATGACGACTTGAAAAAGCGTTATCCGCAGTGGATGGAAGACGTGCCGAGAGAGGAGGCGTATTTGCCTCTGAACGCAAAAAAATAGAGTGAGTTTGCTTTTGACCGAAACAACTCACTCTATATGTTCACAACCTCGAAAGGATTGTATAGTCATTATAGCATCCTTTCGAGGAAAATGGAAGGAGAATTGTAATGGCAAACGAATTGCAGGTTTTTGAGAATCCAGAATTTGGTACGGTTCGCACAATCATCAAGAATGGTGAACCGTACTTTGTTGGCAAAGATGTCGCTTCAATCTTGGGCTATACAGCAGAAAGAAACGCGATTGCTGCACATGTTGATGAGGAAGATAAGCTGACGCACCGTTTCAGTGCGTCAGGTCAGAACCGCGAAATGACCATCATCAACGAATCGGGACTTTACTCGCTCATCCTCTCCTCAAAGCTCCCCGCCGCGAAGAAGTTCAAACGTTGGGTCACATCGGAAGTCCTGCCATCTATCCGCAAGACAGGCAGCTACACGGCGAAGCACGCGAAGCCCGACGATGCAATGCAGTCCAAGCGGCTTGAAGTCATGGAGCGGAACGCCCGCACCCGCGCGGCAAACCTGCTCCTCAAGATTGCTGAGCGCACGAACATCCCCGAATACAAAGCCGTATGCAACGCGAAAGCCGCCGAGATGGTCGCGGGTGAGATGTTTCTCCCTCTGCCCGTTGCAGAGCGCCGAACGTATTCCGCGACGGAAATCGGCGCAATGTTCGGCGTGTCGGCAAACAAGATCGGCAAGTTGGCGAATATGCACAAGCTCAAAGTGCCGGAGTACGCGAAGTTGTTCTACAGTAAGTCCGAGCACAGCGTCAAGGAGGTCGAGACGTGGCGGTATTATGACAGCGTTGTTCCCGTCTTTGAGAAGATTTTTGGACGAGAGGCGGTGTAGTCATGACAATGGAGCAGCTTGCTATGCGTCACGCCATTCCGAGTGAGCCTGTTCGCGATATGATTGCTTGGCTGATGGCGCATCACCTTGCCGTAGGAGATGTCTTGATTACGGGCATTATCATTTACCACTACGGTTTTATCATGGGCAAACGTGCAGACCGTGCCCGCCGCAAGTACGGAAAGAAGTAGACAACAATTTCACAATGAACCCGCTCATTCTGGGCGGGTTTTCTTATGCCTATATCAAGGGAGGTGGTGAGTGTGTAGTATGGCAAAAGGGCATGACAATCTAATCCCCGCATCGCAACGAAGCAAGGATGAAGCTAGGGGAAACGGGCAAAAAGGCGGAATTGAGAGCGGCAAATCTCGTCGCCGCAAGAAAGCGTTGCGGACAGCCCTCAAAGAAGCAGTCTCGCTCACATTGAAGGACTTGCATCCAGACCTCAGAGAAGGGATAATGCTTGCTGCAAACATCAAGGACGAGGAGCTTACAATCGCCGATGCGGTTATTGGCGGAATCATTCGTACCGCTTGTGGGGGCAATCCGCAGATGGTGAAGATACTCCTTGATACCATCGGTGAGAGTGCGGATATTCGTCTCAAAGAACGCGATGTGAAACTTAGAGAGAAAGCCGCTGTGCTTGCAAACGGGGGATCGAACAAACCAAAGGAGCAGTCGACCATGGTGCAGCTGGTGCAAACCCTACAAAAAGCGCGTGAGAAGAGGAGGACACCCTGATGGAGTTTCGCGACTGGGGAATCAAGGCACTGGACTTCATCGAAAAGCCGATTGAGGAGGATGCCTTCATCAATATCCTTGAGGGCAGCGTCCGCAGCGGAAAGACCGTCGCCATGATTCCGAAGTGGCTGAACTACATCATGACGGGCCCGCCGGGGCTGCTCCTCATGACGGGTGTGTCCAAAGACACGATCTATGACAACGTGCTGAATGATCTCTTTGACACCATCGGCGAGGAGAACTATCACTACAACCGCCAGAGCGGATCGCTGGACGTATTCTGGCGGGACGCGGACGGCGAGCACGTACGGCGCATTAAGGTCGTCGGCGCGAAGGACGAAGGCTCGGAGAAATTCATCCGAGGAAAAACCCTTGCAGGGGCGTATTGCGATGAGCTGACGTTGATGCCCGAGCGGTTCTTCAAGCAGCTCCTCAACCGCCTCAGCGTCCCGGGCGCGAAGCTCTACAGCACAACCAATCCAGATTCACCGATGCACTACCTCTACAAGGAGTACGTCACCAGCGACGAGAAGCTGCGCGACGGTCTCGTGAGCGTGGTACATTTCGAGCTGGACGACAATCCGAATCTCACGGACGACTACAAGACGAACATCCGCAGCTCTTATTCGGGGATGTGGTTCAAGCGCATGATTCTTGGGCTGTGGGTGCTGGCCGAGGGCGTTATCTATGACATGTTCAGCGACGACCTGCTCTTTGACGATGCGGAGTTTACGAACACTCTCAAAAGCACATGCCGGCGCCATATCGCCTGCGACTATGGCACAAAGAACCCGATGGTCTTTCTCGACATCTACGACGATGGTGATACGATCTGGATCCCGGCTATGTATTACTGGGACAGCCGCAAGGAACAGCGACAGAAGACTGACGCGCAGTATGCGGATGACCTAGAAAGGATGCTCGGCGAGGAGTATCCTGATTTCATCGTCATCGACCCATCGGCGGCGAGTTTCAAGCTTGAATGCCAAGGCCGCGGATTTCGCGTCAAAGATGCGGATAATAGTGTCAACGATGGTATCCGCGAGGTGGCGAAGCTCCTGACGAAGAAGAAGATACGCATGCATCGCACGCGCTGCCAGCCGATGATCGACGAATTCCAAAGCTACGTTTGGGATGAGCGTGCCGCTCGAATGGGCGAAGAGAAGCCCGTCAAGAGCAATGATCATGCGCTTGATGCCCTTCGCTATTACGTTCACACGATGCTGCCGAAATGGAGGCGGAGAGAATGAGGAAGAAGAAAAAGACCGCCGCACGGCAGCAGAGAACGAACGATTCGTTTCAGAATCCGATGACGCGCACGGGTGTGTTCATGCCGAATCCGCTGGAGACGACGGAGTACCCGCTCACGCGGTTCACGCGGGACTGGCAGACGATCAACGCGCTCTATCGCTCCCACTGGATCGTGCGCCGCATCATCGACGTTGTCCCGGAGGACATGATCAAGAACGGGTACCACGTCCTGACACAGCTCTCTCCCGACCAGATCAAGAAGATCGTCCGCTGTGACCGCACGACGCGCACCAGCCGCCGTATTCTCGAGGGACTGAAATGGGGGAGGCTCTACGGCGGCGCAGGGGCGCTCATCATGATCGAGGGACACGAAAACCAGCTGGATCAGCCGCTGGACTACGACACGATCATGCCGAGCTCGTACAAGGGGCTGCTCGTCCTCGACCGCTGGTCGGGAGTGACGCCCGAGGATAAACTCGTCAGCGATATTTCGGATCCTGAGTTTGGCATGCCGGAGTACTACACCGTATCGAGCGACGCGCTCACCGTCGGGATTCGCGTGCACCACAGCCGCATCCTTCGGTTCATGGGGCGGCCGCTCCCGTATCTTGAGCAGCTCGCAGAGACCTATTGGGGCGCATCCGAGCTTGAGCACGTCATCGACGAGCTCAAGAAGCGCGACAACGTCAGCTGGAACATTGCCATGCTGACGTTCATGGCGAATCTGCGCGTGATGAAAATGGACGGTATGAGTCAGGTGCTTGCCGTCGGCAATGAGCAAGCGCAGATGCAGCTCTACAACACTATCCAGGGCATGAACGCCATGATGAACAATAACAGCCTGCAGGTGCTCGGCGAGAACGACAGCTACGAGACGCACCAGTACACCTTCGGCGGCATAGGGGAGACCTACGACCGCTTCATGATGGACGTCGCAGGCGCAGCAGAGACGCCAGTGACAAAGCTGTTCGGACGCAGCCCGGCGGGGATGAATGCCACGGGCGAGAGCGATATGCAGAACTACTACGACACCATCGAGGAGAAGCAGGAAGCAGAGCTGCGGCCTGTGTATGACAAGATTCTGCCGATCATGTTCATCTCGACGCTCGGCGGGATTCCCGACGATTGGGACTACGAGTTCAATCCCATTCGTCGCCCGCGTGACGATGAGATGGCAGACCTCGCCTCAAAGAATACGGACAGCGTGACGAAGGCGTTCCAAGCCGGCATGGTCAGCCAGCGCACGGCGCTCAAGGAGCTGCGGCAGCAGTCCGAGATGACGGGCATGTGGTCGAATATCACAGACGAGGACATCGAGAAAGCCGATGATTCCGTTATGCAGCCCGATGAGGGTATGGGCGAACTGATGGGCGGCATGTTTGGCGGCGCGCAGGAAGCGGAAGAGCCGCAGCCACAGAGGACGAGTGACGCGAAGTGGGACGAAGAGAAGCACCCGAGACGAGAGAACGGACAATTCGGTACGGGCTCGACAAATACCGAAAAAAGTGATAGTGTAAGACCAAGCCCTAATGGCGCGAACCGTTTGCAAGTGCGCGGCTTTGCCAATAAACAGCGGTTGATGAACCACTGGAAGAACGGCAGAACTCATCGGGAGGAATACCCAGGGCTCACGATGGAACAGTACGTCGAGCGCGCGGTGCGTCTTGCAGAAATGCCGACGGGCAGGGATATCCTCGGACACATCGACAAAGACGGAATCGTGGTGCGGTACGACCGCAAGGAGAATGATTTCGTCAAAGCCAACGTCAAGAAAGGCATTCGCACATTGTTCAAGCCCGTGGATGGTGAAGCATACTACATAAAGGCACGAAAGGATGACATCGAGCATGGCGGAAAGGATTAAATGCCCCGTGTGCGGGAAATTCGAGTTCGAGGAACGTGACGACTTCGAGATTTGCGATGTTTGTTATTGGGAAAACGATGACTTGCAGAGACGTAACCCAGACATGAGCGGCGCAAACCGAATGTCGCTCAACGAAGCCCGACAAGCGTACAAAGAGGGCAGACAAATTCGATAACATGAACCGTCTCGAAAGAGGCGGTTTTTTGATGCCTGTTTTTGAGGAGGCGCTCGTATGAATCAGCCGCTATGGATGCCGAAGCGCACGATCGAGGCAGCATTTCGCCGTGCGCTTCTCCGAGTTGCGCGCGGGATGGTGCGGAGTATCGATGGAACTGATGATCCTGTGCTCATCGCTGTAGCGCTCGAACGTTTTTCTCAATCGCCCGAGTTCGCGCGGCTGTCGGAAGCAATCGCCATGAAGATGGTGACGGGGCTCTTCGACGACACCGGGCGCACGTGGCGCGAGGCGGCGCGAAACAATGGCAAGGGCAGAGAGATATACGAAGTCCTGCGAAAGGAGCTCCAGGGAACTCGTGGCGCGCGCGTGCGAGCACTCGTGCGGGAAAATGCCGCTCTCATCAAGACGTTGCCGAAGACTATCGCCGATGATATGGCGTCCTATACCGCGCGCGAAGCGATGAAGGGGCGTAGGGCGGCGGATATCGCCGAGGAGATTCAGAGGGTGTTTCCGGAAAAGACGCGAGCGCGCGCGGAGCTGATCGCCAGAACGCAGGTATCTATGGCACAGACCGATCTCGTGCGGTCGAGAGCGGAAGACCTCGGCCTTGATTGGTATGTCTGGCGTGCCTGCGGCGGCAATCAGGGAGACGGCAGGACGCGAACCAGTCACCGCCACATGAGCGGTGTGCTCGTGAGATGGAGCGACCCGCCCGCACCCGAAGACCTGTTTCCGCGATACGGCGCAGACGGCAGGCGGTACAGCAATAAGCTCGGGCATTATCATGCGGGCTGCTGCCCGAACTGCAGGTGCTACCCTGAGCCTGTGGTCGATCTGGATGTGCTGAAATTCCCGATGCGCGTGTATCAGAATGGCCGCATCGAACGGATGCAGAGAAAGCATTTTGAAGGGACGTGATTGAGTGAGCATGGAGCGTATTATGCTGGGGCTCAAGTCGCTATCTATGCGTCTGGATGCGTACGCTATGCGACATGGATTGACGTTGGACGTAGCGCATTCGAAAGATCCTGATCCAAAGAATTGGCGTACAATCAATGGCTCGAAGGTACATCTGACAGAGGGAAAAATCGACGGTGGCGCAGGCGGCAAGTTCAGCGGTAAAGCGTGGACGGGTAAAACTCAGCATGAGTTTACACCGAAGGAAACGACGAAGAAGTCAAAACCCACATCAAAGAAGAGCACACCGGCAGAAAAGGTGATGTCCTATATCAACGAACAGGTAGGCGTTGATTTGACCGGGCATCGCAATACGAAGCGCGAGAAACGCGGCGAAGTCATTATTAAGTGGAGCGAGCTCAACCAGAGCCAGCAGAGCAAGATTAAGGGTCTCGCAAACACTTACGGGCGCTTCGAGCTTATAGAATGTGGTGGCTGGGGGATGCAGATAAAGCCGAAAAAGTAAAACCGTCTCAACATAGGGGCGGTTTTCTTATGGCCATTTGAAGGGAGGAATGCCCGTTGAGAGCATTTTATGGGGCGCGTTTTTCGCCCCACATGACGAGGACGCCCGAGGGATTTCTCGTGTGCCACAGCGTACCGATTTGCCGAACGGGTATGCAGGAGTATCTGCCGCAGGAGCTCGGCGTCGCGGATGGCGGCGGAGGATTCCTCAAGGTGTACCGCGAGGAAGATGAGGTGTTCAAGCCCTCGGCAGTCGCCTCGTTTGAGGGCAAGCCCGTGACCGACGACCATCCGCCTGTCGGTGTGGATGCGTCAAACTACGCGAGCTACACCAAGGGAGCAGTCCAGAACGTCCGACGCGGCAGCGGGGCGGACAGGGATAAGCTGATTTGCGATCTCGTCGTGTACGACGCCGCGCTCATCGCCAAGATTGACGCGGGCAAGCGGGAAATTTCGTGCGGCTACGAGTGCAAATACATCGAGAGGGACGACGGCGCGTATTGCCAGGAAGACATCATCGGCAATCATGTCGCTGTCGTCGAGGAAGGGCGCGCGGGGCACGAAGTGGCCATCCGCGACGCCAAGGCAACGCCAGAAGGAGGAAAACAGATGGCAAGAAAGGGCAGTATTCTGCATCGGATGTTTGCCGCATTTGCGAAGGATGCAGAGCCGGAGGAAGTCCGCGAGGCGGCACGCGCTGTCGATGAGGCAGAGGGCGGCGAGCCCGAGGAAGCGCAGGAGATGCACGACAAAGATGTCAAGGCGCTCATGGATGCGGTCGCCGCGCTCAACGCAAAGGTGGATGCGCTCACCGCTCCGCAGACGCAGGACGACGACCCCGACGAAGAGTCGGCCGAGAAGCCGGAGGAGACCGAGGCGCTGGACGACCTCGAAGAGGAGCTGGAAGAGGGCGGCGATAAGCCAGCCGAAACGGAGGACGATGAATCCGAGGAGGAGAGCGTGACCGTGCCGCCCGAGCAGCTCGAAGAGGATGAGGATCCCGAGGATGTGCCGGCAGACGAAAAGAAACCTGTGGCTGTGGCAGACCGCGCGCTTGCGCTGTCGGTGATCCGCACCATGCGACCGTTCATCGCTGCCATGCCGCCGCGTCAGCAGAAACGTGCGTCGGACGCACTCTCGCGCACGCTCAAGAAGGCGATGCGCACCAAGGACACACAGCCACTCGCGGGTGGTTATGCGGCACTCGCACGTCGCAAGACGACAGATGCCGCAGCATTGGTACAGTCCATGCGTGCCTACGGCGAGAACTGCCGCAAGCGCAACCCGCACTGCAAGAAGGAGGAGAAGTAAATGCCGGGAACTACGATTGGAATCAATATGACCTATGGCTATCCGGGGCAGGCATCGCGACAGGGTGACGAGGTTAGCCGCACGCGCCCCGTTGCCGCAGGAGCGACGGACATCCCGTTCGGCGCGCCCGTCGTCCAGAAGGACGATGGCTCTGTCGCTCTCTTTGGGGCGACGAATACCGCTGCGGACTTTGCAGGCATCGCCATGCGCAAGGTCAAGTCGGCGAAAGTCTACCCCTATCAGAACTTCGGCTATTATACGGCGGGCGAGCCGTGCGATGTACTGCAGCGCGGCGGCATTTCCGCTACTTGCGCATGGGGTACGCCGAAGGTCGGCGCGAAGGTTTACGTCCGCACGAAGATCGTCGGCGGCACGAGTCCTGCAGGCGCAAAGGTCGGCGACCTCGGCGCGGTGAATGAAGCGGGCAACTGCATTGAGCTTACGGGCGTGAAGTGGTCGAGTACGGCGGACGTGCGCAGCGTCGCAGAGCTCACGATCGTCACGCGTCAAGGCGTGTAAGGGAGGAGAAGCGATATGAAGAATAAACAGTACAATCTTGCGGTCGCGCCGCAGCGCACCGGCTCGCCGCTTTTGACGATGGATGCGGCGACCGTATCGAGCGGACTTGCATTCCTTGAGAGCGAGCTCGAAAAGCTCGATCCGCTGCTTCGCGAGCCACTGACGAGTACGACCTATCCGCGCGACATTGAGATCGAGAGCGGCGGCGGCTGGGTTGAGGCAACGTCCGCCTTTAACGTCGAGTACAGCGTCACGGGCGGTCAGGCAGACGGTGTCGGCGGTATCCAGAACGCCGTGCGCAGGATACAGGCGGACCTCTCGAAGGATCTCTACAAGGTGCTTCCGTATGAGGTCTCCATGTCCATCAAGATTCAGGATCAGCTGCGCGGCGCTGTCACGGGGCGCAGCATCGAGGACATCTACAACGATGGTATCCGGCTCGACTATGACAAGTACATGGACATCAACACTTACCTCGGGCAAGAGGCATACGGGACGACGGGGCTCCTGAACGACAAGCAGATCACGGCGACGGCGGTCACGGCGGGCGCGAGTGGTCAGACGGACTGGGCACACAAGACCCCGACCGAGATCCTGAACGACATCGACGAAGCGATCATCGCCGGATGGACGGGCGCGCAGTACGACAACAGCGCCATCCCGAATCACATCCTCATCGATCCAGCGAATTTCGCGTACATCAACCGCACGATGGTCAGCGTCAACGGCTACCCGACGCCCGTCTCCATCATGCAGTACCTTGTCGACCACAACATCGCCAAGGCAAAGGGCGTCGACCTCGTGATCGCCGAGTGCAGGTTCTGCATCGGTGCCGGCATCGGCAAGAAGAACCGCATGGTCGCCTACGTCAACCAGCGCCGCTTTGTGGGGATGGACGTACCCGTACCGATGAGCCGCGTCATGACGCAGCCGAACGTCAATACGGCGTCTTATGACAGCCTGTATATGGCGAACGTCGGTCAGGTCAAGATTCACTACTTCGAGCCGTTCATTTACCGTGACGGTATTTAAGGAGACGCAGCATGATTAAACTCGTGGCAAAGCAGAAAATCGGATTTCGCAATCCCGAGACGCAGGAGATTGTGACGGCAGAGCCTTACGCATTCTCCACGCTCCCCGACTGGATCGAGAAAGACCCGATGTATGGGTGGGCGCTTGCGGACGGCGCGATTGAGGTCAGCAGCGAGCCGGCGCGGGAGGCTGCGGACAAGCAGGAGCCAAAGCCCCCGAAGAAGACCGGCGGCGCTCCGTCGCAGGAGAATGATAAGAAGGAGTAAGCCATGATGTATGAAGGCCTTGATGTCTTCGGTATCATTGCCGCTGCGTCGAATATCCGCACGGGCGGCAATCCCGCTTACACGGCAGAGGATTTCCTTGCCGCCTATCCGCAGTTCGGCGCGGGCGCCGTTCCGGGTGTCGTCCTTGCAGCCTGGCTGAATATGGCGCACGCCTCCATCCACAAGAATCGATACCACGATGCCTGGGAAATCTGCATGGGGCTCTACATCGCGCATTGGCTGACGCTCTACATGGAGTCGGCGGTAAGCGCCGACGACCCGCTGCAAAAGAAAATTGCTGCGGGTCTTGCGAAGGGTCTGCAGAACTCGAAGAGCGCAGGCGACATCTCGGTATCGTATGACTTCTCATCGATTCAAGAGGATTTTGCGGGCTGGGGGGCATACAAGCTGACTGCTTTCGGGCAGCAGTTTGTCACCTTGGCGCGAGTGTATGCGATGGGGGGAATGGTCGTATGGTAAGCGGCAGCACGTCCGTCAAAAAGTCCGGAAGAGGCTTCTCTGTCATGCTCGGAAAGGTCGAAGCCTTGACGAAGAAACGCGTGCTCGTCGGCATCCCGCAGGCAACGGCGAGCCGCGGCGAGGACGGCGTAAACAATGCAGAGCTTCTCTACGTCCATACGCACGGCGTACGTGCTCCGCTCATGCGCGAAAAAATGCAGACGAATCTTGACGCGGGAATGCTTTACAGCGCAGCGCATAGCCTTTTTGTTCATACGTTCGGTAGCCCTGCATGGGCAATCCCGCCGCGCCCTGTGCTTGAGCCTGCGATCAAGGACAGCAGGGAGGCGATCGGCAAGAAGATCGCGGGGGCATACCGTGCCGCTATGCGAGGCGATGCGGTGGGCGCAGAGCGCGGGCTTGAGCTCGCCGGTACGGTTGCCGCAAACGCCGCGCGCGCATGGTTTGAAAACCCCAAGAACAAGTGGCCGCCGAACTCGGAGCAGACGATCAAGCGGAAGGGCAGCAATCGCCCGCTCATCGACACGGGGGAGATGCGAAAGGCCATCACCTATGTCATAAGGGATTTGGGGTGAGCGTATGGCGGTTGATGTTTCTGAAATCGTTCATGACCCCGATTTTTGTACGACGTTCATCGTCATTAAGCAGGGAGAGCCCGAGTGGGTGCGTGGCGTACTGCAGACAAAAACGACGGGGATCACGGTCGAAGGCATCGTGCAGCCGTCGTCGAGCAAAGACCTCGAACTTCTCGATACCGCAGATCGTGTGAATGGGATGAAGACCTTCATCACGGACGAAGTCAGCCTTGACGTATCCGGTACGGAGAAAACATCGGATATCTGTGTCTGGAAAGGGCAGTGCTACAAGCTGATTCAGACCTTTGACTATGCCGCCAACGGTTACTACAAGGCAATCGGCACACTCATGGGAGAGGAGATGAGAGGATGACCTACGTGGAGCTGCAGGAGCTCTTCTGGGGCGAAGTGGCTGCCATTACGGCGTACATCATTAAGAAACCCGATAAATTCATTCGCTGGCGCTATCCCGAAAGCGGCGCGCCCGATTGGAAAGTTGGCGATGACGTCCTCTTCCTGTCACTCGTCGAAGCCGATGACGACTATGCCAAACAGCGGGATAGTCAATATCGTGCAGATAACGGAACCGTCTATCGAGATACCGCGAGAACGCGTGTGTGGGAGCTGCAGGCGACCGCATATGGGCGAAAATCCTATGAGCTCGCAAATCTCCTCAAGGACGGCTTTTTTTATGAATCGGTACAGCATCGGCTCTCTCGGTGCGGCGTGTTCCTCGTACCGAATCTGCCGACGTGCATACGAATCCCCGATCTTTTCGCGGGGAAGTGGTGGGACAGATGGGATATTACCCTGCGATTCAACGAACTTTATCGCCTCAAGCCGGAGGATGTCGGACGTATTGAACGCGTCCGCATCGGCGCGCAGGCGAATCCATAAGGAGGGAAAACTATGGCACTCAAAAACGTGCTGCCGCTTGACCCCGTGGTCAATATCATCGTCAATCTTGCCGCCGTTTCGGCGACGCGCAAGAAGTTCAACCTCGCACTGCTCATGGGCGATGTTGGCACGGTCGCTGACTTTGCTGATAAGCGCATCGTGACTTACGACAGCCTCAATTCCATGCTGCAGGCTGGCTTTACGACCGAAGACCGCCTGTATAAAGCAGCGGCGCTTATCTTCGGGCAGCGAAAGAAGCCGCCGATCATCGCCATCGGCAAGGTCGAGAACAAGGAGACGCCCGTCAAGACTATCCAGGAATGCCGTCAGGTGGATTCGGAGTGGTACGTGGGCATCTACTGCGGCGATATGACGGATGCGCAGATTCTCGCGGTGCAGGAGTACGTAGAAGTCTGCACGCCGTCCACGATGTTTGCCTTTACAACGGCGGACGCCAAGGCGAAGTCGAGCGAAGGCGGCATCTTCGGTACGCTCAAGAGCAAGGGGTACCGCCGCATCATCGGGCAGTATTCCACGGCGCATAAAGATGCCATTTGCGCGGTGATCGGCTGGGCGATGGGCGCGATGAGCGCGGCCACGATCAATAGTGCCTTCACGCTCGCTTACAAGCGCGAGGTCGGCGTACAGGCGGAGAACTACATGCAGCTGTTCACGTCGAACGATCTGAACAACATCAAGAAGAACTACGGCAACGTCTACATCAATCGCGGCAACTACTACGACATCTTTGAAGAGGGGCGCGTCAGCGACGGTTCCTGGTTTGATGAGATCATCTATCTCGACAAATACAAGAACGACATGCAGCTCGCTATCATGGACTTGCTCGTAAACTCGAACAAAGTGCCGCAGACCGAAGCGGGCATGGGGCGTATCAAGACGGCGATCAAAGAGGTATGCGACGACATGAACCGCATCGGCTTCATCAAGGAAGGCGTCTGGAAGGGAGAGGAGCTGATGGCGCTCGAATACGGGCAGGTGCTCCCCGGCGGCTACCTCATCCAGAGCGAAGCGATGGCAGAGCAGTCGCAGACCGAGCGCGATGCTCGCAACGCGCCGCCGATCTATGTGTCGCTGAAGCTCGCAGGTGCGATTCACCACGTCACCATTCAGGTAGACGTCAACCGTTAAGCAAAGGGAGGGAAAAGAATGCCAAAGCACAGTACCTATTCATTCACCGATATCAACGCAACCATCCGGTGCCCCGGGTATGGTTCGTATTCGGTGCAAGGAGAGGGCGTCGGCGATGTCAATGTTTCAAAGAACACCGAGCGCACGGTACACGACGTCGCTGCCGATGGTTCCGTCATGGCAAGCAAAATTGCGGGCAATAATGGCAGCGTCACGATTAATGCCCAGCAAACGAGCTCCCTGCATAAATTCCTGCAGGGGCTTTTCAATTACTGCTGGCAGGCGGATACGTCGGAGTGGACATCCATATCGATGACCATTGAAGCGCCGAAGATGGGCAAGACCTATTACTGCACAGGAGGTAGCTTTGTGAAGGAGCCGGATGAGCCGCTGCAGTCGCAGGGTCAGCGCGTGGCGTGGAGTATCCTGTTCGTCGATATTCAGCGCATTCAGCTTTAATGGGAGGAAGCCAGATGAAGAGAGAAACGAAGAAGATCGTCGAGGTCATGGGGCGCAAGTTTGAAATCCGCGCCTTTGACGCTTTTACGGGCAGCTACATCGCTTTTACGCTCATGGAGAAAATGCTGCCGATGGGCATGGAAGAAAAGGTGAAGAAGACGCTTAAAGCGGAGGGCAAAGATGTCGACGCAATGCCTACGCCGAATCGTGCGCTCATGAGCAAGGGCGAGTTCATTGCCTTCCAGAAGGATTGCCTGTCGGTCGTCGGCGAGGTCCTGCCGGCAAGGACGGCGCCGCTTCTCAATGACAACGGCAGCTGGGGCGTCGAGGATATGGCGGACAATACGATGCTCGTCCTGCTCTTGACGATTCATGCTCTGGTGTTCAATATCGCTGGTTTTTTTACCGAAGGCGGCTTGAAGGAATTGATGGCGGGCGTCCAGGCTTTGATCCCTGCGAATATCAAAATATAAATGCCTGGGTGTATGCGCCCGTTATCGCCGAGAGATGGCAGCAGCATGAGCTGTGGGACGGGACATACACCTTCGGCGATTTGCTTGATATGCACGAAATCCTTCTCGTCGAACAAGAGAATCGTCGTCGCGCTGAAGCGTATGCTGAGAGAGAAAGGGGGGCGAATACATGATTGGCGAGATGATCCAGGAATATCTGGTGGGGCTGGGCGCAAAAGTGGATCGCCCCGGCTTTCAGCAAGCGGAAGCGACGATCAAGAATCTTGACCGCACGGTAGAAACGGCGACGGGGCACATGGCGACGAACTTTGTCAAGGCCTCCGGCATTATCTCGGCGGCGATCGTGAGCGTCTCGACGGCTGCCGCCGGATTGATGAAGTCGGCGGCGGAGCAAGACCTTGCCATGCAGAAGCTCTCGCGTCAGATGATGGTATCGAAGGACGCGGCATGGACGCTGAAGAAGGCCACGGACGCGCTCGGCGAATCCATTCAGGACATCATGCTGACGCTGGAGCTGATGGCACGTTTCGAGAAGCTGACTGCCGACGGAAAGAAGATGAAGGTCGGCGGAGATTTTGCGGAGACAATGAAGAACTTCCGCGATCTCATGTTTGAGTTTACGCGGCTTAAGCAGGAAGTCAGCTATGCGATGACGTGGGTAGGATACTACCTCATGAAGTATCTGAATCGACCGCTCACAGAAGCCCGCGAGAAGTTCCGCAGCTTCAACGATGCGTTCATCAAGAACATGAGCGTCTGGACAGAGAAGGCTGCGCGCGGTCTGGTCTATATCATCAACATCGGCAAGCACTTTCTTGAACTCATCTGGGATGTCGGGAAAGCACTTGGCCGCATGTGGGACGGCTTCCCGAGGGGCGTCAAAATAGCGACAGCTGCGATTGCGGCTCTTGCGCTCGTGATGAAGGCGACGCCTCTCACGCGCATGATTATGCTCGTCGGCTCGCTGCTGCTCCTGATTGACGATTATTACGGTCACATGGAGGGCAAGCAGTCTGCTTTCGGTGAGTACTGGGATAAGCTCAACGAGTACATCGAGGTCGCAAAGGGCAAATGGGAAGAGTTTAAGGCTTTCGCCACGCCGTTTTGGGAGCAGTTCGTCGAATTTTGTTCGACGGCGAAGGACAAGATTTTCGATTTTGCCCGAGGCTTGGGCGATTTCCTTGATCGTGTACGGGATTCCGGAGAGCTGCAGGAGTTTCTTGCCATCATGCAAGATCTCGGGAGCGCGATCTGGGAGCTTGCAACGACCTACATCAAGACATGGCTGGAGAATGTGCAGCTGCTTTATGCGTCGATGGAGAAGCACGGTGGTCTGGACAGTATGCGAAACCGACTGCAGAAGCTGTGGGAAGCATTCAAGGCCATCATCCGCACGATCTCGTCCCTGATTCACTGGTTCGCACGTCTGCTGGACGAGATTCGGCGAACCGAGGAGTACCGGGAGCTCATTGATGCCGTGGGCGAGCTTTGGAGCGCCATGGAAGGCCTGTTGGACGTAATATACGATTTAGTCGGCATCGCATTTCGTGGGTTATTCGGCGAGATGAGCAAGGCGAATCGCGTGTATTCGTTCCGGGACGCGGTTCGCGCCGTGATGAAGGTATTCTCGCTTGTCGTGCAGCATGTCGCGCGAACCATCAGGCAGCTCAAGGATTTGTTCAAGGTCATCCGCGATAATAAATGGTTCCGTAAGTTCTGGGAAGAAATGGGCAAGGCGATCGACAAAGCCATCGAGAAGACGGGCGCGTACGGTCGCGCGCTGTTGGCACTGAGTAAAGGCGATTTCAAAGGCGCCTTGAAGATCGTCGGGGAAGAGCTTATGGATGCGAAACTTCCCGGTAAAGGAAAGGGGCCAACGCGCGGCGATAAGGACGGCAGCCGCGAAGAGCGCGCCGGTTATATCATGCAGAAGCTCATGAACATGGGCTACAGTCAAATCCAGGCAGCGGGTCTTGTGGGAAACTTCCTGCAGGAAAAAAGCGATCTGGATTACTCGTACGATGACGGGGCACGGCGCGGTATCGGCCAGTGGATGGGCGAGCGCTACCATCGTCTGGCGAAATTTGCCGAGGAAAACGGCTATGCCTCGTGGGATGATCTGGATGCGCAGATCGCTTTTACCGATTGGGAGCTGCACAATACGCATACAGATGCGTTGGACGCTCTGCGGGCGGCGAACACGACGGGAGAGGCGGCGAAAGCCATCTTCGATCTCTACGAGATCCCACTGGACGAATTTCTGCCGAATCGGCAGGATTATGCGGCTGACGCATACGGATGGCTGGAATCCATACCGTTACGTGCAGGCGGCGGGGCAGAAGACTCTAAGGAAGTTAACCCTGAGTATTACCAGAAATGGGATAGCCAAAATGGTATGGTGTCATGGGATAACGATACGTATACCGACGTACATGACTTCCGTCAAGAAACTATCGATTTCTTGAATGAGTTCGGAGCTGTCGCCAATCAGTATGGCGTAAAACCAATTATTACAGGCGGGTCCGAAAAGAAAGGGCATAGGTACAACGGGTGGGATTCCCACGCCAACGGGTACAAAGTCGACATATCCCCTGAGGACATTACAGGGAAAGTCTATGAAGCTCTTGTTGAACTTGTCAAAAAACACAACGGCATCTTAATGGATGAGGGGGATCACTTCGATATTACAATTTACGGCCCTGGGAATGAACGCGGTACCGGAGGCTGGGGTGACGCTTCGTCAGATGGCTACGACGATGGATTCATGGAAACGGCTGCCCGCACGGGCGGCTACACGCAGAAAATCTACAACGTACTGGCGGACTTGGCGCAAAAGCGTGATCCGGTCCTCTACAACGGTCTTGTGGCAGGAGGTTATCAAAGCGATTATGCTCGTTATGCGCGAGGGGGAAGCAGCAATGTTGTCTACCAGGTAAATGTCGGGGGCGTGACGGTCAATGGCACGGACAAGAGTGCCAAGGATATCGGCAGAGAGGTCGGCGACGCGACCATGCGCCAGTTGGAGCAGCGCGGCGAGCATATCCTGCGCAGCCGCACGATGGCGGGGGCGCCGGTGCTCGTTTGAGGAGGTGATGAGATGGGCGTGAAGCGGGGGCTGTCGGTCGATGGCATTATATATTTCTCTGATCTTTTGGAGTCGAAAAAAGAGCCGGATTGGATGGAGTTCGGCGTGCAGATTGGCAAGCTTTCCGGGCATTATGAGATCATTGATTTTTTGACGGGCTACAAGAACATGGATCAGTTTCTTTTCCGTACGCCCAAGTGGCCGATTGGGGGCATGTACTTTGACGGCATCATGAGAACAGAGCATGTAAGCCGCATACGGCCAACGGAGTATCCTGTACAGACGGGGGCGACGATGACGGATCATGCGCTTGTGGAGCCGGCAGAGGTCACCATCGAAATCATGATGACGGATGCGAAAGCGTCCAGCTATATGCAAAATCCGATGCTTCCGCAAGGGTTCCCCATCAACCCGCCTATTTTCGACCACTGCTGGCCGGATTTGGGCGGCGTCCCGGATATGCTGACCATGGCGAAGGACGGCCGTTCGGCGCGCGCCTGGATGAATCTCCGGAAGCTGCAGGTGCAGCGTATTCCGATCACAGTGGAAACTCGCCTGCAGACGTATCACAATATGTTGATCGAGGAGCTTTCCGCGCCCGACGACGTGATGACGCTGCATGCGCTGCGCTGTACCGTTCGCCTGCGTGAGATTATTTTCGCGCAGGTGGCGCAGACGGAAACGAGTGCCCGCGCATCAGCATCGGCGGAGGAAACATCGTCCGGTCAAACGCCTGTGCAGACGGGCGAGGGTATCGATAAGACTGCTGCGCGTTCTATTCAAGATGCGGGCGGGGAGATTTTTGCCTAGGAGGTGTCTGTTGTGCTCGCAATCATCCCGTTTCAGGGGATTCCGAATCATAAATTCAGCGCGAAAGTGCCGATCGATGGCGGCAATACGCTCCTCAGGTTCCGCATAACGTATAACGATCTCGCGAAATACTGGCTCGTGGATATCTATAAGGGCGATACACTCGTATATGCAGGGCTGCCGCTTGTGCCGGGGCAGAACATCTTGGAACAAGTCGGTTATCTCGGCATTGGCAGCGCGCGAATCGTGCCCAGGAGCCGAGTGAAAGAACAATGGCCGTCCATGGCAACGCTGGAATCCGATTGGTATGTGCTGTGGGGTGATACGGATGCCGGATGAAAATGCGCTCGTAGACCCCGAGACTACAGGGCAGGAATCAACGCCGGACATGGAAGCGGGAGAGGAGCCCGTACAGAAGGAGAAGCGAAGAGGCCGTCTTTACGGCAGGAAGTGGAAAATTTCGATCTACAAGCCGTCCTACAAGAAGGATGAAGACGGCAATGTCACGGAAGAGCGAGATCCGGAGCATGATACAGAGATGGATGTGTCCTTGCTCAAGTGTGAATTTCAAACTAAGACCACGACGGAAACAGCTGTGCAGGTCTGCACCCTCGTCGTCTACAACATGAATGCGGCAACGGAGAAGGAGGTCATTGAAGAGGGCTTCCAGATTTCGGTTTTTGGCGGTTACACCGAAGGCCAGTACGGCGAAATCTTTACGGGCGATATTGTACAGATTTTCCGTAATCGCGAAAACGGCATAGATTACCGTTTGGAGATCATTGCGCTGAAAGGCGCGCTTAGCCTCTTCACGAATCACGTGCGCAGCACCATCGCGGCCGGCAGTACGCCGCGTGATGTAGTGCATGCCGTAGCAGGACAGGCAGACAAGCGGATTGGTGTCGGTGAGGTAAGTGAAGAACTGCCTGAACAGACGCTGCCGCGCGGCAAGGTGCTTTTCGGCACACCTGCGAAGTACCTGCGCGACATCTGCACGTGGAACGATGCCGTATATTGGGAAGGAGAAGACGGCAAGCTCGTCCTGGAAACGGTCGAGCAGGAAATCCCCGTGGATAAGGTGCTCGTGCTCACACCTGCAACGGGGCTTGTGGGGACGCCCATATACAGCGATCAGGGCATCCAGATCAAGATGCTCTTAGATGCGCGCATCAAGCTGCGCAGCATGATCAAGATCGACAACGAGATCATCCAGAGGCAGGCAATCCAGATTGACGCCTCCGGACAGCAAAAGAGCGACCAGCTCCCGCAGACGGCGCAATTTGACCAGGATGGAGAGTATCAAGTGTTTTCTATTGAGCACCGCGGCGATACCTGGGGTGATGAGTGGACGACGACTGTCGTCGGCGTGAGCCGAAATGGGCGCATGAGCCTGCTGACGGCAGTGAACAAGCCGGGGCAAACACTGAAATGAGGGATGGTTATGATAAAGCTATCGGAGCGCGTAGGCGACGCGATCGAGAGGAAGAAGCGTGAACTGGATGCCTTGAGCGCCGACCTGCGCGTAGCTGCGCCCGGCATCATTCGGTCGGTGGACTACGAGCGCCAGACGTGCACCGTGCAGCTTGCCATACGTGAGCGCATGAATTTCGCTGGCACTCTGGAATGGGCGGAGATCCCAATCTTGCCGGATGTGCCATTCTTCGTGTATTCCGGCGGTGGCTATTGTCTGACGCTCCCCATCAAGCCCGGTGATGACTGTCTTGTGGTCTTTGGTGATAACTGCATAGACGCCTGGTGGCAGAATGGCGGCGTACAGAATCAAGTTGAAAAGCGCAGACATGACCTCTCAGACGGGTTTGCCCTTGTCGGGTTCCGCAGCCAGCCCGGTGTTGTCGGCGGCTATTCGGCAGGCACGGCGCAGCTGCGCAACGAGGCGGGCGACGCTTATATCGAGATCAGCGGCGGCAACATTAACATCCGTGCAGCAGGAGCGGTAAACATCAGCGCAGCGCACATCGGGCTGAATGACTAGTGGGGAGGGAGCGCATATGCCCGCAGTAACAAGAATCGGAGATACGACGACAGGCGTCTGCAACAAGGGGCTGCCCTGCTGCCCGCACGGGAGAACAGGGACGGATGCGACAGCAAGCCCCAATGTGACGGTGAACGGCATCCCGCTCCATCGTCTGCATGATACGGGGCCAACGAACTGCCCGCACGGCGGCACTTTTGAGAGCGTCGTCGGGAGCAGTACGGTCACCTGCAACGGGCGACGCGTCGTCCGCATTGGGGATACGACCGTTTGCCAAAGCTGCGGACAGAGCGGAACGCATACCAGCGGCAGTCCGAACGTGACGGCAGGAGGGTGAAGATGAGATACCGTGCACTTGACGAAAATGGCGACTTCACCCTTGGCAACGGGCATGCCTATATCGAGGGGGCGGACGCTGTAAGGCAGGCGGTGTTGACGCGCCTGCGGCTCCTCATCTATGAGTGGTGGGAGAATATTGAAGACGGCGTACCGTACTGGCAAAAAATCATCGCGAGCCGTGATGTAGAGGCCGCAGAGCGAATCATTCGCGAGCGCATCCAAAGGACTCCGCATGTCCTGTCCATTTTGTCCTTTGACCCGGAATGGGATAACGAGCGCCGAACGCTGACAATTCGCGCCGCAATTCAGAGCGACTACGGCGCGTTCAGCATTGATGAGGAGGTGTGATCGTGGCGTACTTTGCCCCATATGTTGACGATGCCGGGCTCCATGTGCCGACGTATAACGACATCCGTGACGACCTCCTTGCCAAGTTTCAGGAGATTTATGGCAACGACCTCTATCTCGGCAACGATTCGCAGGACTATCAGATGATTTCAGCGTTCGCGCTCAAGACCTACGACACGATACAGCTGCTGCAGATCGTCTACAACAACCACAGCCCGAAGACGGCTGTCGGCACAGGGCTGTCGAGTCTCGTGAAGCTCAACGGTATACGGCGAAAAGCTGCCAGTTACTCAACGTGTGTGCTGACGCTTACGGGAAAGCCGGGGACAGTTATCGCCGCAGGCGTGGCCGAAGACGACCAGCGCCGTAAATGGGAGCTGCCGCAAGACATCAAGTTTGAAAGCGAGTCGTTGGAGGTGACCGCACGCTGCAGGGACATCGGCGCGATTGAGGCGCCCGTCGGTACGATTACGAAAATCAGTAATCCGCAGTATGGCTGGCTCGCTGTGACTAATAAGGTTCCGGCGGTCAAAGGGCGTGCTGTCGAAACCGATGAGGAGTTGCGCCGCAGGCAAGAACTATCGACGGCAGTCCCGAGCCAGAACATGGTGGACAGTACGCTTGCCGGTATTGCGAGCGTGGCGGGTGTTACGCAGTATAAAGTGTATGAGAACGATACAAACCATACGGATGACAACGGTGTCCCCAGTCACAGTATTGCAGCTGTCGTTGAGGGCGGACTGGATGCGCAGGTCGCCGAACAAATTTATCTGCGAAAAGGACCCGGCTGCGGTACGCACGGGACGACGACGGCAATCTACATCAATTCGGATGGGCTGAAAAATGAAATCCGATTTTTCCGTCCGATCTACCAAAAGGTCGCTGCTAAGGTCACCGTAAAAAAGTACGCGACCTATACGACGGCGGTTGAAACAGCTATCAAGCACAATATTTCAACGTACATCGAGCGGCTCGGCATCGGCGTCAACGTAACGACGACAGGTGTCCTTACGGCGATCGCCGCCGCGGTTGATGACGCCTTGCGCCCGTCTTTCGCACTGCAGTCTGTGCAGCTAGGGCGTGCAGGCGGCGCACTTGGTATCGCCGATGTCGTGATTCCGTACAATGCTATTGCCAAGAGCGGCGCTGTTACGGTGGAGGTGGTTTGATGCCCATTATGGATTCGTACGTCAATTTAATCACCTCGCAGCATAGGGGATGCGAGAAATTCGTGCGGACGGTAGAAGCGCTGCTCACACCGTCCGAAGATATTTTCAGTCTTGCTGTATATCTTGATGACGAATACGATCTGAACTACGCTACCGGGGTGCAGGAGGATACGCTCGGCGTGCTCGTCGGCGCGAATCGGGTATTGGAGTATCAACCGGAAAAAGGCGTATCGCCTGTATTGGACAATGCCGCTTATCGGAATCTCCTGCGCGCGCGGATTGCAAAAAACCTATGGAAAGGCGGTATCTACGACATCAAGGAGCTGTGGAATACGCTCTTTGGCAAAGGTATCATCATCCAGGATAATCAGGATATGACGATTGACGTACTTACCATCGGTATTTACGATCAGATCACAAAAGAGATGGTCAAACAAGGGCTCATCATCCCGAAGCCGCAGGGAGTGCATGTGAACTACTATTTTGCGAGCCGAGTCGTATTCGGCTATGATCTCGAAACGGATACGATTAAGGGCTACGATCATGCAGATTGGATGAACTCTGTGCCAGAGGCATCCTTTGCGTATGACGTAGATAACCCGAGGACGGGCATGGACGGCTATGACGATAGCTACTGGACATAAGGAGGATCCGTATGGCAAAGACAAATTTTCAGATTTTCAACGAAGAGAACGCACCGGAAAGGACGTACAACGATTCGGAATATAAGGAAGCCACGCAGCGCCTCGGCGGTGTCATGCCCGGTATGGCACTCTCTCGTATGCACAATAAGATGTACTATCAGTGGTCCGCGATGTGCAAGGCGATCGCCAACCTCATCGTCAATCACGGGCACGACTGCATGGATAGCGATGTGGCAGGGATCACGCGTTATCTTGATGAGACCATCACGAACGCAGCGGATACAGAGGTCAAAAAGCACCGCACAAAAACGCCGCTCGATCACCCCGACGGCAGCGTGACGACGGCGAAGCTCGCCGACAAATCCGTCACAAGTGCGAAGCTCGCCGTATCCGCCGGCGAACTGGGCGCCTACACCAAAGCCGAAACCGATGCGCGGCTCAATACAAAGGCGCCGCTCAGCCACGGACACCATATCCCGACGCCTGAAGCGGCAAACAATACGCGCTTTTTGCGTAACGACAACTCTTGGGCAGCGGTCACGCCGGGCAACATCGGTGCGTACACCAAGACGGAGACCGATGAGCGGCTCGCTAGCAAAGCGCCCCTTGCCTCACCGGCACTCACTGGTACGCCGACGGCACCGACAGCAGGACGCGGCACAAATAGCACACAAATCGCAACGACCGCGTTTGTAGTGCAAGCCATCACAGCCCTTATCAACGGCGCCCCAGGAGCACTCGATACGCTACAGGAGCTTGCAAAAGCGCTTGGCAATGATGCCAACTTTGCGGCGACTGTCACCAACGCGCTGGCGGGTAAGGTCGCCAAGTCAGGCGATACAATGACGGGGAGACTTACCGCTCCGTCCGTGCTTGTCGATGACTGGTTTAGGGCGCTTGGAGACTGTGGCCTCCTCTTTGAGAAATATGGCGGCGGCTGGCACATGACAGACAACGAGTGGATCCGTGCCTACAACGGCAAAAACATCTACACCACCGGCAAGATACGCTGCAATGCCGGCTTTGAGGGTAGCCTCCGTGGCACGGCGGATAATGCCAATAAACTTGGGGACAAATCGCTGCAGTGGATGCTTGAGCAAATTAAGGCTGCCAACACGGGTATCGTCGCGAGCAATTTGCAGCAAAATGGGTGGATCAAATTTGCCAATGGGATAATACTGCAATGGGGCTCGTGGGGAGAGTCGGTGCAGGAAAAATCGCAATGGTTTACATTCCCTCTCGCGTTTCCGTCTAGATGCTTTAAGGCGATTGTAGGTACATCCCTTTTGCAGGAGCACATCAACGCAGATTTAGGTTACCAGGTGATCGCACTTGAGCGCACGCGGGCCAAGATAATGACGCAGCATTTTAGTACTCATATCTTAAATGTACTTGGGCAAATAAAAGCTGCACCGGAATTTATTGCGATCGGCATCTAAACACCGATCGCAAGGTAATCTGTAGTTTAAAAAGGGTGATGTAAAAATGGAAAACGAATACCTTGCCAAATTTGACGCCGATGGTCGGCGCGAAACGACCGTCGTCAGAGGCATACACTACACCACAAAGGAGGAGCGTCAAGCGTATATCGACGACGGATATATCCCCATCTCGGATGAGGATTACCAGCACTACATCGGTAACCGTGGCGCAGGCGACAACGGCACGGGCTACATCCGCGACATCAAGACGGGCAAGCCCGTCTCCGCGCCGCCCGCGCCTGCCGTGGATGAAGAGCCGCAAGAGCTGCCCGTCGATCCCGAGCGTCTCGCCGTCTACGAGGCTATGGCGGCGCAGGATGAGCGCCTTGCAGCGCAGGCAGAGCGCATCGCAGCGCTCGAAGCCGCGCTCAAAACGAAGGGAGGTGACAGCAAATGAAGAAGTGGGCTTATATGATCCCCATTTATGCGTATCTCGTGCGTGCAGGGAAATGGGCGATCAGCGAAGAGGACAAGCAGGAGGGACAGAAGGTCGTCCCCGAGGTCTATCGCGATGACGTCGCCGCCTATCTCGCCGAGCACGCGGCGTAGGACGCGTAAGAAAAAAGAGCCGCTGTAGCAATACGGCGGCTCTTGTATTTGTAGAGAGGAGAGGATAAAGTTTGAACTGGACAGATTTTACTGCGGTTCTGCAGCGACTGCAGGAGGGATGGGGGGCCAAAATCGGCATATCCATCGCGTGTATGGTGGCTGTACAAGACCATGCACAAATCTTTGTGGCGTTTTTTGCGCTCGTATGCGTTGATCTCGCTACGAAGTGGATAGCGCTGTCGAGGCAGTATCTCGCAGACAGTGGACATCCGGCACCGACGCTCTGGCAAGCGCTTTGGCACATGCGCGCGGCTCGTCATGCCGGCTACATTCGCAGCGATGCCATGCGCACGCGCTTTGTGCATAAGATGCTGACCTATGTCGCTGTCGTCGCAGCTGCAGCATTGCTTGATTTCATCCTGCTCAAAACGCACGCGCCGACATTTGCTGTAACCATCGTCGTTGGGTATCTCGCCCTGACAGAATTTGTGTCGATTTTAGAGAACATACAGAAGTCGGGCATCGAGGAAGCAGGCGCATTAGTCGAGATGATCCGCAAGCGCGGTGGGCTTGGAACAGATAAGAAGCAGGACAACGAAAGGAGAAACGACAAATGAAAGTACTCATTAACGCAGGACACGCGCCGAACGGCATCCCCGATCCCGGTGCGGTGGGACCGACGGGCTTGCGCGAATGCGATGTCGTTTGCAACATCGCGCACATGACCGTGGACTATCTCATCAAAGCGGGCGTGCAGGCAGACTTTATCCAAGACGACAGCCTTGAAGCGATCTGCGACACGGCAAACGACGGCGACTATGACTTGCTGCTCTCGATCCATTGCAACTCGTTTGACGAGAGCGCTCACGGCATCGAAGTCTGGACATCGCGCGGCTGGACGAGAAGCGACGACTTTGCCACGCTGCTCATGGCGCAGATGAGTGACACATTCCCCGATCTCACCGTCCGCGACGACTGGTCGGACGGCGACGTGGACAAAGAAGCGGGGCTGTACGTCCTTCGCAACTCGGACTGCCCGGCGGCGCTCTTTGAGCTGCCGTTCATCAGCAACCCCGACGAAGAGGAATGGCTGCGTGAAGCCGACAACCAGCATGAAGCCGCACGTGCATTTGCACGAGCTGTGACGGATTACGCACAATGTCAGTAGCATGTTGACTGTCAAAGGCAACGCTTTCTTAGGGGCGTTGCCTTTTCTATGCAGGATTGACATGAACCTATAAGTATACTTTACAATTTCTCCGTAAAAGTTGAAAGTTTCGGGGGGAATTTGTATTTTGTGACGATTGGGAGGGAGCGAGATGCAGAACATAGTTGTGCAGAACATCCTTACGTGGATTCGAAAGCATAAAACCATGATAAAGATCGGGCTGTCGCTGGGAACATTGCTGATGTTTGTCGTGTTCGTTTTTTGGCTGTGTGGGGATCTTGTCGAGCGACAAAAGGAAAATCCTGCCGCCGTTACACAGGAGCAGACGCAGGATGCAAAAGCTCTGCAGCAGCAGCTTGACATCTCGCGCAAGAATGCCGATGCGCTGCGCCGCGAACTTGCCGCCGCACAGGCGGGACAGCGTGCGCCTGCAGCGACATACTATGTCAATGCGCCGACAGTCGAGCGGGCGGCGCAGACAGTTGAAAAGCAGATCAAGGCAGACGATCCGACACTGCCACGGGCGGCGCGGGAGAAGTCCGATCGGACAGTCGTGACACCGATCACGAAAGACAAAGAAGGCAAGGAACTGCCGCCGAATAAGCAGAAGGTCGATATCTACAAGGTGAACCTGCGAAAAGACCATCGCGTGAAAGCGGGTGCGACGATGATGGACGGCAAGGCATACGCCACTGTCGGCTATGAGCAGGGACGCTTCGAGGCACTTGTGCATCTTGATGGTGCACGGGTGCGGGGCGGCAGCGTGATGTATAATGTGGTTGAGTGGTAGGGAAAGCGCCCCGGGGCTTCGGCTTCGGGGCATATTTTATTTGACATCTTTTTGACATCCTGTCATGGTTGCAAACAGAGTAATACAGGCTCATACGGGAAGCCAGGAAGTCGCGCACTTTAAGAGTTTCCGCGTATTGAGTGTTTGCAAAAACGTGTAAAAAGAAACTCAAAATCAAGCGTAGTTCCCTACGTGCCGGTTCGAGTCCGGCCTTCGGCACCATAGAGATTTCAAGGCTTCCGAGTATTTTGCTCGGAAGCCTTTTTACGGTTTTTTACAGCCTATTTGACAGCTTGTGCGGGACAAAAGAAGAAGCCTGCGGGCTATTTTGCAGGCTTCTTCTTTTGCATTTTTGCGTGTTCGTCGAGGATTTTCTGCATGGCATCCGCCTTCTTCTCGACGCGCTTCTCGTAGTACCAGGCGCCGATGACGAGGAGGACGGCTGCGATGCATACGAGGACGAGGCGCGTCGGGTCGGGGTTTTTAAGTACGGTATCGTGCCCGATGATCGCCTCGATGGCGGTCGAGGGAAATTTGCCGACGAAGGAGGAGATGACGTAGTCCCTGAGACTGATGGCGCTCAGAGCGCCGAGCGCGTTCAGGAGTGCCGATGGGATATAAGGCACCATGCGTGCGATGAGCATGACGGTGAAGCCGTTCTTGCCGCTGTAGGCGTCGACCTTCTTGAGTCTAGGGTGCTTGGCAATCAGCTGTTCTGCCGAGGCGCGGAAGAGAAAGCGCAGCAGCAGGAAGCTGATTGTGACGCCGACGGTCTCAGCGATGACGGAGAGGACGATGCCGGGCACAATGCCGAAGATCAGGGTGTTCGCTGTGGAGAAGATGATGGCGGGCGGAAAGCCGATGGCATTGACGAAGAGCACGAGCCAGAAGCTGAAAAACATCGCCCAAGAGCCGAAAGAACGGATGTATTCTGCCGTCGCAAGGAGATCGCCGCTCTTTAAGACTTGCCAGAGTTCGGGAAAAAACGTTGGATTGGCAAGGTGGATTGCATAGAGGAGAGCGCACGAGAGGAAGAGGGCGACGAGCTTGACGATGTTCATGGGATTCTTGAGCATGGACAGCCTCCTTCGATACAATAGAAAAGACGGCTTCATTATAGCAGAGATTCGGTGGTTTTGCACGCGGCAAACCGCGAGCATCGAATGAATAATCCGTGGGAGAAATGCTTGTATTTCCTATTTGAGTATGGTATCATGAATAGTATGGCAAAATGGGATTGCAAGGGGATTGCTCTTGCTTTTGTCCCTTGGAAACCATCGATGAAGGAACAATTAGGAGGGTATTTCATACTATGAAGGTTACTGCAGAGAAGATGGACAACCACGAGGTCGTGCTGACAATAGAGGTAGAAGCGGAGGTCTTGAAGAAGGCCGAGGCGAAGGCTTGCAAGGATCTTGCGAACCGCGTGAGCATCCCGGGCTTCCGCAAGGGCAAGGCGCCGCGCCATATCATCGAGCAGCGCGTCGGCAAGCAGGCGATTCTTGATACGGCATTTGACGCCGTGGCGGACAAGGCATTTGCCGATGCCCTGAAGGAGCAGGATGTGACGCCCGTTTCGCACCCCGATATCGAGGTCGTGACACTGGAAGAAGGAAAGGATGTCGTCTTCAAGGCACGCTTCACGGCAAAGCCCGAGGTAACGCTCGGTGAGTACAAGGGCATCCAGGTTGAGAAGAAGGTCGATGAGATCACAGATGAGGACATCGACAAGGAAATCGAGAGCATGCGTCGTCGTCGCAGCCAGATGGTCGATGCCGCCGAGGGCGCTGAGGTCAAGAACGGCGACCTCGTGACGCTCGACTTCAAGGGCTTCGTTGACGGAGAGGCATTTGAAGGCGGCGAGGGCAAGGACTATCCGCTCGAAATCGGCTCGAACCGCTTCATCCCGGGCTTTGAGGATCAGCTCATCGGTGCGAAGATCGGCGAGGCGCGCGACGTCAATGTGACGTTCCCCGAGGAGTACCACTCGAAGGATCTCGCAGGAAAGCCCGCAAAGTTCGAGTGCACGATTCACAGCATCAAGGAGCGCCAGCTGCCTGAACTCGGCGATGAGTTTGTCAAGAAGGTCAGCAAGTTCCAGACGGTCGACGAGCTTCGTGCTGACATCCGCAAGAACCTTGAGCATGCCGCGCAGCAGAAGGCAGATAACGACTACAAGGTCGCCGTCATCGAGAAGGCGACGGAGAACATCACGGTCGACATTCCTGCCGTCATGATCGAGAACCGCGTGACGATGATGATTCAGGAGATGGCGATGCGCCTGGAGCAGCAGGGCATGAAGCTTGAGCAGTACCTGCAGTACGCGGGCACCGACCTCAACCAGATTCGCGAGCAGTACAAGAAGACGGCTGAGGAAAACGTCAAGACCGACCTCATGCTGGAAGCTGTGGCGAAGGCTGAGGACATCAAGGTCGAAGGCAAGGATCTCGACGACGAGGTTGCGGCGATGGCACTGACCTACGGCGCGACGCCGGCGCAGGTCCGGAAGGTCGTCAAGGAGCAGGGCCGCATCGGCGATCTCATCACGACAGTTCTCAGAAAGAAGACGTCGCAGTTCATCTTGGACAATGCCGCGAAGTGATGTCACGTTCTTTCACGGTCGTTGACGTCGTCATATATGGAGTGATTGCATGAACAGCTATATGAACAGTTATGTTCCCATGGTGGTCGAGCGGTCGAATCGAGGAGAGCGCGCCTACGATATTTATTCGCGTCTCTTGAAGGATCGCATCGTCTTCGTCGGCGGGCCGATCGACGACAACGTCGCGAATGTCGTCGTCGCGCAGCTCCTCTTCCTTGAGTCGGAAGATCCCGATAAGGACATCCACCTTTACATCAACAGCCCGGGCGGCGTCGTGACGGCAGGCCTTGCCATCTACGACACGATGCAGTACATCCGCCCCGACGTGTCGACGATCTGCATCGGGCAGGCGGCGAGCATGGGCTCTTTGCTCCTGACGGCGGGCGCGAAGGGCAAGCGCTACGCGCTTCCTTTGGCACGCATCATGATTCATCAGCCTTTGGGCGGTGCACAGGGACAGTCGACGGATATCCAGATTCAGGCGAAGGAGATTCTGCGCCTCAGGGAAGTCGGCAACGACATCCTTGCCAAGCACACGGGGCAGCCGCGTGAAAAGCTCATCGCCGACACGGAGCGTGACAATTTCATGACGGCAGAGGAGGCGAAGGAATACGGTCTCATCGACGAGGTCATCACGCGTCCTGTCAAAATCGAGAAGCCCAAGGAGTAAGAGGTGGTATCATGTTGAAGTTTGGGGATGAAAAGGGTCAGCTCAAGTGCTCCTTCTGCGGCAAGTCGCAGGAACAGGTAAGAAAACTTGTGGCAGGTCCGGGCGTCTACATCTGCGATGAATGCATCGAACTTTGCAACGAGATCATCGAGGAAGAGTTCAGTGAAGATATCGAAGTGGAACTCAAGGATGTGCCGAAACCGAAGGAGATTCGCCAGATCCTCGACCAATACGTGATTGGGCAGGAGGAAGCGAAGAAATCGCTTTCCGTTGCCGTCTACAACCACTACAAGCGAATCAATCGCACGCAGGGCAAGGCAGACGAGGTCGAGCTGCAGAAGTCGAACATTCTCATGATCGGCCCGACGGGCAGCGGCAAGACGCTCTTGGCGCAGACGCTTGCTAAGATCCTCAACGTACCGTTCGCCATCGCCGATGCGACGTCTTTGACGGAAGCCGGCTACGTCGGCGAGGATGTGGAGAATATCCTCTTAAAGCTCATACAGGCGGCCGACTACGATGTGGAGAAAGCGGAGAAAGGCATCATCTACATCGACGAGATCGACAAGATCGCACGCAAATCGGAGAATCCGTCCATCACGCGCGATGTCTCGGGCGAGGGCGTGCAGCAGGCGCTCCTCAAAATCTTGGAGGGAACGGTGGCTTCCGTACCGCCGCAAGGCGGGCGCAAGCATCCGCACCAGGAACTCATTCAGATCGACACGACGAATATCCTGTTCTTGTGCGGTGGCGCATTCGACGGCATCGAGAAGATCATCGAGGCGCGTCTTGGCAAAAAGAACATGGGCTTCGGCGCGGAAATCGAGTCGAAGGTGGAGCGCAACATCGGGGAAACGCTGCGCCACATCCTGCCGGAGGATTTGCTGAAGAACGGCCTGATTCCCGAGTTCATCGGGAGACTCCCGATCGTTGTGACGCTCGAAGCGCTCGGTGAAGATACGCTCGTACGCATCCTGACTGAGCCGAAGAACGCGCTCGTCAAGCAGTATCAGAAGCTCTTGGAGATGGACGGCGTGAAGCTCGATTTCGACGAAGAGGCGCTTCATCTGATTGCAAAGGAAGCCTTGAAGCGAAAGACGGGGGCGCGAGGTCTGCGCTCGATCATCGAGAGCATCATGCGAAACGTCATGTACGAGGTGCCGTCGGTCGACGGAGCTTCGCACTGTCGCGTCACGAAGGAAGTCATTTCGGACAAGAAGGATCCTGTGCTGACGATTGACAAGGCGAAGGCGAAGACGAAAGGCACGGACAAGGAAGCATCGGCTTGAGCATCGAAAGGGGGCGCTGCGGCAAGCAGCGTCCCCTTTTTTCTATATTCAGGAGGATTGTTTATGTCGGAAATACGTAAGCTGCCGCTCCTGCCTCTGCGTGGAATGATTGTGTTTCCATTCATGATCATCCATCTCGACGTTGGCAGGGAGCGCTCCGTGGCAGCCTTGGAGGAAGCGATGGTGCGCGATCGTCAGATCCTGCTCGTGGCGCAGAAGAATGCGGAAACCGATGAGCCGGGAGAGAAAGATCTCTACGATGTCGGCACGATCGCCGAGGTGCGCCAATTGCTGAAGCTTCCGGGCGGCGCTCTGCGCGTGCTCGTCGAGGGGCAGAAGCGTGCGGCAATCGAAGCGTATGACGAGATGGAAACCTTTGCCGAGGTGACGGTCGTCGAATACGCCGAGGTCGTGGAGGAATCCATGGAGATGGAGGCTTTGACACGCGCCGTCGTGCATGAATTCGAGCAATGGGTGAAACTCAGCAAGAAGATTCCCGCCGAGACGCTTGTTTCCGTGGCGATTCTCGACGATGCGGGACGCTTGGGCGACCTCATCGCCAGCCACTTGAGCCTCAAGGTTGAGGACAGGCAGGCGCTCCTTGAGCAGATCAACATCAAGAATCGCATGGAGCTTCTCTACAAGATTCTGGCACGTGAGCTTGAAGTGCTTGAGATGGAGCGCAAGATCGGCATGCGCGTGCGCAAACAGATGGAAAAGATCCAGAAGGACTATTACCTGCGCGAACAGATCAAGGCGATTCAAAAGGAGCTGGGCGACGAGGACGACAAGGCGGCGGATATCGAAGCGTACCGCAAGAAACTCGCCGAAGGCGGCTATCCCGAGGACGTACAGAAGACGATCGAGAAGGAAATCCACCGCATGGAGGGGCAAGCGAGCATGTCCGCCGAGATGGGCGTCATACGCACCTATATCGAGATATTGCTTGAGCTTCCATGGATGATTTCCTCGGAGGACAACATCGACATCAAGGCGGCGGAAACGGTCTTGAACGAGGATCACTACGGACTCAAGAAGGTCAAGGAGCGCATCCTCGAATACCTCGCCGTCCACCAGCTCACGAAGGAGCAGCATGCGCCGATCCTGTGCCTCGTAGGCCCGCCGGGTGTTGGCAAGACGTCTCTGGCAAGCTCCGTGGCGCGGGCGACGGGCAGGAAATTCGTTCGTGCGTCTCTGGGCGGCATCCGTGACGAGGCGGAGATTCGCGGACATCGCCGCACCTACGTCGGTGCAATGCCGGGACGCATCATGGAAGGGCTGCACAAGGCGGGCACGAAGAACCCCGTATTCCTGCTCGATGAAGTGGACAAGATCGCCATGGACTACAAGGGCGATCCGTCGGCGGCGCTCCTCGAAGTGCTCGATCCCGCGCAGAACACGACGTTCAGCGATCATTACGTCGAGCTTCCCTTCGATCTTTCCGAGGTTCTTTGGATCGTCACGGCGAACAGTCTCGCGAATATCCCGCGCGCCCTGCGCGACCGCATGGAGCTCATCATGCTGTCGAGCTACACCGAGCAGGAGAAGCTGGAAATCGCCAAGCGCTATCTCGTCGGACGCCAGCGCACGGCGAACGGCCTGAAGGCGCGTGACCTGCAATTTGGCGAAGGCGTCATCGAGAAGATGATCGTCGAGTACACGCGTGAATCGGGCGTGCGCGAGCTTGAGCGCACGATCGGCCATGTATGCCGCAAGGCGGCACGGCTCATCGTCGAGGGCGAGAAGAAGTCCGTGCGCGTGACGAAGAAGAATCTCAGAGACTTCTTGGAGCGTCCGAAGTTTCTCAGGAAGAAGGCGGAGAAGAAGCCCGAAGTCGGCGTGGCGACAGGCATGGCATGGACGGAGGTCGGCGGCGACATCCTGCCGACGGAGGTCACGGTGCTCGCGGGCAAGGGCAAGCTGATCTTGACGGGACAGCTCGGTGATGTCATGCAGGAGTCGGCGCGCGCGGGGCTTTCCTACATTCGCAGTCGGCAGGAGAAATTCGGCATAGACGGCGACTTCTACGAGAAGCGCGACATCCACATCCATCTGCCTGAGGGCGCGATTCCGAAGGACGGCCCGTCAGCGGGCATCACGATGGCGACGGCGATGATTTCGGCACTGACGGGGCGAAAGGTCAGAAGTGACGTCGCCATGACGGGGGAGATCACGCTGCGCGGACGCGTGCTCGCCATCGGCGGGCTGAAAGAAAAGGTCTTGGCGGCGTACCGCGAAGGCATGACGCGCATCGTGCTGCCGAAGGAGAATGAGCGCGACATCGAAGACATTCCGCAGGAGGTGCGCGAAAAGCTCGCCTTCGTGCCCGTGGAAACGATGGATGAGGTTCTCGCTGAGGCGCTCGTGCCGCAAAAGGGGGGCGCACATGCCAGATAGGGTCACGATCACGCAGGGCAAGTACATTGCTTCCGCCGTAAAGAAGGAGCAGTATCCCGAAGTGCGTCGCAGGGAGATCGTCTTCATCGGACGCTCGAACGTAGGCAAGTCGTCGCTCATCAACTCGCTCGCACGCACGAAGAATCTCGCTCGCGTCTCGGGACAGCCCGGCAAGACACAGACGATCAACTTCTACGAGCTTGGCGCGAAGATCGAGGGGGAAGACGAGCGGTGCGACTTCTACCTCGTTGATCTGCCAGGCTACGGCTACGCGCGCACGGCGAAGAAGAACCGCAAGATTTGGTCGCGTTTCATCGAGGCGTACCTGCTGCAAAGCGAGGATTTGCAGTTCGTGTGCCAACTCATGGACATCCGACACGAACCCATGGCTTCGGATATTGAGATGTTTCAATGGCTGGTGGCGAAGGGACTGCCCGTGCTCGTCATAGCGACGAAGGCGGACAAGCTGAGCCGCAACGAGCAGAAGAAGAGCATCGCTGCCATGCGAAGGGCGCTCGGCGTCGCGGAGCTTGATATCCTGCCGTATTCTTCGGTAAAAAATGAAGGGCGTTCAGAATTGCTTGACGCGATAGCGAACGTTCTGATAGAATGAAGGAAGGGTGTATTGCCAGAAATTCCCCAGAGAAAATGAGGGTGAAAATATGTTGACAGCTTTTGACAAGAAGCTCCTCAACGTCTTGCAGGCCGGCTTGCCCATCAGCAGCCGGCCTTTTGCTGACTTGGCGCAAGGCTTGGAGTCGGACGAGAAGACCGTTCTTTCGCGCGTGAAGGAACTCAAGGAGCAAGGGTATCTTCGCCGCATCGGGCCGTTTTTCGACTCGGCGAAGATGGGCTACCGCGGCACGCTCGTGGCGCTTCGCGTGAGGCCCGAGGCGATGAAAAGCGTGGCGGAGGCCGTGAATCGCCATGTGGGTGTGACGCACAACTACGAGCGTGAGGGCAGGTACAACCTTTGGTTCACGCTGCTCACGCCGAACGAGGAAATGCGCCGCAGGATTCTCGCGGAGATTCGAGCGCTTCCCGGGGTCGAGGCTCTGTTGAACCTTGCCTCGCACAAGAAGTACAAGGTTAACGTGCAGTTCAAGCTCGGATAGGGGGGCGTCACGATGGAAATGCTCGATGAAATCGACAGGAAGATCACGCGTGCCATGCAGGGGGATTTCCCGCTTGTGGAAGAACCGTACAAGGAGATCGCAGCCAAGGTGGGCATCGGAGAGGAAGAGCTTCTGCTTCGTCTGCGCCGTTTCAAGGAAAACGGGCAGATACGCAAGATGGGAGCCGTGCTTCAGCATCGCGCGGCGGGCTTCACGGCGAACGTTCTGAGCGCATGGGTCGTGCCGCCCGAGCGCATGGACGAGATCGCGCGATGTATGTGCGAAAGCCCTGCGGTGTCGCATTGCTACGACCGCGATACGGCGGAAGATTGGCCGTACAACGTCTACACGATGATTCATGCGAAGAGCCGCGCCGAGTGTGAGGAGATCGCCGCTGCGCTCGCGGCAGAGTGCGGTCTTGAAGAGCGCGTCATGCTCTACTCCGTCAAGGAGTGGAAGAAGACGAGCATGCGTTATTTCTGTGAAAATGAAGAGGGTTTGGCATAATGGTATCAGAAAAGATGCGGGAACTCGGCACGAAGAAGTCGACGATCCGCGAGATCTTTGAGTACGGCAGGAAGCGAGCGCAGGAGGTGGGGGAGGAAAACATCTGCGATTTCAGCCTCGGCAATCCCAATGTCCCTGCGCCCGACTTCATCAAGCAGGCGGTTCTTGCAATCATGACGGAGATGGAGCCGCAGGCGGTGCACGGTTACACCATTGCGCCGGGCAATCCCGCCGTGCGCGAAACGCTCGCCGCGAGTATCAACGAGCGCTTCGGCACGCACTTTTCGGGCAGAAACCTCTTCATGACAGCGGGCGCGGCGGCGGCGATCACTGTGTGCTTCAAGGCGCTCGCCGAGGAAGGCGACGAGTTCATCGCCTTTGCGCCGTTCTTTCCCGAGTATCGCTGCTTTGTTGAGTCCGTCGGTGCGAATCTTCGCGTCGTGCCTGCCAAGACGGAGGATTTTCAGATCGACTTCGTCGCCTTGGAGGAGCGTCTTTCTCCCAGGACGAAGGGCGTCATCGTCAATTCGCCGAACAATCCGAGCGGCGCCGTATACTCTGAGAAGACGATCAAAGAACTTGCCGCACTCCTTCGCAAGAAACAGCAGGAATACGATCATCCGATCTTCCTCATTTCCGATGAGCCGTATCGCGAGATCGCTTACGGCTGCGAGGTGCCGTACATCACGAAGTATTACGAGAATACGCTCGTCTGTTATTCGTACAGCAAGTCCTTCTCGCTTGCAGGAGAGCGCATTGGCTACATCGTCGTGCCCGATGAGACGGTGGATTTTTCGAGTGTCTACGGCGCTGTCGCAGGTGCGGCGCGCGTCCTCACGCATGTGAATGCGCCATCTTTGTGGCAGCTCGTCGTCGCGCGCTGCGCGAGGCTGTCCTCGGATATAACGCCGTACGAGAAGAACGGCACGATGCTCTACGAGGGACTCGTACGCGCGGGCTTCTCGTGTGTCAAGCCGCAGGGCGCATTCTACCTCTTTCCGCGCGCACTGGAGGCGGACGACTATGCCTTCTGCGAGCGCGCCAAGAAGTACGACCTTCTGCTCGTCCCCGGCACGGATTTCGGTTGCCCCGGACACTTCCGCGCGTCCTACTGCATCAAGGAGCAGACGATCGAACGCTCACTGCCGCTCTTTGAGAAGCTGGCGGAGGAGTACGGCATTTGAAATATGCATCGGGCAGGCGCGCGATTCGTCTGAATCGACACTTGACGATGCGAGATTCAGAACTTTCTTCCCTCTGCCTGGTATCTGCGGCAGGAAAATTGTTTTTTTGACAGAATTAGAATAGTATGTTCAATATGAAGCAATAAAATTCATGCGCAAAATGGAAGAGGGGGCTTTTTCATGATTGGAATCAAGAACGTCATCGCCATTATCTGTGGCGGCGGGCCTGCGCCCGGCATCAACAGTGTCATTTCCGCCGTGACCATCGAGGCCGACCGTCATGGCTGGGATGTGCTCGGCATTTACGACGGCTTTTCACGCCTCGCACGCGGCGAGAAGAAGTATGTGCGCCTCGACATGGAGCGAGTGAACCGCATCCACCTGACGGGGGGCTGCATCCTGCAGATGTCGCGCTACAATCCGACGAAGAAGGAGTCCGATCTGCGCACGGTCGTCGATACCCTGACGGAATTGGGCGTCACGCATGTCGTGACCATCGGCGGCGACGACACGGCGTACAGCGCCATGGCGGTGTCGAACTATGCGCGCCAGATCGGCAAGACGATCAACGTCGTCCATGTGCCGAAGACCATCGACAACGATCTGCCGCTGCCCGAAGGCATTCCGACATTTGGCTTCGAGACGGCGCGTGCCTTTGGCACGGAGGAAATCGAGAACCTCATGGAAGACGCACGTACGAGCAACAACCGCTGGTACTTCACGATTGCTATGGGGCGTACGGCGGGACACTTGGCGCTTGGCATGGGGCGTTCGGCAGGGGCAGCCTTGACGATCATCCCCGAGGAGTTCGCAGCGGAATCCATCCCCTTGCAGCAGGTTGTCGACATCATCACAGGATCGATCGTCAAGCGTTACTTGACGGGGCACAACTACGGCGTCGCTGTCATCGCCGAAGGCGTCATCGAGAAGATTGCACCGGAGGACTTCCAGAAGCTCGGCAACCTTGTGCTCGACGAGCATGGCCATATCCGCTATGCGGAGCTTGACTTCGGTGAGATCCTGAAGCAGGCAGTGCTCGCCGAGGTCAAGAAGATCGGCATCAAGATTGCCATCGTGGACAAGGAAATTGGCTACGAATTGCGCTGTGCCGCACCGATTGCCTACGACATCGATTACGCGCGCTCCCTGGGATACGAAGCTGTGCAGTTCCTCATGCGCGGCGAGTCGGGAGCGCTCATCACGCTGCAGGACAATCAGGCGAAGCCGCTCTTCTTCGACGAGATCAAGGATCCTGAGACGGGCAAGACGAGGGTGCGCAAGGTCAACATCGAGTCCGTCCATTACAAGATCGCGCGCGGCTTTATGATGCGCATGGAAAAGGCAGACCTCGACGATCCCGGCCTTGCCAACGCCTATCACATGGAAAAGGAAGAATTCAAGGAGAGGTACGCGTATCTTTTTGAATGAACAGGATGAAAATTTGATGAAAGATCGCCGATTCTGTATGGTTTCGGCGACTTTTTATTCTCGTACTATAATTAAGGAAGTGAAATTGGAAGAAATGTGGTATAATAGACACAAATGCCAAAAATCGGCGCTTGGGAATCGCTGATAAAAAAGTCCGTCTGATCGGTGCTAAAATTATCGGTGTTTCCTTACGATGGGGGAATTCACTGCAATGATTTATATGAAGGATGTTTCCAAGGTATATGACAACGGCACGGTGGCGCTCGACCATGTGAATGTCAGGATCGAGAAGGGGGATTTCGTCTTTCTCGTGGGGGCGAGCGGTGCGGGCAAGTCGACCTTCGTGCGCATGCTGCTCCGGGAAATTCTGCCGACGAGCGGCAATCTGCGCGTCAACGGGCACGATATGATGAAACTTCGCCCGAAGGATGTGCCGTACATGCGGCGTGGCCTCGGCGTGATCTTCCAGGACTATCGCCTTTTGCCTGACAAGACGGTCTACGAGAACGTCGCCTTTGCCATGGAGGTCATCGAAGCGCCGCGCCGTCTCATGCAGCGCAGTGTCAACGCCGTCCTCGACATCGTGGGACTGCGCGAGAAGTGGAAGAATTTCCCGTCGCAGCTTTCGGGCGGCGAACAGCAGCGCGTGGCCATTGCGCGTGCCATCGTCAACGATCCCGCGCTCATCATCGCCGATGAGCCGACGGGCAATCTCGATCCCGATACGTCGTGGGAGATCATGGACATCTTCCGCCGCATCAATGATGCGGGAGCGACGATCGTCATGGCGACGCACGACAAGAACATCGTGGACACGATGAAGAAGCGCGTCATCGCCATCGAGGGCGGGCGCATCGTGCGCGACGAGGCGAAGGGGGGGTACGGCTATGAAGCTTAGGACGACGGAGTATTTCGTGCGCGAGGTCTGCATATCGATTAAGCGCAACAACTGGATGTCGTTCGCCTCCATCAGCACGGTCGCCGTATCGCTCTTCGTGCTCGGCATGTTCCTCATCATCGTGCTCAACATGAACCGCATGGCGTCGATGCTTGAATCACAGGTGCAGATCAACGTCTATTTGGACGACAAGCTCAAAGGATCGGAAATCGACGATCTCGAAGACGACTTGAAGAAGATGCAGGGCATTGAGAGCGTGCAGTATGTGAGCCGCGAGGACGCCATCGTGCGCTTGCGGGAAAGGCTCGGCGACCAGAAGTATCTGCTCGATGCGCTCGGCGACAAGAATCCTCTGCCGAACGCCTTCGAGGTCACGGTCAAGCAGCCGACGATGGTGGAGACGGCAGCGAAGGCAATCGAGAAGTTCGGCGGCGTCGAGTCGGTGAAGTACGGGCAGGACGTCGTCGAGCACCTCTTCGACATGACGCGCCTCGTGCGTATCTTCGGCTTCACGCTCATGCTGCTCCTGGCGGGCGCGACGCTCTTCATCATCTCGAACACGATCCGCCTGACGGTCTTCGCGCGCCGCAAAGAAATCGCCATCATGAAATACGTCGGCGCGACGGATTGGTTCATACGCTGGCCGTTCCTCTTGGAGGGCGTCGTGCTCGGCTTCTTCGGCGGCATCCTCGCTTCCATCGCGCTTCGAAGCATTTACGGGCTGATCACGGCGAAGGTTTACAGCACGCTGGCATTTCTGCCGCTCATACCGCAGTACCCGTTTGTCAACTTCATCAGCCTCGTGATGGTCTTGAGCGGCATGGGCATCGGCGCCTTGGGCAGCACGATTTCCTTGAAGCGATTCCTCAAGGTATAGGAGGCTTTTCTCATGGTTTTTTATCCCGCAGGAGGGAAAAAGGGGAAGAAAGCGGCAGCGGCGTTTCTTTCTGCCGTCTACTTGATGACGCTTGCGCCGCTCGCGCAGGCCGAAACCTTAGAGGAGCAGCGCGACGCGCATATCGAAAAGGCGGAGCAGGCGCAGAAGAAGAAGAACGAGATCGAGTCGAGGATCGAGGGGCTTTCCGAAGAGAAGCGTGCTGTCGATGAGGCGGCAGACGAGGCGACGAAAGCCTACAAGGACGTGAAGAAGGAACTTGACGCGACCGAGGCGCGCATCGATGAGAACGAAGACAAGCTCAAGGTATTGAACAAGGATTTCGTCGTGAAGCGCGACCAGCTCGCCAAGCGCGTGCGCGACATCTACATCAACGGTCAGATCAACTATCTCGACGTCCTCTTCGGCGCGAAGGACTTTCAGGACTTCTTCACGCGCATGGATCTCTTGAAGCGTGTCATTCAGCAGGACTACGACCTCGTGCAGGTCGTGTTTGCAGAAAAGACCGCGATCGAGACGTCGCAGAAGGAATTGGAAAAGGACAAGACGGCGAAGGAAAAGCTCGTCGCGTCCGCTGCCGACCGCAAGAAAGAGGCGGAGAAAAAGCAGGCGGCAAAGCAGGCGATCATTGACAAGATGGAAACGGATCGCGCGACGCAGGAACGCATCATCAACGAAAACCTCGCGGCGTCCAAGGAAGTCGAGCAGATGATACGAAACAGCCGCTATCAGCCCGCGTCTCCCGCCCTTTCGGGCGGCGGAGCGCTCAACTGGCCGCTTGGCGGACCGATCACATCGCCCTTCGGTTGGCGCGTCCATCCGATCACGGGCGCGAGCCGCTTCCATTCGGGCATCGACATCGGCGGCGACTACGGCGATACGATCCATGCGGCTGGCGCGGGCATCGTCTCTTATGCCGGCTGGATTTCGGGCTATGGCTACGCCGTCATCATTGACCACGGCGGCGGCATATCGACGCTTTACGGGCACAACCAAGCGCTCCTCGTCAGCGAGGGGCAGAGCGTCTCGCAGGGACAGGCGATCGCCGAATGCGGTTCGACGGGTAATTCCACAGGGCCGCACTGCCACTTCGAGGTTCGTGTTGACGGCGAACCTGTCGACCCCATGGGGTATCTTTGATAGGTGGAGGATATTTTGAAAAAGAAAACGGTTTTCCTGCTCGTCATCGCGACGGCTGTCGTGATGCTCAACGCGACCATCTTCGCCTTCTATGCCCTGATGGGATTCAACGCTCAGAAGACGAAGGACGTCCTGCGCTTTTTCGGCGCTCTGCGCTTCATTGAGACACAGTATGTGCGCGACGTCGACTATACGAATCTCATCGACGGCGCCATCTCGGGCATGGTCAAGACGCTTGACGATCCCCATTCCATCTATCTCGATCCCAAGATGTACGAACTCATGCGCTCGCATACGGAGGGGAGCTTCGGCGGCGTCGGCATCGTCATGGGCTTCAAGGACAACAAGATCACGGTCATTTCCGTCATGGAGGGGACGCCGAGCGAGGCGGCGGGCATTAAGACGGGCGATGAGATCATCGCTGTCGACGGCACGCCGACGAATGAGATTGAGCCGGAAGAGGTCGTGCTGCACATTCGCGGCGAAATTGGCACCGATGTGACGCTTAAGATTCGCCGCGCGGGTGAAGAGGATAAGGACTACGTTGTGCGGCGCGCGACGATCCAGGTGCATACGGTCGCAGGGCAAATGCTGCCCGATACGGACGGCATCGGCTACATCCGCATCGCGTCGTTCTCCGAGCATACGGCAGATGAGTTCAAGGATGCCTATCATGCGCTGGAAAAAGATGGCGTCAAGGGCATGATCATCGACCTGCGCGAGAACCCCGGCGGACTTGTGACGAGCTGTGTGGCAATCGCCAATATGGTCGTGCCGAAGGGGCCGGTCGTCTCCGTCGTGCAGAAGGACGGAACGCGCGAAGAGTATAAATCGGATCTTTCCGAAGAGAAATATCCGCTCGTCGTACTCATCGATGGCAACAGCGCCTCGGCGAGCGAAATCCTCGCGGGCGCACTGCAAGATACGGGCGCGGCGACGATCGTCGGCGAGACATCGTATGGCAAAGGCTCCGTGCAGGTCATCTTGCCGCTCTACGATGACGATGCGCTGAAGCTTACGATTGCCAAGTACTACACGCCGTCGGGCAGAAGCATCGATGGTACGGGCATCGAGCCGGACGTCCGCGTCGAGCCGCAGGCGGACGGTGCACAGGACGTGCAGCTCTTGAAGGCGATCGACGTCATGAAGGGCAAGCTTGCCGGCATTGGTGCAAATGTAATATAATCAAGAAGAAGGGGGATGAGATTATGGCACAGATTTGTCTAAGCATTGATGATGATGTGAAGCAGGAGGCAGAACAGGTGTGTGAAGACATGGGGATGTCCATGTCTACTGCAGTCAACATCTACCTGAAAAGGCTCGGCAGAGAAAGGCGCATCCCTTTCGAAGTCATGGCAGAGCCGGTTTCGTCTTCAGAAAATACGGCGATTCTGGATCGGAGGATTGCGGACATAAGAGCGGGAAGAAATGTGTCTGAGCATGAACTCATCGAGGTGTAGCGGTGCGAAAAATATGGCATGACGAGGCGTGGGCTGAATATATCGAATGGCAAACCAAGGATAAGAAAACGTTGAAAAAGATCAATAATCTCATCAAGGATATCGATCGAAATGGGTATGATGGTATAGGAAAGCCGGAGCCTTTGCGCGGCAACTGGAGCGGCTTTTACAGCGTGCGCATCGATGAGAAGAATCGGCTTGTCTTTCAAATATCCGATGGCATGTTGGAGATTGCTCAATGCGGCTCTCACTATGGAGACAAATAAGAGCGGTATGTATGAGATGGATATTATGATGAATCGCTGTGCCAAATTGCGCAGCGATTTCTTATTTGGGACAAATGAGGAAAATGGATTCATTTTTACGATTTTTATATAAATTTTGCTATATGTTCTATAAATATGTGCTATAATAGATAGGCATCCATTCGCCTGCTTCATGGGCGCAAATTACTATAGGGAGCGATACTATGAAAAATGAACACAATGAGTTTATGCAGCATGAGCTGCGACTGCCCGAGCTTACCGTGCGCGGCATGCTCTTGGGCGCCGTATTGACCGTGATCTTTACGGCATCGAACGTCTATCTGGGGCTGAAGGTCGGCCTGACGTTCTCGTCCGCCATTCCGGCAGCTGTCATCTCGATGGCCGTCCTCAAGATGGCGAAGGATTCCAATATCCTGGAAAACAACATGGTGCAGACGCAGGCCTCAGCGGCCGGCACCTTGTCCGCGATCATCTTCATCATTCCGGGCATGCTCATGATTGGCTACTGGCACGGCTTTGAGTTCACGCAGACGCTTCTCGTCGCGGCCTGTGGCGGCTGCCTGGGCGTGCTCTTTACGATCCCCTTGCGCCGCGCCATGGTCGTGCACAGCGACCTCGCTTATCCCGAGGGCGTTGCGGCGGCGGAGATCTTGAAGGTCAATGCGCATGATGAAGATGGCAAGGGCAAAGGCACAGGCACAGGGCTCAAGGAGATCTTGTCGGGCAGTTTCGTCGCAGGTATCATTGCACTTTGCACGAGCGGCTTTCAAGTGCTGTCGGGTGCGCTTTCCGTATGGATTCCCATCGGGCGCGGCATGACGCAGTTCCCCATCGGCTACTCGTCGGCTCTCGTCGGCGCGGGCTACCTCATCGGTATAGCGAGCGGTCTCGCCATGCTCGTCGGCATCCTCATCGCTTGGGCGGGCTTCGTTCCCTTCTACACGATCACGAGTACGCCGCCCGACGGCGTGACGATGCAGAAGTTCGCTGCCGCCGTCTATCAGGAGCGCGTGCGCCTCATCGGTGCGGGTGCCATGGGTGTCGCCGCCATCTGGACGCTGATTACGCTCGCGCGTCCCGTCATCGACGGCATGAAGGAATCGCTTGCCGCCATGCGCATGCCCGAGACGATCAAGGACAGGCATCGCATGGACATCGACATGTCGATGAAGAGCATCGGCTTCGTATTCCTGCTGACAGTCGTCGGTCTTCTCGCCGTATTCTACGCTTTCGTCAGCCCCGAGGGACTGCCAAGTGGTCAGGTGCTCGCCTTCACGCTCGTCGGCGTCGGCGTCGCCGTCTTCATGGGCTTCTTCGTCGCCGCTGCCTGCGCTTATATGGCAGGCCTCGTCGGCACGTCGTCGAGTCCGATCTCGGGCATCGGTATTCTCGGCATCATCGTTGCCTCGCTCGTCATGTACGCGCTTTGCTCCTCGTTCGGCATCTTCGCTTTGCCGGGTGGTGAGAAATTCGCGACGGCGACGGCGATTTTCACGACGTCGATCATCCTTGCCATCGCCTGCATCTCGAACGACAACATGCAGGATCTCAAGACGGGTTGGCTCGTCGGTGCGACGCCGTGGCGTCAGCAGGTCGCGCTTCTTTTGGGCTGCATCGTCGGTGCGCTCGTCATTGCGCCTGTGCTGAACCTCCTCTATGAGGCGTACGGCTTCGTCGGCGCCTTGCCACGCGAGGGCATGGATCCTTCGCAGGCGCTCGCCGCGCCGCAGGCGGTGCTCATGAAGACGATCGCCGAGGGAATCTTCTCGAACAACCTCGCATGGGAGTACATCTACATCGGTCTCGGGCTTGGTGTCGTCATCGTGCTCGTCGATCTCTTCCTGCGCCGCACGACGAGGAATCTCATGCTGCCGCCTTTGGCCGTTGGCATGGGCATCTACCTGCCGCCGAGCATCCAGACGCCGCTCGTCATCGGCGCTGTCCTTGGCTATGTGCTCGACAAGGTGCTGAAAGACCGCGGTGCGGAAGAGGGCAAAGCGGCGCGCCGCCGCGGTACGCTCTTCGCCTCGGGACTCATCGTCGGCGAATCCATCGTCGGCGTCGCACTCGCCGGACTCATCGCCATATCCGTATCGAGCGGCGGCAGCGAAAGCCCGCTGGCACTCGTCGGTGCCGATTTTGCTGACACGGCGGAAATGCTCGGCCTCGCCGTCTTCGCACTCGTGGTCGTCATTCTGAGCCGCGTCGTGCTCGCGAAAAAGAACGGATGAATGATATTCCCGTATGCAAACAGCCCGACGGATTTTCGTCGGGCTGTTTGCATGTGGAACTTTATGATATAATGAGGGAAGGGAAAAGGATTTTCGGCAAGATGGAGCACCTTATGGACAAAGAGAAGAAAGGCAGACAGTATCAAGATACGGTCTTTCGCATGTACTTCAACGAGGAAGAGCGACTGAAAGAGGTTGCGGGAGCGCTGCATGGAAGATCCTACGAGGAAGAACCGCTGAAAATCGTGACGCTTGAAGGAACCTTCCTGTCACAAATCAAAAATGACATCTCATTCTTGCTGGCAGGACGTCATCTGATTTTCATGGAACATCAAAGCACTGCAAATCAAAATATGCCATTGCGCTGTCTATACTACGTCTGCGAACAATTACGGCAATACATTCCAGCGAAGAAACTCTACCAGAATACTCCGATCAAGCTCCCTGCACCAGAATTTCATGTATTCTACACGGGAAACAACGATATGCCCGAAACCTGCCAGATGAAGCTGTCGGATGCTTATGTGAAGACAGATGAAGAAATTCATTTGGAATTAAAAGCAAATTTCCACAACATCGCCTATGACAATGCGAAAATACTCCTGCAAAGAAGTCGGTCGATCCACGACTACAGCTTCTTCATTGCTCGAATCAAAAGAAATATGGCAGCGGGTATGGAGAGAGCACAAGCAATCCGCGAAGCCATGCGGTACTGTGAAGAAAGTGACATCATGAAAGAATTTCTGCAGCAGCATGAAAGGGAGGTCGTCGATATGGTGAATTTTGAATGGAATCAGAAGGATTTTGAAGAGGCCATCCTGGAAGAGGGCATGGAGCGCGGACGTGAGGAGGGGAAGGTCGATATGGTCTTGGAGATGCTGCGTGACAAGCTGCCGCTTGAGACGATCGCGCGTATATCAAAGTTCTCCATGGAGCGCGTGCAGGAGCTTGGCAGGATGCACAGCTTGCTTTGAGCAGGCAGCGTGAAACGTAGATGAACTTTCGATATTCGTAATTCCCGCAAGAATCATAAGAAGAGGGCTGTCGCATACACGGTGCGGCAGTCTTTCTTTTTCATTAAAAAGTGAATGAGATTCAAATTTGTGAATAGAATAGAATTTTTTTCATATTTTTTGCCCCAAAGGGTAGATTTATTCTCAAAGCGTGATATAATGAATGAGAATCAGAGTTGGTTTCATAAATTTATAGGAAGCACGGCATCGATCCGTGCTTTCCAAAGCATCGGAGGGAAACGCAAGTGAAAGAAATCACCGTTCGGAGAAAGAACGCGTTGGCGTTCGCTGTCGCGCTCCATCTCATGCTGCCTCTTTGTACGGCACAGGCGCATGAAAGTGCGGGGGGGGTAGACGTTCAGACGGGATCCGTTGACGTCGAAGCGAACGCCGCGAAAGAGGATGCGAAGTACGAGTCGCAGTCTACGACGATCATCACGAAAGAGGACATCGAGAAGAAGCAGGCGAAGTCCGTCGAAGACATCATCTTCGACGAGACAGGCATGACGCGCAGCGTCGACGCCATGGGGCGCGTCACGCTCTCGATTCGCGGCGCGGAGCCGCGCCATACCTTGATCCTCGTCGACGGGCAGCCCGTCATGGGCGACTTCGCCAAGTACACGGGCGCGGGCGACGAGCTGCAGCGGCTCGGCACGGAGAACGTCGAGCGCATCGAGATCATCCGCGGGGCGGCGAGCGCGAAGTACGGCGCCGACGCCATCGGCGGCGTCGTCAACGTCATCACGAAGGCGGCGGCGAAGCGTGCGGGCATGCAGGTCAACCTCGAAGGCAGGCGCGTCAAGGGCGACTCGAAGATCCCCTATACGAACTTCTTCCTGCGCGCCGACTCGGGCGACATTGGCAAGCTGCGCGTCGCAGCCTACGGCGGCAAGCGCGACGTCATGCCGATTTACAGCACGGAGACCTTTGGCGGGCTCATCAAGGGCGGCGACTCTTATGAAGACGAGGAAAGCCGTGTGCGAAACTCGCTGCGCTACTATGGCGACATCAAGAATATCGGACTTGTCGCATCCTACGATTTCGATAAGAATCATAGTCTCTCCTTGAATGTTGATCATACGGCAGAGGATATGGAGCGCTTCGTCAAGCGCTCCAACTCTGGGGGGGAAGGTTTGCAGCAATTCAAACGCGAACTTGACCGCAGCACATATCGCCTCTCGTATGCGGGGCGCGGCGGCAATTCGGATTGGAATGTCTCTCTCGACTATGCAAAGATGAACGAGGACGACACGACGCTGACCTCGGACTATATCAATTCTCCCTATGAAGGCAAGAACACGCTCAACTATATCGACGACCTCATGCATCAGCAATGGAGCCTCAAGGCATCGGCAAACACCCAGATCCATCGCGATCATCTGCTGACCTACGGCATTGGCTACACGCAGGAGAAAGGCGAGGGCAGCCGCATCAAAAACGCACCGAACAGCCATACGCGCATGATCGATCCGTGGGATTACGATAAGAACCTTTATACGAGAGGCGGCGCGGGGGAGCCATCTTCGCGCGTGCACGACTATGCGATGACGCGAAATGAAGCGGGAGTGCCTAAGTACGATAATGAATACGAGTGGTATGGGCATAAGGATGCTGCCGGACGCTCACTGGAGCCAATCTATACGTATCAGGACTATTTGAAATATGGCTCTCAGGGCTATGATAAAGACTGGAATCCGGCGCCGCCGGATGTTATGGCGCGGCTTATGGCGTTCGGTCAGCAGCTGCTTGATGATGCTCGCAACCATGATCTGACTCATATTGATACGCCGACTTCGGCAATCAATCACTACTATGATCAGGAATTTGCCAATTATGATCGTAAAATGTTTGGACATGCGATGCTTTGGAACGGAAAAGCGTTCAATGAGGAATTTGATGCGCGGCAGAACCGATTGACGATTGGCAGTGTGGAGATCAAGAAGCAATATGTGTTTTTGCAGGACGCATGGCAGGTCAATCGGAATACTTTGCTCTCGCCAATTCTGCGCGTCGATCACAGCAGCCTTTTCGGCACACATGCGACGTTCAATATCGGCATGACGCACAACATCGGCGGCAAGGCGAACCAGCGCTTCAAGGCGAACCTCGGCACGGGCTATACCGAGCCGGGCATGGGGGAGCTTTACTACAACTGGGAGATGTATGCAGGCTCGCCGATGGGACTGGAACGCGCACGCCTTGGCTACTATTTTGTCGGCAATCCGAACTTGAAGCCCGAGAAGTCCCTCAATTTCGATCTTGGCTATGAGGGCGAAAGCAAGGATGGCAGGGACAGCTACCGTATCAATGCTTTCCACAATCGCATCGACAACTATATGACGACTTACTTCACCGGCTATCTGATGGATTTCCATCCGGAAATTTCCGCTGATGCCAGATGGCTCATGCCGCCCGATATGATTTACAGCTTCAAGAACATCGGCAAAGCGGAGATCACAGGTCTTGAAGCAGAGTATAACCATCGCTTTGACAAGCATTGGTCGGCGAAGCTCGGCTATACCTATCTTCATGCCATCAACAAGAGCGATCCGAACATGCCGGATCGTTTGCTCGATCGGCCGCAGCACAAGATCGACCTTGGCGTGACCTACGAGAACCAAGGCTGGCGTGCGACGCTCTGGGGGAACTATTATGTCAACATGCTAGACAGCAACAGTGTTGCGAACAACGGCAACTATTACGACTGGGACGGCGTGGCAAAAAAGTGGCATTATAACTTCGCCGAGGGCGGCAAGCAGACGTACGAGAAAAAGACTTTCGGTATCTGGAACTTCATCCTGCAAAAAGACTTCGGCAAGGACGCGAGCGCCTATATCGGCGTCGACAATATCTTCAACCATCGCGACGACGACCGCGCCTTTCAAGAGCGCACGTACCGCATTGGCGTGAACTTGAAGTTCGGCCCCGATGCGAGCACGGGGGCGGGCGGGCGCTTCAAGAAGGAAGAAGTGCATCTTCTGCCCGAAGATGCATGGTTCATCCAAAAGCCGTTCGATACGACGAAGGAAAAGGGCGTGCGTGTCATCGGCGATTATCGCTGGCGTTGGAACGCCTTTACAGGCAAGGAAAAGCCGTCTGAAGCGCGTGTCACGACCACAGCGAGCGTAAGCGACGGCGCGTATAAAAATTACCTCGAAAAAGCTGAGCACGGCTTCGAGCAGTGGCTGCGCGTTGGCGTGGATGCGAGGATCGATGCGAACACGAACCTCACTATTTTGGGAAGCGCTTCGGGCGCAGAGGGTGTCGGCACCGATACCGATGTCGCCAAAAGCCGTGGACTCAACCATGTGCGCCTTGACGAGGCGAACCTCACCGTACATGCGAACGACTGGGACTTCTCGCTTGGCCGCATGACGGAGCCGATGGGCGTCACAGGCTACTACTTCGGCAAAGAGTACGACGGCGGACGCGCCGTATGGACGGGCGCCCATACGCAGGTGCGTCTCGGCTACGGCGACTTCCGGCACTCGACAGGCGTCACAGACTCCGCCTATACGCACGCGACGCGTCAGAGCTTCGTGCGCGGCGTGACTAAGGAAGAATGGCTGGGCTATAAAGCGACCGCGATCAACAGCCGTACGACGGACGCCGTTCCGTATTATCCGAACTACAGCACGCTCATTAAGGATACCCCGGGCTTTGACGGACTGTATCAACGGCTCGTCAAGGCGCAGAGTTTGGCAGAGCAAAAGCAGATTCTTGACGAGTATCTGAATGTTGTCAAACAGGATAATCCCAAAGCATATCAGAAATTGATGGATCGGTTGTCTGAGAAAGGGAGAATCCAGCACGATGACTTCGCATGGTACAAGGTGACCGTGAGGGACAAACATGGCAACGTCGTCGGGACATATCTTTCACAGGAAGAAAGTCCGCAGTTGAAGAAGCTGCATCCGAGGGCAAGCCTTTCTTATCAGGACAGATTCAATCGCGAGAAGATGGAGGATGTCACCCGTAAAGCGTGGGAGTCGGCAGAGGCAAATCTGGAGACGACGCGGACGCGGGTGGAGAAGCTTGATAATATCGACGGTCATCCGGACGGGGTTTATAATCTGACCTATGAGTTCTACGGCTATGGAACATATCACGGAAAGAAGCCGATCCTTGGCTACAATTTGAAGATGAGTGATTTGCAACCCGGAGATTTCAGATCGATGACGAAGGATGAGGCAAAAGAGCGCACCATTCGTTCTTCTTGGGATAAAAGCGCTTACCACGGGGTGCAGTCGTTGAAACGCAATCCGGATGACCCCGATAGCGGATTTACATTAAACGGGAAGATTCCGGCAGGCAATAAAAGGGGTATATCGCATCTCGGTCAAACGATCATCGACTATCTAATTGATGATTATTATTGGGGTCCGGAGGACAAGAGCGCTCTGCCGCTTAATCTGCTGAAACGCGCGGGCTATTTTGTACTGCAAGTTGGCACGATACTTGAGCGCGACCAGATCCCTGCGCTCAAGCAGGCGTTCTATGTGCAGGCACGTCACGAACTCTCGCCAAATCTCGGCGTCGCCGCTTGGTATCTGCGCTCGGTCGGCAATGACTCGCATCGCTTCCTCGCGGCGAACGGCACGGGAAATGATGTCAGCACCTTCGACACGCTCGCGAATGTCGTCGGTGTCGGCGCGAAGTGGCAGCTCTCGAAGAATGCCGCGCTATCCTTCGACTACGGCGTGAATACGACCGACTTTGGCAAGTACATGAACGGCCACACGCGCTATGAGCACAAGAGCGGCACATCCGACTTCGCGATCAAGGGCAGGGAAACCGGCTCTGCACCGAGATTCTGGGTCATGCGGCTCGATCTCGGCAAAGCCGATACGAAAGTGCCGCACTCGTGGAATGCATTCATCGACTACAAGCGCTTCGAGCACGGCTCCTTCTTCGGCGGCAACGGCACGGAAGCGCTGCCCGACCGCTACCTCGACGGCATCAAGAGCTTCACCGTCGGCGCGGGCTATGTGCCGATGGAAAACCTCCTCGTCGAAGCCTTCTACACCTTCGGCGCCAAAGGAATCGGTGCACGCGACACCCTCTACGGCCCCGAGCACTTCAGCCTCGGCGACTACGCAAGGGTGCAGCTCACCTATCGCTTCTAATAACTCGGCGAAAGCGATGAAGAAAGACAGCAGACAGCCCGACATCAATCCGTCGGGCTGTCTGCATGTCTGGTTTTAAGGCATATAGGCGCAGAGTGATGGGGTACTTGTCCTGTTTTCGATTGCGATTGACCTTGCAATCGACTGCAGTTCTTCTCGGAAGATAACACTTGGCTTTTTTGTCATTTTGCGTTATCATTAGGGTTGGAAAAAAGGATATGAAATGCTGAAAAAAGCTGGCAGGAAAGTGCGCCTTCATCCTGTTTCGGGATGGAGGATTTTTTATAGGAGGGAAAATCTTGCTGTATAAGAAGGTAGACACGACGTTGAATTTTGTTGAGCGCGAGAAGGAGGTCGAAGACTTCTGGAAATCGCACGACATCGCCCAGAAGGCGATTGACCAGCGCGCAGGCAAGGAGAATTTCACGTTCTACGATGGGCCACCGACGGCGAACGGCAAGCCGCACATCGGTCATGTGCTGACGCGCGTCATCAAGGACATGCTGCCTCGCTACCAGTCGATGAAGGGAAAGCGCGTCCTTAGAAAAGCGGGATGGGACACGCACGGCCTGCCTGTGGAGCTTGAGGTGGAGAAGGCGCTCGGACTCGACGGCAAGGATCAGATCGAGAAGTACGGCATGGAGCCTTTCATCAAGAAGTGCCGCGAATCCGTCTGGAAGTACAAGGGCATGTGGGAGGAGTTCTCCGACGTCGTCGGCTTCTGGGCCGATATGGAGCATCCGTACATCACCTATGAGAACGACTTCATCGAGTCGGAGTGGTGGGCGCTCAAGGAGATCTGGAAGCGCGGCCTGCTCTACAAGGGCTACAAGGTCGTGCCGTACTGCCCGCGCTGCGGCACGCCGCTTTCCTCGCACGAGGTCGCGCAGGGCTACAAGGACGTCAAAGAGCGCTCCGCCATGGTCAAGTTCAAGGCGAAGGGGGAGGACGCGTATTTCCTCGCCTGGACGACGACGCCGTGGACGCTGCCGTCGAACCTCGGCCTCTGCGTCAACCCCGACGTGACCTATGTGAAGCTGCGCGTCGGCGATACCGTCTACTATCTCGCGGAAGCGCTCGTCGATGCGGTCTTCGAGGGCGTCGAGGGCGAGCGCGAGGTTCTCGCGCGCATGAAGGGCAAGGAGCTTGAGCATCGTGACTATGAGCCGCTCTATCCGTATGCGCAAGGAAAAATCAAGAAGAAGGCATTCTTCGTTATATGCGACGACTATGTTACGACGTCTGACGGCACGGGCATCGTCCATACGGCGCCGGCGTTCGGCGAGGACGACAACCGCGTGTGCCGCAAGTACGACATGCCCTTCGTGCAGTTCGTTGACGCAAAGGGCGAGATGACGGCGGACACGGACTGGCCGGGCGTCTTCGTCAAGGACGCCGATCCGCTGATCTTGCAGGACTTGAAAGAGAAGGGACTTCTCTTCAAGGCGCCCGTCTTCGAACACAGCTATCCGCATTGCTGGCGCTGCGACACGCCGCTCGTCTACTACGCGCGCGAGTCGTGGTTCATCAAGATGACGGCGGTGCGCGACGAACTCATTGCGAACAACGATACGGTCAACTGGATCCCTGAGAGCATCGGCAAGGGACGCTTCGGCGACTGGCTTGAGCATGTGCAGGATTGGGGCATCAGCCGCAACCGCTACTGGGGTACGCCGCTCAATATATGGGAGTGCGGCTGCGGCCATCAGCATTCGATCGGCTCGATCGAGGAGCTGAAGTCGCTGTCGGACAACTGCCCCGAGGAGCTTGAGCTGCACCGTCCTTACGTCGACGCCGTGACGATTCGCTGCACCGAGTGCGGCGAGGAAATGCACCGCGTGCCCGAGGTCATCGACTGCTGGTTCGACTCCGGCTCCATGCCCTTTGCCCAGTGGCACTATCCGTTCGAAAACAAGGAGATCTTCGAGCGCCGCTTCCCCGCGGACTTCATCTCCGAGGCGGTCGACCAGACGCGCGGCTGGTTCTATTCGCTCATCGCCATCTCGACGCTGCTCTTTCACAAGGCGCCGTACAAGAACGTCATCGTCCTCGGCCATGTGCAGGACGAGAACGGCCGAAAGATGTCGAAGTCGAAGGGCAACGCCGTCGATCCGATGGATGCGCTGAGGAAGCACGGTGCGGATGCGATCCGCTGGTATTTCTATGAGAACAGCGCACCGTGGCTGCCGAACCGCTACCACGACGGCGCCGTGCAGGAAGGGCAGCGAAAGTTCATGGGCACGCTGTGGAATACCTATGCCTTCTATGTGCTCTATGCCAATATCGACAATTTCAATCCGCTCGATCATGCGCTCGACTACGAGAAGCTCGCCGTCATGGACAAGTGGATTTTGTCGCGCCTCAACACGATGGTCAAGGCGGTCGACGAAAATCTCGCCGCTTACAAGGTCACAGAAGCGGCGAAGGCCCTGCAGAGCTTCGTCGATGAACTGAGCAACTGGTATGTGCGCCGCAGCCGCGAGCGCTTCTGGGCGAAGGGCGAGGGCGAGGACAAGGTCAATGCCTATATGACGCTCTACACGGCACTCGTGACGACGGCGAAGGCCGCCGCGCCGATGATTCCTTTCATGACGGAAGCCATTTATCAGAACATCGTCTGCAGCATCGACAAGGAGGCGCCCGAGAGCATCCATCTTTGCGATTTCCCTGCCGTGCATGAAGAGTATATCGACGCATCGCTGGAAGACAACATGGAGATCGTCCTTGAGATCGTCGTCTTGGGGCGTGCAGCGCGAAACACTGCAAACATCAAGAATCGCCAGCCCATCGGCAGGATGTTCGTCAAGGCGGCGCACGCGCTCGACGATTTCTTCCGCGAGATTGTCGAGAGTGAGCTGAACGTCAAGGAAGTCGTCTTCAAGGACGACATGGAAGAGTTCCTGAGCTACAGCTTCAAACCGCAGTTCAAGATCTTGGGACCGAAGGTCGGCAAGAGGATCGGCGAGGTCAAGGCGGCTCTTTCAAAGGTCAACGGACACGAGGCGAAGGACGAGCTTGACCGCACGGGCAAGCTGAAGCTCGCGCTTCCTTCGGGTGAAGTCACGCTGGAGGCCGAAGACGTCGAGGTGTCGATGGCGCAGACGGAAGGCTTCGTCACGGAGCGCTACGGCGCAGTCACGATTGCCCTGGAGACGACCTTGAGCCCTGCGCTCATCGAGGAGGGCTTCGTGCGTGAGATCGTCAGCAAGGTGCAGACGATGCGCAAGGAGAACGGCTTCGAAGTCACCGACCACATCAAGATCACGGCGGGAGGCAACGAGAAGATTGCAGCGCTCATGGCGAAGAACGAGGAGTACATCAAGCGCATCACGCTCGCCGACGCAATCTCCTATGAAAAGGAGCCGGAAGGCAAGGCGTGGAACATCAACGGCGAGAAATTGACGCTCAAGGTCGAGTGAAACGAGGGGAGGAAGCTGGATGGAATTGCAGCGCATAGGCGTGGTGCACAGTCCCTACAAGAGTTTGCAGCAGATACCGCGCCAGGGATTTTTCAGCGAGGAGGAGTCTGTCATCGAAATCGACGAGGCGTATGCGCCCGCCTTGGAGCATGTCGAAGAGAGCGAATGGCTCACGGTGCTCTACTGGGCGCACCTCGCCGAGCGCGACCGTCTCGTGACGACGCCGCCGAGCGGCACGCGTTCCTGCGGCGTCTTCGCATGTCGCTCGCCGCATCGCCCGAATCCCCTGTCGCTCTGCGCCGTGAAACTTCTGCGGCGCGAGGAAGGGCGGCTCTTCGTGCGCCATCTCGACGCCTTGGACGGCAGCGCTGTCATCGACATCAAGCCGTACGTCGATGCGGTTGGTCTGGCAAGCGGCAAAAGCGGCGGCATGTGACTTGGACGCGCGGAATGGTTGATTGGAAGCGTTGGCGAAAGGAGGATGTTCCTTGAAAGAAGAGACGTGCAGGGCGGCGGGCATCGACTATGCCAAAGGTTTGGAGCGTTTCATGGGAAACGAGGCGCTTTACCTTGAATTCCTGTCGAAGTTCCTCTATGATGGATCGTTTCAGGAATTCTGGGCAGGTATCGAAATGGGCGACATCTCCATGGCGGAGAAGGCCATCGATACGTTGAAAGGGACGGCAGCGAATCTCAGTCTCGTCAAACTCTCGGCGCTGGCGGATGCGATCGGCAAAGAGCTTCGCTCGGGCAAGGAGGTGGAGAAAATTCGGCCTTTGATTTACGAGGTGCGTGAAATCCACGAAAAGGTATGCGACGCGATTCGGCAGAATGGGTAAAAAGTCGTTTCTTACAAAAAGGAAAGAATTTCCCAGTACGATAAAGGATTTCCGACTTTTGTAGAGAATTAAGCATAGAGGAAGTATTCGGATGGATTCCGAATCGATTTATGTACGGAAGAAACGCGATTATGATATATGCCGTTTCCCAAAGGAGGAGTTTGCTTTGAAAGCCGTATCCATCGAGGATCTGCATCCTGGAATGACCTTGGCGCGCACCATCGTCAACGACAACATGATTGTCGTGCTCTCGGAGAACACTGTTCTGACGAAGCCGCATATCACGCGTTTGGGATTCTTGAATATACCGGCCGTCTATGTCAAGGACGACTTCGAACTGACGACGACGCCTGTCGTCGGCGAGCCGCTGACGCGCAGCCATGCTTTCGTCGCTGAATATAAGGAAGTCGTCTCCGAAGCGCAGGACATCTTCAGCTCCGTCGCCAAGGACAACGAGGTGCCCGTCGAGCGTACGACGGCGATGGTGCAGCGAGATCTCGCACCCATGTCGAAGCAGAGCGGCGCCATCGACTATTTGTATGAACTCAACCACCTCGCGAGCGACGTCTACAATCATTCGCTGCGCGTCTCCATCCTCGCGGGCGTCATCGCCAAGTGGATGCGCATTCCGCAGAAGAAGACGCATGACATCATCATGGCGGGCTTCATGCACGACATCGGCAAGACGAAGTTTACGGAGCGTCTCTTGGAAAAGAACATCCAGACGCTCAAGGGCGAAGATCTTGAAGCATACCGCAATCATGCGCGCGACGGTTTCAATATCCTCAGTGCCAACAAGGACGTTTCTGAGGGCGTGCGTCTCGCAGCCTTGCAGCATCACGAGCGCATGGACGGATCGGGCTTCCCATCGGGACTCACGGGCAAGGACATCCATGAGTATGCGCGCATCATCGCCGTCGCGGACATCTACGACAACATCACGACGGAGCGCGAAGGTTATGTGAAGCAGACGCCGTTCAGTGCCATCGCGCAGATTTCCGAGGACATGTTCAGCAAGCTCGATCCTGCTGTCTGCATGCCGTTCCTCAACAACATCAAGCATGTGTTCCTCGGCTCGACCGTCACCTTGAGCAACGGTCTCCAAGGCATCCTCGTCGGCTATCCCGAGGACTTTGCGGCGCATCCGCTCATTCGCATCACGCAGGATCAGGTCGTCGATTTGAATGAGCACAAGAATATCAAGATTATCGAGTACAATCCGAAATAAGGAGGCTTCCACCATCGGAAGCTCTTGCTTGGACGAAGCAAATAAGGAGGAGGATATGCCTGAGGCATATCCTCCTCCTTATTTGCCGTACATGCGTGCGAGTGGATTGTCCTTGAAGATGTTTCCCTGCTCGATGTAGCGGTGCACCATCTTCTCTGATTTGTGGCGCGTCTGGCGCATGATGGTCAGAGCATCGACGTCGTGCTGCGCGGCGCTCGTCGCGAAGCCTCGGCGCAGGCTGTGCCCGGCAAAATCCTCCTCGCTGAGCCCGGCTTTCTTGATGTACTTCTTGACGATGAGCGCCACGGACTTGTCCGAGAGCTGCGTATCGCGCAGTTCACGATTGCGCTTGAAGGGGCGGAAGAGCGGGCCTTTCTTGATGCCGCTGAGGGAGAGCCACGCGCGGAGCGCACGCACGGCGCAGATTTCCTTGTCGGGCGCATAGGGGATGCCGATATAGCTTCCCTTGCCGAGTTGGTCGCCCTTCGATTTGCCGATGAAGACGACCATGCCTTCGGCGGAGAAGCTGACATCCTCGACCGTGAGCGCGACGAGTTCCGAGCGGCGGAACGCTCCTGCAAAGCCGAGGAGGAGCAGCGCCTTGTCACGAATCGAGGCCTCGTCCGTGCCGAAGCCGTCGGCGATCAAATAGAGCGTCTCCAAGAGGATCGGCGCCTTGCCGTGCTGGAACGTTCCCTTCTCCCTGCGGATGGCGGACATGGCGTTTCGCACAAGTCCTGAGTGGGCGGGATTGTCGCGCTTGTAGCCGGCGGCGATGTGGTTCTCTGAGATGGCGGTGACGCGGCGCGAGACCGTGTTCGCCTTCGCATTGTCTGCGAGGTCGTTGATATAGTTGACGATGGTCTCCGGTTCTGCGGGCAGGGAAGCAATCTGGTGATGCTCGCACCAGTCGGCAAAATCGTTCCAATCGCTCGCGTAAGATTTGATCGTATTGAACGATTTGCTCTTCTGCATACGCCGCTTGCTCTTGGCGGAAAGTTTCTCGTTCTGCTCGACCTTCTGGTTCTTGGCGAGCAGGAAATCGTCGCGTACATCCATCACAAAACACCTCATGCGTCAAAGTTCATTCAGCAGTATAACCATTATACAGGAATCTCGGATTTTTTCCAGATGGAAAAAGCGGACGCAGCTCGATGGATTCGAGGTGCGTCCGCTTTCTTTTCGGGAAAGTTCGTGAAGTCGGCTTCTTCTCTCGCAGTGCAGGCTTACTGCAGCGCCGTCTTCAGCGTTTCCATGTTCTTCTTCATGGTGTCGATGTAGGCATTGAGTGCCTGATCGTTCGCCTCGCCTGTGACGACGGGATCGAGCGTGTAGATCTTCGCGCCCGTTTCGCGCGCGATGGTTTCAGCGGCGCTCGGCGAGTACTGTGGCTCGGTGAAGAGAACCTTGACGGGCAGTTTCTTGACCTGCTCGATCGTCGCCTGCAGCTCTGCGGGTGTCGGCTCCGTGCCCGGCTCGCGCTCGACGACGCTGATGATGTTGAGGCCGAATTCCTTGGCGAAGTAGGGGAAGGCTTCGTGGAAGGTCACGATGTCCTTGTTCGGCACGGTGTCGAGTTCGGTGTGCATCTCGGCCTTGAGCGCTTCGAGCTTCTTGATGTAGGCGGCAGCGTTCTTTTCGTAGGCGTCGGCGTGCTTGGGATCGGCCGCCTTGAGCTGCTCGGCGATGTTCTTCACCTGCAGGATGGCGTCGGTGACGCTGAGCCAGACATGTGGATTCTCCTCATCGTCGTCTTTCAGAAGCTCGATGCCCTTGGAGGCGTCGATGATCTTGAGGTTCTTCTGCTGCTCGACGACCTTGTCGAGGAAGCTCTCCATGCCTGCGCCGTTGATGACGAAGGCATCGGCTTTTTCGAGCGTCTTCATGTCCTCGGTCATGAGCTGGTAGTCGTGCAGGCAGCCCGTCTGCGGCTTCGTCATGTTGGTGACGGTCACGCCGTCGACGCCCTGTGTGATGTTGATGGTGGCGACGTACATGGGGTAGAAGGACGTGACGATGTGGAAGGAGCCGTCCTTGCCGCCTCCCGCCGTGTTCGTGCCGCCGCATCCTGTGAGGAGCAGGCAGAGGGCAGTGAGCAGGCAAAGGAACATGTTTTTGCGTTTCAAAATAATGACCTCCTGTGCATGGGGAAACGTCATGAACGATTTCCCATGAGTAGTAATTTTACTATTTGATAGAATAACACAGGAAAGTTCATTTGACAAGATTATTTTTCAAAGGTATGTATCAGGGGGCTTTCCGTGGGAGATTTTATTCTTGGAGTTCTTGCCTTCATGGCGTGCTCGCTTTATCTTAAAAATTTTCCCTCATAATTTACATCCATCAAAAGATTTGCCTTTTCTTCCCTTCTGTAATATACTTTTATCAGTATTGCAACAATAATGAACGGCTGGGCGCGAATGCCCCGAAGTGCTTGGGGGCAGCGACACGAACCTTCGCCCCTTGGCGGGGGCGGGGGTTTTTGCTTTGCCGTTTTGCAGCTTGGGAGGTCATTTCATCTATGGAAGGCAAGATAGCGAAGATTCGCGAGGACGCCGTCGCAGCCATCGAAGCGGCGGGCGTGACGCTCGCAGATCTTGACGGCATCCGCGTCAAGGTGTTCGGCAAGAAGGGCGAGCTGACGGCGATCCAACGCGGCATGGGAAAGCTCGACCCTGCAGAGAGGCCGCGTCTCGGGCAGATCGTCAATGAGGCGCGCGCGGCGATCGAAAGCGCGTTGGAGAAGAAGCGTGCGGCGCTTGCCGAAGAGGCGCTTGCCGCGAAGCTTGCAGGCGAGAAGATCGACGTGACGCTTCCCGGGCGGCGCGAGCCTCTGGGGCATCTGCATCCTTTGACGGTCACGATGGAGCGCATCAAGAGCATCTTCATGGCGATGGGCTACAGCGTCGAAGAGGGGCCGGAAATCGAGCGTGACCACTACAATTTCGAAGCGTTGAACCTGCCGAAGGATCATCCGGCGCGCGATATGCAGGATTCCTTCTACATCACGGAGGACATCCTCATGCGTACGCACACCTCTCCCGTGCAGGCGCGCACGATGCAGGCGCACGAGCCGAATTCGCCGATCCGCATGATCGCTCCCGGCCGGGTCTATCGCCGCGACGATTACGACGCGACGCATTCGCCGATGTTCACGCAAGTCGAGGGTCTTGTCGTCGACAAGGGCATTCGTTTCTCCGACCTCAAGGGAACGCTCGAAGACTTCCTGCGTCAGATTTTCGATGAAAAGGCTCGCGTGCGCTTTCGTCCGAGCTTCTTCCCGTTCACCGAGCCGAGCACGGAGGTTGACATCTCGTGCGTCATGTGCCACGGCGAAGGCTGCCGCGTCTGCAAGGGCACGGGATGGCTGGAGATTCTCGGTGCGGGCATGGTGCATCCGAACGTCCTCAAGATGAGCGGCTACGATCCCGAGAAGGTCGCGGGCTTCGCCTTCGGCATGGGGGTCGAGCGCATCGCCATGCTTTCCTACGGCATCGACGATCTGCGGCTTTTCTATGACAACGATGTGCGCTTCTTGCATCAGTTCTGAGGGGGAGGAAAAGTTTCATGCAGGTATCGATCGAATGGCTTCATGACTATATAGACTTCAAGGAGACGGCGGAAGAACTGGCCGACAAATACACGATGGCGGGCGTGCCCGTGGAAAATGTCGTGCGTGCGGACAGCGGACTGGACAAGGTCGTCACGGGACGCATCGAACAGCTTGAGCCGAATCCCGATTCCGATCATCTTCTCGTTTGCCGGATGAATGTGGGGCAAAAGGAACTCGTCACGATTCAGACGGGCGCGGACAACGTGCATGAAGGGGACATCGTTCCCGTCGCGCTCGTCGGCGCGCATCTGCCGAACGGCTTGAAGATTGCGAAGGGCAAACTGCGCGGCATCGTGTCGAACGGCATGCTTTGTTCCGCCGGCGAGCTGAAGCTCGATGAATCGAAGCTGACAGAGGAGCAAAAGAACGGCATCTACATCCTGCCGCCCGATACGCCCGTAGGGATTCCGGCGAGCAAGGTCTTGGGACTCGACGGCGTCGTCTTGGAATTCGAGCTTACGGCGAACCGCGGTGACTGCTTCAGCGTCTTGGGGCTTGTGCGCGAAGCTGCCGTGCTCACGGGAGGCGAGGCGAAGTTCCCTGAGATTCGCGTCGAAGAAGACGCCTCCGTCAGGGCTTCTGACCTCATCGAGATCGGCATAGCGGCGCCCGAGCTTTGCAGCCGCTTCTCCGCGCGCGTCCTGCAGAACGTCAAGATCGCGCCGTCGCCCGCATGGATGGCGAAGCGGCTGGAAGATGCAGGCATCCGCGCCATCAACAATGTCGTCGACGTCACGAACTTCGTCATGCTGGAGCTCGGCCAGCCCATGCATGCCTACGATTGGGCGCAGATTGCGGGGAAGAAGCTCACGGCGCGGCTTGCGGCAAAAGGGGAGGAGCTTCATACGCTCGACGATTCCTCGCGCCGCGCCAAGGGAACGGAACTTGTCATCGCCGATGCGGAAAAGGCTGCGGGTCTTGCCGGCGTCATGGGCGGTTTGGAATCGGAAGTCACCGACGCGACGCAGACCGTCGTCCTGGAGGCCGCTGCGTTCAATGGCGCGAGCATCCGCCGCATGAGCCGCGCCCTCGGCCTTCGCTCCGAGGCGTCGGGGCGCTTCGAGCGCGGCGTTGACGTCGCGCATACGGTGCGTGCGCTCGATCGTGCAGCGCAGCTCCTGCAGCAGATGGGCGCCTGCACGGTTGCCTCGGGCGTCGTCGACGTATATCCGACGCCCAAGGCGCCTGTGGAAGTCACTTTCACCGCGGCGGCGGTCAATGCGCGTCTCGGCACGGAGATCGAAGGTGCGGAGATGAAGCGCATCCTCGAAAAACTCGGCTTCGCCGTGCGCGAGGAGAGCAGCTCGTACATCGCATGCGTGCCCTCGTGGCGCAGCGATGTGACCTTGATGGAGGACATCTCTGAAGAAGTCGCGCGCATCCACGGCTACGACAAGATTGCCGCGACGCGCCCGCGCGGCGAAGCCGTGCAGGGACGCCAGAGCGAGCGGCTCTCATTCATCGGCCGCATCAAGGAGATTCTCACAGGACTCGGCATGACGGAAACCGTGTCCTTCAGTTTCACGCATCCGAGCATGTTCGACAAGATGCAGGTGCCGCAGGCGAGCGCCCTGCGCCGCGCCGTGCCGATCATGAATCCGCTGACGGACGAATATCCGCTCGTGCGAACGACGCTCCTTTCCAGCCTCTTGGAAAACGCACAGCGCAACTTCTCGCGCAAGAACGAAGATCTGCGCCTCTTCGAGGTCGCGCCGATCTTTGTGCCGAAGGAATTGCCCGTGACGGAGCAGCCCGAGGAAATCGTGAAGCTCGCAGGGCTTCTTGCAGGCAGGCGTCATCCGATCGGCTGGAATCAGGACACTGAAGCCGTCGACTTCTACGATGTCAAGGGTGTCGTAGAAGAACTCCTCGCGCGTCTTTCTATCGCCAATTATACGGTGGAAAGCGGCGAACACTTCGCGCTGCATCCGGGGAAGACGGCATTCTTCAAGAAGGGCAGGGAGGTCATCGCCGTGCTCGGCGAGGTGCATCCTGCTGTCCTGAAAGCGCTCGGTATCCACAAGAAGGCATACATCTTCGAGATGGACGTCGAGACCTTGCTCAAGTATCGCGCGAAGAACTTCCGCTATGAGCCGCTGCCGCGCTTCCCCGCGATCTCGCGCGACCTCGCACTGCTCGTCGACGAGCAGACGGACGCGGCGCAACTCGCACGCACCATCGAAAAGAGTGCGGGCAAGTTCTTCAAGGATCTGCACCTCTTCGACGTTTACACAGGCGAGCAGGTCGCCGAGGGCAAGAAGAGCATGGCATTCAGCGTCGACTTCCAGTCGGCGGACAAGACCTTGAAGGACGAAGAAGCCGACGAAGCCGTAGCGAAGATCTTGGCGGCGCTCCAAAAAGAATGCGGCGCTGAGCTTCGCGCCTGAAGAGACAGCGGGTGAAACGATGGAAAAGAAGAAGGTAGTCGTTGAGATATTCGGCGAAGTGTATCCGCTCAAGAGCGATGAACCTGCCGACTATGTGCGCCAGCTTGCCAAGCTCGTGGATGACAACATGCGCGACGTCGCTAAAAAGACCCGCAGTTTCTCGGGCACGAAGATCGGTGTGCTCGCCGCCCTGCAGCTTGCCGATGAATACTACAAGCTGAAGAAGGATTACGACGAACTCTTAGCGCTTTTGGAAGAGCCGAAAGGGTAGGCTGGGAAGCCGCGCGATTCATCGACGAGATTCGCAGCTCGCTGCGCTGCATTTTGAAAAAATGTCTTGACGCATACGGTTTTCTATGATAACATAGGCAAGTAATTCAAGAAGAGGCCGCCGCTTCTCACCTGCCGACATGCGTCGAGCGGGTCTTATATGCAGGTTTTGCAAAGGAAGGGGTGGCGTCTGCCGCCCTTTTTATTTGCTCGTTCACCAGGAGGTGTTTTCCCATTAGCAGGGACTCTTTAAGAATCAACGAAGAAATCCGCATTCGCGAGGTACGCGTCACGAGCGCGTCCGGCGAGCAGCTCGGCATCATGGCGACACGCGATGCCTTGCGCATGGCGGAGGAGCAGCATCTCGATCTCGTCGAGGTTGCGCCGAAAGCGAAGCCTCCTGTCTGCCGCATCATGGATTTCGGCAAGTACCGTTACGAGCAGCAAAAAAGGGAGAAGGAGGCGAAGAAGAAGCAGAAGATCGTCACGATCAAGGAGGTCAAGCTGCGCCCGAACATCGAGCAGCATGATTTCGACGTGAAGCTCAAGAATGCTCTTCGCTTTCTGGAAGAAGGAAACAAGGTCAAGGTCACGATCATGTTCCGTGGCCGCGAATTGTCGCATCCGGAGCTTGGCCGAGAGGTCTTGAACAAGGTGGCCGACCGGCTCAAGGAGCTCGTTTCCATCGAGCGCGATGCGAAGCTGGAGGGCAAGAACATGACGATGATTCTCGCCCCGAAGGCGCAGACTAAAGGAGGAAAATAAACATGCCAAAGGTAAAGACACGCAGAGCCGCTGCCAAGCGCTTTTCGATAACGGGTTCCGGTGAGTTCAAGCGGAACAAAGCGTTCAAGAGCCATATCCTTGAGAAGAAGACGAGGAAGCGCAAGCGCAACCTGCGCAAGGCTACGCTTGTCGCCGCCGCTGACCACAGGCGCGTGCGCGATATGCTGAACAAGTAAGATTCGAGCGAAGATAATGGAGGAATAAGATATGCCAAGAGTAAAATCCGGCGTTACGGCGCATCGCCGCCATAAGAAGATTCTGAAGCTCGCCAAGGGCTATCGCGGCGCAAAGAGCAAGCAGTTTAAGAAGGCGAACGAGACGGTCATGAAGGCGCTCTACTATGCGCGTCGTGATCGCCGCGCGAAGAAGGGCGAGTTCCGCAAGCTCTGGATCGCCCGCATCAATGCGGCTGCACGCATGAACGGCATTTCCTACAGCCGTCTCATCAACGGCTTAACGAAGGCCGGCGTCGAGGTCAACCGCAAGATGTTTGCCGATCTTGCCGTGCACGATGAGAAGGCGTTTGCCCAGCTCGTCGCCATTGCCAAGGAAAATCAGTAAGAAGATGACGAAAGGGGAGCTTTCCATAGCTCCTCTTTTTTTATGAAAGCCAAGAAGTCAAACTCGAAGGGTGCAGACTGCTCGGGGAACTTTCTGTAAGGGCGGCGCACAATGTCATGAAAGTGGATGTTCGTGCGTATAATATCTACAATTTCCGCGGAGGAACGATGGAAAAGATCGAGAGCGCACAGAATAAGAGGATCAAGTGGATTGCGAGCTTGAAGAATGCCAGGCGGCGAAGGGAAGAAGGCGTCGTCGTCGCCGAGGGCGTGCGGCTCGTCGAGATGGCGGCGGAGGCGGGCTGGACGACGCGCTTTTGTCTCGTCACAGCCGAGGCGGCGCGCGAGGAGCGCGCAGAGCGCATCCTCGCGCGGCTGGAGTCCCTCGGCTGCCCGCTCGCTGAGGTGACGCCCGAGGTCTATATGAAGGCGAGCGACACCGACGCGCCGCAGGGCATTTTGCTTGTACTGGAAGAGCGAGGAGCGAGTCTTGCGGCTCTTGCGATGCGGCAGGAAATGCACGTCGTCGTGCTCGATGGCGTGCAGGATCCGGGGAATGCGGGAACGATCGTGCGCACGGCGGATGCGGCGGGCGCGGATGCCGTCGTCTGTCTGGCGGATACGATCGATGTGTTTTCTGCCAAGGCGGTTCGCGCAAGCATGGGATCTGTCTTTCATGTGCCCGTCGTGCGGAACGTGTCTCGCACGGCGCTGTGCGAGTTCCTGCAGCAGGGACGCGTGCGGCTCTTGGCTGCCGATCTCGATGAGGCGGCACAGCCGTACTATGCGGCGGATTACAGCGGCCGGCTCGCGCTCGCCTTCGGCAACGAGGGCAACGGCGTGTCGGACGAGGTTCGTCGTATGGCCGAGGCAAAGCTCTTCATCCCGATGTTCGGCAAGGCGGAATCGCTCAACGTGGCGACCGCCGCCGCCCTTGTGCTCTACGAGGCGGCGGGCGTGCGCCGCGGCTTTCGGCGTCATTGCCAGTAGAGATAGACGGCGAGCGTACCCGCTTGCAGGCTGGCGCGGAAGGAGGAGCTTCCTTCCGCCAGTTCGTTGCTCACGGCGTAGGGTTCTTCCTGGCGCAGGACGGCGCCTTCGAGCGGCCATTGTGTTCCCGCTAGAGAGACGCCGCGACATTCGCCGCCCAAGGCGAGGAGAGAGATAGCCTTGGGCGTTTGCTTTGCGGTGAAGGAAAGGCTGTCTTCTTCGTGCAGGAAGAAGCACGCTTCCTGCTCGTCCGCCAGAATCATCGGGATGCCGCTGAAGGCGCAGGAAAAGAGCGTGCTCATGGCGTGATCGAAGCGGCCGCCGAAAGCCCCCGTGAGCAGGAGAAACGTGTCGGGGGCTTTCTCCTTGATTTTGACAAGTGCGAGCTGCGTGTCCGTGAGATCCTTCTTGACATCGAAGCGCTCGCAGGGGACGCCTTCGGCGAGCGCCCAAGACCAGGCGGCGGGCGAGGCGCTGTCTGCGTCGCCGAGCAGGAAGTCGGGTACGCATTTCATCGCGTGGCAGAGATCGACGCCGTGATCGATCACCCAGAGCTTGCCGCGCCGCGCCCTTTGCAGCCAGTCGGCGGCGGGCGGGCGGCCCCCTGTGACCAAGGTGCAGATATGTGCGGGAAGCGCCCGAGAGAACGCGATCGTGCCCTGCGGCAGGGAAAATTCATGGGAGTGCATGTTTTTCCTCCTCCATTTCCGTTTGTAGGAAGGTTTTTCAACTTTTTTGTTTAATTATACAATATATAGCTTTTTTGTGCTCGACTAAAATGGGAGGAGTCAAATGCGATGATCAAGTATACGTATTACGGGCACGCTTCGTTCTTGCTCGATGACGGCACGTCGAAGGTTCTGACCGATCCGTTCCTCACGGGAAATCCGCTCGCTGCAATTCAGGCGGATGAGGTGGAGTGCGACTACATCTTGCTGACGCACGCGCACGGCGATCATCTCGGCGACGCACCTGCCATCGCCAAGCGCACGGGCGCGATGGTCTTGGGTATTCCAGAGGTGCTCGACGTCTGTTTGCAGGCGGAGAGCGACATCAAGACGCACGGCATGAACATCGGCGGCTCGGTCAAGCTGCCCTTCGGCAAGGTGCGCATGACGATGGCGCTGCACAGCTCGGGCGTCGCGGGCGGCATCGCCTGCGGCTACGTCATCCAGATCGGCGGCATCAACGTCTACTTTGCCGGTGATACGGCGCTTTTCAGCGACATGAAGCTCATCGGACAGAAGGATCCGCTCGACTACGCGGTTCTGCCCATCGGCGACAATTATACGATGGGACTTGAGGATGCGGCTCTTGCCGCACAGTGGCTCAACACGAAGAACGTCATACCGATCCACTACAACACTTGGCCCGTCATCGCACAGGAAGCGGGGCGGTACAAGGAAGTGACGGAGGGCATGACGCGTGCCGCCGTGCATATCGTAGAGCCGGGCGGTACGTTGGAGCTTGCATGAAGAAGGCGCGGCTCGTCGTCCTCATAGGGCCGACGGCGGTCGGCAAGACCGCGCTTTCCCTCGCGCTTGCCCGACGGCTTGATGCGGAAATCATCTCGGGCGATTCGATGCTCTTTTATCGGGGCTTCGACATCGGCACGGCGAAGCCGACGAAAGAAGAGTTGAGTGCCGTGCCGCATCACTTCATCGACATTCTCGCGCCTGCGGCTTCGTTCAACGTCATGGACTTTCAGCGCCTCGCGCGGGAGGAGATCGGACGCATCGCCGCGCGCGGCAAGCTGCCGCTCGTCGTCGGCGGCACGGGGCTTTACATCAAGTCGCTCCTGGAAGGGTACGTTTTCAACGAGACTTCGGGCGATCGCGCCTATCGTGAAAAGTTTGAGAGGCTGGCACAGGAAAAGGGCAAGGCGTTTGTCCATGGCCTTTTGCAGGAAGCCGATCCGGAGGCGGCGGCTCGTCTGCATGTCAACGATTTCCGCCGCGTCGTGCGTGCCTTGGAGGTCGCTTCCTTGGGAAACGAGCATATCTCCGAGCAGCGCGAGGCGGCAGGCGGGGAGCTTGCTTACGACGCCTATGTCATCGGACTGCGGCGCGAACGGCAAGCGCTCTATGCACGTATCGAGGAACGTGTCGATGCGATGTTGGAGGCAGGTCTTGCCGACGAGGTGCGCTCTCTCTTGGCGGAAGGCGTACCTCGTGACTGTCCGGCGATGAAGGGCATCGGCTATCGCGAGATGCTTGCCTATCTTGCGGGAAGCATGGACTTGCCGCTTGCCGCAGCGGAAATCAAGAAGGCGACGCGCCATTTCGCGAAGCGCCAGCTCACTTGGTTTCGCAAGATGCCGTATGTACATTGGTATGCGGCGTCGCAGGGGGAAGAGCTGCTGCTGGAAAAAATTTGTACGGATATAAGGAGGTCTTTCCATGCCGGTAAAACCGCTGAACTTACAGGATAATTTTCTCAATCAGATGCGCAAGGAGAACCGGGCAGTCAGCATCCATCTGCTCAACGGCTTCCAGATGAAGGGATATGTCAAGGGCTTCGACAATTTCACGGTGATTCTTGAGGTGGCGGGCAAGCAGAATCTTGTTTACAAGCACGCCATATCGACGATCGTGGCGACGAAGCTTGCGTCGGCCGGCGAGGTGGAAAAATAAGAAGAGCCTTCTCCCGCAGAGGGGGAAGGCTCTTCTTCGTGATGCGGCGAAGATCTTAGGAGGAAATACTTTGCGAAAGCGTGGATTTGAAATCATCAAGGCGTATGAAGCGGCGGGTCTTTCCCTGCCGCAGAGAAAGACGGCGGCGAGCGCGGGCTACGATCTCGCGGCGGCAAAGGACTGCGTATTGCCGTGCGGCAAGGTGACGATCGTGCCGACGGGACTCAAGGCGTACATGCAGAAGGATGAGTATCTCGGACTGCACATCCGTTCTGGAATCTCGCTCAAGCATCAGCTCATGCTCGTCAATGCGCAGGGAATCATCGACGCGGATTACTATGACAACGAGGAGAACGAGGGGCATATCATGGTGGCGATCCTGAATCTCGGCGCGTCGGATTTTCATGTGGAGAAGGGCATGCGCATCGCGCAGGGCATCTTCTACAAGTATCTCGTCGCCGATGACGACGAGGCGGGCACGGGCGAAGCGCGCACGGGAGGTTTCGGCTCGACGGGCAAGCGCTGAAGCGGGCGGCTGTCAGCGCTCTTCGAGAAGCAGTCTTGCCGCGTCTTCTGCCGAAGGCGTCACGTAAAGCGTCTTCTGGCGCGTGAAGATGACGAAGCCCGGACGTGAGCCGGAGGGCTTTTTTACATAGCGTCGGTAGGTGTAGTCGACGGGCACGTTCGAGGAATCCTGCGCCTTGCTGAAGTGTGCAGCGAGGAGGGCGGCGTGGTGCAGGCTCTCTTCGCTCGGCTCTTCGCCTGAGAGGCGCAGGATGACGTGCGAGCCGGGGATGTCCTTGGCGTGCAGCCAAATGTCGTCGGGTGCCGCCGTGTGGAAGGTCAGGCGGTCGTTCTGGTAATTGTTCTTGCCGACGAGGATGCTCTTGCCGTCCTCGGTCACGAAGCGAAAGGGAGCGGAAGGCTTGTCCTGCCGCTTTTTTTTCGTGCTCTCCTTGAGGAAGCCGCTTTGAATCAGCTCATCTTTGATCTCTTCGATTTCGGGCAGTGTCGAGGAGGCGGCGAGGGAGCTTTCGACGCTGGAGAGATAGCGGATGTTTTCCTCGCAGAGTGCGATCTGCCCGTCGAGCAGCTTCTGCGCACGCTTGAGCTTGTCGTACTTGTGGTAGAACGCCTGCATGTTCTGACTGAGCGTCAATCTCTGGTCGAGTTTCAGCGTGATCTTTTCGCCCGCTTCGCTGTAGATGTTGTCGACGGTCAGCGAGGCGTCGGCGTGGTCTTCGTAGAGATGCGCGTACGTCATGAGATTGTCACCAAAGATTTTGTAGTCCTCGGCGTTTTCTGCTTGGCGAAGCTCTTCCTGCAGGATGCCGAGCTTGTTTTCGGCACGCGTGAGTTCGGTCTTGACGAATTTCTTCAGGCGATCCTTTTCGGGCGGCGTGTAGGCTCCCGCAAGCTGCGTGGCTTTTTCGAGCATCGCGCTGATCGTGGGAAAGGAGAGCTGCGTGCTTTCTGCCGGGAAGTAATGGAGAGGAAAGGGTGAGGTCGCGAGCACCTTGCTGTTCTTGTCAAGAGTGAGGCCGGGCGCAGCTTCTTCCTCTATGCAGGCAGCATAGACTTCAGCGAGGGCGCATTGCAGCGCTTCCTTGTCCTTTGCGTCCAAGTCGGCGCAGCTCATCTTCTCGGGCAATCCGGCAGAAAAAATGACCTCGCGGGCGCTCACCGGGCCGAATCCCAGACAGATGTTCAAAAGTCCTTTGCAGAGCGTCGCTTCCGCATCTTGTGCGAGGCGTTCGACGATGACGTCGGGCTTCACGGTGCGCAGGTCGAGCTTTTCCTGAGCGGGCGGCGGTGCGTATTCGCGTGCGGGCAGAATGAGGCGCGTGCGGCTGTTCGCGCTGCCGACTTTCTTGAGAGCGTCGATGACGACGCCGTCCTGCACGAGGATGATGTTGCTGTACTTGCCGATGAGTTCGACGATGAGCGTCTTCGTGACGATCTTGCCGCCGGCCGCGAGGGAGTCGAAGTCAAAGCAGAGGATGCGGTCGAGCGAGTGCTGGCGGATGTCGGCGATGCGGCTTCCTTCGAGCTGCTTGCGCAGAACCATGCAGAAGAGCGGCGGTTCAGCTGGATTCTCGGGCGGCTTCGTCGCGAGGAAGACGGCGCTTGCCTGAGGGCTTGCCGCGATGTGCAGCAGGTGATTCCTGCCGGGCTGGCGTATGCTCAAGAAGACGGAGGCTTTCGTCGGCTGCGTGATCTTGTCGATGCGTCCGCCTAGCAGCGCGGCGCGCAGTTCCCTGACTAAGGGCTGTGTGGAAAATCCATCGAGGCTCATGGTCGTCACCTGTTCTTTCGTAAACTTAATGTTATGATAGCATATATATGCTATCATGTATAGGCAGTTGTATAAGTGCGGCATTTTATGTATAATGTACCCAATGATATACTTTCAAGGAAGCGCTGAATCTGTCGGCGCTTCGATAAGAACCAAGGAGGGAAAGCGATGCGACGATATACATCCCTGCTCCTCGTGGCGTTCATGCTGGTTCTTTTGATCGCGACGATTTCGGACAATTTGGCGGGGCATGCGGACAGGACGCGGCGGGAGCGACCTCAGCAGTCCGTCACGGTATATACGACCTTGCCGCCCGAGCATGCGGGAATCCTTGCTGAAGGATACGAGAAGGCAAAGCGCGTGCAGGTGAACTTCGTTCCCGTAAGTTCGGCCGAGGTCTTGCAGAAGCTGCACCAGGATGCCGCGATTGGCAAGGGCGGGGCGGATCTCGTGCTCGCCGATCGTGCGACATTGGAGAAGGCGGCGGCAGACGGTGATCTGCAGCCGTACGTCTCGGAGAGCACGGACTCGGTCAGCGCGTCCTTCAAGGATGCGTCTGCTGCGTGGACGGGCATCTGGTACGATCCCGTCGTATTCTGCGCTAACCGCGACTATGTGCGGACTGTGCCGCGCGTGCCCAATACGTGGACGGAACTTGCCACGATGCAGGGGATGCGCGTCGGCATTACCGACTTTTTTGCGGCGGATGCGTCGGCGAATCTCTTCTTCTCCATGATGTCGCAGTTCGGCGATGCGGCGACGTATGACATCCTGCGCGGCATACAGCCCAAGGTCGTGCAGTATTCCAAATACCTTTCGACGCCCGTGCGCATGGCGGGCATGGGCGAGGTCGACATTTCCATCGCCGTGCAGAGCGAGGTCATGCGCTACATCCATCAAGGCTATCCCTTGCAGATCATCTACCCCGAGGACGGCACGGCGTACACGCTGACGGGCGTGGGACTGGTCGAGGGAGCAAAGAACGAGGAGCAGGCAGAGGCCTTTGCGGAGTGGCTGCTGAGCGATGAAGCGCAGCTCACCCTGCAGAGCCGGGAGTTCTTCTTCGTGCCGCTCAATCCTGTGACGATCGCCTATAAGTCTTTTCCGGGGAAAGACGTCGTGCTCTTTTCCAAGCCGCAGGAGTTCAGCCCGAGCCAGCGTCACGATCTCTTGGATCGTTGGGTGAAGGAAGTGCGGCTGCAGTAAAAGATGATGGTGGGAGGAATCTATGGATTCCTCCCCTTATGCTTGATATACCTTGAATATACCTTGAGGGGGAAATTTTTTGAAAGCAGGATTCATCAGCCTCGGCTGCGCCAAGAATCTCGTCGATACGGAAGTCATGCTCGGTATCTTGCAGGACAACGGCATCGAGCTTACGCCCGATCCGGCAGAAGCGGAGATCATCATCGTTAATACATGCGCTTTCATCCAGTCGGCGAAGGAGGAATCCATTACGACGGTGCTCAATATGGCGGAGTACAAGGAAACGGGCTGCTGTCGTTCGCTCATCATCGCAGGCTGTCTCGGGGAACGCTATCATCAGGAGCTTTTGGACGACATGCCCGAGGCCGATGCCATCATTGGCACGGGCGCATGGAACCGCATCATGGAGGCGGTGCGTGAGACTCTGGCGGGCAACCGCATCGTCTTGGCAGGAGAGAATGAGATTGTTTACGATGCGAAGACGCCGCGCATTTTGACGACGCCTGCTTACTCCGCTTACGTGAAGATCGCCGAGGGCTGCGACCATCGCTGCGCCTTCTGCGCTATTCCGCTGATTCGCGGACGCTTTCGCAGCCGATCGATGGACGATATCAAGCGCGAGGTCACACGCCTTGCCGCCGAGGGCGTGCGGGAGATCATACTCGTCGCGCAGGATTCGACGTATTACGGCAAGGACATCTACGGCGAGCCGTCCTTGGCGCGTCTCTTGCAGGAGCTTGTGAAAATCGAGAAGGTCGAGTGGATGCGTGTGCTCTACTGCTATCCGAAGAATTTCACCGATGAACTCATCACGACGATTGCGCAGGAGCCGAAGATATGCAAGTACGTCGACTTGCCGCTGCAGCATGCGCACAATTCGATCCTGAAGTCGATGCGTCGCCCCGATACGCAGGAGGAGGTTGTGACGCTTCTCAAGAAGATTCGCGCGCGCATACCGAACGTCGCTGTTCGCTCTACCTTCATCGTGGGATTTCCTGGCGAGACGGATGCGCAGTACCAGACGCTGCGCCGCTTCCTCATCGAGCAGCGCTTTGAGAAAGTGGGGATCTTCACCTATTCGCAGGAGGAGGATACGCCTGCCGCTTCCATGATGCGCCAAGTGCCCGAGGATGTCGTGCAGGAGCGTTACCATGATCTCATGAGCGTGCAGTGTAAGATTTCGGAGGAACTGAACCAAGGGCTTGAGGGCAAGGAGCTTGACGTGCTCGTCGAAGGCCGCGACGAGGAGCAGCCGAATCTTGCCTTTGGGCGCTCCTATCGCGAAGCGCCGGGCGTCGATGGGCAGATCTTCATCGAAGGCGATGCGGTGAGCCGGCCGGGCGACATCGTGCGTGTGCGCATTGTGCAGGGCTTCACCTACGATGCGGTCGGTGAGCTTGTCGAGTGAGGGTACGGTTTGTACGATGTATGGGCGGCGACGCTTAGGAAACGAAAGGCGGAAGGATTTTGGAAGGGTGTGCAGGCATGGCCGAGGAAAGGGAGTCGTTGGAGGCGCTTGTCGGACGACTGCTGCGTGAGTGCGGCAGGACGATCGCCTGCGCCGAGTCGTGTACGGGCGGTCTTCTGACGAGCCGCCTGACCGATGTCGCGGGAAGTTCCGCCTATGTCATGGGAGCTGTCGTATCTTATACGAACGAGGTCAAGGCCTCGCTCGTCGGCGTGCACGAGGCGACGCTCAAGGCGTTCGGTGCCGTGTCCGAGGAGACGGCACGAGAGATGGCGGAGGGCGTGCGCCGTGCGATTCCCGCCAATATCGGCGTTGGTATCACGGGCATCGCGGGGCCGGGCGGCGCGACGGCAGAGAAGCCCGTGGGGCTTGTCTATATCGCTGTCGCCGCTGAACACATGACGCACGCAGTGCGTCATGTGTTCAGCGGCTCGCGTGCAGAGGTCAAGCGTCAGTCGACAGAAGTTGCGCTCGCCATGGTGCGAGATCTGCTTCTAGACGTTCCGCATTGAATGGAACACAAATTTTGTCATACGGCCTTTTAGACAAGTTTCAGCCTTTATCGCTGATTATTTAAGCGAATGTAAGGAGGCTTTAGATTTTTCGTTGTATGATGGCATGAACAGCAAGAGGTAACTCTGCCGATATTTTGGGAAATTGGGAAAGGAGATTTTTTATGAAGCTGAAGAAGATTTTTGCTGCAGCCTTCGCCTTTTGTGCGATGTTCGCAGCGACAGCGGTGATGCCGCAGACGGCGGGCGCCGAGCCTTACACCTATACGAACAAGGAGGAAGGCTACAGCATCATGTGTCCGACGAAGCCGCTCGGCGTTCTGCCCGCAAGCGTGCTGCATGAGGATGAGAAGGGCAGCGTGCTCGTCTTCGCCAACGACGGCTACAAGATCAACAAGGCTTGGGTCATCGTTCCTGACGGTTTCGCCAAGGGGGATCTGCCCGATCTCACGAAACTCTCGCAGAAGGATGAGGCGCTTCTCCTCACGCAGTTGAAGGAAAACAGCGCCTATGCTGTCGTCGATATCATACCGATTACGGCAAAGACGAAGGGCGTCTTCGCCGTGACAGCGAAGACTATCATGGTCGATACGGACGGAGACGGAGAGCTTGACACCGAAGCGACGGCGGACACGCAGATGGCAGTCGTCTTCCTGCGCTCGGAAAAGGGACGCGCCTTCAAGATCGAGTTGATCGACAACCCCGAAATCACGGCGAAAAACGTTTCGGAATTCCGCGCGGGCATTTCGACGCTCCAAGATTTGTAATTTGTGCGGAGGATATTGACTTTTTGACCTTTATGTAGTATGATAATGCACGGGATGAACGGCGCATAGCGCAGTTTGCCGCCCGTGCATTTTCATGTAAAGGAGATTTTTTCATGGCAAAGGTACAGCATGAATTTCAGGCAGAAACAAAACAGCTTCTCGACTTGATGATTCATTCCATCTATACGAATCACGAGATCTTTTTGCGGGAGCTTATTTCAAACGCGTCGGATGCGCTCGACAAGCTGCATTTCGCCGCCTTGACGGACAGCGCTTTGCGAGAGGGCGATGAGAGTGCGGAGATTTTCCTCGTGCCGGATGAGGCGTCGCATACGCTTTCTATCTCGGACAACGGCATCGGCATGACGGAGGAGGAAGTCGTCGAGAACATCGGCACGATTGCGAAGTCGGGAACGAAGGCGTTCTTGGAGCAGCTGCAGCGTACGAAGGAAGAGAACGGAGCGGTTGACGAGAAGGAACTGATCGGTCAGTTCGGCGTGGGCTTCTACTCCGCCTTCATGGTCGCCGAGAAGGTCACGATCCTCACACGCAAGGCGGGCGAGAAGCAGGGCATACGCTGGGAATCGACGGGCGACGGCACCTACAGCATAGAAGAGTGCGACAAGGAGAAGCACGGCACGACGATCGTCATCACGCTCGCCAAGGAATACTACGGTGCGGAGGCTGAGGAGAACTTCCTCGACAAGTACAAGCTTGAAGGTCTCGTCAAGAAGTATTCGGACTATGTGCGCTACCCGATCAAGATGAGTTTCGAGATCGAGGAAACGCCGAAGGATGAAGACGGCAAACCCATCGAAGGCGCGGAGAAAACGAAGCGCACGGAGGTGCGCACGCTCAATTCCATGACGCCGCTCTGGACGAAGAACAAGAGCGATATCAAGCCTGAGGAATACAACGAGTTCTTGAAGAATCAATTCCACGAGTGGGAAGACCCGATGGAGATCTTCCACACGAAGGCGGAAGGCGCGGTCGAGTACACGGCGCTGCTCTTCATTCCCGCGCACGCGCCCTTCAACCTCTACCACACGGACTTTGAGCCGGGCGTGCAGCTTTACTCGCGCCACGTCTTCATCATGGACAAGTGCAAGGATCTCCTGCCCGATTACCTGCGCTTCATGAAGGGGCTCGTCGACTCGCCCGACCTCTCGCTCAACATCTCGCGCGAGCTTCTGCAGCAGAGCCGCGAACTCAAGACCATCGGCAGGAATCTTGAGAAGAACATCCTGAAGACGTTGGAGCGCACGCTGAAGAACGAGCGCGAGAAGTACGAGAGGTTCTGGGCGGAATTCGGCAAGTCGCTGAAGATCGGCATTTACAACAGCATCTACAGCGGCGAGAACACGGCCGACAAGCTCAAGGACTTGCTGCTCTTCCTCAGCTCGAAAGAAGGCAAGCTCGCAACGCTTAAGGAGTATGTCTCGCGCATGCCAGAGAGCCAGAAGGAAATCTACTATGCGACGGGCGCGGACAAGGCGACGATCGAGAAATTACCGCAGATGGAACTTCTGCGCGAAAAGGGCATCGAAGTCCTCTACCTGACCGATCCCGTCGACGAGTTCACGATTGAGACGCTGCGCGAGTATGAGGGCAAGAAGTTCCACTCGATCAGCCGCGGTGACTTGGATCTTGACGATGCCGAGTCGCAGGAGGCGAAGAAGGAGACGGAAGACATCCAAAAGAAGAACGACGATCTTCTGAAGGACGTCAAGGAAGCCTTGGGCGACCGCGTGGCGGAAGTCAAGCTGACCTCGCGTCTCAAGTCGAGCGCCGTCTGCCTCGTGGCGGACGCGATGGGCCCGAGCCTCTCGATGGAGCACACGTTCTCCGAGATGGACAACCCGATGTTCAAGGCGCGCCGCATCCTTGAGATCAACCCGCACCATGAGATTTTCACGCGCCTGCAGGCCTTGCACGAAGCAGGCAAGGAAACGGAGGACTTCAAGGACTACTGCGATCTTCTCTACACGCAGGCGCTGATCATCGAAGGCATCCTGCCCGAGAATCCCGTAGACTTTGCGAACAAGCTTGCGAAGCTTATGGCGAAGTGAGGAAAAATAATGTGATAAGTGACGGATGCGAGTGAAGCAGTCGCTTATATAAAAATGAAAATCCCCGAGAAGTCCAATTTTCTTGGGGATTTTTCTATGTGAAGAATCGAGTGAGCTGCACATGCAACCGTTAGTTTTTTGGACATTGTATGCAGGTTGTTGCTGCAGCAATTCTTGGCGGAATGCGGCAAAATGTAGTATAATACAAATAAGGAAGTGAGGAAGATGTACCGCATCAAGCCGTGGGAAGACTTGACGATTCAAGATGATTACATGTTCAAACTCATCATGGGCGTCAAACGGATATGCCTGAACTTGCTGCAAGGAATTCTCCGTGTGGAAATCAAGGACATCCATTATCTGGAAACAGAAAAATCCATGAGCGCACGCTATCAAGGCAAGGGTGTTCGCATGGATGTCTATGTGCGCGACGATGCTAATACAGTATACAACATCGAAATGCAGGTTTGTATGCTTGAAGGGGAAAGTCTTTTCAAGCGTACGCGCTACTACCAGTCAATGATTGATGCCGATCTCTTGGCGGCAGGTGCGGACTATGACGACTTAAACAAAACCGTTATCATTTTTATCTGTCCTTTTGATCCTTTCAGCAAGGGGCGGCATATCTACACTTTTCGCAATCTATGCGTGGAGGATAAGAAGCTTGAGCTTTCTGACGGGGCAATAAAAATTTTCTTAAATGCTAAGGGTACGCTGAATGATGTGGATGAAGGAGTCAAAGCGTTTCTCGATTATGTGAACGGTATCGTATGCGACAATCCTCTTGTAAAGGAAATTGACGAGGAAATTCGGCGAATCAAGAAAGAGAACGAAGAGAGGGTGAGTTACATGACTTTCGCGATGAAAATGATGGAGGAAAGGAAAGAGGGTTTCAGGGAAGGGGAACGTCAGGGTCTTGCCAAGGGCAAGGCTGAAGGAAAAGCCGAAGGAAAAGCCGAAGGGATGGCGCTTTCTATTCGCAGCATGATGGAGAAATTGAACTTTTCCATGGAAAAGGCGATGGATATTCTGCAGATTCCTGCAGCGGAACGTGCCAAATACGCAGCGCTCGTCAAAGGGTGAGTTGTCCTCCAGTTTGCTGTGATGAAGTCTTGTCAAAGCACGAAATTTCCATTATAATAAGGCAGAGCTAGCAAAAACGAAAATGAACGGCAGGTGACGCAGCGATAGCTCGTTATCTGCCTTTTCTTGTCAGCCAAGGGAAGGATGGGACGTGCGGGTTGGAAGGAAAGCTGAAGTTATACGGGTTCAATAATCTGACGAAGTCTTTGAGCTTCAATATCTACGATATTTGCTACGCGAAATCGCAGCGTGAGCAGCAGGACTACATCAAATATATTGACTCGCAGTACAACTCAGAGCGCTTGACGAAGATCCTCATGCGCGTGACGGAGATGATCGGCGCACATGTCCTGAGCATCTCGAAGCAGGATTACGATCCGCAGGGCGCGAGCGTGACCTTCCTCATTTCGGAAGAGGATGCAGCGGGGCACAAGAAGCCGCTGCTGAATGACGAGATTGTCGCGCACCTTGACAAGAGCCATGTGACCGTGCATACGTATCCCGAGTTCCACCCCGAGACGAGCATTGCGACGTTCCGTGTCGACATCGACGTGGCGACGTGCGGCGAGATCACGCCTTTGAAGACGCTCGACTACCTCATCGGCAAGTTTGATTCGGATATCATCACGATGGATTACCGCGTGCGCGGCTTCACGCGCGATGTGACGGGAAAGAAGCTCTTTATGGACGACAAGATGTCGTCGATTCAGGAGTATATCAAGTCGGAGACCTTGGCGACGTACGATGCCATGGACATCAATGTCTATCAGGCGAATATTTTCCACACGCGCATGCTCATCAAGGAGATCGAGCTGCAGAATTACCTCTTCAATACGGATATTTACGAGATACCGCCGAAGACGCGGCTCGCGATCAGCAACAGTCTGCGGCGCGAGATGATTGAGATCTACAGCGGCAGCAATGTATTCTGAGTGGGGCTTTGCGCTTTGCTCTTTGGGAGGAAAGAGAAGGATTGGAAGCATTCGACTACTATACGCAGGACAGGGCGCCTGTTCTTGAAGCTCTGGAGCGCTTCAAGAGCAGGCGCGTCGTGCCTTTTGACGTGCCGGGGCACAAGCGCGGACGCGGCAACGCGGAGCTTGTGGACTTTCTTGGCGAGAAGTGCCTTTCCGTCGACGTCAATTCGATGAAAATGCTCGACAACCTTTGCCATCCCGTATCGGTGATTCGCGAAGCGGAGGATTTGGCGGCGCGGGCTTTCGGCGCGGCGCATGCCTTCTTCATGGTCGGCGGCACGACGAGTTCGGTGCAGACGATGATTCTGACGGCGGCGAAGCGCGGCGAGAAGATCATCTTGCCGCGCAATGTGCATCGAAGCGTCATCAACGCGATGATCCTCTCGGGCGCTGTTCCTGTCTATGTGAATCCACAGATGGATCGGCGGCTCGGCATCGCGCTCGGCATGAGGCTCGCCGATGTCGAGCGTGCGATCGAGGAGAATCCGGACGCGAGGGCGATCTTCGTCAACAATCCGACGTATTACGGGATATGCTCGAACATCCGCGCCATCGCCGATCTCGCTCATGCGCACGGCATGCTGCTCCTCGCCGATGAGGCGCACGGCACACACTTTTACTTCCACGATCATTTGCCCGTTTCCGCCATGGCGGCGGGGGCGGACATGGCGTCGGTGAGCATGCACAAGTCGGGCGGCTCTCTGACGCAAAGCTCGCTCCTTTTGATCGGTGAGCGCGTGCACGAGGGCTATGTGCATCAGATCATCAACCTCACGCAGACGACGAGTGCGTCGTACCTTCTCATGGTAAGCCTCGATATCTCGCGGCGTAACCTTGCGATTCGTGGGCGCGAGACGATCGATAAGGTCATCCGTCACGTCGAATATGCGCGTTCTGAGATCAACGCCATCGGCGATTACTATGCCTATGCGAAGGAACTTGCCGACGGCGACGCCGTCTTCGATTTCGATGTCACGAAACTTTCGATCTTCACGCGCTCTCTGGGGCTTGCGGGCATTGAAGTCTACGACCTCCTGCGTGACGAGTACGATATTCAGACGGAGTTCGGCGATATGGCGAACCTCCTCGCTTACGTCTCAATCGGCGATCGCCCCAAGGACATTGAGCGTCTCGTATCCGCGCTTGCCGAAATTCGCCGCAACTATAAGAAGCCGCCGAAAAATATGCTGGAGGTCGAGTACATCAGCCCGAAGATCGTCTGCGGCCCGCAGGAAGCGTTCTACGCTGAGAAGGAGGCGCTTCCCATCGCCGAGACGGCAGGGCGCGTCGCGGGCGAGTTCGTCATGTGCTATCCGCCGGGCATTCCAATCCTCGCACCGGGCGAGCTTGTGACGGCGGACATCCTCGATTATATCCGCTACGCGAAGAAGAAGGGCTGCTCGCTGACGGGGCCTGAGGATATGGAGATCCGGCGGCTCAACGTGATGAAGGAGACTTAGGCATGAATCTTTGGTTTACGGAGAAGCACACGAAGAATGCGGGCTTTTCCATCAAGGTCGATCGGCAGATCTACTCGGGCAGGAGCGACTTTCAGCGCATCGACATCTTCGAATCGCCGGAGTTCGGCCGCTTTCTGACAATCGACGGCTACATGATGCTGACGGAGAAGGACGAGTTCATCTACCATGAGATGATCGTGCATGTGCCGATGTGCGTCAATCCCGAGGCGAAGCGCATCCTCGTCATCGGCGGCGGCGACGGCGGCACGGTACGCGAGCTTCTGCGCTACAAAAGCGTCGAGCGCATCGACCTCGTGGAAATCGACGAGATGGTCGTCGAGGCATGCCGCGAGCACTTGCCGCAGACGGCGGCGTGTCTTGCAGATTCGCGCATTCGCTTCTTCTTCGAAGATGGACTGCGCTTCATTCGCCAGCCTGAGGACGAGTATGATTTGATCCTCGTGGATTCGACCGATCCTTTCGGGCCGGGCGAGGGGCTTTTTACGAAGGAGTTCTACGGTAACTGCTTCAAAGCTCTGCACGAGGACGGCATCATGGTCAATCAGCACGAAAGCCCGTTTTACAAGGACGACGCCTATGCCATGCAGCGTGCGCACAAGCGCATCGTCGAGTCGTTCCCCATTAGCCGCGTCTATCAGGCGCATATCCCGACGTATCCGTCGGGGCACTGGCTCTTCGGCTTCGCGTCGAAGAAGCGTGCGCCCATCGAGGGTGTTGATTGGCAGCGTTGGAAGCGGCTCGGCATCAAGACGCGCTACTACAATACGAAGCTGCATATCGGCGCTTTCGCCTTGCCGACCTATGTGGAGGAGATGCTGCGCGATGTTGAAAGATAATGTAGAAACTTTTCTGGGCTGCGACACATCGTATGAAGAGTCGCGCATCGTGCTCTTCGGCGCACCTTTCGATTCGACGACGTCGTTTCGCCCGGGCACGCGCTTTGCGAGCCGCACGATGCGTGCCGAGTCGTACGGGCTGGAGACGTACAGCCCATATCTCGACCTTGATATGGAGGAGACGCGCGTCTTTGACGGCGGCGACTTGGAGCTTTGCTTTGGCGATACGGCTCGCGCCCTGGGGCAGATCGAGGACTTTGCGCGGAACCTGCTCGCCGATGGCAAGAAGCCCTTCATGATCGGCGGCGAGCATCTCGTGACGCTTCCCGTCGTGCGTGCGCTCGCTGAGCGCTACGAAGATCTCCATATCGTGCATTTCGATGCGCATACGGATCTGCGCGATGATTACTTGGGCGCGAAGCTCTCGCACGCGACGGTCATGCGTCGCGCCTGGGATATCTTGGGGGACGGACGCATTCATCAGTTCGGCATACGGAGCGGCGAGCGCGCGGAGTTCCTCTGGGCGAAGGAGCACACGCATTTGCAGCGCTTCGATTTCACGGGGCTTGAATGGAGTCTCTCTGAACTCATGGGAAAGCCCGTGTACTTGACGCTCGATCTCGATGTGCTCGATCCGAGTGGTTTTCCCGGCACGGGCACGCCCGAGCCGGGCGGCGTGAGCTTCCTCGATCTTCTTCGTGCGCTCCGAAAGACGCTGCGGCTCGACCGCATCGTCGGTTGCGACATGGTCGAACTGTCGCCGCACTACGATGCGAGCGGCGCATCGACGGCGGTGGCCTTGAAGCTCCTCCGAGAGATGCTTCTCGCTTGGGAAGAGCCGGCAATTCGCGGAGCAGAGATGGTTTGATGCGGGCGGCGAACGCCCTTGAGTTGACGACAGGAGGAAAATCATGGGAAAGGCTTTGATCATCGGCGCGGGCGGCGTCGCAAGCGTCGCCGTGCACAAGTGCTGCCAGAACAGCGACGCCTTTGAGGAAATTTGCATTGCGAGCCGCACGAAGGCAAAGTGCGACGCATTGAAGGAAAAGCTCGCGGGCGGCAAGACGAAAATCACGACGGCGCAGGTGGATGCGGACAAGACGGACGAGCTCATCTCCCTGATTGAGCGGGAGAAGCCCGACGTCGTCTTGAATCTCGCGCTGCCGTACCAGGATCTGACGATCATGGACGCGTGCCTTGCGACGAAGACGCACTATGTCGATACGGCAAACTACGAGCCGGAGGACACGGCGAAGTTTGAATACAAATGGCAGTGGGAGTACAATGACCGCTTCAAGGAAGCCGGCATCACGGCGCTGCTCGGCTCGGGCTTCGATCCGGGCGTCACGGGCGTCTTTTCCGCTTATGCCTTGAAGCATCACTTCGATGAGATCAACTACATCGACATTCTTGACTGCAACGCGGGCGATCACGGCTATCCGTTTGCGACGAACTTCAATCCCGAGATCAACATCCGCGAGGTTTCGGCGAAGGGAAGCTATTGGGAAGACGGCAAGTGGGTTGAGACGGAGCCGATGGAGATCAAGCGCGTTTACAACTTCCCCGAGGTCGGCGAGAAGGACATGTACCTCTTGCATCACGAGGAGCTGGAGTCGCTCGCGATCAATATCCCCGGCATTCGCCGCATCCGCTTCTTCATGACGTTCGGCGAGAGCTACCTGCGCCACCTCAAGTGCCTGGAAAACGTCGGCATGACTTCGATCGAGCCGATTGAGTTCGAGGGCAAGAAGATCATTCCGCTGCAGTTCCTCAAGGCAGTTTTGCCCGATCCCGCGAGCCTTGGCCCGAGGACGAAGGGCAAGACGAACATCGGCTGCATCTTCCGCGGCAAGAAGGACGGCAAGGAAAAGACGTACTATGTCTATAACGTCTGCGATCACGAAGCGTGTTACAAGGAAGTCGGCTCGCAGGCGGTTTCCTACACGACGGGCGTGCCCGCGATGATCGGTGCGATGCTCGTGATGAACGGCACATGGAAGGGCGCGGGCGTCTATAACATCGAGCAGTTCGATCCCGATCCGTTCATGGATGCGCTGAATCGCTGGGGCTTGCCGTGGCAGGAGAGCTTCACGCCGGAGCTTGTCGATTGATGGGCGAGGCTTTTGGGAAATTCGAGAAATACGCAGAAATTTTCCATTCTGTGCCGACGCCCGCCTACGTCGTCATGGAGGATCTTCTGCGCAGGAATCTCACCGTGCTGCGTGACTTGCAGCAGGAGACGGGCGCACATGTGCTTCTGGCACAGAAGGCATTTTCGATGTTTCACTTCTATCCGCTCATTGCCGAATACCTCGCAGGTTCGGCGGCGAGCGGCCTCTTTGAGGCACGTCTCGCATACGAGGAGATGAAGGGCAAGGAGAACCACGTCTTTTCGCCGGCGTTCAAGGAGGCGGACATGGCGGAGATCGTCAAGATTGCCGATCACATCGTATTCAACTCCTTCGCCCAGTGGGAAAAGTACGGCGAGTTTGCCTTGAAGCACGGCTGCGCGTGCGGCTTGCGCATCAATCCCGAGTATTCGACGCAGGAGCACGCGATCTATGACCCATGCTCGGCCGGCTCGCGTCTCGGCGTCAAGCTCGGTGATTTTCGCCCCGACAAGATGGAAGGATTGACGGGACTGCACTTTCATACACTTTGCGAGCAGGGGGCGGGGCCGCTGGCGGAGACGCTCGAAGCCGTTGAGGAGAAGTTCGGCGCATGGCTGCCGCAGATGGAGTGGATCAACTTCGGCGGCGGACACCATATCACGCGCGAGGACTACGACATCGACCTGCTGAAACAGTGCATTATGCGTATGCAAACGAAATACGGACTCAAGGTCTATATCGAGCCGGGCGAGGCGATCGCGCTCGATGCGGGATTCCTCGTTGCCGAGGTGCTGGAAATCGTTGAAAACGATACGCCTGTCGCCATCCTCGACACGTCGGCGGCGTGCCACATGCCCGACGTCATCGAGATGCCGTACCGCCCGCCCGTTCTGGGTGCGGGCGAGGCAGGGGAGAAGCCCTTCGCCTATACCTTTGCGGGGCCGACGTGCCTTGCAGGCGACACGATCGGCACATACTCGTTCGATGCGCCGCTTGCTGCCTCCCGCCGCATCGTCTTCGGCGACATGGCGATCTATACGATGGTGAAGAACAACACCTTCAACGGTATGCCGCTGCCCGCGATCGTCGCCGTCGATGAAACGGGCGCATGGCAGGTCGTGCGCCGCTTCGGCTACGAGGATTTCAAGATGCGCCTGTCCTAGGAAGAAGCGCCGTCGTTCGCGATGGCGCTTCTTTGCGTCCTGTAGGAAAGACTTGACCTGTGGTGCATAGGTGGTACAATAGAGGGCGACGCCTTTGTTCAGGGCGGAGAAGATATGATTTTATTTTCAAAGGAAGTGGATGTTTATGCTGCGTCGTTTGGAAGAATTGCCCATTGGCTCTTTTCACTACAAGATGCTCCTTGTCACGGGTCTGGGATGGCTCTTTGATGCGATGGATACGGGGCTGATCGCCTTCGTTCTGCCGCTCTTGGTCAAGGATTGGGGGCTGAGTCCCGCGCAGGCGGGCTGGATCGGCTCCGTGGGACTTATCGGCATGGCGCTCGGTGCGGTCGTGGCAGGATCTCTGGCTGATCGTTGGGGGCGCAAGAAGGTCTTCACTGCGACGGTTCTGCTCTACAGTGTATCGACGGGGCTTTGCGCCCTGGCTTGGAGCTATGAATCGCTGCTCGTCTTCCGTTTCCTCGTCGGCTTCGGCCTCGGCGGCGAACTGCCCGTCGCCGTCACGCTCATGACCGAGTATGCGCCGACGCGGCTGCGCGGGCGCTTCATCGTCCTTCTTGAGAGCTTCTGGGGCGTCGGCTGGCTCGTCGCCGCCTGCATCTCATATCTCTTCATTCCAACGTTCGGCTGGAAGCTCGCGTTCCTCCTCGGCGCTCTGCCTGCACTCTATGTGTTCCTCATCCGCCTGCACTTGCCCGAATCCGTTCGCTACCTGCTCGCGAAGGGGCGCGTCGAGGAGGCGAAGGAAATCGTCTGCCATCTGGAGGAAAAGCTCGGTCTCGCAAACCGTCCGTTTACGGCAGATGAACTATTGCCGAGAGAGAGCGGCAGAGAGACGGGATTTGCCGCTCTGTGGCAAAAGGGCTTCCGTCTGCGCACGGCGATGCTCTGGCTGACGTGGTTCGGCATCGTCTTCAGCTACTACGGCATCTTCATGTGGCTGCCGTCGCTCGTCTACGCGCAGGGCTTCGCCGTCGTCAAGACCTTCGAGTATGTGCTGATGATGACGCTCGCGCAGCTGCCCGGCTATCTTGCTGCCGCGTGGTTCGTGGAAGTCATCGGACGCAAGTATACATTGTCCGCATTTCTGCTCTTGTCGGGCGTTTGCAGCTACTTCTTCGGCGCTGCCGAATCGTCGTCGGCGCTTCTCGCCTGGGGCGCGGGCATGAGCTTCTTCAACCTCGGTGCATGGGGCGTCATCTACACCTACACGCCCGAGCAGTACCCGACGGCGATGCGCGCGCTCGGCAGCGGCTGGGCGGCGGGCTTTGGACGCATCGGCGGCATGATCGCGCCGATGCTCGTCGGCGTGCTGCTCGCCGGCTCCGTCGGCATTGAGACGATCTTCGCTCTGTTCGCGTCCGTATTCGTGCTGATTTCGATCGTCGTCATCGCCTGCGGCAAGGAAAGTAAGCAGAAGACGCTCGAAGATCTCTCCGATGTCCGCGAGGCGCATGGAGCGTAAGCGATGGGAGTGCAGTATATCGTTGTCTTTCTTGGCGGCGGCCTCGGCGCTGTCTGCCGCTATTTGGCGACCTCGTTTTTCGCCGTGCGCTTCGGGTCGGCATTTCCTTACGGCACGCTCTTTGTCAACGTGTCAGGCAGTTTCCTTATGGGACTTCTTATCGGCGTTTTGCCGCTTTTGCCGCGCGGCGCGCTTTTGCCTGAGAACCTGCGCTTTCTGCTCGCTGTCGGTTTCCTCGGCGGCTTCACGACGTTCTCGTCCTTCAGCATGGAGACGCTGACCTTGCTGCAGGGCGCGAATGCGCTTTCAGCGCTCTGGAATGTACTGGCGAACGTCGCCTTCGGTGTGGCGGCGGCATGGGCGGGACTCTTGCTCGTGCGCGCTGCACTGTAGGCGAGGAAAATAGAAACGGCTGCTGCAAATTTTTGCGGCAGCCGTTTCTTCTTGTCACGACAGGCGTTGTATAGTATAGTTATGATTAGGGAACAATGGGGAGGGGATGTATATGGAAACGAGAGTGGATCGCTGGTACAGCGAACGGCTGCAGAAAGAAATGACTGTCCGAACGTATGGGACAGACGGCACGCCCGTGCTCGCCTTCCCGCCGCGAGAGATGCTTTCCGATGCCTATGAAGCGGCGGGCGTAACAGAAACGCTCGCACGCTGGCTCGACGGGCGCATGATCCGGCTCGTGACGGTCGATACGATTGACTCCGAGAGCTGGTTCAGTGCGGATGATCGTGAGTGGCGTGCCAATCGGCAGGAGGCTTACTACGAATATGTTGCCGAAGAAGTCGTGCCCTTTGTGCGCTCGCTGAGCGATTGGACGCGCCTGCCCCTCTCCGTTGGCTGCGGCTTCGGCGGCACTCATGCGGCGATCCTCTTCCTGCGCCGCCCCGATCTTTTTGCGGGACTTATCTCGCTTGCCGGTTCTTACGACGCCAAGACGTTTTTCGGCGGTTGGCTCAATGCACGGCTCTACGACAATTCACCGCTCGACTTCCTGCCCAATATGGCGAACGAGCATCCCTACGTTGAGATTTACAACGCGAGGAGGATGGTCTTCTGCACGGGGCAGGGCGAGGGGCTTGATGAGCCACGCCGCACGACGGATCTCCTGCGCTCCGTGCTGCACGAGAGGGGCATAAACGCATGGGTTGACTTCTGGGGGGCGGACGTCGACTATGGCTGGGAATGGTGGAAAAAGCAGCTTGTATACTTCCTGCCCTACGTGCTCGGCAGGTGAAGGAAGACTTTGTTCTTAGGGAAGAGAGAAGCAGCGGCAATGCGCCGCATTTTCTGAAAGAAAGAGAAGTGAAGAAATGGCGGACATCATAGCGGAAAATTTGCACGGCGTCATCGGCGACATCCTCGCCGACTACAAGACGGATCGCATCATCGACAAGATGGACGTGTTCTGTCGTCCCGACAAGAAGTCGGTCATCGATATCCTCGACAAGCTCGTGCGCATCGTCTTTCCCGGCTACTTCAAGGACGAGCACTACCGTGTCTACAGCGTCGAGAACAATATGACGATGGTCATGGAAGATGTCGCTTATCTGCTGAACAAGCAGATTGCCATCGCCCTGCCGTGCAAATGTGCGTCTATGCAGTCGGAAGAGGTCATTGCCGATCGCGCGCAGGAGATCACGCTCGCCTTCTTTCGTGCCATACCGAAGATTCGCTCCTACATCGAACTGGATGTTCAGGCAACGTTCGAGGGCGATCCCGCAGCGTCGAGCGAGGCCGAGATCATCTACTCCTATCCAGGTCTTTACGCGATCTGCGTGCATCGCCTCGCGCATGAGCTTCATGTGCTCGGCGTGCCCGTAATCCCGCGCATCATGTCGGAGCATGCGCACAGCCGCACGGGCGTCGACATCCATCCAGGCGCGATGATCGGCAGGAGCTTCTTCATCGATCATGCGACGGGCGTCGTCATCGGCGAGACGACAGAGATCGGCGAGCATGTGAAGATATATCAGGGCGTGACCTTGGGGGCGCTCTCGACAAAGGGCGGCCGCTCCCTGAAGGACAAGAAGCGCCACCCGACGATCGAGGATCATGTGACGATCTATTCGGGCGCCTCGATCCTTGGCGGCAAGACCGTCATCGGCAAGGGCGCAATCATCGGCGGCAATGCTTTCATCACGAAGTCCGTCGCGCCGGGCACACAGATCAGCGTGAAGAATCAGGAACTACGCTACGACAAGTCGCGCGACGAATTGGAACAGGTCGATTTCGAGGGAGAAGCTCCGTGGTTTTATGTGATATGAGCGGCGAGAGGGCGGCGGGATTGCTGTCCCTCGTGTTTGCACAAGAACGATATGGCTTTGGAAAAATATTTCTTGCAAAATTTCCGAAAATGCGGTATACTACGTATTCAAGCTGAGAAGGTTCATAAGAGTCTTTTCAGCATGCGCTTCATGTGCATGCCAACGGGGACGTAAAGGTTTCGACGGGGGTAGATGGTGCATGGGCAGCGAGCCGGGGGGTCACCATCCCGTCAGCAAGGTGAAACTTTTATTTAAACATAAAAGCAAACGAAGACTACGCTCTGGCGGCTTGACGCCAGCCTCTGTCCGCTTAGCTCCCGCCTGAGCGGATAAGAGGACAACTGCGGGATACCCGAGAGCTGATTTTCGCAGGCTCGAAGGGGAAACTTTTGCGGAATCGGATGACGGAAGCCTGTCTGTGGGCGTTCAGATTCTTAAAGCAAACCACAGACTGCGCTCGGAGAAGCCGATGAAACAATGCTTTCGGACAGGAGTTCGATTCTCCTCGTCTCCACCAGAAGGGAAGCGGTAAGGCCGCTGGGATAAAGAAGAGGACGTCTGCGGAATTCGTACCGCAGGCGTCCTCTTTTCGTGCTTGCACATCGGCTTCGATGATCGATGTGCGGGGGCGTGTCTTTTTGTTCGTCCAAGGGCATTCTACTTCGTCGTCTTTTCCAGCAGAGAGAAAAAGTCCGAAATCTCCATCGGCCGGTGAAAGTAGAAGCCTTGGATATAGTCGCAGCCTGCCTCAAGAACGGTCTGAAGTTCCTGAGCCGTTTCCACGCCTTCGACGCAGACCTTCTTGCCGAACTTATGGCAGGAGTAGACGATGCTTGATATGAAGTCGCTGCTGTTCTTGGAATACGCCATTTCCTTCATCAAGCTACGATCGAGTTTTACGATGTCGGACGGGTGCTTCAAGAGAAGCTCCAAGGAGGAATATCCTGTGCCGAAGTCGTCGAGCGCGAGACGAATGCCGAGGTCGCGGCACGCTTCGATGAAGGTCTGCAGAGTGGCGGGGCTTTCGTTGTAGTTCGTTTCCGTGAGTTCCGCGACGAGATTCTTGCCGTCCATTTCGTGGCGGTCAAGGGTCTGACGCATGAAGGGCAGGAACTCGGGATCGAGCACTTGATGATAACTGACGTTGAAGTTCAGGGAGAAGTTCGGATTCGTGCGGCGTATGCGCTTGGCATGGATGACTGCCTGCTCGAAGATCCAGCGTCCGACAGCGCGGATCTGCTGGGTGCGCTCCAAGATGGGGATGAATACGGCAGGCGATATGTTCGTGCCCTCGTGTGACCAGCGGCACAGAAGTTCGCCGCTGACGATGCCGAAACCGTCGGTGGTGACTGTCGGCTGGATGACCGTGCGGAAGTTCGTGCAGCCGCGTTCGACATCCTCGTTGATGGCGAGCAGGAAGCGACTCAGGTTCTTGCGCGTTTCGAGATTCTGCGGGGAGAAGAGAGCGTATGGCTCATCCGGCGATTCTTTCGCCAGATCCAGCAGGCTCAGCATGTTGGCGATGATTTCGCCGCATGCCGTGTCGCTCGGAATGTCTTTCATGAGAGCGAGAGAGGAGGGCGTCTGTACGGCGAGACCGTAGATGGCGTAGAGGTTGCGCACGGTCAGATTGATGAAGTCGAGGATCACCTTCGGATCTTCTGTGATTTCGGGCGAAAGGATGGCGAGGAAGCGCAGACCGTCGAGGCGGTAGATCAGAAGGCTGTCGCGGAAGCGGTTCGTGAGTCCTGCTGCGATGTCCTTGAGAAGTGCGTCAGAATGGCTTCGGCCGTGCATCTCGTTGATTTCACGGAAGTTGTTTAAGCGGAGGCCGATGAAGGAAAGGGAAGAATATTCCTTCTGCAGTTCCTGCAGTTTGATTTCCGCGCCTTTCTCACGCGCGAATCCTGTGATGGGATCGACGACGAAATCGAGTGCGAGGCGTGAGATGCTGCCGGAAAAAAACAGCGGCTTCTCGCGCGCCGCGTCCCACTTCAGGATGCCGCAGCAGCGAATCCAGAATTCGGTTCCCGTTCGATCCGTCACACGGTAGCGAAGATCGTGGACATCCCGTTTGCTCTCGATGATGTCTTTGATGTCCGCCCGATAGGTGGCGAGATCGTCGGGGCGGCGGATGCATTTTTCCCATTCACCGAGGAAATTTTTGACGATGTTGCTCTTGAAGGCGAAGGCGTCGCGCATCTGATCGTTGATATAGAAGAGATTCGACTGCATGTCACCGAAGTAGATATATTGGTCGGCAAGTTCGATGGAATCAAGAAAGTTCGGAAAGTCAAAGAGATTTTCTCGGAGGAAGGCAGAAAGGACGCCCTTGTCGGCATCGGCATCGATTTCTGCGGCCACGCCCCCCGCACTGCGCAGGACATCTCTCATGCGGATGACGCGCATGACGAAGCGACCGACGAGGTACAGGGCTGCCGTGATGTCGTGCGCGTTTTTCCAGTCGGGCACGTCGCAGGTGATGAAACCCGTCGGTTCGCCGTCTCTGAAGAGCGGGACAGCGGACAGGGAATGGAGATCGAGTGAGGCGAAGCATTGACTGGCAAGGGGCTGTTTCGCGGCAAAGGCCTGCGTATCCTTGAAAAGGACATGCCTGCCGTTCATCAACCTGTCGCTCGTCAGGGCGACGGCGGCGCGTACAGTCTCCTCATCGGGCTGTTGGTATGGTTTCGTATCCTTGGCACTCCACGTATATGTAGGTGTATAGTGTTCGTTCCTGCATTCGAAAATTATGATGCGATGCAAAGAAAAGGCATCGCCCATGGTTTGGAAGAGCGAGAGAATCCCCTCGTCAGATTCTTCCGTGTCGACGATTTTTTTTAAGAAAGTCGTAGAGAGTTCGCGTTTCTCACAGAATTCATCGAGCCATTCTGAAACGGAGTCCATGATTCTTTCCAACCCCTTCGCAGCATTTATTGTACAATACCATTATACATGAATTTTCCCCAATCGTCCATTCTTTATAGGAAAAAAGTTTTTATTTATTGGGAATCTTCAAATGATGCTGTTTCAGTACGCCTCGTGAAGTTTCTTTCGTTGTGCGGATCTGCTGTAGGCCATCTGCAGCACACTATAGACATGCTTTGCGCTTTCCTCTATAATGAGAAGAACCGAGAGGTTGATTGAAATATGGAAGAATGATGGAGGAGGCTGCCATGACGAAGATTCCTTTTGCGCATTTGCACGTTCATACATGCTACAGCCTTCTCGACGGTGCGAGCCGCATCCCAGAGCTTATCGCACGCACGAAGGAGCTTGGCATGGATTCCGTCGCGATCACCGATCACGGGGCGATGTACGGCGTCATTGATTTTTATAAGGAAGCGAAGAAGCAGGGAATCCGTCCGATCATCGGCTGTGAGGCGTATCTTGCGCCTGAGTCGCGCTTTGACCGTACCGAGGTGCGCGGCACGCGCTACTATCATTTGATTCTTCTTGCGGAGAATGATGAAGGCTATCGAAGCCTCGTGAAACTCGTTTCGCTCGCCAATACGGAGGGCATGTACTACAAGCCGCGCGTCGACAAGGATATCCTGCGCAAGTACCATAAGGGACTCATCTGCCTCAGCGCCTGCGTGGCGGGTGAGATTCCGCAGGCGATTCTGCGCGGCGAGCGAGAGCGCGCGGAAAAGCTCGTCGAGGAGTATATCGACATCTTTGGACGAGAGAACTTCTTCCTTGAGATTCAAGACCATGGAATCCCCGATGAAAAGACGGCGTTCGCGGGCGTCATAGAGCTGGCGGAGAAGTTCGGCGTCGGACTCGTGGCGACGAACGACATCCACTATGTGCATAAGGAGGACACGGAGGCGCACGACGTCCTGCTCGCGATTCAGACGGGCAAGGGCGTCCATGATCCGACGCGCATGCGCTATGCCGAAGGGGAGTTCTACATGCGCTCGCCCGAGGAGATGCAGGAGCTTTTCCACGATCACCCGGAGGCGCTCGCCAATACGCAGAAGATCGCCGAGCGATGCAAGGTCGACTTCGAGTTCGGGCATCTGCATCTGCCGAACTTTCCTCTGCCAGAGGGAATGACGGACGATGCCTACTTGAGACAGCTCTGCGAGGAGAATCTGTCCCTTCGCTATGAAAAGATTACGCCCGCCGTGCGCGAAAGGCTCGACTACGAGCTTTCCATCATCCATCGCATGGGCTATGACAGCTACTTTCTGATCGTTTGGGATTTCATCAAGTATGCGCGCGGCGAGGGCATCGCCGTCGGCCCCGGGCGCGGCTCGGCGGCGGGCAGCATCGTCGCCTATCTCCTGGGCATCACGAACCTCGATCCCCTGAAGTACGAATTGCTCTTCGAGCGTTTTTTGAATCCGGAGCGCGTGACGATGCCCGATATCGACATCGACTTCTGCTACATTCGCCGCGAGGAGGTCATCGACTATGTGAAGCGCCGCTACGGCGCCGATCATGTCGCGCAGATCATCACCTTCGGCACGATGGCGGCGAAGGGCGCGATCCGTGACGTCGGGCGTGCGCTCGAAATGACGTATGCGAGCGTCGACCGCGTGGCGAAGGCTGTGCCGTCGGAGCTTGGCATCACGCTCGACCGTGCGCTCGCCGATTCGCAGGATTTTCGCAGCATCTATGAGGAGAGCGACGAGACGAAGCGGCTCATTGACTTCGCGCGCGACCTTGAAGGGCTGCCGCGCCACTCGTCGACGCACGCGGCGGGCGTCGTGATCGCGCGAAATCCCTTGACCGACTATGTGCCTGTGCAGGTTTCCGACGGCACGCTCGTGACGGAGTACGATAAGGATCACGTGGAAGAACTCGGCCTTTTAAAAATGGACTTCCTCGGTCTGCGCACGCTCACGGTCATCGCCGACGCCTTGAAGAACATCAAGAAGAGCCGTGGCGTCACGATCGACATCGACACGATGCCGCTTGAGGACGAAAAGACAGCCGAGATGCTCTGCCGCGGCGATACGGGTGCGGTCTTCCAGATGGAATCGGCGGGCATGACGAATCTCGTCAAGGACTTGCAGCCGAAAAACTTCCAAGACCTCATCCCGACGGTCGCGCTCTACCGGCCGGGTCCCTTGGGCAGCGGCATGGTGACGGATTTCATTGCGGGCAGGCACGGCAAGAAGAAGGTGACCTACCTGCATCCTCTCTTGGAGCCGATCTTGAAGGAGACGTTCGGTGTCGTGCTCTATCAGGAGCAGGTCATGCAGGTCGTGCAGGTGCTCGCGAACTTCACGCTCGGGCAGGCGGACATCTTGCGCCGTGCCATGGGCAAGAAGAAGCATGAAGTCCTGATGTCGCAGCGCGAGACGTACATGAAGGGAACGCGGGAGAACGGCATTGATGATGCTTTGGCAGAAAAGATCTTCGATCTTCTGACGCATTTTGCCGACTACGGATTCAATAAGTCGCACAGCGCGGCGTACGCGCTCGTGGCGTGGCAGACGGCGTACTTGAAGGCGCATTATCCGCAGGAGTTCATGGCGGCGATGCTCACGAGCATCATGGATACGAACGACAAGGTCGGCGTCTACATCGAGCTTTGCCGCCGCATGGGCATCAAGATCCTGCCGCCCGACGTCAACGCGAGCGAGGCGAATTTCAGCGTCGACGGTGCGGCCATCCGCTTCGGTCTCGCCGCCGTGCGAAATGTCGGCGAGGCGGCAATCAAGAGTCTCGCCGCCGTGCGCGAGGAAGGCGGCGCTTTCACGTCGCTCCTGGACTTCTGCACGCGCGTCGATATGCGCACGGCAAATAAGCGCGTACTTGAAAGTCTCATCAAATGCGGTGCGTTCGACTCGCTCGGCGCGCACCGCTCGCAGCTTCTTGCCGTCTTGGAGCGCGTCATCGATGTCGCTGCACGAAAGCATGCGGATGCAGCGAGCGGGCAGATCGGCCTTTTCGGCGAGGCGGCGATGCAGGAGGCTGAGGACGTCGCGCTTCCCGACATCGATGAGGCAGACTCGGTGCAGCGACTCGCGTGGGAGAAGGAGAACACAGGCTTCTTCATTACAGGACATCCGCTCGATCGCCATGAGAAGAAGATCAAGAATCTCGTGCCCATCGGGGATATCTTAGACGGCAAGAAAAAGGAGCGCCAACTCGTGCGCATCGGCGGCCTCATCTCCTCGGCGAAGCGGATTGCGACGAAGAAGGGTGACACGATGTGCTTCTTGGAATTGGAGGACTACACGCATTCCGTCGAAGTCGTCGTCTTCCCAGCGGTCTTCTACCCGCATGTGAACCTCCTTGTTCCCGATGCGGCCATCGTCGTGCAGGGGCGCGTGAATTTCACGGATGACGGCGTCAAGGTGCTTGCTGATACGATTACCGCGCTCGACGATTATCGGCAGGACTATTACATCACGCTTGCTGCAGAGCACGAGGAAGCGGCTGCGCTCGATGCGCTCTACGGTATTTTCGCGATGCACAGGGGCGAACATGTCGTCTTTTTGAATCGGAAGGGACGTTGGCAAAAGTTGGAGCCGCAGTATTGGCTCGACGCATCTCCCGCCGTCGTGCAGGAAATCGAGGCCTTGCTCGGCAAAAACTCGGTGCTGCAGAGATAGCGCCGAAGGAGGAAATTTTCATGTGGACATCGATCTTTGTGGCTGCAACGAAGGGGCAGGCGGAGAAGATCTGCGAAAGGCTGGAGGCGGAAGGCATATTGACGGATCGGAAATCCGTCGGCAGCCAGCGCAAGGCGAACTTCGAGATACGCGTCCTCGCCTCGGAAGTGGAAGAGGCGCGCGACATCGTCTGCAATATGGCGAATCTCTGAACGAGGTGCGCGTCGGATGCGTCCAATAAGAGTTTACGGGTAAGGGTGAAGTATGGAAGAACGATTGCAAAAAATCATCAGCCGCGCGGGCGTGGCGTCACGCCGCAAGGCGGAGGAACTCATTGCGGCGGGGCGCGTGACGGTAGACGGCGCGGTGGTGCGTGAGCCGGGAACGAAGGCGGATGCGTCAACCGCACGCATCGAGGTGGACGGCAAACGGATTCCAGCAGAGGAGCGTCTCGTCTACTTCTTGCTGAACAAGCCCAAGGGCTGCGTTTCGACCGTTTCCGACGAGCGCGGCAGGCGCACGGTGCTCGACCTCCTGCCCGTGAAGAACGTGCGCGTCTATCCGGTGGGTAGGCTTGACCAGAATACGGAAGGGCTGATTCTTCTGACGAATGACGGCACGCTGACGCAGGCTCTTCTTCATCCGCGCTTTCTCGTGCACAAGACGTACCGTGCGAAGGTGGCGGGCGAGCTTACGCCCGAGGCTCTGAAGAAGCTCCGAAGCGGCATCGAGCTTGCGGACGGCATGACGGCGCCGGCGGAGGTGCGCGTCTACGGCGTGACGGAAAAGGGGCTCAGCGATGTCGAAGTCACGCTGCACGAGGGCAGGAATCGTCAGGTGCGCCGTATGTTCGAAGCCGTGGGATGCGACGTGCGCGCCCTGAAGCGCACGCGCTTTGCGCAGCTCACGCTGGACGGCGTCAAGCGCGGCGCTTCGCGCCCGCTGACGAAGGCGGAGGTCGAGGCGCTCTATCGTCTCGCAGAAGAGCGATGAGTGCGCGGCGCGTCCTCGTCGTCGGCGCGGGACCTGCGGGTTTTATGGCGGCGGCCAAGGCGGCGGAAGCAGGCGCTTCCGTGCTCCTTTTGGAGAAGATGAAGCAGCTCGGCCGCAAGATGATGATCACGGGAAAGGGGCGCTGCAATATCACGAATGTTGCGCCCGTCGCCGAGATCGTCAAGAATATTCCGGGCAACGGTTCTTTTCTCTACAGCGCCCTGCACGCCTTTGACAACGAGGATGTGCGGGACTTTTTCCGAGAACTTGGCGTGGAGACGAAAGTGGAGCGCGGCGGGCGCGTCTTTCCCGTCAGCGACCGCGCCGCCGATGCGGTCGAGGCACTCGTCCGGCACCTTCATGAGCTTGGCGTGAAGATCGAGACGGAGGCGCGCGTCGCTGAGATCCTCGTGGAAGAGGGACATGCGGCGGGCGTCGTGCTCGCGAGCGGCGCGAAGATGCGTGCCGACGCTGTCGTTCTGGCGGTGGGCGGCGCGTCATACCCGGGCACAGGATCGTCGGGCGACGGCTATGCAATGGCGCGCGCGTTGGGGCATACGATCACGGATGTCTTGCCGTCGCTCGTGCCGCTTGTCACGGAGGAGGACTGGGTCAAAGAGGCGCAGGGGCTGTCCCTGCGCAACGTGCGCGTGACGCTTCTCGCCGACGGCAGGAGAATCGGCGAGGAGTTCGGCGAGATGATGTTCACGCACTTCGGCGTGACAGGGCCCATCGTTCTGTCTTTGAGCCGCATGGCGGCGCAGGCGCTTGCGGCGGGGAAATTCGTGGAGCTTGTGCTCGACTTGAAGCCCGCCCTGACGCCTGAAGTCTTTGCGGCGCGAGTGCAGCGCGACTTTGAAAAATACCGGAACAAGGCGCTGAAGAATGGTATGCGCGATCTTTTGCCCGGGAAACTCATCGCGCCCGTGCTCGATGCGGCGTATTTGTCTCCCGAAAAGCCCGTGCACGACTTGCGTCGCGAAGAGCGCATGAGAATCTCCGAGGTGATCAAGCATCTCGTGCTCACGATTGAGAAGACGCGGCCTCTCGCCGAGGCCATCGTGACGGCGGGCGGCGTCTCGACGAAGGAGATCGATCCCAAGACGATGGAATCAAAGCTTGTGCCGGGGCTTTACCTTGCCGGCGAGGTCGTCGACGTCGACGGCTTCACGGGCGGATACAACTTGCAGGCAGCATTTTCCATGGGGGCGGCAGCGGGACGCTGGAGCGCCGCTCGTGCGGGAGAGGCAGAAATTTGAAAGCATGATTTTGAGGGGAAGATGTATATGGCTGAAGGAAAAGAAATCCGTCCGGCAAAGAGGGGGCTGACGGGGAAGATCCGCGTGCCCGGAGACAAGTCCGTTTCACATCGCAGCGTGATGTTTTCCGCCATAGCGAAGGGGCAGGTACACGTCCGAAACTTCCTCGAAGCGGCGGACTGTCTTTCGACAGCGGCGTGCATGAGGGCGCTCGGCGCAGGCGTCGAGCGGCAGGCGGACGGTTCCCTCCTCGTCACGGGCGTCGGCCTGCATGGCTTGAAAGAGCCGCAGGGCGTCCTCGATGCGGGAAATTCCGGCACGACGCTGCGTCTTCTGCTGGGGATTCTTGCGGCGCAGCCGTTTTTCTCGGCGCTTACGGGCGACGCATCGCTCTCGCGTCGCCCCATGGGGCGTGTCGTCGAACCGCTCACACGCATGGGGGCTGCGATTCGGGGGCGCGGTTCGGATCGTTTCCTGCCGCTCGCCGTACTGCCGCATGAGGGATCGCTTCGCGCGATGGACTATGAAAGTCCCGTCGCGAGCGCACAGGTGAAGTCGGCGGTGCTTCTTGCGGGTCTTTATGCGGAAAGAGCGACTTGTCTGACGGAGCCGGCACTTTCGCGCGACCATACGGAACGTATGCTCAGCGCCTTCGGTGCAAGGATTGAGCGCGAGGGGACAAAGGTGACGATCGAGCCGGCCGACGAACTGTTTGCGCCCGAGGAAATCTGTGTGCCCGGCGACATCAGCTCTGCCGCGTACTGGCTCGTTGCAGCGTCTCTGATTGAGGGAAGCGACATCATCCTGCAGGATGTAGGCGTCAATCCGACGCGCACGGGTATTCTCGATGTATTGTCCGACATGGGTGCGAATATCACGATTTGCAGCGAGCGTGAAAGCGGCGGTGAGGCGCTCGCTGACATCCGCGTGCGGTCGGCGGCTCTTCGCGGAGCATCATTTGGCGGCGAGATCATTCCGCGCCTCATCGACGAGATCCCGATCCTCGCTGTCGCGGCTCTCTTTGCAGACGGCGACACCGTGATTTCAGGCGCGGCGGAACTGCGCGTCAAGGAGACCGACCGCCTTGCAGCGGTGACGGCAGAACTCAATCGTTTCGCCCCGGGGGCTGTCGAGGCGAAGGAGGACGGCATGGTCATCCATGGCGGGCGCACGCTTTCGCCAGCTTCCTGCCGCACCTACGACGATCATCGCATGGCGATGTCGCTCGCCGTGGCAGGCGCCGTAGGAGAGGGCGTGACGCTCGATGCGCCATCCTGCGTCAATATCTCATATCCATCCTTTTATCAGACATTGGATGGACTTGTGCAATAGGGGGAAAGATGATGGCAAAGAAACTCGTGGTGGCGATCGACGGGCCGGCGGGCGCGGGCAAGAGCACGGTCGCTCAGCTCGCTGCGAAGGAACTCGGCTACACTTACATCGACACGGGCGCGATGTACCGCGCCGTCGCGTGGAAGGCACTCAAGGCAGGGGAGCCTCTGACAGATGAGAAGATTCTCACAGCCGTCGCCGATATCGCGGTCAGTCTGCGCTATGATGGGAAGCGGACGCAGGTATTCGTCGACGGTGAAGAGGTTACGAACGAAATCCGCACGCCTGCGATCAGCGCCGTCGTATCGCAAGTGGCGCGCCTGGGGCCCGTGCGCGAGAAGATGGTCGAGCAGCAAAGGCGCATGGCAGACGCGGGCGGCGTGCTCATGGATGGCAGGGACATCGCCACGCATGTTCTGCCGAACGCTGACGTGAAGATTTTCCTCACGGCCTCCTTGGCGGAGCGTGCAAAACGCCGCTGGAAGGAGATGCAGGAAAAGGGCTACGTCATGACGCTCGCAGAGCTTGAAGCGGACATCGCACGGCGCGACAAGGCGGACAGCGAGCGCGAGATCTCGCCGCTCGTGCAGGCGCCGGATGCAGACCTGCTCGATACGACAGGCATGGATATCGCCGCCGTCGTGCGTGCTATCGTAGAAAGGTGCGGCAAATGATTTACGCTCTGTTGAAAATCACTTTTGCCATGTTCTTTTCCATTGTTTTTCGCGCCAAGATCGAGGGCAGGGAAAATATGCCGAACGAAGGGCCTGTGATCTTGGCGGCGAATCACATGAGCAACTGGGATCCGCCGCTCTTGGCGACGTTTCTCGCGCGTCCCGTCAGCTACATGGCGAAACAGGAACTTTTCTTCAATTTTATCGCGGACTACATCTTGAGGAGTTGTCACTCGTTTCCCGTCAAGCGCGGTGCAGCGGATAGGGGCGCGATCAAGGCGGCTCTCGCCGAACTCAAGAAAGGACGCTGCCTCGGTGTTTTCCCGCAGGGAACGCGCAGCCGCCACGGAGAGAGGAAGAAGGCGGAGCCGGGCGTCGCGCTGCTCGCGGCCATGGCAAAAGCTCCCGTCGTGCCCGCCGCCATCATTGGCACCGACCATGTTTTTGCCAATGGCGGCTTCCTGCCGAAGCTTCGCGTCATTTATGGAAAACCCTTGATGTTCCAAGGAGAAAAGCAGGATAAGCAGGCGCTGCAGGATTTTTCGCAAAAAATAATGGATGAAATTTACGCAATGATAAAAAATGATAGCATAAGTGATTGATTTTATGCTATAATATAGCGTAGATTGCAGAAATAGGGAGAAACTGCCTTTCTGCGATACATTGGATATTTGGTGGTAGATATATGGAAGTATTTCTGGCAGAATCCCTTGGCTTCTGCTATGGCGTGAAGCGTGCGATTAAACTTGCGCGCGAACAGGCCGCACCCGACGGAACTTCCTGCACGCTCGGTCCCATCATCCACAATCCTCAGATGGTTTCGCGTCTGGCGGAGGAGGGCGTCGGCATGGTCAATGCCTTGCCCGATATGGAGAAAGGGACGGTCATCATACGCTCGCATGGGGTTGGTCCCCTCGTCTATGATGAAGCGAAGGAGCGAGGGCTTTCTCTCGTCGATGCGACGTGTCCGCATGTGAAGAAGGCACAGTCCACGGCGCATGAGCTTTTTCAAGAAGGGTATTCTGTCGTTATCGTAGGGGAGAAGCTTCATCCGGAGGTCAGGAGCATCTTCGAATGGGCAGGCGGCGATGCCGTCATCGTGGATTCCGTCGAGGGAGCCGAAGCTGTCGCACCATGTGCGCGCTTGGGCATCGTCGCGCAGACGACGTTTTCCGGTGCGAAGTTCAAGGAGATCGTACTCCATCTGCTGGACAAGTCGAACGACGTGCGCATCGTCCGTACGATCTGCACGGCTACGGATCAGCGTCAGGAGGCAGCGATCAAGCTTGCGCGGCAAGTGGATCTGATGCTCGTCATCGGCGGCAAGAACAGTGCGAACACGACGCGCCTCGCGCAGTTGTGCGCCAAGGAATGCCAAACCTATCATATCGAGACTGTGGCGGAGCTGCAGGACGAATGGTTTGATAAAATCAAAAAAATTGGTATTACAGCCGGGGCTTCAACTCCGGACTGGATTATCAAGGAGGTATATCAAAAGTGCAAGAACAGGACATGAAGAGTTTGCTTGAGGCTGAAGAGGAGTCCATGCAGGAGGTAAGGGAACACGATGTCGTCAAGGCTACGGTCGTCGCTGTCGACGATGGTCAGGCTTATGTCAATATCGCTGGTCTCAAGGCGGACATCCCCATCTCGAAGAGGGAGCTTGCCTCGCCTGAGCCGGATTCCGCTAAGGATGTCGTGAAGGTCGACGACGAGATCGAGGTCTTCGTCGTGAGTCTCGGCGGCGAGAATGGCGCTACGGTTTCCAAGGTTCGTGCCGACCGTATGGTCGCATGGAAAGAGATCGAGGCGCTGAAAGAGGACGGCCAGACGGTTCAGGCGCAGATTACGCAGGTCGTCAAGGGCGGTCTCGTCGCGTCTGTCAGCGGTCTGCGCGGTTTCATTCCCGCGTCGCAGATGGAGCTTCACTTCGTCAAGGATCTTTCCATCTACGTCGGGCAGACGGTGGAAGCCCTGCCGATCGAGATCGACATCCGCAAGCAGCGCCTCGTTCTTTCGCGCCGCAGCCTCCTGGAGGAAGAGCGCGAGAAGAAGCAGGAAGAGGTCTTCTCGAAGCTTGAAGTCGGGCAGATCATCCGCGGTACGGTCAAGCGTCTCGTCGAGTACGGCGCCTTCATCGACATCGGCGGCGTAGACGGACTTGCGCATATCTCGGATCTCGCATGGCATCGCGTGAAGCAGCCGTCCGACGTTCTTTCCGTCGGCGATGAGGTCGACGTCTATGTGAAGAACTTCGATCCCGAGACGAAGCGTATCTCGCTTTCCGTCAAGGACACGATGCGCGATCCGTGGCTCGACAAGGCGGAGCGCTATGCAGAGGGAACGCACATCAAGGGCAAGATCATCAAGCTCACGGATTTCGGTGCCTTCATGGAGATTGAGCCGGGCTTCGATGGCCTGATTCCGATGGGCGAGCTTGCTGACCGCCGCATTGCGCGTGCCGACGAGGCTGTGCAGCTCGGCGACATCGTGAAGGTCAAGATCCTGCACATCGACATGAAGCGCAAGCGCATTTCGCTCTCCATCACGAGGGCACAGCGGGATGCCGAGGTTTCGGACGTTTCCTACTACAAGGACGAGCCTGTCACCCACGAAGAGGGCGGCGAGGACTGAAGGATCAAGCCTCATAGCTGAATAAGTAAGAAGTCGGGGAGTGATGAATATTCATCACTCCCTTATTCATCAGAGCGGGGCATGTCCCCGGGGAAAGTCAGAGGAACAGCATGTTGTCAGGGGAAATCATACGCGTAGCGCCGGGAAGCTTGGCGGAAGAATTGGAGCTTGCAGCGGGAGACAAGATCCTTGCCGTCAATGGGCAGGAACTGCGCGACATCATCGATCTGAGCTTTGCTTTCGCCGAAGAGGAGATCGAGCTTCTCGTCGAACATGCAGACGGTGAGCAGGAATTGCTTGCCTTCGACAAGGACTATGATGAAGAACTTGGCGCAGAGTTCGCCTCCGCCGTGTTCGATGGTATACGATCGTGCGGCAACCGCTGTTACTTCTGCTTCGTCGATCAGGTGCCGCCTGGCATGAGAAAGAGTCTGTCGGTCAAGGATGACGATTATCGCATGTCGTTCCTCTATGGCAACTTCGTCACGCTGACGAATATGCGCGAAAAGGATTTCCAGCGGATCGAACGCTATCACCTGTCGCCGCTCTTCGTTTCCGTCCATGCGATGAATCCCGATCTGCGCGCCGCCATGCTCAACACGCGGCGGGCGGCCGAGATTGCAAACCATCTCGATCGCTTGGAGGCGGCGGATGTCGAGTACCATACGCAGGTCGTGCTTTGCCCAGGACTCAACGATGGCAGGGAGCTTGACCGCACGGTGGAGGAATTGATGGCCAGGCGACCGCACGCGCTGTCGCTCGCCGTCGTGCCCGTCGGGCTCACGCGCTTTCGCGAGGGATGCTATCCGCTGCAGATGTTTGACCGCAAGGGTGCGGCCGCCGTCATTCACCAGATTGCATCATGGCAGCGGCGTGCGCGAGAGGAGACGGGCAATAGTTTCGTCTACTTGGGCGATGAATTCTACTTTCTCGCGGGCCTTCCCGTGCCGCCTGTGGAGGAATACGATGGTTTCCCGCAGCTCGACAACGGCATTGGGCTTGCGCGAAGCTTCATCGAGGAATGGAAAAATACCTTGCAGAAGCTGCCTGCGCCCGAGGGATATGAAGAGCCGCTGCATCTCGTGATCCTCTCGGGCACGTCTGTCGCACCGCTTTTCGAGGAGCTTGTGGCTGGGCTTTCTGTACCAGGGCTTCGCGTTCGTTGTCTCGGCGTAGAAAACGATTACTTTGGCAGGACGGTCAATGTTTCGGGACTTCTGACGGGTGAGGACATGCTGCGCGCACTGCGAGAGATTGCCGATGCGCCGCAGGGCGTTCTCCTGCCTGAGTGCGCCCTGCGCACGGGCGAGAACGTTCTGCTCGATGATATGACGCTCGATGCATTTCGCAGCGCCGTGCCGCACCTTCGCGTCGAGACGGCGCAGGGCGGCGGCGATCTCGCGCGCGCCCTTCTTGATTGGGCGCATTATCGAGGGGCGTCGGATGATGAGGCCTCGTATATGTGGCAGAGCAACGCGGCGTATACGAAACCGAGGAAAGAGGAAAAGGAGAGGATGGAATGAGCAAGCCGATCGTAGCGATCGTGGGACGTCCGAACGTGGGCAAGTCCACGCTCTTCAATAAATTGGGCAGGAAGCGCGTGTCCATCGTCGATGATCTGCCGGGCGTCACGCGCGACCGCATCTACCTTGATGCCGAATGGCTCGGCAAGGAATTCACGATGATCGATACGGGAGGCATCGAACTCGATACGAGCGATGTCATCCTGCGCTCGATGCGCCAGCAGGCGCAGATCGCCATGGAGGAGGCGGACGTCATCCTCTTTCTCGTTGACGGTCGCGCAGGTTTGACGCTTGCCGATGAGGAAGTCGGCAAGATGTTGCGCACGACGAAGAAGCCCGTGCTCTTGGCCGTGAACAAGATTGATTCGCCAAAGCAGGAGTCGGACGTCTACGAGTTCTACAACCTCGGCCTTGGCGATCCCGTGCCGATTTCTGCGACGAACGCCATGAACCTCGGCGATCTGCTTGATGCTCTCGTGGCGCTCTTTCCCGAAGGGGCAGAGGAGGAGAAAGAGTCGGATGAGATCAGCATCGCCGTCATCGGCCGTCCGAACGTCGGCAAGTCCTCGCTCGTTAATGCACTCTTGGGTGAGGAGCGCGTCATTGTCAGCGACGTCGCGGGCACGACGCGCGACGCCATCGACACGCACTTTATGGCGGAGGACACGAAGTTCATTCTCATTGACACGGCGGGCATGCGCCGCAAGGGAAAGATCGATGCGCCGATCGAGCGCTACAGCGTCATGCGAGCGCTTCGCGCCGTCGACCGCGCCGACGTCGTGCTCGTCGTGCTCGACGCCACGGCGGGCATCACCGAGCAGGACAAGAAGATCGCGGGCTATGCCCATGAATCGGGCAAGGCGGTCGTGCTCATCGTGAACAAGTGGGACATCTACGAAAACAAGGATGAAAAGTCTACGCTGCGCTTCACGGATGAACTGCGCATAGAACTCGGCTTCCTGCAGTACGCACCCGTCCTTTATACTTCGGCTCTCACGCACCAGCGCGTCGCGCGCGTCACCGATCTCGTCAAGTATGTGGCGGATCAGGCGTCGATGCGCGTCAAGACGAGCATCCTGAACGACCTCGTGCGCGATATGATCGCCGTGAATCCGCCGCCCGCGCACAAGGGTAAGCAGCTCAAGATCCGCTACATGACGCAGGCGGACATCCGTCCGCCGAAGTTTATCGTTTTTGTGAACGAGCCTGAGCTCATGCACTTCTCGTATCTGCGCTACATTGAGAACAAGCTGCGCGAGAGCTTCGGCTTCGAGGGGACGCCGCTGCGCCTCATCGTGCGCGGCAGGGAGGAGGAAGAGATATGACGCTTTTCGCCTGCATCATCGCCTACCTTCTGGGTTCTGTGCCGAACGGTCTGCTTCTTTGCCGCGCCATCTGGCACATTGACATCCGCGAATATGGCAGCTGCAACATCGGCGCGACGAATGTTTACCGCACGCTGGGCAAGGGGCCGGGAGCGCTCGTCTTCGCGCTCGATTTCCTCAAGGGATTCCTCGCCGTCTATATCGCCATGCTTCTCGTCGGCACGCCGCTTTCCATGGTCTTGGGCGGCATCGCCGCTATTCTCGGACACTCGGCGTCCGTCTTTTTGCGCTTCAAGGGAGGCAAGGGCGTCGCTACGGGGCTGGGCGTCATAGCGATGCTCATGCCGGCGGTGACGGGCGTCGTCTTCTTCGCGTGGCTCGTCATCGTGCTCGTCACGCGCTACGTTTCGCTCGGCTCCATCGTCGGCGCGGCGCTCGTGCCCGTGCTCGCATTCTTCTTCGGCTGCCCAACGGAATACACGGTCTTTGGCGTCCTCGCCGCCGTTCTCGTCATCGTGCGTCACCATACGAACATCACGCGCCTCTTGAATGGCACGGAGAGCAAGATCAAGGCGGGGCATCGTTGAGAGGGAGTATTTGAGAATTCTTTTCTCGCAAAATGTCTATAGGGACTGTACAATAGTGTTGGACAATGGTATAATTCCAAGCGTGGAATTTATGCGGCAGGAGGAATTTTTATGCCAAGAGAACGCAAAGAAAACACGGAACAGAAGGCGCAGAGTGGATTCTTCCTCGTGCAGGAGCAGATCTTGCCCGAGGCGATCAAGAAGACAATCCGCGTGAAGGAGATGCTTAAGCGCGGTGACGCACGCACGATCAACGAGGCGGTCGACAGTATGGGATTGAGCCGCAGCGCTTATTACAAGTACAAGGATTATGTCTTTCCTTTCTATGAAGCGAGCCGCAACAAGATCATCTCGCTGACGCTCCTCTTGGAGCATAAGAAGGGCGTCCTTTCGAGCGTGCTCAATACGATCTCGGCGGATTCGGGCAGCGTTCTGACGATCAATCAGGGCATCCCCCTGCAGGGTGTGGCGAATGCGACGGTTTCCATTGAGACGGCGAACCTCTCGGTGGATCTTGAAGCGCTTCTCGACAAGCTGCGCATGGTGGACGGCGTGAAGCGTCTCGAAGTCCTCGGACAGGCATGATGAAAGGTGAAGAGATGAAAGAGATCAAGATCGGCATGCTGGGCTTCGGCACGGTCGGCACGGGCGTCGTGCGCGTGCTTCGCGAGAACGAGCGCGAGATCACGGCGAAGGCGGGCGTGAAGCTCACGCTGAAGTCCGTGCTCGTGCGCGACGCGAAGAAAGAGCGCCCCTATATGGAGGGGCTGCATCTGACCGAGAATGTGGATGAAATCCTAAACGATGAGGAAATCGACATCGTCATCGAACTTCTTGGCGGCATCCATCCGGCGCGCGAGTACATGCTGGTCGCGATGGAGAAGGGCAAGAACGTCGTGACGGCAAATAAGGACGTCGTGGCGCAGTTCGGCAAGGACATGTTCGAGGCGATGGAAAAATACGGCGTGGACTTCCACTTTGAAGCGAGCGTCGGCGGCGGCATTCCCATCGTCATGCCGCTGAAGCAGTGCCTGACGGCGAATCGCGTCACGGAAATCATGGGCATCATCAACGGCACGACGAACTACATGCTCTCGCAGATGGCAGAGAACGGCTCAGACTACGACAGCGTGCTCAAGGAGGCTCAGGCGAAGGGCTATGCCGAGGCGAATCCTGCGGCTGACGTCGAGGGTCTCGACGCAGCGCGCAAGATTGCAATCCTCGCGTCCATCGCATTCAATACGCGCATCCGCTTCGAGGATGTCTCCGTCGAGGGAATCACGAAGGTCACGCCCGAGGACATTGAGTACGCAAAGGCTCTCGGCTATGTCGTGAAGCTTCTGGCCATCGGGCGTGACTGCGGAGAGGCGGGCGTCGATGTGCGCGTGCACCCCGTATTCCTGCCGAAGGCGCATCCGCTCGCCTCCGTCAACGACGTCTACAACGCGATCTTCGTGCGCGGCAACGCCATCGGCGAGGCGATGTTCTACGGACGCGGTGCAGGCTCTTTGCCGACGGCTTCAGCCGTCGTCGCCGACGTCATCGACATCGCGCGCGACATGCAGCTCGATACGTTCGGGCGACTGCACTGCACATGCTATGCGCACAAATCGCTTTGCCCCGTGGAGGAAACGAAAGCGTCCTACTATGTGCGCCTTCTTGTCGATGATGAGCCGGGCGTTCTCGCTGCCATTGCGACGGCATTCGGCAACCACAAGGTCAGTCTGAAATCCGTCATTCAGACGAGACGATATAAGGAACGTGCGGAAATCGTCGCGGTCACGCATGTCGTCAAGCACAGGAAGATGCAGGAGGCGGCGGCGGATCTTGAGAAGCTTGCTGTCGTCAGTGAGATTCGCAGCATCATCCGCGTGGAAAATCCGCAGGAGGACGGCGCATGCTGAATCGAACGATCCGCGTTCGCGTGCCGGGTACGAGTGCGAACTGCGGGCCTGGCTTCGACGCCATAGGGGTCGCCTGTACGATCTATAACGATCTGGAGCTTACGCTGAAAGGGGAAGAGGGGCTCGTCATCGAAATCGAGGGAGAGGGTGCGGCCAATATCCCCGCTGATGAGCGCAACATTGTCCTTCGCGCCATCCGCACGATCTTGAAGCGCGCGCACCGGGAAGATGAGGTCAAGGGCTTCCATATCCGCATGACGAACCACATCCCCTTATCGCGCGGTCTTGGCAGCAGTGCGGCGGCGATCGTTGCAGGACTCAAGGCGGCGAACGCCCTCTTAGGCAACCGCTTTTCCAGGCGCGAGCTCCTGCAGATGGCGACGAACATCGAAGGTCATCCCGATAATGTGGCGCCCGCCATTTTTGGCGGCTTCACGATCAGCGTCGTCACGCGCGGCAGGGTCGAATGCTTCTCTTTGATGCCTCGCATGCCGTTGAAGCTCGTCGTCGCCGTGCCGGAGTTTCCGCTTTCGACGCGGCTTGCCAGAAGTGTTCTGCCCGAGCAGGTGAAGATGAAGGATGCCGTTTTCAACGTTAGCCGTGCGGCGCTTCTTGTCGCTGCTTTGACGAAGGGACAGCCGCGTTTTTTGCGCAACGCCTTCGCCGATGCCCTGCACCAGCCGTACAGAGAAAAGCTCATCCCCGGCATGAAGGACGTCTTTCGTGCCGCATGCCGGGCAGGTGCGCTCGGCGCAAGCCTCAGCGGCGCGGGGCCGTGCCTCATCGCCTATACGCTGGAGAATGAAGAGTCGGTGGGACAGGCGATGGTTGAAGCCTTTAGAGAGCATGAAATCGAGGCACACGCACTGCAGCTTTCTCTTGATGCGCATGGTGCGAGAATTTTGAAACATCGCTGACGCAGGAAATGTGTCGAAGGTGAAGGAGTCGTGTATGCGTGAGGAGGAGTTCGTCAAGGCAGTGGAAGGGGCGGGAGGTACGGTCTACCTCGTCGGCGGCTGGGTGCGCGATCATCTTAGAGGCGCAACGCCGCGGGATAAGGACTTCGTCATCACGGGGCTGGAAAGGGAGGCTTTCGCAGAGCTTTTCCCTGCAGCTTCTCTCATCGGTCACGCCTTTCCTGTCTATCTCGTAGAAATCGACGGCGTACGCTCGGAAGTTTCCTTCGCGCGTCGCGAGAGGAAATCGGGGCATGGCTATCGCGGCTTTGCCGTAGATTTTGGGGCGGAAGTCACGATCGAAGACGATCTCTTTCGCCGCGATACGCGCATCAACAGCATGGCTTATCGTCTGCCCGCGATGGAACTCATCGATCCCTACAGTGGACGGAGTGACCTTGCGCATTGCGTGATTCGCGCGACGTCGCATCATTTTTCCGAAGACCCCGTGCGGGCTCTTCGTGCAGCGCGTCAAGCGGCGGAACTGGGATTTGTCATCGAAGATGGCACGCGGACACTGATGGCGGATTGTGCGACAGAGCTTGAGGAAGAACCGACAGAGCGCATTGTGCACGAGCTTTCGCGTGCGCTTGCCGCGCCGCAGCCCTCGCTTTTTTTTGAAGCTCTTGCGCACGCGAGCCTCTTGGAATCGGTGTTCCCGGAAATCTTCGCCCTGAAGGGAAAGACCCAGCCGCCCCAGTATCATCCCGAGGGCGACGCCTACTGCCATACGATGCAGATCGTCGATGTCGTAGCGCGAAAGACGCAGACGATCGAAGCGCGCTTTGCCGCTCTCGTGCACGACATCGGCAAAGGGAAGACTCCCGAGGAAATGCTGCCGCATCATTACGGGCACGAGCAGCGCGGACTCCTCGTACTCGATGCGTGGAACAAGCGCATGACCTTGCCAAAATCGTGGCTTATGGCGGCGTACTTCGTCATCAAGGAGCACATGCGTGCACCGCTTTTGAAAAAGACGGGAAAGATTGCCGATCTTTTGCTTGCGGTCGAAAAATCGGGGCTTTCCTTCGCCGATTTTCGTCGTATCATCTGCGCCGACCATGGCACTTTGCCGTACCATTTGGTGCATGGGGAAGAGCTGTTGCGGAAAATGCTTCAAGTGCGCGGTACGGAGGCGCCGCCCGAACTTCGCGGCGCGGACGTGGGGAAATGGCTGCGTGAAGAAAGGGTGCGACGCTTGGCGCAGCTGCTTCCAACATGAGGTCTGCTATGAAGTGCGCTTTTGAAATGGATTTGTCTGAGGTCTGAGTCGGCATGAATGCGGGCGTCTCCTTTACAAGCGCGAAAAAATTCCTTATAATAGTTCTGTCCGATAAGGGAAGAAGGAAAAGGGAGGGGTTCGCATGGCAGTCATCCTGCCTTACAAAGGCAAAGTGCCGAAGATCGACCCGACGGCGCTCATTGCACCGAACGCTACGATCGTCGGCGATGTGACGATCATGGAAGGGGCGAACATCTGGTTCAATGTGGTCATCCGCGGCGATCTGCAGCCCGTCGTCATCGGCAGGTACACGAACGTTCAGGACAATGCGACGATCCATGTCATGGGCGATGCGCCGACGATTGTCGGCGATTATGTGACGATCGGCCATAACACGCTGATTCACTGCAGCAAGATTGGCAACAACTGTCTGATTGGCATGGGATCCACCTTGCTCGGCTACACGGAGATCGGTGAAAATACGATCATCGGAGCAGCGACGCTTCTGACGCAGCACAAGAAGATTCCGCACGATTCCCTGGTCTACGGCAATCCATCGCGCATCATCCGTGCGCTACGCGAGGACGAGGTCGAGGCGGTTCATGCCTCGGCGATGAATTACTGCAAGCTGGCCCGAGTCTATCGGGAGGAGCGCGAAGCGCGGGAACATCAAGGGAAGTAAAAGGAGATATGAAGATGCAGGAAAAGACTTTGGTACTCATCAAACCGGACGCTTTCGAGAAGCAGCACACGGGCGATATCATCGCCATCTATGAAAAGGCGGGACTCAAGATCCTCGCGATGAAGCTCATGCAGATGACGCCGCGCGTGGCGCAGAAGCACTACGCCGAGCATATCGGACGCCCCTACTATGCGGAGCTGGAAGAATTCATGACGTCTGCACCGCTCGTCGCCATGGTGCTCGCAGGTGATGACGCCATCGCACGCGTGCGCGAGATCAACGGCAAGACGAATCCGGCGGAGGCCGCCGAAGGAACGGTTCGCAAGCTCTACGCCGAAAGCGTTGGCAAGAACGCCGTCCACGCTTCCGACAGCCCTGAGAGCGCGGCGCGCGAAATCGCCATTTTCTTCAGCGCGATCGAAGTCCTCGACTGATATTTTCCTGCCGCATGATTTCTGAAAGTTTGACAGCATTGAGGTGAAAGAGATGGGCGTTTATACGAAGACAGGTGACAAGGGGCAGACGAGCCTATATACGGGCGAGCGTGTCGATAAAGATGCGCTGCGTGTCGAGACGTACGGTTCGGTCGATGAAGCGGGATCGGCGCTCGCCATGGCGCGCGCTTTTGCGACAAAGGAAGCGGTGCGGGAGAAGATTCTCGTGCTGCTCAAGAAGCTGCCGCTTCTCATGGCCGATATCGCGAGTCTTGGTGAAAAACCGATGATTACGCGCGAGGATTCGGAGATGATGGAGAAGGACATCGATGCCATCGATGCGAAGCTGCCGAAGCTCGCGCACTTCCTCATCCCCGGCGATACGCAGGCGGGCGCGATGCTCGATCTTGCACGCACGTCCGTGCGCCGCGCTGAGAGACGCTTCTGCGCCTTGGCGAAAGAGGCCGATCTCCATGAGGAAGACCGCGTCTTTCTCAACCGCCTCTCCGATTACTGCTTCATGCTGATGCGCTTGGAGGAAGCGGAAGATTGAGCAGAGGAACGTGAAGGAAGAAGAGATGCCGCCATCAGGCAAGGGTCGCTTGATGGCGGTATTTTTTTGGAAAATTATCTCGCTGTAAAAAGCAGGATATATCTCATTTTCAGAGAATAAAGAAAACATAAAATAACGAGGAGTTGATCAAATGAAAGAGTACGCAAGCACGAATATCCGCAATATTGCCCTTGTCGGGCACGGCAAGTCGGGGAAGACGAGCATCGCGGAGGATTGCCTTTTCAATACGGGGGCGATCAAGAGGCGCGGCAGCATCGCCGACGGGACGATGGCTTCGGACTATGAGCCGGAAGAGACGCGGCGCGAGCTTAGCATACAGACCTCTCTGCTCGCCTGTGAATGGCTCGATCATAAGCTCAATATCCTTGATACGCCGGGTTATCCGGACTTCGTCGGCGAGGTGAAAAGCGCCTTGCAGGCGGCGGACAGCGCTCTCGTCGTCATCTCGGCCGTCTCGGGCATCGAGGTGGAGACGGAGAAAGTCTGGCGTTATGCGGAAGCGCTGGATTTGCCGCGCGCCTTCTTCGTCAACAAGATCGATCGCGAGCACGCCGACTTCCAAAGCGTCGTCAATGAGCTGCGCCTGCGCTTCGGTACGGGCGTCGTGCCGATCCAGCTTCCTGTCGGCAAGGAAGCGGCTTTCCAGGGCGTCGTCGATCTCCTCGCCATGACGGTTCGCATCAAGGAGCGCGATAAGAACAACTGCGTGGCACTCGATGAGATTCCCGAATATATGAAGGACGAAGTGGAAGAGGCGCGGCAGACGCTCATCGAGGGTGTTGCTGAAATAAACAATACTCTTCTTGAAAAATACATCGAGGGCGAGACGCTTGATGAGCGCGAGGTGGCAGAGGCTCTGATCGAGGGCATCGAGACGGGCAAGATTTTTCCTGTACTCTGCGGCTCGGCTTCCTTGAATGTCGGCATGCACGCGCTCCTCAACGATATGGTCGAATATTTGCCGGCGCCAACGGATCGAACGGTCGTGGGAACGCTGCCCGGTGGCGAGGAATTGGCGGAGCGCACGCCAGGCGATCCTTTTTCCGCGCAGGTTTTCAAGACGATCGTCGATCCGTTCGTCGGACGCTTGAGCTTCATCCGCATCTTTTCGGGCGAGATGAAGAGTGACGCCTCGTATTGGAATATCTCGACGCAGCAGATGGAGCGCGTGAGCACGCTTTACACGATGCAGGGCAAAAAGCAAATCGCTGTTGCCAAGGCGCATGGCGGTGACATCGTCGTCGCGGCGAAACTGCAGAATACGCGCACGTCGGATACTTTCGCATCGAAGGAAGCGCCGCTCTCCTACGATGCCATCGAATTCCCCATGCCGATGCTTGCGCAGGCTGTCTATGTGAAGAAGAAGGGTGAGGAGGACAAGGTCTTTGCGGCGCTCGCCAAGGAGTGTGAGGAAGATCCGAGCCTCAAGCTCGAAAAGGATGCGGAGACGAAGGAGACCTTGATTCGCGGCATCGGCGAGGTTCATCTTGAGGTCCTGCAGGAGAGGATGAAGCGCAAGTTCGGCATCGAGGCGATCTTCGCCGAGCCGCGCATCGCCTATCGCGAAACGATAAGGAAGAGCGTCAAGGCGGAAGGTAAGCACAAGAAGCAGAGCGGCGGACACGGCCAGTACGGTCACGTCATGCTGGAGATTTCGCCGCGCGATGCGGGTACGGGAAACGAGTTCACGGAGAACATCTTCGGCGGCAGCGTGCCGCGCCAATATGTGCCCGCGGTGGAGAAGGGGACAGCGGAGACGCTTGCCGCCGGCATCCTCGCAGGCTACCCCGTCGTCGACGTGCGGGTCAACCTCTACGACGGTTCGTACCATACGGTCGATTCGTCGGAAGTCGCCTTCAAGACGGCGACGGCAATCGCCCTCAGAAAGGGCATTATGGAGGCTGCACCCGTGCTTCTTGAACCGATTTACGAGATGTGCGTTCAGGCACCCGAATACTATATGGGTGACGTCATGGGGCAGCTCAATGCGAAGCGCGCGCGCATCCTCGGCATGGAGATGATCAGCAAGGATACGAGCGAGGTGCGCGCGCAGGTGCCGCTCGCCGCGCTGCACAAGTACGCGACGGAACTGCGCTCCCTGACGCAGGGACGCGGCACCTATACGCTGCGCTTCTGCCACTATGAGGAAGTGCCGGAGAAGACGGCGCGTCAACTCATCGAAGCGGCGAGGGAGCGAAAGGAAAAGTAAGGAAAAAATCTTGTTGACAAACCGAAGCGATGTTGCCATAATGTATACATGTTTACACTAGGGTTATGCGTTGGGAGGATTTCAGATGCGACATGTGCTTTCCATACTCGTGAGGAATCAGTCCGGCGTACTTGTCCGTGTTGCAAGCATGTTTTCGCGGCGGGAGTTCAATATCGACAGCCTGTCTGTCGGTGTGACCGAGACTGCGGAGTTTTCCAGGATCACCGTCGTCGTGCATGGCGATGAGGAGCTGATCGACCAGATGATGAAGCAGCTCGAAAAGCTGCCCGATGTCGTCGAGGTGCAGGCGCTCCTTTCCGCCGCCTCGGTTTTCCGCGGCATGACGCTCATCAAGGTCAGGGCGGACGATACGAATCGTCTCGATGTGCTCAAGATGGCGGAGATTTTTCGCGCACGCGTCGTCGATGTGCAGCCGACAACCTTGATTTTTGAAATCACGGGAGATGATGCGAAGGTCACGGCATTCCTGCAGCTTCTTTCGCCCTACGGCATCCTGGAAACGATCCGCACGGGTCTCATCGCTCTCGAACGCGGTGAGCATACCATTTATCAAGATTGTGAGGAGAGAGAGTATTATGGCAAAAACTTATTATGATCAGGACGTGAACTGGGAGGTCATGAAAGGCAAGACCGTTGCCATCATCGGCTACGGCAGTCAGGGGCATGCGCATGCGCTGAACCTCAAGGAGAGCGGCGTCAACGTCGTCGTCGGTCTTTACGAGGGCTCGAAATCCAAGGCCGCTGCCGAATCTCACGACCTCAAGGTTCTGCCAGTCGCTGAGGCGGTCAAGCAGGCGGACGTCACGATGATCCTGATTCCGGACGAGAAGCAGGCGGACGTTTACAAGAACGAGATCGCCCCGAATCTCAAGGCCGGAAGTGCTCTCGCCTTCGCACATGGCTTCAACATCCACTTCCAGCAGATCGTTGCGCCGGCGGATATCGATGTCTTCATGGTCGCGCCGAAGGGACCAGGCCATCTCGTGCGCCGAACCTTCACGGAAGGCGGCGGCGTTCCAGTGGTCTTCGCAGTCTATCAGAATCCGACGGGAAAGTGCTTCGACGTTGCGCTCGCCTATGCGCGCGGCATCGGCGGCACGCGCGCCGGTGCGATCGAGACGACCTTCAAAGATGAGACGGAGACGGATCTCTTTGGCGAGCAGGCTGTTCTCTGCGGCGGTGTCTGCGCTCTGATGCAGGCGGGCTTCGAGACGCTCGTCGAGGCGGGCTACAAGCCAGAGATGGCATACTTCGAGTGCTTCCACGAGATGAAGCTCATCGTCGACCTGCTCTACGAGGGCGGTATGGCGAAGATGCGTAAGTCGATTTCCGACACGGCGGAGTACGGCGACTACATGGCTGGCCCGCGCATCGTGACGCCTGCAGTCAAGGCGGAGATGAAGAAGCTCCTGAAGGAGATTCAGGACGGCACGTTCGCGCGCAACTGGCTTCTCGAAAACCGTGCCGCCGGCCGTGCGAACTTCCTCGCCGAGCGCCGCATTCATGCCGAGCACCAGATTGAGAAAGTCGGCGCCGAACTGCGCGGCATGATGAGCTGGCTCAAGGATCAGAAAGAGCTTCAGTTCTGATTTTGAACGACCATAACTTTTGAATCTTGGAACGGCTTACACTCCTTTATGGTATAATGAGGTGTAAGCCGTTTTCTTTCGACTTATCCAGGAGGAAATTTCATGGGAATGAATATGACGGAGAAGATTCTCGCGCGTCATGCAGGACTTTCGCATGTCGAGCCAGGGCAGCTGATTACCTGTCAGCTTGACATGGTGCTCGCGAATGACATCACGGCGCCGCCGTCGATCAAGGAGTTCGAACGCATCGGCCGCCCTGTGTTCGACAACGAGAAGATTGCGCTCGTGCCCGATCACTTCCAGCCGGCGAAGGACATCAAGGCGGCGGGACTCGGCAAGATCGTGCGTGACTTCGCGAAAAAGCACAAGATCAAGAATTATTTTGAGATCGGTCGCGTGGGCATTGAGCATGTCATCCTGCCTGAGTTCGGTCTTGTGGGACCGGGCATGCTGACGATCGGCGCGGACTCGCATACCTGTACGTATGGCGCATTGAACGGCTTTTCGACGGGCGTCGGCACGACCGATCTCGCCGTCGGCATGGCGACGGGGCGGGCTTGGTTCAAAGTGCCTGAGACGATCGAGGTGCATCTGACGGGAGAGAAGCCTGCCGATGTCAATGGCAAGGACGTAATCCTAACGCTCATCGGCATGATTGGTGTCGACGGCGCACTCTACAAGTCACTGGAATTCACGGGTGAAGGAGTCGCCGCACTGACGATGACGGATCGTTTGACAATTGCCAACATGGCGATTGAAGCGGGTGCGAAAAACGGCATCTTCCCGTTCGATGAAAAGACGAAGGAGTACGTTGAAGGCCGCGTCAAAGGCGCGTATGAGCCTGTGACCTCGGACGCTGATGCGAAGTATTGCCGCACCGTCGAAATTGACCTCTCATCTCTGCGTCCCGTCGTTGCTTTCCCGCATCTGCCGGGCAACACGAAGCGCGTCATGGACATCGCTGAGCCGATCAAGATCGATCAGGTGGTCATCGGCTCCTGTACGAACGGGCGCTTGGAAGACCTTGAGATTTCCGCAGGGCTATTGAAGGGGCACGAGGTGCATCCCGATGTGCGCTGCATCGTGATTCCGGGCAGTCAGGCGGTTTATCAGGAGGCGATGCACCTCGGCTACATCGACGTCTTCATCGATGCGGGCTGCGCCGTCGCTGCGCCGACGTGCGGTCCTTGCCTCGGCGGCTATATGGGTATCTTGACGGCGGGCGAGCGCTGCGTTTCTACGACGAACCGCAATTTCCGCGGGCGCATGGGGCATGTCGACAGCGAGGTCTATCTGGCAGGCCCGCATGTGGCGGCTGCGAGTGCCATCTTGGGCAGGATCGCCGCGCCGGAGGAGGTAAAGTGAGATGAGTTTGCAAGGAAAAGTCTGGCGCTACGGCGACAATATCGATACGGACGTCATCATTCCCGCGCGCTATCTGAACAGCTTCGACCCGAAGGAGCTGGCGGAGCACTGCATGGTTGACATTGATGAGAGTTTCGCGAAAAACGTGCAGGAAGGCGACATCATGGTCGGCGGCAAGAATTTCGGCTGCGGTTCGTCGCGCGAGCACGCGCCCGTCGCCATCAAGGCCTCAGGGATCCCCGTGATCATCGCGGCAGATTTCGCGCGCATCTTCTATCGCAACGGCATCAACATCGGCTTGCCGCTCCTGGAAATCGGCGATGATGTGGAGAAGATCAGCGCGGGCGACGAGCTGCGCGTCGATACGGAAACGGGCAAGATCGAGAATCTCACGACGGGTGACGTCTTTCAGGCGCATCCTCTGCCGGGATTCGTGCAGGAGATCGCCGAAGCGGGCGGCCTGATCAATTACATCAAGGAAAAGGGGGCGCTCTGATGGCAAAGAAGATCGTGGTGATACCGGGCGACGGCATCGGCAGAGAAATCACGGATGCAGCCGTCGCCGTGCTGAAAAAGACAGCGGAAAAGTTCCATCTGGCGCTCTCCTATGAGGAGCATGATGCGGGCGGTACGGCTTACGACAAGTGTGGCACGCCGCTGCCGGAGGCGACGCTTGCCGCCGCGCAGGCGGCGGACGGCGTGCTCTTCGGCGCTGTCGGCGGCGACAAGTGGGATGCGGTAGAGCCTGCTCTGCGCCCTGAAAAGGCGATCTTGGGTCTTCGGAAAGGTCTCGGCCTTTACGCAAACCTGCGTCCCGTGAAGGTCGCTGATGCACTCGTCGAGTATTCACCGCTGAAGCCCGAGCTTGTCAAGGGCGCTGACCTCGTCATCGTGCGCGAGCTGATCGGCGGCATCTACTTCGGCGAGAAGTGCGAGTCGGAGATCAAGGACGGCCACGAGAGGGCATGGGATCTCGAAAACTATTCCGTGTCCGAAGTCGAGCGCATCGCAAAGCTCGCGTTCGAGACGGCGAAGCTGCGCCGCAGCCATGTCACGAGCGTTGACAAGGCGAACGTGCTTGCGACCTCGCGCCTCTGGCGGCGCACGGTGGCTGAGGTCGCGAAGGACTACGCGGATGTCGGGCTTACGAATCTCTATGTTGACAACTGTGCCATGCAGCTTGCCGTGCGTCCGACGCAGTTCGACGTCATCGTCACGGGCAATCTTTTCGGCGATATCCTGTCGGACGAGGCGGCGGTCGTCGGCGGCTCCATTGGCATGATGCCGTCGGCGAGCATCGGCGAAAAGACGAGCCTCTTCGAGCCGATTCACGGCTCTGCGCCCGATATTGCGGGCAAGGGCATTGCCAATCCCGTCGGCACGATTCTCTCGGCGGCGATGCTGCTGCGCTATGCGCTCGCCGAAGAAGAAGCGGCGCAGGCAATCGAAACGGCCGTCGATGCGGCGCTCGCCGACGGCTGGCGCACGGCAGACCTCTGGAAGGACGGTTTCAAGAAGGCGAACACCGAGCAGATGGCGGAAGCGGTGCTCGCGAATATATAAGCGCGGTCAGGAAAGGAGAGGCTTTGCATGAGAGGCGCGAAAGCAGTTGTCGAATGTCTGAAGGAGCAGGGCGTCGACACGATCTTCGGCTATCCGGGCGGCATGAACTTGCCGCTCTACGATGCGCTTTACGATGAAAGAAATATTCGTCAGATCGTCACCTCGCACGAGCAGTGCGCAGCGCACGCCGCCGATGGCTATGCGCGTGCGACGGGCAAGGTAGGCGTCTGTCTTGCGACATCGGGGCCTGGCGCGACGAATCTCGTGACGGGTATCGCCACGGCGTTCATGGATTCCATCCCCATGGTAGCAATCACAGGGCAGGTCGATACGGGGCTTCTGGGGCGCGACGCCTTTCAGGAAACGGACATCCTCGGCATCACGATGCCTGTGACGAAGCACAATTTCAAAGTCAAGGACGCGGCGAAACTCATACCGACCCTGCGCGAGGCGTTTGACATCGCGCGCAGCGGCAGACCCGGGCCTGTGCTCGTCGACATTCCGCGAGACCTCTTCTTTGCCGACGTGAAGTACGAAAGCTGCATCTATGAAGAGAAGACGCCCGGAAAACCCGACGCGGACTTCCTCATCTGTGCGGCGGAGGCGGCGGAAGCGATTCGGCAGGCGCGAAAGCCCGTCATCATCGCGGGCGGCGGCGTCATCTATGCAGGAGCCTCGAAAGAGCTGGCCGCTCTTGCTGAGCACTACGGCATCCCTGTCGTGCAGACCTTGATGGGTCTTGGTTCTCTGCCGCAGTCGCATCCCCTGTGCGTCGGCTTTGCCGGCATGCATGGACACAAGGCGGCGAATCATGCGATTGCCGAATCCGATGTCGTCATTGCGCTCGGCAGTCGCTTCGGAGACCGCCAGACGGGCAATGTTGTCAAGTACATGAAGGGCACGACGTTCATCCATGTCGACATCGACCCGGCGGAGATCGACAAGAACATCCCAAGCTCCATCGGCCTTGCGGGCGACATGAAGACGATTTTGCATCTCTTGATGAAGCCGGAATCCCTGCACCATACCGAGGAATGGCTTAAGAGCATCCGTCAATGGCGTACGAAATACGCCTACGACTACGACGCGGGAGATCTGAGCGTGCCGTGGGCAATGCATCATGTAGCGCTCGCTACGGCAGGTAAGCCGTACTCATTTGCGACCGATGTCGGACAGCATCAGATGTGGGCGGCGCTTCACCTGCGGATTGAAGAGCCGAGATCGTGGCTGACCTCGGGCGGTCTCGGCACGATGGGATTCGGCTTGCCCGCCGCCATGGGGGCGCAGGTCGCCTATAGCAGGAGCCGTCGCGTCATTCATATCGCAGGCGACGGCGGCATGCGCATGACGGGAAACGAGCTGTATACGATCGCAAGGCTCAAGCTTCCCGTGATTTCACTCGTCATGGACAACTGCGCTCTCGGCATGATCCGCCAGCTGCAGAAGGTCATGTACAAGGAGCGCTACATTGCCTGCGAACTCGCACATCCGATGGACTTCGTCACCTACGCCAAAAGCTTCGGCATAGAAGCCGAAGCCGTGCAGACGCAGGAGGAGTTCATCCGCGCGTTCAGCCGCGCCATGCAGGCCGACGGGCCGCGTGTCATCGTGCTGAAACTTGCGAAGAGCTTCGTCGAGCCGATGATCAAGGGCGGCGCCAGACTCAATGAATTTGTCGAATTTAAATAGAAGAAGCCTCATCCCTTATATTGCAAGGGGTGAGGCTTCTTTTTATGGTGATTTGTCTGCGATTTACCGGAGATTTATCTGCAAACCGTATTCATCTGCATGGCTTGAGCGAAAGAGATGTGCTATAATGAAAAGCGTGTGACGACAGTTATTGTATGGATGGTGAGAAGATGAAAGTTACGGAGAAGGATTTGGCGGATGTCGCCATTTTGTCGCGCCTCTCGATTGCTGAGGGGGAGAGGGACAAGTATCTTGGCCAGCTCGACGCCTTTTTGCAGTATGTCGAGAATCTTGACGGCGTCGATACGGCAGAGGTTCAGCCGACGACGTATGCCCTGCCGATGCAGAATGTCTTTCGTGCCGACGAGGTGAAGCCTTCGCTCGCACGAGAGGCGGCGCTTTCCAATGCGCCTTTGGCGGACGACGGGTATTTCAAAGTGCCGAAGATTCTGGAAGGCTGAGGAGGAACCTAGGTGAAACTTTACGACAAGGCGGCGCATGAGCTTCATGATCTGCTGCAAAGGAAAGAAATCTCCTCGACCGAACTGACGAAGGACGTGCTCGCACGCATGGACGAGGTCGAGGGAGAAGTCGGGGCATATTTGACGCAGACACGCGAGACGGCGCTACGAGAGGCAGCAAGCGCCGATGAGAAGATCGCGCGCGGCGAGCAGATCGCCTTTTTGGAGGGCATCCCCGGCGCGATCAAGGACAACATCTGCACGAAGGGCGTCAAGACGACGTGCGCTTCCAAGATCTTGGAGAATTTCGTGCCTCCCTACGATGCGACGGTCATGGAAAAGATCGCCGCAGAGCATCCCGTCATCTTAGGCAAGCTCAACATGGATGAGTTCGCGATGGGCGGTTCGACAGAGAATTCCGCCTATCAGAAGACGCATAATCCGTGGAATCTCGACTGCGTGCCCGGCGGCAGTTCGGGCGGCAGCGCGGCGGCTGTCGCTGCAGGTACGGCCATCTGGGCGCTCGGCTCCGATACGGGCGGCTCGATCCGCCAGCCGGCGTCGTTCTGCGGCATCGTCGGCATGAAGCCGACGTATGGCCGCGTCTCGCGCTACGGACTCGTCGCCTATGCGTCGTCGCTCGACCAGATCGGCCCCGTGACGCGCGATGTGACGGATTGCGCGCATGTGCTGAATGTCATCGCCGGACACGATGTGATGGATTCGACCTCCAGCACTGCGCCCGTGCCCGATTATACGAAGGCGCTGACTGAGGAAGTGAAGGGCCTCAAGATCGGTCTGCCGAAGGAATACTTCGTCAAGGGAATGGACGCTGACGTAGAAAAGGCGATCCGCAAGGCGATTGCGGATTTTGAGGCGATGGGCGCTGAGGTCACGGAAATCACTCTGCCGCATACGGATTATGCGATTTCGACATATTACCTCATCGCGCCGGCGGAAGCCGCGACGAACCTTGAGCGCTACGACGGCGTGAGCTACGGTGCACGCGTCGACGGTGCGGACATCGTCGAGATGATGACGAAGACGCGCAGCGAGAAGTTCGGCGAGGAGGTCAAGCGCCGCATCATGATCGGCAACTACGCGCTTTCGGCGGGCTATTACGATGCGTACTATCTCAAGGCGCTGAAGGTGCGCACGCTCGTGCAGCAGGATTTCACCGACGCCTTCAAAAAGGTCGATGTCATCATGGCGCCGACGGCGCCGACGCCGGCCTTCAAGATCGGCGAGATGGTTTCCGACCCGCTGAAGATGTATCTGCAGGATATTTGCACCGTGCCTTTGAACCTCGCAGGTCTGCCGGGTATTTCCGTGCCCTGCGGCTACTCGGCGAAGGGCATGCCCATCGGTCTGCAGATCATCGGCAAGGCGCTGGCGGAGGAAACGATTCTGCGCGCCGCCTATGCTTATGAGCAGGCGCATTCCTTCCATGAGGACAGGGCGGAGATCGGAGGGACGAAGGCATGAATTACGAAGCAGTCATCGGTCTTGAGATTCACAGCGAGCTCAAGACGAACACGAAGATTTTCTGCGGCTGCGCCACGAAGTTCGGCGCCGAGCAGAATACGCATGTCTGCCCCGTTTGCCTGGGGCTGCCCGGCGTCCTGCCCGTGCTCAACAAGCGCGTTGTCGAGTTTGCCATCAAAGCGGGTCTTGCGCTCAACTGCACGATCAACAAGTACAGCAAATTCGACCGAAAGAACTACTACTATCCCGATCTGCCGAAGAACTTCCAGACTTCGCAGTACGATCTGCCGATTGCCGAGCACGGTTACGTCGATATTGAGACGGAAAATGGCACGAAGCGCATCCGCATCCTGCGCATCCACATGGAAGAGGATGCGGGCAAGCTCGTCCATTCAGGCGCGACGATCACGGACTCTCTGACATCGAACGTCGATTACAACCGCACGGGCGTGCCGCTCATCGAGATCGTTTCCGAGCCAGACATGTCGACGCCCGCCGAAGCGCGCGCCTACATGGAGAAGATCAAGTCGATCCTCGAATACATCGACGTTTCCAACTGCCGCATGGAAGAGGGAAATCTGCGCGCCGACCTCAATATCTCGCTTCGTCCCGCGGGGGAGAAGACGCTTGGCACGAAGGCGGAGATGAAAAATATCAACTCCTTCAAGGCGGTTGAGGACGCTCTTTCCTACGAGATTGAGCGCCAGGAGGAAATCCTCGAAGACGGCGGTCATATCGTGCAGGAAACGCGCACATGGGATCCCGAGCGCGGCGTCACGAAGTCCATGCGCTCGAAGGAAGAGGCGCATGATTACCGCTACATGCCGGAACCGGATCTCGTGCCCATCGTGACCACGGAAGAGGAAATCGAGGCGTACCGCAAGGGTCTGCCCGAGCTGCCCGATGCACGCCGCGAACGCTACATGAAGGAGTTCGGCCTGTCGGCTTACGATGCGGGCATCATCACGGCGTCGCGGGCGATGGCGGAATACTTCGAAGCCTGCCTGGCGGGCGGCGCCGACGCGAAGAGCGCGGCGAACTGGATCATGGGCGACCTTGCAAAGAACCTCAATGCCGAGGGCAAGACGATTGAGGAATCGCCGGTCGAAGCCTCACGCCTCGCGCAGATGCTCGCGCTCATTGAAAAGGGCACGATCTCGTCGAAGATTGCCAAGAAGGTTTTTGCCGAGATGTGGACGTCGAGCGACGCGCCCGAGAAGATCGTCGAGGACAAGGGACTCGTGCAGATCACGGACACGAAGGCGATCGAGGCGATCGTCGATGCCGTCATCGCCGCCAATCCGAAGCCTGTCGCCGACTACAAGAGCGGCAACAAGAAGGCGCTCGGCGCTCTCGTCGGCCAGGTCATGAAGCAGTCGAAGGGCAAGGCGAATCCGCAGATGGTCAACCAGCTGCTCGCGGACAAGCTGAGCTGATAAAGTGTTTGAAGGGGCAGTGCATGAGTCGGATCTGACTCATGCACTGCCCCTCCTTTTTACAGCAAGTCGTTTCGGATGAGTTTTGTGACTGCTTCTACATGTGAGGTTTGCGGGAACATGTCTACCGGCTGTATTTCCCTTGCCGAATATCCGAGTTTTGCCAAAATCGCTAGATCTCTCGCCAGCGTTGCGGGATTGCATGACACATAGACAATGCGGTCGGGGCGCATGCCGGCGAAGGTTTTCAAAACGGTTTCCGTACAGCCGGCGCGCGGCGGATCGACGACGATGACATGGGGACGAATGTTTTCGTGACAGAGGCGCGGCATGAGCTCTGTGGCGTCGCCGACGAGGAAAGCGGCATTCTTTATGTGATTGTCGCGTGCGTTCTTCTTCGCGTCCTCAATCGCCGGCTTGACGATCTCGATGCCATAGACGCGATGCGCTTTTTGTGCCAGGAAGAGCGTGATGGTTCCCGTACCGCAGTAGGCGTCGATGACGGTCTCTTTGCCGCTGAGGTCGGCGTATTCAAGCGCCTTTTCGTAGAGGACGGCGGCTTGCTCCGTATTGACTTGAAAAAAAGATCGCGCCGAGATGGAAAAGCGCAGTCTGCCGATGCGGTCGGGAATCGTCGGCTTTCCCCAGAGGAGTTTCGTTTCGCGCCCCAATATGACATTGTTGCGGTACGTTTGGATATTCTGCTGCACGCTCTTGAGATTCGGCACGCGCTCTCTGAGAAGGCGCGTGATTTCTTTTGCTTTGGGCAGATCCTTCGTCGCCGTGACGAGGACGACCATGGCCTCGCCGTTTTCTCCGATGCGGCCGACGATGTGGCGCAGGACGCCCGTGTGGCGATCTTCATCGTAGACGGGAATGTGCAGGCGCTCGACAATCTCGCGCATGACGTTGACGATGGTGTTGTTGCCGTCCTTTTGAATCCGACAGTCCCGCGTGTCGATGATGTCATGCGAGCCTTTGGCAAAGCAGCCGATGACGGTTTTCCCGCGCTTTTTGCCTACGGGAAACTGCATCTTGTTGCGGTAGAGCCACGGCTCTTTCGCACCTAAAACGGGCAGCACCTCGATGCCGGAAAGTCCTCCGATGCGCTCGACTGCATCGACGACCTGCTGACGCTTCCAGTGCAGCTGCCCTCCGTAGGAGAGGTGCTGCAGCTGACAGCCGCCGCATGAGTCGTAAATCGGACAAGGAGGCTCTGTGCGCTCAGGACTTTTCTCCAAAACCTCTACAAGTTTTCCGCGTGCATACGTTTTCTTGACCTCATCGATGCGTGCGAGCACGCGCTCGCCGGGCAGGGCGTCAGGCACGAAGACGGTGAAGTCTGCTGCGCGTCCCACGCCCTCGCCGCTCGTGCCGAGCGTTTGGATGGTGATTTCGTATTTTTTTCCCTGCTGCACGGGGATTTCTTTTTTCATCGCTTCTCTTTCCTTCGATTTCATCGAATATTCACGTCTCAAACGCTGCAGGCGTCAATGTCCACCTTCTCCAAGAGTTCCGACGGTTTTTTGAGCAATACCTTGGCGCCGCTTTCTATAAGCTCCTTCTCGGGACGGAATCCCCAGAGAACGCCGATGGGCAGGAATCTCGCGCGTACGGCGGTTTCCATATCGACCGAGGTGTCGCCCAAGTAAGCGACCTCTTCGGGCTTTGCTCCCAGAGTTGCGGCAATCTCCAGAGGAACACTCGGATCGGGCTTCTTCGGATGACCGATTCGGCCGCCGATCACCTCGTCGAAGGTGTTCTGTCCGAAGAGCATCTTCACGATGGTCAGCGCCGCGTCGTTATGCTTGTTCGTGCAGACTGCCAATGGTATGTGGCGTTTCTTCAGCTCTGCAAGAATTTCTTGCACGCCTTGATAGGGGTGTGTCTTTCGGAGCAGATGTTCCTTGTAGATCGCCTTGTATTTCGCGAGGGCTTCTTCGACAAATTCGGCAGAGGCCGCTTGCTCTTTCGGCAACGTACGCTCTATGAGCTTCATGGAGCCATTGCCGACGAAATAACGGTACTTTTCGACCTCGTGCGTGGGAAAGCCGTAGCTTTCCAGCATGAGGTTCACGCTGTCCGCCAAATCCTCCAAGGAGTCGATGAGCGTGCCGTCGAGGTCGAAAATCACAGATTTATATTGCATGGGAACCACCTTTCTGCCTTCGTGTTGAACATGTAACTGCGCGCCTTGCATAAACCCGGACGATGGGACTGCGCCTTCGGCTTGGCATCTTGGGACTTCACGCTAAAATTTTGCTCTTTTCCTTATTCGCGCAAAGCCTCCTTTTCCCTGCAAAGATGAGAAGCTGCTGCATGAATCGGATCGGACGGCAGCTTTACGAAATCGTCGCTATGGATGCAGATTCTTGTGGACTTGCTTGATTGCAATAGCAAATTGCATAATTTCCTTTTTCGTATGGTCGCTTGCTTTTCCAAGTACAATGGATTAACATGGAAGAAGCTGATGAGAGGAGGCGGAGTGTTTGTCAATGAAGACATATCCTTTCCTTGTTTCCGTTTGCATCACGACGTACAAGCCCGATTACACAGAGCTGGGATTGACGTTGGAATCTATTCTGCGGCAGAAAAATTGTTCTTTTGAAATCATTATAGCGGACGATGGGAAGAGTACGACGCATATTGCCGCGCTTGGGACGCTTTGCCGAACGCTGAGGTGGTGATGGGCGAGTATCTAGCGTATTTTGCAAGTTCGGATGCGATGATTCTCGACAGCGTATCGTTTATGGCAGAGTATTTGTACGTTCACAAGCCCGCGTTGTTCCTCACGCGTGAGGGTGAACGCTTCAACGAGTTTGGCGAGACGATCGCTTCCGTCCTCTATCGTGTGGCAGGAACGGACTCCGCTTCTGTCGAGCACTTTCTTGACGTGCTGCTGGAAAGCGATCCGCTGAGAGAGACACGGGAGAATTTCTTCCGGCAAGTTCTTGACTATGCCGACGATCACGGCAAATCGGCGATGCAGTTCATTTATGACGACATCGTGCATGCGATTGGAGTTTGAATCATGACGAAATTTATCTTCGACCTCGACGGGACGGTCACAAAGGAAGAAACGCTTCCCATCATCGCCAAGCATTTCTCTGTGGAAGAAGAGATTGAAAAGCTCACGAAGCAGACGGTCATGGGGCATATTCCCTTCGTCGAATCGTTCATTCGCCGCGTCTTTATCTTGGGAAAACTGCCGATTGATGAAATCAACGTGCTTTTGGCGGATGTGGCTCTCCATGAGGAGGTAGCGGACTTCATTCGTCGGCATCGTGAGAACTGCGCCATCGCCACGGGAAATCTTTCGTGCTGGGTCGCGAAGCTCGTCGAGCGGCTGGGCTGTGAGGTCTATTGCTCTGAGGGGCAGATTGAGAATAATCAGGTAGTCAAGCTCACAGATATCCTCAAGAAGGAGAGCGTCGTCGAAAAGTATCGCGCCGAGGGGCATCGTGTCGTTTTCATCGGCGACGGCAACAACGACGTTGAGGCGATGCGCGCTGCCGATGTCGCCATCGCCTCGGGGCTTACGCATGCACCGACGGCGAGTGTCATTTCCGTGGCGGATTATCTCGTGTTGAATGAGGTGGCATTATGCAGGCAGCTAAATCAGTTGTTATAAGCTGCGCGGGCATCGGCTCGCGTTTGGGGCTGGGGACGACGAAGGCTCTGATCAACATCCACGGGAAATCCTTGATCCGCTGGCAGTTGGAGCTTTTCCAAGAGGCGGAGGATATCCGTGTCGTCGTCGGTTTCGGGGCGCATGACGTTATCGAAGAGGTTCGTCAATATCGTCCCGATGCGATCTTTGTATTCAATCACAGTTATTTTGAAACGAAGACGGGGGCGAGTTACTGCTTGGGGGCGAGGGACGGCAATGCTTACGCATTGGAGTATGACGGCGATCTTCTCGTGCATCCTGACGATATGAAGAAGCTTTGGAGTGCAGAGGGCGAATGGATCGCCTATGCGGATCAGATGTCGGATGACGCCATCTTCGTGCGCGTCAATGAGCGCGGTGAGGTCTTGTCCTTTTCGCGGGAGTCGGGAGACTATGAATGGACGGGTCCGTGCTGTTTGAAGCGGGAGCACATCGCCTATACTTCAGGGAATGTATACAACCAGCTTGAGCCGCATCTTCCTCTGCCGGGCATCAAGATTCGTGTTTGCGATATTGATACGTACGGCGACTATGAGCGCGCTTTGAAATTTGTGGAATCGTGGGATTGAGATGCAGGAGAAAAAGAGCGCGGGAGAGAGCGCTTTTTATTCTCCTGTCACTTTTACGAGGTAGATTGCCGCTGAAGTTTCGAGCAATGGCTTAGGGCAGCTCAACCGATGATCGGATATACGGGAAATAGCTGCGGTAGGCGGCGGGCACGCTGTATGTGTCGGCGATCTCCCGCGCTGTCGCCCAGAGGAGGGGCGGCGTTTTTTTCTGAATGTCGTAGGGGGAGGCAGCTTCTTGAAGCAGCAAGCGCTTAGGCTGTGCATTTGGGGTGGTGCTTTCGCTTGAAGCAGGTGCGGATGTCGGAACAGACGTCCCGCCTTTGCTCAAAGGCTCGGCCAGTTCGACGCGCCAACCGACCATTTGCCATGTGATATGGGAGAAGATGTGCTGTGCGGCGGGGAGTGCGTGAAGTTTTGCGGGGATAAGGCCGATGGCTTGTAGCGCCTCCTCCGCTTCTTTCTTTTTGAGGTGTCCTTCCATGGCAGGGAAGCCCCAAAGCCCCGCGAGAAGTCCTTGTGCGGGACGCTTTTCGAGGGCTATTTTATCGTTTTTCGCCAGCAGGAAGATCGTGAGTTTTTCCGTGCGCCGCCTTTTGGGCGGCGTTTTTTGGGGCAATTCCGCCTGCAGATTGGCTTCCTTGGCGAGGCATAGGCGTTCAAGCGGACAGGAGGGACAGTGCGCTGCGCCGCGCGGCAGACAGATGAGGGCGCCGAGCTCCATCAAGGCTTGGTTGAAGTTTCCGGCATCTTCGGGCAGGCGAGCGATCAGTGCTTCCTCGACAGCGCGCTTCGTACTCTCTTTCAAGATGTCGGCCGGGCAGGCGAGGAGGCGCATGATGACGCGCAGCACGTTGCCGTCGACGGCGGGACGGCGCTCGCCGAAGGCGATGGAGGCGACGGCACCTGCTGTGTAGCGGCCTATGCCGGGCAAAGCGAGCAGGCCGTCGAAGTGCGCGGGGATCTCGCCGCCATGGTCGCTGCAGATGAGACGCGCGGCAGATTGCAGATGGCGCGCGCGGCTGTAGTAGCCGAGACCTTCCCATAGTTTCATCAGCGTGTTTTCATCAGCTCGGGCGAGAGCGCGTACGTCGGGCAGCGCGGCGACGAAGCGTTCGAAGTATGGTTTGACCGCCTCGACGCGCGTCTGCTGCAGCATGATCTCGGACACCCACACGCGGTACGGTGTAGGCTCCTCACGCCACGGCAGTGCGCGTTTTTCGCTATGAAACCAGCGCAAGAGAGGCTCGGCGATCTCGTCGAGCGTTTCTATGTTTTTCAAGATGTTTTCCTGCGGTCTTTTTGCCATCGAAGTCTCCTCTGGTCATGGTGCTGCGCTGTGATACGGATGAGCGGCATAGGGTCACTTTGTTTCAGTCAGAAGTGCCGCAAGCTTTTGGCACATGTCAAAAACAAGTCCGTCACAGTTTTCTTTGCGTGCAATGCCTTTTTCTTCTGCGGCGGCGAGAAGACATCGGCAGTCCGTCGTGCCGTGGGCGGCGAGGAAGTCGTCAACAAGCTTCTTCGCCGTTTCCTTATCCTTGCCCGCTTTGCCGAGGATCATCAGCGCGGCGGTCAGCGTGCCGCAGGCGGATCCGTGCATCATGCCCGCGCCGAAGAACGCGCCGAGAGCGTCGGCTTCTTCTTTTTCCATGCCGATTTCGGCAACAAAGGGCACGAGGAGCGACTGCGCACAGTTGTAGTGACGGCCGCCCGGCTCCTGTCGTAGAAGTTTTGCTTCTTCTAGATGATGATTCATGATGATTTTCCTCCTTGCATTTTCTATAGGAATCACTGATAAATTCAGCCGCCCATCTTCACACATCTGCGCGACCTTATTTATCAGCGCTTCCTTTATTCTACCCGCTTTTTTCCTCGTGCGCAAAGGTTGTTTTGACAAGGCGCATTTCATACGGTAGAATCGTGGTAGCAGACTTGCCGCAGCGTTTTGCGGCGAGGTTTAAGGAAGCACTGATAAATTCAGCTACCCATCTTCACACATCTACACTGTCCTCTCGTCGTCGACAAATCCTCGACGTAGCCACTGCTACGCCTGCGGTTTGTCTCCTAGACAGGAACAGCGTATCTGTGCAAATCTGGGCAACTTCATTTTATCAGCGATTCCTTTAGAAACATTCGGAGGAATACGATGAAGATCATTGCCGGCCTCGGAAATCCTGGGGCGGAGTATGCACGTACGAAGCACAATGTCGGATTTATGCTTGTCGACGCCTTGGCTGAAAGACTTGGTGTCGATGCTTGGCGTGAGAAGTTCAACGCGCTTACAGCCGAAGGGCGCATCGGCGCACAGAAGGTGCTGCTCGTCAAGCCTTTGACCTATATGAATGAGAGCGGACGCGCGGTAGGCCCTCTGCTCGATTGGTACAAGCTCGCTCCTGAGGATTTGATCGTCGCGCACGACGACATGGACATCGCAGCGGGCACGATTCGTCTGCGGCGCAAGGGAAGCGCGGGCGGTCATAACGGCATCAAGTCGCTTCTCGCGCACATCGGTTCGGAGGACTTCTCGCGCGTGCGCATTGGCATCGGGCGACCCTTGCCCGGTTGGACGGTCGTCAAGCATGTGCTTGCGCCGTTTCCCGCAGACGACGCGCCGAAGATTCAAGAGGCGATTTCTTATTTATTGCCCGCCGTCGAGTGCATCGTGACGGATGGCATCGACATGGCGATGAACCGCTACAACCCGCGCAGGAAGAAGGCGGCAAAGCAGGAAGCGCAGGAGAGGGAAAGCGCGGAGAAAAGCAGCGCTGTACCGCAGGCCGAGAGGCAGGAGGGCGAAGCATGAAGGCGGAAATACGTGCGCTTTACGCCGATGAGGATGGGGCGATCTTCGATGCGCCGGGCATCGCGGGACTGGGGCGCTCGGGCAATACGCTCTTGCCGCTTACTCCTGCCGATCTCATTCCGCTGCCCGAGTCGGCGGACTTGATGTTCCTGCCCGATCGCGCGGCGATGGGAATGACGGCGACTGGCGAAATGCTGCCTCTGGCGGGACGCGCCGTCGCCGCCATCCTGCCTGCAGGCTACACGAGACTCTTTCTTCCTGCCTTTCAGCGAGAGGAAGGGGCTGAAAGGCTCGCTCTCTACGGTTATACGGCTGTCGTGCTCTATAAGGATGATCTCTATGCGGCGGCTCTCTATACGGATGAGAATACGAAGTGGGATCCCGTATACTACAACACGCGAGAGCTCAAGAAACTCGTGCGCCGCGTCGAGAAGGATCTGCCGGGCAACCGCATCGTCGAGCAGGTGGCGGGCTGCTCCTTGAAGTGGCACTGCTGCACGGCGCAGAATCTCTTTTACCGTCGCTGGGAAGCGGGCATACCGACGTCGCCTGTCTGCAACGCGAACTGCTTCGGCTGCATCTCCCTGCAGCCCGCCGAGTGCTGTCCTTCGCCGCAGAGCCGCATCGCGTTCCGCCCGACGCCCGAGGAGATCGCGCAGGTCGGCATCTACCACCTTTCGACTGCGCCCGACGCCATCGTGAGCTTCGGACAGGGCTGCGAGGGCGAGCCATCGCTTGCGGCGGATGCGATTGCGGCAGCCGAGCGCCTGATTCGCGCTGAGACGAAGCGCGGGCAGATCAACATCAACACGAATGCCGGCTATACTGAGGGCATCCGAAAGATCGTCGATGCCGGTCTTGACTCCATGCGTGTGAGCATCATCAGCGCCATCGAGGAGAGCTATGCGGCGTACTACCGCAGCAATTACACGCTCGCCGACGTCAAGGAGTCGATCCGCTACGCGCTTTCGCACGGCGTATATGTGTCGCTCAATATGCTCTTCTTCCCGGGCTTTAATGACCGCGCCGAAGAACTCGAAGCGTGGCGCGGCTTCTTTTGCGAATTGCCCGTCAACATGGTGCAGGTGCGCAACCTCAATGTCGATCCCGACGCCTTCCTTGAAATTATGCCCGAAGCGCAGGGCGAGGCGGTCGGCGCTAGAGAGTTTTTGGAACGGCTCAAGAGGGAGTTTCCGCAACTCGTCATCGGCAGTTTCAGCCACTATGTTGAATAGAGAAATTTCCATAATAAGAATGATTCCTATAGAATTTATTTTCTTGACATAGGGATAAATCAGTGTTATCCTGTTATAGAAATTTTATATCGTTGGATCAGGTGTCGTAAGACTTAATAGGGAATCCGGTAGAAGCCGGAGCGGTCCCGCCACTGTAACAGCGAGCCAGCCTGCAAGGAATGTCACTGGGGCAATGCCCTGGGAAGGCGCAGGTGCGCGATGAGCTGGAGCCAGGAGAACTGCCTGATGGACAATCGCCATTTGACCTGCGAGTGATGGGAAGGGGATTAAGGAAGCGCCGTTTGGCGTTTCTTCGGTTGCACGAACGCAATCCTCCCGGCGAAACTGCCGGGAATTTTTTGCACCGCCCTTATGCGCCTTTTCTGCTTTGCAGGAGGGGCGCTTTATTTTGGGAAAGGGTGATGTAGATGAAAGGCAAGAAACATCTGACATGGGCGGTGCTTGCGGCAATCGCGGGCGTGAGCTTTGCAGGCGAGGCGTATGCGGCGGAAAATGCGGCGGCAGGAAAGGCGGCAGCGAAAACGACGCAGGTGCAGGAACAAAGTGCGGAAACTGCAGAAAGCGGCGGTCATGATCTGCCCGATACGCTCGTGACGGCGCAGCGCAGGCGAAAGAGTGATCTCGATACGCCCGCGACGACGACAATCATCACAGCGAAGGATATTGAAAAAGCGGGCTATCGCAACGTATTCGAGGCGATCGACCAGCAGATCGGCTCAACGAGTACATCCTATGGCGAGGCAGGGCAGGATTTCGGCTTTGCTGCCGGCCGCATCACGCTGCGCGGCTATGACAGGGGTACGCTCGTCATGGTCAACGGCGTGCCGATGAATCTCAAGAATTACCCGAGTACTGAAAATATACCCGCCGCGATGGTCGAGCGCATCGAGATCGTCAAGGGAGCTGCATCTACACTCTACGGCGGCGAGGCTATGGGCGGTGTTATCAATATCATTTTGAAGAAGCCGAAGGAGGGAGAACCAGAATTTCAAATAAATCAAACGGTTGGAAATTATTTCAAGAAAAGTGAAGCAACCTATATGGGAGATCGTATCATCGTCGATGTGAGTCGTGAGTGGTCAAAGGATCTATCGCATTCCAACGGCTTTGGCATTGATAAGATCTCATGGGTTGATTGGTGGGTCGGCAAGGGAAAGAAAAGCCGTGTGGGACTCATCGCACAACTGACCGAAGAAATATCTCTGAACTACAACTATATGGAAGGTGATATTACCCGCGGGGGAATCCAGTACAGGAAGTCAGGAAATACTCTTGTTCCTACGGGGGTGAAATATAATTATCGCTATAATGATCGCCGCCATACAGCTAGTCTGGTTTACCAAGGGAAAGAAAATGGCATCCACGCTGTTCTTGGTTATAACTATCGTCAGGTAGATGGGTATGACTATATCAAAAATCAAAAAAATGACAGCAACGCAACGATGGATGGTCAGATTTTCGACTTGCAAAAGAACTGGAAGATTGGAAAAGATTCGCTGGTTTTGGGCTATTCTTATAAGCGTGAGGGCATCGATACGCCGGCGAAAGAGCGTACGGCTGTGCGCACGGGAAATGCGCTTTATGCTTCATACAGCAAGCAATTCACGCCACGTTTCAATTTCACACTCGGACTGCGTGGTGAATGGATCAATGATCCCGAGGAGGATCAAAGCGTCTTTATGCCGCAATTCCAGACGAATTATCAATTCGATCGCAATACAGCATGGTACATCAATGTTGGCAAAGCATTTCAGATGCCGACGGTAGATGATAGCTTCCGGTATAAGAATTTCAATCCGACAGGTCTTAAGCCTGAGAGCGGCTGGACGTATGAAACCGGCATTAAGATTAGGCGTGGCAATGATCTGTGGAAAGCTGCTGTCTATCATATGGATATGAAGAATAAGATTGGCTGGGCTCTGAATCCGGCTACGCAGCAAAATTACGCAGTGAACAAGGGCGATTTTCGCAATACGGGATTTGAAATCGAATATACGAAACGCTTCAATGATACATGGAGCTTTAGCCTTGGTGCAGGATTCTCCAATCCTGAAATCAAGGATCCTTCGGGAAGTAAAGGCTGGGTACAGGATGCAGGACGCATCGAAGGACTCGTACGTGTTGATTATAAGATGAAAAAATGGCAGGGAAATTTGAACCTCAAATATCTTGGAGATCGTGAATATACGGCTCAAAGATATGGGGCAGCACAAGATGTGCCGGATAAGCTGCAGCTTAATATGAATGTTATCTATACAGCCGGCAAGAATGATACGGTGACGCTTGGTATCTACAATCTCCTCGATCGCGAGAACTATTCGAACCGCTACGGCAACCTCGATTTGCCGCTGAACTTCCGCCTGACCTATGCGCATACGTTCTGACGCATGGCGGCGCGGCGTGGTGCCGGCGCTCCTTCTCGCTGTCACCGTCCTCCTCTGCGCATGTGCGCGCGGGGGAACGGCGGTGGAGGAAGAAGCGGGCGATTTCTTTTGCGGCACAGACGATATGGGCACGGAGATCGTGCTGCATGAGAAGCCGCAGCGCATCGTCTCGCTCAATCTCGGTACGGATGAAATTTTGCTCGCGCTCGCGCCGCCTGAACAGATTGCGGCGCTTTCCTCTTATGTGGATGATGCGGGGCTTTCGTGCATGGCAGAGGCGGCGAAAGCTGTACCCGTCAAGCTACACGACAAGAGTCCTGAGCGCGTGCTCGCACAGCATCCCGACCTTGTGCTCACGACGGACAGCGTGCCGAAAGAGCTCGTAGCGAGTATGCGCGATCTGGGTCTGACGGTCTTTGTTTCCAAAACACCCAAGAGCATCGAGGCGGTTTTTCCGCGCATCAAGTCCATCGGCAAGGTGATTGGCAGGGAAGAGGAAGCGGCGGCCTTGACTGGAAGGCTGCATGAGCGCTTGGCGGATGTGACGCGGCGCACGGCGGACATTCCCGAAGACGAGAGGCCGATTGTCGTCGCTTTCGCTTTCAGCGGCGTCTTCGGGCGGCGCGACGACCTCTTCGACGATATGTGCCGCCATGCCGCGCTCAGAAACGGCGCAGCGATGGCGGGTCTCACGAAGGACAACAGCATCTCCATGGAGCAGGTCGTCGCGCTCGACCCCGACGTGTTCCTGCTGCCGTCATGGAGTGCCGAGGGGGAAAAGACGGAAGAATTCCGTGAGAAGCTGCGCAGTGACCCGTTGTTCAAGCATGTAAAGGCGGTGCGTGAGAACCGCCTCTACTGCGTGCCCGATACGTACCGCTACAGCGCTTCGCAAAATGCTGTCGAAGCCGTCTATGTGCTGGCAAAGACCGTCTATCCCGAGCGTTTTGCCAATGAAGACGGCGCGAGTGCAGGAAATTGATGCTTGATATGCAAGCGTGCCGGAAAGGGGCGAGCGATGGGGCTGAAGATGCTGGTGCTGAGCCTGACGGGAGACTGCAACCTCGCTTGTCGCTATTGCTATGCAAGCGGCCAAGCGAGGCGCATGATGGCATGGGAAACGGCGCGGCGGGCTGTCGAGCTGGCTGCCTCTGGCGGCGATCCGTTCCTCCTGCAGTTTTCGGGCGGCGAACCTCTGCTTGCATTGCCGCTCCTTGCGCGTATTGCCGCCTATGTGCGCGATCATCGCATCAAGGCGCGCATGGCCGTTCAGACGAACGGCACGCTGCTGACGGAAGAGGCGGTGAATATCCTATGCGATTCCAACATGGGCATCGGCGTGAGCCTCGATGGCAGGCCGGCAGTGCATGATCGCCAAAGGCAATATTCGGACGGCAGAGGTTCTGCCGCTGACGTGGCGGCGGGCATCGAGCGCCTTGCGCGGCGTGGCGTCGGCATCGGATTGACGTGCGTCGTGACGGCGGAGAATGTCCACAGCCTGACCGATGTCGTCGATATGGCCTATTACTTCGGCAATGTGCATCGCGTCGGTTTCGACCTCCTGCGTGCGCAGGGGCGCGGCACGAACGCCGCTTTGCCGCGAGAAAGCGATATGGCGGCGGCGATGCGCGAGGTTTTCGCTCGGCGCGAGGCGCTTTATCGCTTGACGGGACGCCGCCTCGCCATATCGCAGGAGGAGCAGGCGAGAGACATCGCAGGGCGCGGCGGGAGCGACTTTTCCCACTGCTATGCGATGAACGGCGAAGGCGTCCACGTCGACGTCGATGGCGGCATCTACGCTTGCTCCTCTTTCATCGGCGATAAGCGCTTCTTCCTAGGCAATGTTATGCAGGGCGTGAATTTGCGTCGTCTGCAGGAAGTATCTGCCAAGATGCAGCGGAGCATGGATTTTTGCCGACGATGTCACGATTTTGCCGCCTGCGGAGGCGGCTGCTTCGCGCGCTGGCTGGGAATGGAACAAGAAGAGCCGTGCGCGGCGGAATGTGCGTTGAAGAGGGCTGCAGCATCGGCAGTTTTCGGAAAGGAAGGGTATCGTGCGGAGTAAGGTCTTCATGCAATCGTCGCTCCTCGTTGTCGTCGTTTTGCTGCTTTTTCTGACAACATCGTGCGGCGGCGAAAAGAATGTGGAGGAGCAGTCTGCGAATTCTTCGACATCGTATTCGGTGACGGACATCACGGGGCGCACGATACATTTCGACACTCCGCCGCAGCGCATCGTCACTTTGTCGGCGACCTTGGATCAGATCGTTCTCAGCGTCGTGCCGCCTGAAAGGCTTGTCGCCGTTCATTCGAGCATGAAGGAATCCGTCAATTCCAATATGGTGGAGCTCGCTTCGCAAATACCTGAGACGATACATCAGCCGAGCGTAGAATACATCGTCTCCCTTCATCCGGACGTGGTTCTTGTTGCAGATTGGCAGTATATGGAACTTGCCGATCCGCTGCGCGATGCAGGACTGAAAGTCGTCATCGGCAGAGGCCCGCATAATCTCGCAGAGGTCAAGGATCTCGTGCGCCTTGCGACGGAAACCATCGGGGAGAAGAGAAGGGGTGAAATCTTGCTCAAGAAGATGGATGAAAAGCTGGCGGAGATCAAGGCGAAGGTCGACGCCATTCCACAGGAGAAGAGGAAGAGCGTCGTGTTCCTCTCGCTCATGCCCACGTACGGCGGCAAGGGATCGAGCTTCGACGACGCCTGTCACTATGCGGGCGTCATCAACGGCGTTTCCGCCTATGGACTGCGCAACGGGCAGGAAGTGACGAAGGAGGTGATTCTATCCATTGATCCCGATGTGCTTTTCTTGCCCGATTATCCGTGGAAGGGTCAGGAATGGCTCGACGCATATATTCGCAGCTATACCGAGGATCCGGCGCTTCAAACACTCAAGGCGCTTAAAAATCACAGCCTTGTATCGCCGCGTTCGTCCTTCCTCTACAACTGCTCGCAGGACTTTGTCTACGGCGTGCAGGAAATCGCCTACAGGGTTTACGGCGACGAGTTTTATCTGCCGGCCGATGCGCATATTTCGGCAGTCGATGAGTGAATGTGCCGAAAGATAGATTCCAAAATCTGGAGAAAGGGAAAACCTGCATGATGAAAAAGACGTATCCCTTTTCTGCCATCGTGGGGCAGGAAGAGATGAAGAAGGCGCTTTTGCTCAATATCGTCATGCCGTCCTTAGGCGGCGTGCTGATTAAGGGTGAGAAGGGGACGGCGAAGTCGACCGCCGTCCGCGCCGCCGCGGGGCTGCTGCCCGCCATGCGGGCGGTGGCGGGCTGTGCGTGCCGCTGTGACCCTGCGGCGCCGGAGTTTTTTTGCGACGATTGCCGCAGGAAGGCTGAAGCGGGCGCACGCATGAAGGAGGAGAGCGTTCCCATGCGCGTCGTGGAGCTTCCCGTCAGTGCGACGGAGGATCGCGTCGTGGGCACGCTCGATATAGAGGCGGCGATTCGTCATGGCAGGAAGGAGTTTGAGGCGGGCATTCTCGCGGAGGCAAACCGCAGCATTCTCTATGTCGATGAAATCAATTTGCTCGACGATCACATCGTCGACATCCTGCTCGATTCGGCGGCGATGGGCATCAATACGGTGGAGCGCGAGGGCATTTCCTATGCGCATCCTGCACGCTTCGTGCTCGTGGGCACGATGAATCCCGAGGAGGGCGACATACGCCCGCAGCTGCTCGACCGCTTCGCCCTTTCGGTGACGGTGACGGGTGAGCGCGAGGCGAAGGATCGCATCGAGGTGGTGAAGAGGCGCATCGCTTATGAGCAGCATGCGGAGGGCTTTGCCGCTTCCTACAGGGAGCAGCAGGAGGCATTGCGCGAGCGAATCGAAAGGGCGCGTGCTCTCCTCAAAAGCGTCGCCGTGGCAGATAGAATGCTGGAAAAGGCGGCGCACATCTCGCTCGCGCTCGGCGTCGACGGACACCGCGCCGACATCACGCTCATCAAGGCGGCGATGGCGAATGCCGCCTTCTCGGGGCGCACGGAGGTCGAAAAGGAAGATATGAAGGCCGTCAGCCGCCTCGTGCTCGCGCATCGTCTGCGCCGCCGCCCCTTCGAGGAGGGCGAGGTCGACTGGTCTGCCGTGGATGATGTACTGGTTTGAGGAGATGGGCATGGAATATCCGCGCTATCCGTTTACCGCTGTCGTCGGTCAGGAGCAGGCAAAGAAGGCGCTTCTTCTCGCGCTCGTGAATCCGCGCACGGGCGGCTTGCTCATTTCAGGCAATCGCGGCACGGCGAAATCCGTCCTTGTGCGTGCGGCAGCGCCGTTCACGCCGACAGGGAGTCTCGTCGAACTGCCGCTTGGCGCGACGGACGATATGGTCTTCGGCAGCCTCGATGTGGATGCGGCACTGCGGAACGGCGAGCGTCGTCTGCGCCATGGACTCCTGCATCGCGCGGCGCATACGCTCATTTACATGGACGAGGTGAATCTCCTGCGCGAGGAGGTCTTGAAGTCTGTCTTAGAGAGCGCGTCGGCGGGGATGTTTTCCTTGGAGCGCGACGGCGTATCGGCGGTCGAGGAGATAAGCTGTCTGCCTGTCGGGACGATGGATCCTGCAGAAGGCGTGCTCTCGCCCGTGCTGCTCGACAGCTTCGGCATGTTCGCGGCGATGGATGATGTGGAAGAGACGGAGCAGCGTACTGAGATCGCGCGGCGCGTGCTCGCTTTTGAGCGTGCGCCAAAAGCTTTCTGCCGCGCGTATGCGCAGCAGGAAGCCGAGCTGCAGCAGAAGGCGGCACGAGCGCGAGAGATGCTTCCTGCTGTGGAAGTTTCCCGTGCCATCCTGCATCTCGCTGCGCAGTACGCCGCACGTGCCCTTTGCGTGGGAAATCGCGCCGAAATCTATCTCGTGGAAGCGGCGCGCGCCTTGGCGGCGCTCGCCGGGCGCATCTATGTGATGCCGCAGGACATTGAGGAAGCGGCGCTCTTCGTGCTCGCGCATCGCATGAGCCGAAAAAAGGAGCAGCGCGAAGAGAGCAGCAGACGGCAGAGAGAGCCACAGGAATCGCAAGCTGAGCCGCAGGAAGAGTCGGAAGATGAGGCGGATGATGCGCCGCAGGAGGAGCGCCCGGACGATGTTTTGACGAGAGATGCGACGGGCGGCGAATCGAAAGAGCAGGAAGATGATAGAGGAGAATCGCAGGAAAAAGAGGCGCAGGCCGACGAGGAGCAGGCGTCGCCTGCGGATGGCGATTCGGGCGGCGAAGATAGAGATGAGACGCACTCCATAGAAGCGGTTATGGCGCGGCTTTCTCTCCTGCGCGAAACGGTGTGCGTGAGGAAGGGCAAGAGCGGCAGACGAGCCATCGTGCAGCTTGACGTGCCGGCGGGACGTCCTTGGCGCACATCGCTGCCGCGCACCGGACGGCGCATCGACCTCGCCTTTGCCGCTACGCTTCGCGCGGCGGCGCCCTATCAGCGCCAGCGGCATGGCGAGCAGGCCGTCGTCATACGCGCTGAGGATCTGCGCGTGTGGATTCGGGCGCGTCGTGCCTCTGCGAACATCCTCTTCCTTGTCGATGCGAGCGGCTCCATGGGCGCGAAGGAGCGCATGAAGATGGTGAAGGGCGCGGTGCTCGCCCTCCTGCGCGAAGCGTACCAAAAGCGTGACCGCGTGGGACTGATCGCCTTTCGCCGCACGAGCGCCGAGACGCTCTTGCCGATGACGCGAAGCGTGGAACTGGCGGAAAAGGCGCTGCGTTCTTTGCCGACGGGCGGCAAGACGCCGCTCGCGGAAGGACTTGCCGCCGCGCTCAAGATGATGGATGAGCTCAGTCGCAAGGAAGGCGCGGAGACGGTGCTCGTGCTCGTGACAGACGGCAGGACGAATGTTTCTGCAGCGGGGAAGGCGAAGGAGGAGGCGCTGCGCGCAGCGGAGGAGATCGCGCGAAGAGACGCGCACTGCATCGTGCTCGATACGGAGAAGAACTTTCCGAAGGTGGGACTGGCGCCTGAGATTGCGCAGCGCATGAATGCCGGCTACGCCACGCTGGAGCGCCTTTGTGCCGAAGGCGTATTGGAAGTCGTGCGGCGTTTTCGCGATATGCAAGAGTGATGGTGCGTGATGGAGGGGCAAGAGCAGATGGAATTGGCAAGACTGACGACGGGCGACGTCGCTTATCACTATGACAAGAGCATCGTTTTGGTTTTCAGCGGGCGGCGCAAGGTACTCAGCACTTCGCTTTACAACGGCGGCTACCATGAGGATTTCGAAGCGGTGTTCAACCGCGATATGACGCAGGGATCGGGAATGCCCTGCGAATCCTTTGCACCGACGTACGTCGAGAGCATGAAGATCGTGGCGGAGCGGCTCGGTCTTGCACCGGAATTGACCTCGGGCATGGGTACGGCGGCGCACATGGAAAACGCCTCCATCGTGTCGCGAAGCTACAAGGAACTGACCGTGACGGCGATCGTAACGGGCGGCGTGGAAACGAACGGCGGGCGCGTCGGCGATCCTGCGTCTTACTACAAGACGGCGGAGAAGAAATGCGGCACGATCAACATCATGCTCGTCATCGACGCCGATCTGCCGCCCGGAATTCTTGCGCGTGCTCTCGTGACCTGCACGGAGGCGAAGACGGCGGCGCTGCAGGAACTCATGGCGCCGAGCCGCTATTCCACAGGACTCGCCACGGGTTCGGGCACGGATCAGACGATCGTCGTCGCCAACAGCGAATCGCCGCTCTTCTTCGAGGGTGCGGGCAAACATTCCAAGCTCGGCGAGCTCATCGGTCTCGCCGTCATGGCGGCAGTCAAGGAAGCGCTCAAAAGGCAGTCGGGTCTTACGCCCGCGCAGCAGCACGACCTGCTGCGCCGCCTGCGCCGCTTCGGCGTCACGGAAGAAGCGCTGTGGCAGCGATATAAGGAAGAGGCGGGCGCAAATGCCTTAATCAAGGCGCAATTCATCGCAGCTTTGGAAAAAATGACCGCTGTGCCGGCGCTCTTCCCCTTGGGCGTGCTCTTTATCCATCTCTATGATGAGCATCTTTGGGGACTGCTGGAAAAGGAGGAGACTTGGGAAGCAGCCGAAAAACTGCTGAAAGAGATGGCGGCAGCGCTTCGCCTGAAGACGCAGGAGGGCATGCTCATGCAGGAAGATTATATGGAGTCCCTTGCGATGCTTCTCGTGCGTGCCGTCGTCGAGCGTGCGGCTCGGGCAGTTTCGGAGGAAACGGATGCAGATGATGCATGAAGCAGTGAACACGAGAGGTGCAGCAAAATGAAGATCGCAGTCTATACGAATATTCAGCGCGTCTTTGCGCTCGTCCATCGCGTGCAGGAAGCGTGCGTGTCGGCAGTTCCCTCGCTGGCGATGGCTGTCCGCCTAGCGGATGGCATGGATTCGTGGCGCGAGGCGCAGGAGAAGGCCGATGTCACACTGTTCCTGTGGATGGGCACAGGGCTGGACAATCCCTTCCTGCAGCAGGCGTCGCGCACTTTACAGAAGAGCCGTGCGCCGCATTTGATTCTCGTGGACAATGCCGAGCATGACAAGGTCAGCTATGGCTTCTCGGCAGAGGAAATCGCTCTCGCCTGGCAGTATTTCCGCTACGACGGCGAGGAGAATATGAAAAACTTTCTGCTGCATCTTGCCAAAAAGTTCGGGCTTTCCGCTGAGCCGGAGCCGCCGCGCACGCTGCCTTGGCACGGCATATACCATCCCGATTGGCATGGCGATTGCCAGGACATTGAGGGATATCGTGCCGCGCATTGCCGTGACGGCCGGCGGACGATCGGCGTCATCTTCTATCGTTCGGAATGGATCGCGGGGGACTTCACCTATCACACGGCATTGATTCGTGCGATAGAGGCGCAGGGACTCAATGCCGTCGCGGTCTTCTCCAATTCCTATCGCGACGAGCGCGTGGAGTCGCCGACGCTCTTCGACGCCATGAAGCGATACTTCTGCTGCGAAGGGGAGACCGTCGTCGACGCAATTATCACGACGATGAAGTTTTCCATCAAGGCGGGCGGCACGCGCATCGAAGATCTCTATGCGCTCGGCGTGCCGCTTCTTGAAGCGTATACGGTGCTTGCGCCCAAGGAAGAATGGGAAAGGTCGCCTGCGGGACTCGACCCGATGGAGGTGTCCTTCAGCGTCTGTATGCCGGAGTTCGACGGCGTCCTTCATGCCGTGCCGATTGCGGCGAAGGTGCTCGATGAGACGGGAACGCCTCGCTATGCGCCGCTTGAGGAGCGTATGGAGCGTCTGGCGCGAAAGGCGAAGAAGTGGGCGAATCTGCGCCATAAGGCGAACGAGGAGAAGAAGATAGCCATCGTCTTTCACAACTATCCGCCGACGAATGCGAATATCGGCAGTGCGGCGGGGCTTGACTCGCCAGAGAGCGTGCGCCGCCTCCTCGCGAGAATGCGTGAGGCGGGCTATCGCGTCGATTTCGTGCCGGAGAGCAGCCAAGAGCTCATGGATATTCTTACGAATCACGCGACGAATGACCGCCGCTTCATGAGTGAAGAGCGGGTAAAGAATGCCGACGGACAGCTTACGGCGGCGCAGTATGAAAGATTCTTCAAGGCGCTGCCGCAAAAGGTCAAGGAACATCTGAGGAAGGATTGGGGCGAAGCGCCGGGCGAGGTGTTCAACTACGACGGCACGCTGCTCGTGCCCGGCACGCTCAACGGCAATATCTTTCTCACGGTGCAGCCGCTGCGCGGCTTCGGCGAGGATCCGGGCAAGCTGCTGCATTCGCCCGACGCCGCGCCCACGCATCACTACATCGGCTTTTATCACTGGCTGCGCGATCTGTGGCAGGCGGACGCCGTCGTCCACGTCGGCACGCACGGCTCCTTGGAGTGGCTGCCTGGCAAGAGCACGGCGCTCTCGAACGAATGCTATCCCGACGTCTCGCTCGGTGATCTGCCCGACGTATATCCCTACTGGATCACGATTGTCGGCGAGGGCATACAGGCAAAAAGGCGCGGCGCAGCGTGCCTCATCAGCCATCTTTCGCCGCCGATGCAGCTCGCGGGCGCTTTCGACGAGCTGCAGGAGCTTGAGCAGGCGCTCGACGAGTACGTTCATTTCCGTGCGGCTCAGCCTGACAATCTGGCAGTGGTACAAGAAATCGTGCGCGAGAAGGCGGCGCTCTGCCATTTCGAGGATTCCATCGAGGAAGGCGAGGATTTCGACGCCTATGTCGCTGCTCTGCACAATTATGTGACGGACATCAAGAACATGCAGATCCGCACGGGACTTCATATCCTCGGGCAAGTTCCGGAAGCTGAAAAACTCTTGGATCTCGTGCTCGCGCTCGTGCGCGTCGAGCATGGCGGCGAGCCGTCACTCCTGCGTCTCATCGCCAAGGAAGAGGGCTACGATTACGAAGAGCTTTTGGAGCACAGCGAACGCATGACGGAGGACGGCATGACGTACGGCAGAAAGCTCGATGCGATGGAAGACGTCATGCGCCTGCTTCTCGTGCGTATCGCCGCGCGCGCCTACATGCCGCAGGCAGCGAGAGAAGTGTTGGCTTTGGAACCGTTCGCCTCGTACAGTGCGGCAGGCAGGGAAGGACTTCTGGCGGCGCTCGGCGAAGTTACGGAGAAGATCGTGCCGCGCCTTCTGCGCACGGAGGAGGAGCTGACGGGCACGCTCCGCGCCCTTTCGGGCGGATACATCGAGCCGGGGCCGGCGGGAGCGCCGACGACGAACGGCGCAGACGTCCTTCCGACAGGACGCAACTTCTACGGACTCGATCCGCGCTGTCTGCCGACGCCCGCGGCGTGGGAGTACGGCAAGGAACTGGGCGATGCGCTCGTCGAGCAGTATATCAGCGAGGAGGGACGCTACCCAGAGGCGGTCGGCATCGTCTTCTGGGCAGGCTCAAACATGCGCAGTCATGGACAGTGCATAGCCGAGCTGTTCTACCTCATGGGCGTGCGCCCCGTCTGGCAGAGACCGTCGCAGCGCGTCGTCGGGCTTGAGGTCATCCCTCTCGCCAAGCTCAAGCGGCCGCGCATCGACGTGACGGCGCGCATCAGCGGTCTCTTCCGCGATGCCGTGCCGAACGCCATCCGCTGGGTCGACGAGGCTGTGAAGCTTGCAGCAGCGCAGGATGAGAGCGCAGATGAAAATTTCGTGCGCAAGCACATCCTCGCGGACACGGCATGGCTCGAAGAGCAGGGCGAAGAGCATACTCTCGCTTGGGAACGCGCCTCGTGCCGTATCTTCGGCGACCCGCCGGGCGCTTACGGCGCGGGCGTCGGCGACCTTTTGGAGTCGAAGGCATGGCAGACGCTCGACGATCTTGCGGCTGTCTACACGCGCTTTTCGGGCACGGCTTACGGTGCGGACGGCATGGCGCGCGGCTACGATCCCGAGCTTTTCCAGCGGCGCATGAAGGAGCTTGATGTCACGGTCAAGAACGAGGACACGCGCGAGACGCACATGTTCAGCTCGGACGATTATAACGCCTACCACGGCGGCATGATCGCCACCGTGCGTGCGCTCACGGGCAAGGCGCCGCGCTCTTACAGCGGCGATACAAGCGACCGTCAGCGCATCGTCGTGCGCACCGTCGCCGCAGAAGCCGAGCGGCTGTTCCGCGGCGAGGCGATGAATCCAAAATTCATCGAGGGCATGAAAGAGCATGGCTACAAGGGAGCTTCCGACCTTGCGAATTATCTCGCGCACAGCTATCAATGGGATGCGACGAGCGCCGTCATGGAGGATTGGATGTACGAAGGATATGCGCGCAAGTATGTGCTCGATGCGTCGATGCAGGAGTGGCTGCAGGAGGTCAACCCCTGGGCGCTGCACCGCATGGCGGAAACGCTGCTAGAGGCGGAGCAGCGCGGCTTGTGGAAAGCGCGTGAGGAGACGAAGGAGGAATTGCGCGAGCTGTTCCTCTCCATCGAGGGCGATTTGGAAGAGAGGGCGGAACAAATTGTATAAGACAAAGAAGTATCCGCGATTTGCCGCAGTTGTCGCATGCTCCGTGCTCCTTTTTGCGCTCTTTCTGACGGGCTGCATGGGCGAAAAGGAGGAGGCGTCGAGTGCGTACCGTGTGACCGATGCGGAGGGAACTGTTGTCGAGATTCCGCATAAGCCCCGGCGCATCTTGACGATCAGCGCGGGCACGGACGAAATGATGCTCGGTCTTGTCGAGCCGGAGCGCATGGCGGCAGTCAATGACTCGCTCGCGGACGAGAAGCATACGAATGTGCCGTGGGTGCGCGGGAAAATTCCCACGGTCATCACGCGCAGTCCGTCTGTCGAGCAGGTCGCCGCGCTCTCGCCCGACCTCATCATCGTCACGCCGTGGCTCTCGCGCGAAAACGCCGACGCCATGCGCGATCTTGGCGTGCCGGTCGTCGTCTGCCGCGCGGCGGCGACTATGGAGGACATCCATGCCAACATCCGCCTCTTTGCAGCAGCCGTCGATGAAAAGGAGCGTGGCGAACGACTGATCGCGAAGATGGAGGAAAAGCTCGCGGAGATCGAAGAGAAGATGAAGGATGTTCCCGAGGAAAAGAAGCACAAGAGCATCGCGCTCATTTCCATCATGCCCAACTACGGCGGCGCCGGCTGCACCTTCGATGAGCTTTGCAGCCATACGGCGTCGATCAATGCAAAGGCTGCCGCAGGTAACCGCATGGGGCAGGAGATGACGAAGGAGCAGATCGTCGCGGCGAATCCCGACTACCTTTTTTTGCCGAGTTATGAGGACGCGGAAACGCGTGAAGAGAATTACGGCAGGCAGTACATGGAAGATCCGTCTCTTCAGCAGATGACAGCCGTGCGGGAAAAGCAGATCGGTCATCCGTGGGCGCGTTACGTCTACAATCTTTCACAGAACATCGTCTTCGGCGTGCAGGAAACGGCATGGATTCTTTACGGCGACGCTTTTCGCCAGTCACGGCAGGAATTTCTCTCGGCGGTGGAGTAAAGATGTAAAGAAAGGGGGCCGCAAGCTTGAAGAAGATTGCGTTTTACGGCAAGGGCGGCATCGGCAAATCGACGACTGCCGCCAATGTATCGGCGGCGTTTTCGCGCGGGGGAAAGAAGGTCTGTCAGATCGGCTGCGACCCGAAGAACGATTCGACGCGGCTTCTCCTGGGGCGTATCGCGCCGCTCACTGTGCTCGATGCAGAGCGCAGCAAGAAGGGCGCGGCGCTCTCTCTTGCAGAAATCGCGCACGAGGGGTGGAACGGTGTGCGCTGCATTGAGGCGGGCGGCCCTGAGCCAGGCGTCGGCTGCGCGGGGCGCGGCATCATCGTGGCGCTCGAAAGGCTCAAGGCGCTCCATGCATTTGACGATGTCGATGTCGCCATCTACGATGTACTCGGCGACGTCGTCTGCGGCGGCTTCGCCGTGCCGATACGAGAAGGCTATGCCGAGGAAATCTACATCGTTTCCTCGGGGGAGCTCATGTCGCTCTACGCGGCGAACAACATCGCCAAGGGCGTGCGCCGCTTCGCTGCGCGAGGCGTCGTGAAGCTCGGCGGCATCATCGGCAACGGGCGCGATGTCACACGCGAGAAGGAGCTTTTGGAAGCCTTTGCCGCACGCCTCGGCACAAAGCTCATCGCCTACATCCCGCGCTCTGTCGCCGTACACGAGGCGGAGATCCATCGGCAGACGCTCATCGCCTACGCGCCGGATTCCGCACAGGCGAAGGTTTACGAAGAACTTGCGGCGGCGATTGAGGGAAATAAAAACCTAGTCATCCCCAAGCCGATGGCGTTTGAAGAGTTGGAAGATCTGGTGGAAAGCTATGGGAACTGAAGCGAAACGTGTGGTGATGCGCCGCACGAATTGCAGCTGCAGTATGCCGGGCGTCTGGCGTGCGCTTTCCTTCGTGCGCGGCGCTCTCGTCATCTTCCACAGCCCGCGTCCGTGCGCTCACATCGCCCACGGCATGGATGTGGGAAGTTTCCATCGCCTTCGTGCGGCGGGAACGAAGGTGCGCCTCTCGCCTGTGCCGCTTCTGACAAGCTCGTTGTCGGATGCAGAGGCGATTTTTGGCGGCGAGGATTGTCTGCGCGAGTGCATACGCTTCGCCGCAGAAAAATATCAGCCGCAAGCGATATTTATCGCCAATTCCTGTGTGAGCGGCGTCATCGGCGACGATACGTGCGCCGTGGCTGAGGAGATGGAGCAAGAGCTTGGCCTGCCCGTCAGCGCCGTCTCGGCGCACGGCTTTCTTGACGGCGAGTATTATGCAGGCTACCTTGACGCTGCACGCGTGCTCGTCGATCGCTTCATGAAGCCGGCAGAGCGCCGTGCGGGAAGCGTCGTGCTGCTCGGCGACTGCGGCGGCGTCCACGGCGAGTACGTGAAGGAATTGTGCCGCTTGCTCGGGATTCTTTCCCTGCGCGTCGAGGGGCAGTTTCCGTCGTATCTCGCCCTGTCTGAGATGGATGTCGTGCCGGCAGCGGAGCTTCTCATCGTGCTCGGGCGGCGAAGCGACGAGAAGCAGGCGCTTCTCGTCGACTTGGCGCGGCACATTCATGAGCGTTTCGGCACGCCGTACCTTGCCGATGTCTATGCGGTCGGCTCGGAGGAAACGAAGGAGTGGCTGCGTGCGGTCGGCAGGCTTTGCGGCAGGGAAAGGGAAGCGGAAGAAGCGATTCGCGCGGAAGAAGCGGCGTTTCAACGCGCCGTGGACGAGGTGCGGCCGACCCTCGCAGAAAGGCGCGTGACATTCGCCATCGGGCGCGACCTCGACTGGTTTCAGCCGAAGATCATCATGCGCCTTCTGAAGAAGGCGGGCGTAGAACTGGCGGGCGTCGTCCTCCTTGATTCGTTCCTGCCCGGACGGCGCGAGGTCATGGAAGAAGAGGTCGCGCGTCTGACGGATGCGCCGATCGCCCATGAGGGAAGCCGCGAGGCGGAGGCGCTTTTCAAAGCGGCGGATTTCGTCCTGACGACGCACGAGCTTACCGACGCAAGGCTGCGGCAGATCTTCCTCGCGCTCATGCCATCCGTCGGCTGGTCGATGGAAAAGAAGCTCCTGCGCGATATGGTTCATATCGTCTGTCGTCACGAAAGCCGGGGAGGTCTGATCTATGGCTGAGCAGGAAAGGCGTTTCGATGATGTCTGCGCTTGGACGGACAGCTGTGCGCTCGCGGGCGCGATGGCATTTTTTGCCGCCTGGCAAGACGCCGCCGTCATCGTCAACGGCCCCATGTGGTGCCATTACTTCGCGCTGCGCCACGTCGAGCATGGCGTGAGCGATGCCGTGCGACGCATAGGCTGCACGCAGCTCGACAACGATGCCATCGTCTTCGGCGCGGAGGACTATCTGCTGGAAGCCCTGCAGCCCTATATCGCTGAGCCGCCGCGCCTTTTGGCCATCGTCAGCAGCTGCGCCGCAGGACTGATCGGCGATGATGTAGCCGCCATCGCGCGGTCGGCGGGCATTGCAGCGCCTGTCGTCGCCGTCGACAGCAGCGGCCTTGCGGGCAGCTTCGCCGCAGGCTGGAGCAAGGCTGCATGTGCGGCAATCGAAGCGCTTCTGCCCGAGAAGAAGGAGGAGAAGCCGCATGGCGTGAACCTTCTCGGCATGACGGCTAGCTACTGCAACGGGGCGAACGACGCGCGAGAACTTTTGCGTCTTTTGCATTTGGCGGGCTATGAGGTGAACGCCGTCCTCGGCTGCGGCGAGACGGCGGAGGAGCTGCAGCATCTGCCTGCCGCCGCGCTCAACATCGTCGTGCACAGGGAGTTGGGACTCGCTCCGGCAGAGATGCTCGCGGAGCGCAGCGGCACGCCCTTTGTCGCACCGCTGCCGCCTTACGGCAGGGCGGGCACGCGGCATTGGCTCGAAGAGATCGCAGGCGCTTTGCCCGCGCCGCGCGAAAAGGAGGTACAGGAAGAACTTTCGCGTGTGGAAAAGGAAGATTTTCTGCGCCTGAACGAAATAAAGAGCATGTGGGGCGAGCTTTGGTTCGACGAGGCGCTCGTGCGTGCGCCATCCTCCATGGCCTGGGGGTTGGCAAGAGCCTTGCGCACGGAGTGGGCGGACGTGCGCTGCCTCGCTGTGGCGGCGGAGGCAGCGGAAGCGGCAGATGCCACTGGGATCGCCGACGAGGTTTTTTCTGAAACGCGTACGGCGGAGCTGGCGCAGTTCCTCACCTCCATGAAGAACGGGCTGCTGTTCGCGAGCAGCAACGAAGCGGCGCAGGTCGCGCCGCAGCACGCGCAGTTCCTGCCCGTCGCCAGTCCTGTGCTCGACCGCATTCAGCTGACGGATGCGCCGTTCATGGGACTGCGCGGCTCGCGCTTCATCGAGGAGCAGCTCTGGAACGGTCACATTCTGCGACGACAATGGATGTTATAGATGTCATAAAGGAAACACGGATAAATAAAGTCGCCCGAATGCCTGAAGATAGGCAACTGGATTTATCCGTGCTTTCCGAGCAAAGGAGCGGTGGAATTTGCAGGAAATGATACGGGTTGCGGGCCTTTATGCGGGCTATGAGCGGCAGGTGATCTTGGAGAACGTCTCGTTCGGCATTGCAGCGGGCGAGATGGTCGGTCTCATTGGGCCGAACGGCGCGGGCAAGAGCACGCTTTTGAAGACGATGCGCGGCATCTTGGCGCCGCTCGCGGGCGAGATCTCTGTCATGGGACAGAGAATCGGCGATTTGCCGGCGAAGGAGTTTGCGAAGAGCGCCGCTTATCTGCAGCAGCATCTGGAGATGACGTTCGATTACTCGGCGCGCGAGGTCGTGCTCTCGGGGCGCTATCCGTATCTCTCGTGGTGGCGGCAGGAGCAGGCGCACGATATCGCCATCGCTGAGGCGTGCATGGCGTACACGGGCGTCGCGGAACTGGCGGAGAAGCCGCTTCAGGCCATGTCGGGCGGACAGCGCCAGCGCGTGCTGCTCGCCAAGGTGCTCGCGCAGCAGACGCCCGTGCTCTTTCTCGATGAGCCGGCAACGGGACTGGACATCATCTATCAGGAGGAAATCTTCCGTTTTTGCCGCGAACTTTGTGCCGCGGGCAAGACCGTCGTGCTCGTCGCGCATGAGCTTTCCCTCGCCGCACGCTTCTGCTCGCGCCTCCTGCTCATCGGGCGCGGTGCGCTCCTTGCCGACGGTCTGCCGCGCGAGGTGCTGACGGCAGAGCTTCTGACACGCGCCTACGGTGCGCCCATCAAAGTCGTGGAGAATCCGCTGACGAATCATGCTGAGGTCTTCACGGAGGCGGAGAAGGGTGCAGGCAGGAAATCACATCTCCTGCAGGTCATCTTGGGAAGGGAGGAGGCAGCGTCGTGAAAAAGAATTACGAGAAGAGAAGCCTCTTCTTTTGGCTTCTTCTGCCGTGCCTCGTCGGCTTCGCCGTCGTCCTGTCGATGAGCTCAGGGCAGTACGACATCTCAATGGAGTGCGTGCTCGCAGCTTTCTCCCATGCGGCGGGTCTGCCATTCTTTTCCGATGTCACGGTTACGCCCGAGCAGGAGGCGGTGCTCTGGCACATCCGTCTGCCGCGCACGCTCGTCGGCCTCATGGTGGGGGCGGGGCTGGGCATCTCCGGTGCAGTGCTGCAGGGCATCTTCAGCAACCCGCTCGCCGATCCCGGCATCATCGGCGTATCGAGCGGCGCTTCCGTCGGAGCTGTGCTCGCCATCGCGCTCGGCGTCTCCGCTGTCAGCGTCTTTTCGCTGCCTGCTTTCGCCTTCACGGGCTCCATGCTCGCCGTGGGGCTTACCGTGTCGCTTTCCATGCGCCACGGGCGCATTCCTGTCATGACGCTCCTGCTCTCGGGCGTCGTCGTCGGCATGTTCCTCGGCGCGTGCACGGCGGCGATTCTCACGGTCATGAACGAGCAGAAGATGCAGCAGTACCTTTTCTGGACGATCGGCGGCCTCGACTATCGCCGCTGGGATCATGTCCTTCTGGGAATCGCGCCGATCAGCGGCGGCGTCTTCCTCATGCTGCTCCTCTCACGCCATCTGAACCTCCTCGCATTCGGCGAGGTCGAGGCGCGTGCCGCAGGCATGCCCGTGACCTTCTTCCGCCTGCTCTTTCTGGCGCTCGCGTCGCTGACGACGGCGGCGGGCGTCTGCATCAGCGGCAACATCGGTTTCGTCGGACTCGTCGTGCCGCACATGATGCGCCTCCTGATCGGCCCTGACCATCGGAAGCTGCTGCCTGCAAGCCTCCTGGCCGGCGGCATATTCCTCGTCGTCTGCGACTCCTTGGGGCGCATCCTGCTTCAAGGCATGGAGATCCGCGTGGGCATCATGACGGCATTTATCGGTACGCCGTACTTTCTCTATCTGCTGCGCCGCCACATGAAGCTGACCTCTTGATTTTTCCCTCGACAACCTTGTCCGTCGCTTGAATTTTTTAGCAAAACACCGTATAATATAAGAAATGAGAATAGGACGTGAGTGTTGATCGGAGGGAAACGTCATGATTCGCAGCATACCTTTCAATTTCCGAAACAATGCGGAGAAGACGCGCGATACGGTGGAGCGCGTGGTGGACTTCATCATGGAGCAGCCGCTCAATCCCATTGGCAAGGTGACGGGGGCGCTCGCTTCTTTTCGCTGCGACATCCTCGATGAAGAAAATTACTATGAGATTGAAGCAGAACTGCCCGGCGTCCTCAAGGAAGACGTCTCTCTGACCTACGAGGACGACAAGTATCTGACGATTGCCGTGGAAGTTCCTGAGCGCGAGAACCACTTGAAGTATCTGATGCGCGAGCGCCGCACGGGTCGCTTCGAGCGTTCCTTCGCCGTCGACGGCATCAAGTGGGAGGAAAGTGCGGCTTCGATGGAGAATGGCATCCTCAAGGTTGTCCTGCCGAAGCTCGGCGTTGAGGACATCAAAAAGAACAGCATAGAGATCAAGTAGGCTGAGGGTCATCATGGGCTGCTGCTCAGTGCAGCAGCCTTTTAGCGCGTTCATGAGAAAAACAGGATTCTTTCCCTTTGTGTAGAATTAAAAAGAGTAAGGTGTGTCATCTCGCTTTGAAAAGCGGCTTGGCACTTTTCGCAGAACGAAACGAGAGGCGGCGGCGTACGCGATGTCCCCGCCGGCAGGAGGTAAAAGGAATATGTTGGACGATCAGGATTGGGGCGCATTCAAGCGGAAGCTCAAGGCGAAGACGGAGATCGACCTTGATCTCTACAAGGAGCCGCAGATGAAGCGGCGTATCGGCAGTCTTGTGACGCGCAAGGGCTACGATTCGTATACGAAGTATTTCGATATGGCGACGCAGGACAAGACGGAGTTTGACGCCTTCATCGAATATCTGACGATCAACGTCTCGGAGTTCTTCCGCACGCCGGAGAAGTTCTCGAAGCTTGAGACGGACGTCATTCCCGATTTGTTGACGCGCTCGCCCAAGCTCAATATCTGGAGCGCGGGCTGCTCCATTGGCGCTGAGCCGTATTCTCTGGCGATGATCTTGAAAGAGATGACGCCGGGCAAACAACATCGCATCCTCGCGACGGATCTCGACGTCGAGATCATTGCCAAGGCGAAGAGGGGCGTCTACACGGACAACGAGCTCAAGTGTGTCGAGAATCCGCGCCTCAATAAATATTTCACGAAGGGAAGCGACGGTACGTTTGCCGTGCATGAGGACATCAAGAAGCTCATCGAGTTCAAGCGTCACAACCTTTTGAAGGATCCCTTTGAGACGGGCTTCGATCTGATTCTCTGCCGCAACGTTGTCATCTATTTCACGGAGGAAGCGAAGTTCGACCTCTACACGAACTTCTTCCGCGCACTGAAGCCCGGAGGCATCCTCTTCGTCGGCGCGACGGAGGCAATTTTGAATTTCCGCAAGATCGGCTACACAAGTTACCAGCCTTTCTTTTATCAGAGACCGCTGGCGTGAGCGAGGCGGCATCTTTGAGGAAAGGGGGCGGGGCAGGTGTTTGCAAACGAGAAGATCGAGTGCATGAGCCGTGATGATTTGCGGGATTTGCAGCTTGTGCGCCTGAAGAAGGCGGTCTCTTGGGCGAGTGAGAAGAGCGCCTTTTATCGCACGAAGTTTGCAAACGGCTGCGCGTCGCAGATTGAGAAGCTGGAAGACATCGAGAAATTGCCGTTCACTTCTCTGCCCGACATTCTCGCGACATCGCCGTTCGATTTCCTCACGCTTCCCTTGAGCGGTGTCCTGCGCATCAGCTGCCGCAATCATACGGGCGCTGTCGTCAAGATGTATACGAACGGCGACATTGCGAGAAACGTCGACATGCTGACGCGTGCTCTCGCAGCGACGGGCGTCCATCGCGCTTCTGTCGTCGGCATTCTCGGCGACATGTCGGACGGACGGCTGCTCGATTTGCAGATGGCGGCGGAGGTGATCGGCGCGACGACCGTGCTGCTCGGCGAGGACATGCAGTCGGCGGTCGAACTCGTGCGCCTGACGGGTATGGATACGCTCTTGGCGAGCCAGCCGCTCGTCATGCAGCTCATCGTGCACGCGCAGATGAAAAACATCGAGCCGTCGACCTTGCCCATAAAGACGGTCGTCTGTCTGAACGAGGCGATCTCGAATCCGATGAGACGCCATATCTCGGATCGGCTGCAGACTGAGGTGCATGACCTCTTCGCTTCGACGGAGCTGGGAACGGCGGGTCTTTTCTATCCGTGCGGCAAGGGGCAGGGGCATCATGTGCAGGAGGATTACTGCTACACGGAGCTCATTGAGTTCAGCGGCGCGAAAGTCATTCACGAGCCGGGACGCATGGGTGAGCTTGTCGTCACGATGCTCGCTGCAGAGGCGATGCCGCTCATACGCTACCGCACGGGGCAGGCGGTCATGCGGCTCGACGAGCCGTGCGGCTGCGGACGTGCCTTCGTGCGCCTTGCGACGCCGTTCGGCTTGACGCGCTGAGTCGTTTGTATGACAAAAATGCCGCGGGCATCTTTTATGCCGCGCGGCATTTTTCTTTGGCACGAATGGGAAACGAGGGAGAAGATATGATCGAGTTCATCTTGGGGCGTGCGGGAACGGGAAAGACGCACGCCTGCCTCTCCAGCATGGCGGAGCGCATGAAGGCAAAGCCTATGGGCAGCGCCCTCGTGCTTCTCCTGCCCGAACATGCGACGTATCGCGCAGAGCGCCGCCTCGCCGCCATGATGGCGGGTGCGGGCGAGGGATTCGTGCGCGGTCTCGTGTTCGGCTTCAAGCGCTTTGCGCGTCATGTGCTGCAGGAGACGGGCGGCGCGGCAGCCGCACGCATCACGAGCGTGGGCAAACGGTTGCTGCTGAAGCGCATCCTCGCCGAAGAAGGCGAGAGCCTGCAGGCATTCGCGCGTGCGGCGAAGCAGCGCGGTTTCACGCAGACGCTGGAAAGAGCCATGGAGGAGATGCGCAGCTACGGCATCGACGGCGACGCCCTGCTGCAGGCGCAACCAGCGCTCGCTGACGACGATCTGTGCCGGAAGCTCGCGGATCTCGCGCTCATCTACAGCCGCTACAGAGAGAAGATGGCGGGGCGCTACAACGATACGGGCGACATGCTCGACGCGCTTGCCGAGAAGATTCCTTCCTCGCGCCTTTTGGAGGGGGCGGAGGTATGGGTTGACGGCTTCTCCTTCTTCAACCCGCAGGAGAGAAAGATTCTTGCGGCGCTCTTCCAAAAGGCGAAGAATGTGCATATCACGCTGACGTTCGATCCGACGGACGAGGCGGCCATGCAGCGCGAGGGCAGTCTCTTCTATCGGCAGGCGCAGACCTTGCAGCAGCTGCGGCGATTGGCGCAGGAGATGCAGATTCCCGTGCGCGTGCGCAGCTTGGAGGAGAGGCGGCGCTTTCAAAGCGATGCGCTCGCCGCCATCGAGCGCACGGCGTTTTCCTTCCCTCTCGTACCGCAGGCAGGGGCGGCGGGCGTCGCGCTCGTCGAGGCGGCGACGAGGCGGCTGGAAATGGAGGCGGCGGCTGCTGACATCGTGCGCCTGTGCCGCGAGAAGGGACTGCGCTGGCGCGACATCGCCATCTTGACGCGCGACGAGGCTGCCTATGGCGACATGCTCGCTCTGACGCTTGAGGACTGCGGCATCCCGTACTTTCGCGACAACAAGCGTGAGGGTGTCCATCATCCGCTCGCCGAGCTCGTGCGCTCGGCCTTCGAGGTGCTGCGCGGCTGGCGCTACGATGCCATGTTCCGCGCACTGAAGACGGGCTTTTTCAAAAAGACGCGCGGTCAGATCGACCTGCTTGAAAATTATGTGCTGGAATTCGGCATTCGCGGCTCGAGCTGGACGATGGAAGAGGATTGGCATTGGCATCGCCGCCGCAGTTTGGACGAGGAAGAAGAGGGCGCGACGCAGAAGGAAGCGGAGCGCCTCTGTCAGATCAATTCCTGCCGCCGCGCCGTGGCAGAGCCCCTGCAGGAGTTTGCAGCGCAGGTGAAGGCGGCGTCGACGGTGCGTGGCTACGCCGAGGCGCTTTATCGTCTGCTGCTCGCGCTCGACGTGCCGCAGACGTTGGAGCGGTGGGCGGACGAGGCCGAGAAGGCGGGTCGCCTCGCTGAGTCGCGTGAGCATCGTCAAATCTGGGACGACGTCATCTCCCTGTTGGAACAGATGGCAGAGACGAGCGGCGACGAGACGATCAAGGTGCGCGAATTTGAGGACGTCTTGGGCGACGGGCTTGATGCCCTGCAGATTTCCTTGATTCCGCCGGGACTCGACTATGTGACCGTCGCTGACTTCGACCAGAACAGCGTCGAAAATGCACGCGCCATCTACATTCTCGGCGCGAACGAGGGCGTCATGCCGCGCCGCAGCCAGGAGAAGGGGCTGCTCTCCGATGCTGACCGGCTGCATTTGAAGGAGGCCGGGCTGGAGCTTCCGCAAGGCTCCGTCGAGGGAAGTTTCAACGAGAGATTCCTGCTCTACAAAGGATTCACGGAAGCGCGTGACTATCTGTGGGTTTCCTATGCTCTCGCCGATACGGAGGGAAAGGCTCTCCTGCCCGCCTCTCTGCTCGGGCAGATCCGCACCGTCCTGCCTGCCGTCTCTTTGCAGACCGTTCCGTTGGAGGGGGCGGAGCGCCGCCTCTTTGCGGGCGGTCGTCAGGCGGTGACGGCTCTGGCGGCGGCGCTGCGCAGCTACCGCGAGAAGGGGACGCTTGATCCTTTTTGGTGTGACGTCTACAACTGGGCGTTGGGGGAGAGAAAGATGAGCATTGTCCTGCAGAAAGTGCTGCAGGGCATATTTTCGCATGCTGCGGCGGAGCTTTTGCCCAAGGAGCTGGCGGCGGCGCTCTACACGAAGAATCGCCGTCTGCGCGGCAGCGTCACGCGCTTTGAGTCATTCCGCGCCTGTCCCTTCCAGCACTTCGCACGCTATGGCCTGCATCTGGCGGAGCGCCCCGCGCATGGCTTTCGCACACTCGACCTCGGCGTGCTGCTTCATGCGGCTCTGCGCGAATTTGGCGAGCGGCTGAAAAAGGACGGCAGACGTTGGCGCGACGTAGGTGAAGAGGAGTGCGGCGAGATCCTGCATGAGATCCTTGGCCTGCTTGCGCCGCGGCTGCAGAATGAAATCCTCTTGAGCTCGAAGCAGTACGAGAATCTCCTCGTGCGCATCGAGGAGACGGCGAAAAAGGCGCTCGTGCGCCTCATCGAACTCGATGCGGCCAGCGAGTTCCGCCCCGTCGCCTTCGAGCGTTCCTTCGGACGCGGTGCGGGCAGCCTGCCGCCGCTGACGTATGCGCTCGCTGACGGCTCTTCGCTCGAAATCACCGGACAGATCGACCGCATCGACATGGACGAGGCGGGGCGCTACTTCCTCATTCTCGACTACAAGACGGGCGCGGCATACATCAACCTCGTCGAGGTGTACTACGGTCTGAGGCTGCAGCTTCTGACCTATCTGCTCGTCGCCAGAAATTTCCTCGCGCACACCGAGGAAAAGGAACTTCTGCCCGCAGCGATGCTCTACTGCTTCTTGAAGAATCCGCTCGTCACAGCGCCCCATCGCATCGATGAGGCAGAGGCGAAGAAGCTTCTGCAGGGGCAGCTCAAGATGCCCGGCTGGGTGCTCGCGGACGCCGACGTCATACGCGCACTCGACAGCACCTTCAGCTTCACGAAGGTCGCCTTGACGAAGAAAGGCGAGATCGACAAACGGAAGCTCGATTACGTCAAGACGGAAGAGGAGTTCGCCATCCTGCTCGACTACATCGCCTACATTCTCAAGGATACGGGAAGGCAGATCCTCTCGGGCGAGGTGCGCGCCCTGCCGTACCGCCTCAAGGACAGGACGGCATGCCGCTTCTGCCCGTACATCGCCGTCTGCGGCTTCGACCCGCTCGTGCCGGGCTTTTCCTATCGGTGGCTACAAAGCCACGAGGATGCGGAATTGATGGACAGCATGGAATTGAAAGGACAGGAGGATGCCGAATGAGCGACGCACGCAAATGGTCTGCGGCACAGCTACGGGCGATCGAGGAAAGGGGCAAGAATCTGCTCGTCGCGGCGGCCGCCGGATCGGGCAAGACCTCGGTGCTCGTCGAGCGCATCATCCGCCGCATCCTGCAAGGGGAGACGGACGTCGATCGCCTTCTCGTCGTCACCTTCACGAACGCCGCTGCCGCCGAGATGCGCGAGCGCATCGAAGCGGCTCTCGCGCAGGAAATCGCCAAGGGCACGGCGTCGCCGAAGCTTGAGCGCCAGCTGGCGCTCCTTTCCAACGCCTCGATTTCGACGCTTCACGCCTTCTGCCAGAACGTCATTCGGCGCAACTTTTCCGTCATCGACCTCGATCCGAAGTTTCGTCTTGCAAACGAGCAGGAGAGGCGTCTGTTGCAGCAGAATGCGCTCGAAGAAGTCTTTGAAAAAAAGTATGACGAAGCACAAGAGGATTTCCTTTCCTTTGCCGCCGCTTACGGTACGGAGCACGGCGATGAAGCTCTCTATGCCATGGTATTGCGCCTCTATGCCTTTTCGTGCAGTCAGCCCTTTCCCTCGCGCTGGCTCGATTCGCTCGCTGAGAGCTTCGACCTCGCAGAGCAGCAGCGTCTTCTCGATACGCCGTGGGCGCAGTCCGTGCTCGCGCAGATTTCTTTTGAGCTTGCTGCCGGTCTCGCCGCTATTGAGCGGCTCGTCGAGAAGGCGGCGGCGCTCGGCTATGAGACGTGCCATGCTGCATTGGAGGGGGACGAGAAAATCCTTAAAGACCTGCTCGACGCCTTGGCGGCAAGGGATTGGGAAGGACTGCGCCAGGCGTTCTCTTCGTATGCTCATGCGAGGATGAGCTTCCCAAAAGGCATGGACGAGGAGGAAAAGGAGGAGGCGAAGCGTCTCTTTACGCAGCCGCGCGATCGCGTGAAACAGCGTCTCAAAAAACTCAGGGAGACGTATTTTCATGCGACGGAAGAGGAGCTTCTCGACGATCTTCGCGCTCTTTCGGGCATGGCTCATGCCATCGTCGATGTCGTCAAGGATTTCACCGCCTCTTTTCAGGCGGCGAAGAAGGAGCGCGGCGTCGTCGATTTCAACGACTTGGAGCATTTCGCGCTCGCCGTCCTCTGCGACAAGGATGCATCGGAGGGAGAGCTTCGCCCCTCGGCGCAGGCGCTCGCCCTGCGCGAGAAGTATGAGGAAGTCATGGTTGACGAGTATCAGGACACGAACGGCGTGCAGGAGGCGATTCTCTCCCTCGTCGCGCGTGATGACAACCTCTTTGCCGTCGGCGACGTCAAGCAGAGCATCTATCGCTTTCGTCTTGCCGACCCGCAGCTCTTCCTCAAGAAGCAGCGCGAGTATCCGACCTTGGGCGAGAAGTATGCACGCATCGACCTCTCGGAGAACTACCGCAGCCGCGCGGGCGTGCTTGCGGCTGTGAACTGGATCTTCTCGCAGCTCATGACGCCCGAGGCGATGGAGCTTACATACGACGATGCCGCGGCACTGCACTTTGCGGCGCTCTATCCTGAAGATTCGCCAAAGAGCCTTGCGGGTGCGGTTGAGCTGCATATCATTGAGAGTGACGCCGAATCGTCTGTTGAGCCTGAGGAAGAGGACGAGGAAAAGGCGGAAACTTCGGCTGTGGCAGATGGCGGTGCAGAGACGCCGGAGGGAGAAGAGGAAGAAGAGCTCAAGGGTTTCGCTCTGGAGGCGGCGTTCATCGCACGGCGCGTGCGCGAGCTGATGGAAAGCGGCGCTCTCGTCGCCGACAAGGACGGCTATCGTCCGCTGCGTTGGCGTGACATCGTGATCCTCCTGCGTGCTGTGCGCACCAAGGCGGACATTCTCCTCGAAACGCTGCGCGATGCCGACATCCCCGCGTATGCGACGCTCGATGCCGGCTATTTCCAGGCGACGGAGGTGCGCGTCGTGCTCGCCGTGCTCGCCGTCATCGACAATGCGCGTCAGGACGTGCCGCTCGCGGCGGCGCTCTGCTCGCCGATCGTCGGACTGTCGGTCAGCGAGTTGGCGGAGCTTCGGCTCGCCGCGCTCGAAGAGGACATCTTCGGCGCGCTCCTCGTCGTCAATGACCCTGCAGCGAAATTCTCTGCATCTTTGCGTGAAAAGGTCGACGCCTTCCTGCGGCTTCTCAAAGGTTGGCGCGACCTCGTGCGGCGCGTCAGCGTGCCCGAACTCATCTGGCAGATTTACCGTGACACGGGCTACTACGACTACGTCGGCGGCATGGCGGGCGGGCTTCTTCGCCAAGCGAACCTGCGCATGCTCGCAGACCGCGCACGCGACTATGAAGAGACGAACTTTCGCGGACTCTTCCGCTTCCTGCGCTTTATTGAGAAGATGCAGCAGATGGAAACCGACCTCTCCGCCGCACGCACGCTCGGCGAAGGAGAGGACGTCGTACGCATCATGACGATTCATAAGAGCAAGGGCCTGGAATTTCCCGTCGTCATCGTCGCGGGACTCGGCTCGAAATTCAACATGCAAGACGCTTCGCAAGACCTCCTCATGCACCGTGAACTGGGGCTTGGACTCTACCGCACGGAACGCGAGAAGTCGCTTCGCTACTCGACGTTTGCGCGGGAGGCGGTCGCCGAGCGCATCAAGCGCGAGAGCAAGGCGGAGGAACTGCGCGTCCTCTATGTGGCGATGACGCGTGCGAGGGAAAAGCTCATCCTCGTCGGCTCGACGAAGAAGCTTGCTGCGTGCGCAGAGGGCTGGTGCAGTTTCGTCACGCAGACGGAGCGTGCGCTTCCCGCCCATGCGGCGCTTGCGGCAAACTCCTTCCTCGACTGGCTCGGCATGACCGTCGCACGCCATGCGGACGGCGCACCCCTTCGGGAGAAGGCCGCGCTCCTCGAAAAGCGCGTTGCGCCCGAAGGCGAGGACGACTCGCGCTGGCAGGTGGAAATCGTGCCGGCCTCTGCTGTCGCGAGCGTCAGCGCCGCCGTCGCCGAAGACAACGAATTGTTCGAGAAACTGCGCAGGGGAGAGCCTTTGGAAGCGAGCGAGGAGAAGGACGATGTCGAGCAGATGCTCGCTTGGCAGTACGCGCCGCACGGCGTCGATAACGTGCCGGCGAAGCTCTCCGTCACGGAACTCAAGCGCCGCTTCTCCGTCGAAGATGCGGCGGAGGAGAAGGCCTATATACCGTTGAAAGAAGTGCACGGCAGTTCCAAGAATGTATTCAAACGCCCCGATTTCATGCAGGAAAAGGCGGGACTTTCTGCGGCGGAATACGGCACGCTTATGCACGCAGTATTGCAGCATATCGACCTCGCGGGAGACACTGGCCGTGAGGGTCTGGAAAAGCAGCTGGCGAATATGGTGGAAAAGGAGCTGCTTCTGCCCGAACAGGCGAAAGCCGTCCGCCTCGACGCCGTCGCATCCTTCCTGCAGTCGCCGCTCGGCACGCGCATGAAGAAGGCACGGCGCCTCTGGCACGAGCTTCCCTTCAGCCGCCGCCTCGAAGCGCACAGCTTCTATCCCGAGGCCGAACCCGAGGCGCGGATCTTCGTCCAGGGCGTCATCGACGTGCTCTTTGAAGATGAAGCCGGTGCACTCGTGCTCTTGGACTACAAGACGGACAAGAACACGCGTCCCGCAGCCGTGCGAGAGAAGTACCGCCTGCAGATCGAGATTTATACGGAAGCCGTGGAAGCAATTCTAGGCCGCAAGGTGGCGGAGCGCTGCCTCTACCTGCTGCAGGACGGCAGTGTCGTGCAGCTGTAGGGAAGAGGATGGCATCATGAAAGAAATGAATGCATCTATCGAAGTTCCCCATGGAGCAGGAGCTTGGCAGGATGCACAGCTTGCTTTGAGCAGGCAGCGTGAAACGTAGATGGACTTTCGATATTCGTAATTTCCGCAAGAACCATAAGGAGAGGGCTGTCGCATACACGGTGCGGCAGTCTTTCTTTTTCATTAAAAAGTGAATGAGATTCAAATTTATGAATAAAATAGAATTTTTTTCATATTTTTTGCCAAAAAGGGTAGATTTATTCTCAAAGCGTGATATAATGAATGAGAATCAGAGTTGGTTTCATAAATTTATAGGAAGTACGGCATCGATCCGTGCTTTCCAAAGCATCGGAGGGAAACGCAAGTGAAAGAAATCACCGTTCGGAGAAAGAACGCGTTGGCGTTCGCTGTCGCGCTCCATCTCATGCTGCCTCTTTGTACGGCACAGGCGCATGAAAGTGCGGGGGGGGGGAGACGTTCAAACGGGGTCCGTTGACGTCGAAGCAAACGCCGCGAAAGAGGATGCGAAGTACGAGTCGCAGTCTACGACGATCATCACGAAAGAGGACATCGAGAAGAAGCAGGCGAAGTCCGTCGAGGACATCATCTTCGATGAGACAGGCATGACGCGCAGCGTCGATGCCATGGGGCGCGTCACGCTCTCGATTCGCGGCGCGGAGCCGCGCCATACCTTGATCCTTGTCGACGGACAGCCCGTCATGGGTGACTTCGCCAAGTACACGGGCGCGGGCGACGAGCTGCAGAGGCTCGGCACGGAGAACGTCGAGCGCATCGAGATCATCCGCGGCGCGGCGAGCGCGAAGTACGGCGCCGACGCCATCGGCGGCGTCGTCAACGTCATCACGAAGGCGGCGGCGAAGAATGCAGGTCTGCAGATCAACCTCGAAGGCAGGCGCGTCGCCGGCGACTCGAAGATCCCCTATACGAACTTCTTCCTGCGCGCCGACTCGGGCGATATCGGCAAGCTGCGCGTCGCAGCCTACGGCGGCAAGCGCGACATCATGCCGATTTACAGCATGGAATCCTTCGGCGGTCTCCTCAAGAGCGGAAGCTCTTATAAAGACGAGGAAAGCCGTGTGCGAAACTCGCTGCGCTACTATGGCGACATCAAGAATATCGGACTTGTCGCATCCTATGATCTCGATAAGAATCATAGTCTTTCTTTGAACCTCGATCATACAGCAGAAGATATGGAGAGCTTCATCAAGCGATCGAACTCCGGGGCAGAGGGTCTGCAGCACTTCAAGCGTGAGCTTGACCGCAACACCTATCGCTTCTCGTATATGGGGCGCGGCGGCAATTCGGATTGGAATGTCTCTCTCGATTATACGAAGATGAACGAGGACGACATCACGTTGACCTCGGACTATATCAATTCTCCCTATGAAGGCAAGAACACGCTCAACTACATTGACGACCTCATGCATCAGCAATGGAGCCTCAAGGCGTCGGCAAACACCCAGATCCATCGCGATCATTTGCTGACCTACGGCATTGGCTACACGCAGGAGAAGGGCGAGGGCAGCCGCATCAAAAACGCGCCGAACAGCTATACGCGCATGATCGATCCGTGGGATTACGACAAGAACCTTTATACGAGAGACGGCGCCGGTGCGCCATCTTCGCGCGTGCACGACTATGCGATGACGCGAAATGAAGCGGGAGTGCCGAAGTATGACAATGAATATGAGTGGTATGGATATAAGGACGCCGCCGGACGCTCGCAGGCACCGCTCTATACATATCAGGACTATCTGAAATACGGACCTTATGGAACGGATGGCGGTGGAGCGCCGCCGGAGGTTATGGCGCGGCTTATGGCATTCGGTCAACAGTTGCTTGATGATGCTCGAAACCATGATCTGACGTATATTGATACGCCGGAATTTGCAATCTATAACTACTATGACAAGAATTTTGCCAATTATGCTCGTAAAAACTTTGGACATGCGATGCTTTGGAACGGAAAAGCGTTCAACGAGGAATTTGAGGCGCGGCAGAACCGATTGACAATCGGCAGTGTGGAAATCAAGAAGCAATATGTATTTTTGCAGGACGCATGGCAGGTCAATCGAAATACGTTGCTTTCGCCAATTCTGCGCGTCGATCACAGCAGTCTTTTCGGCACACATGCGACGTTCAATATCGGCATGACGCACAACATCGGCGGCAAGGCGAACCAGCGCTTCAAGGCGAACCTCGGCACGGGCTATACCGAGCCGGGCATGGGGGAGCTTTACTACAACTGGGAGATGTATGCAGGTGCGCCGATGGGACTTGAGCGCGCGCGCCTTGGCTACTACTGGGTCGGCAATCCGAACTTGAAGCCTGAGAAGTCCCTCAACTTCGATCTTGGCTATGAGGGCGAGAGCACAGATGGCAGGGACAGCTATCGTATCAATGCTTTCCACAACCGCATTGACAACTATATGACAACCTACTTCACGGGCTATCTTATGGATTTCCATCCGGAAATTTCCGCTGATGGCAGATGGCTCCTGCCGCCCGATATGATTTACAGCTTCAAGAACATCGGCAAAGCGGAGATCACAGGTCTTGAAGCGGAGTATAACCATCGCTTTGACAAGCATTGGTCAGCGAAATTTGGCTATACCTATCTTCATGCCATCAACAAGAGCGACCCGAACATGCCGGATCGTTTGCTCAATCGGCCGCAGCACAAGATCGACCTTGGCGTGACCTATGAGAACCAAGGCTGGCGTGCGACGCTCTGGGGGAACTACTACGTCAACATGCTCGACAGCAACAGCGTGGCGAACAACGGCAACTATTACGACAGTGACGGCGTAACAGGAAAATGGCACTACAACTTCGCCGAAGGCGGCAAGCAGACGTACGAGACAAAGACCTTCGGTATCTGGAACTTCATCCTGCAAAAAGACGTCGGCAAGGACGCGAGCGCCTATATCGGCGTCGACAATATCTTCAACCATCGCGACGACGACCGCGCGATCAACGAGCGAACCTATCGCATCGGCGTGAACTTGAAGTTCGGTCCCGATGCGAGCACGGGGGCGGGCGAGCGCTTCAAGAAGGAAGAAGCGCATCTCATCCCCGAAGACGCATGGTTCATCCAAAAGCCCTTCGATACGACGAAGGAAAAAGGCGTGCGTGTCATCGGCGATTATCGCTGGCGTTGGAATGCCTTTACGGGCAAGGAAAAGCCGTCCGAAGCGCGTGTCACGACCACCGCGACCGTAAGCGACGGCGCGTATAAGAACTACCTCGAAAAAGCCGAGCACGGCTTCGAGCAGCGGCTGCGCGTCGGCGTGGATGCGAGGATCGATGCGAATACGAACCTCACCATTTTGGCAAGTGCTTCGGGGGCTGCGGGCGTCGGTACCGATACCGATGTCGCCAAAAGCCGTGGACTCAGCCATGTGCGCCTTGATGAAGCGAATCTCACCGTACATGCGAACGACTGGGATTTCTCACTCGGCCGTATGACGGAGCCGATGGGCGTCACAGGCTACTACTTTGGCAAAGAGTACGACGGCGGACGCGCCGTATGGACGGGAGCCCATACGCAGGTGCGTCTCGGCTACGGCGACTTCCGGCACTCGACAGGCGTCACAGACTCCGCCTATACGCACGCGACGCGCCAGAGCTTCGTGCGCGGCGTGACCAAGGAGGAATGGCTGGGCTATAAGGCGGCCACGATCAACAGCCATACGACGGGCGCCGTTCCGTATTATCCGGACTACAGCACGCTCATTAAGGATACCCCAGGCTTTGACGGACTTTATCAACGGCTTGCCAAGGCGCAGAGTTTGGCAGAGGAAAAGCAGATTCTTGACGAGTATCTGAATGTTGTCAAACAGGATAATCCCCAAGCATATCAGGAATTGATGAGGCAGTTGTCCGCGAGCGGGAAAATAGTGCACGATGACTTCGCATGGTACAAGGTGACCGTGAAGGACGAACATGGCAACGTCGTCGGGACATATCTTTCGCAGAAAAGTCCGCAGCTTGAGGCATTGCACATGGAAGATAGCTTTTCCTATCAAGACAGGTTTGATCGCGCGAAGATGGAAGACGCTGCCCGAGCTGTGTGGAATTCAGCGGAGGCGAATTTAGAAGCGACGCAAACCGAGACGAAGGAATATAGCGGCATGGCAGGGCTCCCCGATGGAAACTATACTTTGACCCATGAATTCTACGGCTACGGCACATATCATGGGAAGAAGCCAATTTTTGACTATGATTTGAAGATGAGTGATTTGCAGCCCGGGGATTTCAGACCGATGACAAAGGATGAGGCGAAAGAGCGTACCATTCGTTCCGCGTGGGATAAAAGCCCTTACCACGAGGTGCTGGCAGAGAGAAGATATCCGGACGCTCCCGATATCTCAACTACAGTAAACGGGAAGATTCCAGCAGGTAATAAGAAGGGTATATCGCATCTCGGTCAAACGATCATCAAGTATCTGATCAATGATTCTAACTGGGGTCCGGAGGACGCGAGCGCTCTGCCGCTCAATCTGCTGAATCGTGCGGGCTATTTTGTACTGCAAGTCGGCACCGTTCTCGAGCGCGACCAGATCCCTGCGCTCAAGCAGGCGTTCTATGTGCAGGCGCGTCACGAACTCACGCCGAATCTCGGTGTCGCCGCTTGGTATCTGCGCTCGGTCGGCAATGACTCGCATCGCTTCCTCGCGGCGAACGGCATGACGAACGATGTCAGCACCTTCGATACGCTCGCGAATGTCGTTGGTGTCGGCGCGAAGTGGCAGCTCTCGAAGAACGCCGCGCTTTCCTTCGACTACGGCGTGAACACGACCGACTTCGGCAAGTATATGAACGGCCACACGCGCTACGAGCACAAGAGCGGCACATCCGACTTCGCGATCAAAGGCAGGGAAACCGGCTCTGCGCCGAAATTCTGGGTCATGCGGCTCGATCTCGGCAAAGCCGATACGAACGTGCCGCATTCGTGGAATGCGTTCATCGACTACAAGCGCTTCGAGCACGGCTCCTTCTTCGGCGGCAACGGCACGGAAGCGCTGCCCGACCGCTACCTCGACGGCATCAAGAGCTTCACCGTCGGCGCGGGCTATGTGCCGATGGAAAACCTCCTCGTAGAAGCCTTCTACACCTTCGGCGCCAAAGGCATCGGCGCACGCGACACCCTCTACGGCCCCGAGCGCTTCAGCCTCGGCGACTACGCAAGGGTGCAGCTCACCTATCGCTTCTAAGGACGAAAATCGAGAAGAAGACGTCAGACAGCCCGACGGCAATCCGTCGGGCTGTCTGCATGTCGCGATTTATGCTATAATAGGGACAGGAAAAAGGACTTTCAGCGAGACGGAGAGACTGCGATGGAAAAAGAGAAGAAAGGCAGACAATATCAAGATACGGTCTTTCGCATGTACTTCAACGAAGAAACGCGACTAAAAGAAGTCGCCGGAGCACTGCATGGAAGATCGTATGCAGAAGAACCGCTGCAAATCGTGACACTCGACGGAACATTCCTGTCGCAAATCAAAAATGACATCTCATTCCTACTGGCAGGACGCAATTTGATCTTCCTTGAACATCAAAGCACCGCAAATCAAAATATGCCACTGCGTTGTCTGTATTATGTCTGCGAACAATTACGACAATACATTCCTGCGAAGAAACTCTACCAGAATACGCCTATAAAGCTTCCTTCACCGGAATTTCATGTATTCTATACAGGCAGCGGAAATATGCCGGAAACCTGCCGAATAAAGCTGTCAGATGCGTATAAGAAAACGGGCGAAGAGATCCATTTGGAGTTAAAAGTAAACTTCCATAACATCGCCTATGACAATGCAAAAGTACTCCTGCAAAAAAGCCGGTCGATTCATGACTACAGTTTCTTCATTGATCGAATTAAAAGAAATATGGCAGACGGTATGGAAAGAGCGCAAGCAATCCGTAAAGCCATGCAGTACTGTGAGGAAAGCAATATTATGAAGGAATTTTTGCAGCAGCATGAAAGGGAGGTCGTCGATATGGTGAATTTTGAATGGAACCAAAAAGATTTTGAAGAAGCCATCCTTGAAGAGGGCATAGAGCGCGGTTTAGAGCGCGGACGTGCTGAGGGCATGGAGCGCGGCATGGAGCGCGGCATGAAGCGCGGACGCGCTGAGGGCATGGAGCAGGGGAAGGTTGATATTGTCTTGGAAATGCTGCGTGACAAGCTGCCGCTTGAGACGATTGCACGCCTATCGAAGTTCTCCATGGAGCGCGTGCAGGAGCTTGGCAGGATGCACAGCTTGCTTTGATCCGGCAGTGCAAATTTCGGTGTGGATTCCATTTTCGACGGAGCGGCACAAAAGACTCATCTGGGTTAAGAAAGAGAACAGTTGCCAATACGAGAAAAAATTGATACAATGAATAAGGCGATGGATGGTTTCATCTATCGCCTTAAATGTTGTTTGGGGAAGAGGTCATGCCTGATGCTGACGAAGAAGCGCAGGACGCTCGATTTTCGTACGATCTTATATCTGAATATCCTGCTGATGTTCTTCTTGATCATTTCCGGCTCGGAAGCGGTCTTGCTTTGTTCCTTTGTGCTTTCCGCCGTTGCTTTGGCGGATACGGGCGCATGGCGGCAGGCGGCGAGGTACAGCGTCGGCTTTGCGGCGCTCGCAGCGGTGCAGTATGCGCTCGGCATGGCGCTGGAGGCGGGCGTGCAAAACACCGTCGTATTCTTGGTGCAGATGGTTCTCTTCCTCGCTTTGCGCGTCTATCCCTTTGTTGGACTCGGATTTGCGCTGAAGGAAGGAAAGAATATCGCGGAGATCACGACTGCGCTTGATCGGCTGCACCTGCACAGTGGCGTTGTCTTGAGCATCGTTGTGATGATCCGCTATCTGCCGGCGATGGCGGCGGATTTTCGCGTCATCCTTGACGCCATGCGTTTGCGCGGTATTCCCATCTCGCTGAAGTTCGTCGCGTTTCATCCGATGAAGGCAATCGAGTACCTGATCGTGCCGATGCTGTTTCGCAGCGAGAAGATTACGGAGGAGTTCTCGGGTGCGGCTCTCGTCAAGGGCTACACATCTGGTGCGCGGCGCACGTCGTACTTCGATGTGCGTATGACGGCGAAGGATACGGCGATGCTCGTCATTTCGACTGCTTCGCTCGTTCTATGTACGTTTGTATGAGGGAAATCGCATGATTGATCTGCAGAATGTCGGCTTTCAATATAAGGAACAGGGGCGGAGGAGCATCTGTGGCAACACCTGCACGATTCATCGCGGCGAAGTCGTCGTCATAGCGGGCGAGAGCGGCTGTGGCAAGTCGACGCTCCTGCGCTCGATCAATGGGCTTTGTCCGCACTTTTACGAGGGAGAAACGGCGGGCACGGTGCTGCTCGACGGCAAGGACTGCCGCGATATGCGCATCGGCGACATTTCGCGCATGGCGGCGACAGTGTTTCAGAATCCCGACAATCAGTTTTTTACCCTCGATGTCTTGTCCGATCTCGTGTTTTCGTGTGAGAATTTCGGCGTCGCGCCGGAAGAGATCGAGCACCGCCTGCGCACTGTCACGGAGATGCTGCGGCTTGACCGCTTCTTGGGGCGCAAGCTTTCGGCGCTTTCGGGCGGGGAGAAGCAGCGGATCGCGATCGCTTCGGCGTTGATGCTCAAGACGGACGTTCTGCTCATGGACGAACCATCGGCAAATCTTGATTATCCATCGATCGAGGAGCTGCGCGGTCTGCTCGCCTCGCTCAAGGCGCATGGCTGCACGATCGTCGTCGCCGAGCATCGTCTTTATTATCTTTGCGGCATTGCGGATCGACTGTTCCTCATGCAGGACGGCACGATTCGTCGCGTGTACGAGGGTGCGGATCTATCGTCGCTGACGAATGAAGCGCTACACGAGGCGGGTGTGCGCGGCGTCGATCCCTTCGGCGAGACGGACGCCGTGCAGCCGCCCGCAAAGAGGACGGCTGCGCCGCTCTTGTCGCTCGCAGATATGTCCTTCGGCTATGCACAGGACAAGGATGTATTGCAGGGGCTTTCTCTGGACATCTATGAAGGCGACCGCGTCGCTCTCTTGGGCAGGAACGGCTGCGGCAAATCGACGCTCGCGAAGGTGATCTGCGGACTGCTCAAGGAGAGGGCGGGCGAAGTTCGTGCGGCGGGTGAGGTGATTCCCTGCAGCAGGCGCAGCCGCGCCGTCAGCTATGTGATGCAGAATGTGGATTTTCAGCTGTTCGGTTCGAGCGTCTATCATGATCTCCTGCTCGGTGCAGAAGGTGCGGCGGACATCGACGCGCGCATCCGCAAGGTTCTGGAGGATTTTCGTCTCACGCCGTGGCTCGACGAACATCCGACGCGGCTCTCAATGGGGCAGAAGCAGCGGCTCGTCATTGCCGGTGCATGCCTGTTGGGCAAGCGCGTCGGCATCTTTGACGAGCCGACGAGCGGTCTTGACTACCGCAATATGCGGACGGTATGCTCGCTGATCGGCGAATTTACCGGGGCGCGCAATGCCGCCGTCATCATCACGCACGATGCGGAGTTTATCATGAACTCGTGCAATCGCGTCGTCCTGCTTGAGGACGGACATATCGCCGAGGATTTTCCCTTGGGGGCGGACGGGGCGCTCAAGCGCGTGTTTACGGAACGACTGCAGCGCGTTGGCGAATGAATGGAAGTTTGGAGGAGAGGCAATGAAAGCATGGAAAATCAGTGATTTTGTTTTGATTGGTATCTTGGCGGCGGTCTACGGCGTACTCGTCATGGGCATCGGCGCACTCACGGTATTGATGGCACCGATGATGCACGCTCTGAGTCCTGCCGTCATCGGTGTACTTCTCGGTACGATCGTGCTTTTTGTCGCGAAGAAGATTCCGAAGTTCGGCGCACTGACCTTGTTCATCGGCATCAGTACGGCGCTCTTCGCGGGTTTTTCGGGCATGATGTACGTGCCGTTCGTCGGCACGGTCACAGCAACGGCCTTCGTCGTCGATCTCATCGTCCATCGGTTCGGCTGCAGGACGCCGATCTTGGCGGTCGGCTACGGTTTGATCCAGAGCGCCTACGTCTTCGGCGGTGCGATTCCGCTGCTGTTCTTCTTGGAGCAGAATATGGCGAAGTGGCAGGCAGCGGGCATGGATATGCAGTTCATCGAGAAGATGGTCGCGCACAGTACGGGGTGGTTCTTGGCGGCGGGCATGGCCATCGCCTTCGCGGGCGGCTTCATCGGCATCTACCTCGGCAGGCGGGTCTTGAAGAAGCATTTGAAATAGGAGTTTGTGTAATCTGCACGCATATATGAAAATGGATGACAGAGGAAAAAAATGCTTAACAAAACGTGCGTCAGCGGCTATAATATAAGTAGAAAGAGGATTCAGAACCTTCGTTCATTCAGAACTTTCATGGAAGGAGGTTTTCCGAATGGATGTCCAGGTGGAACGGCTGCACCGTGTGAAGCCGCTTGCGCCGATTTCCTTTTTTGAAGAAACAGCGCGGCGCGAGAAGAAGCAGGAGACGCATGAGGCGAGGAAACCTCTGCGCGGTACGGAGTCGGACGCTTACAGCGTGGAGATTTCGGCAGCGGGCAGGCGTGCAGCAGCGCGCAGCGAGGCAGGGGGTATGATGGTGGAAGGTTTTTGATGATTTTGCGGGATAATGGGCAAAGCCCCGCTTGAGCGCCTCTCGAAAGAGAGGGCGCTCAAGCGGGGCTTTTGACTGTTCACTATACAGGATACGTTCTCCGGCGAAAGGCGCTCGGTGATGCCGCTGTCGATTTCATGCGTTGTATGCGCGGCAGGGGCATACTGGATGATCTGCGCCTTCTCAGGTGATCGAGGCCCTGTAGATGCCGTCGATGGCGGTCTTCAAAACCTTGTCGAACTCGGCGTCGCTCTGGCTTGCGCGAAGATCCTGGGCGAGGGCGCGTGAGAAGCTGGCGATGAGGCCACGATTCTTGGCGAGTTTTTCATTGGCCTCATCCTGCGGGTAACCGCCGCTCAAAGCGACGATGCGCACGACGTGCGGATCCTTCATGAGTTCTTCATAGAGATTTTCCTTCGTCGGAATCGTGACTTTGAGCATGATCTTGTCGGCAGCGGGAAGATTCGCCACGTTCGCCTTGATTTCTTCGAGCATGATGGCTTCCGCTTCTTCCTTCTTGGCGCAATGGATGTCGACTTCCGGCTCCAAGATGGGGACGAGTCCCTTGGCGATGATTTCTTTGCCGACGGCGAATTGCTGCTCGATGACGGCCTTGATGCCCTCTTTGTTCGCCTCCTTGATGACGGAGCGCATCTTTGTGCCAAAGATGTGGCGCTCTACGGCGCGGTCGAGAAGGGCGGAGAGTCCGTCGATGGGCTTCATGAGCTGTACGCCGTCCTTCTCGGCGGCGAGTCCCTTGTCAACCTTCAAAATCGGCACGATGCCTTTCTTCTCCCACAGGTAGTCCGCCGTATAGAGGTCGTCGATCTTGCGATCCATCGTGTTTTCGAAGAGGATGGCCGCGAGAATCTGCTCCTTTGTGAACGAAGGACTTTTGATGATGCGCGTGCGCATCTCATGAACGCGCGTGAACATCTCCTCGTCGTTGGAATAGGCGCTCTCGTCGACGCCGTAAGCCTTCAGCGCCTTCGGTGTCGAACCGCCGCTCTGGTCGAGGGCGGCGATGAAACCCTTGCCGCTGGTCATGCGATTGAGCTGCTCTTGATTCATTTTGCATACCTCCTTAAATCGTTTCCAGTTCTATTATACCTCTATGCATGCAGAAAGTAAACGAAATTGAAAATAAATATCAAAATATAAAAATCGTGCAGAAAGCTGCTTTCTGCACGATTTTGGAAGAACGTTTATGGAGGCGGTGCACAATGTTCGTAAAGCGTCTGTGCGTTCAGCTTACTTCAAGAGCGCCATGACCTCTGCGGCCTTGCCGTCGGAGCCGAGGACTTCCTTGATCTTGTGCTCGACGAGTTCGCGGATGTAGTCGCGTCCCGGTGCGATGTACTGGCGCGGATCGAAGTGCTCGGGATGCTGCTGATAGTGCTCGCGGATGCCCGCCGTCATGGCGAGGCGCAGGTCGGAGTCGATGTTGATCTTGCAGACCGCCGACTTCGCCGCCTTTCTCAGCTGATCCTCGGGGATGCCGATGGCGTCAGCGAGGTTGCCGCCGTTGTCGTTGATGATCTTGACGTACTTGGGAATGACGGACGAGGCGCCGTGCAGTACGATGGGGAAACCCGGCAGGCGCTTTTCGATTTCCGCGAGGATGTCGAAGCGCAGTTCGGGCGGCACGAGTACGCCCTGGGCATTCTTCGTGCACTGTTCGGGCTTGAACTTGAAGGCGCCGTGGCTCGTGCCGATGGCGATCGCGAGGGAGTCGACGCCCGTGCTCGAGACGAATTCCTCGACCTCTTCGGGACGCGTGTAGTGCGCATCTTCGGCGGCAACCTTCACATCGTCCTCGATGCCCGCGAGCTGTCCAAGCTCGCCCTCAACGACGACGCCATGCGCATGGGCGTACTCGACGACGCGCTTCGTAAGTTCGATGTTCTCCTTGAAGCTCAGGTGCGAGCCGTCGATCATGACGGAGGTGAAGCCGTCGTCGATACAGGATTTGCACGTCTCGAAATCCGGGCCGTGGTCGAGATGCAGGGCGATGGGCAGATCCTCGCATTCGAGTGCAGCCTGTACGAGGTGCTTGAGGTAGGCGGGCTTCGCATACTTCCTTGCACCGGCGGAAGCCTGCAGGATGATGGGGGATTTCAGTGCAGCCGCCGCTTCGGTGATGCCCTGGACGATCTCCATGTTGTTGACGTTGAAGGCGCCGATGGCGTAGCCGCCCTCGTGGGCTTTCTTGAACATTTCTTTTGTTCCGATGAGTGGCATGATCTCAACCTCCTATGAATAGATGATACTCGTTTACCGTTTCATTATATCATAATTTAATGAAAGCGTCATGAATCTTTTGTGAAAAGAGAAAAATTACTGCAGATTTCGGGGAAAAAGGCGGACATATCTGCAGGAAAGGGTGCGTGCACGGTGATTTCTTTGCCGCTTATCGGGTGACGAAAGCGCAGGCGATGGGCGTGCAGCGCTTGACGGGCGATGCGATCCGTTCTGCCGCCGTAGAGGTCATCGCCGAGGAGCGGATGAGCGAGGTGCGCGAGGTGGACGCGGATCTGATGCGTGCGTCCCGTCGCCAGGCGAAGCGCGAGAAGCGAAAGCCCGCCGCGCTCTGCAAGCGTCGCATAGTGCGTGACGGCACATTTTCCGGCAGGCGAAACCATGCGCTCGATGATGCTGCCGGGGCGGCGCGCGATGGGCGCGTCGATCGTGCCGCAAGGCTCGGGCAGTTTGCCTTCGATGACGGCGAGGTAGATGCGCTCGATTGCATTATGTGCGGACAAGAGGTGCTGCACGTGCGCCTCCTTGGCGATGAGCACGAGTCCGCTTGTCTGACGGTCGAGGCGGTGCACGGGATGAAAGGCGTGCTTTTCGCCGTGCGCTTCGTAGTGAAAGAGCACGGCGTTGGCGAGCGTATGACGGTACTCGCCGCCCGTCGGATGAACGAGCATGCCTGCAGGCTTGTTGACGATGAGAAGCGCCGCGTCCTCATAGAGAATCTCGAGCGGAATGTCTTCGGGCGCGATGCGGCTCTCTTCCGCCAGATGCCAGCAAAGCTCATCGCCGCTTTTGATGCGGATTCGTGCGGCGTTGGCGGGGAGTCCGTTCAGCGAGAACGTGCCCGAACGCCGCAGTTTTTTCCAGAGCGTCGTGGAGAAGCCGCACTCCTTTTGCAGAAACTCCCGAAGCGCCATACAAGTCAGTCCTTCCGGCACGACAAGCCGCGTCTTTCCCATGCAATCACTTCCTTTTCCAGCAATATAGCATGGAGAAGCATGGTTGTCCATTTGCATTTTGTATTTTTTTGTTTCTCGCTAGACGTGGACATGAAATTCTTGTATAATATAAGGCGGTCAAGCTCATTTCTTGAGATTTTGTAACGAATGACCATTCTCAAAGGACATTTTTGCTCGTGACATTTTTCTTGTCGACGGGCAATCTAGGAGGAAGTTATGGCTCTGATCGTAAAGAAGTTTGGCGGCAGCTCGGTTGCCACTACGGAAAAAATCAAAGCGGTGGCGCGGCGTGTCCTCGACGGCATGAAGCCCGAGGACAAGGTCGTCGTCGTCGTCTCCGCCATGGGAGACACGACCGATGATCTCATCGAGCTGGCGCGCGGCATAGACAAGAATCCGTACCATTATGCGCGTGAGATGGACATGCTGTTGACGACGGGCGAGCAAGTTTCCATCGCGCTCTTGGCGATGGCGTTCTGCTCGATGGGGCATAAGGCGATCTCCTTGACGGGCGCGATGGTCGGCATGGGCACGAACTCCGTGCATACGAAGGGGCGCATCGTAGGCATTGAGCCGAAGCGCGTCGAGGAAGCGCTCAATGAGGGAAATATCGTCGTCGTTGCAGGCTTCCAGGGCGCTGACTCCTTCGGTGATCCCGTGACGCTCGGACGCGGCGGCTCAGATACCTCGGCTGTGGCTCTTGCGGGCGCTCTCGCTGCGGACAGCTGCGAGATATTCACGGATGTGGACGGCATTTACTCTGCCGACCCGCGCCTCGTCCAAGGTGCACGCAAGATGCAGGAGATTACTTACGACGAGATGTTGGAAATGGCGCGTCTCGGCGCGGGCGTCATGCAGCCGCGCTCCGTGGAAATGGGCAAGCACTTCGGCATTCCCATCCATGTACGCTCGACGTTTACCGAGAAAACCGGCACGATGATCAGGGAGGCTTATACAATGGAAGAGAAGGATTTTGAAATCAGGGGGCTGGCACACGACGACAAGGTGGCAAAACTCGCCGTCATGGGTGTGCCGAACCAGCCGGGCGTCGCACATTCCCTCTTTTCTGCGCTCGCTGACGCCAATGTGAGCGTGGACATGATCGTGCAGAGCGTGCGGAACATCGAGCATAACGTGACGGACATGGTCTTCACGGTCGCCGTCGACGATCTCGAAACGGCGCGTGAAATCGTCGAGGATGTCAAGAAGAAGCTCAACGCCGTGTCGGTTCTCGTCGAGGAGAACGTCGCGAAGGTTTCCATCGTCGGCGTCGGCATGCTCGGCAACCCCGGCATCGCGGCGCGCATGTTCGGCGCCCTGCAGAAGGCGGACGTCAACATCGACATCATCAGCACGTCGGAAATCAGCATTTCCTGCCTGATCACGAAGGACAAGCTCAAGGAAGCGGCGAACGCGATCCACGACGAGTTCTTTCCGCGCGATTGAGCGGGAAAGATTCGATGAAGAAATAAGGGAGCGCCGATACATCCGGTGATTCCGCAAGAAACAAGGCGAGAGGGAGGCTTCATATAAAATGAGCACGAAGATGGCAGCATCGCATACGGAAAACAAGGTTCTGAACGACGTGATTTTTGCCGCGAGCGGCGCGGCGACGGCGGCGGCGAAGGAGCATGGGGCAGAGAAGATCACGAACGCCACGCTGGGTGCGATCTTTGGCGAGGATGAAAAGCTCGCCTGCATACCGACGGTCGAGAAGGTGCTGCGCGAGCTGCCGATTCCCGAAATCATCGCCTATGCGCCCGTCGCGGGTCTGCCTGCATATCTTGAGAGCGTGAAGGACATCGTCTTCGGCAATCATCGGCCGGAAGGCTATGTCGAGGCCGTCGCGACGGCAGGCGGCACGGGTGCCGTCCACCACGCGATCGAAAACTACTCGGAGATCGGCGAAGCCGTGCTCACTGCCGATTGGTTCTGGGGCCCTTACAACGCGCTCTGTCAGAACATCGGGCGGCGCTTGGAGACATTCCAGCTTTTCGACGAGGGGCTCGCCTTCAATGCCGCCGCTTTCACGGCGAAGGTGGAGGCGCTTCTCGAAAAACAGGATTCTCTCCTCATCATCCTCAATACGCCTGCGCACAATCCGACGGGCTATACGCTTTCCGATGAGGATTGGGATGCGGTTCTTGCGACCGTAAAGGCTCATGCGAAGAAGGGCAAGCGCATGAGCGTTCTTGTTGACATCGCCTACATCGAGTACAGCGGCACGAAGGAGGAGACGCGCGGCTTCATGGAGAAGTTCGCGCATCTTCCCGAGAATGTATTCGTCATGTTCGCTTTCAGCATGTCCAAGGGGTATACGCTCTACGGACAGCGCACGGGAGCAATCGTCGGTCTTTCCGCAAGCCGCGCCGTCATTGAGGAATTTTCGGACGTCAACAAGTTTTCGAGCCGTGCGACATGGTCGAACATCAATCGCGGCGCGATGGCGCTCCTGGCAACGATTCAGCAGGATGCGGCGCTTCTCGCCGCGTACGAGAAGGAGCGCGATGCGCTCTATCAGATCGTGCGCTCGCGCGGTGCGCTCTTCATGAAGGAGGCGAAGGATTGCGGCCTCAAGGCTCTGCCGTACAAGGCGGGTTTCTTCCTCGCCGTGCCTTCGGAAGATCCGCAGGCTGTGGCGGACAAGCTGCATGACGATCTCGTCTTCGCCGTTCCCTTGAAGCGCGGCGTGCGCATCGCCGTCTGCGGTGTCGCCACGAAGAAGGTCGAGGGGCTTGCCGCGAAGGTCAAGAAGGCATGGGATTTCGTGGGCAAGTGAACTTTGTTCGTTGATGCACGCAAAAAGGAGCTGCGCGAGGCAGCTCCTTTTTCTTGTGTGCGATTATTTTTCCAGAACCTTCTTCATCGTCGCGACGACGTTTTCCTTCGTGAAGCCGAACTTCTTGAAGAGGACGCCGGCGGGGGCGGAAGCGCCGAAGCTGTGCATCGTGACGGTCGCACCGTCGAGTCCTGTGTAGCGTTCCCAGCCGAAGCCAACGGCCGCTTCGACGGCGACGCGGGCGCGGATGGATTTCGGCAGGACGCTTTCCTTGTATTCAGCGGATTGCTGCTCGAAGACGTCGACGGACGGCAGGGAGACGACGCGCACGGCGATGCCGTCTTTGGCGAGTTCTTCCTGCGCCTCGATGGCGAGCGATACCTCAGAGCCGGTGGCGATGAGGATGCCCTGCGGTGCCCCCTTTGCTTCGGAAATGATGTAGCCGCCCTTCATGGCTTCCTTGGAGCTTCCTGCAAGCTGCGGCAGATTCTGGCGCGTGAGCGCGAGGACGGTTGGCGCATCCTTGCTCGTCACGGCGCTGTACCAAGCGGCGGCCGTTTCCGTCGCGTCGGCAGGGCGGAAGACGTTGACATTCGGCGTCGAGCGCAGCATGGCAAGCTGCTCGATCGGCTCGTGTGTCGGACCGTCTTCGCCGACGCCGATGCTGTCGTGCGTGAGCACGTAGACGACGGGCAGCCCCATGAGTGCGGCGAGGCGCAGCATGGGCTTCGTGTAATCGCTGAATACGAAGAAGGTCGCGATGTAAGGCAGGACGCCGCCGTGCAGCGCGAGGCCGTTGGCGATCGCCGCCATGCCGAGTTCGCGCACGCCGAAGTGCAGGTTGCGTCCCGCACGATCCGTGCGGCTGAAATCGCCTGCGCCGTCCATCACGGTCTTGTTCGACGGCCCGAGATCTGCGCTGCCGCCGATGAGCTGCGGCACGATTTCCTTGAGACGCTGGATCATCTTGCCCGACAAGGCGCGCGTCGCGGCGGGCTTGTCCTCGTACGCCCAGAAGTCCTCGCTCTTGAGCAGCGCCGCAGCATCGACAGGCGCGTGGAACGCATCCCAGCGAGCCTTCTCCTCGGGGTACTTCGCGCAGTAGGCGGCAAAAAGCTCGTTCCACTTCGCCTCAAGAGCCGCTCCCTCAGCGGCGAGCTTCTCGTAATGTTCGTAGACGGCGGCAGGAACGCAGAAGCTCTCGGCAGGATTTTCCCAGCCGAGGTTTTCCTTGAGCGCGCGCAGGTTTTCTTCGCCGAGCGGTTCGCCGTGGGCGCTCGCCTTGCCTTCTTTGGCGGGGCAGCCGAAGCCGATCTTCGTTTTGATCGTGATGAAGGACGGCCGCTTCTTGTCTGCCTTCGCCTCTTCGATCGCCTTGCCGATGGCGGCGAGATCCGTACCGTCCTCGACCGTGAGCGTCTGGAAGCCGAAGGCCGCCATGCGCTTTTCCACGTTTTCGGTAAAGGCGAGGTCGGTGCCGCCCTCGATGGAGATGTTGTTGCTGTCGTAGAGCACGATGAGCTTGTCGAGCGCGAGCGTGCCCGCGAGCGAGAAGACTTCGGAGGAGATGCCCTCCATCATGCAGCCGTCGCCGCCAAGGGCAAAGGTGTAGTGATCGACGATGGGGAAATCCGGCTTGTTGAAGATGGCGGCGAGGTGCGCTTCAGCAATCGCCATGCCGACCGCCATGCCCATGCCTGCGCCCAGAGGCCCTGTCGTGGCTTCCACGCCCTTCGTATGACGGTACTCGGGATGGCCAGGCGTCAAGGATCCGTCCTGGCGGAAGTTCTTGAGGTCGTCGAGCGTCAGCCCGTAGCCGAAGAGGTGCAGCAGGGAATAGAGCATGGCGGAGCCGTGCCCGGCGGAGAGGATGAAGCGGTCGCGGTTCGCCCAGTTTGGATTCTTGCCGTTGTGCTTCATGTGGTGCGCCCAGAGTTCGTAAGCGATCGGGGCTGCGCCGAGCGGCAGGCCCGGATGGCCGGAGTTCGCCTTCTGCACGGCGTCCGCCGAAAGTGCACGGATCGCATTCACACAGGTGGTGTCGATATTGCCCATAGATTTCTCCTCCTTGAAATCGTCGTTTGTTGACCTCTTTCATCATACATGATTTATTTGGAAATGTATAGCGCGAGAGGAAAGTTTTGCAGAAAGTCATGCTGCAAGATACTGCGTCAGCGCTTGTTGAGAAGCGCGATGGAGAACAGGATCAGCACGACGCCGACCGATTCGGTGAGGCCGAAGGGGACGGCGAGCAGCGCGGTGGAGAGGAGTACGGCGGACAAAGGCTCGATGGAACTCAGGATGCCGATGGTGCTCGGCTGGATGTATTTGAGGCTTTCGAGATATGACCAAAAGGCGATGACCGTACCGAAGAGGACGACATAGATGAATACGGCGACGGAGGCGGCGTCCAAGACGCCGGCGAAGTTCCATGGTGCGCGAAAGGGCATGAGCAGGAAACCGCCGAGGAGCATCGCCCAGCCGATGATGAGAGGCGAGCGGAAATTGTCCAGCAGCCATTTGGGCTGTATGGTGTAGATGGCAGCGCAGAAAGCGGAAGCGACGCCCCAGAAGAGAGCGATGGGCGGGATGGCGAGAGTCGAGAGACTGCCGCGCGTCAAGATGAGGAACGTGCCGACGAAGGCGAGCAGCACGCAGCCGCTCTCGCGCAGCGACGGCAGGCTGCGGCTCTTCAGGGTGAGCCAGAGGACGACGATGATCGGCATCAGGTACTGCAGGACGCTCGCCGCTGCCGCGTTGCCGTGCTCGATGGAAGAAAAATACGTGTACTGCACGCCGAGCATGCCGAACAGGCTGAAGAAGAGAAGCCGCTTCGCCGCCGTGCGGTTTCGCCAAACGGAGAAGATGCTCTCGCGGTTCTTTGCCGCATCGAGCAGCAGAAGCAGTATGCCTGCGAGCGTCATGCGCATCATGACGAGCCATTCGGTGGAAAATCCTTTTTGCTGCAGCAGGAATTGCGCGGCAACGCCCGAGCCGCCCCAGAGCAGCGCGCCGAGCGCCACGAGCGCGACGCCTTTTTTCGATGGATTCATGGTATTGCTCCTTGTCTTTCGTTTCGTCTCTGACTATAGCATTTTTGGGGGTAAAAGAAAAGGGAACAGAAGCGTAGGTTTTTAGGAAGCTGGGAAGGCAGATAAAATGATGTCGTGAAGCCAGGAAGCGGAAAGTTTATGCGCGCTTGCTCATGCCGATGGGATGAATTTGACAGGCCGATATGCTATAATGGAAGCGCAATATCGGATGCGGGGTAAGGGGAGGCATCCAAACATTCTTGGCAGTCAAGAAAGGGAGGATTCGCATGAAACTCGTAATCACGGAGCCGCTGGGGCTCTCGGAGGCGCAGGCGGAGGCGCTGAAAAAGGAGTATCTGCCTCAAGACCTTGAAATGGTCTACTGCAATACGCCGCCGCAGGACGACGCGGAAAAGGCGGCGCGTGCCAAGGGGGCAGAGCTTGTCATGCTCGCGAACATGCCGTTCAAGGAAAACGTCCTGCAGGAGCTTTCGGACGTCAAGTTCCTGAGCGTCGCCTTCACGGGCGTCGACCATGTGGCGATGGACTACTGCAAGGCGCATGACATCGTCGTTTCCAACTGCTCGGGCTACGCCAATGAGGCGGTAAGCGAGCTTGCCATCGGCCTGGCAATCGGACTCTACCGCAAAATGCTTGCTGCAGATGAGGCGGTGCGTGCGGGCAAGACGCGCGCCGGACTTCTCGGCATCGAGCTTTCGGGCAAGAAGTTCGGCGTCGTCGGTGCAGGCGCCATCGGCAGGCGCACGATCGCGCTCGCGCAGGCGTTCGGCTGTGAGGTGTACTACTACAACCGCAAGGAGGCGAAGATCGACGGGGCGAAGTATGTGAGTCTCGACGAGCTGATGGAAGTCTCGGACATCGTTTCGCTGCATGTGCCGCTGACGGCGGAGACAAAGGGGCTGATCGGCGAGAAAGAGATCGCCAAGATGAAGAAGACGGCGATTCTCATCAATACGGCGCGCGGTCCCGTCGTCGACAGCAAGGCTCTGGCAGACGCCCTCAAGGAAGGCCGCATCGCGGGTGCGGGCATCGACGTCTTCGAGGGCGAGCCGCCGATCGCGGGCGATCATCCGCTGCTTCATGCGCCGAACGTCATCCTCGCGCCGCACGTCGGCTTTGCGACGCAGGAGGCGATGGAAAAGCGTGCCGTCATCGCCTTCAAGAATGTGCAGGCGTTCCTTGCGGGCAAGCCGCAGAACGTGATGTAAGGGCGCAGATTTTTAGCAGATTTTTATAGGAAGCGTGCAGAAGCTATGGCTCTTTTGTTGCCATAGCTTCTGTTTTGACGGATGGGGTGAGGCGTTGAAGTACGGGCCGTTCATGGCGGCGCTCCGCAAGGGAGAGCCGAAGCATGTCTACCTGCTCGCGGGCGAAGAGCATTACTATATCGAGAAGGCGAAGGCGGCGATCTTGGAGCGCCTCTTTCCCGCGGGCGAAGGTCTGCGGGACGCTCTGGAAGAAGCCGCGCCCGACATGGACGCCGACGCGCTCATCGGCCTCTTGGAAACGGTGCCGTTCTTCGTGCCCAAGCATGTCGTGCTCGTGCAGGACAGTCCTCTTTTTCGCGAGAAGAAGCGCCCAGCAGCGGACGGCGAGGAGGCGAAGGCAGCGAAAGGGAAGAAGGGCGACGCGGACAAGAAGGAGGAGCGCCTGCTGCATCTTCTTGCCGACATGCCCGACTACGCCTATGTAATCTTCCTCTGCGCGGGCAAGGCGGACAAGCGGCGCAAGGCGTACAAGACGGTTGAAGCGGCGGGCGCGGTGCTCGATGCCGATGCCGTGCGCCCGTGGGAGATCGGCGACTGGCTCGCGGGAAAGCTCGCCGAGATTCACAGGGAGTTTGACCGCGAGGCGCATGCGTACTTCATGGGCGCCGTCTCCATGATGCATGAAGTCTCGCTCTCGTATCTCGACAAGGAGTTTGAAAAGCTCGCGCTCTATACTGCGGAGAAGCGCATCGGCAGGGCGGAGCTTGCCGCTGTGTTCTCAGGGCTGCCCGAGGTATCGTCGTTTGCGATGATGGACGCGGTGAGCGAGAAGGACGTGAAGAAGGCTCTGACGCTTCTGCGCCGCCAGACGGCGGACGGCGTGTATGCGCCCGTGCTGCTTGCCCTGATGGTGCGCCATGTGCGCCAATTGTGGCAGGCGAAGCTCCTTCTGGCGCAAGGCGTGCGCGGCAAGGCATTGGGCCCTTCGATGAAGCTCAATCCCTTCATCGCGGAGAAACTGGGACGCGCGAGCATGAAGTTCTCCGAGCCTGTTTTGAAGCGGGCGATGCTCTCGCTCATCGACGCCGACTATCTGCTCAAGACGGGGCGGGGCGGCGCGGAATTGTTGGAAGATGCCGTGATCTCGCTGTGCCGTTGACCGAGGAAAAGCCGCCCCGTGCGCGGGGCGGCTTTTCTGTGCGGCTGTAAGTCGAATGTATCCGTGTTTCGCATGGTCTGAAGAATTGACGATGTGCTACGGTTGGATTGTTTCCTTTGACAAGCCGTTTTTCGTGTTATAGAATCGAAGGGAAACTGTTGCGTGCTTCAATGAATCCATATCATCTTGAAAGGGACGGTGAAAAATGCGGTTCTATCATGGTTTGTTGGTGATGTTCTTTCTCGGAGTTTTTCTTGTCTTGCCGATGGCGGCAGAGGCACAGGGCGCTTTGGCGTCTGAGGACTTCACCGTCAAGGGTATAGCGCTCGGCGACTCGGAGGAGAAGATGCTCGCGGCTTTCGGCAAGCCGGATTTTGACAAGGAGCGCATGGTCTGGGACATCCACATGCGTTACTATGCATTCCCGCATGGCTACGAGGTCGGCGTCGCCGTCGATACGGGCAAGGTCGCGGACATGCTCGTCAAGAGCAAGGACTATACGGCGCGTGCAGGCGTGCGCTACGGTGCGACTGCGTACAAGATTCGCACGACGTTTGGCGAGAAGGAGCGCACGTTTCTTGATGGCAGCGTCTGCTATGTCTACGAAAATCCGCAAGATCAGCGCCAGCGGCTCATCCTCAGCGTTGATGCGACGGATGGGAGCCTCTGCTCGTGGCGCTTGACGAGCCTGCCGCTGACGGAGGAAGAGGCGGACGCTCTGACGGACGAGGAGCGAAGCGAATGGGAGAACACGGATCTCCATGCACTTTCCATGGAAGGCAGGGATATTGACATGAATGCCATGACAAAAGATAAGACGCCGACACTTCGCTGGGAAGGCCACGAAAGGGAGGCGTCTTGATGCTCCATCTCAGGAGTTTGACATTGAAGGGCCGTGTTTTCCGCTATCTTGGCATCCTGCTCGGCTGCCTTATCAGCAGTTCTTCGATCAACCTCTTCGTCGTGCCCGCGCACCTCTTGTCGGGCGGCATTGCGGGCATTGCGATGATCTTCTACTATCTCTTCTCGCTTCCCATCGGCGTGCAGATGTTTCTCTACAATCTGCCTCTTCTCGCGGCGGCGTACAAGACGCTCGGGCGCGAGTACACGCTCGACATCGCTTTTGGCACGATCCTCTTTTCCTTCTGCGTCGATGCAACGCGCTTCCTGAATGTCTATGCGCCCGTGCCCGATACGATGCTTGCGGCGATCTTCGGCGGCGTGCTGAATGGCATCGGCTATGGCATCATCTTCCGCATGAACGGCAGTTCGGGCGGCTTCGACATCGTCGCCGCCATCGTGAAGAAGTATTACTCTTTGAACATGGGCAGCGTGATCTTTGCCTTCAACTGCGTCATCATGCTCTTGGCCGCCGCGCTCTTCGGCGTCATGCCCGCGCTCTACACGCTCATCTGCATGTTCATGAATTCTGCCGTGACGGATCGGGTCGTCGCGGGCTTCAACAGCCGCAAGGTCGTGCTCATCATCTCCGACCATGTGCAGCCGATTTCGGAGGCGATCATCTGCGAGGTCGGGCGCGGCGTGACGTTTCTGCATGGGCAGGGTGCGTTTACGCGCAAGGAGCGCAACGTGCTCTTCCTCGTATGCTCGCTCACGCAGATCAGCAAGGTCAAGCTCATCGCGAATCTCATCGACAAGAACGCCTTCATGATCGTTCTTTCGGCGAACGAGGTCATGGGCAGGGGCTTCACGATGCCCGGAATGCATCTGAAGGCGATGCTTAAGGAACGAAGCAAGAGGATTTTTTGACTTATGGGCGATTGTCTGCTAGAATCATTAGGATAGATGTTCAATACTTTCGGAGGGACGCCGCAAGGCGCTCTCTATCATCAGTCTGCGCCGCGAAGGCGGCTGCGGGAACGAGGAGTGATACGGATTGCTCGGATTCATCAAGCGATTCCTGGGAGATAACAACGATAAGGAAATCAAGCGGATGCGCGGCATCGTCGACGTCATCAACGGTCATGAAAAGGCGCTCGAAAGCCTCAGTGACGATGCGCTTGCAGGCCATACGGGAAAGTTCAAGGAGCGTCTCGCAAACGGCGAGAGTCTTGACGATATGCTTCCCGAGGCGTTTGCCGTCGTGCGCGAGGCGTCGAGGCGCGTCCTTGGCATGCGTCATTTCGACGTGCAGATGATCGGCGGTATCTGCCTGCACGAGGGCAAGATTGCGGAGATGCGCACGGGCGAGGGCAAGACGCTCGTCGCGACGCTGCCCGTCTATCTCAATGCGCTCGAAGGCAAGGGCGTGCACATGGTCACGGTCAACGACTATCTCGCACGGCGCGACAGCGAGTGGATGGGGCGTGTCTATCGCTTCCTCGGACTCTCCGTCGGCCTCATTGCGCACGACATGGACTTCCCTGAGCGAAAGCTCGCCTATGCGTCCGACGTTACCTTCGGCACGAACAACGAGTTCGGCTTCGACTACCTGCGCGACAACATGGTCATCCATCCGCAGCAGATGGTGCAGCGTGACCTCCACTATGCCATCGTCGATGAGGTCGACTCGATTCTCGTCGATGAGGCGAGAACGCCACTCATCATCTCAGGTCCCGGGCAGAAGTCGACGGACATGTACGCTGTCATGGCACGCGCCGTCGCTCAGCTCAAGGAGGGCGAGGATTACAAGCTCGACGAGAAGCAGAAGACCGTTGCGCCGTCCGATGAAGCCGTCTTGAAGGTTGAGCGCATCGTCGGCATCAAGAACCTCTACGCGCCTGAGAATCTGGAGCTTTCGCACTGCTTTACGGCAGCTCTGCGCGCCAAGGCTCTGATGAAGCGCGATCGCGACTACGTCGTGCGCGACGATGAGATCATCATTGTCGATGAGTTCACGGGTCGTCTCATGGTTGGCCGCCGCTATTCGGACGGACTGCATCAGGCGATCGAGGCGAAGGAAGGCGTGAAGATTCAGCGCGAGAGCCAGACGCTCGCGTCGATTACCTTCCAGAACTACTTCCGCATGTACGATAAGCTCGGCGGCATGACGGGCACGGCGAAGACTGAGGAGGACGAGTTCCTCAAGATCTACAAGCTGCCCGTCGTCGTCGTGCCGACGAACCGTCCCGTGCAGCGCGTCGACGAGCCGGACGCCATCTACAAGACGAAGCGTGCGAAATACCGTGCCGTCGGACAAGCGGTCGAAGAGATTCACAAGACGGGACAGCCGATCCTCATCGGCACGACATCCATCACGCAGTCGGAAGAGCTCAGCGCCATCTTGAAGCAGCACGGCGTCGAGCACAACGTCCTGAATGCCAAGTACCACGAGAAGGAAGCGGAGATCATCAAGGACGCAGGTCAACGGGGCGCCGTGACGATCGCGACGAACATGGCGGGACGCGGCACGGACATCCAGCTCGGCGATGGCGTGCAGGAGCTCGGCGGCCTCTACATCCTCGGCACGGAGCGCCACGAATCGCGGCGCATCGACAACCAGCTGCGCGGCCGCGCGGGTCGCCAGGGAGACCCCGGCCGCTCGAAGTTCTACTTGTCGCTGGAAGATGACCTTCTGCGTCTCTTCGCATCGGACAATATCGCCTCCATCATGGATCGGCTCGGCATGGACGAGAACGATCCGATCGAGCACAAACTCATCACGCGTTCGATCGAGCGTGCACAGAAGAAGGTCGAAGCCAGAAACTTCGACATCCGCAAGCACGTCCTCGAATACGACGATGTCATGAACCAGCAGCGCGAGGTCATCTATGCGGAGCGACGCAAGATTCTGCGCGGCGAAGACCTCAAGGAAAACATCTTCTTCATGCTCGACAAGATCATCGAGAGCGAGATGGATCAGTACGCGAACGCGAAGCTATATCCTGAGGAGTGGACGCTCGACGGACTCATCGAGGACGCGGAGAAGATTTACGCGCCCGAGGGCAAGCTCAAGAAGGAAGAGCTTGAGGCGATGAGCCGCGACGAGCTGGAAGAAACGCTCAAGAAGACGGCGCACGAAGCATACGCGGCGCGTGAGCAGCTCTTCGGCGAGGAGAACATGCGCGAGCTTGAGAAGGTCGTCATGCTGCGCGTCGTCGACAATCATTGGATGGAGCATCTCGATCGCATGGACATGCTGCGCGAGGGCATCAACCTGCGCGCCTACGGGCAGAGGAATCCGCTCGTCGAGTACAAGATCGAGGCGCTCGACATGTTCGAGGCAATGGAAGCTGCGATTCAAACGGACATCGCGAAGCTCATGTACCGCGTGAGCATTGTGACGCAGGAGCAGCAGCAGCTCCAAGACCGCCTGCAGACGGCGCGCGCCTCGCACGGCGAGGAATCCAGTGCCGCTGAGACGAAGAAGAAGCCGCAACGCAACAAGAACGACATCGGGCGCAACGATCCGTGCCCGTGCGGCAGCGGCAAGAAGTACAAGAATTGCTGCGGCAGGAACAAGTGAGACAGAGCTTTCCCGCGTGCGGGGGAGCAGCGATAAGGAATAGATTTCCCGCGAGGGAAAGCACTACGTAAGGATGTGACAAGATGCTCGAAGATTGGAAGCCGGAGATTTTGGCGATGCAAGCGAAGCTCAAGGAAATGGGGGATTCACTTTGACGTCGCCAGAAAGGAAGAAAAGATAGCCGAACTCGAATACAAGATGGGTGAGCCGACCTTCTGGGACAATGCGGAAGAGGCGCAGAAGATCAATCAGGAACTTGCCGCTATCAAGGGAAGCGTCGACAAGTACAAGGAGATCGTTTCCAAGACGGACGATGCACAGGCGCTTCTTGAAATGGCGCTGGAAGAAAATGATACGAGCCTTGAGCCTGAAGTGCAGACGGAGTTTGAGACCATCAAGACCGCCGTGCGCGAGCTGGAGCTCGAAGTCCTCTTGTCCGGCCCTTATGACGCGAACAATGCGATCCTCACGCTGCACGCGGGCGCAGGCGGCACGGAGGCGCAGGACTGGACGCAGATGCTTCTGCGCATGTACGGCAGGTGGGCGGAGCGCCACGGCTTTTCCGTCGTCACGGCAGATCTGCTGCCCGGCGATGAGGCGGGCGTCAAGAGTGCGACACTCTTCATCAATGGGCACAACGCCTACGGGTATTTGAAGTCGGAAAAGGGCGTGCATCGCCTCGTGCGCATCTCGCCCTTCGATTCCAATGCGCGTCGTCATACGTCGTTTTCTGCCTGCGACATCATGCCCGAGATCGACGATGCCGTCGAGGTCGCGATCAATATGGCGGACGTGCGCGTCGACACCTACCGCGCTTCGGGTGCAGGCGGTCAGCACATCAATAAGACGTCGTCCGCCGTGCGCATGACGCACATGCCGACGGGCATCGTCGTGCAGTGCCAGAACGAGCGCTCGCAGCTGCAGAACCGCGAACAGTGCATGAAGATGCTGCGCGCCAAGCTCTTTGAATTGGAGCAGGAGAAGAAGGAAGCCGAGATCCAGAAGCTCGAAGGCGATCAGCAGAAGATCGAGTGGGGAAGCCAGATCCGTTCCTACGTATTTCAGCCCTACACGATGGTCAAGGACATGCGCACAGGCATGGAGACGGGCAACGTGCAGGCGGTCATGGACGGCGATCTCGACGCCTTCATCGAGGCCTTCCTCGCGGCGAAGGCGAATCATGAGATTTGAGATTTAAGGTGATGTTTTGCGCAAACTTTTGATGCTTGTTGCAGGCGCTGCGGCAATCCTTCTCGTCTTTGGCGAAACTTTGCTGCCCGCATGGGCGCGGCAGACAGCAGAGACGATGCTCAGGGATCGCGGGGCAGAGAGCGCCGAGGTGACGGTTGAGAGCACGCCCGGCATCCTGTTCCTCTTGGGACAGATCGATACTCTCAAGATTGATGCAAAGGGGTTTCGCATCGGCGATTTGCGCATGGAGCGCGTGCAGCTGACAGGAAGCGGCGTGCATTTTTCGTCGCGAGATCTTTTCCTCGATCACCGCGTGCATCTCATTTCTGCCAAGGATTTGAAACTCACGGGCGTCGTTTCCGAGGATGCTCTGCGCAATCTTTTGGCGAAGCGCATCGACAAGCTTGACAACATCAAGGTGACGATTGACGAAGATGGCGTGCATGCGACAGCGGAAGTGAAGATCTTCGGGCGCATGGCGGATGTCGTGCTCGAAGGGAAGATCGTCGAGGACGCGCAGGCGCTGTACTTTCACATGACGCGGCTCGACATCAAAAACGCCTTGATCGGCAAGGCAAATCTCGGCGACATTTTCGGCGACATTCAGATCGCGAAGCTCGATGCACTGCCTTTGAAGACGCGAATCGAGAGCGTCGAACACAGGAAAGGCGCCATCGTCGTGCGCCTCTCTGCCGGAGGGAATGAGGAGTAGGATACATGAAGCAATTTCAATACAACAAGGTGCTCATCGCCTTCATCTTCGTCGGCCTTGTCGCGGCGCTCCTCATCGATGTCGCACGCTGGCGTGCGGAGGAGGTCAACAAGCAGGTCGATCTCGCCATTGACTACGAAGATCTCGTGCAGCTTGCCGAGCAGGAGGGGAAACCTGTCCCTGAAGTGCTGCAGGCGGCGAAGGAAGCGGGCATCACGTCGCTCGCTGTCTACGAGACGACATTCAAGAAACTCAACGCAAATGGAAAGGCGACGGCGCTCGCGGGAAGTGAACTCGTAGCCAATTACCATGCAGGGATCTTGACCGATCCCGCGTGGCGCACCCTCATTGAGAACGGTACGATCAAGGGATCTGACGTCTGTGTCGTCGGGCATGATGCGCGTACCTACAAGGAGGTCAAGGAGGACTTGCTGCGCCGCCTGGGCGCTGCTCGTGTGAACGCCGTCACAGTCAACGGCGTGGAAATCCTCGTCGTCAAGGCGAATTACGAAACCTTCCTCAAGATGGATCTCGGTATGCCGACGGACGAGATGCAGGCGGTCAATGACGCCGGCTTCTTCGTGCTCGCACGTCCGACGAATTATCTGGGCTGCACGCCCGACGACGTCGATGCCGTGTTCCGCCGTCTGGAAAACTACCGCATCTCGGAAGTCGTATTCTCCGGCTCACAGATGCTCGGCGCTCCGAAGTCGCTGCAGACGACGATCGATCACTTCAAGGAGCGCAATCTCGTCCTCGGACTTATCGAGGATACGACGCAGCTGCAGTTCTACAAGCAGGACGGGCTTTCCGAGATCTCCAAGGGCGTCGGCTACGACCATGTCGCGCGTCTTTACACCATCCCGAAGGACGAGCAGCCGAAGCTCAAGATTGAGACGGCGGTCGAGCGTTGGGCGAACACGGACATGGAGCGCAACATTCGCATCAACCTCCTGCGCATTTACGAGAAGCCTGCGCCCGGCATGACGCTCTTCGAGACGAACATGCACTATATCAAGGCGACGGCAGAAGCCGTAGAATCACATGGCTTCGCGCTCGGTCCTGCAGGGACGTTTGAAAACTGGTATGCGCCGCGTCCTCTGCGTGCCGTGCTGATGCTCGGCGTAGCGGCTGCTGTCGTGCTCTACATCTCACTGATCACGCACCATCTGCAGCCGAGGACGCTCTACGCGCTCTTTGCTCTGTTGGTGTTCGTCTTTGCCGCCCCGATCCTCATGGGCAGTGGCGCGAAGATGCGGATTCTCGCGGCGTTTTTGAGCGCGAACCTCTTTCCCGCGCTCGCCGTGATATGGCAGCTCGACCGCATTCGCACCATGGAGCCCGATGCGAAAGCGCCGCTCTGGCGCATCATCGGAACGGCTGCCGTCGCCCTTTTTGTTACAGGGGCGCTCTCCTATGTCGGCGCGGCATATCTGTCGGGAGCGCTCGCTGATGTCGAGTACTTCCTGGAGTTCAACATCTTCCGCGGCATCAAGCTGACGTTTGTCCTGCCCATCGTCCTCGTCGCCATCGCATTTTTGACGCGTTACGACGTCTTTGATGGCAGAATGGCGGAGGGACAGGGCGCGCTCACGCAGCTTCGCCAGATTCTCGATATGCCCGTGAAGCTCAAATCCCTTCTCATTTTCGTGCTCGTGACTCTTGCCGCCGTCGTATTCGTCGCACGTTCCGGTCATACGTCGGGCATGCCCGTCTCGGGGCTTGAGCTGAAGTTCCGTGCCATCCTGGAGCAGGCGTTCTATGCGCGCCCGCGCTCGAAGGAGCTGATGATCGGCCATCCGGCCTTCATGCTCGCCGTCCTCGCGTGGTGCCGCAAGTGGCCGACAATGCTGCTCTTTGCGCTCGTGCTCGTAGCGACGATCGGTCAGGGATCGATGGTCGAGACCTTTGCGCACATGCGCACGCCCGTCTACATGTCCTTTGTGCGCGGCATTGGCGGCATCGTCCTCGGCTGTGGCATCGGCGCAGCTCTCATGGTGCTCGTGCACCTCGCGCAAATGATACTATCTTCGGCAAAGGAGCGTTTCTCAAAGGAATGAGCAACATCGTAGTATCCGGATATTACGGCTCGAAAAACGCCGGTGATGAAGCCATGCTCGCCGCGATGATCGAGGTTCTATCCGAACTGGACCCGCAAACGAATATCACGGTGATCTCAGCGAACCCTCCGGATACGAAGCGCCGCCACGGTGTTGAGGCTGTTTCATGGCTCTCGTTTTCCGATATATGGAAGGCTTTGCGCGCTTCTGACCTCCTCGTGTCGGGCGGCGGCAGTCTGCTGCAGAATGTCACGAGTCGCCGCAGTCTCTATTACTACATGGCGATCATCGTCCTTGCCTTTCTCGCCCGAAGGCCTGTCATGCTCTACGCGCAGGGCATCGGCCCGATCGAGGGCTTCTGGGCGCGCACGATGATGCGGCTCATCGGCAACGGCGTGCGCCTCATCACCGTGCGCGACCACGGCTCTTTGGCAGAGCTTGAGGCCATGGGCATTCATCGCCCTAGGATCGTCGAAACTGCCGATCCGGTGCTCGCCATCAATCCCGTTGCGAAGGATATGGGATGGCAGGTCTTGCAGTGGAACGGCGTGACGGACGACAAGCCGCTCGTCGGCATATCCGTGCGCGAGTGGAAGGGCTGGCAGCGCTACAAGGAAGCCTTCGCCGAGGCGGCCGACCGCATCGCCGTCGAGCTTGGTGCGAATCTCGTCTTTCTGCCCATGCAGTATCCCGAGGATGTCAAGACGGCGGAGACGATCGCTGCGATGATGAAGCAGGAAGCCATCGTTCTCGACGGCGAGTTTTCGACGGCAGAGCTTCTTTCACTCGTCGGCAATATGGATTTGCTCATCGCGATTCGCCTTCATGCCTTGATTTTTGCGGGCGTCATGGGCGTGCCGCTCGTCGGCGTATCGTACGATCCGAAGATCGATCGTTTCCTTGACTCCATCGGTGAGACGCCCGCCGCGAAACTTGAGACCATCACGGCAGATGAACTCATGGCGGAAGTGCGGCGCAAGTGGCAGAGGCGCGATACGCTTTGCGAGAAAAATGCCGCCCTCCTGAAAGAGCTGAGGAGACGCGCATTTCAAAACGCTGAGCTTGCCGTGGGAATCTTGCGAAAAGGCGCGCCTTCTTTGGAGAAGAAGAATTGAACGAAGTGCAGGAGGAGAGCTGTCGTTGGAGTCATCACGCATTCCAGCGACGGCTTTCTTTACGGTGCAAGAAAATATCGGAAAATTTTTCAGAAAAATACCAAAAGAGAAAAGGAATTTTTGCTTTGATATAGAAGTAGACAACAGAGGAAAAAAGTTCGCTTGGAGGTGTTTTATATGGGCAGCATCAACAAAATTCTCGTGCCGGTCGATGGTTCTGTCAACGGCTGCAAGGCCGTGGATGAGGCGATCGCCTTTGCAGAGAAGTGCAATGCAAGTCTCGATTTCGTCTATGTGGCGAGCAACATCAACAAGGATATTCCGAGCCATCTCGTCTTCGACCGCATCTGGGAGAAGATCCCCGAGAACATGAAGGCGACGCGGCATGTTGAGACGGGCAACGTGCCGAAGGCGATCCTGAAGATTGCCGACTCGGAAAAGAGCGACATGATCATCATGGGCAGCCGCGGTCTCGGTCTCTTCAAGGGCGCCTTGATCGGCAGCGTCAGCCAGAAGGTCGTCGAAGAGTCGAAGGTTCCCGTCATGGTGGTAAAGTAAACGGCGGACAATAAGCAGGATAAAAAGTCCCCGGACAATGTCCCGGGGACTTTTTGCGTATGCGATATGGATGGGTGATATGCCTTTGCGGAAGGCATCCGTCGCTCTATGCTCTCTCCCTGAGCATGGCAATCTCCCTTGCATATCCTGCATCGTCGTTCGGCGTTTCCAAGATGAAGGGCAGATGGCGAATCTTCGGGTGACGGATGACGCGCGTCAGGGCTTCGAGTCCGATTTCTCCCTCGCCGATGCGTGCGTGACGATCCTTGCGGGCGGCGCGGACGTTGAGGCTGTCGTTGAGATGGACGGCATGGAGGCGGGAGAGGCCGATTACACGGTCGAATTCTTCAAGTACGCCGTCGAGATCGTTTGCGATGTCATATCCTGCATCCCAGACATGGCAGGTGTCGAGGCAGACGCCGAGCCGTTCCTTGCAGTCTGTGCGCTCGATGATGGCGGCGATTTCCTCGAAGCTGCGCCCGATCTCCGTTCCTTTGCCCGCCATGGTCTCCAGGAGCACGATCGTCTTTTTCGCCGGATCGAGGACGTCGTTCAAAAGGTCTGCAATAAGCTCTATGCCTTTTTCTGCGCCCTGCTGCACATGGCTGCCGGGGTGGAAGTTGTAGAGCGTGTTCGGGATATGCTCAAGGCGTGCGAGGTCATCTGCCATCGCCTCGCGTGCGAAGGCGCGCAGAGTATCCTTGGCGGCGCAGGCATTCATCGTATAGGGCGCATGGGCGACGAGCGTGCCGATGCCGTGCTCTTCGCGATATTTGCAGAAGGCACGTACGTCCTCCATGTCGAGCGGCTTCGCCCTGCCACCGCGCGGGTTGCGTGTAAAGAAGGCGAAGATGTCGGCATCGAGGTTCACTGCGGCCTTTCCCATGGCGAGATAGCCGCCGGCAGACGAAAGGTGACAGCCGATGTGAAGCGTATGGTTTGTCTTTTGCATGTGGTAGGGACTCCGTTTCATTGAGGTGGGATGCTCATGCGTGGGCGGCACGCTTGCGATTTTTCTTCTTCGGTGGTTCTGCCGTATGCTTTTTGAAGCCGAGCCAGAGGAAGAAGGCGAGTGCGATGGCAAAGGCGACGAGACTCGTCATCTGTGCGGATTTGAACAGTCCAAGGACGAGTTCGTTGTAGTCGCCGCGCAGGTATTCGAGGAAGAAGCGTGCGGCGGAGTAGAGCATGACGTAGAGAGCGAACGCCTGTCCCTTCGCATGATTCGTCGCGCGAAAGATGAGGAGAAGCGCGAAGATGAAGATGTCAAGCTGGCATTCCCAGATTTCCGCCGGCCACAGGGGCTGATTGCCGTAGGTGTGGAAGGCGAGCGTCGTCTCGGGATAGAGGATGCCGAAAGAGGAGCCGGTCGGTGCGCCGAAGGCGTCGCCGTTCAGAAGATTGGCCGAGCGGCCGAGCGCTTGTCCGAGGATGATGGCGGGTGCTACGATGTCGGCGAGCGCCCACGTGTCGATGCCGTGACGGCGCGTGTAGAGGATGCCGACGACGGCGCCGAGCAGCACGCCGCCCTGGATCGCCATGCCGCCCTGCCAGACGTTCAAAAGCTCCGTCAGGTGGTTCTGGTAGTAATCCCAATCGAAGAAGAAGACGTCCCAGAGCCGTGCGCCTAAGAGCCCCGCAACGCCGCAGTAAATGCCCATGTCGACGATGTGACTGTGGTAGCGCCCGTCCTGTTTGGCGAGGAAGTAGGCGACGCCCGTTGCCAGAATGATGCTGAGGCTCAGGATCAGCCCGTAAGCGCGCACGGGAAAGTCGCCGATGAAGAACAAGTATTGGTGCATGAGATGCGCCTCCGTTGAATCGTTATTTTTAGGCTACAAGGATTGTATCATTTTACGACTTGCTCTGTCTACTGTTTGCGATATTGTATTCACTTATGAAAAACACCCCCGGAACGGGGGCGTTTTTTGTACGGGTCAGGGTGTAGGAATGAAGCGTGCGCAGGTATCGTGACCGCCGCTCAGAAGTTCCGCGCGCACGTTTTGCAGACGGGAGCAGATGGGTGTGAAGAGGAGGCGCAGCTTGAAGCGCAGGAAGGAGTGGGAATTGGAGCCAAAGATCGGTATGCGGTTGAGCGCGTACTGGTCATCGCCGGGATGGTCGAGTCCGTAGTTGACGGTGAACGCCGTGCGGTAGCCGGCTTCCCTTACGACACGCTGCACTTCGTCATTGTAAGCGCCGCAGGGGTAGGCGATGGAAGTGACCTTTTTATTGAGGTGCGATTCAATCGCTTTCTTAGAGTCGACGGCTTCGTGCTGCAGAGCTTCGGCAGAGGGAAGCTCGCTGAGCGCGACATGGGTCATCGTGTGGCACTCGATGTCGATGATGCCTGAGTCCTGCATTTCTTGGCAGATTTCCCATGTGAGATAGTTCGGATAGACGTTCAGATAGTCCGTGATGATGAAGATGGAACCTTTAAGCCCGTATTTTTGCAGGATAGGGTAGGCGTTCTTGTAATTGTCGATATAGCCGTCGTCGAAGGTGAGGAGGATGGGCTTTTCGGGCAGCGGGGCGCCGTTTTCGAGGTGATCGGCAAGTTCGTTCGGCGTGATGGGATGGTAGCCGTTTTCGGCGAGATACTGCATCTGCGCTTCGAACTCGGGTGTGCTCAACGTCAGGGCATTGTGGTCGCGGTCGTTGATCTGGTGGTAGTTGAGAACGGGAACGCCGCCTTGGAAGCTGGTCGAGCATAAATATGCTGCAGCGAGGAGCAAGACGAAGAGTGAAAGTATGATGGCAAGAATTTTTTTCTTTGATGTATGCATGGAGAACACGTCCTTGGTTTGTATGGCCCGCCATGAGAATTCGGGAGCGAGTTCTCGTGGCGGACCAATCGACTGATTTTACCATGAAGTCCCAAGAGGTCAAGCCGCAGGCGCAGACCTCTTGGCTAGGCTTCTGTAGGGGCGGCGCACAATGTCCACAAAGTGGACGTTTGTGCGTGTAGTTTATTATGAAAGTCCAAGAAGCCAAGCCAAAGGCGCAGGCTGATTGGGTGACTTTCATTAAGGGCGGCGCACAATGTCCACAAAGTGGACGTTTGTGCGTGTAGTTTGTGATAGGTTTTCGGCTGTCAAGAAGGTGCACCAGATGTATAGCGAAGCCATGCTTCTAGTTTGTCGACGTAGAAGGAGGAAAGTTGAATCAAGATGGTGAGGGGACTCATCGGCGATTCTTGCAAAGCAGACTTATGCGAAAGACTAAGTCTCGCTGTCGAAGGACTGCATCGGCGCACCCTTGCGAGGTTTTGGCAGGTTGCGGTAGGCGCGTGAGGCGCTGAAGAAGCGCGTGGCCACGGTCATGCTTGCGGGATCGAGGTTTTCGACGGAACGCTCCGCTGTGCTTGTAAGTTCGCGGTACTTTGCTGTTTGTGTGAACTTTGCCCATGCCGCTTGCAGAGCGCGTGCCATGATGAATTCGATGCCCGTCGTGTCCTCGGGCTGTTGCACGAAGGCTGAACTCGTCTTAGGCGGAGGGGCGCTGCCTGTACGTTTCTCAACTGCGGCGGGGGTGCTTGTCGTAGATTGTGCCTTGGAGATTGTTTTCGTTGAGGTTTCTTTTGCTGTGTTTGCGCTCATCGCGCTCGTTGGATCGAGTTTCCAACGCGTGCGCGGCTTCGGCGTACCAGACAAATCGCGTGCAGAAGCAGAACTTGCTGACGGTGTCGTGCGGCTGGAAGCCGTGTGAGCGGCTGTTTCTCCTGCTGCATCCTTTTGCCGTGCGGCATTTCCGGCTTCATTAACAAGGCCGCTCGCTATGAGAAAGGCTTCGCTTGCCTCTTCCTTCGAGGTTGCCGCTTCGAGCTTTTGCACGAGTGCCTCGCGAGCGTTTTGTGCAGTGCGCGCCTTGGTGTAGAGTCCCGTGTCGGAGCGTTTGAGGAAACGCATCTCGTCTGCCATGAGTTCGTCACCGTTCAAAAGCTTCTGCTGGATGATGCGACGCATGGCGCGACTTGCACCGTCGAGCTCTTCCATTTGCGACTCGTCATCCGCAGCCTCCTGAGGCGCTTGATCCTTGAGCGCTCGCCTCGCTTTGCCGCTGTAATCAATCTTCATGCCAATGTTCTTCTGCTTCACATAGGCATTGACCTTGTCGCTCTCGTCAAACATGCCGAAACCCCTCCTGCAGCTTTTCCTACCTGTAATTGACATATAGGCTTATTATACCATGGAGAAATACATCTGTAAATTGTTTGGGCACATACACCTTAGGCTTGACTTCTTGGACTTTCATGGTTAATATGATATAATTACTCATTAGTATGAGATGCAGTGAGAGTTTATCCGCGTTTAGCGGAATCTCTGATGGAGGTAGGTTCTTTTGAAATACATGACAGGAAATGAATTGCGCGAAGCGTACTTGCAGTTCTTTGCGGAGAAGAAGGGACATCTGCGTTTGCCGAGCGCTTCGCTCATCCCTGCAAACGATCCGACGCTCTTGATGATCGGCGCGGGTATGGCGCCGTTCAAGCCGTTCTTTACGGGCAAGATGAAGCCGCCGCGCACGCGCATCACGACGAGCCAGCGCTGTGTACGTACGGGAGATATTGAGAACGTCGGACGCACGGCGCGTCATCAGACGTATTTTGAAATGCTCGGCAACTTCTCTTTTGGAGATTATTTCAAAAAAGAGGCGATTCCCTGGGCGTGGGAGTTCCTGACGGATGTCTTGGATTTGCCGAAGGAGAAGCTTTGGGTCACGGTCTATCCGAAGGACGATGAAGCAGCCGCCATCTGGAGAGAGCAGCCCGGCTTCCCACAAGATCATATCGTGAAACTCGATGACAACTTCTGGGAGATCGGCCCCGGCCCTTGCGGTCCTGATTCGGAAATCTACATCGACCTTGGTGAAGAGCGCGGCTGCGGCAGTCCGGACTGTGCTGTCGGCTGTGATTGTGACCGCTACCTCGAAATCTGGAATCTCGTCTTTACGCAGTTCGACCGCACGGAAGACGGTCAGTACAATCCGCTTGAGCACAAGAATATTGATACGGGATGCGGTCTTGAGCGATTGGCTTCCGTGCTGCAGAATAAGAAGACGAACTTCGAGACGGATTTACTCTTTCCCATCATCGAATACGCCTCGAAAGTATCTGGCGTCGTTTATGGCGAAAATGCGGAGAAGGACGTTTCGCTCAAGGTCATCGCTGACCATGCGCGCAGCATGGCGATCATGATCATGGACGGCATTCTGCCGTCAAACGAGGGCCGCGGCTATGTTCTGCGCCGCATCCTGCGCCGCGCTGTGCGCCATGGGCGCATCCTCGGCATCCATGACAAGTTCTTGGAAGGCGCGATTGACGCTGTTGCTGAAATCTACAAGGGTGCAGCAGACTTTGAAGAACTTGCTGAGAAGAAAGAATACATCAAGAAAGTCATCAGCATTGAGGAGGATCGCTTCGCGGCGACGCTCGCACAGGGCATGGAACTCTTGAACGGTCATATTGAGGACTTGAAGCGAGAAGGCAAAAAGGTGCTTCCTGGTGAAATCGGCTTCAAACTCTACGATACGTATGGTTTCCCATGGGAAGTCACCGACGAGATCCTGCATGAAAACGAAATGGAACTTGACAAAGATTCCTTCGAGAAAGCAATGGAGGAGCAGCGCGAACGTGCTCGTGCCGCGCGGCAGGAAAATCAGCGCGTCGCCGTACCTGACCTCTCGGGCATCGATACGTCACATCTCTGCGTCGATGAGAACGCGAAGGAATCGACCGTCGTCGCCATCTGGAAGGACGGTGTTCTCGTCGATGAGCTTGCCGACGGCGAGGAGGCGGGCATCATCCTGCAGTCGACGCCTTTCTATGCAGAAGGAGGCGGTCAAGTCGGCGATGCCGGACTTTTGGAGACGGAATTCGGCCGCGTGCAGGTTGCCAACGCCAAGAAACTTCCCGACGGCACGGTTTATCATATCGGTTATGTTGAAGAAGGCATGTTGAAGGTTGGCGACCATGTTTCCATCCGGATTGATTGGATGAAGAAGCTGTCGTCGGCGCGCAACCATACGGCGACGCATCTCCTGCAGGCCGCGTTGAAGCGGGTCGTCGGCGATCAGGTCAATCAGGCCGGCTCCTTGGTCATGCCCGAACGCCTGCGCTTCGATTTCTCCAATTTCGAGCCTGTGACGGCGCTGCAGCTGCAAGAGGTGGAGCGCCTGGTCAATGAGCAGATTCTCATGGCAAAGCCTGTGGAAATCGCGCAGATGGAAATTGACAAGGCGAAGAAACTCGGCGCTATGGCGCTCTTCGGTGAGAAGTACGGCGATGTCGTGCGTGTCGTTTCCGTGCCGGATTTCAGCATAGAACTCTGCGGCGGCTCGCATGTGAAAAATATCGGCGAGATCGGCATGTTCAAGATTGTCAGCGAGACAGGCATCGCTTCTGGCGTGCGCCGCATTGAGGCTTTGACAGGCAGGGCGGCCATCGACTACATGAATGAGAAGGCGGAGACTCTCGCCGCAGCCGCGCACGCGTTCAAATGTCGCGATGATGAAATTGTTTCCCATATTGAGAGCACATTGGCAGAGAACAAGAAGCTCAAGCAGGAAATCGCTTCTTTCACGAAAGAACGCGCCATGGGAGATGTCGATACGCTGCTCGCGCAGAAGAAGCAGATAAAAGATCTTTCCTTTGCTTCGGGCATCGTTGAAGCCGATAATATCGACGATCTGCGAAAGATTGCCGACATGCTGCTCGATCGTCTGGAAAGCGGCGTGGTCGTGCTTGCCGCCGCGCACGAAGGGAAAGTCAGCCTCGTGGCGAAGGCGAGTGACGCAGCTGTGGCAAAGGGCGCTCATGCGGGCAACATCGTCAAGGCGGCAGCAAAAATCGTTGGCGGCGGCGGCGGCGGACGAAAAGAGATGGCGCAGGCAGGCGGCAAAGAACCTGCTAAGATGCCGGAAGCTTTGCAGGAAGCCGAAAGGGTTCTTGCGGAACAGCTTGCTTAACGCGACTGTTTGGCCAAGTCTCGTGCCTGCACACGCTGTTCGCAGTTCCGACGGGAAACTTTCCTTGGAGGGATTCCCATGGAGCAGAGGTGATCTTCGTGGAAATAGATGTTACGAAAAAGGCAATACGATTTTTGCAGTTCAGTCTGCTCGGTCTATTGACGCTCGCTGCCCTCACGATCGGCGGCATTTGGCTCTACCAGCGCTCGCATAATATTGTGACACTTGAAGACGCCCAGGTGAAAAGTGCACTCGTGCCAGCAAAAGCAAAGGCGGATGGCACGATAGCGGAAATTCTGGTCGCCGACGGCGCTCATGTGGAGGCAGGGGACGTCATCGCGCACATCAAGGTCAATGTCACGGATGAGGATATCGCCCAGTTGCAGCAAAATGTCACGTTAGCGAAACAAAGCTTGGAAAACTTACAGAAGGGAATCGCTGTCACGCAGCCCGTCGTGAATGAGGCGCCGAGCGCTGCGGTCGATACGGAAGCGGCACGCGCACGCATGGAGCGAATGAACGAACTCTATGCGATGGGCGCTATCAGCGCCGTGAAGCGCGATGAAGCCGAGGCCGCCTACAATGCCGCTGTTGCTTCCAGTCAGGCTCACGCACCTTCATCAAGCTATCGCACCGTCCTGCAGTCCGCTTCGCCGGAACAGATTAAACAAGCAGAACTGTTTTTGAAGCAGGCGGAAATCGCCTTGGCAAAGGCGCAGCAGGATAAAGCGGGAACAGATATCATTGCGCCCGCTTCCGGAACGCTTTATCTAGCCGAAGACATCGCCGCCGAAAGCAAGATCAGTGCGGGGCAAACCTTTGCAAACATCGGCAATGCCAAGGATTTGTGGCTTGAAGCTATTTTGAACGATGATCAGAAAACGAAAGTGCGCCTAGGGCAATTCGCTTCCTATCGCTTGGGTGGACGCGACATACAGGGTACGGTGCAGGATATAGAGGAACCCGATGCAGACGAGGGGGATGAGACGGTATCCGGCAAAGTCCGTGTGCGCATTTCTGTTCCCGAAGAGACGGGAGAAGGAATACAGCCTGGGATGAAGGTCTCTGTGCGCTTGTCGCCTTGAATGAACGATGGAAAGGACGGATGTCTTGCGTATACTATTGACGAATGACGACGGTGTAGAAGCTGCCGGAATAGAGGCGCTCGTGCGCGTGCTCTCGCCGCACCATACAGTCGTTGTAGCTGCCCCGGCCTTTGAGCAAAGCGGCATGTCCCATGCAATCACGGTCAAGAAGTGCATCCGTCTCGATCGGTATCGCCCTTTGGAAGAGCGATACGGCGTGGCGGCATATCGGATCGAGGGTACGCCGGCGGACTGCGTGAAGCTTTACCTTGAAGCAATTTCTTCCGATATATATCCGGAGTATGTAATCTCCGGCATCAATCACGGAGCGAATCTGGGCACGGATGTGCTTTATTCCGGCACAGCCAACGCCGCGATGGAAGCGTATCTGCATGGAATCACGGCGACGGCCGTATCCCTCGACATGAAGTCCGAAATCTCGTATGATACAGCTGCCAGACTTATGGAGGAGAATCTTTTTTCGCTCTTTTACGAAGAGGGAAAAGTGAACTTTTACAATGTAAATTTTCCCAAAAAATTCGGCGAAAATGGTCCGCAGTTCGTATTCACGCAGCTTGGCCGCCGCAATTACATCAATGCATTTCAAAGGATGGAAGATGTGGACGGGAAGGAATGCTATTTTCTAGGCGGGGAGATTCTCGACGAGGGAAACAGCGACGCAACGGACATCGCTGCCGCAGAGCGCGGCTACATCTCCGTCACGCCGCTTCAGACTGATCTGACGGATTATCTCTATTTGGAGAAACTGCTGCGCTGAAATTGCCGCTTTGCAGGAAACGATTTTTAGGAGGAGCAACGCACATGGAATCAATGATCAAAGACATCAAACTCGCGCCGTCGGGTCATGACAAAATCAACTGGGTCAAGAACTTCATGCCTGTCATGGAAGCCGTCAACAAAGAATTTTCCGTGACGAAGCCCTTTGCAGGCAAGAAGATTGTCATCACGCTGCATCTTGAAGCAAAGACAGCGTATTTGGCGTTGATCATGAAGAACGCCGGCGCAGAGGTTGCCATCACGGGCAGCAATCCGTTGTCCACGCAGGATGACATCGCGGCGGCGCTCGTCGAAGATGGGCTTCATGTCTTTGCGACGCACGGCTGCACGGACGAAGAGTATGAGCAGTACATCGACAAGGCTCTTGACCTTAAGCCTGACATCATCATCGACGACGGCGGCGACCTCGTGAATATCCTGCATACGAAGCGCCGCGAACTTCTGCCGAACATCCTCGGCGGCTCGGAGGAAACGACGACGGGCGTACATCGTCTGCATTCTCTCGCCCGTGCGGGCAAACTTGAGTTCCCGATGATTGCGGCGAACGACGCCTACTGCAAGTATCTGTTTGACAACCGCTATGGAACGGGGCAGTCAACGTGGGACGGCATCATGCGCACGACGAACCTCTGCATCACGGGAAAAACCGTTGTCATTGCCGGTTACGGCTGGTGCGGCAAGGGCGGCGCCATGCGCGCTCAGGGTCTCGGGGCGAATGTCGTCATCACGGAGGTCGATCCCATCAAGGCGATCGAAGCTGTGTTCGATGGCTTCCGTGTCATGCCTATGGACGAGGCGGCGCGCATTGGCGACATCTTCCTGACCTTGACGGGCGATAAGGATGTCATTCGCAAGCATCACTATGAGGTCATGAAAGACGGCGCTATGATGGCGAACTCCGGTCACTTCGATGTGGAGATCAACATCCCCGAGCTTGAGGAAATCTCCGTATCGCGCCGTACCGTGCGCAAGAATATCGAGGAATTCAAGCAAAAGGACGGCAGGAAGCTCTACCTTCTCGCCGAAGGCCGCCTCGTGAACCTCGCAGCAGGCGACGGACATCCGGCGGAGATCATGGATCTGTCCTTCGGCGTACAGTTCTTCTCAGCGCTTCATATTCTCAATCATCATGCAGAACTTGAAAACAAGGTCTACCTGATGCCGGACGAAATCAATACGAAGATTGCCGAACTCAAGCTCAAGGCTTCGGGCGTAGCCATTGACCATCTGACGGACGAGCAGAAGGCCTATCTCGGACTTGCCTGAGCAGAGGTGCACGATATGAAAATATTGATTTCCAATGCGCATGTTCTTCATCCGGACGGCAGCGTGCGGGAAGGAAATATCGCAATCGAGGGAAATAAGATTGCAGCAGTCGGAGAAATCCCCGCTTCGTGGCAGCCGGAGCGCACGATTGACGCAAAGGACAGGCTTGCTGTCCCAGGCTTTGTCAACGCCCATACGCATGCATCTATGACGCTTCTTCGAAGCTATGCGGACGATATGAAGCTCATGGATTGGCTGCAGCAAAAGATTTGGCCGATCGAGGCGAAGATGCGCAACGAAGACATCTATTGGGGCGCAATGCTCGCCGCCGTCGAGATGATACAGGGGGGCACGACGACCTTCGCCGACATGTACGGGCCTGATATGGAAAAGGTCGCCGAAGTCGTAGCGGAATCAGGGCTTCGCGCCATTCTTTCGCGCGGCCTGATCGGTGTGGTGCCCGATGCAGACGAAAAGATTGCAGAAAATGTGGCGCTCTTCAAAAATTGGCATCAAAAAGCCGAGGGGCGCATCACCGTGATGTTCGGGCCGCATGCGCTCTATACGTGCCCGCCCGATTATCTGCACAAGGTCGCAGAGGCGGCAAAGTCGCTTGGAGCGGAAATCCACATCCACATGTCAGAAACGAGGGGAGAGGTGGAGGAATGCCTCAAGCAATACGGCAAGCGCCCCTTTGCACATGTCGCCGCCACAGGTCTTTTCGACAACGGCACATTGGCAGCGCACTGCGTGCATCTTGACGACGAAGATATTTCCATCATCAAGAAGTACGGCATCCGTGTCGCGCACAATCCCGGCAGCAACATGAAGCTCGCGAGCGGCATCGCTCCCGTGCCGCGCCTTCTTGCGGAAGGCGTCTGCGTTGCTCTCGGTACGGACGGCGCGTCGAGCAATAACAACCTTGACATGCTTGAGGAAGTAAACCTTGCCGCCATGCTGCACAAGGTGGCGAGCTATGACCCCGAGGCTGTGCCCGCAGGAGAAGCGCTGCGCATGGGGACGGCGTACGGGGCAAAGGCTGTCGGTCTTTCTGATGTAGGGCTCTTGAAAGAGGGTTATAAAGCGGACATCGTCCTCTTCGATATGACGAGTCCCGCATGGATGCCGCGTCACGATCCCGTATCGCTGCTCGTCTATTCTGCCAATGCATCTTCGGTCGACACAGTCATCGTCGACGGACGAATCCTCATGGAGAAACGCGAGCTCCTGACGCTTGATGAAGAGCGCATCCTGTTTGAAACGAAGCGCCGCGTCGAGCATCTTCTTGCACATTGATTTATCTGCAGAAGCATATCCTCTGTAGGCAGGTCGTTTTGATTTTTACAGCAGCCCTTCACGGGCTGCTGTGATTTTAGATAGGTGATGTCGTTTTGAAAAAGAAAGGTTCCAATAGCGATAGAGGGAACAGCAAGAGGAAATCCCGTACGAAAAACAAAAAAGAGCCGATGACGACAACTGCACCTAAGGGCAGACGCTATGAAATCATCGGTCTTCTTCTTCTTGCCGCAGGCCTCATATCCATCGGGGGACTGCTTGATTGGAACGTTGGTTTCATTGGCCTTTATTTTGCTAAATTCCTCCGCTATCTTTTCGGTTTGGGTGCTTGGGTCGCTTCCGGCGTCATACTGCTCATAGGCACGCAGTATGTGACGAAGCATCGGGGTATCGTTTATTCCACGCACTTTTTCGGCCTCATAGGACTCTTCGTTTCTTTGCTTGCTATCCTCCATCATTTCCTCGTACCTGTAGGGGCGGAAATCCTGCCCGAATATCTGCCGAACGCGGGCGGTCTTCTAGGCGGCGGCCTGCTCTTCTTCATCCGCAAGTTTTTCGGTGCGACGGGAGCCATCATCCTCTTGTGCACGGGTACGGTTGTTGCCGTCCTGCTCTCTACGACATGGTCGCTTGCCCTTGGGATGCTGCGCACGAAACGGCAGGCGAAAGCAGGAATCGTCAAAGCGAAGGATACGCTCTCCGTCGCCCAGCAGAAGGTGACACAGGCGGAAAATATCTTTGAAGAACATGTGCGCGGAAGAATCAAAAGCTCGTTTTACAATCAAGACAAAGACGAAGCCTTTGAACAGGCGTTTGCAGCAGAAGCGAGGAACGTCGCTTCGGGCGAAGATGTACAGCCGACGTCTTTTCCATCCTTTGCTGCACAGGAAGCATCTGTCATGCCGCAAACGCAGGAGGAGAGGGACTTTCTGACGGCTCTTGAACCTCCTGCCGCAGGGGAAGAGACGGCATCTTTTGCTTTTTGCGAGACATACGATAAGAATGAGGTATTGGCAGAAACAGAGCAGGAAGAGGGAGCAGAAAAAGAAAGGACAGCAGAAGAGCTGCCGTCCTTTTCCATTGAATATGCCTCGAATGAAACGGAAGAGCAAGAGGAAATCATCGCAGAACCACCGCCGGAAATCCCTGACGACTTTGATGTCGTTCCCTTGCCGAAAGACGTACCTATGGCAGTGGAGGTGCAGGACAAGCGCCTCGCCATGATGCAGCCGGCAGTCTCCACACAGTCCATGACGGCGACCTTGCCGCAGGAAACCCTTGCAGCACCATCGGTGACAACCCCGTTGCCTTCGACCATGCCGGCTGCTGTCTCAGCGGCAAAACCGCGTGAAGAAGAGCCGCAGCCGACGGAAAGGCCCTATGAGCTGCCAAAAGTGGAAGAAATACTCGCAGCCGAAGTCAAGAAGAAGAACTTTGAACTGGAACGGGAAATTGCCGAAAACGCGCAGACTTTGGCGCAGACCTTAGAAAACTTCAAGGTCAAGGCGAAGATTATCAATGCATGCCACGGACCTGCCGTTACGCGCTACGAGCTCGAACCTGCGCCCGGCGTCAAGGTCAGCAAGATTACGAATCTGGCGGATGATCTGGCTCTGAGCCTTGCGGCATTTTCCGTGCGCATAGAGCCTATACCGGGAAAAGCCGCCATCGGCATCGAGGTGCCGAACAAGGAGCTTGAGGGCATCCGTCTGCGTGAAGTCTTGGAAAAGCCCGCCTTTGCGACGGCCAAGTCGAAACTCACGGTCGGCTTGGGCGTCGATATTGCAGGACAAGGCATCTTTGCCGACCTCGCCAAGATGCCGCATCTTCTCGTTGCCGGCGCTACGGGATCAGGAAAGTCGGTCTGCATCAACACGCTCATCACGAGCATCCTCTTCAAAGCGAAGCCGGATGAAGTGAAGTTCATCCTCATAGATCCCAAGATGGTTGAGCTTTCCAACTACAACGGCATACCGCATCTGATGGTTCCCGTTGTCACGGACGCAAAAAAGGCGGCCTCTGTCCTGAACTGGTCGGTACAGGAGATGGAAAAGCGCTATGCCAAATTTGCCGAGACCGGCGTACGCGATATGGAACGCTTCAATGCGGCGAAACCCGAAGAGAAGATGCCTGCCATCGTCATCATCATCGATGAGCTTGCCGACCTCATGATGGTCGCACCGCACGACGTGGAAGATGCCATCTGCCGCCTTGCACAGAAAGCGCGCGCAGCGGGAATTCATCTCGTGCTCGCAACGCAGCGCCCGTCCGTCGATGTCATCACGGGCATCATCAAGGCGAATATTCCGTCACGCATATCGTTTGCTGTGTCCTCGCAGATTGATTCGCGTACGATTTTGGATATGAGCGGCGCTGAAAAGCTGCTTGGAAAGGGCGACATGCTTTTTTATCCCGTCGGATCGGCAAAGCCGCAGCGCGTGCAGGGGGCTTTCGTCAGCGATGAAGAAGTGGAGAGACTTCTCGACTTCATCCGTGGACAAGGGCAGCGGATGGAGGAAAATCAAGAGATTATTGAGTACACGGAGAATGCCGCTATGGAAGCCGATGACGGTAAAAAGGATGCGGCAAAGGAAAAGACCGATGAACTTCTCGGCGATGCGATCGAGCTTGTCATGAGTTCCGGGCAGGCATCGACATCAAGCATACAGAGGCGTTTCCGCATCGGTTATACACGCGCCGCCCGCCTGATTGACACGATGGAAGAGATGAAGATCATCGGACCGAGTCTCGGCAGCAAGCCGCGCGAAATCCTTGTATCCTCGGAGGAAGCCGAAGCGGCTTTGAGAAAAATCAGCTGAAAAGCACTACGATAAAATGTTGCAGATTTTCCTTTTAGAAGGGAGATTTGCAACATTTATTTTATGTCCTCAAGGAATTTTGGATAAACACCTGCTGTCAACTCTAAAACCCATCTTGCAATTCATAATATAACGAGGCGATAAAAATCCTTGTTTGTCTATATTCCGAACATGTGCTTTTGACTAAAAATCGCGTTCCGCACAAAGACGATCAATTGTTCGCCAGTCCATACCGCGCATAAAGTTCGCGGCTTCATGAACGGGCTGATTTTCAATAAGCAACTTATGTACGCCAAGCCTTTTGATGCGTTTACCAAGTCTTGTATTTGCTTTGTTTTCCTCAGATATCATTGCCATGTAAAGGATCGAAAAAAGCTTTTCCACCCGTAGTGCATCTGTTCCATACGTTTCGGACAGGATATGAATATCATCCAGAACGCGCTCGTCTATTTGCGATCTCGTCCGTTGGTATACTTTAACATAGTCGCCATACACTTTATCAGCGCCGAATTGTTGAGCAAGGCTCTCCAACTGTGAAAAATATTCTTCATCCCGCGGAGGTTTACGCTGCCCGGAAGCATCCGTGAGATAGACACACCAATCATCAAAACTGCCTCGATCATATTCCAGGAACGAGCCATCAAAAAAACGCCTTACAACTTGTCCCATGTTTATACATCCTTTCAAAAAGTTGGCATAAGCGCAGGGTGTTCCTTAGAAAAACGCTAATTATATTCTCTTATTGTCGCAGTAAATCTCGCCGACGGTTGATGATCTCCGCCATGAGCATCTTGCCGCGAATATCGGGATGAAGGCCGTCTACGGAAAGCTCCGGCGCCATGACAGTATGATTCGCATCATAGAAGTAAGGTTCCAGATCGACGTAATACTTCTGGTTGCGGATATAAGCATTGACTCGTGCAAGTTTTTGCTGCCACAGAGGATCGGTATCTGCATGGAAGGCGCTGCGGATATTCTTCGGGTTGATGGGCATGAGCGTGAGGAAGATCGGTCGGATGTCGTTCGCCTCACACTTCTTTTTGATAGCGTCGAGATCGGAGATGATTTGTTCGGCGCTGATTTCTTCGGCTCGCAGACTGTTCGATCCTGTGAGTATCAAAAGGTTGTAGGGATGGAAATATAGAACGTCTTTCTCAAAACGGAGCATCGACGTATGCGCCGTATCGCCGCTTCGTCCAATGTTGACAGTGGGAAAATCAAGGTAGGTTGTGAAACTATACTCAAGGTCAATGGGGGAAAATGACAATGCTCCGCCGCCATGCGTAATGCTGTCGCCGAAAGCGGCGGCAAAAATGCGACTGTTTTTTTCTTTTACGGTAAATTTCTCCACGTCCGAATATGTGCCGATCGTATTGCCATTTGCGTCAATCGCACGCACGCGCCAATAATATTCTCCGGCATAGGGACGCGGGTATTCGTCGTAACAGCTGAAGGCGCCTTCAACCTTTTGCGCCCATTGACGATTTTTGGCAGGCTGCGTATTGTTGTTTTCGTCGGATGCAGGAGGAGTCACCATAAGCTCAACTTCATAATTCTCACAGCCGTTCAGAGGTATCCATTGATAAACGGGATAAACAGGTTCTGTCGCATTCGGCATTTGATCGAAGTTGTTGATCAAGGGTTTCGTTGGCAGCGGTTCATCGGCCTTGATATAAATCGGCTCAGCCTTGGAGAATTCGCCAATCGTTTCATGGTGGAAGCCCAGCGCGCGCACACGCCAATACAAGATGCCCGTCTCGCCATTTACAAAAGATGTAAGATCGACCTGATAGCCATTTGTAAATATCTGCTTCGTACTGTAAAGATGATTCTTGCGCGACATTGCTGTACCGCCTTCGGCGTCGGGCTTGTCCGAGAGAATTTCCAGTTCGTAGCAGACGGCTCCGGGAATGCTGTGCCAGACGAGGAACGGCTTGCGGCTTGCCGGATGGTCTTTCGTGTATTCGAAGATGGGACGCGGCCGCAGCGGCTCTTTGAAATTTGGATTTTCAACGACATTGGAAGGAGGTGTGAGCTGCCCGAACATCCCGAATGCCGTGATGCGGTAATACATGGGAATCGGCGTCGCGGGCATCTCGTAGGAAGCCTTGAAGGTCAACTCAGACTCAAAGGCATGGTATTCCGGTTCGCCTTCAACAAGTCCCGTCGTCTTGGAAAGCGCTTCGATTCGATAGAAGCATGGATAGGGAAGCCTTTTCCATGAAATCACGACATGGTCGCCCTTGTTTTCAAAAATTGGGTCGAACGGTATGTTGCGCAGGCCGAGCACATCGGTTTTCTCCGTCAAAAAAATACAGAGAAAAGTAAAGAATAAGATGACGAAGGTAAACAAAAGAAATTTTTTCATAACAGCACCACAAAAAGGAAATAAAGGTTATAATAATAACTAAAGTATTAGTATACCATGTTTTTACTTTGCGGAATAGACAGACGAGAAAAAACTTATGCGTTAAAGGAGATCTGTGATGAAAAGAAAAGGACTTGTTCTCGTGCACACGGGTGAGGGAAAAGGGAAGACGACGGCGGCAATCGGTCTTGCTGTGCGCGCTTGGGGGGATGGCTTTCGCATTCTGATTTTGCAATTTATCAAGGGAAGCTGGAAGTATGGCGAACTTTCCGCGCTCAAGGCTCTTGCCGAAATTGACGGACGCATAGAAATCCGTCCGACGGGCATAGGATTTACAAGGAACGCTTCTTCAGAAGAAATGGCGGTACACAGGGAAAAAGCGCGGACGGCACTGCAGGAAGCCTTAACGGAAATGACGAGCGGGCAATGGGACATGATCATCCTCGATGAAATCAATTATGCCTTGAACTTCGGTTTGCTTGAGGAGCAGGAGGTATTGGAACTTTTATCGCAAAAACCCACAGAGCTTCATCTTGTATTGACGGGGAGGCACGCCTTGCCGGCCATCATAGACTGCGCCGATCTCGTGACGGAAATGAGACTCATAAAGCATCCGTTTCAAAAGGGCATACGTGCGCAAAAAGGAATTGAGTTCTAAGTCTCGATAAACTTCTTGAATGTAAAGGCAAATTGCGATAAAATCTAGGGTATGTTTCGTGAAAAATTGTGTTTTTTATAGATAGGCGGGATACTTATGAGAAGTGATGTTGTAAAAAAAGGGGCGACGCGCTGTGCGCATCGATCCTTGTTCCATGCGATGGGCTATGGTCCTGAGGATTTGCAGAAGCCGCTGATTGGCATTTGCAACTCATTTAATGAGGTGATTCCTGGGCATATCCACTTGCGCGAGATTGCTGCGGCGGCGAAGCTCGGTGTGGCTGCCGCTGGCGGTACGCCGTTGGAGTTTCCTGCCATCGGTGTTTGCGACGGCATTGCCATGGGGCATACGGGAATGAAGTATTCGCTCGCCAGCCGCGAACTTATCGCCGACTCCATCGAGTCCGTGGCAATGGCATCGGGCTTTGACGGACTCGTGCTCATTCCAAACTGCGACAAAGTCGTGCCCGGCATGTTGATGGCGGCGGCACGCTTGAATATTCCGGCGATCGTCGTCAGCGGCGGACCGATGCTCGCGGGACGCTTCCACGGACAGGATGTCAGTGTCAGCCAGTCTTTTGAAGCGGCGGGCAAATTTGCCGCAGGACTCATTGACGAAAGCGTCATGGAAGAGCTTGAAGAGCAGGCATGTCCGAGCTGCGGTTCCTGTGCCGGACTTTTTACGGCAAACACGATGAACAGTTTGACGGAAGTTCTCGGCATGGGGCTGCCGGGCAATGGCACGATTCCCGCGGCTTATACGGGAGCGCGCAGACTCTTGGCGAAACGTGCCGGCGCCGTCATCATGGAACTCATCAAAAACGATGTGAAGCCGCGTGACATCATGACGCGCGAGGCCTTTGAAAATGCCATCACGGTGGATATGGGCGTGGGAGGCTCTTCGAACACCGTGCTTCACCTGACTGCCATTGCCCATGAGGCCGGTATAGAGCTTCCAGCGCCGCTCTTCGACGAAATCAGCCGCCGCACGCCGTATCTGACGAAGCTCAGTCCAGCAGGGAAGCATCACATGCAGGATCTCAATGAGGCGGGCGGCTTGCCCGCCGTCATGAAGGAGCTTTCGCGCAAGGGACTCATTCATCTCGACGCTTTGACCGTCACGGGCACGGTAGCAGAGCGCATCAAGGATGCGAAAATCGTGCGTCCCGATGTCATCCGCACGGTCGATGACCCTTACCGCAAGCAGGGAGGCCTTGCGATTTTGCAGGGAAATCTGGCACCGGACTACGCTGTTGTCAAAGCGTCAGCTGTGGCTGAAGATATGCTCGTCTATAAGGGAACGGCGAAATGTTTTTCCTCGGAAGAGGCCGGCGTCAACGCCATCATGGCGGGTGAGATTCATGACGGTGATGTCGTCGTCATACGCTACGAAGGCCCGAAGGGAGGCCCCGGCATGCAGGAGATGCTGAATCCGACGGCCGTCATCACAGGCATGGGGCTGAAGGTGGCGCTCATCACGGACGGACGTTTCAGCGGGGCGAGTCAGGGAGCCTGCATCGGGCATATCTCACCCGAAGCCATGGCGGGAGGTCCCATCGCGCTCATTGAAGACGGTGACATCATCTCGATTGACATTCCCAATCGCTCGCTGCGCTTGGATGTCAGTGATGACGAACTTGCGCGGCGCAAGGCAGCATGGAAGAAGCCGGAACCGAAGATTAAGACAGGCTACCTCGCTCGCTACGCCAAACTCACGACATCGGCGAGCACGGGCGCTGTTCTGCAATAAGCACGGGAGGCATTCTTGCATATCGTTTTGATTGAGCCGGAGATCCCCGGCAATACGGGAAATATCGCGCGTCTCTGTGCTGTCAGCGGTATAGAACTGCATCTCGTCAAACCTTTGGGATTTTCGGTCGAGGACAAGTATCTGAAGCGTGCGGGACTCGACTATTGGCACTTGGTGAAGGTGCATTATCACGAAAATTTCTCCGAGGTTCTGCGTCTTTTTGCAGGCCGACAATTTTATTACTGCTCAAAAAAGGCGCCTCGATCTTACGATGCTGTATCTTATACCGAAGATGACTTCCTCGTTTTCGGCAAAGAAACAGCGGGGATTCCTGAAGCTTTGCTTGAAGAGCACTGGGAGGACTGCATACGCATTCCCATGCGCCTTGGAGCGCGTTCCTTGAACCTTTCGAGTGCCGCTGCCATCGTGGCCTATGAAGCCATGCGTCAGATTGGTTTTCCAGGGCTCGAATCTTCCGGACATTGGCATGAAAATTGAGGAAAACATGATGGGAAAACTTTTGCTTGCAGTGGTGAAAAAACGTTTTTGAGATGGGGCTGAATGGATTTGCAAAGCAATCAGAAATTTGTTGACGAGATTCGCAGTCGAATGGCACCGGAGCATATCCTCTTAAATGAACCGATGAAGGAGCATACGACATTTCGGATCGGCGGGCCGGCGGACTGTTTGATCTTGCCTGCATCCATGGAAGATGTGGCGTTCGTTTTCCAATGTTTGAAAAGACATGATATTCCCTTTGTGATCCTTGGCAATGGCTCAAACGTGCTCGTATTGGACAAGGGGATTCGCGGAGTCGTCATCAAGTTTAATTCTCCGATTTCTGCCATTCGGAAGAAGAATAATACACTCACAGCAGGGGCAGGTGCGCTTCTTCGTGATGTATCGGAATTTGCGGCTGAAAACAGTCTTTCCGGCATGGAATTTGCCTGTGGTATACCAGGAAGCATAGGTGGAGCCGTATTTATGAATGCCGGGGCTTACGACGGAGAAATGAAGAACATCGTTTCTGCGGTTCGCGCGATTTCTCCAAAGGGGGAGATCGTGCAGTTTGCGGCAAATGAATTGGATTTCGGCTATCGTCACAGCATATTTCAAGAGAACGGCTGTGCAATCTGCGAGGTTGACCTGACTCTTGCGTCAGGCAATGCAGAGGAAATCAAAGAAAAGATCGCCGGTTTCACCGAACGCAGGGAAAGCAAGCAGCCATTGGAGATGCCAAGTGCCGGCAGCACATTCAAGCGCCCTGAAGGACACTATGCGGGAACTTTGATTGAACAAACAGGACTCAAGGGCTTCACTGTCGGCGGAGCGCAGGTTTCTGATAAACATGCAGGATTCGTCGTGAATGCGGGGGACGCCACGGCGAAAGATGTGTTGGAGCTTATCCGGCAAGTACAAGACCGTGTGTTTGAAAAGCACCACGTCAAGCTGTTCCCCGAAGTTCGCATCTTGGGGGAAGCGTAAATCCGGTTTGCATAGATTTCACTGTTTACATTTCTTTCGATTGATGGTACAATGATGAGAGTCAATTTAAGTCGTTTGTATGAAGAGTGGGCGTTTGCCCACTCTTTAATCTTATGCACAAGAGCCCGTTTAACACAGCGGGCTGCAATATGCGCGGCAAAAGAGGAGGGCTTTTGTGGCAAAACACATAGAAGAGGCCGTTGAGGCTATCGTACAAGAGATCGTTCAGGATTCCAACTTGGAAGTTGTCGATGTCGAGTATGTCAAGGAGCGCGACTGGTATTTGCGCGTCTACCTTGATAAAGAAGGCGGCATTGAGATTGACGACTGTCAGAGGGTCAGCGAAACGCTTGAGCAGATTCTTGATGAAAAAGATTTGCTGACGGAGGCATATATCCTCGAAGTATCGTCTCCAGGGCTCGACCGCGTCTTGAAAAAAGCGCGCGACTTTGAACGCGAGCAGGGGAAAGCGGTAGATGTGACATTCTATGCGCCTGTCGACGGCAAAAAGACGTGGGTAGGAACGCTTACAGGATACGACCCGGGAAAGAATGCCATCGTGTTGGATGGGGAAAAAGAATTGCCTTTGGAAAAAATAGCACAGGTGCGTCTGCACATAGATTTTTAAGCATTGGGAGGAAGAGCTTTGGCCAGCAGGAAAGAGAAGGTAAAGAAGAAGGATAACGACGGGGATTTTTTGGAAGCCGTACATGCCTTGGGAAAGGAGCGGGGCTTGGAAGCAGAGGTGCTTTTCGCCGCAATCGAAGCGGCTTTGAGTTCTGCTTACCTGAAAGACTTCAAGACTGCCGAACAAGTGCGCGTCGCCTTGGATCGCATGACAGGAAAATACCACGTTTATGCAACGAAAACTGTCGTTGAAGAGGTTGAGGACGACGCCCGACAGATTTCTCTTGCAGATGCGCGCGCCGTCAATCCCAATTATGAGGTTGATGACAAGATCGAACTGGAGGTGACTCCTGCAACGTTCGGGCGCATTGCCGCACAGACGGCGAAGCAGGTCGTCGTGCAGCATATCCGCGAAGCGGAACGCGGCATCGTCTATGAGGAATTTTCCAATCGTGACGGCGATATCGTCACGGGTCGTGTGCAGCGCGTAGAAGCAAAGAATGTATTCATCGACCTCGGCAAAACGGAAGCTGTCCTCACAGCGACAGAGCAGATCCCGGGGGAAGAGTACCACCACGGCGATCGCATCAAGGCATATATCATCGAGGTCTGCAAGACGGTCAAAGGGCCGCGGGTTCTCGTATCGAGAACGCATCCAGGGCTTTTGAAGAGGCTTTTCGAGCTTGAAGTTCCCGAGATTCAAGAAGGTGTCGTGGAAATCAAGTCCGTGGCGCGCGAGCCTGGCATGCGCTCAAAAATCGCCGTCTATTCCAAGGACGAGAATGTCGATCCCGTAGGCTCGAGCGTCGGTCATAAAGGGATGCGCGTGCAGGCGATCGTCGATGAGCTGAGAAATGAAAAAATTGATATTGTCAAGTGGAATCCCGAGCCTGCAAAGTTCATCGCGAACGCCTTGAGCCCTGCAAAAGTCATTTCCGTGGCAATCAATGAAGAGGCGAAGGAGTCGCGTGTCGTGGTGCCCGACTATCAGCTTTCTCTTGCCATCGGCAAGGAAGGACAGAACGTCCGCTTGGCGGCCAAACTGACAGGCTGGAAAATCGATATCAAAAATGAAGAGCAGGCGGCGGCAGAGACGCTCGATGAGTCCATGAGCGTCATCGAGGTTACAGGCGAGGAATCCTTTACGGCTGAGGGCGACTGACATGAAAGGCCAGAAAAATATTCCGGAACGCATGTGCTTGGGCTGTCGTACGGTTCATCCGAAAAAGGATATGATTCGTGTCGTCCGAAGCCCGGAAAATGTATATTCCGTAGATATGACAGGCAAAAGCCCTGGACGGGGAGCATATATTTGCCGAAACGAAGAATGTTTCCGCCGTGCAGAAAAGGAGCATGGCTTTGAGCGGGCTTTCAAGAGCAAGATGGAAGTCGCCATATACGAGACGCTGAGAAAAGAAATTTTCCAAGATGAAGTGGCGTCTAAAGAAAGCTGATATCAGCGGGGGTGGATCGATGTCGAAGTATAGAGTTTATGAATTGGCAAAAGAGTTCCATACGGAAAGCAAAGTTGTCCTTGATATTTTGACGCGCAATAAATTCCGTGTGGCAAACCATATGAGCAGCGTTGGCGAAGAGGAGCGGGCGGTAGTTGCACGCGCTTTTGCACCGAAGAAGACCGTCTCTGACGCACCGAAGGCGCCTGTGACGGATGCAGCAAGAAAAGCGTCTCAAAATAAGCCGAGACAGCAAGCCCAAGGTCAACCACAAAAGAACGCGAATGACCGCAAACAGAATCGTAGCAGCAACGGCTCTGCTTCTGCTGCAGCGACGAACCGCCCGCGTCAAGGCGGTGCACCTCAGCAGAAACGCGGACAGGGAGCGGCCTCCTCAAACGGCTCCAACGCAACGAAGCGACCTCCGCAGGACAAGCGCGGCGGCAATACCAACCAGCGCAACAACAACGCACAGGGCAGCAATCGAAATCGCAGCGGCAATGCCGCAGGTGCTGGCAATGCGAATAATGCGGGTGGTTGGAATAATCGCGGCGGTGTCAACAATCGCGGCAAGTTTGGCAATAAGAACAATCGCGGCCGCAACAACCAACGCCAGAAGCAGCAAGCTCCCAAAGTGGAGATCGCCCATCCGACGCACATCAAGGTTGGCGAGAGCATTGCCGTCAAGGATCTTGCGAGCAAGATGAGCTATACGGCGACCGAAGTCATCAAGAAGCTCATGCTCATGGGCATCATGGCGACGATCAACCAGGAAATCGACTATGAGACAGCGGCGCTCGTTGCCATCGAATTCGGCGTCACCTGTGAGGAATTGCCGCCTGAGACGGATCCAACGGAGATTCCTGAGATCGAGGATGATCCCAAGTCGCTCGTCGTTCGTCCGCCGGTCGTAACCGTCATGGGACATGTCGATCACGGCAAGACGTCGCTCCTCGATGCCATTCGCAAGACATCCGTTTCGACGCACGAGGCGGGCGGCATCACACAGCATATTGGTGCATATCAGGTCATGTGTCAAGGGAAGAAGATTGTCTTCCTTGATACGCCTGGCCATGAGGCGTTCACTGCCATGCGCGCGCGCGGCGCACAGGTTACGGACATCGCGATCCTCGTCGTCGCCGCAGACGACGGCGTCATGCCGCAGACCGTCGAGGCCATTAACCATGCCAAGTCGGCGGGCGTGCCCATCATCGTCGCGATCAACAAGATCGACAAGCCCGGAGCGAATCCCGAGCATGTGAAGCAGGAGCTGTCCGAGCACGAGCTCATTCCTGAGGACTGGGGCGGCGATACCATCATGGTGCCTGTTTCCGCAAAGCAGAAACAAGGCATAAACGATCTTCTTGAAATGGTTCTCCTTGTCGCTGAGGTCAAGGAACTCAAGGCAAATCCGAATCGTGATGCGCGCGGCGTCATCATTGAAGCGCAGCTTGACAAGGGTCGCGGTCCGGTAGCGACCGTCCTCGTGCAGAACGGTACGCTACGGATCGGCGATTCCATTATCGCCGGCACGACCTTCGGCAAGGTGCGTGCGATGATCAATGATCGCGGGGAGAACGTGAAGAAAGCGGGGCCGTCCGTCCCCGTAGAAGTACTCGGTCTTTCCGATGTTCCTGAAGCGGGAGACGTGCTCGCATCACTTGACGAGAAGCTCGCACGCTCCATTGCAAGCAAGCGCATCGAAAAGAAGCGCACCGAGCTCATCCGAAGCAAGAAAGTCTCTTTGGATGACCTCTTCCAGCAGATTCAGGACGGCAACATCAAGGATCTCAACATCGTCATCAAGGCCGATGTGCAGGGTTCTGTGGAAGCATTGGCAAACTCCTTGCTCTCACTCAATAAGAACGACGAAGTGCGCGTCAATATCGTGCATTCCGGCGTCGGCGCCGTCAATGAGTCCGATGTCATGCTCGCTACTGCCTCCAACGCGCTCATCATCGCATTCAACGTGCGTCCTGACGCCAACGCCCGTCGTGTGGCGGATGCGGAAAGCATCGATATCCGTACATATCGCGTCATTTACGATGCGTTGAACGATGTCAAGGACGCCATGTCTGGCATGCTCGCACCGAAGTATAAGGAAGTCGTGCAGGGCAAGGTGGAAATCCGCCAGGTCATGAAATTCTCCAAGGCGCTCGTTGCAGGCTCCTATGTCCTCGAAGGAAAGATCACGAATTCCTCGAAGATCCGCATCCTTCGCGACAACATCGTAGCGTTTGACGGCGAGCTCGATTCTTTGCGCCGCTTTAAAGATGATGTGAAAGAAGTTGCGGCCGGCTACGAATGCGGCATTACAATCAAGGATTACCGCGATTTCCAGGAAGGCGATATCATCGAGGCGTATACGATGGAAGAGATTGAGACATCCATCACGGAAGCGAACAAAGAAGCTGCAAAGAGACGCGATCAACAGGAGCAGACGAAGAAGGATTCCCCCGCTGAAAACGATGCTTGAAGGATGTGAGAAGAATTGAGCCAGCTTCGCATAGAAAAGGTGCAGGAACTGATGAAGCAGGAAATCAGTCAGATTATCCTGCAGGAGTTGAAAGATCCGCGCATTGGCTTTGTCACTGTGACGAAAGTGGAGATGACTGGAGACCTTCGAGAAGCGAAGATTTTTGTGAGCATCATGGGAAAAGATGAGGCCTTGAAAGATACCTTGCAGGGACTCAAAAGCTCCTTGGGATTCATTCGGCGAGAAATCGGCAAACGCATACGACTGCGCTTTACGCCGGAGATTTCCTTTGCGCTCGACGATTCTCTTGCCTACAGCTCGCATATTCAAGAACTGTTGATAGGATTGAACAGGAACGACAAGACGGAAGAGTGAGAACTATGCGGATTTCATTAAAAGAAGCCGGCACATTGCTTCAGGAAGCGCAGAACATCGTCATTACGGCGCATGTCAATCCCGATGGAGACGCCATCGGATCGTCCTTGGGGGTCATGCACTATTTGCGCGATCTGGGAAAGCAGGTGCGCGTCGTCATCGATGACGATATCCCGAGGAATTTCGCCTTTCTCAATGCCTGTGATATCATCGAAAAGCCGACAGTTGCTGAAACTGGCGAAAAAGAGCCAATCGACCTGCTGCTCATTCTCGATACGAGCATTGATCGCATAGGCGATGTGATGGAGGCCTTTTTGCCGACGCGGATCCTCAATATCGATCATCATGTCACGAATGCTCTTGCTTGTCCGGCGGTCTATCTCGACGCGGACAGCGCGGCAACGGCAGAAATCATCTATCAGTTGCTGCAGGAAATGGATGCAAAAATCACGAAGGACATCGCTATGGCAGTCTATACGGGACTGGCAACGGATACGGGATTTTTCCGCTTTCCCAATACGACGCCCTTCACCATGCGTGCAGCAGCCGACCTTTTGGAACGCGGTGCAGAACCGGGCATCATATCGGAAGCCGTTGAAGCGAAGCCGTTTGTGCGCGTAATCAGCATGGCAAAGGCGCTCGAAGGGGCGGAGCTTCTTTTCGGCGGCAAACTTGCAGGCATCTTTCTCGATCGTGCTGCAGCTGAGTCGCTTGATTCCACAGAAGGCTTGATCGACTCTTTGCGCGTCATCGAGGGCACGGATGTTTCCGTTCTCTTGAAGTGGAAAGAGGACGGTGTTTTCCGCATCAGCATGCGTTCCAAAAAAACGAACGTCAGCAAGGTAGCTGCGGCCTTTTCTGGCGGCGGCCACGAGAGAGCGGCTGGCTGTACGCTCAAAATGAATTTTATCGAAGCGAAAAGGACAATTCTCGAAGCGCTTGAGAAAGCGATGGAAACGTGATGGCAGCGGGCTTTCTCAATGTGCTGAAGCCTCCGGGCATGTCCTCGCATGATGTTGTGGGACAGGTTCGCAAAATCTTCCATACGAAGCGTGTGGGGCATGCGGGAACCCTTGATCCGGGCGCCGCAGGCGTCCTGCCCGTCGCTCTTGGCAATGCTGCGCGGCTTGTCGAGTACATGTCCTCAACCGATAAATCTTACCGGCTGGAGTTGCTGCTTGGCTTTTCTACAGACACGGGCGATGACAGCGGCAAGATCATCGAGTGCGTGGAAGACTTCACCTTGCCGAAACGAGAGGAACTGCTTGCCTCTTTGCAAGATTTTCTCGGCGTCATCCAACAGCGTCCCCCCGTTTATTCAGCAATTAAACTGCAAGGGAAGAGGGCATATCAGCTCGCACGCGAAAATCAGACTGTAGAGATGCCCTTGCGACAAGTGACGATTCGTGCTTTGCGCCTTATTGCATTCCATGATTCACGCATCGTTCTCGATATGGACTGCTCGAAGGGCACCTACGTGCGCAGTTTTTGCCGTGATTTTGGCGAGAGCCTAAAGATTCCCGCCACGATGGGATTTCTGCTGCGCACGCGCGTCGGCAATTTTCATCTACATGACGCCTTTTCCTTGGAAGAGCTTGCACGCTCAGGTGAAGCTGCGCTCCTTCCCGCGGAGAAGGCCGTCGAGCATCTGCCGCGCTTCGACATGCCGGAACATCGCATCACGGCTTTCGTCAACGGACTCTCGACGGGCAACATAGATTTCGACGCCGAGGAAAGCATCCTGCGTGTCTATGGAAGAAACCGCTTCCTTGGCATGGGACGCTATGAGGCGGCCAAGCGAGAGCTTTATCCGATCAAGGTCTTCCGAGAGATGTCGGATTGAAGGCGTTTTGATTACAGGGAGTTTGATCCATGCTGCGATTTTCAAAAATCAAACATCTATCCGATTCCTACCAAGGAATCGTCATTGCACTGGGAACTTTTGACGGCGTCCATATCGGACATCAAAGCATATTGCAAAGAGCGAGGGAACTTGCAGCTGACATCCATGGCGTCAGTATGGCGTTTACTTTCCAGGAACATCCGCTCTCTGTCATTTTCCCCGAGCGCGCTCCAAAGATGATTCGCAATACAGAGTCAAAGGAAGCAATCATAGAAAAGCTCGGCGTGGACATCCTCATGAATGTTCCTTTTACGAAGAATTTCGCAGCTATATCAGCTACAGGTTTCCTCAAACTGCTGCAGGAGAATTTTTCCCCTGCTTATGTCGTCGTAGGTGCGAATTACACCTTCGGCTTCCAAGGAACAGGTGATTCTGCATTCTTACAGCAGCGGGGGGAAGAATTTGGCTTCGTATCCCGTATTGGAAATTCCGTGCTGCGTGATGGGAAGATGGTGAGCAGCACTCGGATCCGCTCCTTGATTGCAGAGGGAAATCTTGATCTCGTCAATCAATATTTAAAGTGGCCGCTTGACTATACAGGCATTGTTACGTACGGAGAGCAGCGCGGACGCAAGCTTGGCTTCCCGACTGCCAATATTGCTTTGGATGATTCTTATGCGCTTTTGCCGAACGGCGTCTATGCTGTCCGCGTGCATTTCAACGATGCTGTTTATCCGGGCGTCGCCAATATCGGCTCAAATCCTACCTTTGAAGAAGTGGAGCGTCGTTTGGAAGTTCACCTTATGCAATTTAACGGCAATCTTTATGGCCAGAAAATCTGCGTGGACTTCTTGGGAAAACTCCGTGACGAAAAGAAATTTCCCGATGTAGACGCGCTGGTGGCACAAATTCATCGCGACATCGAACAGGCGCAGCATTTTTGGGATATGCCCGTTCATGTGGGAGGTATGCCGTATGTCGAAAAAAAAGGTTGATATTTTAGGCGTACATGTCGATTCACTGACGATGGGCGAGGCAGTCAAACGGATTCAAACCTTTATCGAAGAAAGAAATTCCGTCCTCATCGCTACGGCGAATGCAGAAATGCTCATGCGGGCAACGTATGATTGCGAGTTAAAAAACATCTTGAACGATGCTGCTCTCGTCGTACCCGACGGTGCGGGGACGGTTTGGGCTGCACGCCATCTCGGGCATCTCATGCCGGAACGTGTCGCAGGCTACGATCTTGCCCAAGAACTCATGCGCAAAGCTCCTCAGAAGGGGTATCGTCTGTTTTTCTTCGGCGCTGCTCCGGGCGTTGCAGAAAAGGCAAAGACGAAAGCGGAAAAACTCTATCCGGGCATTGAAATTGTCGGTGTTCGGAACGGCTTTTTCTCCTCAGATGACGAGCCTGAAATTCTGCGTGAGATTCAGGAGGCGAAGCCTGACATACTGCTCGTCGCATTGGGCGTTCCGAAGCAGGAGAAGTGGCTTGCCGCACATTTGCAGGAACTTGCCGTTCCTGTATCCATGGGCGTCGGCGGAACTTTCGACGTTATGGCGGGCGTCATGAAGCGTGCGCCGCACTGGATGCAGAAAGCGAAGCTCGAATGGCTCTTTCGCGGGGCTATGCAGCCGAAGAGAGCGGGGCGGCTCATGGCATTGCCGCGCTTCGTATTCAAGGTCATGGCATACAAAAAGAGTGGACAAAGAAAGGGCGCTCGTCTATAATTAGTAAAAGAAGTTTTCTGATATGCTGAATCTGCAGAGATGCTGAGTATCTGCAGATTCTTGTGTTGCATAGATATTGTATGGAGGTAATGCCTATGTCGATATTCCCGGTTGTTCGCGAGGGATATGTCTTCATCCTCAGTGCCCTCGTTCTCGGAGGGATTCTCGGATTGGCAGTGCATCCGTATCTTGCAATACCGCTTGTCGTTCTTGCTTTTTACTTTGCTTACTTTTTCCGCAATCCGAAGAGGGAGATTCCCTCAGATCCTCTTGCCATCGTTTCACCGGCAGATGGAACCGTACAGGAGGTCGTCTCGCTTGATGACGATGATTTTCTCAAGCAGCGGTGTAAAAAGGTCGTCATTTTCCTCTCCGTATTTGACGTTCATGTGAACCGCAGTCCCATCGAGGGCGAAATCAAGATTCAAAAATATGTTTGCGGCCGATTCAAACCAGCTTACAAAGATTCCGTGGGGTTTGAAAATGAACGCCATATGATCGGCATAGAAAATCCGCGTCTGCGCGTAACGGTCACGCAGATTGCCGGTATCTTGGCACGACGTATCGTTTCTTGGGTCACGCTGGACGATGTACTGGAAAAAGGCGAACTGTACGGATTGATCCGCTTCGGTTCGTGCACGGAACTTGTCGTGCCCGAGGAAGTGGAGATTTTTGTAAAGAAAGGCGACAAAGTGGTCGGCGGCGAAACCGTGATCGGGAGGCTCAGTGAGACATGTATAAAAGCTTGATTCCCAATATATTGACTTCAGCCAATCTGGTACTAGGGTTTTGCTCGATTCTTTCCACATACAACGCCAATTATACTTGGAGCACCGTATTCATCCTGCTCGCACTTGTCGCCGACGGCTTGGATGGAAGGGCGGCACGCTTCTTCGGCGTGAGCAGTGAGATTGGCAAGGAGATGGACTCTCTGTGTGACCTCGTTTCTTTCGGCGTCGCGCCAGCTTTTCTCGCCTATACCTACTGTCTCAAGGATCTCGATTACTTTGGCTGGGCGGTTGCCATCGCCTTCGCCCTTTGCGGCGCTTGGCGCTTGGCTCGTTTTAATGTGAATGTCGCTGTCGTGCACGGTTTCTTCATGGGGCTTGCAATTCCAGCGGGAGGCTGTCTCGTTGCAACGGCCATCTGGTTTTTCCGTTCCATTGGCATGGAGACGTCATCCCTTGAGCCTGCATTTCCTCTCGTGATGATCGTTGTCGCCTACCTGATGATCAGTGAGGTGCACTATCCGGACTTCAAGGGGAAGGGAGAAAAGATCTTTCTTGCCTCAAAAATCTTCGCCGTACTCTTTTTTGCCGCGATCCTTTTCCTCGGACGCGAAGCAATCGTGAGTGCTGTTCTCTTTGCCGTTTTCAGCACATACTCTGTCTTTGGTCTTTTCAATTTCAGCTTGTCGCTGCTTTTTCGGAAATAAGACATCATTTGTCGCGAAATAAAGGGGAAAGACTTTTATGAATCATGTGTTTGACATCGTGATGGTTCCTTTGCAGGTCATCATACTCTTGTTCACACTGTACTACTTTTTCATCGGTTTCTGTGGCATGTGGCGCAGAAAGGAAAACAAGATCCTGACGCCGAAAAAAACCTTCGCCGTCATTATCGCCGCGCACAACGAAAGTGCTGTCATAGGGCAGCTGCTGCAAAATCTACAATCGTTGGATTATCCAAAGACACTTTACGATGTCTTTGTCATCGCCGACAACTGCGACGACAACACGGCAGAAATTGCACGCGGTTACGGCAGCATCGTCTGTGAAAGGACGCATCCGACGAAAAAGAGCAAGGGCTTCGCCATGGAATGGATGTTCGAGCGCCTCTTCAAGATGGAAAAGAAATACGATGCCGTCGTCGTTTTTGATGCGGACAATCTCGTGCACCCACGCTTCCTTATGGAAATGAACAACCGACTTTGCAAGGGCGATCGCATCATTCAAGGATACCTTGATGCCAAAAATCCTTACGATACATGGGTGGCGGGGACATTCGCCATCGCTTTCTGGGTCATCGACCATATCAGCCATTTGGCAAAGACGAACATCGGGCTTTCCGCTGTGCTCGGCGGTACGGGCATGTGCATTACGACGGACGTCCTTGAACGCTACGGTTGGCGTGCCACATGCCTGACGGAAGACATGGAATTTACGATGAAATCCTTGGCGGAAGGAATCAAGACGACATGGGCGCACGATGCCATTGTGTACGATGAAAAGCCACTGACATTCATGCAGTCATGGCGACAGCGCAAACGTTGGGCACAAGGACAATTCGACGTGGCGCATCGCTACATTCCGAAGATGCTGCGAGAGGGGATCAAGCGTCGTGACATACGCATCTTGGATGGTTGTCTCTACCTCCTGCAGCCACACTTCTTGATGATCTCCACCTTCTTCATCGTTATCAGCTACATACAATCAGCATTTCCGCCGTTCTACACGAACATCTACAATATCATTCCTTCCCAGCTCATGACGGCGATCATGCTCGGTCAATACATCTTGCCCATGATCATCCTTCTCAAGATTCAAGTCAAATGGAAGGCTTGGTTCTACATGCTGCTTTACCCCGTATTCATCTATTCGTGGGTACCCATCATCTTCCTCGGTTTCATCCATAGAAACGAACATGAATGGAGTCATACGCAACATACGCGAGCCATGAGTTACGACGACATCGTCGGTAACGTAAAGAATACGACGATGGGACGAGATGTATCCAATCAATAAGCATTGACAGGCTGCCGCAATCTCTGCGGCAGCCTGTTTTCCAAGGAGCGATTTTTATGTTTGAAATCAAGGTCGAAGAAGAATTTGAAGCGGCACACCGCATCGTGAATTATCCAGGAAAATGTGACCGCCTGCACGGACATAACTGGAAGGTAGAACTGAAGATTTCCGGCAGCAGATTGGATGAATTGGGGATGCTCATAGACTTCAAGGCGGCGAAAGCAATGCTCCAAGAAGTCGTCAATTCACTCGATCACCGCTTCTTGAATGAGCTCGAACCTTTTTCAGAAATCAATCCAACGGCAGAGAATATCGCTCGATATATCTACCAAGAGCTAAAGCAACGTGAAATATTTTGCAACGACTCCGTGCATCTTGCTGCCGTCTGTGTCTGGGAATCGCCACGCGCTTGCGCGACATACACCGAGGACTGAACGTATGGAAGAGAACATCCTCGAAATATTTTCCTCCATACAGGGAGAAGGAAAGTACATCGGTGCCCGGCAAGTATTTTTGCGCTTTGCGGGCTGCAATATCAAATGCAGCTTCTGCGATACTGCATTTCAGCCTGCCGCTTCCTGTCGCGTGGAAGCGATTCCGGGATGCGGCGAGTATGAAGAATTGCCCAATCCATTGTCCGTTCAGGAAGTTGCGGCAAGAATCCGCGCCTTCGTAGTGCCGGTACGTCATCATTCCATCAGTCTGACAGGCGGGGAGCCGCTTCTTCATGCTACCTTCATCCGTGCGCTTGCTTCTGAGGTAAATGTGCCGTTCTTCCTCGAAACGAACGGCACGCTCTATGAAGAGATGGCAAGCATTCTCGACATAACTTCCTACATCAGCATGGATATCAAATTGCCTAGCGTCACGGGAAAGTCTCTATGGGAAGAGCATCGTCGCTTTCTGCGGCTACTGCACAATCATGACACCTATGTAAAGATCGTTGTCGCAGAAAATACGGAAGAAGAGGAGTTTCAAGAGGCGGTGCATCTCGTCGCGCACATCGCACCCCAGATCCTCTTCGTAATACAGCCCGCAACGCCATTTGGCAGCGTGCATGCACCAACGGCAAAAAAACTTCTGCATCTGCAAGAGGAAGCCGCCGAACATCTGGCAAATGTCCGCGTCATCCCACAGGCTCATCGCATGATGGGGTTGCTCTGACCGCGAGATTTTTCGACCTGTACTCATTTTTCAGGTACAGGATTTTTCTTGTATGTGCGGTATGTTTCCAACATTTCATCTCGCGTCTGCATGCGCGGCCACAATTCTCCGACGGCATTTTCGCGCATGGAAGCAGCTAAATGATGGTAGATTTGCGGATCCTTTTTCTCCCATGAAGAAATCAGCTCTTTGACCTCCTGGCGCATCGTTGTTCCATCGAGCGGACATGGAGAGGGGATAGGGCTGAAGCCGTGAACAGCAATCGCATCACGAATTTCTGATTCACGGAAATAGACGAGTGGACGAATGACCGTGATGCCGGAGCGATCAAGATACGTTTTGGGCGTAAATGTATGAATTTGTCCCGAATACAAGATTCCCATGAGCAATGTTTCCACCGCATCATCGTTGTGATGCGCATAAGCCACCTTGTTGCACCCATGCTCCTGCGCATAACGATTGATTGCGCCGCGCCGAAAAAATGCGCAGGTAAAACAAGGATTTTTCTCCGGCGTCTCCTCGATGGTGCCAGCTATATTCACCGAAACGGCTTCAAAGGGAATGGAGATCTCCTCGCAAAATGAAGCGATGCGCGCAACAGGAAAATCTTCCGTGAATTGCGGATCGATCGTCAAGGCGCAAAGAGAAAAATTCTTCTTCATACGTTTCTGCAGGATGGCTAACGCATACGCAAGAAATATGCTATCCTTGCCGCCTGAAATCCCAATCAGGATGCGATCGTCGTCTTCGATCAGCTGAAACTCGACAACGGCTCGCATGAGTTTGCTGAAATAAAGTTGCGGGATATTGTTCACGATAGGTCTCCCATCTTTTCTAAGAGTTTTATTTACTTCCGATAAGTATAAATTATCGGAAGTAAATAGCTGTTTTGTTTATTAAGGCACAGTCTTACTTCCGGCCAATCAGCTGAAGGAATTCTTCCTCCGTCAAGATTCGAATCCCCAGCTGCTCCGCCTTCTGCAGCTTGCTGCCGGCATTTTCTCCCGCGACGAGGCAGTCCGTCTTCTTGGACACAGAACTTGTCACGCGTCCGCCGTGCTGCTCGATCAACTCCGTGATTTCCCTGCGCCCGAAATGACGCAGCGTGCCCGTGACGACGAAGCTCATATCGGCCAGTTCGTCGCCCTGTGCTGCACGCTCTTGTACTGCCGTTGCGACACCGAGCTGCTGCAGTTCGCGGCAAATCTTTGCATTGCCTTCGTTTTGGAAATACGAGCGGATGGCAGCGACGCTCGTTTCGCCCATATCACGCACCGCGAGAATCGCTTCATCGGATGCATTTTCCAAAGCCTCCAAGGTCTTGAAATGCTGCATGAGAGCGGCAGCTGCCGCCTTGCCGATGCCGGGGATACCGAGTCCCGTCAAAAGACGCTGCGGTTCGTTCTTCTTTGCCTCTTCGATGGCTGCAAGCAGCTTATCCGTGTTTTTTTCCTTGCCGACAACGCCTTGGGAAATCAGCTCCTCCCGATGCTCCTTCAAGCGGAAGATGTCGACGATCGTGTGAAGGAACCCTTTTTCAATCAAGGCGGCGATGTTCTTTTCGCCCAAGCCCTTGATGTCCATGGCGTCGCGGCTCACAAAATTCAGGATGTGGCTCTCCACCTGCGCCGGACATGCTTGATTGATGCACTTGACGTCGGCGGAATCCGCCTCTCTCTCGGCCTTTGCGCCGCAGACGGGGCAGCGATCGCCGATCTTGAACGGCTCCGTTCCCTCGGGGCGTTTCTCCTTTACGACCGCCTTGATCTTCGGAATGATCTCCCCCGACTTGTAGACGACGACGGTATCGCCTACGCGCACATCGAGATCGTCGATGAAATCTTGATTGTGCAGCGTCGCGCGCTCGACCGTCGTACCGCAAAGGCGGATGGGATCGAACGTCGCCGTCGGCGTGATGCGCCCCGTCCGGCCGACGGAAAGCGTGATGCTGCGCACGACGCTTTCCTTTTCCTCGGGCGGGTATTTATAGGCAATCGCCCAGCGCGGCGCCTTGGAAGTAGCGCCAAGGCTCTCCCTTTGCGAAAAATCATTGAGTTTGACGACAGCGCCGTCGATGTCGTAGGGCAGATCGCCGCGCGAGGCGCCGATCTGCTCGATGGCATCCCAGACCTCCTCTGCCGTGCGGCAGACGTGAAAGGCATGAATGACCTTGATGCCCTGCCGGTTCATGAAGTCGTAGGCTTCGACATGCGTTTGGAAATCCTTGCCGCGCACCGCCTGCAGATTGAACACGAAGAGGGACAGTCCCCTCTCCTTCGTGATGCGGCTGTCGAGTTGGCGCAGAGTGCCCGCCGCACAGTTGCGCGGGTTGGCGAAGAGCTTGAGTCCGATAAGCTGACGCCTCTCATTGACCGCCTCAAATGCCGCCTTCGTCATGTAGACCTCACCGCGCACCTCGAAGTAAGGCAGCGGCTCCTTGAGTTTCTGTACGACGTCTTTGATGACCTTGGCATTTTCCGTGACGTCCTCGCCCTGCACTATGCCGTCGCCGCGCGTGATGGCACGGCTCAGCGTCCCGTTTTCATAGCGCAGGGCAAGCGAAAGTCCGTCGATCTTTTCTTCGACGACGAACACAGGATTTTCCATGCGCGCCTCTATATCGCGCACGAAAGCTTCGATTTCCTCGCGAGAGAATACATCCTGCAGGGAAAGCATCGGCACGTCGTGGCGCACGAGCGTGCCTGCCGTGCGCTTCGCCGTACCGCCGACCTTCTGCGTCGGCGAGTTTTCCGTGATAAGCTCGGGGTATTCCCTTTCAAGCGCCTTAAGCTGCAGCATAAGCTGATCGTATTCATAATCGCTGATTTCAGGATTGTCATCGTTGTAGTAGCGCACATTGTGGTGACGTATCGTGCGCCGCAACTGTGCAAGCTCTTTTTTGACTTCTTGAATATCCATACGAACCTCAGACTTTCTCGATGGGAGCATACTTCTGCATGAGTCCCTTGATGCCGATTTGCGGGAAGGCGATCTTCAGCTCGACTTCTTCGCCTTCCCCCTTGACCGAGACGACTGTACCGACACCCCATTTGCCATGACGAGCCTTGTCGCCCGCACGCCATGCCACTTCCATGCTCGGGCGAATTGCGGCGGACGTGGCAGGACGCACCTCGCGAGGGGAAGAAGGTACAGGAGAAGGCGATGCAGAAGGGGCTGTCGTCCGCTGCAAACTTTGCAGAATCTCGAAGGCGGACTGCGGCCTTCCCATGCCCCGCGACTCTAAAAACGCGCTCCGCCCAAAAGCCTGTGCCTTTTCCAAATACGTTTCGGGAATCTCCGCGAGGAATCTCGACGGCGGATAGACATTCCCCTTGCCGTAAAGCGTCCGATAGCGCGCGTAGCTCAAGTAGAGCTTGCGTTCAGCGCGCGTGATGCCGACATAGCAGGTGCGGCGTTCTTCCTCGATTTCGCTCGGCTCAAGCAGCGTGCGCGCATGGGGAAAGATACCCTCCTCCATGCCCACGAGAAAGACGACGGGGAACTCCAAGCCCTTTGCCGAATGAAGCGTCATGAGCGTCACGCGGTCGTCCTCCATGTTCGCTGTATCGACATCGGAGACGAGTGCGATCTGGTTGAGGAAATTTTCCAAAGTCGGCTCTTCCTCCGTCTTTTCAAATTCTCGCGCCACGCCGACGAATTCTCGCAAGTTCTCGATGCGCGTCTGCGCCTCGGGCGTATCCTGCTTCTCCAAATCCTTGATATAACCCGTATCGTCAAGCAAGGCTTCGATAAAGGAAGAAAGCGGCATAGCGGCAAGTTTGCCCATGAGGTCAAAGAGAAGCGCGGCGAAGGCTTCGAGCAGATTCTTCGTGCGCGTCTTGAATCCCATAGCTTCGAGCGCTTCGGGACTCGACAGGACATCGAAGAGGGAGTCTTCACGCATGGCGGCATACTCCGTGAGCTTGGCGATCGTCGATGTGCCGATGCCGCGCTTGGGCACGTTAATGATGCGCAGGAGGCTCACGGTGTCAAACGGGTTGTAGAGGACGTGCAGATAGGCAATGATGTCCTTGATTTCCATGCGGTCGTAGAACTTCAAGCCGCCGACCATCGTATAGGGAATCCCCGCCGTCATCATGGCCTCTTCGAGGACACGCGACTGCGCATTCGTGCGGTAAAGCACGGCGATATCGCCATAATCGACGGAAAAGAGCGTCTTCTGCTTCTGCACGGTATCTACGACGAATCTTGCCTCGTCGCGCTCGTCATTCGCCTGATAAAGGGCGATCTTCTCCCCTACAGCGTTTTCCGTCCAGAGCTTCTTCGGCTTGCGGTTCTCATTGTTTCGGATGACGGCATTGGCTGCGGCCAAGATATTCTTCGTCGAGCGATAATTCTGCTCAAGTTTGATCGTCTTCGCCTCGGGAAAGTCCTTCTCGAAATTCAAGATGTTGCTGATGTCCGCGCCGCGCCAGCCGTAGATGGACTGATCTGCGTCGCCGACGACGCAGAGATTGTGATGACCGCCTGCCAGAAGCGTTGTGAGCCTGTACTGTGCGCCGTTCGTATCCTGATATTCGTCGATGAGGATGTAGCGGAAACGCCGCTGATACTTTTGACGCAGTTCGTCGTTATTTTCCAGAAGGTCGACGGCGAGCAGCAGGAGATCGTCAAAATCCAAGGCGTTGTTCTCGCGCAGCTTCTTGTCATACAGGCTGAAAAGCTCCGCAATCTTCTTCGCATGGAACGTATCCGCCTGCCGCGCGTAGGCGCGCGGCCCGAGCATGAGATTTTTCGCGTTCGATATGGCGTTCTGCACCTTTGCGGGAGCAAATTGCTTGTCATCGAGATTCAGCTCCTTGAGGCACGCCTTGATGACGGTCTTGGAGTCTGACGTATCGTAGATGACGAAATTTTTCTTGTAGACTTCGCCCGCTTCAATCTCACGCCGCAGAAAGCGTGCGCAGAACGAATGAAATGTGCTGAGCCAGACATCCTTGCCCAAGCCGCCGATCATGCGATCGACGCGCTCGCGCATCTCTGCCGCCGCCTTGTTCGTGAACGTGATTGCCAAGATGCTGTAGGGCGGCACGCCGTGTGCCAAGAGATTGGCGATGCGACAGGTGAGCACCTTCGTCTTTCCCGAACCGGCGCCCGCCATGATGAGCAGCGGGCCGTCGATATGCGCGACAGCTTCCCGCTGCATGGGATTCAAGCCCTGAAAAATATCCACTGTATCAACCTCGCAAACATCAGCAGCATACATGTTTGATTGCAGCAAAGGAAACGGCTGCCGCAGATATACTGCAGCAGCCGTTCCTGCCTTTTACAGCTCTCACTGCTTTTTGATCAATTTGACGGCTTCCGAAAGGGGCGGGATGATCTGCTTCTTGCGCGACATGACGCCGGGCAGATAGATGTGCGTGCCGCTGGCATCCTTGTGGAACGCCTCGCCGATCAACGTCTTGGGCGATCCCGTGTAGAGCAGATACGTCCCTTCGGCGATGATGTCCGTGACCATGACGAGGCTCATGTCGTAGCCTTCCTTCTTGCAGACGTCCGCCATGCTCTTGACAATTTCCGCCTCGATATCCATGACTTCCTTCGTGTCCATGACGGAAATCTGGCTGACGATGATGCGGTAATCGCCAATCTGGAATTCCTTCATATCGTTCTTGGTGATTTCCAAGGGCGACATGTTGCCGATGCCCGATCCCGCCTTGAGCATTGCCATGCCATATTCCATGATATCGACGCCGGCAATCTCCGCCAGACGTTCCGCCGTCTTCTTGTCGTATGGCGTGCAAGTCGGCGACTTGAAGAGCACCGTATCGGAAAGAATCGCCGAGAGGAGCAGACCTGCGATCGACGGCGGGATGTCAACATCTCTGTGCCAGTGCATGTTCGCCACGATCGTCGCCGTGCAGCCCACAGGCTCTTGACGCGTGAAAATCGGCTCGCTCGTCTGGATGCCGCCGAGACGGTGGTGATCGATGATCTCAAGAATCTTCGCCTCCTCGATGCCCTCGACTGCCTGTCCGCGCTCATTGTGATCAACCAAGATGACGCGCTCGCGCTCCGGTACCATGAGCATGTCCTTGCTCACGAGCCCGACGAGCTTGCCATTTTCCACGACGGGATAATTGCGGTAGCTGTACTGCTCCATCGTTCCCTTGATGTCGCTCAGGAGGTCGAGCGGCTTGAAGGCGACGATTTCGTCCTGCATGATGCGCTTGACGGGGACGCACTGGTTGATGAGCCGCGCACAAGTATAGGTGTCATAGGGCGTGTTGATGATGAGCATGTGGCGCTCCTCGGCTTCCTCGATGACGCTCGGCGACACCCTGCCGTTGCCCGTGACGATCATGCAGTCGATTCCCTGCTTCAGGCAGTCAATCAGAGTCTCGTCCCTGCGGTCACCGATGAGGACGACGTCGTGCTCCTTGACGACATCCTGAATCATGCTGATGCTGCCCGCCGCGATGCGCACATTGCCGCGAATCTTGCCGCCCTCATCGCCGTTGACGATGACCTCACCGTCAATGACGCGGATCACATCGCGGAAGGAGACGCCCGCGTCGGCGAGATTCTGCATGCTGAGTTCCTTGAAATAGCGCTGCGCGAGGTCGCTGACGGTCACGATGCCAATGAGCCGCTCGTCCTTATCGACGACGGGAACCGACTTCAGATCGTTTTCACGCATGATTTCACCGAGATGACGCAAGCTGTCCGTTTCCTTGACGACAGTCTTGCAGTCGAGCGTGATATCCTTCACGCGCGGATAGAGATCGGTGATGAGAAGCGGCTGTTCCACATGGAAGTGGTTCAGAGCAAATTTCGTCTCCTCGTTGACCTTTCCCGCACGCGCCGGCACAACATTCTCGCCCATCGCCTGCTTCAGATGCGCATAGCCGATTGCGGAGCAGATGGAATCCGTGTCCGGATTGCGATGCCCTATCGTATAGATCGGTTTCGTATTTTTCATCGAAAAGAAGCCTCCCGTTTTCAGATGATATATGATGATTTCCATTATATCCTACGATACACACGAAAAGCAAGCCCGCATCGGCAAGATAGAAATCATATCTTGCCGATGCAGGCCGCATGTACGATCTTTTTCTCCTCACCGTCGAGCAGGAGCGAGTGATGCAGCATCGCCTCATCGAATCGGCCGACGGCGCACGCGCCCAAGCCCAGTGCCTCAGCCGTCAGATAGAAATTCTGCCCGATATGACCGACATCAAGATAGATGTACTCGTAGACCTTGCGCCCGTACGTGCGAATGCCGCGCACAACGTCTGCGACCCAGAAGAAGATTGCCGCGCTTTGACGCACCATTGCCTGTTGCTCGAAGGCGGTGAGCATTTCCTCTGGAGCATCTTCAGAAAGAGTCAAACGCTTCAGTGCATGTTCCACAGGCATAAATTGATAAAAGTCTGTGGGCACATTTTCTACATTCTGCAGATACAACAGGGTTGTCAACGGATGGAGCGCCGCTGCCGACGGGACATTGCGCAGCGTGCGCCCTCCTTGTGCGATCATCTTGACGCCCTGCGTGCACCATAAGAGATAAGAAAGCTCCTGCAAGGACAGAGCCTCCGCCGTGTACTGCCTACGGCTTGCGCGAAGTTCAATAAGCTCCAGGAAGTTGATTTCCCGGTCAGGCAGGAGGTCAGGTTCGGGCAGCTGCAGGACATCGCCCTTTTCCTCACACATCGGGACGCACGCCGTCCTTTCCTGTGAATTGGTGGTAGCTGCCGCCGCTCCTGCGGTTCATAAGCTCGACGAAGAGTTCATCGGGCACGATGTTGTGGAACGCGAGAAGCACGAGGCAGTGATACCAGAGATCGCCCATCTCGTAAAGGATGTCGCTCTTTTCCATATTCTTTGAGGCGATGATGGTCTCTGCCGCTTCTTCGCCTACCTTTTTCAAGATCTTGTCCTGTCCCTTGTCGAAGAGATAATTCGTGTAGGAACCTTCAACGGGATGAACGCGCCGCTCCTGGATGACATGATAAACGGCATTGAGCACTTCTGCGAGCGAAGTCTGCGGCTCGTCGCCGATGACGGCGACGCCCTTCTCGTCCTTGCCCAGCCTGCGTCCGCTGAAGCACGAGTATGTGCCCGTATGGCACGCGACGCCCGCCTGATGCACGCGCACGAGAAGCGTGTCTCCGTCGCAGTCGTAGGAGATTTCCTTGACCTGCTGCACGTTGCCCGAAGTCTCCCCCTTGCGCCAGAGCTTCTTGCGCGAGCGGCTGTAGAACCATGTGAAGCCTGTTTCCAAAGTTTTCTTCAGCGATTCCTCATTCATGTAGGCGAGCATGAGAACCTCGCCGTTTTCCTCCTGCACGATGGCGGGGACAAGACCTTTTTCGTCAAAATGTATCATGGAAATATCAATCGAAGTATTCATAATCTGACCTCCACTCCACGATTCTTCAGATAATCCTTGACTTCCCTTATGGTAAATTCGCCATAGTGGAAAACCGAAGCGGCAAGGACGGCGTCCGCCTTCCCTTCCGTCAGTACATCATAAAAATGAGAGAGCTTCCCCGCGCCGCCCGAGGCGATGACGGGCACAGGGACGCTTTCAGAAACAGCGCGCGTCAACGCGATGTCGTAGCCATCCTTCGTGCCGTCAGCGTCCATGCTCGTCAAAAGGATTTCTCCTGCGCCCAAAGCGACGCCCTTCTTCGCCCAGGCAAGGCAGTCCATGCCTGTCGGCGTCCTGCCGCCATTGATGTAGACCTCCCACTCGTTTTCCCCGCTCTTTCGCGCGTCGATGGCGAGGACGATGCACTGCCTGCCAAAGCGCTCCGCGCCGAGGCGCAGAACCTCGGGATCTTTCACGGCGGCCGTGTTGAAGGACACCTTGTCCGCACCCGACTTCAACAGCCTGCGGATATCCTCGGGCGTGCGTATGCCGCCGCCGACGGTGAACGGGATGAACATCTCGGAGGCGCAGGCCTTGGCCACTTGGACGATGGTCGAACGCTCCTCGTGCGACGCCGTAATGTCGAGGAACACCAGCTCGTCCGCCCCTTCTTTGTCATAGCGTGCCGCCAGCTCGACGGGATCGCCCGCATCGCGCAGACCGACGAAGTTCGTACCCTTGACGACGCGCCCGTTTTTGACATCGAGGCAGGGAATGATGCGCTTCGTATACATTTTACCCCTCCTGGCCGGCGATTTCAATGGCTTCCTGCAAGTCAAGCGCCCCCGTATAGATGGATTTGCCGACGATCACGCCGCAGACGCCATCGGCTTCCAACGCCTTCAGGCGACGGATGTCATCGAGAGAATTTACACCGCCCGAAGCGATGACCGCTGCGCCGCTCTCCTTGGCGAGCGCGATCGTCGCCTCCGCGTTCACGCCCGACAATGTTCCGTCACGAGAAATGTCGGTGTAGATGATGGTGCGAACGCCTGCATTGACCATGCGCTTTGCCAACTCGCCCGCTTCCACTTCGCCGGAAACGCCCCAGCCATCGACGGCGACGATGCCGTCCTTGGCGTCGATACCAACGATGATGCGCTCCTCGTACTTTTGGCAGGCCTCTTTCACAAGCGCGGGATCCTGCACCGCCACGGAGCCGAGGATCACGCGACTCACACCGAGAGCCAGCACCTCTTCGATGTTTTCGAGCGAACGGATGCCGCCGCCAAGTTCAACAGGGATGTCTACAGTCCCCAGGATGCGCTCTACCGCAGCGAGATTCATCGGCTTCTTCGCCAGAGCGCCGTCCAAGTCGACAAGGTGCAGGAAGCGTGCGCCGGCGCTCTGCCACTTCATCGCCATTTCCTCAGGATGATCCGAAAAAACCGTCTCCTGGGCAAAGTCCCCCTTGAACAAGCGCACGCATTTTCCATTTCTTATATCAATCGCCGGAATGATGAGCATTCTCCCGCCCCCTAAGCATTCACAAAATTCTTCAGGATCGCGCTGCCGACCGCTCCCGATTTCTCGGGATGGAACTGGACGGCCTGAACATTGTCCTTCGCTACTGCCGCCGTCAGGCATTCGCCGTACATCGCCTGCGCCGTGATGATCTGAGGCTCTTCGGGCACAGCATGATAGCTGTGAACGAAGTAGACGTAAGAACCTGCACGGATGCCGCGGAAAAGGCCAATGCCCGGCTGCCCCTCATGACGTTCCGCAAAATCCAAGGAGTTCCATCCCATGTGCGGAATCTTCAGCCCAGGCGCCTCGATGCGGCGCACCCTGCCGGAAAAGACGCCAAGTCCTGCAGCGTGTGGCGATTCATCGCTGCCTTCGAAAAGGATCTGCAGGCCGACGCAGATGCCAAGAAGCGGCTTTCCCGCTTCTATCTCATGCCGTATCACAGGGATCAACCCCGTCGCTTCCAGACGCTTCATGCAGTCGCCGAATGCGCCCACACCCGGCAGGACGAGCTTCTCCGCCACCGCAATTCGTTCTGCATCGTGCGTGACCTCCACTTCTGCACCACTATGGAGGAGCGCTTTTTCCACGCTGAAGAGGTTTCCTACGCCGTAATCAATGACCGCAATCATGCAAATCCTCCTATAAAACACCCTTGCTCGACGGCACGCCTTTGACGCGCGGATCCTTGGCGACGGCAAGGCGCAGCGCATGAGCGAGCGCCTTGAAGATCGCTTCGATCTTATGGTGCGTATTCCTGCCATAGAGCACCTTGGCATGAAGCGTGATGCCGGCATTGAAGGCAAAGGCACGCAAAAACTCCTCCGTCAGCTCCGTATCGTAGCTGCCGACGACGGGCGTCATCTCGCCCCCATCGTAGACGAGGTATGCCCTGCCGCTGATGTCGAGCGTCACGAAGGCGAGCGCTTCATCCATAGGCAAGTAGAACGACCCGTAGCGTGCAATGCCCGCCTTGTCGCCCAGAGCCTCGCGAAATGCCTGTCCCAAGGCGATGCCGATGTCCTCGACGGAATGATGTCCGTCCACCTCGGTATCGCCATGACAAAGGATGTCCAGGTCAAAAAGTCCATGTACGGCGAAAAGGGTCATCATGTGGTCGAAGAAGCCGATTCCCGTATTGATGGAGCACTTGCCTGTGCCGTCAAGGCCGATGCGAAGCGCGATTTCCGTTTCATTTGTCTTTCTCTTGACCTCGGCTTGGCGCATGTCAGTCCTTCCTCTCCTTGCTGCGCAGACGTACGGCATTGGCATGGGCGTGCAGCCCCTCCGCCTCCGCCAGACGTATGATGTCCGCCTCCACATCATGCAGGGCGTCCTTCGTATAGGAAATGATGCTCGTGCGCTTCATGAAGGTCTCGACGTTGAGCACGGAATAGAATCTCGCCGTGCCGCCCGTCGGCAATACATGGTTGGGACCCGCGAAGTAATCGCCCAAGGGTTCCGGAGAATATGCGCCGAGGAAAACGGCTCCCGCATGGCGCACATAGGGCAGAAGCTCGAACGGCTGCTTCGTCAGAAGTTCCATGTGCTCAGGCGCGGAAATGTTCGCGTATTCCAATGCTTCCATGATGTCATCGGCGATGACGATGAGACCGTTGTTCTCGATGGACGCTCTGGCGATATTTTCCCTCGGCAGCCCTTTCAGCTGTTCCTCCAGCAGAGCCTCGACCTCATGCGCGAGCTTTGCGCTCGTCGTGATGAGGATGCTTGACGCCAGAGTGTCATGCTCCGCCTGACTCAGCATATCGGCTGCCGTATAGGCGGGATCTGCCGTCTCGTCGGCGACGATGAGGATCTCGCTCGGGCCGGCGAGCATGTCGATGTCACAATGGCCGTAAACAGCTTTCTTCGCGAGCGTGACGAAGATGTTGCCGGGACCCGTGATCTTGTCGACGCGCGGAATCGTCGCAGTGCCGTACGCCATGGCGGCGATTGCTTGTGCGCCGCCGATCTTGTAGACCTTGGACACGCCCGCAATCTTCGCCGCAAGAAGCACATAGGGATTGATCTTGCCGTTTTTCGGCGGCACCATCATGATGATCTCGCCGACGCCTGCGACGGCAGCCGGAACAGCGTTCATCAAGACGGAGGACGGATACGCCGCCGTGCCGCCCGGCACATAGATGCCCGCGCGGTCGAGCGGAATCAGCGACTGCCCGAGAATTGAGCCTTTTTCACGGTACGTCAGCCATGAATTTGCTTTTTGTTCTTCGTGGTAGCTGCGCACATTGTGCGCGGCTCTTTGTAGCGATGCGACGATTGCCGGGTCTGCATTTTTTTCCGCTTCGGCAAATTCCTCTTCCGACACTTGAAAATCTTCGGGGGAAAAATCCGTGCCGTCGATGAGCTTCGTGTACTTGATGACGGCTTCATCGCCATGACGGCGCACGTCCTCGACGATGCGCACGGCGACTTCCGCCGCCGTGAGATCGGCGCCGAAGATCTTTCGGTTCGCCTCGCGAATCTTTGGATTGAGCTGCACCTCATCGAAGGGCGGCTTCACCAAGAGCTTCCGTATTTTATCTTTACCGAGCTCTTTTGCCGATACAATCTTCATGATTTTGCTTCCCCGCTTTCCAACGCACTGCGCAAATCTTCGACCAGGCGGTAGATCCGCTCAAACTTCAGCTTGTAGCTCACGCGATTGACGATGAGCCGCGCCGTCGCATCCATGATGTGCGCGATTTCCTCAAGATTGTTCTCCTTGAGCGTCGTGCCCGTTTCCACAATGTCCACGATGCTCTCGGAAAGCCCGACCAAGGGACCAAGCTCGATGGATCCATTGAGCTTGATGTATTCCATCTGCATGCCTTTTTTTGTAAAAAACTGCTCCGCTATATGAGGAAACTTCGTAGCGACGCGCGTATGCGCATAGTCGGCGAGCTTTGCTCTCCTCTGCGCTTTATCGACCGCCATCATCAGATGGCACTTGCCAAAGCCGAGGTCGAGGACTTCATAAACGTCCTTTTCCGCTTCCGCGAGGACATCCTTGCCAATGACGCCGATGTCCGCCGCACCGTATTCGACATACGTCGGCACGTCCGCCGTCTTCGCGACGATGAAGCGAATCTTCTTTTCCTCATTGGAAATGATGAGCTTGCGCGATTTCTCTTCCAGTCCCTCCGCCGTATAGCCGACGCGGGAAAAAAGCTCTTTGGACAGCCCAAAAAGCTTGCCCTTCGGAAAAGCAATCGTCAAGTAGTCCTTTCCGTTTATATCCATCAATTACACCTCGAATCACTAAGGAAGCGCTGATAAAACGAGATCGCCCGGAAGTGTGAAGACGGGCGGCTGAATTTATCAGTGCTTTCACTAATTCAGACTGTCCGCCTGCCGCAGCAACTGCAGTTCCATCGAATCTTCGGCTGTGGGCGAAGCGTGGTGCAGACGCACGACGGACGCTTCCCTGCTGCATCCCAAGAGACGCAATTTCTCACTGCCGATTTCGGCATGATGATAATAGACGTAAAGTGCATGACGCCAAAAACCGAAGATGCCATCGCGCGAGACAGTCGCATGACGGTGCGAAAAATGCGGCAGAAAGCGGTTCAGGAGAACGACGGCGACCTTTCCCCAAAGGCCGAGGTCGCCTTTCACGCGCCCCACATCGTGCAGGAGAGCGATGCGCACGAGAAAAATTTCGTCCACGCCGTTTTTTTTGTGTGCCAATTCCAATGCCGTATACGCCGTATGAAGCGCATGACGCTGATCGATGAGGTCCATCGCATAGAACAGCACACGCTCCCCTTCGTCAAGAAACCGGCGCACAAAAGCATGATCGCTTTCATTCAGATGCGCTGTGAGGGCATGGAGGAATTGCAGAACCCTCTGTTTCATGAAATGTAGATGAGCTCTTTATAGCCCTTGGATTTTCTGTACTCGTCGGCCTTCTGCTCTGCCTGCGCCTGAAACGCCGTTTCGCATGTCTTCCCCTGCTCACGCAGTTTCCTTGCCTCTTGCAGCGCTTCGGGCAGTTTGTCGTGTGCATAGGCGATGTAGCAGTCTTTGGATGGCAGGATTCGCTTTTGACTCTGACGCTCCTTTGCAAGAAGCAGGCGCTCGATGCCCAGCGCGAAACCCGTGGCGGGGCAAGGATTGCCGAAGCCCGCAAGCAGTTGGTCGTAGCGCCCGCCGCCGCATATAGGATAGCCCATCCCCGGGGCGTACGCCTCGAACACCATCCCCGTATAATAATTCAAGTCGCGAATCACACCGAGATCGAAAGAGACGTATTCGGCGACGCCGTATTCCTGCAACAGGCGATAAATCTCCGACAGATTGTCGAGCGCCCTTCGCCCTTGCTCGTTCAATACAATACTGTAGGCTTCGTGCAGGACATCCTTCTTTCCGTGCAGCGTGGGAATTCGCTTCATGCCCTCCTTTGCCGCAGCGGGAAGATCCGTTTCCTCCACGATTGCGGCAAGCTCTACGAGATCGTGCCGCTCCAGGGCAAATGTGACGCGCTCCTGCTGCGTCTCGGTGAAGTGCATCTGGCGCATCATGCCGCCGATGAAGTCGACCTGCCCGAGGCAGACTTGAAAATCCTGCAGCCCTGCCGCGCGGATGCCTTCGATGGCCAAGGCGATGACCTCGGCATCAGCCGCGACGGCGCTTGTGCCAATGAGCTCAACGCCGCCTTGATTGAATTCGCACTGCCGCCCCGCCTGCGCCTGCTCCGAGCGGAAAACGTTGCTGATATAGGCAAGTTTCAGCGGCAGAGATTCCTCCCTCATGCGGCTCGCGACAAGACGCGCGATGGGCGTCGTCATCTCGTGGCGCAGCGCCAGTGTCCTGTTGTCCTGAGCGAAGAGTTTGAACATCTGCGGTTCCAGGCAGCGCCCATTTCCCATCGTCAAGGTGTCAAGGTACTCGATAGCAGGCGTCGCGATCTCATCGTAGCCCCAGAGACGAAAAAGCCCCATGAGTGCCGCTTCCACATGGCGCTTTTCCTGCGCCTCCTGCGGCATGAGATCCCGCGTTCCGTAGGGAATCCCAAAAATCCATTCATTTTCGGACATCTTCATCCACCTCTTGCCTATTTTTTTCGTCCTTTTTCTGCCGCATTCTCTCGAGCACAAGTTCGTAGCCGTCGGCGCCGTAATTCAGGCAGCGCTTTACGCGGCTGATCGTCGCCGTACTGGCTCCCGTTCGCTCCACAATCGCATCGTATGTATTCCCCCGCCGCAGCATGGACGCCACTTCGAGTCGCTGTGCCATCGCCTTGAGCTCGGCGACCGTGCAAATGTCCTCAAAAAAAGCATAGCTTTCCTCTGTATTGCGCAGGAGCAAGACTGCCGCCATAAGCTGATCGCTCAACTCATTGCGCAGCTTTTCATTGATCATACCCATCCCGTCCTTTTTGTTGAAGCAGCAGATTCTTTAGTGCTTTACTCTGTGAAAACGATTTTATTATAGCATTGATTTTTATATGCTGCAAGTAATTCCTGCAAACACAGACAAAAATTCGAGAGGCGGTGAAAATCGCCTCTCGAATTTTTGTCTATGCGATATGGGGAATCAGAAGAAGTAGCGGATGCGGGACCAGAGTTTCTTTACATCTCGCCCATTGTCCACGATATTCTCGCCATCAAAGTAGGCAACATAGCCGACGATGTTCTTCGCGAACGTATACTCGCCACCGACTTCCCAGCCCTTCCAGCTGGCCTCAGCCCCCGAGAACGTCGGCGCGACGACGCTCATGTTGCCGAGATGACGGTAGGCAGCGTAAAGGCCGAAGGAGCCGTGGTCAGCCTTCGAAGCGCCCTTGTACCTAAGCTCGGCATTGTAGTTGCGGTTGAACTTCTTGTCGAGGTCGCCCTTCGTGTTCTCTCCATAGTACCCGCTGAGCTTGACATTCTTGTCAAATTTGTAGCTCGCGCCGACGCCCCAGATGCCAAGATCGTTGCTGCCGTATCTTTTCGTTTCGGGAGTATAGTTTTCGGTATCAACTCCTCCGATATGGACGTACTCTCCCGTGATGTCAAATTTGCTGCTCGGGCGGAAGGTCAGCGCCGCCTTGCCGAAGTCGCCAGTCGATTTGAAAGGATAAATATCTGAGCCATCAGGCGTATAGCGAGCAACAAACCTGCCCTTGCCGATACGGCCTCCCGTCAGAACCGCCGTGACCTTGTCGCCCGCATAGGTGACCTGTCCGCCGGAGATACTGTCATCCAAGATGACGCCCTGCTCCGTCCACACAGGAAACATGCCTGCTTCAATCGTCCATGCGCCGTAGTGACCTTCGACATTCGCCTGCTTGAGCTGCATCGAACCTGCCGTATCGGTCTTCATATCAGCGCGGCCGTCGATTCGAGCGCGCACGAGCCAGTGATCGTTGATTGTGGCGACGGGCTTCAAGCGAAGTTCCAAACGGTTCATAGAAGAATCCGATCCATCATGGAACATCGTCTTTTTAGCCGTGTAGCGCATCTCGCCGCCCCACTTCACGTTGTCGATGCGGTCTTCAAGGTTGGCGACGCGCACGCCGAGGTTGCTGAGCTCTGCGGAGAACTCGGCTGCGAGGCGGTCAATCATTGCCTTCTGCTGTGCATTGGCCTGATCTTCCTTCGCCATTGCCTTGGCGACCATCTGCGCCATCTCATAGCGCGTGATCTCATTCTCGCCGCGATACGTGCCGTCGCCATAGCCCTCGATGACGCCTTCATCAGCAAGCTCAGCCACGGCATCGTAGGCCCAATGATCCCTAGGCACATCGGCGAAGGGATTCGCCGCCGCAAAGGCGGAAACTGTCGTGCAGGAAAGTGCCGCAGCAAGCGCTGCCGTCAAAAACTTCTTGTTCATGAATGAAATTCCTCCTAAATGTTTCATAAATAAATCATGTTAATCCTTGCCCATCAGCTCTGCGACACGCACGCGCCGTACGAGGAAGCCCGATGCCGCTGCGCGTAAGCATTGGTCAAAGGCGAGCGCAATCCATGCGCCCAAGATGCCAAGCCCCATGCCATAGAGCAGGAATGCAGTGAAGATGGGACGCAGAAAAGTCACGCTGACAAAGTAGCACATCGCCACCTGACCCGTTTTGCCGCTGCCGCGCAGGACGCCGGCAAAAATCAGCGCCAAGGCCTCAGGGAAGCTCACTGCAGCCACGAAGAGCATGATGGGCGTTCCCATGGTGATGACCGCAGGATCGCGGTCGTAGAAACCGATGATGGAAGTTGGGAAAACTGCCGTCAATACTGCGGCGAGCAGAGAGAATGCCAGCCCCCACCGGACGCCTGCACGCAGGTAGGCGCGCCAGCCGTGTATGCGGCGTGCGCCGCAGGACTGGCCGGCAAGCACCATGCTCGCCTTTCCCATACCTTGAGCAAAGCCATAGTAAAGGTCGCAGAAATTCATGCAGATGCTGTGTACGGCGAAGGGAATCGTACCAAGTTCCACAGCCATGCGCGAATAAAGCACCATGCCGACGCGCTCGCAGCCCATCTCGCCGAAAATTCCGGCGAAGAGGCGGCCAAATTCTCGCAAGAATGGCAGATCGGGAAGAATCTTCTGCACTTCACGAAAGATTCCCAGGCGAAAAAGCGCGACGAGCGTAGCAAGGAAAGCAAATAACGAGCCTAGAAGCGTAGCAATTGCCGCGCCCTCGACGCCAAGCGCCGGAAATGGCCCGAGACCGAAAATCAGGAATGCATTGCCTATGACATTGATGACATTGCTCGTCACATTGACAGCAAGCACGAGCGCCGTATTGCCGAAGCCGATGAGCACTGCCTGCAGAAGTGTCGCCATGGACAGAAAGAAGACTGCCGCAACGGCAATCGCCGCATAGCTGTGTGCAAGAGCGAAATACTCCTCTTTTGCTCCCATGAGGAGAAGCACATCGTCTACGAAGAGAAAGGCTGCAAAGTGCATGACAGCAAGAACCGGCATCGTGATGAACACCGAATGCAGAAGAGCCTCCCCCGCTTCTTGCCGTCTTCCCGCCCCGACATGACGTGCCACCAAGAGCACGATCACGGAGGCAAAGGAACGCGCAACGGTCAGAAGCACCATGCGCGGCTGCTCGAAGACGCCGATTGCCGCAATGGACAGCGTGCCCAAGGCGCCGACCATGACGAGATCCGCCATGCCCAAGAGATTCATGAATACGCCTTCCATGGCGGCAGGCATAGCGATTGCGAGATACTTGCGATCGTGAGCGGTCAATGTCATAAATCGTCCCAAGCCCCTTTGCTTCCAGCTCGTCACATAATTACCGTTGCTGATTATACAACAAAGCCTTCCTTGCAACAAGACGATAATAAAAATCTTTTTCTTTTTAAGAATATCATCGTCAACTGCACGATTCGTTTCAGGCGCCCTTTGTCTCTTCTTGATCTTGTGCAAAAAGGTGACATGCTACGATATGACCCGGTGCAAGCTCCCTGCGCTGAGGCTTCTTTTCCTTGCAGACCGGCATGCACTTGTCACAGCGATTCTGAAAAGGACAGCCCTTGGGCACATCGAGCGGACTTGGAATCTCGCCGCGAAGAAGCTGAACGTCCGCCTTGCCCTTGGGCTGCAGCGGAAAGACCGACTTCATCAAGGCCTGCGTATAGGGATGCTTCGCCTCAGGCAGATCCTTTGCGCGCAGGATTTCGACGACATTGCCTAGATACATGACGACGACGCGGTGCGTGAGCAACGCGACGAGCGCCAGGTCATGGCAGATGAAGAGGATGGAGATGCCCTTCTCCTTCTGCAGTTTTGCCAGAAGTTCGACGACCTTTCCCTGCACGGAGACGTCGAGCGCACTCGTCGCCTCATCGCAGACGAGGATTTCCGGCTCAAGCGCCAGCGCACGTGCAATGCCGACGCGCTGCCTCTGCCCGCCGCTCATATTGCCGGGATAACGCTCGGCAAATTCTGCGGGAAGTTCGACGAGGTTCAATAGCTCCTTCGCCTTTTCCGCTGCACTCGTCTTCAAAAGTCCGAAGTTGCGCAAAGGTTCGGCAAGGATGTCCTTGATCTTCATCTTGGGATTGAACGCCGTACCGGGGTCTTGAAAGACCATCTGGATGTTGCGGCGATTCTGCCGCGCTTCTTCTCCCGTAAGAGATGTGATTTCCTTGTTCTGAAAGAAAATCTTGCCCTCCGTCGGCTTATGAAGCTGCATGAGCGTCTTGACCAGCGTACTCTTGCCGCAGCCGCTCTCGCCCACGATGCCGAGAGTTTCCCCCTTGCACAGGGAGAAACTCACATCATCGCAGGCCGTGAGCGCACGGCCGTCAGCTGTGGGGAAACGCTTCGTGATATGCTCGATGCGCAGGACTTCTTCGTTTTTAACTGGCATACGACATACCCCCGATCTGCGGCACGGAATGCAGGAGTTCCTTCGTGTAGTTCGCCTGCGGGTTTTCGATGATCGCCTCAGACGTTCCCTCTTCCACGACGTGCCCGTTCTGCATGACCATGATCTTGTCCGACATATAGGTGGCAACGCCTAGGTTGTGCGTGACGAGGATGATGGCCGTGCCGTCCTCGCGGCAGATTTTCATCAGTTCCTTGACCACCTGCGCCTGTGTCGTGACGTCGAGTGCCGAAGTCGGCTCATCTGCCAAGAGGAGCTGCGGCCGAAAGAACATCGCCATGGCGACGCCGACACGCTGGCGCATGCCGCCTGAAAGCTCAAAGGGAAAGCTGTCCATGATGGTATCGGGGTTCGGAAGCTGCATCTTGTCCAGCATTTCCTTCGCCTCTTTTTCCGCCTTCTGTGGGTCCATCGAGCTGTGCTCCAGGATGTACTCGACAAACTGGCTGCCAATCGTGCGTATGGGATTCATCATGCTGCCGCTGTCCTGAAAAATCATCGAGATGTTGCGCCCGCTGATGTCGCGCCACATCTTCGGCGTATTTTCCAGCATGTTCACGCCGGAAAAAATGATCTCGCCTTCATTCACGCGCCCCTCGTGGGGGAGGCAGCCCAAGATCGCGCGTATGACGCTGGTCTTGCCGCTGCCGCTCTCGCCCACGAGTGACAACACTTCACCGGAATCGAGGGAAAAACTTATGCCATGCACCATCTCGGTGCCGGCATATTGGATATGGAGGTTCTTGACCTCAAGAAGCATATCGTTCTTCCTTTCTCCTTACTTCGCCGGGCGAATCTTGTTCGTGATCCAATAGTAATCGGACGGATACATCGTCGCACCCGTGATCTTCGTCGAGCTGATGATGTTCGTCTCAGGATAGCCGAGGAAGAGCGCAGCTGCATCGTTCAAGAGGATCTGCTGCATCTCGATCATGAGCTGACGGCGCTTCGCCGGATCAAACTCGACAGCAAGAGCCGCGCACTTTGCATCGTACTCGGGGTTGCTGTAGCCCGAACCGTTCTGCTGGTTGTCGCCGTCCTTGTTCGTGCGCCAGTACCAGTTGAGATAAATCTCGGGATCGCCCGTATTTGCCGTGATGATATTGGAAATCAGCAGGTCATACTCGCCGTTGATACCGATCTTGTCGAGCAGATTGTAGTCGACCGTCTTCACCTTGATGTCAAAACCGATCTTCTTGCCGTCCGCCTGCACGGCTTCCGCATAGATCGGCAGTTCGGCGCGGCTGTTGTAGATGATGAAGTCGACGCTCAGAGGCTTGCCGTCCTTGTCGCGGATGCCGTCGCCGTCCGTATCCTTCCAGCCTGCCTCATCAAGCAGCTTCTTGGCACGCTCGATATCGTAGTGGTTGGGGTCGGAAAGCTGATCAAAACCATAATCAAGGGAAGGAGGAACAGGAGCCTTGCCTTCGATGAAGGTGCCCTTCAAGATCACTTCGTTGTACGATTTGCGGTCACACATGCTGATGAACGCAGCGCGAACCTTGGGATCGCCGAGGATGCCCTTTTCGTTGATGCGCGCGAGCACCGTGCGCAGCGAGGCAATCTTGTCGACATGATACTTGCTCGTATCGTTGAACAAGCCAACGTCGCCCGGGGCGATGTTCACAGCCATGTCCACTTCACCGGACTGGAGCGCCATGGCGCGCGTATTCGGATCGTCGATCGAAGGAATCTCCACCGTTTCGAACGGCACCTCGCCGTCCCAGTAATTGGGATTCTTCTTCATGACTGCCTTTTCCTTGACGAAGGATTCGCAGACGTAAGGCCCCGTGCAGATCGGTCCCTGCTTTGCAAAGTCGCGATCCTTTTCCGCCGACACATCGACGATGAGGAAGAGCGGGTCGGCGAGGTAGCCGGGCATACTCGGCGCCGGCTTGTCCGTCGTGATGATGAGATTCTGTCCTTCCGCCTTCATCTCCGTGTACTTGAAGAACGTCGCGGCGCGCGTGTTCTTGGCAAAGGCGCGCTCGATGGAGGCCTTGACAGCCTCTGCCGTCAGCGGGTTCCCGTTCGAGAACTTCACGCCGTCGCGGATCTTGAACGTCCACGTGAGCTTGTCGTCGCTGATCGTCCATTTCTCTGCGAGCCACGGCTGGATGTTCATCTTCTCATCAAACTTCGTCAGCGTCTCGCCCATACCGTAGCGCATGACGACCCAGCCGAAAGCATTTTCCGTCGGCTCAAGAGAGTCCGCGAAGTTCGTCACGCCGACGCGCAAGGTATCCTTCGAAGCCTCTTTGCCGCCGCAGCCTGCGAATACCGCCACGGACAAACACGCCGCCATGGCAACAGAAAGCAACTTCTTCCACTTTTTCATTAAATTTCAGCCTCCTAAAATCATAAGACATCGTAAAACCATCAGCTTGCCTTGTTTGGATCAAGCCAATCGCGCAGCGCATCTCCCCACAGATTGAACACGGCGACGACGAGGACGATGGCGGCGCCGGGGAACAGCATGAGCCACGGCGCCGTCTGCAGTGCCTGCCTGCCTTCGTTGAGCATGAGTCCCCATTCCGGCGTCGGCGGCTGCGCGCCAAAGCCTAGGAACGAAAGACCTGCCAGCTCCATCATCATCGCCCCGATATCGACGGCTGCCGTCACCAGTATGATGGAAAGGATATTGGGCGCGATATGGCGGAAAAACATCTGCACGGGACGCGTGCCGTTCGTCACAGCCGCCGCGATATAATCCTGCTGGCGCACCTTCAGCGTCATGCTGCGCGCCAGGCGTGCATACTTCGTCCAACCGACGGCGACAAGAGCGAGGATGGCATTGACCACGCTGCCGCCCATCATGCCCGCAATGGCAATCGCCAGCACGATGCCCGGAAAGGCGAGGAACATATCGGCAAGGCGCATGATGATCGTATCCACCTTGCCGCCGACATAGCCGGCAACGACGCCGATGGCAGAGCCGATGCCGGCGATGAGGATGACGACCGTCAAAGACATGAACACCGATATGCGCGCGCCGTAAATCACGCGCGTAAAGAGATCGCGCCCGAGTTTATCCGTTCCGAACCAATGCTCGGCGGAAGGCGGCAGAAATGCCTGCTGCATCGACGACTCATAGGGATCCTGCGTCAAGATGAAGGGCGCGAGAAGCGCTGTGAGGAAGATCAACCCTGCCAATATGGAATAGAAGCGCAGGAGCTTTGCGTCCTTGCTCATGGCCTCTCCCCCTTCTTCAGGCGCGGATCAAGATACACATAGGACAGATCCACAAGGAAGTTGACTACCATGTAGAAGATGGCTGTCCAGAGAACGAATCCCTCCAACAACGGATAGTCTCGCATCTCGATCGCCCGCACCGCCAGGCGGCCTATGCCGGGCCAGCCGAAGACGATCTCGACGATCGCCACACCGCCCAAGAGCCAGCCTAGAGCCAAACCGAAGAGCGTGATGAGCGGCAAAAACGCATTGGGCAGCACATGGCGCCACAGAATGCGCTGCATGGACAGACCGCGAGCCTTGGCGCCGATGACGTAATCCTGACTGAACTCTTCGAGCACGGCGATACGCACCTGCCTCGTATACTTGGAAGACAGGAGGATCGCCAGGGTTGCAGACGGAAGAATCAACCCTTCCAGAGTGACCTCGCCGCCCGAAATCGGGAACAGTCCCAATTTCAAACCGAAGACGAAGAGAAGCAGCAAGCCGACCCAGAAGCTTGGCATCGAAACGCCGAGAAAGGACACGCCGCGAATCAAATAATCCGGCCAACGGTTGCGATATAAAGCTGCGATGACTCCGCAAGGCACAGAAACGACGAGCATCATCAAGGTTGCTGTTCCTGCCAGAAGCAGCGTGCCGAGAAGATTCTGCTCAAGCTTTTCGGCAACCGGCATCTTGGCGGAATAGCTCATGCCCATATCGCCATGCAGCAAGCCGGAAAGCCAGTGCAGATACTGCTCATGGAAGGGACGGTCAAGCCCCAATTCGTGACGTGTCTTTTCGATAGTTTCCTGCGACACCATCGTATCGCCAGTCTCCAGGATCATCTCTACAGGATCACCGGGAGCGAGATACGTCAGACCGAATGTCAAGAATGTAACGCCCAAAAGCGTGATGAGCATCTGACACAGGCGACGTATCAAATCTTTTCCTTTCAATGCAATACCTCATCTCCTTAAAAATCATATAAAAAAGACATTTGCGACCGAATCCTCAGAATCGGTCTCTATAAGGAAACGCCCAGCTATCCGGCATTTCCATAAAAAAACGCATGTCCGTCAACCAAGACAAGACATGCGGATTTTTCCTGCAAGCGCAAAATACCACGGGTATATTCCGCCAACGAATATACCCTGGCATCCATCTCCTCATCTCTCGTAAGTCAAGCAATGAATCTTATCATAAGCAGGCTTTCTGGCTCTCGGATCATCGTTTGTTTCCGTCTTCCCGGATTTTCCCCAGTGACATGTCAGGAAGTGCCGACGCATTCAGCACTTTCATAAGAAACAGCGATTCCAGCGTTTCCCATGGAAACAAATTCCCCGATTACAGCTGCGGGACAGCATGGGTCTTTCACCCATTTTCCTCTCATCGCTCGCCGATATACATCGGCGACACTTATGACGTCTGTATGAATTTTTGAGAAAACAATTACTATCGGTAATTATATAGCAAAGTTCCTATCATGGCAAGCGCACGAAAAAATTTTCTTTAAGAAACATTATTTCTCCTTGCGATATACCTGTACGCTCAGCCATCCTCCTGCTGCTCCATCTGGCGATGCATAAAATCTCTGCCAAATACCTTGAGCGTGTAGTAAAGACCGATGAAGAACGGGATGTACTCGGCGATGAGCCGCCAGCAAACGGCGAGGATGCCGACGGTGCCTGCCGGTACGGAATCGGCAAAGAGCAGGACGAATCCGCCCTCCGCGATGCCGGAACCGCCGGGCGTCGGCGTGAAGTAGAGCAGCATGTTGAGGAAAATCATGCGCCCCATGACCGTGTACCAATCGGCTTCTGTCACGCCGAGTCCCAAAAGAAGACACGGAACGATGGCATAGATGAACATGAGACTTAAGCCTGATTCAAAAAAGATGCGAAGCATGCTCTTGGGCGAGGACGCGAGGAGATGCACACCCATCTTGAGATCACGATAGAAAGAGAGCAGCTTTTTGCTGCGCTTCGCACTCAGTCGCTTCGTCAGGCGCAGGATGATGTAGTCGAACGCATTCGCGCGAAAGGCAAGCGCGATGAGTGCGATGATGACGAAGGCGATGACGGAGACGAGCATCAGCGTATGATTGTCCACGCCAGGCAGGATGCCTGCGTCGTGCAGGAAAATGAACGGCATGCAGCATATAAGGAAGAGGATGGACACGAGGGTTCGCACGATGACAAGCACCGTCGCCTTGCCCGCCGGTACGCCTGCATGACGCAGGAACATGAGCTGCGCCACAGCGCCGCCCGTTGCCCCCGGCGTCAGAAGCGCGAGGAAGTAGTTGCCGAAGACCACCTGCACCGCCTGTCCCAGCGTGATGTGCTCGCCCGAGATCTTCACGAGGTGCATGAGGCGCGTGCCGTCAAGCGTCAGACCAAGGCTCACGCAGAGGAGCGCAAGGGCGATGGACCACGGCTGGAACGCTGTGAGATTTTTCAACGTATGAATGTCGACCGTCGAATAGATGACGGCGCCCGAGATGAAGAAAACGAGCAGCAGCGGTACGATGAAACGCTTGCAGAACACCTTCATTTGACACCTCCTCAGAGCGGCCCGACGCAGTTTCTCAGATCATTGCTCTTTACCGGCTGTCCTCGCCTCGCAATTCACATATTCTTCGTGGCTCGCATAGGCGCTGTGATTGTGAATCGACTCAAAATTCTCGCAGGAAAGCGAGAACCAAAAGAGTCCGGGCAAGGGACGTAGGGCGAGCACGAGGTCGCGCAGGATGTCCTCGACAAACTTTGGCTGCTCGTATGCTTTTTCCGTCACATACTTCTCATCTTCACGCTTCAGCAGCGGATAGATCGGGCACGACGCCTGCTCTTCCATGAGCGCGGCGAGATCCTCGATGAAGATGCACGGCGCGGGCGGCTTGAACTCGACGACTGCTTGCAGAAGACTCCTCTGATTGTGCGCACCGTAGCGCGAGATCGCCTTGCTGCACGGGCAGAGGGATGTCGCAGGCACGGTGACGCCAAGACGGAACGACATCGCCTCGCCCGCACGCTTTTCGCCCTCAAAGAAGCAATCAAGGTCGAGCACGGATTTCTTGCCGCTTGCCGGCGCTTCCTTCTCGATGAAATACTTGAAGGAAAGGCGCAGCTTCGCCGTCTCTGCTTCAAGACGATGAAGCGCGTCCTGCAGCATGGCTTCCATCTCTTCTTCCGCTACGGGCTTGTCGCACCACTGCTGCAAGATTTCCAGGAAGCGGCTCATGTGCGTGCCCTTGTACTCCTTTGGCAGGGAAACCGTAAAGCGGATGCGCGCTGTGACTTGCTGGAAATCGCCCGCCTTCGTCTTGATGCGAAACGGCAGATGGGCGTCCTTGATGCCGACATGCTGTATGTCGATGCCGCGCATATCCGCGCTTTTCTGTATGTCTTTCATCATCGTTTCTTCAGCGCTTTTCATACTCGATCGGGTCTTTTATGCCGGCAGCCGCGAAGCCCTGCAGGCGCAGTTTGCAGCTGTCGCAGACGCCGCACGCCTTTTCACCGCCGCTGTAACAGCTGTGCGTAAGCTCCAACGGCACGGCAAGACGCGTCGCCAAGCGCACGATATCGGCTTTGGACAAATTCTGCAGGGGCGTGACGATCTCGATGCGCTTTCCTTCGGAGGCCGCTTCCGTCGAGTAGTCCGCGACGGCCTGAAAATGCCGAATAAATTCGGGACGGCAGTCGGGATAGCCCGAATAGTCGACGCTGTTGACGCCGATGTAGACGGAGCGCGCGCCGATGGTTTCGGCATAGCCGAGCGCATAGCTCAAGAAGATCAGATTTCTTGCAGGCACGTAGGTCACGGGAACCGACGTGCGCGAAACGTCGCCCTCGGGCACGGCGATGCTGTCGTCCGTCAGCGCCGAGCCGCCGATCGCTTCCATGTTCGTCTCGATGATCAAATGACGATTCACTTTGTAAAAAGCTGCAATCTTCTTCGCGCCTTCCAGCTCGATGCTGTGACGCTGATGATAGTCAAAGCTGATGGGATAAAGTTCTTTCCCCTGCTCCTTTGCGACGGCCATGCAGGTCGTCGAATCAAGTCCGCCCGAAAGCAGCACTACCGCCTTTTCCATTCGCGTTTCCTCCTCCCTCAGCCGCGAATCGCCTGAATCGCTTTTTCTATATCGCTCGCCCCATAGACGGCAGAGCCTGCGACGAGGATGTTCGCCCCCGCCTCTCTCACGAGCGGCGCTGTCTCGGCATTGATGCCACCATCGACCTCGATGTCGAGAGCGAAATCATTTTCTTCTGCCGTATGACGCAGAAGCGCGATTTTTTCGAGCATCGACGGAATGAACTTCTGTCCGCCGAAACCCGGATTGACCGTCATGATGAGCGCCATGTCGATATCTGCCATAAGTTCTTCGAGCATGACGAGCGGTGTCGCAGGATTGAGCGCGACGCCCGCCCTGCAGCCGAGAGATTTGATCTCCTGTACGAGGCGATGGGCATGACGCACCGCCTCGATATGAAAGGTGATGACGTCCGCACCGGCCTCGGCGAAGGAAGCGATCTGCGCTTCCGGACGCTCGACCATCAGATGCACATCAAAAACCGCCGCAGAGCATTTGCGAAGCGACTTCACGACGGGAGCGCCCAACGTGATGTTCGGCACAAAAGCGCCGTCCATGACATCGATATGGACGTACTCCGCCCCAGCAGTTTCAATGCGCTGCACCTCATCGGCAAGATGCGCGAAATCCGCCGAGAGAATCGACGGCGCCACTTGAATCATCGATATACCTTCTTTCTCTGTACACTCTGCTGCAGCATTTCCAAATAGGAAGCATAGCGTGAGTCTTCAATTCTTCCCGCCTGCACAGCTTCTTTGACGGCGCAGCCCGGCTCGTGGCTGTGCGTGCAGGGCTGAAATCGGCAAGCGCCGAAAAAGGAACGAAATTCAGGGAAGAGCCCCGGGAGCGCACAAGGCTCGATCTCAGCAAGCTCCGTAGCGCTGAAACCCGGCGTATCGACGAGGAATCCTCCGGCGAACGGCAGAAGCTGCGCCGTTCGCGTCGTATGCCTGCCGCGCTTGATCTTCTCGCTGACAGCGCCCGTAGAAAGGGCAATGCCCGGCGCGAGGCAGTTCAAGAGAGAGGATTTTCCTACACCCGATGAGCCGGCAAACACGCTCGTCTTTTCCTCGACAAGAGACTGCATGTCTGCCACGCCTTCCCCTGTAACAGTGGACAGCAGGCATACGGGATAGCCGATTTCGCGATAGAGCGCGGCGAGGGCAGGAATCTCCGCCTCATCGCCCTCCAGCAAATCCATCTTGTTGATGCAGAGGACGATGCGTTCGATCTTCGACCACTCGGCAAGCACGAGAAAACGGTCGATGAGCACGGGATTAATATCCGGCTCGCGTGCGGCGAAGACGAGGACGACCTGATCGATATTGGCGACCAACGGGCGGCGCAAAAGACTCTTTCGCTCACAGCGCCGCTCGATGACGCCCGCGCCGCCTTCTGTAAGCTCAAGCTCCACATCATCGCCCGGCACGACGGCAATGCGTTCCTTTTTCAGGCGGCCTCGCAGCTTCGCCTCTACAAGTCCCTCTCGTGTCGCCACGTAGAAGAAACTGTTTTGCGCTCTGAGCACTTTTCCCTGCAACAAACCGTCCTCCTCTCCCACTTGCTAGCGGTTCGACTTGCCGCCGCTTGCGTCCTTGCTGGGCGTCTTGTCGCCTGCATTGTCGTCCGACGCGCGCTCCTTCGTCTTCGAAGACTTCTTTTCCGTTTCGGCGGCAAGCACAAGGTCGACCGCCGTACCTTCTTCCACCTCGCTGCCTGCCGCCGGGCTCTGCCGCACGACCGTGCCTGCCGCCTGCGAACTCGCTTCCTTCGTGACGGAGCCTACATGAAGTCCGCGGTTCTTGATCGCTTCCTTGGCGCTTGATTCCGCGCCGCCAACGACGCTCGGCACGGAGACCTTGCGCGGACGCTCGCCCTTGCTGATCACGAGGTCGACGACCTGCCCCTTGCTGATCTTCGATCCAGCACGCGGATCTTGCCCGATGACGCTCCCTGCAGGCTGCGAGGAGAACTCTTCCGTCACGACGCCGAGTTTCAGACCCGCTCCGGTCAGCTTGCTCTCCGCCGCTGACTTCTGCATCCCCTTGAGTTCCGGCATACTGACCTCCTCGCCCCCCTTGCTCACGTAGATGGTCACGAGGCGCTCTTCCTTGACCTTCGAGCCTCCCTCGGGATCTTGCTTAACGACCTGCCCTGCCGGTATATTGGAATCGTACATCTCCGCGATGTCTACGCGCAGTTTCTTGTCCTCCAGCTTCTGCTTGGCGACGGCCAGCGTCTGTCCCGTCACATCGGGAACGACGACTTCCGCACCGCTCCAAAACTTTCCATAGGAAAGGAATGCGCCGGCAAAGAAGCCAAAAAACAATACGAGGAACAGAATGAAAAGGAAGGCCTTGGAGCGGTACGCCTTCTTCGCTGCACCGCCATGCCCGACATCCGGAACATGTACGGAAGGCTGCGCTTCCTGCCCGTGTCTTGACAAAAGAGATGAATCGACCTCGGCCTCGCGCACGCGCGGCAATACCTGCGTCGCATAGGGATCGAGCAGCGACGATGCCGAGCCGCCAAGCATCGCCTCATCCTGCGCGATCTGCCGCACGACGGTTTCACTGTCGGGCCGCCGACTTGGATCCTTTGCCATCAATTCCGCAACGAGAGCCTCGACGAATGGCGGAATCGACGGGTCGATGGCGCAGACGGAAAGAGGCTCTTCCTGCAAGTGCTTCAAGGCGATGCCGACGGGCGTTTCGCCCGTGAAGGGCAACTCGCCCGTGAGCATTTCATAGAGAACGACGCCGAGGGAGTAGATATCTGACTTCGGCGTGATCGAAGCGCCCTTCGCCTGCTCCGGCGAAAAATAATGCACGGAGCCAACGATGTTGCCTGTATACGTCGACGTGACCGAACTCACGGCGCGAGCGATGCCGAAATCGGCGACCTTGATGCGCCCGTCCTCCATCACGAGGATGTTGTGCGGCTTGATGTCGCAGTGGACAAGACCGTTCTTGTGCGCATGGTGCAGAGCCTCAGCAATCTGACGCGCAATGGCGAGCGCCGTGGCAACGGGCAGGCGTCCGCCCGCATCAAGCTCTTCGCGCAGGGTCTGCCCCGAAACGTATTCCATAACGATGTAGTGGGCGTTTCCCTCCTGCCCGACATCGTAGATATTGACGATGTTGGGATGCGACATCTTCGCGGCTCCCTGCGCTTCAGCTTGAAAGCGTGCTACAAACTCGGCGTCACTCGCGAATTGGGCGTGCAGCACCTTGACCGCGACCGTTCGATCGAGCAGTTTATCGTGCGCCTTATATACATCAGCCATGCCGCCGCTTCCAACAAGCTCCACAAGCTCATAGCGATTGCCTAAAATGCGTTGTTCCATGGCACTGCCTCCTAATCATCTTGCAACTTTTCCAACAGCTTCCGTGCGATTGGTGCAGCTTCTGTGCCGCCTCCGCCGCTGTTTTCCACAAGGATGGCAAAAGCCACCTTTCGACCTTTTATTTCCGCCGAGCCGATGAACCACGCATGATCCTCGCCCGAATTTTCCGCCGTGCCCGTCTTGCCCGCTACGCGCACGCCACGGAGTGCCGCCGCCGTGCCCGTGCCTTCCTGCACGACCTCCTCCATGAATCCATGAATCAAGGAGGCGCGCGCCGCCGTCGTAGCCTCGAACCACTTCTCGCTTCGATGCTGTTCGAGTGTGATGCCGTTGGGCGTCACGACACGTTCGACCATGTAGGGCTTCATTACGACGCCGTCATTTGCAAACGCTGCGGCGAGCAGCGCCATGTGCAGCGGCGTGACGAGAAGCGTGCTCTGCCCGATGCCGATCTGCGCCGTATCTCCTTGACCGAGGGAAGCGAAGTTGGGCAGATGCGCTGCCGCCTCCGCCAATTCGCCCTGCGCCGTCTCCTCAAAGCCGAAGCGCCGGAAGGCGTCCGCCAGTTTCTTGCCGCCCAGGCGCAGCGCAAGCGAGCCGAACGTTGTGTTGCAGGACTCGATCAAGGCGTGCTCCACATCGATCCTGCCGTGCACAGCGCCGTGGCTCTCGTGGATGACCGAATCCCCCACTTTGAGCGCCCCCGTGCAGTCAAAGACCTCCTTGCTGTTCGTGACGCCGTTTTCCAACGCCGCATCGAGAATCAATGGCTTGATGGTCGAGCCGGGCGGATAAAGACCTTGCAGCGCACGGTTTACGAGAGGACTTTCCTTGTCCTGCCTCAGGCTGTCCCACTGCGCTTGAATATCGGACGGATCGAACGAGGGACGCGATGCGAGCACGAGAACCGCCCCGCTTTCCGCATCGAGCATGACGACAGCCCCGCGCCGTTCTCCCAGCGCCTCGTATGCCGTTTCCTGCAGTGCGGCATCGAGTGTCAGATAGACGTCGTCGCCGCGTGCGGAAGAGAAAATCTGCGCGAGCGGTCCCAGTCGCCCGAGAAGTCGGCTGTGTCCGGAAAGCTCTGCCCCCTTATAAGTCTCGATGCCCGTGCTGCCGATCGTATCATCAAGATAGCCTGTGACCGGCGCCATGATCCGCCCGTAAGGATAGCGTCTCTCCCCTACGTTCGGGCTGAGCGCGAGAACTTCACCCTTTCGATCAAGGATGCTGCCGCGCAGCACGCTGTCCTCGGCGAGAGCTGCGCGGCGATTCAGCGGATGCTCTGCGAGCCGATCCGCTTCCCAGACCTGCAGATAGACGACATAAAGCGCCAGGCAGGAGAATGCTAGGAGCAGGATGATGGCTGTGCGCAGGATATACCTTGTATTATTTCGCTCAACCATGTCGATTCTCCTTTTTGGAAAGCACAGTCAAAATGCCGAGCAGCATGAAGCTGGCGATCATGGAACTGCCCCCGTAGCTTACAAAGGGAAGCGTGATGCCCGTCAGCGGCAAGAATTTCGTCACGCCTGCGATGATGATGAAGGCCTGCAGGAGAAATACGACCGCGATGCCAGCGGCAAGCAGAATGCGCGTCTCTTCCCGGCAGGCGAGCGCTATGCGTATGGCACGATAAAAAAACAGGGCAAAGACGAGCATGACGCCTAAGGAGCCGAGCAACCCCAGTTCTTCCGCAATCGCCGCAAAAATAAAATCCGTATGCACCTCGGGAATCAAATTGGGATGACCGTGTGCAAAACCCGCGCCCCAAACGCCGCCCGAGCCGAGCGCAAAGAGGGACTGAACGACTTGATAGGCGCTGCCCGAAGGATCGCTCCAAGGATCGAGCCAGATGTTGAAACGCACGCGCACATGGGAAAAGAACGAGTAACTGAGCGCGGCTGCGCCCAGAAAGAACGTGAAGGCAAGCGCCACATAAGATTTTCGACCCGTAGCCATATACGTCATGGAAACAGCTATGCCAAAAAAGAGCAGAGCCGAGCCGAGATCGCGCTGCACGACGAACATCAGGATGGCGATGCCCCAGATCAGTAGGAGCGGTGCAATGAAGCGAAGCACGGGCAGCTTCAGCCAAAGAAGCCTGTGCCTGGGCAGCGTCAATACCTCCCGATGCTCCGTCAGATAGGCGGCAAGAAACATGATGATGACGATCTTGCCAAATTCCGAAGGCTGCACGGCGAAAGGGCCAAAGACGATCCAGTTGCGGCTGCCGCCGATCTCCGTGCCGAAAAAGAGCGCCGAGCACAGGAGCAGAAGGCAGAATACGCCCAGAAGATATGGATAGGAAAGGAGGCGAAGAAACCTCTCTCCAAGAAAGACGAGGACAAGATAAACGATCAGACCGAGCAGCAGCCAACGCATCTGTGTCAAAAAGAGCGCGGGCTTCAAGCGTCCGATCATGATGAGGCCGAGACTTGCGAGCAGCATAGCCGCAGGGAAAAGCGTCAAGTCCGTTCCATCTCGTCTGCCCAAAATAAACTGCGTGAAGAATGCACCGACGATGACGGCCGCAAGCCAGGGCAGCAGCAAAAGGTCCGCCGTCAGACGATGTGCAAGAAGCAGTACGCCCGTGCCCAGCAACAGGATGCCGAGCGGAGGCAGCAGCAGGTGCAGCTTAGCCTCTTTCATCGCATTCCACCACGATGGCTGTGATATTGTCGAGTCCTCCTGCCAGAAGCGCCAGCTCGACGAGAGTCCGTGCCTTATCCGCAGACTCTCCCTGCAGAGTCTCGCGAATGGCGGCTTCTCCAACCATATTTGTCAACCCATCCGAGCACAGGAGAAAGATGTCGCCCTCCTCGGGCGTGAAGCTTCCCGTATCGACGACGAGTTTTTCTTCCACGCCGACCGCACGCGTCAGAAGATTCTTTTTCGGATGATTCCTCGCCTCCTCTTCCGTGATAGAGCCTCGCTCGACGAGATCCTGTACGAAAGAATGGTCGCGCGTGAGCCGCCTGAGCACACCCTTTCGCAGAAGATACAGGCGGCTGTCGCCCACATGCGCCCAATACGCCGCATTTTCCCTATACTGCAAGGCGACGACCGTCGTCCCCATGCCCTTTCGGGCTTCATTCGCCGCCGCTGCACAGAGAATCTTGCTGTTCGCTGCCTGTACGGCGTGAAGCAAAGCTTTCTCGCCGCATTCATGCACAGCATCGGAAAACATCTCAGCGAATACATCAACGAGCATCGCGCTCGCCACTTCTCCTGCGGCATATCCCCCCATGCCGTCCGCCACGACATACGTATCAGGCGGTATGAAGGCGCATGCATCCTCGTTGCTCTCGCGCACCTTTCCCCTGTCCGTCGCTTTCGAGACTTTCAAAAAAATCACCTCTCAAACCTCAGTGTCACAAAGCCGATGCGTATGAGATCCCCCGGCTTCAGATAAGCCTTTCCCTGCAGGATCGCATCGTTCAGATACGTGTGGTTCATGCTGCCCATGTCCTCGATAACATACTGATTGTTTACAAGACGTACGACAGCATGACGGTGCGATACGAAGGAATCGGGAATGCGGATGTCGTTGTCGGCACTGCGCCCGATCGTCAGTCCCTGCGTGAAGGCGAAGCGCTTGCCCAAAAGCGCTTCATCGCCTGCCTCCACGACGCTGAGCACGGCTTCGTCAGGCAATATCTCACGCGGCTTTATTTCCTGCTGCAAGGCCTTGGCGTCTTCAAACATCGCCTGTGCCAAGCGCGCGATAAAACGAAAGAGCAGCAGCAGGACGCCGTATTGAAAAGCTACGCTCAGAACGCGCAGCAAAAGCTCTGAACCCGGCAATCATATCACCTCATAGCGCAGGACGGAATTCCCAATCTGAATTTCATCGCCATGCCGCAGCCATGATTCGAGCACGGGACGCCCATTGAGAAGCGTGCCGTTCGTGCTGTCCTCATCTTGCAGGAGATGGCGATGCCTTTCATAGCGGATGGAGGCATGGACGCGCGAAGCGTTGGGATCGGTCAAGATGAAATCGCTTCGTTCCCGTCTGCCGAGAAAGATCTTTTTCTCGCCGAACGCAAGGTAAGAGTCGAGATCCTCCCCTTCCACAACCGTGAGCGAAGCGATCTTGTACTCCGTCGGCAAATCGAGCGGCGCTTGGAAAGACGGCCTCTGCAGGACGATCGTGTGCTGCTCCTTCACCGCCTGCGCCACGCGCTGCACCATGTCAGAATATGACGCCTTCACGCGGCACAGGCCGAGAGAAAGTTCCGCATCCTTCTGGATGTTGATGGCAAGTTTCCCGTCCATGAAGGCATCGAGCAGGATGACTTTTTTTTCCGCCAAGATGTGAAGATCATCGAGGAAGCGCTGTGACGAAAGATGGTGGCAATCTTCCTCGTTCATAAGGATCGTATAGGCATTGGGCAAAATCCATTCTTTCTTTCCTTTTTTCGCCCGCCGCTTCGCGTTCGCGATTTCTTTTTCGAGCTTCTTCTCCACCTCGATCGGTTCAAGGGCGCTGCCAAACTTCTTATTGAAAAATCCTTCGATATGATTTTCCAAAAATGTTTCCCATTTGGTAAAAGCCATGGAATCCCTCACAATCTATTGCTTCTCTTCACTCTCGGACATGTGACGGTTGCGCAGTTGTCCGCAGGCCGCCTGTATGTCAGCGCCCATCTCCCGACGTACCGTGGCCGTGATGTGACGGCGCGTGAGCGCACGACAGAAGGCTGCGGTGCGCTCCTCGGATGGCCGCTCGAAGCCCCGCTCCTTCACGGGATTGATGGGAATAAGGTTGACGCTTGCAAGCTGTCCTGCGAGAAGTTCGGCCAATTCCTGGGCCTCCCGCTCGCCGTCGTTCACGTCGCGGATGAGGATGTACTCGTATGTGACGCGCCGCCCCGTCTTTTCCGCATAGCGTTTTCCTGCCGCGACGACGTCCGACAATGGATACTTGCGATTGATCGGCATGAGTTCGGAACGAATTTCCTCGCGCGGCGCATGGAGCGAGATGGAAAGCGTCAGAGGCATGCCCTCTTCGGCAAGGCGGTCTATAGCGGGAACGATGCCCGAAGTGGACAGCGTGATGCTGCGATAGCTGATGTTCAGCACATATTCTTCATGCAGCAGGCGCAGGAAATTCACGACATTTTCATAATTCATCAAAGGCTCTCCCGACCCCATCAAGACCATGGTGTCGACCTTCCCGCCTTGCGATTTCAGCATCTCCTCGATGAAGAGAACCTCGGCGAGCATTTCCCCCGCCGTCAGATCACGCGCCAATCCGTGCAGGGTCGAGGCGCAGAAGGAGCAGCCCATATTGCAGCCCGCCTGCGTCGATATGCATATACTGTTGCCGTAAGGCTGGCGCATGAGCACGGCTTCCACGGCAGCGCCGTCAGAAAAGGCGAGCAGGAACTTGCTCGTCCTGCCGTCGGCGGCATCGAGCCTCGTGCGCAAAAGAGGCGTGTCGATCGTGTACCTCGTCTCAAGTTCTGTGCGCAGGGACTTTGGCAGATTCGTCATGTCGGAAAAACGCTTCGCACATTTCTTGTAGAGCCATTCCGCCACCTGCCTCGCGCGGTATTTTTCCAAGCGCAGGGCAGCGAAATCCTCCTGCATCGCTTCGAGCGTCATGCCGAAAATGTTCTTCATGCATTCACCTTCTTCTCATGCGGGCGATGAAGAAGCCGTCCGTGCCGTCTCGCTGCGGATAAAGCTGCAGCATCTGTTCAGGGCGCTTTTTCAGCGGCAGGAGTTCTCCTGCATTCTCCAAGCTGAACTCTTCGTGCCGCGCGAGGAAGTCTTCTACGACGGCTTCATTTTCCTCGCGCTCGATCGTGCATGTGCTGTAGACGAGCACGCCGCCGCTTTTCACGGCTTCCGCAGCAGAGCTGAGAATTTCCCGCTGCAATCGTGCGAGAGCGGCGAGGTCGTCCGGCCTCTTTCGCCAACGTGCATCGGGCTTTCGCCGCAGGACGCCGAGTCCCGAGCACGGCGCATCGACGAGCACACGGTCGGCCTGGCGCGGAAAGCGCCTCCCCGCCTCGCGCGCATCGAGGAGCAGCGGCTCCACCGACTTGATGCCGAGCCGCTCGCAGTTTTCCGCAATGCGGCGCATCTTGTGCTCATGCACGTCGAGTGCGACGATGCGTCCACAGTCGCCCATAGAGGCGGCGATATGCGTCGTCTTGCCGCCCGGCGCACTGCAGACGTCGAGCACGAATTCGCCCGGCTCGGGCGCGAGGACGTGCGCCACGAGCATCGAGCTTTCGTCCTGCACCTGAAAAAGCCCCTGCTGCAAAGATTCCAGAGCGTCGAGAGAGCCGTGACGAAGGAAGAGGATTCCTTCGGGCGTCCAAGCGGAAGGCTCCGCCTCCACGCCCTCTTTCGAGAGGCGTTCGAGGAGCTTGTCCCGCGTAATCTTCAAGGTGTTCGTACGCAGGGAAAGCGTCGCCTGCGCATTGTCAAATTCGCAGAGCGCCCTTGCCTCTTCATAGCCGAACTGCTCAATCCAACGTCGCACGAGCCACTCGGGATGCTGCAGGGACAGGGCGAGATTTTCCGCTTCATGCGCCTTGCCCGTCGGGAATGCCGCTTTTTCCGGTTCACGAGCCGCCGTGCGCAGAACGGCGTTGACAAACTTCACCGTGCCCGCATGGCTGCAGCGCTTCGTCATCTCCACCGCCGTATTGCAGGCGGCGGAGGCAGGCACGCGCGCAAGGAAGAAAAGCTGGTATATGCCCAAACGCAAAATATCCCGCACCATGGGCGGGATCTTGGAAAGCGGACGGTTCAAGTAGCGCCGCAGAATCCAATCGAGCGTGCCGCCCGCCTTCGCCGCGCCGTAGGCCAGTTCCGTTGCAAATCGGCGATCCACTTCGGAGAGTTTCGCGGCACGCAAAGACCGCGCCAATGCCACATTGGCATAAGCGCCCTTTTCATTCACTTCATGAAGCGCCTTGAGCGCCGTCTCCCGCGCCTTGTCCATAGCTCCTCCTCATTTTTGCCCGTCACCTTCGTCTTCGGGCACATTCTTCTCCTTCTTCGCCGCATCGTCGTCAATCAAGAATTTCTTGATTTCCTCACGCACCTTCTCAATATCGACGTGCGTATTGAAGCACGGGCCGTTCGGCCGTATGTTCAGAACGCCGACGGCCGGAAGAGGGTAAACGTCCTGTATGCCGCTCGTCAAATCGCGTTCGCAGGCAATCGCCATGACCGCCTTCGGGCGAATCTTCTTGACCGTCTGGCGCGCGAGCGTGCCTCCCGTCACGATGAAGAAATGGAAGCCCATCTCATCGGCAAGATTCACGAGAGCGCCGACGTCGCAGCCGCCGCAGCGCTTGCAGTTGTGCGGGTCGCGCGTAATCTTGTGCGGGCACGTCGCAAGCTGCAGGCAATGCGGCGTGACAACGAGAAGCTCGTTCGCATGCACCTTGATGCCGCGATGGTGGATAATCTGGTTGCTGACCTCGATGAAGGATCGTTCGATGCGTCGCCGGTTGAAGCCGAAGACCTTGCCGATCATGATGGCTACGGGAAAGAGCAGATTGATCAGCGTGTACGACTGTTTCTGAAAAATATGCAGAAACGGCAGTCCGAGAATCGCTCCGACCATGCTCAAGATGCCGAAACCCGTGAGAAACACGACGCTCGCGAAGAAGATGCCGAGCACGAGCGGCAGATAGGCATTGATTTCAAGCAGACCGAGGTAGCTCACGCGCCAGACGGCATAGGCGAGAAACGTCATGCAGAGGAAGCTCAGTGACAGAAGTGCCATGAAGAGTCTCTTGTGCGGGCGCTCAAGCCCCGGTATCACAGATGTCAAAACGATTCCCTCCTTTCCTCAACGCAAAATGCATCATTCTGCATCGAAATCGAAACGTGCGGGCAGCTGAAGCCCGTGGCCGCGCACATAGTCTCCCGCCGCCATCTTCTTCTTGCTCGGTGCCTGCACTTCCAGTATTTCCAGCATCCCCTCGCCCGTGCCGACGAGAAGTCCCTGCTTCGTCAAGGAAACGATTTCGCCGGGTTCTGCCGTGCCATCGGCAAGGCGCGTGCGCCAGATTTTGAACTTCTGCCCCGCCAGCATCGTGTAGGCACCCGGCCACGAGTTCAGGCCACGCACGAGATCATGAATCTCCTGCGCCGATTTCTTCCAGTCGATGCGCCCCACCTCCTTGTCGAGAAGCGGCGCATAAGTGGAAAGCGCATCATCCTGCGGCGTGCGCTTGAGTGTTCCCTCCGACAAGGAAAAAATTGTCCTTTCCAAGACATCCGCACCGAGCTTCATCATCGCATCGTGCAGTTCGGCTGCCGTCATCGCCTGCGTGATCGGCAGCGTTTCCCGCATGAGCATATCGCCCGTATCAAGACCTTCGTCCATGAACATCGTCGTGACGCCCGTCTCCTTCTCTCCGCGCACGATCGCCCACTGCATCGGCGCCGCACCGCGATAGCGCGGCAGGAGCGAAGCGTGGACGTTGATGCAGCCCAAGGGAGGCAGAGAAAGAATCTCCTTCGACAAGATCTGCCCGAAGGCGACGACGACGATGAGATCCGGCGCGAGTCCGCGCAGGATGTCGACGAAATCCGGCGCTTTGACGCGCACCGGCTGATAGACCGCGATGCCATGTTCCTGAGCGAACACCTTGACGGGCGGCGGCAAAAGCTTCTGCCCGCGCCCCTTGGGTCTGTCCGGCTGCGTCACGACGGCAACGACATCGGAAATCTCCACGAGACGCGCGAGACACGGCACGGCGAAATCGGGAGTTCCCATGAAAATCACACGAAAGCGCTTCATGACTTTTGCTCCTCTTCCTTGCGCAGGCTCTGCGCCACGTCGATGAAGAGCACGCCTTCCAGATGGTCAAGTTCATGCTGGATGCAGCGCGCCAAAAGCCCCTTTGCCGTAATGTGCTTGCGCTTGCCGCGCCGGTCGAGAAACTCGACCTTGACCTTCGCCGCGCGCTCGACCTCGCCGAAAATTCCGGGCACGCTCAGGCAGCCTTCCGAATCCGTTTCGCTTCCCTCACGAAACGTGATCTTCGGATTGACGAGCTCGATGATTCCATCGCCTATATCGATGACAACCATGCGCAGAGCCTCACCCACCTGCGGCGCAGCGATGCCGATGCCGTTCGCCTCGTACATCGTTTCCGCCATGTCATCGAGCAGTTTCCTGAGCCTTGCATCGACACGTTCCACGGGAGCGCAGATTTCCTTCAAGACAGGCGCTCCCGCCTTCTTTATTTCCAACAACGACATGCCTCATTTCCTCCAAAAGCTATGATTCTGAAAATACCGACCCTCGAACCTCACGACAGACCCAGCCCATAGATGCGATTTGCAGCGGAAAAGAATACCTTTTCCCACTCTTCCTCGGGAACGATCTCTTTCATGAATCGTATGTAATCCGCCAAATTAGCCAAGGGCCAGTCCGTACCGAACATGATGCGGTCATAGCAGTCGAGGTATTCCAACCAATCCGTCAGCATGCGCATATACCCTTGCTTCTTTCGATAAAATCGCTCGGCGTCAACGATCTTTCCCTCCAAAAGTCCCGAAAAGTCCACCGCGACGTTGGGATTCTTCTCCACGACGCCCACGGCGTCCAAGAGCCACGGGTTGCCAAAGTGGCACATGATGAACTGCACGCGCGGCCAGCGCACGGCAGCCTCATCGAGCACGAGCGGATGACTGTATTTTAAAAGGCCGTCCGTGGAAGCTGTCAGACCCGTATGGATGGCGACGGGTTTGTCGTACTTTTCTGCCAGCGCATAAAACGGTGCGAGAGCTTCTTCGTAAACGTAGAAATGGCGATAGCCCGGATAGAGCTTGATGCCGACGCATTGCCTGCGCTTGAGGTTTTCCTCGACGAGCGCAATCTGCTCCTCTGGCGAGCGCTCCTCGCCCAAGGTGTCAAGACCGATGCAATAGCTGAGAAAAGCCGGGTAGTCATGCTCCTTTGGCTCAAGGCTCTTGTTCCCCATGACGACGCCATGCACGATGCCGAGACGCTGATAGGCGTCCTCCAGATGCTCTGCTGTATTTTCATGCCCTGCAGCAAGGGCGATCTCATCAAAGTAATCTTCCTTGCAAAAGTGCAGGTGCGCATCTATGATTTTCATAAAGTATATCCTTTCGCATAGCGAGAGCCTTTCATTCTGCCGAAAGCTCCTTCCTATCATAGCACAAGACGCGTGAGAAGAAAAGAAACGGAAGTTACAGCAGCATGGATAAACTCTTCGCTACACATCGAGCACGCCGTAGTGAACGGGACTGTATTTTCCACCTGCAATATGGGAAAAGCCCAGGCGTGCGAATTCCAGGCTGCGGCTGTTTTCCTTCAGCACGACGCGCCGTCTCGCCACGCGGCACGCTTCGGCTACGGCGGAAAGGGAGACGGGCGCGGATTCCGCCAGAAGGCGCAGCGGCGCGAGCTGCACGCTGTCCTTCAGAGGATGCCGGAACATCGGGTCGAAGTAGACGACATCATAAGAATCATCGGGAAGCGTTCGCAGAAAATCCTCATAATCTGCCCGCCGCACCTCAACTCGACGCATGGCGGCGTGCAGATCGTAATTTCCTGCCGAGAAGTGCGCGAGTCCATGTCGCACAATCTCATAAATCAACGGGCTTTTCTCAAGCGCCGTCACCTTGCCGCGCTCTCCTGCGATGAAGCTCGCCGTGATGGAATCGGCGCCGAGACCGAGCGTACAGTCAAGCACCGTGTCCCCCTCGCCGATTCCCATCGCTTCCACCATATGATCCTTTTGCCCGCGCCCCAGTTCCCTGACACGCACATGCGCCATATTGGGATGGAAAAACAATTCGCCGTCGGACGTTTCCAAACGCAGGCCGCCCTTCTTCACCACGAGAACGAAGAGCGCTCCGTACTGCACCCGCAAGTCCTCATACGATATATGCCTGCGCTTGACAAAGGGGATTCCCAGCCGCTCTGCAGTCTCTTGGGCGAGCAGGCAGTCCGCCGGGCGGCTCTTGTAGCCCGTCGTGACAATCGCCAAGTTCTTCTCTTCCATCCTGCACCTCACGTCCGTTTGAACATCTTCGCCAATTCTTCACTGCTGAATTTCAAGATGGTCGGGCGTCCATGCGGGCATGTATAGGGACGCGCCGTCTGCGAAAGCTCCTCCAAGACGATCTGCATCTGGCGAAAATTCAGCTCGTCGCCCGATTTGATGGCTGCGCGGCATGCCATTGTGGCGAGGCACGCATGGCGAATTTCCTGCGCCGTCGTCTCGTGCATGTCATAGAGTCTCGCGAGGATTTCGCGAATCATATCCTCCGCTTCGGATACGGGAACGTCCGCAGGGACTTCCTTCAAGCGGAAATCGCGCTCGCCGCAGGCCTCCATGTCAAAGCCCAGACGGCGGAACAGCTCTTGATTCTCCGATACGAGCGCGGCTTCCCTCGCATCGAACGACAGGATCGGATGCACGAGAAGCTGCTGTGACGGGATGCGCTCCGCCATGGCGGAAAACTTGTCATAAAGGATGCGTTCGTGCGCCGCATGTTGATCGACGATGTAGAGGCCGTCCTTGTCCTTCGCGATGATATAACAGAGATCGACCTGCCCGATCGGCGTGATGCCACCATGGTAAAGACCGGCTTCCGACACGTCGGCAAGCGGCATCTCTGCGGTGCTTCCCTGCGGCTTATATGCCGCGTCCCGCGCCTCGCGCACGAGTCCTCCGTCAGCGGGGACGCCGTCGTGTGCGCTGTATGCCGCACCTTCGCCCTTGAGGACACTCTGCGCTTCAGCGAAACTCATCGCCGGCTGCGCGGGTGATGCTTGGTAAGGATTCTCCGTATATCTGATACCAAAAGAGGTCTTGGCCGAACCATTCCCAGCGAAATCTTCCTCCTCCGATGCCTGCGTGGCTGCGACAAACTGCATCGGCTCCATCGCATAGCGGCGCTCGACATTCTGCACGGAAGCCGCCACGTCCTCAAGCGTCTGCCCGACGGGTCGGATGGCGTCGACCACCGTTTTGTAGACCGCCTTGAAGATGCGCCCCTCGTCCTCGAACTTCATCTCGCTCTTCTGCGGATGGACATTGACATCGACGGAGCGCTGCGGCACAGCGATGTTCAGGACGACCATGGGAAAGCCCGATTTCGGCAGGAGCGAGTGATAGGCGTTGTCGATCGCCTTGGCAATCGCCTTGTTCGATATGATGCGGCCGTTCACGATGAAGGTCTGCCAAGCGCGGCTGCTCTTGAGCATCGAAGGCTTCGTGATGTAGCCTGTGATCTTGACATCCTCATCCTCAAAGGAAAGCGCCAGAAGTGCGTCGGCGGCCTGTGAGCCGTAAATACTGCGAATGGCATCAAAGAGCGAACCGTTTCCCGGCGTCATCGCTGCCGTCTTATTGTTGCTGATGAGACGAAATGCTATGTCGGGGCGCGAAAGCGCGAGCTTCGTCATAAAGTCGCTGATGCGCCCGCCTTCCGTATGCGTCGTCTTGAGGAACTTCTTGCGCGCGGGCGTATTGAAGAATAGATCTTCGACCTGGATCGTCGTGCCCAGACTGCAGCCCGTCTCGCCGATGTCGTGCGTGACGCCGCCGATGATGCTCACTTGGGTACCAAGTTCTTCGCCCTCTTTTCGCGTGCGCATACGGAAGCGGGAGACGGCGGCTATCGTCGGCAAGGCCTCGCCGCGAAAGCCGAGCGTCCTCAAGGAATAGAGATCGCCGACCTCCTGAATCTTGCTCGTCGCATGACGCTCGATGGCAAGTTTCGCATCCTCCAGGCTCATGCCGCAGCCGTTGTCCGTCACGCGCATGAGGCTCGTGCCGCCCGCCATGATTTCCACTTCGATCTTCGTCGCTCCCGCATCGATCGAATTTTCTACAAGTTCTTTGACGACGGAGGCAGGGCGCTCCACGACCTCACCCGCCGCAATCTTGTTGATCGTATTGTCGTCGAGCACATGAATCCGGCTCATCGCTTTCCCTCCTCTCCCTTCACCTGCTGCTGCAGACGGTACAGTTCATTCAAAGCTTCCAACGGCGTCATGGCCATGACATCGAGCGACAGAATGGTATCACGCAGGGACGGGGCGAAGAGCGAACCCATCAAGGCGGCTTCTTCCTGCGGCGCCGCTTGCTCAGGCGCTTTCGAGGAAACGGCGATGCCCGCGCATTGCTCGATTTCATCGAGAATTTCCTGCGCCCTCTGCGTGACGTTCTTTGGCAGACCCGCCAGACGCGCCACATGGATGCCGTACGACTTGTCCGCGCTGCCCCGGATGATGCGGCGCAGGAAAGCGACCTTCGCGCCGCGTTCCTTGACCGCGATGCAATAGTTCTTTATGCGTTCGTCTTCCATATCCGTCAGTTCATGATAATGCGTGGCAAACAGCGTCTTGGCATGAATCTTGCTGCGCATGTATTCGACGACAGCGCGCGCGATGCTCATGCCGTCAAAGGTGCTCGTCCCCCTGCCGATCTCATCCAGAATCACGAGGCTGTCCTTCGTCGCGTACTTCAAGATCTGCGCCACCTCGTTCATCTCGACCATGAAGGTGCTCTGCCCGCTGACAAGGTCATCGCTCGCCCCGATGCGCGTGAAGATGCGGTCGACAGGAGAAAATGTCATCTCCTTCGCCGGCACGAAGCTGCCGCTCTGCGCCATGAGCGTCAAAAGGGCGACCTGGCGCATGTAGGTCGACTTTCCCGCCATATTCGGCCCTGTGATGAGCATGACCTCGCATTCTTGATGGTTTAGTTCGGTATCATTCGGCACGAAGAGGTCGTTCGTGAGAATGCGCTCCACGAGCGGATGCCTGCCGTCGCGAATGGAGATTTCCCCATTTGCTGCGAGTTTGGGACGCACATAGTTATAGTTGTTCGCAGCTTCGGCGAGACTTGCGAGCACATCGAGGACGGCGATGTGCTGCGCCGTCTGCTGGATGCGGCTCAGATCCGCCTTGATTGTCTCGCGGATCTCCGTGAAAAGGCGGTATTCGATCTGGACGATCTTTTCCTGTGCGCCGAGGATCTTCGTTTCAAACTCCTTGAGTTCCTCCGTGATGTAGCGTTCGGCATTCGCCAATGTCTGCTTTCTTATATAGCGCTCGGGCACGAGATCGGCGCCGCTGCGGCGCACCTCGATATAGTAGCCGAAGACCTTGTTGTAGCCGATCTTCAGAGTTTTGATTCCTGTGAGTTCTTTTTCACGCTCCTCCATCTGCTGCAGCATCTTCTTGCTGTCGTGCGAGATATGGCGGTACTCGTCGAGTTCCGCATCATAGTTTTCCTTGATGATGCCGCCTTCTCTGAGGGAGATGCCCGGCTCTTCCACGATCGCACGCTCCAAGAGCGATACGATTTCTTCAAATAGCGCGACGCCGCCCTCTGCTTCGCGCAAGAGCGGCGCAGAGACTGCGGCAAGCCGCGCCTTCAAAGGGGGCAATGCCCCGAGCGACAGCTTCAGCGCGACGAGATCTCGCGCATTCGCCGTGCCCACTTCGATGCGCGTCAAAAGGCGCTCGAAGTCAAAAATTTCCCGACAATGCGCCTGCACATCCTCGCGCAGGGAAAAGTCTGCGGCAAACTCCGCCACGCCGTCCAAGCGCCGCTCGATCTTTTCGCGGGAAAGCAGCGGATATTCGAGCCACTTGCGCAGAAGGCGGCTTCCCATCGCCGTTTTCGTGAAGTCGAGGACATCGAGCAAGGTATCCTTCTTGCCGCCGTCACGCAGATTGCGGATGATCTCCAAGTTGCGCAAAGTATACGTGTCGAGGACGAGGTTTGCGCTCGCATCGAGGTAGATCAGGCGGTTGATATGCGAAAGATCTGTCTTGACCGTCTCATGCAGATAGTCAAGCAGGACAGCGACCGCCTTTTGTGCAAATTCACGCCGCGGCAAGGAATCCTTGTCAAAGTGCTGTGTCAGACGCAACTTCCAATCGGGGAATACAGCCTTTCGATGCGTCAGGGCGCACTTCGGCATCCGAAGCGCGAGGAATTCGTCGAGTTCATCGCGAAAAGCAATCTCGCCCATCAGGATGAGTTCCGGCATCATCAGGCGATAAAGCTCATCGAAGAGCATCTGCCGCGCGGCCTTTCCCTCATAAACGCCGTAGAAGCACTCGCCCGTCGAAACATCGGCGGCGGCGAGTGCGAGCGCTTCCTCTTCCTCAAAAATCAGAGCTATATAGTTGTTCTGCGCATCGTGCAGCGAGGATTCCGCGAGCACTGTGCCGGGCGTGACAATCTTTATGACCTCGCGCTTCGTAAGCCCCTTCGCCTTCGGGTCGCCGATCTGCTCGGCGATGGCGACCTTGTAGCCCTTGTTGATGAGCTTCGCAATGTAGCTCTCAGCGGCATGGTACGGAACGCCGCACATCGGCGTCTTCTCCTTGTTGCCGCTGCGGCTCGTCAAAGTCAGCCCAAGTTCCCGAGAAACGAGCTTGGCGTCATCGAAGAACATCTCATAAAAATCGCCGAGCCGAAAGAACAGTATCTCGTCGGGATGCCGGTTCTTCGTTTCCAGATACTGCTGCATCATCGGTGTGAGTTCCATAAAGCCTCCTAAAGCGCTCTCGAACAAGAAAAGGGCAGCCTATGCCGCCCCCGCCCTACTGCAATTCACCCTTGAGCACCCATGTCTGCGGCTGCGTGATGCGCACGCGCACAATGTCGCCCTCAGTTTCCTGACCCTTTTTCCGCCACAGAACGATCTTGTTCGTCCCCGTCCTGCCCGTCCACACATCCTCATCGGTACGGCTCGGCCCTTCCGCCAGAACCTCCTGCACCGTTCCTTTGAGCGCCGCATTCTTTTCCAAACTGATTTCATTCTGCACCTCCATGAGACGGTGCAGACGTTCCTTCTTGACGGAATCTTCCACCTGCGCCTCCATCGTCGCAGCCGGGGTGCCCGAGCGCTTCGAGTAAAGGAACGTGTAGGCGGCGTCGTAGCGAATTTCCCGCAGGAAGTCGAGCAATTCCCCAAAATCCTCCTCTGTCTCGCCCGGAAAGCCGACGATGAGATCCGTCGTGAGACTTGCGTCCGGAACAGCCGCACGAATCCGCTCGACGAGAGAACGATAGGCGTCCTTTCGATAGACGCGGTTCATCGCCCGCAAGATTCGATCAGAACCATGCTGCACGGGCAGATGGAAATGTGGACAGATGTGCCTGCCTTGACGTACTGCATCTATGACAGCATCGCTGAGATCCTTGGGATGCGAGGTCATGTAGCGCACGCGCTCGACGCCCTTGACCGCATCGACCATGAGCAGAAGCTCCGCAAAGCTCGCAAGCTTGTGATCCCTGCCGTAGGAGTTGACATTCTGTCCCAGGAGCGTGATTTCCTTGAAGCCCTGCGCTGCCGCCTCTTCCACCTCGCGCACGACGTCTTCCGGCCTGCGGCTATGCTCGCGGCCGCGCACATAGGGAACGATGCAATAGGTACAGAAATTATTGCAGCCGTACATGATGGGCACCCAAGCGGAAAGCCGTCCCGTGCGCTCGATCGGCACGTTCTCGGGCAGCGGCGCATCGCCCAAAAGCACATCGACGACAGGACCGCGCCTTGCGGATTCAAGCTGGCGAACCGTCGCCTTCAGCTCATGCACCTTGTTCGTTCCAAGCACGAAGTCGATGTGCGGTGCACGGCGAATCAAGGCTTCGCCTTCCTTCTGCGCCATGCAGCCCGTGATACCAAAGATGAGCGCGGGATTCGCGCGCTTGATATGCTTGATCTCGCCGATCTTCCCGTAGACCTTGTCCTCCGCCGTCTCCCGCACACAGCATGTATTCAGAAGAATGAGATCGGCGCGCGCCATATCCTCCGTGCGCTCGTAGCCAAGCGTCGCCAACTGGCCTTCCATCCGCTCCGCATCGGAAATATTCATCTGGCAGCCATAGACGCCGATAAATGCTCTCTTCTTCTGCAAGATACCATTTCCCATGAAAAATTGACGTACTCCTTACAAAACTGAAATCTGCGTATCATTATATAGTATTTTTCTTGAAATGTCATATTATTTTCTCATGACGTTCCAAGAGGTCAAGCCGAAGCCGCCTCCTAACTACATGAAAAGTTCCATCTGATCGCTCGCATCCATATCGGCAAGGCAGCCGTGCGCCTGCAGCGCATCAATGCACGTCTTCGATACTCCCGTGCGCTTCTTAATGTCCTCAATGGACGTGAAAAGTCCGTCCTTTCGCGCCTCGACGATGCTGCGCGCGGCGGAAGCTCCAACGCCGCCCAAGGAGGCGAGCGGCGGTAGGAGGGACTTCTCGTGGAGTACGAAGCGCTCCGCTTCGGAAGCGTAGATATCGACGCGCTCCATAAAAAAGCCTCGAAGATACATCTCCCAAGCAAGCTGCAGGACGATGATCGTCGCTTTTTCCTTGATGTCGGGTGCTTCCTTCGCCTCCAATGCGTCGAGCTGCTTCTTCACATAGTCCTTGCCGCGCGCCACGACATCAGCGTCAAATTCCGCCGCACGAATCGAGAAATAGGCCGCATAGAAGGCGAGCGGATAATGCACCTTGCAGTAAGCGATGCGCCAAGCCATCATGACGTAGGCGGTCGCGTGGGCGCGCGGGAACATGTACTTGATCTTCTGACATGCCTCGATGTACCATTCGGGGATACCCCCCTCGCGCAGGATCTTCACCGTCGCTTCCTTGATGCCCTTGCCCTTTCTGACCGATTCCATCGTCTGAAAAGAAAGGAGCGGATCGATGCCGCTGTGAATCAAGTACATCATGATGTCATCTCGCGCCGATATGGCTTCGCGCAGGGTGCATTGACCGCTGCGGATAAGATCCTGGGCATTGCCGAGCCAAACGTCCGTGCCGTGCGAGAAGCCCGAGATGCGCACGAGGTCGCTAAAGCACGACGGATGCGTATCGTCGATCATCTGGCGCGTGAAGCCTGTGCGAAATTCGGGAATGCCGAACGTGCCCGAATTCGCTCCAAGCTCCTTGGGATCGAGCCCCAGCGCCTTCGTCGAAGAAAAGATGCTCAAGGTCGCCGGATCGTCGAACGGTATCGTCTTGGGATCGCGGTGCGTGAGGTCTTCGAGCATCTTGATGACCGTCGGGTCATCATGTCCGAGGATGTCGAGCTTGACGAGACGGCTGCTGATCGAGTGATAGTCGAAATGCGTCGTGATCGTCGTCGTGTTCTTGTCGTCGGCGGGACGCTGGATCGGCGTGAAAAAGTGCACGTCCATATTGCGCGGCACGACCATGATGCCCGCAGGATGCTGTCCCGTCGTGCGCTTGACGCCCATGCAGCCGGCGGCGAGACTCGCGATGTAGGCATTGTGCTTCTTGACGCCCTTCTCCTCAAAGAACTTCTTCACATAGCCGAACGCCGTCTTGTCGGCGACCGTGGCGATCGTGCCCGCACGGTAGACATTGTCCTTGCCGAAAAGCTCTTCCGTATACTTATGCGCCACGGGCTGATATTCGCCCGAAAAATTCAAATCAATATCAGGAACCTTGTCGCCGTCGAACCCGAGGAACACGGCGAACGGGATGTCATGTCCGTCTTTCAGAAGCTCCGTGCCGCAGACGGGGCATTTCCTGCTCGGCAGATCGTAGCCGCAGCCGACGGAGCCGTCCTCGACAAACTCGCTGAATTTGCAGTGCGGGCAGCGCCAATGCGGCGGCAAAGGGTTGACCTCCGTGATGTCGGTCATCGTCGCCACGAAGGACGAGCCGACCGAGCCGCGCGAGCCGACGAGGTAGCCGTCATCGTTCGACTTCTTGACGAGACGTTGGGCAATGAGGTAGAGCACCGAGAAACCATGCCCGATGATCGGCGTAAGCTCCTGCTTCAAGCGGGCTTCGACAACCTCGGGCAGATTCTCGCCGTAGAGGGAACGCGCCTTGCGGTACGACATATCGCGGATTTCCTCCGCAGCGCCCGGAATCATCGGCGAATAAAGTTCATCGGGAATGGGCTTGAACTTCTCGATCATGTCGCTGACCTTGCGCGGATTCGTCACGACCGCCTCGTAGGCGGCCTCTTCGCCCAGATAATCAAACTCGGCGAGCATCTCCTCCGTCGTGCGCAAGAAAAGCGGCGGCTGCAGTTCCGCATCCTCGAAGCCCTTGCCCTTCATGAGAATCGCGCGGTAGATCGCATCCTCGGGATTGAGAAAATGGACGTCGCATGTAGCGATGAGCATTTTCCCGAGTTTTTTCGCCAGCTCCGCCACCTTGAGATTGATGCGCCGCAAATCCTCGTCATCCTTGATATGCGGGAATTTGTCGCTTCGCACGAGGAATTCATTGTTGCCGATGGGCTGGATCTCAAGGTAATCGTAAAAACTCGCAATTTCCAAAAGCTCCTCTTCAGGCTTCTGCGCGACGATGGCGCGGATCAGCTCGCCCGCTTCGCAGGCAGAGCCGATGATGACATCCTCGCGGTATTCCTCAATGATGTGCTTGGGAAGGCGCGGCTGACGATGCAGATATTTCAGATGCGACAGCGACACCATCTGATAGAGATTACGCAGACCATTCAAGTTCTTTGCCAAAAAAATGATATGATTCGCGTGTTTCTGCTCAAAATCCTCCTGGACAAGATAGCCTTCCATGCCGTAGATGACCTTGATGTCGAGCTTGGACGCCGCCTTGGCTGCATCGGGAAACGCCTGTACGACGCCGTGATCGGTGATGGCGATGGCAGGCCAGCCCCAGGAAGCCGCCGTCTTGATCAGCGTTTCCGCTGAGACCACGGCATCCATGTTGCTCATGCGCGTATGCGCATGAAGCTCGACGCGCTTGACCTCGGACTTGTCCTCGCGCTTCGGCTTTTCCACTTTCTGCATCGAATCGACAAAAAGCATGAACTCGTTCTGGAACGTGTCAAAGCGAATCGCGCCCTTGACTCGTACAAGCAGCCCTTCTTTCACGGAAGCCAGTGCCTTGTCGTATACCTCCTGCTCCTTTTCCTTGAAGAACTTCTTGCAGCTGATACCATTCGTCGCATCGGCGAGATCGAAGAGCAGCAGCTTCGTGTTCGTCTTGAACTCCCGTGAGCTGACGCGCCCGATCGTACCTGTCAGGATGACGTTCTTCATCTCGCCGTCAGTGTCGTCGATGGAAATCGCTTCGCCCGTAAACCTCTTGCCAAAAATCAAGTCTGCGCCATGCCCCGCCGTCCGCGTCATGGACGCTGACCGATGCGCAGAAGCCGCAGCCGCTTTTTTCGGCTGCGCCGCAGAAGGCGCCGCGGCAGACGCTTCTTTCTTCTGCCGCAAGTTTTCCTCATAGACGCGATCCATCACGAGGTCGCCCTCCTCTTCCAGGATGTCGTATTCCTCGTCAAGCGCTTTGTACGAAACGGTGCAGCGAATCGTGAGCATCTTCTCGATGGCCTTCTGCAGGAGATTCGGCACATCGTGCGCGCGCAGAATCTCGCCCGAAAGCTCGCCCTTGACCTCAAGGAGCAGACTGCTCCTATCGAAGATGCGCTTTGCATTCTTGAGCAGATGGAGCACCGTCGGATTGCCGTTGGCGGCAACGAGGCAGAGCTCCTTCCATGCGCGCTCAATGGAAGCCTCAATATCGAGAACGTCCTGATAAAACACAAGATTCTCGATCTGCACCCGCTTCTTGATGTAGGCGCCCACATAGTCGAGGAGTCTCGTGCGGATGAATTCCTGCGTCTGCAGCAGAATCTCCCAGGAGTTCCCTTTCAGGGAAATCTCCACATGCTTGACGACGGCAGCAAAGAGAATCTTCTGCTCCGCTTGCGTAAGCTCAATGCCCTGCGTGAGTTCGCGCAGGATATTTCTTTTTTCCGGAACAATACATAGCTTCTTCTGCATCATACGCCTCGTTCAATCTTCCCTATCGCCATAAAGCTCCAAATACTTCTGCCTGTTCTTCAGAACACTCATCACATAGGCGCGCGTTTCCTCATAAGGTATGGCGGAAACCTCGCGAAAATCCATGCCCCAATGATTTTCTTCCATCCAATCGTGCACATTGCCGCGTCCGGCGTTGTACGCTGCCAGAGCCAGCACGTCGTTGCCCTCGAACTCCTTTTCCAGCGAAGCGATGTACCATGTGCCGTACTCGATATTCTTCTGCGGTTCATGCAGTTCGCCCGGATTGTACTCTTGATCGTCGATTTGCTCGGAAATCCACAGCGCCGTTTCCGGCATCAGCTGCATCAGGCCGACGGCGCCGCGATGCGATTTTGCTCCGCTTTGAAACTTGCTCTCCGACAAGATCATGCCCGCTACGAGAGAACTGTCTACCTTGTACTTTGCGGCGTAATGCTCGACAACCGAGCGATATGGGTAGGGGTAGATGTACTGACGCTGCATGGATTCCGACTGCATGGCGAAAAAAAAGGAAAACGCCATGCACAGGATGACGACGCCAAGGAAGAAGGCGGCAAAACGACGATTCGTCTCCTGCCGTCTCTGCCTGACGCGCCTGTAAAAATCGTTGTCCTCCGCCATGCAAGCTCCCTCTTCCCTCCGTGCGGCGCATATCAAAGCGCCGACAGCCTTTCCCATGCCGCCGCTGCCTGCGCAGCCGTCTCTTGCAGCGTGCCATCGTTCTCGATGATGCAGTCGGCACGCTGCCTTTTCTCCTCCAACGGAAATTGCGAGCGAATCCTTGCCGCCGCTTCCTCCTCAGTATAGCCGTTGCGCTTCATCAGACGCGCCAGCTGCGTCTCCTTCGACACAGAGACGAGCCAGATGAAATCTGCCATGCGATTCCAACCCGCCTCAAAGAGCAGCGGCACATCGAGAAAGATGATTTTTGCGCCCTTTTTCTCGAGAGCGGCAATCTTTTTCCTCACGCTTGAAGCAATCAACGGATGTGCCGCCCCATCGATCCAGCGCCGCTCCTCGGGATCGGAAAACACTCGCGCCGCAATCTTTTCGCGGCAAAGACTGCCGTCCTCGGCCAAGATCTCTTCACCGAAATGCTCGCGATAGGCGTCCCAAAGAGGTTTGTGCGGCTTCGCCAGATTGTGCGCGATCTTATCGGTATCAATGACGTGTGCGCCAAGCTTCATGAGCTGGCGGCTGACCGTGCTCTTGCCGCTCGCGATGACGCCAGTCAAGCCGATCAATCTCAGCTTGCCGTCGCGCAGCGGCTGACAATGCGGGCAGAAGTGCGTGCCGCGCCCGCCCACACGAATCTTCTCGATCTTTGTGCCGCAGACGAGGCACGGCTCTCCTTCCCGATGATAGACGCGCAGCTTTTGCTGATGGAAGCCCGACTTGCCCTCGCCGTCCACATAGTCGCGAAACGTCGTGCCGCCGTCTTCGATGCCTTCAGCGATGACCTTGTTGATCGCCTGCCAAAGACGGAATGCCTCGTCGTGATTCAGCGTATGCGCTCTTCGCAGAGGATGGACGCCTGCAAAGAACAAGGCTTCATCGACATAGATATTGCCAAGTCCCGCCACCTTGCCCTGATCGAGCAAAAAGCTCTTGATGCGCTGACTGCTCTTCTGCATGGCGTCATATAAATACGATGCATCAAATTCCTCGGTCAAAGGCTCCGGTCCCATGCAGGAAAATGCAGGAAACGCCTTCCTTTCCTGCGGCTGCAGCAGATGGATCTCGCCGAATGTCCGAACGTCTTCAAAAAAGAGACAACTTCCATCGTCCAGATGAAAGATGGCACGCACATGTCTGCCGGTCGGCGTGTCGGCATCGCGCCGATAAAAGCGTCCCGTCATGCGCAGATGGAGCAGCAAGGTTTCCCCGCTCTCCAGAGGCAGCATCAGATACTTGCCGCGCCGCTCCAAGCAAAGGATGCGCTGCCCGCGCACACGCGAGCGGAACGCCTCGACCTCTGGGAATCTTATCGTTCGCGGCAGAAGCACATCGACCTCCGTGATACGCCGTCCCGCCGCAACTTTTTCCAAAGAACGCCGTATGGTTTCAACTTCGGGAAGTTCCGGCATTCATCTCATCCCCTTATTTTGCTGCCGCCCAGTTCTCACCCGTATGAATATCGACCGAAAGCGGCACGGAAAGCTGCACGATATTTTCCATAGCGTCGCGCACAAGTTCCGCAACCTGCTCTTTTTCGTTCTGCATGATTTCGAGCACAAGCTCATCGTGCACCTGTAGCAAGATGCGGCTCTTGAATCCGCCTTCTTGGAGCGCGCGATGCGTCTTGATCATCGCGAGCTTGATGATGTCGGCAGCCGAGCCTTGAATCGGCGTGTTCATCGCCATGCGCTCCGCCAGCGTCCGCTGGTTGTAGTTGGAGCTTTTGATGGCGGGCAGGTCGCGCCGTCTGCCAAAAATCGTCGTGACGAAGCCGTCCTTGTGCGCCTTTTCCACAACCCCATCGATAAAGCGCTTGATACCGCTGCACTTTGCAAAGTAACTCGCAATATAGTCGGCAGCCTCCTGCCGCGAGATATGGAGATCCTTGGAAAGTCCATAGTCGCTGATGCCGTAGACAATGCCGAAGTTCACGGCCTTCGCCTTGCGGCGCAAATCCGTCGTGACCGCTTCCATCGGCACGCCGAAGACCTCGGACGCCGTTCGCGCATGAATATCCTGCCCGTGCAGGAATGCTTCCAAAAAGTTCTTGTCCTCAGAAAGATGCGCGAGGATGCGCAGCTCGATCTGCGAGTAATCGGCGGACATAAGGGCGTCATAGCCGTCGCTCGGTTCAAAGAGCGCACGGATCTGCCGTCCCTCTTCCGTACGCACGGGAATGTTCTGCAGATTCGGCTCTGAGCTGCTCAGACGCCCCGTCGCCGTGACCGTCTGATTGAAACTCGTATGGATGCGCTTCGTGCGCGGAGAAATCAAGCCTTCCATGCTGTCAAGATACGTCGACTGCAGCTTCGTCCAGAAGCGGTACGAAAGGATCTTTTCCAGAATCGGATGGTCGAAGCGCATGGCTTCAAGCACCTCGGCATTCGTCGAGTACCCGGTCTTCGTCTTCTTCGTTCCCATGGGCGGCTGCAGGTCAAGACGCTCAAACAGCACGGCAGACAGCTGCTTGGGCGAATTGATGTTGAACTCGCCCTTCGCCAAATCATAAATCTCCGCTGTCAAGTGGGCAATCTGGGCGGAAATCTCTCGGGATTTTTCATGCAAGGCCACCCGATCGACATAGATGCCTGCCTGCTCCATCGCAGCGAGCACCTCCACGAGCGGAAACTCCATCGTCTCATAGAGAGAAAGAAGCTGCTGCTCTTCCAAACGCTCCTTCAGCACAGGATAGATCTTTTCTAGCAGCACCGCACACCATGCTGCTCCCAAAGCTCCTTCCCGTGCAGCTTCCGCAGCGTTCACAGAAGGAAGGTATGTAGCTGCGAGGCTTGCCATATCGTATTGCGAGGCGGCAGGAGCCAGCAAATATGCAGCAAGAGAAACATCGAAACAAGGAGTGAAGCCCATGCCGCAATGAAGGAACGGCTTGTATTCATGGACAATCTTCTGAATGTCCTCTTTTTCAAATAACGAAGAGAAACAGGCCAATTCCGCCGCTTCAGCGAGCAGAACCTCGCCCCCCGCGCATAAGACGAGATGCCGCGCCTCCATGTCAGGAACCTTTCCCTCGAAGCAGGCGGCAATCGAAAAGAAGCCTTGTTCTTCCGCTTTTTCTGCAAAGGCTTTTTTGGCTTCTTCATCATCCATCGTATGCAGGGAAAGCTCCGGCGCAGTTTCTTCCCGCACTCCGTCTGCCGCTGCAAAGGAGGCGAACGCGGTCGCCAAAGATTTCATCTCGTACCGTTGGAAAAAAGCCTGCAATTCATCGCCCCTAGGTTTCATCACATACGAATCGGGGGCAAATGCCAAAGGCATGTCGCAGCGAATCGTCGCCAAGTCTTTGGACAGAAAGGCCTTTTCCTTATTTGATGCGAGATTTTCTTTGAGCTTCTTACCCGAGATTTCCGCCAAGCGTTCGTAGACACCTTCCAAGGAGCCGCAATCGATGAGGAGCTTCTTCGCCGTCTTCGGGCCGATGCCCGGAACGCCTGGGATGTTGTCAGAAGCGTCCCCCATCAAGCCCTTCATATCAATGAGTCCCTTTGGAGGGAAGCCGTACTCTTCCAAGAACAGCTTCTCATCGTAAAGCAAAAGATCCGTCATACCCTTGCGCGTAAATAGCACACGGATATTTTCCCGCACGAGCTGCAAGGCATCGCGGTCGCCCGTCACGACGAGGACGTCCACGTCCTCCCGCGCTGCTTTCACGGCGAGCGTCCCCAAGATGTCGTCAGCTTCATATCCCGCCTCTTCAATTAATGGCACACCCAACGCGGCAAGAAACTCGTGCAGCATGGGAATCTGGCTCGAAAGCTCGGGCGGCGTAGGCTTGCGCGTCCCTTTGTACGCCGCAAACATCTCATTGCGAAAGGTCTTCTTCCCCTTGTCAAAAGCTACGGCAAGATAGTCAGGCGCATATTCGTTCAGCAGCTTCTGCAGCATATTCGCAAAGCCGTATACCGCATTCGTGTACGCGCCGTCCGCCGTCTGCAAAAGCGGCAGCGCATAAAATGCGCGGTAAAGAAGACTGCTGCCGTCGACAAGGATAAATCGTTTGCTCAACAATGCTCACCTCATTGCAAATCGCGGCGGATTTTTTCGATGGCTTCCCGAATATGGAGTCATTTTTTTGCAGAATCCATCGCATCCGCCTGTCCTTCGCGATAGATTCGCGTCGTTCTCGCCGCGACAGGACGGCGCTCCTGCGTCTTGGCGCTTTCCGCCGTTTCCTCGCCGCTCTTCATTGGCTCGCTCTCAACGCTGTCCTTCGTCTCGACGACTTCCTCCTTCGTCGAAGCGGCGGGCGTCTCCTTTATAGATGTCAGCTCGTAGACGCCGCGCTTGCTCAAACCGCCCTGCAGGTGAAACAATACGCCTGCATCTTCCGCGTTGAAGAAGAGCGACCCCTTCTTTTCGTAGCCGATCGCCTTGCCGTACTTCGTCCCCAACGTGGCAGACTTGGAATCCCATGTCACAAGCACCTTGAGCTGTTCGGCAATCTTGTCTGCCGGAAGATATACGATGTCATCCTTGATCAGAGCTTTGTCGCTCATCGATTTTCCGTTGACGGACAGATTATATACCCTGGCGACGTATGTGGGCTGACCGTCAGACAGTTCGATCTTCCGCTCGATTTCCTCGTCGGATTCAAATTTATCCACGCCGTAGCCTGCAAGCCACTTCGCTACTGTCTCGACATCAAGCGGCTGATATCCATAACCATCGGGATAGATATAGTAAACGATCATGTTGTCCTTGATCTTATCGATGACGATGCGCTGATACATGATTTCCACGGGCGTACCGACGCTCGCATAATCATAGACCTCCTCGACGTCGGCCTCCTTCATGCGGATGCAGCCATTGGAGACGTAGCTGCCGATGGATTCGGGATGATTCGTGCCGTGGATGCCGTAGTTTCCCCAGACCTGCATCCAACGATAGCCCAAAGGATTGCCTTCCCCTGAAGGAATCGTGTTCTTGGAATCGCCGGGATCGACCCATGTAGGATTTTCCTCCTTTGTCAAGACGGAAAAATAACCGACGGGCGTCGGCGTAGAAAGTTTTCCCAATCCCACAGGATAGAGGCGGATCTTTTCATTGTTCTTGTAAACGCCCAGGGAGCGCGCGGCCACATTGATGATGATCTTGTAGGGGTCTCCCGTCTTTTCGGCAGCGGCAGATTTGACTTCCGACGCATGCACTTTCTCAGGCTCGGGACTCTCCGCCGAAATATCCTTGACCCATGCGCCGTAGGAGGAACCTTGCTCCTTCTCCGTCGCCCCTGCCCATCCGGACACGCCGGAAAACATCGAAAGACAGACAAAAAAAGCCGCGATTTGCTTAAACATCATTGCATCGTCCTTTTCTTCAAAATAGCTTTCATAAAAGATGCTTTCATTATAGCACAACCGCGCCCTATTTTCACTGCCACTGGAAAAAGCTTTGCACAATAGCCAATAAATTTATCCTCGGTAAGAAATGATACAACATTTCCCCCGTAAATAGTGTAATATAACAGTAGCTTTAATTTTTACGGAGGTATGAGCAATGAGTGCATTTTTAGGGCCGATTCATTTTCGCATGTATGAGAAAATCCAGTCACAGGAAAAGCTGACGAAGACGATTGCCAATCTTGCCATTGAAAAAGGTTGGATGAGCGCAGAAGAGTCGGCCGCTTATGTAAAGGAAGAGTCGCGGCCGCTCGAAACGATCATCGATCTGGCGAACATCCATGGCTGGCTGCTGGGCAAAATCGAGGATGCCGAATCCCGCTATGCCGCTCTTGTGACGAAGCTTCTGAAGCAGGATGCAGAACGCTTGGAGGACATGAAGCGAGCCGCCTTCGCCTTCGGGGCTGAAACCGCTGTGGAAGAGTCGCGGCCGAGCGCCTTGTTCAATGCCATGGACAGCCTCATGCTCGACGGCATGCCGTGCGACGGCGCCTGCATGGTCATAGATTCGTCCGACGAAAGCTTCGCATGGGAACTGCGTCTCGACGTGCACCGCGCTTTCTGGCGGGAAGCCGGCGGCGACCCGGCCAATTACTTCGCACTGCGCAATGAAGTCGTTGCGGGCTTCCTTTCAAAATCCGACAAGCGCGTCGTGACGGAAGACGAACACACTTATCGCTTCGTTGCAAGGTGAAGCAGACTTTCGAATAACGCCTGCTTTTCCATATAAAGATGGTTCTAGCTTCATAAGATTGCAAAGCGACTTCTGCTATCGAAAACTTGCGGGAGTTGCTTTGCGGTTTTAGGAATTGCCGGATTTATTCTACTTTCTTTACCATAGCGTGAACCCCCAAGAGGTCAAGCCCAAAAGGCGCAGACCGATTGACTAGGTTCCTGAGGATTTTCTCAGAAAAATTTTACATTACGTTCTTATCAAAAATTTATTGAACTTTTTTGATAATTCTTTGTGAGGAAAAGAGGATTTCCGTCTTTTATGTCAAAATAAAGAAGTTGAAGAAGGTTGGTTCTTTAACCATGAATCCCAAGAAGTCAAACCGAAGGCGCAAACCGATTGGGTAACTTTCATGAAAGACAGCGCACAATATCTGCAAAGCGGACGTTTGTGCGTGTAGTCTAAATTCCTTCTCAACGATAAAAAAGAATTCGAGGTGCTTTGCCTTCATGATCGATCTTGACAGGCTCACGACGGAGCAACGCAATGCGGCGACGCTTCACATCGACGAGCTTTCTGTTTCCGACATGCTGCGCACCATCCATGATGAGGACAGGAAAGTCTTCGAGGCTGTGGAAAACGCCCTGCCCATGATTGCCCGGGCGGTGGAAATCATTGCGGTTCGTCTAAAGAAAGGCGGCCGCCTTTTTTATCTAGGCGCAGGCACGTCAGGCAGGCTCGGCATTCTCGATGCCGTCGAATGCCCGCCGACCTTCGGCACAAATCCCGAACTCGTACAGGGCGTCATCGCGGGCGGTATGAATGCTGTCTTCCGTGCACAGGAGGGAGCGGAAGATTCCCTCACGCTCGCACAGGAGGCTCTCAGAGAACGAGGCCTTAGCTCTTCAGACGTGCTCTGCGGCATCGCAGCTTCGGGTCGCACGCCCTACGTCGTCGGCGGCCTCGACTACGCGCGCTCGCTCGGTGCGGCGACCATCGCCGTCGCCTGCACGCCCGGCTCCCCCATCGCCGCACTCGCTGATGTCGCGATCACGGCGGTCACCGGCCCCGAGGTCATCACAGGCTCGACGCGGCTCAAGGCAGGTACGGCGCAGAAAATCATCCTCAACATGCTCTCCACGGGCGCGATGATTCGTCTTGGCAAAGTCTACGGCAACCTCATGGTCGATGTCAAAAGTTCCAACGCCAAGCTTGATGAACGGGCGCGGCGCATCGTCATCGAAGCGACGGGAAAAAGCCGCGCTGAGGCGGAAGAAGCGCTGGCGAAGGCTTCGGGCAGTGCAAAACTCGCCATCCTCATGCTCCTCGCTAATCTTCCTGCCGAGGAGGCGCAGCGGCAGCTTGCCGCCGCCGACGGCTATATCAGACGCGCTCTGAAGGGGGAATCTTCATGAAAGCCGAAGCGCTTGCAAAGGAAATCCTCCGACTCGTCGGACCTGCCGCCAATATCTGCAAGGCGGCGAACTGCATGACGCGCCTGCGCCTTGAGCTCAAAGAGCAAATGCCCGATCTCACGCAAAAGCTCCAAGCGCTCGACGGCGTATTGGGCACGCATACGAGCGGGAGAGAGCTGCAGATCATCCTCGGTCCCGGCCGCGCCGCCTCCGTGACAGCGTGCTTCAAGGAATTGCTTGAACAAGAAGCTGCAGCCGCGACGACAGAAATGCCGTCTGCGGACACCGCTGCCGGAAGCGATGCTGCAGATGCGCCGTCCGTACGTCAGGCCGCACAAAACTCTGCTGTCGGCGACGGCAAAGCACTGCATGAAGCCATACGGAAGAAGAATGCAACGCCCGCCAAGCTTTTCTTGAAGCGCATCGCCAACATCTTCATCCCGCTGATTCCTGCCTTCATTGCCTGCGGCATCATCACGGGGCTTTTGAACGTCGCGCTCAAGACTTTTCCTGCGCTTGCCGCGACGCCTTATGCCGCACTTCTCGGGCTCATGGGAAATGCCGTCTTCTTCGGCATGAACATCCTCGTCGGCGTCAACGCCGCGAAGGAATTCGGAGGATCGCCCATGCTTGGCGGCACGCTCGCCGTCATCCTCTCGCATCCGGGACTCGCTGCCATTTCCTTAGATGGTTTCTCCTTCGTACCGGGGCGCGGCGGCATCATCGCCGTCCTCCTCGTCACGGCCCTCGCGGCATGGCTCGAAAAGAAGCTGCACCGCCATGTGCCAGAGATGCTCGACCTCTTCCTCACGCCGCTGCTCGTGCTTCTCATCGCAGGTCTTGCCGCCCTCTTCATCCTGCAGCCCTTGGGCGGCGTCCTCTCCGAGTGGGTCGGCCAAGCTGCGACTGCAGCCATCGACAAGGGCGGCGCCTTGACGGGCTTCGTGCTTGGCGCGGCGTGGCTGCCGATGGTCATGCTCGGCGTACATCAGGCATTGACGCCCATTCATGCGGAGCTTCTCTCACGCTACGGCGTGACCATCCTGCTCCCCGTGCTCGCCATGGCGGGCGCAGGTCAGGTCGGCGCAGCGCTCTGCGTCTATTGCCGAACAAGAAGCGCCTTCCTCAGGAAGACTGTGGCGACGGCTCTTCCCGTCGGCGTTCTCGGCATCGGCGAGCCGTTGATCTACGGTGTTACACTGCCGCTCGGACGCCCCTTCCTTGGGGCCTGCATCGGCGGCGCGTTTGGCGGTGCCGTGCAGGCGGCCTTCATGGTCGGCGCCGCCGCCATGGGCATCTCCGGATTGCCGCTCGCCGCCGTCACGGACAAAGTCGCCATTTACCTCATCGGTCTTCTGACCGCTTATGCCGCAGGCTTTCTCGCTACTTGGCTGCTCGGCTTCCAAGACCCCGAAGAGCCATCAAACTAATGAAAGGAGGCATTGCCATGCAGACAGGAATCTCCATTTATCCCGGCCTTGACAACACCCCGAAAGAAAATCTTCAACTCATTGAGTCTGCCGCCAAACTTGGCATCACGCGCATATTCACCTCCTTGCATATCCCAGAGACGGATCACAGCGCTCTCAAGGAGGAATTCAGCACCATTGTGCAGGCGGCCCGCAGTCACGACATGGAGATCATCTCCGACATCTCGCCTGAGACGCTCGAACTTCTCGGCATGCGCCACTTCTCTCTCTCAGCATTCCAATTCATGGGCATCCATACCCTGCGCATCGACTACGGTTACGGTGCTGCCCGCGTCGCTGAGCTGAGCCGCAACACCCAGAACATGCGCATCCAGCTCAACGCTTCGACGATCACGGGCAAGTTCCTCACGGATCTCCTGCAGGAGAATGCGAACTTCGACAACATCGACGCGCTGCACAATTTCTACCCACGCGAAGGAACGGGGCTTGCCGAGGCGACGCTCGTGCGCAAGACGGCGATGCTGCACAAGGCGGGCATCTCAGTCGGCGCTTTCGTGCCGTGTCATTTCCGCCGGCGCTCGCCGCTTCGCTGCGGCCTGCCGACGCTCGAAATGCACCGTGACTTCCCGCTTTCCCTCGCCGCGCGGCATCTCGCCGCCATCGGCATGGATTCGATCTTCATCGGCGACTCCCTGCCGTCGCAAGGGGAGCTTGAAACGCTCGCCGTCATCAAGGAGAACTGCGTGACCATGCGCGCCGAGCTTTCGCTGCACGAGCCCGTGCAGGAGGATCTTCTCGCTCACGTCTTCACCGCAAGGCTCGACGAGGCGCGTGATGCCGTGCGTGCTCAAGAGAGCCGCGCCCTGCTCAAGGAGATGGGGAAAGACATCCTGCCGCAAAACCAAAAGATGCGCCCCTATGGCGCCATTACGCTTGATAACAAGGACTACGGCAGGTACATGGGCGAACTGCAGATCATCAAGCACCCGCAGCCCGCCGATGCCCGCGTCAACGTCGCGGCGCTCATTCCCGAGGAGGAGCAGTTCCTCATCAACTACATCATTCCCGGCAAGAAGTTCTCCTTTCATCTCGATGATGAATAGCCCGCTGAACAAAAACCAGTACATATTTGCATCAAAAAAACTTCCGCCAAACCTTTCGGCTTTTGGCGGAAGTTTTTAGGAAGCGCTGATAAAATGAAGTCATCCCGATGTGTGAAGATGGGGGGCTGAATTTATCAGCGCTTCCTTCATTCTGCGGCTTGAGCTGCCTCTATCTCCTGCTCCTGCATCTGCAGCGCCAGCTTCCTCGCTTTTGCCTGCTTCTTCCTTTCCTTGCGGATCGCTTTGCTGTAGCGCTCCTCTTCGCTGAAGATGCAGCCGCAGTACGGCTGACGGTAGAGTTCCAACTCGTGACTGATGTCGATTCCTTCCTGCCAGCCCGGGCGGAAGTCTTCGTAATAAAATTCGATGTCGTATTTGCGAGCGAAGAACTCCGCTGTTTCGCGCATGAGATCATGCTGCTGATGAATGCTGTAGAAAAGCGTGCTCGTAAATGCCTCAAAGCCATTCTCGCTCGCATAGCGCGCCGCCTCTCCCAAACGCCATGTATAGCACATGCGGCAGCGGCCGTTGGGCAGACGCTCGGCTAAGAGCGCACGCTGCAAGAAGTCGCGCAGCATGTAATTTTCGTCCGTCCGTATTTCCAGCTCCACCTTGGCGGCAAATTCCTTCGCTGTCTTCAGACGCATATCCCACTCCTTGTACGGGTGGATATTGGGATTGAAGAAGTAGCCGACAGGCTCAATGCCGTCCTGCCGAAGTTTCTTGACAGGATAGCACGAGCATGGCCCGCAGCACATATGGAGCAAAAGTTTTAAGCTCATTTTCCTTCCCCCACATAGGGCACGCCGAGATGCTCATAGGCGGCGCGCGTTACGATACGGCCGCGCGGCGTGCGGTTGATGAAGCCGAGCTGCAGGAGATAAGGTTCGTAGACGCCCTCGATCGTGTCGCTCTCCTCGCTGATGGCGGCTGCCAGGGTTTCGAGTCCCACAGGGCCTCCCGCGAACTTTTGAATCATCGTCAAAAGCATGCGGCGATCCGTATGGTCGAGACCGATACGGTCGACTTCCAGTCGATCGAGAGCCGCATCGGCGATTGCAGCGGTGATCGCCGCGGCTCCTTCGACCTGTGCGAAATCGCGCACGCGCTTCAGCAAGCGGTTCGCGACGCGCGGCGTGCCGCGCGAACGGCGTGCGATCTTCTCCGCCCCGCTCCTTTCGATGGAAATCTGCAGGATCTCAGCCGCGCGCTCGATGATATGCATGAGTTCGGACGGCTCGTAATACTCCAGACGTGAGATCACGCCGAAGCGATCGCGCAGAGGAGCGGCAAGCGCCCCTGCCTTCGTCGTCGCGCCGACCAGTGTGAATGGCGCGATGTCAAGGCGGATGGAGCGTGCACTCGGCCCCTTGCCGATGATGATATCGAGCGCGAAGTCCTCCATCGCCGAGTACAGCACCTCCTCGACACTTCTGGAAAGCCTGTGTATCTCATCAATGAAGAGCACATCGCGCTCGCCGAGATTCGTCAGGAGCGCCGCGAGATCGCCTGAGCGCTCGATGGCAGGTCCCGATGTGATGCGGAAGTTCACGCCCAGCTCGTTGGCGATGATACCCGCGAGCGTCGTCTTGCCGAGGCCGGGCGGTCCATAGAGCAGCACATGGTCGAGCGCCTCACCGCGATTCAATGCCGCCTGCACGAAGACCTTGAGATTTTCCTTTGCCTTCTTCTGCCCGATGTACTCAGCGAGCTTTCGCGGGCGCAGGCTGTACTGCCACGTGTCCTCTGTCCGTTCGTCCTGCGCAATGATGCGCCCTTCCATTTCCTCCATGCCGCCCCTCCTTTCTCAGCGATGTTGGGCAAACTCCTTCAGCGCAAAACGAATCAGCGCCTCAGCGTCCTTGCAGTCTTTGGCACGCCGCAGGATCGGCGTGAACTCCGCCTGCGTGTAGCCGAGCGAGAGGAGCGCGGCGCCCGCCTCGGCAAGCATCGTATCTTCGACAGGCTCTTCGAGCAAGCCTTCCTCGACAATCGCTTCGTGCTCCGTCATAAATCCCTTCATCTTGTCCTTGAGTTCTAAGATGATGCGTTCCGCCGACTTCTTGCCGATGCCCGGCGCCTTCGTCAAAATGTCCGCCTTCTTGTTCCTTACGGCAAGGCAAAGGTTCTCGGGCGTGATGTTCGATAAGATGCCAAGCGCCGCCTTGGGACCGATTCCCGTAACGGAGATGAGCATTTGAAAAAGCTCGTACTCCTCCTCGGAAAAGAAGCCGTAGAGCGTCATGGCGTCCTCACGCACGGCGAGATGCGTGAAGAGCGTCACTTCTTCGCCCATGTGCAGGCGACCATGCGTCGCGCCCGAAATGAAGACGCGGTAGCCGACGCCTGCAACATCAAGAAAGCAAAAATCAAGGGAAAGGCGCGCGACCTTTCCCCGCAGGAAACCGATCATGAAAATCTCCTAAAAATTATTAAACCGCAACAATCGCTAAGTTCATCCATGCTCCCTACAGGCGATTGCGCCAAGCGGCGCTCGCCATGCAGTGCGTCGTGCAGATGGCTACGGCAAGCGCATCCGCCACATCATCGGGTTTCGGCGGTTTCGCGAGGTGCAGAAGCTTTGAGACCATGTAGATGACCTGTTCCTTCCGCGCCTTGCCGTAGCCCGTCACCGCCTGCTTGACCTGCAGCGGCGTATGCTCCGCGATCTCCAAGCCGTTCTTGGCCGCAGCCAGAAGCACGACGCCGCGCGCCTGTCCGACGGGGATCGCCGTCGTGACATTGCGGTTGAAGAACAGCTGCTCAATGCCCATGACATCGGGCTTGTACTCCTTGATCAAGGCGTCAAGTCCATCGTAGAGCTTCATGAGCCTATCTTCCATGCGAGCCTTTGGACTCGTCGTCAGAGCGCCGTATGCGTGCGGCACGAGGCGGCTTCCCTCCGAGGACACGAAGCCAAAGCCGCAGATCGCCGTGCCCGGATCAATGCCCAGCGCAAGCATGTCTTCTCCTTGATGAAAACTGCACGACCGCGCCTTCTGCGGACTTACTCTTCATCAAACTCATAGTTGCTGTAGACATTCTGCACGTCATCGTTTTCCTCAAGGGCATCGATGAGATTCTGCATCTTTTCCGCATCCTTGCCCTCAAGCTTGACGGTCGTATCGGGAACCATCGTGATCTCCGCCGATGCCGTCTCGATTCCCTTCTCGCCGAGTGCTGCCTCGATTGCGTCATAGTCAGCGGGATCCGCCGTGATTTCGAAGACATCGTCCTCCGCCTTGAAGTCCTCCGCGCCCGCATCGAGCACGATGCCCATGAGTTCGTCCTCGTCCTCGAAGGTCTCCTTCTCCACAATGAACACGGCCTTCTGCTTGAACATCCAGCCAACGCAGCCCGTTTCGCCGAGATTGCCGCCATACTTCGAGAAGATGTGGCGCACATCAGCGGCGCTGCGGTTGCGATTGTCCGTCAGGATGTCGAGCATGATGGCGGAACCCGCCGGCCCGTAGCCTTCATAGGTCAGTTCCTCATAGTTGCTTCCCTCGGCAGCGCCAAGCCCCTTCTGTATGGCGCGCTGGATGTTGTCCTTGGGAATGTTGTTCGCCTTCGCCTTGGAAAGCGCGAGCTTCAGCCGCATATTTCCCGTCGGATCGCCGCCGCCCATGCGCACAGCGATGGTTATCTCCCGGCCGATCTTCGTCGTAATCTTGCCGCGAATCGCATCATTCGCGCCCTTTTTCCTCTTGATGTTCGCCCATTTGGAATGTCCTGACATAAAACCTTGCAACTCCTTATTTTGAATAGCGTAGCCCTTTTCTTCAAGCCTTTACAAGCCGATAATGCTTCTTCTTGCCCTTCTTGACGAGCGCCGTGCCATCGGAGAAATCTTCCTCCTGCAGGCGATAGTCGGCATCCGTGACCCGCGCATCGTTGAGCGTGACGCCGCCTTGCGAGATGAGACGCCTGCCCTCGCTCTTCGAGGAGAAAACGCCGTTCTTTGCGAGGATGTCAAGAAGCTTCGCGCCCATCTCCTCGGCGGTCAGTGTGAACGTCGGCAACTCCGCGGATGCCGCGCCGCGGCCGAACATCGCCTCGGCCCCCTCCTTCGCCTTCTTCGCTTCCGCCTCTCCATGCACAAGCTTCGTGACCTCATAGGCGAGCACCGTCTTGGCCTCGTTGATCGCCGCATCCCTGAGCGCGCCCAAGCGGCGCACCTCTTCCATCGGCAGGAAGGTCAAGAGCGCGAGGCATTTTTCAACGTCGGCGTCATCAATGTTGCGCCAGTACTGGTAGAAATCGTACGGCGATGTCTTCTCGGCGTCGAGCCAGAGGGCGCCGCCCGCCGTCTTGCCCATCTTCTGACCGTCGCTCTTCGTGAGAAGCGTGAAGGTCAGTCCGTAGGCGGGTTTCGCTTCCTTCCTGCGGATCAGCTCGACGCCCGCGATGATGTTCGACCACTGATCGTCGCCGCCCATCTGCAGTTTGCAGCCGCAGCGGTGACTGAGTTCCAGAAAGTCGTAGGCCTGCATGACCATGTAGTTGAATTCGAGGAAGGTCAGCCCCTTCTCCCAACGCGTTTTGTAGGCTTCAGCAGACAACATGCGGTTCACGGTGAAATGTGCCCCAACCTCGCGCAGAAGTTCGATGTAGTTGAGCTTCCTCAGCCAATCGCCGTTGTTGACCATCAGCGCCTTGCCCTCAGAAAAGTCGATGAAACGCGCGATCTGCTTCTTGAAGCAGTCGCAGTTATGCTCGATATCCTCATCCGTCAACATCCTGCGCATGTCCGTGCGCCCCGAAGGATCGCCGACCGTTCCCGTGCCGCCGCCCACGAGGCACACGGGACGATGCCCGGCACGCTGCATGTGCGACATCGCCATGAGTCCGAGGAAATGTCCAACATGAAGACTGTCCGCCGTCGGGTCGAACCCCGTGTAGAAGGTCACGCTCTCTTTGCCGAGCAGTTCGCGCACGCCTTCTTCATCTGTGCATTGAGCGATGAAACCGCGCTCTTTCAAAACATCAAAAACATTTGCCAACGAACTCTTCCCTTCTTTTCTCATCCTTCAAAGCACATCAATCTCTGCCCTTAGAAACGCCTGCGCCCGGCTCAGGTCCTGCACCCGGCTCAGGGAGCGAAGGCTGCTGCGCGGGCGGAGAATCGGATTGCGGTGCACCGTCTCCCATAGTTCTGCCGCCTGCCTCGGGCCTTGGCACATCCTTGGCATCCTTGCCATTCTTCGCATCCTTGGCATTCTTTTCCTTCTTATCTGTATGCTTCTCGTCCTTCACAGATTTTTCGTCCTTGATCTCGCTGACACTTCCTGCGGTATATGAAACACCGTCAAAGTTCTTTGCAGGTGTGCCCGCGAGAACCTTCTGCATGAACGCCTTCCACATTTCTGCTGGCGCCATGCCGCCCGACATCACGCCCATCGACGTGTTGTCGTCGTTGCCGATCCACACGCCCGCCACGAGATCGGGCGTGTAGCCGACGAACCACGCATCGTGATAGTTGTCCGTCGTACCTGTCTTGCCCGCGGCAGGACGTCCGATGTTCGCACGCGTTCCCGTACCGTGCTGCACGACGTCCTGTAACATGCTCGTCAAGGCTGCTGCGCTGCTTTCCTTGATGACGCTCTTTTGCTTAAGCTCCGCCTGTTCAAGAACCTTGCCGTTGCGGTCGAGAATCTTAATGATGGCGACAGGCTCGACGTGTATGCCCTTGTTCGCAAACGTCCCGTAAGCGCTCGTCAGTTCCAGAGGCGTCACGCCCTTCGTGAGTCCGCCGAGCGCTGTCGAGAAGTTCTTGTCGTTGCGCTCACCGTCAAGCACAAGAGTCGTTATGCCCATTTCTTGCGCATAGTAAATCGGCTTTTCTATGCCGAGCTTCTGTGCAATCTTGACCGTAGGCACGTTGAGCGAGTAGCGCGCCACCGTGCGCAGTGTCACCTTGCCGCTGTAATTGCCGCTGTAATTCTTCGGCGACCAGCCACCGATCTTGATCGGGCTGTCGTCAATGATGGTATCGGGGGAATAATTCGCCTCAAGCGCCGCTGCAAAGACGAAGGGCTTGAACGACGAGCCAGGCTGACGCTCCGCCATCGTCGCGCGATTGAACTGATCCGTGCCTCGGCCGCCGACCATCGCCTTGATGTAGCCCGTGTGCGGATCGATGGCAACGAGTGCCATCTGCGGCTGCTGCACTCCATTGCCGTCCGTGCGCTGTACGGCCACGGTATGCGCGGCCTCTTCCGCCGCTTTCTGCATCGTCATGTCGATCGTCGTGTAGATCTTCAAGCCTTCCTTATAGATGGCATCGGCGCCGTATCGGTCGATGACCTTCTGCGTGATATAGTCGATGAAGTACGCGCCCGTCGTATCCTTCGCCTGTGTCTTATTGGCAAGCGTCGGCTTCTCTTCCGTCGTCTTGCGCGCCGTCGCATGATTGATGTAGCCGTACTTTTCCATCTGATCGAGCACGACTTCCTTGCGTTCCTGTGCGGCGTTGAAGTTGTTGAACGGCGAATAGTAGTTGGGGCTCTTCGGTATGCCCGCAAGCATCGCACATTCGTTGAGATCAAGATCCTCGACGTTCTTGCCGAAGTACGTCTTCGCCGCCGCCTGCACGCCATAAGCGCCCTGTCCGAAGTAGATTTGGTTCAGATAAAGCTCCAAGATCTCCTGCTTCGTATACTGGCGCTCGATCTGCAGGGCAAGGAACACTTCCTGTACCTTGCGCTTGAACGTCCGATCCTGCGTCAGGTAAGCATTTTTTGCGAGCTGTTGCGTGATCGTTGAGCCGCCCTCGGAGATCGTCCTGCCCGTGACGTTAGCATAGACGGCGCGCAGAATGCCGCGCAGATCAACGCCTGTATGTTCATAGAAGCGGTTGTCCTCGACCGCGACGAATGCGTTCTGCAGATTTTTCGGAATCTGCGCGAGCTTTACCGGCTCACGATTCTCCGTCGCATGAACATTGGCGATCTCGTTGCCGTTGATGTCATAGATATGGGACGACGCCGGCGGACGGATATCCTCAACGAGATTTTCTTTCGTATTCATGCTCGCCGTCAAGAAGCCGCAGCCAATGCCGACAAGCATGACAAAAAGGATGATGAGGAAACCCACGAGAGCGCGCACAACATTGCCGCCGCGGCTTTTCTTCTTCGGCGGCGGCTTCGGATTCGACTTCGGTGCCAGGCGTCTCTGCAGCTGCTGCCGCGAGGCGCGCGTCGCATCGGTACGTTTTTCCATGAAGAAGCTCCTCCTGCTCTATTCAACGATATGCTTTTCATTATACTGCAACGAAAGTGGCAGAGCAAGACATTATTGCCCGCTCTTCCATCACTGCAAATCGACGAGCGTCGCGCCCGTGCCGCCCTCGCTGATGTCGGCGAAGTTGAAGCGAGCGACGCTCTTGTGATGCTTGAGATAATCGTGAATGCCCTTTCTGAGTGCTCCCGTCCCCTTGCCATGGATGATGAGAACCTGACCGAGTCCGCCGATGACGGCATCGTCGAGGAACTTGCCGAGCACTTGCTCCGCCTCGTCGACCATGAGCCCGCGCACATCAATCTCGCGATGCAGGTTCGCCGTCTTCTGCAGAAGCGCACCCGCACCCTTCGTGCCGCCGCTTCCTTTCGCGGCGGGCTGCTCCTTCCTCGCACGTTCGACAAAGCGGCAGTCTCCCGCCTTGACATACGTCTTGAGGCTGCCTAGCTGCACTTCGATATTTGCGCCTTGGATCTTGAGCACCGTCGCCTTTTGGTCGAGCTTTCGCACATAGACGACATCGCCGACAGCGAGCTTCTGCATGTCGATCTTCTCTTTGTACGCCTTGCCGGGGAGAAGTCCCGTGCGCGAGCGCTCCGCCGCTTCCTGCAGTTTCTCCCGCGCCTCCTGCATGGCACGGCGGCGGCTCTCTATGCCGAGGTCGTCGAACTGCGCCTTGAGGCTCTTGATGATCTCCTCCGCCTCACGCCGCGTGCGCCGCACGAGATTTGCGCTCTCCTGCCTCGCCTTCTTGAGCATCTGCTCCTTCTTCTCGCGAATCTCATCCTTCAGCGCCTGCGTCTTTTCCTCAAGCTTCGCCACGCGCTGCTGCCTTTCCATGATGTCGGCGTTCCTCTGCTCGTACATGAGCTTTTCGCTTTCGAGCTGGTTCACGACCTTCTCGAACTGCGCATGATCAGCCTTGATGAATTGCTGTGCACGCAGGATCGCCGCTTCCGAAAGGCCGAGGCGGCGGCTGATGGCAAAGGCGTTGCTTGCGCCCGGCATCCCCGTCAGCAGACGGTACGTCGGGCGCAGCGTCTCGACGTCGAATTCCACACAGGCATTCTCTATGCCCTCGCGCGTAAAAGCGAACGTCTTCAGCTCCGAGTAATGCGTCGTCACGATCGTTGAGGAGCCGCGTGCGAGGAACTGCTCAAGGATCGCCATGGCGAGAGCCGCCCCTTCCTCGGGGTCGGTTCCCGCGCCGATCTCATCGAGCAGCAGGAGATCCGTGCCCTCGACGCATTCCAAGAGTTTGACCAGATGCGACATGTGCGCGGAAAATGTACTGAGGCTCTGCTCTATGCTCTGCTCGTCGCCGATGACCGTATAGACATTCGTATATACAGAAATCTCAGATCCTGCGGCGGCGGGGATATAGCATCCTGACTGCACCATGAGCGCAAAAAGTCCGATAGTCTTCAGGCTGACCGTCTTGCCGCCCGTATTCGGTCCCGTGATGAGCAACATGCGATACGCTTCTCCAAGCGCGATGTCAATGGGCACGACCTTTGCCGCATCGATCAGCGGATGACGCGCGGCGACGAGCTTCGTCCTTCCCTCGCGATTGATTGCAGGGCGCTTCGCCTGCATATCGGCTGCAAGCTTCGCCCGCGCGAAGATGAAGTCAAGAGAGGCGAGTATGGCACAATTCCCTTCGAGAACACTGCCATTCTTGCCGACCTCCTGCGAGAGAAGGCGCAGGATGCGCTGCACCTCGGTCTTTTCTGCGAGCGCAAGCTGCTTGAGATCGTTGTTGAGATCGACGAGAGCCATCGGCTCGATGAAAAGCGTCGCGCCGCTCGCCGACTGGTCGTGGACGATGCCTGGAAAGCTCTGGCGATACTCCTGCTTGATCGGTATGACGTTTCGCTCCGCACGCTGTGTGATGATGGCGTCCTGAAAGAATTTCTGATACTCCGTGCGGTGCAGGATGGCTTCCATCTGCTCCTTCGCCCTGCGTCTGCCTGAACGCAGTTCGCGCCGTATGCGCGAAAGCTCGACACTCGCGTCGTCGAGCAAATTGCCGTGTTCGTCGACGCTGTTTTCCAGCCTGCGCTCCAACTGCCCGAGAATCTCGATGCCCTTTGCCTGCTCCTTGATGAGCGGCAAGTCCATCTCCACTTCTTTGAAGAAGCGCTTGACGGCTCGCATCGCGCGCATCGTGCTCAAAAGATCGGTAAAATCGCCGAGATCGAGCACGGCACCGCGCTCGGCCTTTGCCAGAGACTCGCGGATGTCGAAGACACCGCCCATGGGCGGCGAGGAAAAAGCCGAGAGGCGAACCGCCTCCTCCGTCTCGCGCAGAAGCTCCTCCACCTCAGCAAAATCGCCCGACGGAAGGACGGCTCGCGCCTTTTCCTTGCCGAGGACGGAGCCTGCCTTCGCTTCCAGCATCGCGCGAATCTTGTCGTACTCAAGCGTGTCGAGTGTTTCCTTTTCCATACATTACCTTTCTCTTTTACTGCACGCCGCGGAAATAATGGCCGCGCGTCACATCCTTGCCCTCAAGCTCCTTCAGATATTCCTCCTGCTCCTTGATGAGCGTGCCTGAAAAGCGGCTCCATTCCTTGTAGAGGCGCACGCGTCTTCCCAGCTCCGCCGCTTCCATGAAGCGCCCGTCGATGCGTAAAAAAGAGATGCCGCGCGGCGCAAACTCCATCGCATGAAGCAGCATCGAAAGGCGCTTGCCGTTGAGGACGTGCATGTGGCATGACTGGTCGAATACGAGCGGAAATTTCATGTCCTTCCTGTCCAACAAGGCGTAGCGCGTCTTTCCCTTGCAGCACGGCATCGAACACGAGCCTGACGCTGCATTGCCGAGGAAACTGCCCAAGGCGCAGTATTCAGATACCATGAGTTCAAGATTTCCCTCGACGATGCACTCGACGGGAAAAGGTGCACGCACGGCAAGCGCCCCCGCCTGCTCCAGCGTAAGCTCGGGCGAAAGAACGGCGCGGCTCGCTCCCATTTCTGCAAGCTCCGCAAGAGCCCGGCAGTTGATGACGGGAAGCGACGCATCGGCATAAAACTTCAGCCCCGCCTCGCGCACGACGCGGAGCGTGCCGAAGTTGTGGACGCTGACGGCGTCGGGCGAAAGGCGCACGAAACCCTCGACGAGTTTTCTCCATGCCGTCATGTCGCGGCGCAGCACGAGGCGCGGTGTGTTGAACACGATGGCGCATCCTGCGCCGCGTGCGAGCTGCGCCGCCTCCGCGTAGTCGCGCAGGGGAATCGCACGATGATGGTAGGAATCGCCGCCGAAGACGATCTCGTCAGCGCCTGAGCGCAGCGCCTCGCGCACGCCGGCGAGCGTGTCCGTCGCCGCCGCGATACGCGCCTCTCCCCTGCGTCCGGCGCGGGCAGGCACTTCTTCATAGCGGAACGCAGGCAGGGCGGCGCGGCGATAGTGCGCCATGCGCTCTTCCTGCAAGGCAGCGAACGCTTTGCGCCGCGCCTCGTTGATCTCGCTGACGGGAACCATCACGCCATCCTCCATATCGAGGGAGACTTCCCCCAGGGAAAAGATCGTCGTACCGATGCGGCGCAGCTGCTTTTCAACGGTCGCTGCATCCAACGGTCGCTTCTTTGCAGATTCTGCACGAAACCCCGTCTTTGCCTGCGCTGCAAAACCGTCCCGATCATGCAAGGCGATGGAAAGGGACTCACCTAGGCGTACACGGACATGCGCCGCCACGGGCACGCGCCGCACGGGAGCACCTGTGCGGAAAAAGCCGCGCGCCTTCTCCATGAGATGTGCATCGAACACCTTGAACACGCGGTCGTGCGGCTTCACGGGCGCATCGAGAGGCAATGTGACCTCCTCGCCCGTCTTCGCCGAGAGACAGGAGCGACCCTTCTTGTCGCGGAGATCCGTCACCGTCGCCGTCTTCCTTCCACCGACCTTGACCCAGAAATCCAGCTGATCTCCCTCGGCCAGATCACCCGAGAGCTTCAGCTTCACGCGCCCCGCCGTCCTGTCATTTTCCAAGACGCGTCCGACGAGAAGGCCGCGATTGTTCGGCCGGGAATCGCTCATCATCGTGCGCCCCGGACGTTCCTTTAGGTAGGCCGTCGTGAAATCGCGGTTGAAGATCTGCGCGAGCGCCTTTTCATCCTCTGCCGCGCTCGGCAGTCCCCTGCCTGCCTCGACGGCGTCGATGGCGCGGCGATAGGCGTCGACGACGACAGCGACGTACTCGGGACGCTTCATGCGCCCTTCGATCTTCAGCGAAGCGATGCCGCTCTCCAAGAGTTCCGGCAAAAGCTCAATGGTTTTCAAATCCTTGGGCGAGAGCAGGAACTGCCCCGCATCCTTGCCGAGAACATCCGCGCCCGTCTCATCGACAAGCGTATAGGGCAGACGGCACGGCTGTGCACAGCGACCGCGATTGCCGCTCCTGCCGCCGATCATGCTGCTCATCAGACACTGCCCCGAGTAGCAGACGCAAAGCGCCCCGTGCACGAAGGTCTCAATCTCCACCTGACAGTGCGCCGTGATATAGCGGATATCCTCCAGCGAAAGCTCGCGCGAGAGCACGACTCGCTCAAAGCCCATCTCCTGAAGAAGGAGCACGCCTTCCAGATTGTGCACGGTCATCTGCGTGCTCGCATGCAGCGGCAGACCAGGAGCCGCCTGACGCGCGAGCCGATAAACGCCGAGGTCCTGCACGAGCACGGCGTCCGCGCCAACCTCGTAGAGGAAGCGCAGGTAGCGGGAAAGTGCCGCCATCTCCTCGTCGCGCACGATGGTGTTGACCGTCACATGCACGCGCACATCACGGCTGTGGGCGAAGGCGATCGCCTCGCGCATTCCCTCTTCGTCGAAGTTGTCCGCATAGGCGCGTGCGCCGAACATATTGCCTGCCAGATAGACGGCGTCAGCGCCGCTTTCCACAGCGGCCGTCAACGCCTCCCTGCTCCCTGCCGGAGCCAATAATTCAATCAATGTTTTCCTCCGTATGCAAGGCGTCGTCAATCTCCTCCGCACGTTCTGCGCCATCTTCCGTCAACGCTTCCGGCGATTCTTCCTCCTCGATCTGAGCCTCCCCATCGGCGGCGAGCAGCTCAAGCTGCACGTCGCCTTCTTCCGCAACCTCTTCCAAGGCCGGCAAAGCAGGCAGGTCGCTCAGTGCATTGAGTCCGAAGCACTTGAGAAAGACGTCCGTCGTACCGTAGAGGATCGGCCGCCCTAGAACAGGCTTCCTGCCCACTTCTTCGATAAGCTCCATCTCCAGGAGTTTCTGCAGTGCTCGCTCAACGCGCACACCGCGGATGTGCTCAATTTCCTGCTTCGTGATCGGCTGCTTGAAGGCGACGATCGAGAGCGTCTCCAAGGTCGGCGTCGTGAGTTTCCTGTCCTGCACCTCTGCAAGCTTCTGCACATAGGCATGACACTCGGGGCGCGTGACGAGCTGAAAGCCTCCCGCGACGCGATGCAGCATGAGGCCGCTCCCACGCTCCTCCAACGTCTTCGCGTAAAGCGCCAAAAGCTCAGCCAGGCTCTCCTCGTCAACCTGCAGGATTTCTCTGAGCTGCACTGCCGTCACCGGCTCGCCGCGCACAAAAAGCAGCGCCTCCAAAGGCGCCTGCATTTCTTCCATAAACATCAGTGATCACTCGTCCTTAGGCAAACAAGAATATCGCCAAAAAGATCACCCTGGCGAATCACGACGGAATGGAGCTTGATCAGCTCCAACAGCGCAAGAAAGGAAACGATCAGCTCCGCACGCGTGCCCGACGGGAATGCGGCGGCAAACGGCATCTGCCCTCCCTCGCGGTCGAGGAGCACGAGGATGTCCTCCATCTTTCCCTGTATGCTGTAGGCGTCGGGCGCTACGAGTGCCTTCGGGATCGTGATCTCCTCGCGCACCTCCATGGCGATGCGAAAGGCGTCGACGAGCAGGGCGACGGACATTTCCTCCGGTGGCAGGCGGCGCACGGGAAGCGGCAGCGGCTTTCGCGCAAACACCCTCTCCTGCAGCGCGGCAAGGCCGTCGAGTTCCACGCTGACGCGGCGGAAACGTCGGTACTCCAAGATGCGCTCCACAAGTTCCCTGCGCGGATCTTCCTCCTCTTCCTCCGCCTTTTCTTTCGGCGGCTTCGGCAGCATCATGCGCGACTTGATCTGCAGGAGCGTCGCCGCCATGACGATGAATTCGCTCGCAACCTCGATATCGAACTCCTGCATCTCTTCAAGGTAGTTCATGTACTGCTCGGTCAGAACCGCCATCGGGATATCGTAGATGTCGATCTTGTTCTTCTCGATGAGGTGCATGAGGAGATCCATGGGCCCTTCAAAAGCATTGAGCCGTACCGTATACTTGTCCATGAGAGCAAATCAGATGAGCAGACCGACGACCGCCGCGAGCGTGGAGTAGAGCGCCCAGGAGACTGCGCCCAAGAGGCGCGCGAACGGCCCGACCATGATCAGCAGGATGAGAATAATGAACGTGTAGCGTTCCAGACGCATGAGTTCATACGCCCAGCGTCCCGGCAAGAATGCCATGAGTACGCGCGAACCGTCAAGGGGCGGCAGCGGTATCATATTGAACACAGCGAAGTTGACGTTGATCAGCGCGAGAAGCTGCATGACCGTATAAAAGCCCTGCGATACAGGCAGACCGAGGCGCGCGTAGACAGCAAAAAAAAGCATGGCCAGAAATGCTATGACAAGGTTGGATGCCGGCCCTGCCAGAGCCACGAGGACTTCGCCCTTGCGCATGTCGCGAAAATTCCTCGGATTTATCATCACGGGCTTCGCCCAGCCGAAATGAACGAGGAACAGCGTCAAAAGCCCGATGGGATCGATGTGCGCCTTGGGATTGAGCGTGAGCCTGCCCATGAGGCGCGGCGTCATGTCGCCCATGGCTACGGCGACGCGTGCGTGGGAATACTCGTGCACGACCATGGCAATTAAAATTCCCGGGATACCCGCGATGAACCACATCAAATCAGAACCAAACATATTCCGCCTCCCGTCAGTGTTTCGCTTTGCCGAACGCCGTCATGAGAATCGCTGTCACGGACTTCGCATCGAAGATCTCGCCGGATTTGACGCGCTCTACGGCCTCTTCGAGCGGCATCTTGACGACGTGGATGAACTCATCGTCGTCCGTATGCTGCTCGCCTTCCTGCAAATCGTGCGCGGCGTAGATATGGATGTACTCATTGGAAAACCCGACGGTCGTGCCGATCGTCGTGAGCTTTTCCCAATGCTTTGCCGTGTATCCCGTCTCCTCGGAAAGTTCGCGCACGGCACACACGAGCGGATCTTCCTTCGGAGAATCGAGCTTGCCCGCCGGAATCTCAAGCGTGACGCGGTCGACGGGATAGCGGTACTGGCGCACGAGCAGCACCGTACCGTCCTCGAACACGGGCAGGACGGCGGAAGCGCCGGGATGCCTGACCCACTCGCGCACAGCTTCCCTGCCGTTCGGCAGCGCCACCGTATCGCGTCGAACATGGAGCAGGACGCCGTCGTAGATGTTTTCACTCCTGAGCTTTTTCTCCAACAAATCTTCGTACATATTTTCCCCTTTATTTCGAGAAACTGCGGCTGATTTCAGCGCGTTTAATTCTAGCATTATCCACCATTTCCCGCGCATTGTCAAGCGCGGCCGCCGTGATGTCGCTGCCCGACGCCATGCGTGCGATCTCGTTGATGCGCTCGCCCTCGGCGAGGAGCTGCACTTCCGTCAGCGTGCGCCCCTCCTGCGTCTCCTTGTGGATGTAAAGATGCGCGTCCGCCATGCAGGCAATCTGCGGCAGATGCGTGATGCAGAGGACTTGTCTGTGCAAAGCGACCATGGCGATGCGTTCGGCGACCATGCGCGCCGTCTTGCCGCCGATGCCCGTGTCGATCTCGTCGAAGACCATGCTCGGCGGCGAATCATCATTCGCGGCCGAAACAGCCTTGACGGCGAGAGCCACGCGCGAAAGCTCGCCACCCGAGGCGACGTCCTGCAGCGGCTGCTCCTTCTCGCCCGCATTCGCCGAGAAGAGCATGACGATGTCGTCCGCTCCCGTTGCACTGTAGTCTGCTGCACGGAGCGCGATGGAAAAGTGCGCCTTCTCCATGCCGAGAGCCTTGATCTGCTCGCCGACGTGCGCGGAGAGCGCCTTGGCAGCGGCAGAGCGCAGTTTCGTGAGCTTCTGCGCCTCCTCTTTCAGCGTATCCGCCGCTTTCCTCAGTGCAGCCTTCAGGTCTTCCAAGTCGACATCGTAGGTCTCGATGCGCTGCAGTTCCGCCTTGACCTTCGCCAGATGGGCGAGCACGTCCGCCGTCGTCGCACCATACTTGCGGCACAATTTGTCGATGACGCTCATGCGGCTTTCCAACGAGTCGAGCCGATGCGGATCAAACTCCATGTCGGAGCCGTAGTCGCGAATCTCATACGACGCTTCCTGCAAGTCGCAATAGGCGTTTTCCACCATCTTGCAGGCATTGTCCAACTCATTGCCGAAGCGCGAGAGCGATTCGAGGTTCTTCTTGACCTTGCTCAGAGCCGCGAGGACGTTCAGCGCCTTGCCTCCCACATCGCCGTTCAAAAGAGCATAGGATTCCTCGACGAAGCCGGAAATCTTCTCGGCATTCGAGAGCTTCTTGATCTCTGCCTCGATGCGCTCGTCCTCGGCCTCCTTCAAATCGGCCTCCTCGATTTCCTTTTCCTGCCAATGCAGGAGATCGAGGCGTTCCGTCGTGTTCTTCGCTTCCTCCTCCTTCGCCCTGAGCTGCTTCTTGCAGTCGTTCCAAGCGGCGAAACTTTTCTGATAGACATCGCGCTGCTTTTCAATGGCGGCATCCGAAGTGTCGAGGAGGAGCAGTTGGTTTTCGGGGCGCAGCAGCGCGAGATTGTCGTGCTGCCCGTGGATGTCGACGAGATAGGCGCCAAGCTCTTTTAGCAGCGCGAGCGTCACACGGCAACCGTTCAGGAGGACGGAACTTTTCCCCTTGTGCGAGACTTGGCGCGTAATGATGAGCTCGTCATCTTCCACAGGAATCGCCTGCTCCTCAAGGAGACTCTTCAATGCAGTCTGCGCTTCCAGATCGAAAACCGCCTCGACACGCAGCCATTCGCAGCCGCTTCGTATGGCGGTCGCCGCGAGACGCTTTCCCAGCACCGCGCCCAAGGCGTCGATGAGGATGGACTTGCCCGCGCCCGTCTCACCCGTCAGGATGTTCAGCCCCGCACCAAATTCGATTTTCACATGCTCCAAAAGGGCAAAATTCCAAACCGTCAATGTCTTTAACATGATGTTCCTCTCACTGAGCGAAGAATTTCTCCATGCGCCGCACGACCTCGGGCGCCGCCTCCCGAGGCTTGACGACGACGAGGATGCTGTCGTCGCCCGCCACCGTGCCGACGATCTCCTGCCAAGGCGTATGATCGAGGACGGCGGCGACGGCATTGGCAGCGCCGGGCAGAGTCTTGACGACGATGATGTTCTCACTGTAATCGAGAGAAACGACGGAATCGTAAAAGAGGCGTGCCATGCGCTCCTTGGAGAGCACGGCCCCCTTTTCTTTCGGCAGCGCATAGCGATAGCGGCCATTCCCCGCCGGCACCTTGACGAGCATCATCGTCTTGATGTCACGCGACACGGTCGCCTGCGTCACGTCGATCTGACGCGCACGCAGCGCCGCTGCCAATTCCTCCTGCGTTTCGATGGCAGTGTTTTCGATAATTTCACGAATGATCGCGTGACGCTTGACCTTCATGCTCTTCCCCCGTTCTCTCGAAAGCGCGCTTTCCCTCAGGCATTGTCCAGAAGTTTTTCCTTCATCGTGCGGTAATAATCCTTGTCGCCGAATTTCACAATGCGCGCGGGATTTTTCGCCTTGCGCACGATCACCTCATCCTCATCAGCAATCTGAAACGACTTCTGTCCGTCGAAGGTAACAAAAATATCGGAATGTCCGGCCTTGATGCGCATGCGCACCGTATCGTCCTCGGAAATCACCATAGAACGGATGTCAAAGGTATGCGGGCAGATAGGCGTGAGGACAAGCGCCTTGACGTGTGGATTGACGATCGGCCCGCCCGCCGAAAGGGAGTACGCCGTCGATCCTGTCGCTGTAGAGACGATCAGGCCGTCCGCCTTGTAGTTCGCGATGCGCGTATCGTTGATGGAAAGTCCGAAACGCAGCATACGCGCAAGCCCGCCCTTCGCCACCACGATGTCGTTGACCGCACTTCCCTTGTAGCTCTTCTTGCCATGATGGACGACGTAGCCCGAGAGCATGAGCCTTTCCTCGATGTGGTACTCCTTGTCGAGGATCTTCTGCAGCTTCGTCTCTATCTCATCCAGTTCGATGTCGATGAGGAAGCCGACCGTGCCGAAGTTGATGCCGCAGACGGGAACGGTCTGCTCGTAAACGCGGCGGCAGACATTCAGAAGCGTGCCGTCGCCGCCGATGCTCAGCGCCATGTCGATCGGATGACGGTTGATGTTCTCGATGCCGTACGCCTCGTGCCCTAAGAGCCTCGCCTCCTTCGCTGGAAGCAGCACGCACACCCTCTTATCGGCAAAGAAAGCGAGGACGCGATCGAGGATCGCACGAATATTCGCCTTCGTCACATTGGGAAAAACCGCTATGGTAAACATCAAATCCCTGCCTACTTGTCCAATTCCGTATGCGCCTCTGCTACGACGGCGACGATTTCCTCTTGTGAAACGCCCGGCGCGGCAGACTCTTCTCCTGTGCCAACGAGGTGCATAAGGTACTCGATATTGCCCTCCGGCCCCTTGACAGGAGAATAAGAGAGCTCTCGAATGTAAAATCCCGCTTCCTGCGCGGCACGAAAGACGTCCCGGATCACGGTCTCATGCACATGCGGATCGCGCACGACGCCCTTTTTGCCGACGTTTTCGCGCCCTGCCTCGAACTGCGGCTTGATCAGAGCCGCGACTTCCCCCTGCGGTTTCAGCAGGGAGCGCACCGCCGGCAGCACCTTCGCGAGCGATATGAAGGCGACATCGATGGATGCGAAGTCGACGAGCTCACCGAGCGCCTCGGGCGTCACATGGCGGATGTTCGTGCGCTCCATGTTCTTCACGCGTGCGTCCGTGCGAAGTTTCCACGCGAGCTGACCGTATCCGACGTCGATGGCGTAGACCTTCGCCGCGCCGTTCTGCAGGGCGCAGTCCGTAAAGCCGCCCGTCGATGCGCCGATGTCCGCCATCGTCTTTCCCGCAAGTGAAATGGAAAAGGCTCTGAGAGCCTTTTCCAGCTTCAACCCGCCGCGGCTCACATAGGGCATCTCCTCGCCTAAAAGGCGAAGCTCAGCCTCAGGTTTCACGCCCGTCCCCGCCTTTTCGACCTTCTTGCCGTCGACGAGCACCCTGCCTTCCATGATCATCGTGCGCGCGCGCTCGCGGCTCGCGGCAAGGCCGCGCTCGACGAGCAGAACGTCAAGCCGCTCCTTCGCCATCGCGTGCTCCCTTCCATGCCGTGAGGATGCTTCTTGCCATCTGCTCAGGCTGGAGCCCTGCCATTTCCAGAAGCTCCTGCGGCTTGCCCTGCTCGATGAATGCATCGCCGATGCCAAAGCGCACGACGGGAATGAGAAGACCTGCGTCTGCCAAGGCTTCGAGCACGGCGCTGCCGAAGCCGCCGGCGAGCGCATTCTCTTCCATCGTCACGAGCATTTTCTTCTCATGCGCCATGCGATGCAGCAATTCTTCGTCCAGGGGCTTTACGGTGCGCATGTTGACGACGGCGGCAGAAAGCCCATCTTCCTTCAGAAGCTTCGCCGTCTTTTGCGCCGCATCGACCATGCTGCCGACAGCGAGGAGTGCGATTTCTCCCTCCTCCTCCAAGACTTCCGCCGCAAGACTCTCCAACGGAGTGAACGGTTCTTCCAACGCCGCGCCAATACCCTCGCCGCGCGGGTAGCGCAGAGCTACCGGACCTTCTAAGGAAAGCGCCGTCTTGAGCATGCGTCCAAGCTCGTTCTCATCCTTGGGCGCGAGCACCTTCATGTTCGGCAGGTGGCGCAGATACGAGTAGTCGAAGACGCCGTGATGCGTCGCGCCGTCCTCTCCGACGAAGCCTGCGCGGTCGAGCGCGAAGACGACGTGCAGGTTCTGCAGACAGACGTCGTGCAAGATCTGGTCGTAGGCACGCTGGGCAAACGTCGAATAGAGCGCGAGCACAGGCTTCCTGCCCGCCGCCGCAAGGCCTGCGGCAAACGTCGTCGCATGCTGCTCAGCGATGCCCACATCGAAGAAGCGCGTCGGATACTTCTCGCCGAACGTGCGCAGACCCGTGCCGTCGGGCATCGCCGCCGTGATGGCGACGACATCCGCATCCTCTTCGGCGGCTTCCAGCAAAGCCTTGCCGAAGACACTCGTGTACGTCGGCTTCGCGCCCGCCTTCTTCAGCGTCGTGCCGTCGGCAACGTCGAATCTGCCGATGCCGTGGAACTTGTCCGGCGCCTTTTCCGCCGGCGCATAGCCCTTTCCCTTGCACGTCTCCACATGGATGAGCAGGGGACCCTTTAGCTGTTTCGCCTGCTCGAACACATCGAGCAGAAGGGCGATGTTGTGCCCGTCCAAGGGGCCGATGTAGTGAAAGCCCATATCGGTGAAGAGGCCGCCCGGCACGAGCGCCGAGCGCACGCCGTCCTTGATGTGCTCGGCCGTCCGGTAGACGCGCTCGCCGATGTGCGGGATGCTCTTAAGAAAGTTCTTGATATCCTGTTTCGCACGGTGGTAGCCCGGTGCGACGCGGAAGCGCGACAGATACTCGGACATCGCGCCGACGTTCGGCGCGATGGACATGCCGTTGTCGTTCAGAATCACGATGATGTCCTTGCCCAGTGTCCCCGCATTGTTCAGTCCCTCGAACGCTTCGCCTCCCGTCAGTGCGCCGTCGCCAATGACGGCGGCAATGCGGTACTGCTCGCCCGCGATGTCACGCGCCGCCGCCATGCCGAGGGCGGCCGAGATCGACGTGCTCGAATGACCTGTGCCGAAAGCGTCGTAGACGGACTCCTCGCGCTTGGGGAAGCCCGTGATGCCGCCTTTCTGGCGAAGACCGACGAATGCCTCGCGCCTGCCCGTCAGAATCTTGTGCGCATACGCCTGATGACCGACATCCCAGACGATCTTGTCCTCCGGACAGTCGAACGCCCTGTGCAGGGCGAGCGTAAGCTCCACCGTGCCAAGGCTCGGGGCGAGATGACCGCCCGTTTGAGAAACCGTTTCGATGATATAGCGGCGCAGTTCTCTCGCCAGCTGCGAAAGCTCATCGAGCGTGCAGCTTTTCAGTGCGTGCGGTTCGTTTATGCGTTCCAACAGCTGTCCCATATCCATCCGCCTCACTTTTTCCGTCCGAGCAGAAACAGCGCCAAATCCCGCAGGAAGGCAGCGCGTTCGCCAAAGATGTCGAGCGCCACCACGGCCTCATCTACTGCATCCTCAGCCAATTTTTTCGCCTCTTCCAGGGAGGTCAGCGTCACATACGTCGCCTTCTCGTTGCGCACGTCACTGCCCACGGGCTTGCCGATCGCCGCCTCGTCTCCCGTGACGTCGAGGATGTCATCCGTGATCTGAAAGGCCAGCCCGAAGCGCTCAGCATAAAGCGTCAGCGCGGCGAGTTCCTCCTCCTTCGCGCCCGCCAGAATCGCGCCCGAGCGTATGGCGGCGCAAAACAGTGCGCCCGTCTTGCCCATGTGAATCTTTCGAAGGGCTGCCAGATCGAGACGCCTGCCCTCGCCCTCCAAGTCGAGAACCTGCCCGCCGACCATGCCGTAAGGGCCGGCCGCGCGGCTCATCTCGGAGACGACGGTGACGAGGGTTTCAGGGGCAGCGCCCTCTTGGCGCAGCATGACCTCGAAGGCGAGCGTCAACAGAGCGTCGCCCGCGAGCACCGCGATTCCATCGCCAAAGACCTTGTGGTTCGTGGGCTTGCCGCGTCGATAATCGTCGTTATCCATCGCGGGCAGATCATCGTGAATCAAGGAATACGTATGAATCATCTCGATGGCGCATCCCGTCGTCAAGAAGGCCGCGCCATCCTTGCCGACGGCATCGGCCGCCGCCATCAGGAGCACGGGGCGCAGGCGTTTGCCGCCCGCCATGAGGCTGTATTCCATCGCCTTTTCCAGCGTCTCATCATACGCGGGCACTTTCTTCAGCTCGCGCAGAAGTCCCTCTTCCACCAAGTCGGCACGCTTTTTCCATTCCGCCTTAAAATTCACGTGCATCCCCCTCAATCTCCAAGCGAAACTCCTCGACCGCGCCGCCCTTTTCCTTGAGCACGACATCCATCGCCTTTTCCGCACGATCGAGCGAAGTCATGCAGAACTTTGCAAGCTCCACGCCCTTCGCATAATTCTCCATGAGCTGTTCCAAGCTCAAATCGCCGCTTTCCATCGCCTGCACGAGTTCTTCCAGCTCCGCGAGTGCTTGCTCAAAGGACGGCGTCTTCTTTCTCGGCATCATAAACCTCCTTCTCGCAAACCTCCGACGACGGCGTCGAAGCTGCCGTCGGCAAGGCGCACGAGGATCCCATCTCCAGCGGCAAGCTCCTTTACACTGCGCACGGCCGCACCATCTTTCTCCACAACGCTGTAGCCGCGCCGTATGACATGCAGCGGATTGAGCATCTCAAGCTTTTCCGCTGCGACCCGAAAGGCGTGCTGCTTTTCCAGCAGGGCGCGGCGCATCCCGCGGTCGAGTGCTTCTGCCGCCATGTCGAGCCTTTGACGACGATCGGCTAGGAGCGCCTGCGGCGGACGCTTCAGGAAGAAGCCGCCCAGACGCTCCACGCGCTCACGCTCGTAGTAAAGACGGCTCTTCACCGCCTTTTGGAGACGCATCTCACATTCGCCAATGCGGCGGAAGAGCGCCGCCGTCTCGGGTACGGCGAGTTCCGCCGCCTGCGAGGGCGTCGCCGCACGCACATCACTCGCATAGTCGGAAAGAGTCGTATCCGTCTCATGACCGACGGCAGAAATGACGGGAATCACGGAGTCATAGATCGCACGCACGACAGGCTCCTCATTGAACGCCCACAAATCTTCCGCCGATCCGCCGCCTCTGCCGACGATCAAAAGGTCGACGGGGTACTTCTCATTGAAGAAGCGGATGGCGGCAGCGATCTCAGCCGCCGCGCCCTCGCCCTGCACGAGCGTCGGATAAAGAACCAAGCGAATATTCGCATCGCGCCGCTTGGAAACGCGGTAAATGTCGCGCAGCACTGCGCCCGAAAGGGACGTCACGATACCGATCGTGCGAGGAAACGGCGGCAGAGGCTTCTTGTGGTCCTCATTGAAAAGCCCCTCGGCGGCAAGGCGAGCCTTCAGCTGCTCGAAGGCGACGCTCAGTTCTCCCGCCCCCACGGGCAGAAGGCGCTCGACATAGAGCTGATAGACGCCGTCGCGCTCGTAGACGGAAACCTCGCCCGTGGCTACGACCTTCATGCCGTTTTCCGGCTGAAAACGCAGAAGCCGCGCACGGCTCTTGAACATCACGCCCTTCAGAGACGCCGTCTCATCCTTCAGCGTGAAATAGCAATGTCCCGAAGCGTACATCTTGTAATTGGACAGTTCGCCCTCGACGGAAACATTGCGCAGCAATCCTTCCACCTGGAACATGCTCTTGATGTACTGCGTGAGCGCGGATACGCTGTGAACCGTCAAACCGCCGCCTCCTTCCGAAGTCGTCATAAGGAAAGGGGCTGTCGCGCAAAAGGCAACAGCCCGAGAATCACCTTGCCAGTCCGCCCAAGATCCCGTTGACGTAGCGGCTGGAATCATCCGTGCCAAATTTCTTCGCCAGCTCGACCGCTTCGTTGATGGCGATGCCGACATCCACCTTTTCCGCGCCGTACTTCATCTCGTAGAGCGCGATGCGGACGATGTTGCGATCGACGCCTGTCATGCGGTCGAGCTTCCAATCATGCGTGGACGCGGCGATCTCCTCATCGATGGCGGCGAGATGCTCGCGCGTACCGCGCACGAGGGAAGCTGCATAGCTATAATCCCGCTTCGTCTCAACGGGCATTTCCTCAACCGCCGCATCGAGCGCCCACATCTGGCACGCCTCTTCGGAAGCCGCCTCCGACGGCGGATTGAGCTCCAGTTGGAACAACGTCTGAAGCGCCGCCTCGCGCGCCTGTCTACGACTCATAAAACAAAACCTTTTCCTTTCCTGTCGCTCAAAAGACAAAGCAACGAGCTGCTTCCGCATCCAGTCTCATTCCCTGAAGCGATGCTGCCGATAACGCTGCCGATAGGGAAACATCTCATCAAAAAAATCTTCCACATCGCGCAGACGAATATCATGATCGATGCGAATGCCAACGAGCAGCCCGACAAGGCAGCAGAAGAGCACGAAGAACGTCTGCCAGAAGCCGAAGATAAGTACAGCGAGACCAAAAAGCGCCCCGAAAAACACGCCGCCGATCTTGCCGCGATGCGGCAGGAGCACGGGCGCGTGCGCTTCAAAAAAAGCCTTGAACGGGCATGTCTTTTCCTCACCCATCTGCCTTCCTCCTGTCAAACGACGCGCTTCTTCTTCGTCAGCGGCGCATTGGAAATATCTTCAACGACAATGTCCAGCGAAAACTCATCGACGCCCATCGTTTCCTGCATAGCGCGGCGAACCTCCGTGCGAATATCGTCGGAAACAGCGGCGGCATTCGCCTCCTTGCCTATGACGATAGCGAGGCGAAGGGAGATCTGTGCCCCGTCCTTCGCGGCCTTCTTCACGACGGAAACCTTCACATGGAGACTCCGGACGCCCGGAACGGTCTGCACTGTCTGCTCCACGAGATTGTGGACGGCGCCGAGCGAGACGCCGACATCGCCCACCTTGCCATGGAGCACGAGGAATTCGCCGCCCTCCCGTTTATCTGAGCCACCCGAAAAGCTGCAGCCGATCAGATGTATGCTTAGAAGAAATACAAGGACGCCTCCCGCAACCAGCTGCCATTGCTGCGCTCCCATCAGGTAGCGGTACTCGTTGAGCAGGATCGGTTCGGGCACGATCTGCAGAGCAAGCGCCACGACGCCCAGCGAAAGGCACGCGACGGCGAGCGCGTAAAGGAACAAAAGAAAGCGGTTGATGATCCCCATGAACTTTCCTCTCCTCCTCAGTGGACGCGCGCGTCCTCTTCCTCTGTTTCCTCAGCGAAGCTCACGCCCTGCACATGGACATTGACTTCGACGACGGTCAGCCCCGTCATGTTCTCGATCGCCTTCTTGACGTTTTCCTGCACAGCGATGGCTACATCGGGAACGCGCGCGCCGTACTTCACGATCATGTAGAGATCGACCGCCGTCTCCTTCTCGCCGACCTCGACCTTCACACCCTTCGTGAAGCTCTTCTTGCCGAGCATTTCGGCGATGCCGCCGGCGATGCCGCCGCTCATGCCCGCGACGCCGTCAATCTCCGTCGCGGCGAGTCCCGCGATGATGCCCACGACCTCGTCGGCGATGCGGATCGAACCGATCGCACCCTTCTTGCTCATGCTGACTTCCTCTGCCATGGAAAATTCCTCCTTCAAAACACATTGCACACCGCCCGGTCGGGCGGCAGATGCAGAAAACACATCGTATGCCGCCTTATCAGCAGCAGATGCAAAAGAAAATCAGGCACGTTCGATATAATTGCCCGTACGCGTATCGATGCGCAGGACGTCACCTTCATTGACGAAGAGAGGCACGCGCACGACGTAGCCCGTCTCGACTGTCGCCATCTTTGTCGCGCCCGTCGCCGTATTGCCCTTGACGCTCGGCTCACACTCCGTGACCTTGAGATTGACAGATGTCGGCAGCGTGATGCCAATGATGCGATCCTTGAATGTCTGCAAATTGACTTCCATATTTTCCTGCAGGTAGTTCAGGGCGTCGCCGAGCTGATCCTTACTCAGTTCCGTCTGCTCATAGTTCTCCGTATCCATGAACGTATACATGCCGTCGGCTTCATAGAGGTACTGCATCTTGCGCGTATCGAGGCGCGCCGCAGGCATCTTTTCGTTCGGGTTGAACGTACGCTCGACGACGGCTCCCGTCTCGACGTTCTTGATCTTCGTGCGCACGAACGCCGCACCCTTGCCCGGCTTCACATGCTGAAACTCGACAACCTGCCAAACGCCGCCGTCAATCTCGATCGTGAGACCTGTACGAAAATCTGTGCTTGAAATCATTTGTAGCCCTCCAGTAACCTATCCTTGCGTTATCTCAATCAGGTGCTTTGCCGCCTTCGTCAGCGGCACGCCGCCCCGCTTCTCCAGGAGCACCGTATCCTCGATGCGCAGTCCTCCCCAGCCCGGCAGATAGACGCCCGGCTCCACCGTGACGACCGTGCCTTCCGCGAGATGCTCCGCCCTGCTCTTCGGCGACAGGCGAGGCTCCTCGTGAATCTCCAGACCGACGCTGTGACCGAGTCCATGACCGAAGTTCTCGCCATAGCCTTCCTGCGTGAGGAAATCGCGCACGATTCGGTCAGCCTCCTTGCCTGGGATGCCAACATAGAGACTCTTTACACCGAGGATCTGCGCCTCAAGCACCGTGTGGTAAAGTTCCCTGTGCTTTTCGGACGCTTCGCCCAAGACGACGGTGCGCGTGATATCGGAATGATACCCTTGGTAAACAGCACCATAGTCCATTGTAACAAATTCGCCCGCAACAAGCAACTTTTCTGATGCAGTTCCATGCGGCAGGCTGCCGCGCACGCCCGATGCCACGATCGTCGTGAAGGCGGGACGTTCCGATCCATGCTCGCGCATGAATGCCTCCAGATGCGCGGCAACCGCACGCTCCGAGATGCCGGGACGCAGGAACTGCAGCACGTCGTCGAACGCGCGGTCGCTGATCTCCACGGCTTTTCTCAGGCAGGCAATCTCCTCGGCATCCTTGACCTCGCGCAGCGGCTCAAGCGCAAGGCTGATAAAATTCTCTTCCTGCCAGGCGGGCAAGAGCTTCCGAAACGCTTGGAACGTATCAAAGGAGACGGCTCTTCCCTCGAAGCCCAGCGAGCGGCAGCCAAGCTCCTGCACCGCCTTCGCCGCCTGCTGCCAAAGCCCCGCCTTCTGCTCGACGACCTCGAAAGCGGTTTCTGCCTTCGCCTGCTCCATATAGCGGAAATCCGTGAGCAGCAATTCGCGCTCCGCCGTGATGAGGAGAAGCGAGTCGTCGCCCGTAAAGCCGCTGAAGTAGCGCAGGTTCACGACCTTGCTCACGAGCATCGCCTCGACGCCCTTCTCTTTCATGAGGGTGCGCAGACGCTCTACGCGCTTTTCCGTGCTCATCGCCTCGCCCCCTTCTCCTTCGCGTCAAGCTTCATCAAAGCGATTTCGAGCGCCCCCAGATAGCTCTCCGCACCGAAGCCCGCAACCTGTCCCATGACGACGGGCGCGATCACCGACGTATGGCGGAACTCCTCGCGCCGATGGATGTTCGACAGATGAATCTCGATGACGGGCACGGAAACGGCGGCGATCGCATCGCGCAGAGCGATGCTATAGTGCGTGAAAGCGGCGGCGTTCAGCAGGATGAAGTCCGCACTGCCCTCGGCATTCTGCACGGCATCGACGAGCGCCCCCTCATGATTCGACTGAAAGAACTCGATTGCCGCGCCCGCTTTTGCCGCACGCTCCCGCAGTGCCTCGTTGATGTCTGCAAGCGTCGCAGCCCCGTAGATTTCCGGCTCACGCTTTCCGAGAAGATTAAGATTCGGACCGTTCAGCACTAAAATTTTCGACAAGATTTCTCCCCCCGTCGTTTCCATCTTTTTAATAGCGAATCACAAAATTCTGCTCATCCGCCGCTTCCCGCTCCTCTGTGACAAGACCGCTGACACGGATGTAGCCGTTGCCCTGCCAAATCCTGTTCCAAAGCGCCTCGACAGCCTCGGCTTGACCCTGCACCTCCATCGTGACGGAGCCGTCCTCCATGTTGCGCACCCAGCCGCAAAGGCCAAGCTCCAGCGCATTCTGCTGCACGAAGAAGCGAAAGCCGACGCCCTGCACGCGCCCCTCGGCTCTGGCAAAGAAGCGCACATTTTCCTTTTCCATCACATTCATCCTTTCTCCCTGCGGCGGCGCAGGATGGCGTATTCCTCAACGGGCTGCTCCATGCGCAGATGCACGATCTGCTGCGCGTGAGCTGCCGTCGAAATAGGCTCGCCCGCATCGTCCCTCATCTCCGTCAAGCGCTGGCAGAACGTCTCGCGCGTCGGCTGGAACACTTCGATCTCCTGTCCGACCTTCATATTATTGCGCTGCTCGACCGTCGCCATGCGCGTCCTTTCATCGTAATGGCGCACGAGTCCGATGAAATCCGCCGTCTGCTCGTACGAAGCGCTCGCATAGATCTGGTCGCCCCCATCGGGCACATGATCGAAGAAGCCGCTCGTGTAGATGCGGTGCGATACCTTCTGCAGCTCTTCGAGCCAAGAATCGCGCAGATGGAACGCCCGCCCCTCATCATAGGCGGCGTCGATCGCCTCGCGGTAGACCTTCGTGACGCTCGCCGCATAGTGGACGCTCTTCATGCGCCCCTCGATCTTCAAGCTGTCGAGTCCCATGGCGCAAAGCTCGGGCAAAAAAGGCAAGAGGCACAAGTCCTTGGAATTCATGATGTAGGTGCCGCGCTCGTCCTCCTCAATGGGAAAGACCTCGCCGGGGCGACTCTCCTCCACAAGCCCGTAGCGCCAGCGGCACGCCTGCGCACACGCGCCGCGATTCGCATCGCGCCCCGTGAGGTAGCTGCTCAAAAGGCAGCGCCCCGAATACGATATGCACATCGCGCCGTGCACGAACATCTCCAACTCAACCGTAGAATGCGCACGGATCGCGGCGATCTCGGCACACGAAAGCTCGCGTGCAAGCACGACGCGCTCAGCGCCGAGTTTCTGCCAAGCGTCAACCGTTGCCCAATTCGTATTGTTCGCCTGCGTGCTGATATGAAGCGGCACAGAGGGAGCAAACTCACGCGCAAGCGAGAAGACGCCAAGGTCGGAGACAAGCAGTCCGTCGACATGAATCTCAGCGAGGAAGGAAAGGTACGCCGGAAGCCTATCCAAATCCGCATTGTGTGCGAAGATATTGAGCGTCACATAGACCTTTCTGCCAAGCGCATGTGCAAAACGCACGCCTTCTTCCATCTCCGCCTCGCTGAAGTTGCCGCCGAAAGCGCGCAGTCCGAAGCTCTTGCCTCCCAGATATACGGCATCCGCACCATAGATAAGCGCCATCTTGAGCTTCTCCAAGTTGCCCGCGGGGGAAAGAAGCTCCGGCTTTTTCATGCCCCCATCGCCTGCGCGGCAAGACGGGGCACGATTTTCCGTCAAATTCATCTAGCGCACCTTATGCACGATGGCGTCGTGCTCCTCGTATGTATGGGAATAATAGTTATGCCCCTCCCTGTCCGCGACGAAATAGAGGTAGTCTGTCTTCGCCGGCCAGAGCACGGCCTCGATGGACGCCGTGCCGGGATTGGCGACGGGGCCGGGCGGGAGGCCTCGGTGCTGGTAGGTGTTGTACGGCGAATCCATCTCCGTGTCCTTGAGCGTCACATCCTCCTTCGGCGCATCGAGCAGGTACTGCAGTGTCGCATCTGACTGCAGCGGCATGCCGATGGCGAGCCGCTTCAAGAGAACCTGCGCGATGATTGCGCGGTCTTCCTCGTAGCGCGCTTCCTTCTCCACGAGCGAAGCAAGAATGATCAGCTCATAGATGCTCAGATTTTCCTCCTTTGCACGCTCGCGCATCTTTCGCGTGAGCCGTTGGTCAAAATCGCGCGACATCATCGAGAGGATGCCGTCGACCGTGATGTCGCCGTCGACCTCATACGTATCAGGGAAGAGAAAACCCTCGGCATAGTAGCGCGCCTTATCGTTCTTTTCTATATAATCGTAGGGCGCATAATGCTTCGCCGCCTTCAGGAACTCCTCCTTTTTCACGACGCCCTTCGCATCGAGGCGCTTGGCGATGTCCTCGACGGTGAAGCCCTCGGGAATCGTGAAGCGCACCTGCACCGTCTGTCCTTCGACCAAGGCCTGCAGCACATCGCGCGGCTCCATGTTCGTATGGAGCGCATACGTGCCGACCTTGAAAGCGCCGTCCGCGCCGTTCATCTTCGCCGCCAGCCAGAACTTGAAGCGGCTGCGTATGACGCCGCGCTTTTCGAGCATTCCTGCCACATCATCAGCGCTCATGCCTGTGCGAACCGTGACATAGACGTCTTTCTGCTCCTCTGAGACAGGCGTCGCCGGCGAAAGAGCGTAAGAAAAGAGCCCGAGCAGCAAGAAAAAAAGAAGCGCAGGCGGCAAAATGTACTTTTTCATATATCCCGTCCAATCTTCCGGCGGAAAGCGGCGCAATTCCTCGAAGGAAAGGCTCTTTGCCCACGAGAGGAATATTTCCTGCACCCACACCACACAGATGAGGAAAAGCGCCAGAGCCTTGCCAAGATATGCCAAAGCCGCAGTTCCGAGACTCTTTCCCGCTTGATCTTTCTCAGGTGAATCAGAAAGCATCCCCTTGAAACGCTCGACCCATGGCGCAAGAAAATCCGGCAGCCGCAAAAAAACATCCCCTTCCATTCTATTTCCAATCCCATTATACGCAATACCCGTGAAAATTACAACAGGCATAGAAAAAGGGCTCTTTGTCAAGAGGTACGGTGAAATTTTTTTCAAAATAGTTTATGCGGTTTTGGATCGGCGAGCTTGGCGGGCTTTGTTGTTCAGCAGGAATATGATGCGGCGACTCGATTTCCTGCGGTCATTTTAGCTTCCTCCTTGTTGACTGCTTTGATGGAATCCGTTACCATAGGTTCATAAGAGGCAGTTCCTCTCGGCTGTAGGTGGCTTTTGGCAGCAGGCTGGGTTTGAAGGGAACTGTCTTTTTCATTGGCGGCTTCACGAGCCGCTGCGGCCTTGTATCCCGTAAATTCGCAAAGTAACTTCCGCTGATGTAAGTCTATGGGATTTAGTCTAAGAAAGCCGATAGGAGTAAGTGCGAGAAGCATCAGAATTTGTATGCAATGGATGACCTGAGCACAATATCGTCTTAAAAGCGACCGAACCATAAGGGATAAGCTAGAAAGAAGGACATGCTTCGCACTCCGAAAAGCGAGGCTTTTCAGAGTAAGTTCCACCCTGGCGGGATTTACTATGAGAAAGATGTGCAGCGCAAGATCAGCCCTTTAGAAGTCTAGGAGACTGCACGACATCTTCCGGCGCAACATACGAGATGCCCAAAAGAGCAGCCAGTTCCTCGGAAAAAGCGAACGTAAACATCTCATAGGGAGACTTGCCGCTGTAAATGTTGCGACGGACGCCATTGATGTGCGAAAAAATCAAATTGACGGTATCCTGTGTGAAATGGTCGAAAGAAGACCCCTTCGGCACAATATCGCGAAAAAGCGTGTGATTCTTCTCAATTTGCGCCTTCTGGTAAGACTGCATGGGATCGCAGAAAAAAAGGCAGGCCTCCTTTTCCCCCTCAAGATTGTTCTCAAAGGCGAAAACATCGGAGAACTCTCCACCGTTGTCCGTAAGCATCACGGGCATAAGGGCAGGAAAAGCAAAACCGCCTGCAGTCAAAGTTCGTTTGACCTCTTGGAACTTCAAGGCAGCCTGCACAGCCGTCTTGTTTTCGAGCAGAAGCCCGAACATGAAATTGAACGCAGTGAAGTGGACGGTGAGGATGACTTTGCCGCCTGAAACTCCGATAACGGTATCAAGCTGCGTATGTGCGCTAAGCCCTTCCCGTTCCATATGAGCGAGGAAATCCGCATAGGTGCGTTCCTTCTTTATGGCAGAAGGAACGACATCCGCCCGCTTCTTTTTGCGAGGCTTGAACTTTACGGCGCGTGGAAGGTGAATCTTGGAAGCCGAATAATATCCCTTGGAAAAATGCCGATAAACTGTGCTGAGAGACACATTGAGCTCTGGGTGAGAAGCGACGATATGATAAATGTGCTGCCCCTTCTCAATGCAAGAGGAAATGATGCGATCCTGCTTGTAAAAAGACGCACGGTTCAACGGAATGCCTTCGCGTGCATCGTGCAGGAGCGCTTCGTATTCGGCATGTGCCTGCGGAGCGACATAGAGAAGGCGGAGGAAGCGGCAGTTAGCAGAACGGCGCTTGGGGCAGGCGTTGCAGACGAAGGGTGCCTTTTCGAGCAAGGGGCAGAGTTCGTCTGTTTGCACGAACGCATTGCGGTGCTCTTTGCGATGTCGCTTCACTTCGTAAGATATGGTGGTAGGATCTTTCTGAACGAGCAGGGCGATCGCCTTGAAGGACAATCCCCTGTCGAGCCCGTTCATGATTTCCTGGCGGTCTTGTGCAGTAAGGTGCTTGTTCTTCTTGTTGTTGTCTGCTTGCTTCATGATGACAGCCTCCTTTGTGTAGAGAGATTTCTCACACTAAATTCAGCCATAAATTCTTCTCAGAGTAAATCCCGTTAGTGACCTATTATGTGGGATTTACTTTGGAAATTTACCCGCCTTGTATCCTTCTTCTTTTTGCAGTTTGAACTTGACAAGATCTTCTTCGGTCTTTATACTAGAAGCAAAGAGGTCAAAGAACCTTTTACCCTCCAGGGGCAATTGAAGCCCGGCGGACTGGTAAAAGGTCTTGGCCTTTCTTTTATTTACATACAGCGTGCTCCCTCCCATTACGTTATTGATATACCATACATGATCTGTACTTCTTGTCCTCCCGCTTCCATAACCGCGCCCATAGATCGATGTGATAATTGACCAATAGACTTTCCATAACGCGAATAGGTTTTGATCTTCTCTCTTTGCCGCTAAAAAACGAGAAAGCTGCTTGGCAAAATATTGTTCATCCTTCTGTAGCTGTTGTTCTTCATGATTCATTTCATTTACCTCACCTTGCACGAAATTATTGCTCCGAGAAATAATTTTTGATATAATGCGAGGTAGTTAAAGCATCGACGAGCACAAGCCCCACACCTCGCACGGAGGTAGTGCGCTTGGCTTGATCGGTGCTTTTTCGTGTTGACAAACTCCTCTTCTTCGGCTATCTTATAGCTAAGGAAGCTGTTCGTTTGCTCTTCCAGGGAGAATTGGACTCCGTCGGATGTGAGAAACAGGACAGCTTTTTCTTTATGACCTTCTTGTTGACTTTTCCTATAAACTTTGCTATCGTAGCCCTGTAAAGGGGTGTTCCTCTCAGTTGCGGATAGCGTTATCCGGGGGGCTGGGATAGAAGGGAACGCCTCTTTCGTCAAAGCATCTAAGAATTGCCTCCGTCAGGGGAATCGCCCCTTTCCGATCGCACTCCTTGGATGCTTTTTATATGTCGGATGTTCCATTGACAAAATCCCTTTCTGTCCTTATACTTTGTATCAAGAAGTCTGCTGTTTTCGGCTGCCAGGGGGAATTGGACCCCGGCGGGAGCTGAAAACGGCAGCTTTTTATTGGTCGATATTGACAAAAGCCGCTTGTGTCTTTATACTTTGCTTATGAGGCAGCTCGTTTCTTTCCCCAGGGAGAATTGCACTCCGGCGGATCGAGAGAAACGGGCAGCTTTTTCTTTATCTGCCGCGTCCTGCATCTTCGATCGCGCGTTCGCGTGCGGCAAATTCCATCGCCCACGGCGTATCTTCGTATTCTTTTGCCGCGCCCTCGTACCAGCTCGCCCATGCGTCGACCTTGGCAAGGTCTTCGGCAGTCTCTTCATCGAAAGGCGCGAGACGCGCGAGATCGTCGTAAAAGATATGCGCTGTCTCATGCAGAAAGGTGCTTTCGTCGGCTGCTTCAAAGAAGCTGACGAAACGGCTGCCTTCTTGCAGCACGGAGAACGGTCCTTGAATCTGACCTCGGGATTCTTGATGTTGCTGATAGTAAGTTTTCCCGTCGGCGTCCTTGACACCGGCGAGCATTTCGCGTATAGTAATGGCATCAGAGGAAGCGTTGTCTGGCCTCCCAGCAGGTGAAATCCCTGTTGAGGTGGCAGCGCTTCCTCCTTTGTTTGTATGTACATCTTCAAGAAACACATCATACACGTTTACATCTGCTGGCATCAAAGTGATGACGCCTTCCTGTTCTTCCGCAACGATTCGGATTGTCTTCAGTTCTGTTCCTATGCGCACGGGTACATAAAATCTATGGATATGCGCGACCAGTACTGTGCCGTGAAAGGCTTCCCTGTCGCGCGTGATACGCGCTCTGCCCATGTCGCGGCGTGAGCGGCGAGGACGCTTGCGGCGCTCTTCGCCCTCGCATTGCCGCCTTGCAGCGTCTTCTCGACTTCTTTGTAGACGCGGCTGCCGTCTTTGCCGAGCAGTTCTTTCAGTTCTTCCGCCATCTGCTATCCCTCCTTTTCTCTCTGTATCATTCTTATAGTAGAAATTTTCTGAGGCTTCCTTGACACTGGCGAAGATCTCGCGTATAGTGGTGGCAGTAGAAGAGTTATCTGGCTCCACAAGGGGTAAACTCCCCGCTGGGGCGTTAGCTCTTCTTTTTTGTCTCTGATTATGTCATGTCTGCTGATAGCAAGACTTCCCGTCGGCAGCCTTGACACGGATGAATATTTCTCGTACACTACTCGTAGAAAGTCTTCCCGCCGTCCCTATCACAGGTGAGATTCCTGCTAGGGGGCGAGAGGTCTTTCTTTTTTTCTGCACCGTGCTGCCTGTTGATAGCAAGATTTCCCGTCGATATTCTTAATGCTGACGAGTATTTCGCGTATATTGACGGTAGTGGGAGCGTGCTACTGCGTGTTTATACTAACCTTGTAAGGGTGGGCATCGACGCGGGATCATGCTCTTTCAGTTCCTCGGTCATCTGCTGTCCTCCCTTTCTCTCTTCCTCTATTGTAAATGCTTGCAGTATTTAAATACTGCACACTTTCCGACGAACATGAATTTTTTCACGAGACTTTGTTAAAGGGCGAATTTTCCTGTATACTGGGAGTGAACCAGGTGCTATGACGGAAAGGAGCATTGTCATGAAATACATATCGGGGCTTCATGCGCTCAACATTCCGTGCCGTTTGGAAACGGGCGGCGATTGGCATACGCTGTCTTTGTCATGGGAAAACATTCCTTTATGGAATACGGAGAAATCGCCGTTTGGCACGGAAGGGATCGAACAGCATCACAGCCTTATGGGCAAAAAAGGGATTTTCTACATTGCGAACCACATCCGAGCCTGCCTCGATCTGCTCTTGACAGGAGATTTCTCCAATTTACAAGGCATGCGCCGCGATTATATCTGCACGGATATTTATGACGCAGATATTTTTGCCGCAGTTTGGAAACTGCGCGAAACAGCACACTGGACAGACATCGACCGATTCATGGAAAAGGAGTATCGAATGAAGTGGATTCTTTTCAGAAATGAGCAAGAGGCGAATGAATACCGCACAAATGCGTCATATAGAAATCATGCGTAATTTCTTGACAGAACTCAACAAGGAAACCGATACGTTCATCTTGAAAGGCGGAACGAGCCTTCTTCTTGCTTATGGACTGGATCGTTTTTCCGAGGCGCTGGACAAGCGTACTTCTTCTTGGGCGAATGAAAGATCACTTCCTCCGCCGTGCGCTTCTCAATGCAGGCATCAGGAAGATTGTCGACATACACAATAAACTCCTCCGGCATCATAAAATACCTTCTTTCCGTCAAGCTAAAAAAGATGTTACGTTGATACAAAATGTATCTTCGTAACATCTTTTTTTAGCTTATGTTACTTAGACACAAAATGTATCCCCGTAACATATAGAATAGAACCAGAAAAGCCGACGCCTCATGAGCGTCGGCACTTCCTCGCATGGATCGTCAGTCTTCCTCTTCGTCATCCATCAGCGCATCATAAGCACGCTGCACGGCGTCAAATTCCTCGTCCGTAGGCTCGACGTATTCCTCTTCGCCATCATCGCCCATGATGACCTTGGCGATGAGGACGTCCTCATCGTGCTCGCCGCAGCCGCAACCGCAGCTGTGCGCATGCTCCTCTTCCTCTTCCTCATCATGGATGCCGATGAGCAGCGCGAATTTGTCATCACCGACAGGAATGATCATTTCCTCGCGGTAATAGTAGCTATTTCCCTCTTCGTCCGTCATCTCGACAATAACGTCCGCATCCTCATCCAGAATTTCTTTTTCCTTGTCCGACATATCTTTTTCCTCATTTCTCTTCTGGGACTGCGCCGACGCGCATCCCCAGATTGTCCAAATATCCCTGCAAGATGAACACGGCCGCCATCTTGTCTATGACCTTGCGCCGCTTGGCGCGGCTCACGTCGGCCGCGATCAGCGAGCGTTCCGCTGCCACGGTCGAAAGTCGCTCGTCCCAAAAGACGACCTGGCTGCCTTTGAACTTTTTCTGCAGCCTCTGCGCGAAGTCGCGCACAACATCGCAGCGCTCGCCCTGCGTGCCGTTCATGTTCTTCGGCAAGCCGACGATGAAGGTGTCCGTCTCGTAAAGCTCCATCAGTTCTTTGAGACGCGCAAAATCCTTGTCCCACGACTTGCGCCGAATCGTCTCGACGCCTTGCGCCGTGAGACCGAGCCCATCGCTTGCGGCGACGCCGATCGTACGGTCGCCGACGTCGAGCGCAAGAACTCGCTTCCTCACGCCTTCTTCTCCCGATGCGCCTCGATATAGAAATGCACGAGCTCTTCCAAAAGCTCGTCGCGCTCCAGCTTTCGTACCTTGCTGCGCGCTTCCTTGTAGCTCGTCACATAGGCAGGATCGCCGGAAAGAAGGTATCCGACAAGCTGGTTGATCGGATTGTAGCCCTTTTCTTCCATCGCTTCGCAGGCTTCGCGAATGATGACCTCAGCCTTGTTTTCTTCCGCGCCAAAGCGGAACATCATCGTTTCATCGCTGACCATCTCTTGCTGTCCCTCCCATCGGAAATGCTCGCATCTGCATCTTCAGCCGATCATCTCATGCTCGATCATGTACTCGGCGATCTGCAGCGCATTGAGCGCCGCGCCCTTGCGGATCTGGTCGCCGCAGACCCAAAGGTTCAGACCGTGCTCTACCGATTCATCGAAACGGATGCGCCCGACCTCGACGTCGTCCTTGCCCGAGGTGAAGAGCGGCATCGGGTAAGCCTGCTCGTCGGGATCGTCGTTTAGGGCAGCGCCGGGGAAGGCGGTGATCGCCTTTCGCGCTGCCTCGACGCTGACCGCTTCCACAAATTCGATGTTGACCGACTCCGCATGGCTGCGGTAGACGGGCACACGAACCGTCGTCGCCGTCACGCGCAAGTCAGGCTCAGAAAGAATCTTGCGCGTCTCGTCGATCATCTTCATTTCTTCCTTCGTATAGAGATTTTCCTTGAAGATATCGATCTGCGGAATCAGGTTGAAGGCTATTTGATAGTGCTTCTTGAGCGATGCGCCCGGCAGAATCTCCGCCTTCACGGGCTTCTTCGCTACGATGGCCTCGACCTGCTCCTCAAGCTCCGCCATCGCCTCCTTGCCGCCGCCCGAAACGGCCTGATACGTCGAGACGACGACGCGCTTGATGGGCGCGAGATTGCGAAGCGGCTTCAGCGCCATGACCATGATGATCGTCGAGCAGTTCGGATTCGCGATGATGCCCTTGTGCTCCTTCAAAGCCTCGGGATTGACCTCGGGCACGACGAGCGGCACATCCTTGTCCATGCGGAACGTGCTCGAATTGTCAATGACAACAGCACCCGCCTTCACAGCGGCAGGTGCAAATGTCTTGCTCGCGCCGCCGCCCGCAAAGAGCGCGATGTCAATGCCCTCGAAGGAATCCTCGCGCGTCTCTGCCACCGTGTATTCCTTGCCCATAAACGCGATCTTCTTGCCCGCCGAGCGCGAGGACGCAAGCAAGCGAAGCTCTGCAAAAGGGAACTTGCGCTCTTCGATGAGGTTCAGAAATTCCTGCCCCACGGCGCCCGTCGCGCCCATGATTGCCACATTATATTTCTTCATGCTGCCATCTCCTGTAATTTTTCCCTGCCGACATCAATCGAGCAGCTTCTCCAAGCCGACGACGAGACCCGCAAGATCCCTGACCTTCTTGCAAGCGAGCACAACGCCCGGCATGAACGACTCGCGGTTGATGGAGTCATGGCGGATCGTCAGTGTCTGACCGAGACCGCCGAAGATGACCTCCTGATGCGCAACGAAGCCGGGCAGACGCACGCTGTGAATCCTCATGCCGTCGACCTCAGCGCCGCGTGCGCCCGGAAGCTTCTCCTTCTCATCGGGATGCCCCTGCCGCACGGACGCACGCGCCTCCTTGATCAGTTCCGCCGTCTGCAAGGCCGTGCCCGACGGCGCATCAAGCTTGTTGTCATGGTGCAGCTCGATGATCTCGACGTGCGGCATATACTTCGCCGCCTGCTGGCTCATGAGCATCATGAGGACTGCGCCGATGGCGAAGTTCGGTGCAAGAAAGACCGGCGTCTTCTTCTCCAACGACAGCGCTTCGAGCTGCGCCTTTTCGTCCGCCGTCATGCCCGTCGTGCCGATGACGGGCGAGACCCCTTGCTGCACGGCGAGCGTCGCGTTGGAAAACACGACGTCCGGCCGCGTGAAATCCACCATGACATCCGGCTTTGCCTCTAAGAGCGCCTGCGCGAGATCCGTCGCCACCGTCACGCCGCATTTGCCGCAGCCCGCGATCTCTCCCGCATCCCCGCCGCCATGCACGTCGACAGCAGCGACGAGGGAAAGCTCCGCATCCGCGAGCACTGCCTTGACGACAGCCTGTCCCATGCGGCCGCAAGCTCCGCTGACCAACACATTTACCAAGATATGCGCCCCCTTCAAGCAAGCCTTGCGAAAAACGTGCAAGACCAATGTGCATCTATTGTATATGAAGCAGATGGAAAAAGTCAATGTATTTTCTTATTGTCGTATGCCTGTCCATGTAACAAACGCATAGAAAGAACGGCTTCCGCGAAGATTCGAAAGCCGTTCTTTTGTTCTTTTTACCATGAAGCCCCAAGAGGTCAAGCCGAAGGTGCAGACCGATTGGCTAGGCTTCTGTAAGGGCGGCGCACAATGTCCACAAGGTGGACGTTTGTGCGTGTAGTTATGGGTCGTGACCCAGTGTCGCATGCAAAGCATGCGACACAGTAAACCACCCGCTATGCGGGTGGAAGACAAATGGTTATACCAAAAACACCTTTCCGGGTAGTATACTAAGGTTGTTCAAGCCAGTATACAGAAAGGAAAGGTGCTTATGGCACAGAAAGCTAATAGTTTATCGCATACAAAGTGGCTGTGCAAGTATCACATCGTGTTTACGCCTAAATACCGTAGGAAAATCATCTACAATCAGTATAAAGCGAGCATCCGTGACATTTTAAGGCAACTTTGTGCATATAAAGGTGTAGAGATTTTGGAAGGACACTTGATGCCCGATCATGTGCATATGTTGGTAAGCATTCCGCCGAAACTTAGTGTATCACAATTTATGGGATATCTCAAAGGGAAAAGTGCGTTAATGATATTTGACAAACACGCCAATTTGAAATACAAATTTGGCAATCGGCACTTTTGGGCAGAAGGATACTATGTGAGTACGGTTGGCTTAAATGAAGCAACCATTCGCAAGTATATCCAAGAGCAAGAAAGGCATGATGTTGCGATGGATAAGTTGAGTGTGAAGGAATACGAAGACCCTTTTAAGGGTAGCAAGTAGTACAAACGCCCTTTTAAGGGCGGTGACGAGTCAAGAGCAATCTGGCTTGAACGTAGTGAAAGCCAGCGTCTTTAGACGCTGGCTGGTAACTGCCCCTTATAGGGGCGAGCAAACCACCCGTTTGACGGGTGGTCATGATTTATACTGCGTCAAGCAGAAACTTACCCTGCGAAATGCACTGCATCCTGCGGCTCTTCTGCCGTCGGCATATTGGCGGAGGCGCTTTCCGTCGTCGTCAGACGCATGGCGTCGCTGTTCGCCTGCTGCGTGCGGTTGCTTCCTTCCGTCTTCGCTTCCTGCACAGCGCCGTAGGCATCGAGGACGGCGACCTGAAGCGCGTGCTTCTCCTCTGTCGTCAGCGTGTTCATCTCGTTGATCGCCTGGATCATGCCCGTGACGACGCCCGCTTTCTGGCGGCTCGATGCGTTCGGAACATTGTTGATCTTCCCGACGGCTTCAGTGAGTGCCTTGCCCTGTGCCTCTGTATCCGCCGCCGAGGCGATGATATCCTGCGCCTCGGACTTGCCCGCCGCGATATTCTCCTTGTCCTGCTCGAAAAGCTGCGCGTTGTCCGGCGTCAGCGGGAACAGGGGCGAGGAAGGCTCCTTGGGCGATGTCACAACACTCACGCGCGGCGCTGCAATCTCTACACCCCCCTCGATGATATGCGAACCCTCGTCACGCTGCATCGTGAAGGAAGAACCGTCCTTGCGGACGAGATCGGCTGCATATTCGTTCATGGGCTTCTGCGACTTGACCTCGGTCGTCTTCCAAGCGTTCAGTCCTCCCGTCATAAGGCCGAGATCGTCGGCTTCCACCTTCGAGCGCCACAGCGACAAGTTCGTGTCCTTCGTGACCATCGCCTTGCCCGTGCTGTCGTCGTAACTCTCGGCGGCGACAAAGAAGGCCTCCTTCGCCTTGATCTCACTGCCGTTGACGAGGTTCACTGCACCGCTCCTGCTCATATAGGAAGGCGTTTCGATCTTCGTGCTGTCCATGTGAAGCGTCGTACCCTTCGTCAGGTAGAACTTGCCGTCATCCCCCTGTTTCATCTGCCCCGAATGGATGCTCGCACGCGCAGCGTCGATCTCCGTCTTCTTCAAGGCGACCTGTCCACCTTGAAGATCAGCATCACCAGCGTAATCAGAGTAGTCCATCGCATTCGCTTGACTCTTGAGCTTTACGTCCTCAAGATAAAGCGTATTGCTTGTCTCAGCCGTCGGATATATCTCTCTGAACGGATAGGCGGTACGCGTCTCGTTTGCCGCCGCTATATCGATCTTGCCCGCCTGCACCGAGGAAGCTTTCATCTGCGTCTTGCCACCCCAGATTTCTACCACGCCTCCGGTCTCAATCGTCGCGCCACGCATATCCAAGGCATTGCTCGTATCACTCTTGATTTCACCCGTATATCCATCGGCCGTTTCCTCTGAATTCATTTCTCTCAGCGCAGAGACGGAAACGTCTCTAGTCGCTTTGATTTCGACGTTCGTCAAGGAAACCTTGCCGCCTGCGACATCAGCGTAGACGTCCGGCTTTTCATGAGTATCCCATGAAGCACGATTGGCATGAATTTTTGTACTGCTGATACCGACGGTATTCTCGGCGTTCGCCTGCATTTGAAACTCTTTCGTATGAACATAACTCTCTGCCATCGGCTTCTCGCGCCTTTCATGAAGCGAATGGAACGCCAACGCATTTACCTCGGATTCCGAAGCAAGTTCAGAGTTATTCATTTCAATTTTGCCACCGCGAATCCACAGGCGGCTAAACCAAGAAGGATCTGAGTTTTCATTCAGCAGTCTGGTATTTTCCAAACGAACAGCATTATCTTTTCCCGCATACAGCGTCTTTTCAGATTTTAATTCATTCGCGTGTGCTGTGGTTCTTTCTTCGTGCTTCCAATCGCGGGAAGTATAGGCTTCGATTTCGATCTTGCCTGGCGTTTTAATCGTCGTATTCTTAAGCTCCACCTTGCCGCCATAAATCTGGGTGCCGTGCAGATTGCCTTCAACGTCCAAGCCGTCTGCCTGCACGACATTCGCGGCCGTCGCCTTCGTCAAGGAGGTTTCCTTTTCTACGCCGGCATCTTCCGCATAAGAATCTTCCGAGCTTGCAATGGCAACGACGGAAAGATTCCCCTTCGGCATACGGAATTTCGCACCGTCCATATTGACTGTTGCGCCGCCGATGTTCACTTCTGCATCACGATCTGCATCGGAGGTCACCATACCGTGGAATGCTACATCGTTGCCCTGCACCGTAGAAGCACTCTTGCCCTCATTGACGACCTTCGAGAAGGCAAAGACATTCAGATGCGCTTCGTCTGCACCTGCTGCAAACTTGAAGTTCACATCCTTGGCTACATCCACCTTGCCGCCGAGCATCTTGATCTGATCGCCTGTGACCTTCGTATTTTTGACTGTCAAGGTATTTGTCGACGCAGCCGTCATCGTCGTGATCTCATCCGTTGCCGTTTTTTCTACCTGTCCCTTTGCAATGCTGCATATGAAGATGTCTTTCCCCGCCAGCTCTGCCCCTTCGAGATGGACGCTTGAAGCGTTCATCTCAAGATATTCTACGCCGGAAACCTTGCCGCGGAAGTCGATCGTATTGCCGGCTTCCGTTTCAAGGCTTCGCTTCGTACCGCCTTCAGTATTTTCCTTATAGGCATAGATGTAAAGTCCGCCATGCTCGGCACTGTCCGCGACGAAGGTGACGCCGTCGGCAACGGTGACCTTACCCGCCGTGAGCGCGAGAGAGCCACCATTATGGATGTTGAACTGTGCGCCCGTATCCACGCGTAGTTCTTTCGCGCCCTGTGCGCCCTGCTTCAGCGTCCATTCGCCCTGCCCCTTGGGGCGGTTGAATTCTGCCGTGTCCATATTGAGCGTCGAGAGCGTCAGATTCGTCACGTCGAAGTTTGCCGTACCGCCGATGTGGATGCCGTTCGGATTGACGAGGAAGAGCGGCTTTGCGCCCACCTGCGTCATCTGTCCAAGCAGTTCCGACATCTGTGCGCCCGTCACACGGTTCAAGAGCGCGGCGTTCGTCGTATTGAAGTGCAAGGCTTCTCCCTGCGCGATATTGAATGCTTCCCAGTTGATGATGCTGTTCGTCTGCGGCGTGATGGTCGCGCCGTTCGCCACGTTGGCGATCGCATCGTTCGCGCCGAAGTTCGCGGCATCAACATTGACGGAGCCGTTCTCGACCGTGCCTCCCGTCGGCATCGCCAGAGCCGATCCTGTGAGGGCGAGCGTGACAAATGCGGCGAGAGATCCTTTCTTGAAGCTGTTTTTCCATTTCATCGAAGTGTTCCTCCTCTTAGAAGTCCATGCTTGCCATCAAGTTCCAACGACGACCGTTCTGCTTCGCCGATGCGAGGTCATAGTCCGCGTCGCGCAGAATCTTCGCGTAGTCCAAGGAGAGCGAGAAGCCTCCCTTCACATCGTTATAACGTACGCCGAGACCTGCCGAGGCAATGCGATCGCTGGAAAAAGCCGTGCCGGTATGACGATCGGTGTTGTTCGCAAGGCTCGCGAAGTCCGTGAAGGCGATGAGACGCGTATTCTTGGCGATCTCGGGACTGTAGATCTCAAGGCTGCCGACGATGCCCTTGTCCGCGCCGATAGCTCGCTCGTCGAAGCCGCGCACGCTCATCTGTCCGCCCGCGCCGATCTGCTCAATGGCGACGACGTGGTTGTTCGTATACTGCGCCTGCAGACGAAGCACACCGATCCAGTCGCTTGTCGAGCGCACCTGGTAGTTCGCACCCGCCCTGAAAAGCGTGAAATGCGTGTCACTGCCGGGCATGACGCGCTTGTAATCCTTGCTGTCGCCCATGAGGTTGTGGGCAATGCCGATGTTGTAGCGGAAGACGCTGTTCGGCTGCCGCTCGCTGTGGATGAAGTTCGCCGATGCGAGAAGTACGCTGTATTCGGTGTCGTAACCGACGGGCATACCTCCGAAGCGAAGATTGTAGTCGGCCTTGTTCCTCTTGTAGGACAGGCCAAAGTCGAAGATGTCTTTCTCACGCGAGGTGTAGGCGATATTCTGCTGGTAGTGCAGGTCAACACTCGTACTCTTGCCGCCCATGTTGAGGTCATAGAGGCCGCTGACGCTCCTGAAGCCGTCAAGATGGACATCACCGTAGCCTGCGTTGAGAAGGACAGCTCCCTGCTGAGAGGGCAGAAGGCGGCGATAGGAGATCGCACCGACCTTGACATCAGACATCTTGCTCGGCGAGGTCACGAAGGACACGCCGAAGGTGTCTGCGGCATGGGAGAGGTTCGTATTCACATAGCTGAGTCCTGTGCGCCATTGTCCGGTATACTCCGTTCCCGTGTTGCTGACACTGACGCGGAAGTGATCGCTCTTTTTCTCCTCGACGTTGATCGTGACATCATAGGCTCCCGCACCTGCCGGGCGGAACTCCGTAGCGAGCACGAGCGCCCCCGTGTCATTCACCGCCTGGATCTGCATCGAGAGTTTGCGGATGTTGACGCGCTCCTTCTTGAGCTCGGGCAAAAGCGCCTTGACATCATCTTCTGTCATACGCTTCGTGCCGTTGACGGTGATGCGGCTGACCGAGACGACCATCTTTCCCGTCGAGACGCCCGCATCACGCTTCTCCGCGCCGTCACGCGCAGCTGCCGTCGATGCGGCAAGCTCCTTCTCCGCGCTCGTGCGCGAATCCATCGGCGCTGCGCCCGCCGTGCCCGTGAGCACGCACAACCCGCCCGCGACGAGGAGTGCCGCGAGCTTCTTGTCTGACATTCTTTTCACTCGTTCATCCATCCCTTCTATGCTTCCATGCTATCTAGGCAATCCCTCGCGGACATCCAACATACAATATGGAGGAAATTCCCTATTGTTCTTTATTATAGCATAGAAGTCCCCCCCCGCTAGACATTGTTAAAAATTTTCTCAAATAAATTAGATTTTTCCATATATATCCATAAATATATATGCCCGTCAAGCCAATGCGCCTTTCTCGATAACGATACTGCACTTGTCTGCAAAAGAATTTTTCTTTTCCCTATTGCATTCTTTGAAATCTCATAGTATAATAGCTAATGTTGTCGGGATGTGGCTCAGCTTGGTAGAGCGCATCGTTCGGGACGATGAGGTCGCAGGTTCGAATCCTGTCATCCCGACCATTTCGAAAAAAGAGAGAGGCTTCGACAAGATGCGAAAGCGTTTTGTCAAAGCCTCTTTTTTATGAACATGCAAGACATCAAGTCTGAAGAGCGCATACCCCGGGAAGCATCTCCGCCATGCAGATGCTCAGAACGCATCCGCTGCAAGTTCAACGCTTCTTCATATACGCTTCGGCAACAGCAAGGACATATTCCTGCAACGCGGCGCCGACAGCGAGATCCCAATCGACGTCGCCCGCAAAGACCGTGTTGGAAACGACGCGGATCGTGAGGAACGGCACATCGTACGTCTGGCAAATTTGCGCGACGGCATCGCCTTCCATCTCCTCGACCGCAGTGCCGTAAAAATCGTGCAGAAAGAGCACACGGTCGACCTGGCAGTTCCAGCTGTCCGCCGTGCCGATGACGCCCTCCGTCACGCTTCCCTTCTTGTAGGAGTTCCTGAGCGCGAGCGCCGTCCGAAAAAGCTCCTCGTCCGCCTTGTGGCAAACCTCCTGCGTGAAGCGACGCGCTTCCTTGTCGTAGGCAAAGACGCCAAGCTTGTCGAGTGCCTCTTCATCGACACCCTCGCCGCGTGCGCGAAAGTGCGATTTCCACGCCGATATGTTGACCGTTTCCCGGCCTATGACGATGTCGAAATTCTTCAAACTCGGATCGTGCGCCCCGGCTGTTCCCTGATTGATGACGGCGCAGGGATGAAAGAACTCCATGGCGAGCGCCGTCGTCGCCGCCGCATTCGCCAAGCCCCACTGCGTGCGCGAAACGGCGAGAGGCACGCCATGGTAATTGCCCGAGGCGAAGTACCATTCGCCGAGCCGATATTCCTCCAGAGCGTCGAGCTGCTCGACTATATGGCTCGTTTCCACCTTCATCGCACCTTGAATGAGCAAGGGCGGCTTCCCCTTGTATGTCTTGCCCGCCCGATCTGATAATCCTCCTGCCATCTTCTTCCCTCCGTAAAATCCTCTCAATTTCTGCAAATGCGAAATAGTATACGCCTCTAACTTTACATTGTCAACTAAATCCTTTATAATGGAAGTAACTAGCTTTTCGACTTTACCATAAAGGAGCGATTTCCTCTTGAAGATCATCGCACGGCATCTCACTGCCGACTTATACAACTGCAAAGAAAACAAGCTGCTCGACATGGAGATGACCGTCGCCTCCTTGAGGCGTCTCACCGAAGAAGCCGGCCTTCACATTCTGCAAGTCGACACGCAGGTGATCGAGAAAGGTCATTTCGTCGTCCTCCTCGCACTCAAGGAAGGCCATCTTGCCCTGCACACCTACACGGAGCTCCGCTACGCGGCAGGCGACATCTTCCTCTGTGACGCGGACGCCGAGCCTGAAACGCTCTTCAAGGGTCTTAGGAGTTTCTTCAAACCCGAGAAGATTCGCACGACCTTCCTCAAGCGCGGCGACTTCGGCAAGGCCAAGGACATGAAGCCAAAGATCAAGTCACGCGTCGCGCCGCTTCGGCGCATCCACAACACGGGCGCCAAGGTCATCCGACTTCTCGCGCGCCGCAACCGCAAGAAGAACTTTTGAAAAAAGGCTGCCGCCGGCAGCCTCTTTTATTTCGCCTTCATTTATAGGCGGGAAGATCCGGCTCGATCGCCGTCGCCGCCTTGTAGTCGCTCTCGGACTCCGCCATCTTGCCCGACAGGCGATAGAGATAACCGCGGCGATAATAGAACTTGGCATTGCCCGGCTCCAACCGGAGCGCCGCCGTATAGTCGTCGATGGCCTTCGCCTTCTCGCCCATATTCTCCAATACACCCGCGCGATTCGCGAAGAACGCAGCATTCTTCGGCTCAAGGCCGATTGCTGCATCAAGGTCGGCGAGTGCTCCGTGGACATCATTGAGCTGGATCTTTTCAATCGCGCGCAAGTTGAGAAGATCTGCGTTCTTCGGATCGATCTCCAGAGCCCTCTCGATATCGAGGAGCGCCTCTTCGTTCCGATCCATCAGACGATAGGAAATCGAGCGCTCGATGTAGATGGGAAGCACATCCGACGCGTGTTCCAATGCATGCGTATAATCAACGACGGCTTCATCAAGCCGACCGAGTGCACGATAACTTCCCGCACGATTAAAATAAATGAGCGACGTCTGTTCGGCGGGCACCCTTTCCAAAAGATGCGTGAAATCTGCAATCGCCTCTTCGTGCTTGCCCAGACGCTCAAGGCAGACGCCACGCCGGCTCAAGGCTGGAGCATTTTCCTTTTCGAGCGTCAATGCCGCCGTATAATCGTCCACGGCAGAAGCAAAATCCTGCTTCTGTTCCTTCGCCAAGCCGCGCTCGATATAGGCGCGCAGTTTGAGAGCGTCATCAGCTTTTTCGAGCACATGCGTGTAGCCGTCTATGGCATCATCGAAGCGCCCCAGACGATAGAGCAAGGAAGCGCGATACATCTGCGCCCCCATATCGTTCGGCTGTAAGGCAACGGCTCGATCCATGTGCGCGAACGCCGTGCCGCTGTCATTTTGGGCAAGCGCGGTCAGCCCCATCTCGAATTCAATAAGCGCATTCTGAGAATCGAAAGACTGCGCCGTGAGAAAATCCTTCTGCGCCTCCTCATAGCGCTTCATATCGCGCAAGACGATGCCGCGATTGACGAAAGCCGTCGGATTTTCTCCATTGATTGCAATCGCCCTGCTGAATTCTCTGTAGGCAGCATCGAGATCGCGCTTTTGGTAGCTGGCAATTCCGCTCTGAATTGCGGCGAAGTCCGGCGATTGTCCAGCGACTTCCCCCTGCTCTTTCGGAAGTTCCTGCGCCATCTTGCCCGCATCCGGCTTCGGCAGCGTCTGCGCCGGCTTTGCTGCATCTCGCGAAGCAGCAGCATTGGATGCAGGCTTTTGCTCACGGCGATCCTCACGCACGGGTTCTTGCTTTTGCTCGGGCGGGTTCTTCGGCTGCGTTTCCTGCACCTGCTTCTGTTCTTCCCGCTGCTCTGCTTTCGGCTTCTGCGGTTCGACAGGCGCGGCCGGCGTGAACGTTCCCAGCGTGCGTGCAAGCGCATCATCCACCGCAGAAGCCGCAACCGGCAAACATCCGCACCAAGCCGCAGAACCTGCCAGAATAGCAGCCAAAGCTGCCGTCTTCATCCCTTTTTTCACGAAATCACCTCATTATATTCAATGGACAAGCTGCAATAAAACGAAGATGACAAGCCCCAGACCCGCGCCAACGATGGATCCATTCATGCGAATCCACAGGAGATCAGGCTCCACCTTGTCGTAGACGAGATGGTTGAGCTGCTCGTCCGTCAGACGCGCGAGCACGTCGCGCACGATGACGGCGACGAGATCCTGCGCCGCGAGCGCCGAACGCGCCGCGAGATCGTAGAGCAGACGGTCGATCGCACGCTGCATCTTCTCATCCTTTCCGACGAGCGCAAGCGCACGCCGCAGCTCTTCGACGAGGACAGCAGAGAATTTCTCGCGCAAGAGAGGAAGTACTGTGTCAAATCTATGCCTGCCCCGCGCCAAGAAGAAATGCTTCTGCACAAACGCCAAACTTCGCTCGATCGCTTCTTCAAGCGGCAGCCCTCTGAGCATGGCGTCGCGCAGCTCCAGCGAGAAGGCACGAAACTCCTCGTCGGCACAAAGCTCCTCCGCCTTCTCATAACATACTGCAAGAAATTCCCTCTGCAGCGCCGAATCCTTCTCGGCCAATTCCGTCAGTACGGTCAAGGCCTGATGGCGCACGAGGTGAGCGAGATCGGCGAAGTTTACGACGTCCGCGATCTGCCCGATGCCGAGCAGGAACTTGTCCCAAGTGCTCCTGGCATTTTCCTTCGCATAGTTGAAGAGCAGGTCCTCGACCCTTCGGGAAAACTCAGGGGCAGCAGCTTTCTCGGCAAGAAACTGCGCCGCCCGCGCGACGAGCACATGGTCGCGCTCATCGTCGCGCATCCAGCGTCCGATCAAAGAAAAAATTTCTTCGGGACGCGACCGCTTCAGTTCGCTGCGCATCTCGTCCGCAAAGGCATTCGCCTGCTTCTCGCGATCGATGTGCATGGCGAAACTGCGCACATAGTGCAGGAACTGTGCGACGAGCTTTTCCTGCACATCCTCTCGCCGAAGAAACTCAAGCAAGCGAGCGACGAGGTCGATGTGCTGCAAGGCTTGGAAAATCTTGCGGCGTGAAAAAAACTCCTTCTGCACGAGCGTGACCGAAGCTTCGATAAAGGACTCGCGGCGGCGCGGCAAAAGCGCCGTATGCCACGGGAAGCCCAGCGGCTTCTTGAAGAGCGCCGTCACGGCGAACCAGTCGGCGATGCCGCCGACGAGCGCAGCGTCGGCACAAGCGAGAAAGCCTCGCGCCAAGAGACTCTTCGGATATGCGATGACCAACGCGAGCGCCAAGAAGAATACGACAGCGGCAAAGAGCAGCGTCTTGTCCGCCTTGTTCCACGAACGCCAAAACATCAGCCCACCGCCTTTTCCACAAAGTATGCGATGAGGAAAAGTGCCATGCCCGCCATCGCTCCAACGACGGAACCATTGATGCGAATCATCTGCAGATCGTCATCGACGCGGCTCTCCACGAAGGCGATGAGCTCGTCGTCGGAGAAATCCTCCAGCCGTGCCTTGACCATCTGCGTGATGAAAGCGTGATGATCGTTCAGCTCCGCTTCAAGAAGATTCTTGAACATGGCGTCCGCACGCCTTTGCAGACTCTTCCTCTTGATGAACTCGTCAATCTTGCCGTCTACAAGAAGAAAGAACGGTTCGCGCCAAAAGGGCGTCTCCCCCTTGGCGTTGCGCTCCAGCCAAAGGGCAAACTGTTCCGAAAGATCGATCCGTTCGAAGGACGTTTCCTTCCACTTTGCAATCGCCTGTTTCAGCGAATCGTTTTTGCCGAGGGAATGCAACAGTGAACGGAATTCTGCTGCAAGGCGCTCATACGCCTCTCCCTCGCCCTTGAGCATGGAGCTGATATAGGCGTCCATGTGCCTCACCGCGATTTCCCGCAAGCGCTCATCACTCAAATCCATCGCCTGAATGACTGTCGCTCGAAGCGATGCCTGTCTTTCATACCGCTCGCGCAGCTCGCGAATGTTTTCCAGCAGCACCTCCTGCATCTTCGCGTCATGCAGCGTTCGGCGCACGGCGCGAAGTGCCACATGCAGGATGCGTGCGCTATTCGTCTCTTCGGCAAGCATGTCGAAGAAGCGCAGCAGGAATTTTTCCAAAGGAAAACTCTTAAAGCTCTCACGAATCGCCGGCCAGATGCGCTCGGCTACATGCGCCGCATCCATCGTCTCAGCCGCACGCAAAAGTACGGCGAAGGAGATGTCTTTGATCCGCTCGCGCCCGCCGCGCTCTTCAAGATAGGCGACGAACATCTGCGCCATGTCGATCTTCCTCGCTACAGCCATGATGTTCGCCGCACTCAGAAGATCGTTGGCAGCATAGTCGACGAGCGCCTGCATGATGCGCGTGCGATTCCGGCGCAGGATATCCGTGCGGTAGGATATGCCCAATGGTTTTCGGAAGATCGCCGTGACGGCGAACCAGTCGGCAAGTCCGCCGACGGTCGAGGCGAGGAACGCCGCCTCCAGAAGATCCCAGAAGAACCCGCTGCCGACCATAGGCAGGACGGCGAGCGTGCCGATGACGCTGACAGAAAGCGCGAGCGTCGCCTTATACTTTTTCTGCAAGACCATATCGTTCACCGAAACCGTCAGCGCCGCTCAGCGTCGTTCGCCGGAACAGAGACGCGATGCGGATTCCGCTCCTTGGCGACGGCCAGCATCAACTTGATGCGGTTGAGCTGATTGACCTCCGAAGAGCCGGGATCGCAGTCAATCGCCACGATGTTCGCCCCCTTGTAATCACTTCGGAGACTGTGAATGACGCCCTTGCCCGTGATGTGGTTCGGCAGGCAGCCGAAGGGCTGCAGGCAGACGACATTCGGCACGCCCTCATGGATGAGCTTGACCATCTCACCCGTGAGGAACCAGCCCTCGCCCGCCATATTGCCGAGCGACACATGCTTCTTCGCGAGACGCGCCGTTTCACCAATCTTGTACGGCGGCGTGAAGCGACGGCTCTTCTTCAGCGCCTTTCTCATAGGGCGGCGGAAGAACTCGACGAGGCTGATAAACATCTGCGCAAACAGCTTGTCCTTGAGCCTGCCCGCAAAAAGCTCGCGCTCGACGATGGAATCGTACGCCATATAAAGGAAGAAGTCCGCAAAGTCCGGCATGACGACCTCGGCACCCTCCTCGATCAAGACCTCCTCGATGTGGTTGTTCGCCACGGGATGATACTTGACGAGAATCTCACCGACAATGCCGACTTTCGGCTTCCAGATCCCCTCGACGAGCGGCAGAGCATCAAACTCCTGCACCATGCGCCTGACCGTGTCCGCATACTTGAAATAGCTTCCATCCATAAGCTCGGCAAGGCACTTTTCATGCCACTTTTCATACAGCCGCTCCGCCGCTCCCCGCTCCTTCTCGTACGGCAGTGTCGCATTTCTCAGCTTTTGCAGCAAGTCGCCGTAAAGGAACGCCTTGATCGCATCGACGAAGCAGCTTCGGTCGAGAGAAAACGCATCCGTTTCGAGTCCCCAACACGCGAATACAGGCACCTGCGGATAGCCTGCATACTTCAGCGCTTGGCGCATCAGTGCCATATAGTTCGTCGCACGGCACGGTCCGCACGTCTGAAACAGCAGGATCGACGTGTGATCGGGATCGTACTCGCCCGATTTCAGCGCGGCGAGCAGCTGACCGATGACGACGATGGCGGGATAGCACATGTCGTTGTTCACATAGCGCAGCCCGAGGTCGATCGCTGCCTTATCCGGCAGAGCCGGCACGACGACCTTATAGCCATGCTTTTCGAGCACCGGGCGCACGAGGCTGAAATGAATCGGTGCAAGCTGCGGCGCGAGAATCGTATGCGTGCGGCGGCACTCCTCCGTGAAGCGCGGACGCTCCTCGGCGGCCGCTGGCTGAAACGGCGTCTTCCTGCGGCGTGCGAGAGCCGCGATCAAAGAGCGCAGGCGTATGCGAGCCGCACCGAGGTTGCTGACCTCGTCGAGCTTGATCATCGTGTAGATATGATGATGGCTTTCGAGAATCGACTTGACCTGCCCCGTCGTCACAGCATCGAGTCCGCAGCCGAAGGAACTGAGCTGGATGAGCGTCAAGTTTTCATGCTCGGCGACGAAATGCGCCGCGTGGTAAAGGCGTGCGTGATAGCTCCATTGATTGACGATGTTGAGTCCCGCACCCTTGACCGGCAGATGATAGACGGCATCCTCCGACAGGATGGCAAGACCGTAGGAAGCGATCATGTCGGATATGCCATGATGAATCTCAGGGTCAATGTGGTACGGCCTGCCGACGAGCATGACGGCAGGCTGCTTCGTGCGCTCGATCTCGCGCAGAATGCTCACGCCGTAATCGCGCACGTCCTGCTTGTAGTTCTCAAGTTCCGCGTAGGCAGCGAATGCCGCCTCCTTGATCTCGCCCTTAGAAAGACCTTCGGAAGCGCCGAGTTCCTCAAAAAGGCGCTCAACCATGCGCTTCTTGTCGTCAAGCGGCAAAAAAGGCTGCAGAAACTCGATGTTCTTTTCGCGCAGCACGTCCATATTGGCGCGGATATTCTCTGCATAGGACGCAACGACCGGGCAGTTGTAGTGATTGTCGCCCGGATGCTGCTCGTCGATGACATTGAAAGGGATGCACGGATAAAAAATCTTTCGGACGCCCTTTTCCACGAGATCCATGATATGCCCGTGCACAAGCTTCGCCGGATAGCATAAGGAATCCGACGGCACCGTCGCCATGCCCTTGTAGTAGAGCGCCGCCGACGACTTGTCCGACAGCACGACCTCGTAGCCAAGCTGCGTGAAGAAGGTGAACCAGAAAGGATAGTCCTCGTACATGTTGAGTCCGCGCGGTAGCCCGATCGCACCGCGCGGCGCGGCGGCGCCCGTCAGCGGCTTGTAGTAGGCGAAGAGGCGCTTGTACTTGTAATCGTAGATGTTCGCCGTCTCCCGCTCCTCGCGCTTCGCCTTGCCGATGCCGCGCTCGCAGCGGTTGCCCGTGAAGTACTTGCCGCCGTCGCTGAACTTCTGCATGGTGATCAGGCATTGATTGCCGCAATGCCTGCAGCGGTACGAACTGGTCGATACAGAAAAGTCTTCCAGCGCATCGGCAGCGAGTATCGAAGAGCGCTCAAGCCCCTCCTCCTGTGCGAGAATCGCCGCGCCATACGCGCCCATGAGACCCGAGATATCGGGACGCACGACATCACGCTCGATGAGCTTTTCCATCGAACGCAGGACAGCATCGTTGTAGAATGTGCCGCCCTGCACGACGATATGCTCGCCAAGCTCCTTGACATCCTTGAGCTGCATGACCTTAAAGAGCGCGTTCTTGATGACGGAAAAAGCGATGCCTGCTGATATGTCGCTGACCGCCGCTCCGTCCTTCTGCGCCTGCTTGACCTTGGAATTCATGAAGACCGTGCAGCGCGTGCCGAGATCGACGGGCGCTTTCGACTCCATCGCCATGGCGGCGAACTCCCCCGCCGTCATGTTGAGTCCCTGCGCGAAATTCTCGATGAAGGAACCGCATCCCGCCGAACAGGCCTCGTTGAGCGTGATGTTGCCGATGCTGCCGTCCTTGACGAAGAAACATTTCATGTCCTGCCCGCCGATGTCCATGACGAACGTGACCTCGGGGCAAAACTCCTGCGCCGCACGCAGATGGGCGAACGTCTCAACCTCGCCCGCATCCGCGTGAATCGCCGCCTTGACGATCGCCTCACCATAACCCGTCGTAAGTGCGCCCGCGATGTACGTCCTTTCGTTCATCGCAGCGTAAAGCCCCTTCAGTTCACGAATGACCGTATGAAGCGGCGACCCTTGGTTGCTGCCGTACGACGTGTAGAGAAGCTCGCGCTCCGTACCGATCGCCGCGAGCTTCGTCGTCGTCGATCCGGCGTCAATGCCGATGTAGATCGGCCCTTCATACGCGGCAAGATCGCCGCGCCGCACCTTTGCGCGGTCATGGCGCTCCTTGAATGCCGCATAGTCCGCCGCATTGGAAAAGAGCGTGAAGTCCGCCTGCCGCGTCTCCTTCGCCGCCACGTCGCGCGCCTTCTCCATGCTCTCTTCCAGGCGCGCCATATCGACGACCTCAGTCTCCTCCGAGAGTGCCGCACCGAGCGCGACAAAAAAATTCCCATCGGGTGCATCGACGACGTTCTCGGGGGCAAGCTGCAGCGTCTCGATGAAGCGTTGTCTGAGAACGGGAAGGAAGTGCAGCGGTCCGCCGAGAAACGCGACATTGCCCGCAATCGGACGCCCCTGCGCGAGATTGCTGATCGTCTGATTGACGACAGCCTGAAAAACGGAAAGGGCAATGTCCGCCTTTTCCGCACCGTCGTTCATCAGAGCCTGGATATCTGTCTTGGCAAAGACGCCGCAACGAGAAGCAATCGTATAGATCTGCTTCCCCTTCTCCGCGAGTGCATTGAGTCCTGCCGCATCCGTCGAAAGAAGCGACGCCATGTGATCGATGAAAGAACCCGTGCCGCCTGCACAGACGCCGTTCATGCGCTGTTCAGGCGCATCGCCGAAGTACGTCACCTTGGCGTCCTCGCCGCCAAGCTCAACGACTGTATCCGTCTCGGGAATCAGCGACCTCACAGCTGAAGCGCACGCGATGACCTCCTGCACGAAAGGCAGCCCGATATGCTGTGCGACGCCCATGCCCGCCGAGCCGGTCAGTGCAAAAGAAAACTTCTCACCGCCGACGATCTTCTTGAGGCTTGCCAGATTCTCGCAGAGGGAAGCGCCGATCTCGGAAAAATGGCGTGCGTAGTTTTTGAACACGATCTTCTTCTCATGATCGAGGACGACGAGCTTGATCGTCGTCGAGCCGATGTCGATCCCCACATCAAATATAGAATTCATGAACTCACCGCCTAAAATCTAGGATAATATATGCTGGAAATATCGGCAGACCGACCTGCCGCAACGTATGATTCAGTCTCAAACCCATTCTTGTATTTTAACGCTTTTTCTCTTGGGATTCAAGGATAATTGTTTCCCAAAAACGCCAAAAACGTACTTAAACAGTTGACGAAAGCGCTTCTCTGGAGTAAGCTAAAAGAATCATCGTTGTTCGTATTTGTGTTAAGGAAAGCTGGTGAGGAAATGGACGGAGATCACCCTAGTTGCACGACAAATAAAAAGAAAACGCTCGGAATCCTCCTTTTTTCTCAAAGCATCCTGCTTTTGAATCCAGGGAGGTTCCACGAAAGGAGACTCCCTGTCTATGCTCAAAATCTTCAAGTCCCTTGAGAGCGGTCCTCTGCAGCCACTGACGCTCAAGACACTCGAAAAGGGCGCATGGATCAACATCATCGACCCCACGCCCTACGAACTCAAGGTTGTCAGCAACCTCACAGAAGTCGAGCCGGATTTTCTGCGTTCCGCACTCGATGACGAGGAGCGTTCCCATACGGATGTCGAGGACAACTCCGTCATGGTACTGACCAATGTCCCTGTCATGCGCGGCCAGGACAGCTATGACACGTTGCCGCTCGCCATCATTCTGACCGATGATTACTTCATCACAGTCTGCCTAGAGGATACGCCCGTCCTATCGGAATTCAACGAGAACACGGCGAAGCTCTTCCGCACGTTCAAAAAGACGCGCTTCCTCTTTCAGATCCTCTACAAGTCGGCGACCTTCTATCTGCGCTACCTCAGGCAGATCAACAAACACTCGGACGAAATCGAGCTGAACCTGCGCCGCTCGATGGAAAACAGCGACATTCTGCGCCTCCTCGAACTGCAGAAAGGCTTGACCTATTTCAGTGCAGCCCTGCGCTCCAACGGTGCCGTGCTCGACAAACTTCTGCGTCTGCGCTCCAACCAAAGTCTGACGCCCATCATCAAAATCTACGAAGAGGACGAAGACCTTTTGGAAGATGTCATCATCGAGAACAAGCAGGCACGCGAGATGGTCGAACTTTATAACAAGATTCTCGCGCGCATGTCGGATACTTTCTCTTCTATCATCTCGAACAATCAGAACCTCGTGATGAAATTTCTCGCTGCCATGACGATCATCCTCGCGATTCCGACGGTCATATCGAGCTTCTTCGGCATGAACGTCCCCGTCCCTCTGGCAGACGACTCGACGGCATTCCTCTCCATCGCCATCCTCGCTGCCGTCATCGCCGGAGCGTCATCGTATGTCCTATGGCGCAAGAATATGTTTTGAAGCTACGAATCGGAGGCAAGTATGGCATCCCTCATTGAATCCGAGCTAAAAAGCGGCCTCATCTTCGGTGACGCAGAAAACGCCGAATACGTCTACATGCCCGCGAGCGAGATCGGCGTCAAAGATCCTGTCTGCGTCTACGAAATGGGTGATATGCGGGACGATGTAGACATCAAAGAAGCACTGCGGCTTATAAGAATCCGCAGCCTGCGCCCGAGCACACATCCAAGGCTCGGAAAAAGCTCGTGCTAGAATCGAATTTTATGGACAAGATTCTTGGCAAACTTCGTGCTTTGCGGCATCGCGAGCGGATTTACGGCGTGCACAATCCGCTCACTTATGACTTTCTGCATCACAATCTGCACCACCTCCACGTCCTGCTCTTCCATAGCGCCGATCAGCAGGATTTTACACGCGGGGCAATCCCACGTCAGCTGCTCGTCTTCATGCTGCCGATCCTGCTCTCGCAGCTCCTGCAGCAATTCTACACGATTGCGGACACTGCCCTCGTCGGGCAGGTACTCGGCGCACAGGCGCTTGCCGCAGTTGGCACAGCGAGCCTCATCCTATCCGTCATCGTCAATTTCTTCATCGGCTTCTCGGCGGGACTCAGCGTCCTCGTCTCCCACCTCTACGGCAAAAAGGATTATGCGCGTCTCAGCGCACTCGTACAGAGCATCTTCATCACCGTCGCGTTGTTCGCCGCTCTCTTTACGGCGGCCGGCATCATCCTGACCGAGCAGCTGCTCGCGGCACTCTCCACGCCCGCCGAACTCATCCCGGCAGCGAGCCTCTATCTGCACACCATGCTCTACGGTATCCTCGCACAGCTGCTCTACAATACAGCGAGCGCCATCCTGAGAGCGCTGGGCAATACGACGAGCGCTCTCCACTATCTCGCCGCCGCTGTCGTGCTCAACATCGCGCTCGACGTCGTGCTGCTCATCGTCATTCCCTGCGGTATTGCAGGCGCGGCAGCCGCGACCGTCCTCGCGCAGTATGCAGCGGCGCTGCTCGCCCTGTGGAAACTATTCCATCTCCACGGCACATGGAAACTGCGCTTTAGCCGCCCCTTCTTCGCTTTGAGCCATCTCCTGCCCATCCTCAGCACAAGCATTCCCGCGGGGCTTCAAGCCGTCTTCATGAGCCTTTCCTCCCTCGTCATCCAGACGTACATCAACTCCTTCGGCTACGCGGCGATGGCGGGCATGACCGTCTATGCACGCATCGAGGGATTCCTCTATTATCCGCTCTTTGCGTTCGGCATCGCGCTCACAAGTTTCATCGGGCAGAACGTCGGTGCACACGACCTTACGCGCGTGCGGGCTGGACTTCGCATAAGCCTTCGCCTCGCGGCGGGCGGAGCAATGGGCATGGCGCTCATCGCAGGTCTGGCGGCGCCTGCGCTCGTCTCGCTCTTCACCGACGATCCCGCCGTTGCTGCAAATGCACTTGATGCCGTTTACTACACGTTCCCCTTCTACTGGCTCTACGGCATCAATCAGATCTACATCGGCGCAATCCGCGGTCTGGGCGACACTCTCTATCCCATGATGACTGCACTCGCCGCCTACTGCTTCTTCCGCGTCGCATGGTGCTGGGGCTGGTACATGATCGGCATCCACTCCATGCATATCGTCTACAGTGCCTACAGCGTCAGCTTCTTCGTCATGGCAGGACTGCTGTGGTTCGGCTGCCGAAAAGCGCTGTGCCGCGTCTACAGAGATTTCTCTTATGAGTATCTCAAGGGCCGGGATTGAGGAATTCTTAGAAGGATTGCAAAACCCTAAGTTGTCCATATTACCTCAAGCATACTGGTACTATTGAAACCACCGCCACGAAAGCACGGATTCCCTCCGATATGAAAAATCCCGCCTGTCGGATGCAGCACAACGAAATCCGCTTCTCCTTGCGAGTCGTACGCACGCCATCTCCCAGACAGCAAAAAACGGAGTGCCGACAGCGACACTCCGTTTTTTGCTGTTGAGATGCACCATTTGATACAACGTGCCCAGCAAGGGGCTTGCCCATCAATCGAGCCGAATCTCTTTCTTCTTCAACTCTTCCTGCTTCCTGCCTTCCTCCGCAAGCAGCGCTTTCGCTTTTTCAAGCTGCCATGCGACCTGACTGTACGAGGTACCGCCCAAAGAATTGCGGTTCTTCACGCAGGTTTCGGGACGGATGGCTTCTTTTATGTCCGCGTCGAAGAGGTCGGACAAGGCGCGGAATTCTTCCATGGTCATGTCTTCTAGCCACTTGCCCTGCTCGATGCAAAGATGCACGGCGCGTCCTGCGACGGCGTGCGCTTTTCTAAAAGGCATGCCCTTCTTCACGAGGTAGTCAGCAAGGTCGGTGGCGTTGGAGAAGTCTTCCGTGACGGCGCGTTTCATGACGTCGCCTTTGACCGTCATGCCGCGCAGGAGCGCGGTGTAGACGGCTAGGCTGAATTTCACCGTGTCGATGGCGTCGAACACGCCTTCCTTGTCTTCCTGCAGATCCTTGTTGTAAGCAAGCGGCAGACCCTTGACGATCGTGAGCATCGCCATGAGGTGGCCGATGACGCGTCCCGTCTTGCCGCGCACGAGTTCTGAGACGTCGGGATTCTTCTTCTGCGGCATCATGGAGGAGCCTGTGCAGTGCGCGTCGTCAAGCTCGATGAAGGAGAACTCGCGCGAGCACCAGAGGATGATTTCCTCGGAGAGCCGCGAGAGATGCACCATGAGGATGGAGGCGGCGGAGAGGAATTCCATGATATAGTCGCGGTCGCTGACGGCATCGAGGCTGTTCGTGTAGACAGCGTCGAAGTGAAGCTCCTCTGCCACGAACACGCGGTCGATGGGGAACGTCGTGCCCGCAAGCGCACCCGCGCCGAGCGGCATGATGTCCGCGCGCTCGTAGACGCCTAAGAAGCGCGAGAAATCGCGTGCGAGCATGGAGAAGTAGGCGAGCATGTGATGCGAGAAGAGGATCGGCTGCGCGCGCTGCAAGTGCGTGTAGCCCGGCATGATCACGTCGGGATAGCGCTCCGCCGTCTCGACGAGCGCACGCTGCAGGTCGGCGATGCAGCCGAGCACGGCGAGTGTCTGCCCGCGCACATAGAGGTGCGTGTCGAGCGCGACTTGGTCATTGCGGCTGCGCGCCGTGTGCAGTCTGCCGCCCGCCTCGCCAATGGCGTCGGTCAGGCGCTTCTCGATGTTCATGTGAATGTCTTCGAGTGCAACGGCGAAGTCGAAATCGCCGTGCTCGATTTTTTTCAGGATATCGCGCAGCCCGGAGATGATGGCATCTTTATCCGTTTCCGCGATGATGCCGCACTTGGCGAGCATCTTCGCGTGCGCGATGCTGCCCGCGATGTCCTCACGGTACATACGCTTATCGAAGGAAATCGATGCCTGGAAATCGTTGATCATCTCGTCCGTGCTCTTGGAGAAACGACCGCCCCAAAGCTGTTCGCTCATTTCTTCCCTGCCTTTTCCTGCATGAGGGCACGCACCTTCAAAGGCAGGCCGAAAAGGTTGATGAAGCCCGTCGCGTCGGACTGGTCGTAGACCTCGTCGCGCTCAAAGGTCACGAATTCCTGACTGTAGAGCGAATACGGCGACTTCGAGCCGGCGCTGATGATATTACCCTTGTAGAGCTTGAGGCGCACCGTGCCCGTGACGCTCTCTTGCGTGCTGTCGACGAATGCCTGCAGCGCTTCCCTGAGCTGGCAGAACCACATGCCGTCGTAGACGAGTTCGCCGAAGCGGATGGCAACGCCTTCCTTGTAGTGGTACGTCGCGCGGTCAAGGCACAGGTACTCAAGCTCGCGGTGCGCGTAGTAGAGGATCGCACCGCCGGGATTCTCGTAGACGCCGCGCGACTTCATGCCGACGAGACGGTTCTCGCATATATCCGTGATGCCGACGCCGTTTCGCGCACCGATTTCGTTGAGCTTCGTCAGAAGTTCGACCGCGCCGAGCTTCTCGCCGTTGACGGCGACGGGAATGCCCTTCTCGAAGTCGACCGTGACATACTCGGGCTTGTCGGGCGCATCCTCGGGCGCTTTCGAGATCAGGAACATCTCGTTCTTCGGCTCGTTCCACGGATCTTCGAGGTCGGAGCCTTCATGCGACAGGTGCCAGATGTTGCGATCCATGCTGTACGTCTTGTTTTCCTCGGCGACGGGGATGCCATGCTTCTTCGCGTATTCGATTTCCTCCGTGCGCGCGCCAAGTTCCCATTCGCGCCATGGGGCGATGATCGTGAGGTTCGGCGCGAGCGCCTTGATCGTCAGCTCGAAGCGCACCTGATCGTTGCCCTTGCCCGTCGCACCGTGCGCGATGGCGTCTGCCCCTTCTTCCTTCGCAATCTCGACGAGACGCTTGGCGATCAGGGGACGCGCGAACGACGTACCGAGAAGGTACTTGCCCTCGTAGACCGCCTGCGCCTTGAGCGTCGGCCAGACGTAGTCTTCGAGGAACTCCTGCGTGAGATCCTCGACGTATGCCTTCGACGCGCCGGACTTCAGCGCCTTGTCATGCACGGGAGCGACTTCGTCGCCCTGCCCGATGTCGACGCACGCGGCGATGACCTCGCAGCCGTCATAGTTCTCCTTGAGCCACGGAATGATGACGGAGGTGTCCAGACCGCCCGAATATGCGAGTACGACTTTCTTCACTTTTGCCTTTGCCATGAAAAACAGCTCCTTAAAATATTTTATATCAAGGAAGCACTGATAAATTCAGCGTCCCCTTAAGAATACGCGCTTTCATAAAATTTTCCTGCCGGGATTGCAGATAAGATGAAGTCAGTCCGCCATCAAAAGCGCTAGGATCGCCTTCTGCGTATGCAGGCGGTTCTCCGCCTCGTCGAAGATGACATCGGAGAATGCTTCCATAACGTCCTCCGTGATCTCCTCGCCGCGATAGGCGGGCAGGCAATGCATGACGATGGCGCGTTTATCAGCGGCGGCGAGCAGGTCGCCGTTGATCTGGTACGGTGCGAAAATTTTCTTGCGCTCCTCGTGCTCCGCCTCCTGCCCCATGCTCGCCCATGTGTCTGTCACGAGGATGTCAGCGTCCTTCGCCGCTGCAAACGGGTCGGTCACGAGCGTGATGCTCGCGCCCGTCTCCTTCGCATCTTCCTGCGCCCTCTGCGTCACCCCTTCATCGGGTGCGTAGTCTGCAGGCGTCGCGGCGACGAAGTTCATGCCCGTCTTTGCTGCCGCATACATCAGAGAATGCGTCATGTTGTTGCCGTCACCGACGTACGCCATCTTCAGCCCTTTGAGATTCTTGCCCTTGTGCTCGCGAATCGTCAAGAGGTCGGTCAGCGCCTGACACGGATGGAGGAGATCGGTCAAGGCATTGATGACGGGAATGTCGGCATACTTGGCGAACTCCTCCACCTTCTCATGCTCGAAGGTACGGATCATCACGCCGTCGAGATAGCGCGAGAGGACGCGAGCCGTATCCTTAATCGGCTCGCCACGCCCGATCTGCAAGTCGCGGTTCGAGAGGAAGAGTGCCTGCCCGCCGAGCTGAAACATGCCCGTCTCAAAGGAAACGCGCGTCCGCGTCGAGGATTTCTCGAAGATCATGCCGAGCGTCTTGCCCGCGAGAACGCGGTGCTCTATGCCCGCCTTCTGCATCGCCTTGAGTTCTTCGGCAAGCGCGAGAATCGCCTCGACCTCCTCAACGGAAAGATCATGGATGGAAAGTAAATCCCTGCCTTTTAACATACGTTTTCCTCCCCTTCAACCCTTGGCGTACTTCGCCAGAATCGGCTCCAAGATCGCACAGAGCTCGTCGATATGCGCTTCCTTGACGATCAACGGCGGCACGAAGCGCAGGACATTTCCTGCCGTGCAGTTGATGATCGCGCCGTGCTCCAAACATTCGTTGACAATGCCGCGTCCCTCTATGGAAAGCTCCATGCCGAGAAGAAGCCCCATGCCGCGCACTTCCTTGATGAGAGCCGGATACTTCTTTTGAAAGCCTTCGAGCTTTTCACGGAAATACGCGCCGACCTTGTCGACATGACCCAAGATGCCCTCTTTCTGCACCGTATCGAGCACGACGTTCGCCGCCGCGCACGCGAGAGGATTGCCGCCGAAGGTCGTGCCGTGATCGCCCGCATGGAGAGCAGCCGCCGCCTCGTCCGTCACGATGAACGCGCCGATGGGCACGCCGCCCGCAAGACCCTTGGCAAGCGTCACGATATCGGGCTGCACGCCGAAATGCTCGTAAGCGAACATCTTGCCCGTGCGCCCCATGCCGCATTGAATCTCATCGAAGATCAAGAGTGCGCCGTGCTCGTCGCAAAGCTCGCGCACACGCTTCAAGTATTCTGACGTCGGCACATGGACGCCGCCCTCGCCCTGAATCGTTTCGAGCATGACGGCGCACGTCTTCGCGCTCATCATCTTTTCCAGCTCTTCGATATTGCCGTAATGCACATAGTCGAATCCCTCGGGCAGTGGGCCAAAGCCTTCATGATACTTCGGCTGCCCCGTCGCCGTCAATGTCGCGAGCGTGCGTCCGTGAAAACTGTGCCACGCCGTGATGATCTGCGACTTTTCAGGATCTTTCGCGTGCGCATACTTGTGCGCGACCTTGATTGCGCCCTCGTTCGCTTCCGCTCCCGAGTTAGCGAAGAACGCCTTGCCCAACCCCGAAAGGCGCACGAGCCTTTCCGCTGCATCCGCCTGCGCCTGCGTGTAATAGAGATTCGAGCAGTGGATCATGCGCCCCGCCTGTTCGGCGATCGTCTTGACGAGCGGCGCATAGGCGTGGCCGAGTACGTTGACCGCGATACCTGCGAGGAAGTCGATGTACTTCCTGCCGTTGTTGTCGAAGACGTAGACGCCCTCGCCGTGATCGAGCACGATCTTGTAGCGGTTGAACACGGGCAGATAGCCCGCCGCGTCCTTCGCGTAGATTGCTTCATCTGTTTCTTTCATAATTTCCCCCGCTTTTCCATGCGCCGTCACTTCACGACCTGCGTACCGATACCCGCCGAGGTGAAGATTTCCAAGATGATGGAGTGGCCGAGTCTGCCGTCGATGATATGCGTCTTTGCCGCACCCGCATCGAGCGCCCTCAGGCACGCTTCCACCTTCGGGATCATGCCGCCCGTCAAGGTGCCGTCCTCGATATAGCGGCGCGCCTCGGCTGCCGTGAGCGTCGAGATGAAGGATGATTTGTCCTCGTAATCCTTGTAGACGCCCTCGACGTCCGTCAGGAGCAGGAGCTTCTCCGCTCCGAGCGCACCCGCGATCTCCGCCGCCACGTAGTCGGCGTTGATGTTGTAGCTCTCGCCGTCCGCACCGACGCCGATCGGCGCGATGACGGGGATGTAGTCGTGCGCGATGAGGTCTTGCAGGAGGCGCGTGTCGATTCTTTCGACCTGACCGACATAGCCGATGTCCACCTTCCGGCTCTCTTCCCCTTCGTAGACCGTCGCGAGCTTCTTTTGCGCGCGGATGAGGTTCGCATCCTTGCCCGACAGCCCGACAGCACTGACGCCGCGGCGATTGAGGAGCGTCACGATGTCGGAGTTGATCTTGCCGTCGAGCACCATCTCGGCGATCTCGACCGTTTCTTCATCCGTCACGCGCAGGCCGCTGATGAACTCCGTCTCCTTGCCGACCTTGCCGAGAAATCCCGTGATCTCAGGGCCGCCGCCATGCACGATGACGGGCTGTATGCCGACGTACTTCATCAGCGCCACGTCCTGCATGACCTTTTCCTTGAGCTCTTCATTGATCATGGCATTGCCGCCGTACTTGATGACGACGGTCTTGCCATAAAATTCCTGTATATAAGGCAGCGCCTCGACGAGGATCGCCGCTTTGTCGTTTGCCGCAAACATCGCTTCACCGCCTCAGGTATGGTACTCGCCGTTGATCTTCACATACTCGTAGGAAAAGTCGCATGTCCAGACCGTCGCTTCGGCACTGCCCAAGCCCATCTCGACATCGATGACGATGTCATGCTGCCCCATGACCTTGCGCAAGGCGTCTGCATCGCAGGAAGCGCCCGTGCCGTTCGCATAGACGGGAATGCCGCCGAACTTCACGACGGTCTTTTCCGGCGTCATGGGCACGCCCGCATAGCCGACAGCGCAGATGACGCGCCCCCAGTTCGGATCTTCACCGAAGAACGCCGTCTTGACGAGCGGCGACTTCGCGACGCTCATCGCGACCTGCTTCGCCGCATCGAAGGACTCCGCCCCCGTCACATGCACGGTCAGGAACTTCGTCGCGCCCTCGCCGTCCGCCGCAATGCGCTCAGAAAGCCCCGTGCAGATCTCCTTGAGCGTCCGATAGAAAATTTTGTAGTCGGCGTTCTTCTCCGTGATCTTCGCATTGCCCGCCGCACCGTTCGCAAGCACCGTCACCATATCGTTCGTGCTCATGTCGCCATCGACCGAGATCATGTTGAACGTGACCTCGGTGATCTCGGAAAGAGCCTCCTGCAGGAGCTTGCTGTCGATCGCCGCGTCCGTCGTGATGAAAGAGAGCATCGTCGCCATATTCGGCTGGATCATGCCCGAGCCTTTGGCAATCGCGCCAAAGCGCACCTTCCTGCCGCCGATTTCGACCTCCGTCGAACACGCCTTGGAGTATGTATCCGTCGTGATGATGGCATTGCCCGCATCGACGCTGCCTTCCGTGGAAAGGCTTGCCACAGCATCCTTGACGCCCTGCTCCAGCTTGTCCATCGGCAGATTCACGCCGATGACGCCCGTCGAGGCGACGAGGACGTCATCCGCCGCGCAGCCGAGCGCCTTCGCTGCAATCTCCGCCGTATGCTTTGCATCCTTCATGCCCTGCTCGCCCGTGCAGGCATTCGCACAGCCTGCATTGGCCACGATGGCGCGCGCTTTGCCGTCCTCGACCGCCGCTTTGGAAACGTAGACGGGTGCCGCCGCCACGGCATTCTGCGTGAAGACGCCCGCGACGGCAGCCTCTTCTTCCGAGTAAATCACGGCGACGTCGAGGTTGCCGCTCTTCTTAATGCCGGCCTTGACGCCCGCCGCCTTGAATCCCTTGGGAAATGTCACGCCTTTTTTTGCTGCTGTATCAGAAAACATGTTGTATACCCTCCTGTATTACGGATAAACTGCGATATGATCAAGCCCGAGCTTCTCATCGAAGCCGCAGGCGATGTTGAAGTTCTGCACGGCCTGTCCCGCCGCCCCCTTGACGAGATTGTCGATGGCGGAGAGGACGACGACGCGATGCGTCCTCTCGTCGATGTGCCAGCCGATGTCGCAGAAGTTCGAGCCGCGCACCGCCTTCGTCGCCGGATAACCGCCGCGTCCGAGAAGCCGCACGAAGTATTCCTCGCCGTACATCGTTTCATACGCTGCATCGACCATATTGGGTTCGACGCCCTCTTTCAGCCGCGCGTAGCATGTCGCGAGGATGCCGCGCGACATGGGTACGAGGTGCGGCGTGAAGGACAGGATGCACGCTTCGCCCGAAAGGTCTGCCATCGCCTGCTCGATCTCAGGCGTATGACGATGCGTGGCGACACCGTACGCCTTGAAGCTGTCGTAAAGCTCGGGCAGAAGATTCGCCTGTTTCGCCGAGCGCCCCGCGCCCGATACGCCGGACTTCGCGTCGACGACGATGCTCGTCATGTCGACGAGTCGGCTCTTGGCGAGCGGCGCGAGCGCGAGAATGCTCGCCGTCGTGTAGCAGCCCGCGTTGCCAATGATCTTCGCGCCGCGAATCGCCTCGCGATTGAGTTCCGCCAATCCGTAGACACGCTCGGCGTCCTTGTGCGTATGCTTGACCTTGTACCACGCTTCATAGACCGATGTGTCAGCGAAGCGATAGTCCGCGCCGAGGTCGATGATGCGCGTCTTCTCGCCTTCGAGCGCCTTGCCTGCCGCCATCGCATGACCGTGCGGCAGACCGATGAAAACGAAGTCGCTGTCCCTGCCGATGCGCACGATGTCCTTCATGCTCTCAAGCTCTTCATCATAAATGCCGCGAAGATGCGGATAGATGCTCGAAATCTTCTCCCCCGTATGGCTCTCCGACGTGATATGCACGACATCCGCCTGCGGGTGTTCATAAAGAAGCCGCAGAAGCTCTGCCCCCGCGTAGCCTGTAGCTCCGATAATGCTCACTCTCATGTGCTCGACCGCCCCTTCCCGAATTCCTTTGTCGAACGATGTTTATAATTATACATTTTATTGCATAATTATGCAATAGGTTTGGGAAATTTATCTTCTAAAACAAATTGTATGATTGCTGTTTTTGCGAAATGTATTCCAAAAAAGTACGGTATAATTTATAATAAGAATGATAAAGGCGAACATCATTTCTCTGGGAGGACGACAAGATGCCGGCACTAAGCATATTTTTTGGTATCATAATCTATATGTACCGCGAAGTGGGCGGACGGCATAAACTGCCGCACATTCATGCAGAATATCAAGATGAAGAAGCCGTGATTTCTTTGGATGGCGATATTCTCGAAGGCAGTTTGCCAAATAAAAAGTTGAAGCTTGTACTTGCTTGGCTGGAAATTCATACAGACGAATTGGCTGCAAATTGGGATCTTTTGCGTCAAGGAAAAGAAACCTTCAAAATAGCGCCGTTACGCTGAAAGGAGTCATCTTTATGTTGCAACCCAAAGTTACGGCAGTAAAACCATTGCCCGATTACAAGCTGCTTTTGGATTTTGAAACGGGCGAGAAAAAGATTTTTGATGTCGGACCATACATCCAAGGAGATTGGTATGGCAAACTGCGCGACATATCGGTATTTCATACCGTGCATATCGCTGGACATACCGTTGCGTGGGCCGATGGACAAGACATCGCGCCGCATGAGCTTTATGACGATTCCGTGCCTGCCAGCTGAGTGCATTCAAAAACCATCAAAGGAGGACGCTTTTGCCATCATGAAGAAAATCAAGCGGCTCTTGCGCTTTGCCCTCTTTCTTCTCACCGTTTTCTGTCTCGCCTTTCTCGTCACGGGCAGTGCGGCGATCTTTCGTCCCGCGTTCTTCGACTCCTTGCCGAAGATGCAGGAAGCTCGCCGCCTCATATTTCTGCGTGATGCGGTCGCTGAGCGCGTGCGCCAGCGCGAGCGCTATGTGACGATCGACGAGATGCCCGACTCGCTCCTCGACGCCGTCGTCGCCGTCGAGGACAGCCGCTTCTACTCGCACCACGGCTTCGATCCCGAAGCGATCGCACGCGCGACGCTCGTCAATCTGCAATACGGACGCATCGAGGAAGGCGCGAGCACAATCACACAGCAGCTCGCAAAAAACCTCTTCCTGTCCGACGAGCAGTCCCTCGACCGCAAGCTGGAAGAAGCGCTGCTTTCGCTCGATCTTGAACTGCACTACTCCAAGGATGAGATTCTGGAGCTGTATCTCAACACGATCTACTTCGGCTCAGGCTTCTACGGCATACACGAGGCTTCTGTCGGCTACTTCGGCAGAGAGCCGCACGAACTCGACCTGCCCGAGACGTCAATGCTTGCAGGAATCCCCAATGCGCCTTCCGTCTATTCGCCCTACGTCGACTTCATGCTTGCAAAGAAGCGGCAGCTCGTCGTGCTCGACGCCATGGTGCGGACGGGCTGCATCTCGGAATCCGTCGCAGAATCCGCCAAGATCAAGCCGCTCTACTTCGCACACTGACCGACAGGAGACTTCTCACGCTTCCTCGTCTTGACGAAAAAGAGCATCGCAACGCACTGCAGAAGCCACGCGCCGCCGAGCATCATCAAGCCCATGCGGTTGTCCGAAAGGAAGTAGCCGCTGACGCTCATGACGCCCGTCACAAGCGCCATGGTCTTGAGCTTCGCCTGCCACGTCATGCCATTGCCGTCGTTGAACGGGACGACGTATTTCTGATACAATTTTGTGGCGGCAAACCACCGATGAAGACGTTCCGAACTCTTGGCAAAGCAGAATGCCGCCAGAAGATAGAACGGCACTGTCGGCAACAGCGGCAAAACGATTCCTGCCGTGCCCAAGGCGAGGGCAGTCATTCCGACGCCGAGCCAAAGATAGCGCATCAAGCGATTCGCTGAAATCATCCGATCATCCTTTCTATCCGTATTGTCCGTGCAGGTTTTCAACTGCATTCCACTGCATAAAGAAGGGGCTGCCGCACAAGTCTGATCGACTTATGCGCAGCCCCCTTTCTTTTATTTCTTCTCTCTCGCCTGTTCGTTAGCAGAGCGCTCGAAGTTCTTGTAGAACTGCTCGGACAGAATCTTATACGTTTCTACATTCGCCTGCTCACTCTTATTCGCCACAATCTGATAGGTGTAGAGAAGTTCATTCGTGCCAGAACGGTAGACATCGAAGAAAAACACGATCCGGCTATTGTTCGCGACTGTCAAGACAACATAAGCGTCGGCGTCAGTAGCGACATTTTCCTTGTAGACCTTTGCGGCCTGACGACGGTCGAGCGACTTGATGTCGACGCCCGCATTCTTTTGAATGTCGGCGGCAACCATGTCATAGGAAAGCACATAACTTCTCGCCACATTGCTTGCCTCATACATCGAAGCGAGCAGTTCTTCCTTCGTCGGGGCGCCCTTCGTCGGCGTGTAGAGCGGCGCTGCGAGAGCAAGACGCTTGATGCTGACAATGTCGGCGCCCTCCGGAATCGTGACCTTGTCGGAGTTGGCGAAAGCGACCTGCATGCCGAACACGGTCAGGCAGATGAAAAGCATGACTTGGACAATCTTCTTCATTGAATCTTCCTCCTTGACTCTTTCTCAATCGGCATGAGGTCACTGCAAAAGGCCGTGACTCTTCAGCGCCTTTTGCAACGGTTCCAGATGCTCAGGCTCCAGCTCGGAAAGCGGCATGCGCAAATGCCCCGTCTTGTAGCCCATGAGGCGCATCGCCGTCTTGACGGGAATCGGGTTGACCTCGGAGAAGAGCGCTTCGATCAGATCCATGTAGTCAATCTGGATCTTCGCTGCTTCCTCAACCTTTCCCTCGAAGTAAAGGCGGCACATATCGTGGGTCGCCTTCGGCGCGACGTTGGAAAGGACGGAGATGACGCCCTTTCCGCCGACGGAGAGAATCGGCACGATCTCATCGTCGTTGCCCGAATAGACGTTGAGCGAATCGCCACAAGCTTTGCGGATGCGTGCCACTGCCGCGAGGTTGCCGCTCGCTTCCTTCGTCGCGTTGATGCGCGGATGCTCGGCGAGGCGGGCATACGTCGCGGGCAGAATGTTGACGCCCGTGCGCGACGGCACGTTGTAGACGATGCTCGGGATATTGACATTGTCGGCAATCTTCGAGAAATGCTTGACAAGGCCGCCCTGCGTACACTTGTTGTAGTACGGCGTCACGAGCAGCAACCCGTTCGCCCCCGCCTTCTCTGCATACTGCGAAAGCTGGATCGCGTAGTTCGTATCGTTCGATCCTGTGCCCGCGATGACGGGGATGCGTCCGCCGACTGTCTCAACGACGAACTTGATGGCTTCCTTGTGCTCGGCATCGCTCATGGCTGCCGCCTCGCCCGTCGTTCCTGTGACGACGATGGCATCTGTGCCGCCCGCGATCTGATCTTCGATGATGCGGCCGAACTCCTCGAAGTTCACGCCATCTTCCGTAAAGGGAGTGATGATGGCGACGCCCGCACCGGTAAAGATTGGTTCTTTCATTCCGAAGTCCCCCTTGATGTTATCTCATTTGGAGAGAAACGCCGACGTGTGCAGCGTTTCTCTCCATTATGGCATGACAAGGGAAGAAAGTCAATCAGCCGCACTGCCCAGAGCGTGAAGAAGCCCGCCGAAAAGGCCCGCATTTTCCTTTAGTTTTTCTTCATTGCCGAAGACGCATAGGACATTTTCCTTCATGCAGGCGTCGACAACATCCGCCAGCGCGCGAATGTCCGCCTGCCGCGTCGCAAGAATCTCATCGCGCGACTTCTGACGGTCGACTTCCGTCACATGGCGCAGGAAACCATCCTGCGCGGCAAGTCCCTTGAGCTGCGGCGTGAGCGGCGCGTCGACCGTGCTGATCGTGCCGATGATGAACTTCACCATCTCGCGGTCGGACACGTCGAACCCGCGCAGATAATCCGCCGTCTTGTCAAATACTTCGAGCGTTTCCCTGAGGTTCGGATCGCGGTACGAACCGAAGAACAGGAAACCGATGCGATTGAACTGTGTGAACGCTCCATAGGCGCCGCCCTGCACGCGGATCTTCGTCCAGAAGTAGTCGTAGCGCAGGATCGTCTCCAGAACGCTCATGCTGCCCGTATAGGAGAAGCCGAGGCGCAGGAAGTTCGCTGCCTTGCCCACATACTGCACGCGGCTCGACGACAGAATCCCCTCGTTCTTCGCACGCACGTCGAAATGGTACACCTGCGGCTCTGCCTTCGCCTGCGGCAGGCGGCGGCAGAACTCCGCGGCTTTCTCGGCGAACGAGGAGTATTCTGCCTCAGAAAGCGTCACGCCGACGGTCAGACCGCCCTTTGTAAAGACGATCGGCAGAAGACTCGCAAGCGTCTCGGAGAGCTCCTCGAAGCGCTCTTCAAAGTGGTCAGTGAGGTCAGCGAGGAAGCCGTAGTAGGACAGCATCGCCTGCTCGTTGTACGCGCCTGCCGGCGACAGATAGGAGGCGATGCGCACCGCCATGCTGCGCTGCGAGGCGCTCATGACGCGCGCCTCCAGGATGGCGCGGCACTGCCCGCAAAGTTCCTCAAGGCGCTTCTTGTCGGTGAACTTGCTCTCGGTCAGGACTTCTGCCAGAAGCGAGAAAAGTTCGGGCAGATTGCGCCCGAAGGCGCGCGCACGCACGCGGAACATCGGCATGCACGAATCCGGCTCGCCGTTTCGGACGGCAGCGGAATTTTCGTAGGATATGCCGCCCGTATGGAGGTTCGAGAGATTCGACAGCTCGGCGTACGTATGGCTCTCGGTATCGACCGCACCCAGAAGGTCGGTCAGCAGGAAGAGATACTGGATGTGTTCCTGCAGCACGCCCTGCGCATCGAAATAGAGGTTGACGTAGGCGATCTTGTTCGTGAAAATGTCGCTGTGGAGCACCTTGCAGCCCTCGATCTCGCGCTCGGTGAGCGGTAGTTTCTCCACTTCCCTGCGAATATCGGAGAGTTCAAGAAGCGGAATCGTCGCCAGGGCCTCCGCCGTCTCGGAGCTTTCCTGCCGCTCCTTCAGGCGTTTGTTCATCTCGATGATGTGCTCGATCTCCTCGTGCGTGAGCGCCTGCTTCTTCTTTTCCAGAGCTTCGGCAAGCGCCGCCTCGCGCTCAGAGGAAAGCGTCTTGCTAGGCTTGAGCACGACGAGCGAACGATGCGCATTCTTCACGAGGTACTTTTCCAAGACCGCTTCAAAGTAGCGCCCTTTGAGTCCTTCGCGCATCTTCTGAAAAAGCTCCTCATAATAGAGGTAAAGCGCAGGGTCAGCATCGTAGAGCCAGCTGTTCATGATCTTGATGTTGTAGACAAGCCCCTTGGGGAACGTGCCGAAGTCCGCCTCACGCGCCTTGAATTCGAGGCGATTGATCGATGCTTCGAGCAGCGTCTTGTCGATGCCGTTCTCAATGAGGTCGCGCATCGCCTCTTCCGTCAGGCGGCAAAGCTCCTCGGCGCGTTCCGCCTCCGAATTCGTGACGATGATGCTCAGATAAGGCTGGCGCAGCGCATCCTCGAAGGAAGCGCTGACGTCCTTGCCGATCTTCGCGTCCATCAGCACTTTTTTGAGGGGCGCAGCCTCCGTCTGCAGGAGAGCATGCTGCAGGATTTCAAGAGCGAGCATCGCCTCGGCATCATCCGCCTCCCCCACGAGCCAGTTTAACGCCAAGAAGGTTTTCTCCGACTCCTTCTCCCCCTCGCTGATGGAGTAAAGGCCTTCCTTGCAAGCCATCTCACGGAAGGGCTGCTGCAAAGCGATCTCAGAATGCGGCTCAATGCGGTCGAACGCGGCGAGATATTCGCGGTCGAGATAGGCGAGCTTTTCCTCGATGTCCATCGCGCCGTAGAGGTAGATATAGCTGTTCGACGGATGGTAGTAGCGGCTGTGAAAGGCACAGAAATCCTCATACGTCAGCGTCGGAATCGCATCGGGATCGCCGCCCGACTCGAAGCCGTACGTCGTATCGGGATAAAGGGAGAGCATGATCTTGTTCTCAAGCACATCATCGGGCGAGGACAGAGCACCCTTCATCTCGTTGTAGACGACGCCGCTGTAGCGAAGCGGCTCTTCGGCATTGTCGATCTCGTAGTGCCAGCCCTCCTGCTGGAAGATTTCAGGCGTCTCCTTCATCGAAGGATAAAAGACCGCGTCGAGATAGACGTCCATGAGGTTCTGAAAGTCCTTGTCGTTGCGGCTCGCCACCGGGTACATCGTCTTATCGGGGAACGTCATGGCATTGAGGAAGGTGTTCAAAGAGCCTTTGACAAGCTCGACGAACGGCTCCTTGAGCGGATACTTCCTGGAGCCGCAGAGCACCGAATGCTCGACGATGTGCGCCACGCCCGTATCGTCGGCGGGCGTCGTGCGGAAGCTGATGGAAAAGACTTTGTTATCGTCGTCATTTTCCAAAAAGAAAAGGCGTGCGCCGCTCTTTTCATGCACGAACGCATAAGCCTTCGCATCGATCTCCGGCACCGTCTGCTGCTTGAGCAGACGGAAGCCGTGGAGAATCTCATTTTCCTTGAGGTTCAACTTCATAGAGGTTCATTTCATCCTTTCCAATGCACGGTGCGCGATGTCCTTGCGGCAGAAGGCGTCCTTGAAATGTACGCGCCCGATACCGCGATATGCCTTCTCGACCGCCGCGCGGATGTCCGCCGCCTCAGCGACGACGTTCAGCACGCGGCCGCCCGCCGTGACGATCTTGCCGTCCCTCTCTGCCGTTCCCGCATGAAAGACGAGGCATCCTTCCGCCTCAGCGTCGGCGAGACCCGTGATTTCCGCGCCCTTCTCGTAGGTCTTCGGATAGCCACCCGCCGCGAGAACGACGGTCACAGCCGCGCCCGTGCTCCACGGAATCTCGACATCGGCGAGATTGCCGTCGACGCACGCCAGCATGATTTCGACGAGGTCGCCTTTGAGGAGCGGCAGCACGACCTCCGTCTCCGGATCGCCGAAGCGGCAGTTGAACTCGACGACCTTCGCGCCTTCCTCCGTGACCATGAGTCCTGCATAGAGGCAGCCTTTGTAGAGCCGCCCTTCCTGCTCCATCGCGCGGATCGTCGGCTCCATGATTGTCCTCTGCACCTCGGCGACGAGTGCCGGAGGTGCGACGGGGGCGGGCGCGTAAGCGCCCATGCCGCCGGTGTTCGGTCCTTTATCGCCGTCGTAGGCGCGCTTATGATCCTGCGACGGAATCATCGCACGAATCGTCTTGCCGTCGGTAAACGCAAGGATGGAAACCTCCTCGCCCGCCATGAATTCCTCAATGACGACGCGGCTGCCCGCCGCGCCGAATGCTCCGCCCTCCATGATCTCGTCGACGGCGGCGAGCGCTTCCTCCTCGGTCATGGCGACGACGACGCCCTTGCCCGCCGCGAGTCCGTCCGCCTTAATGACGATGGGCGCACCCTCGGCTTTGACGTAGGCGCGTGCGGCGGCGGCATCGGAAAACACTTCGTACTTCGCCGTCGGGATGCCGTACTTCTTCATGAGGTCTTTGGAAAATGCCTTCGAACCCTCAATCTCGGCTGCGAGCTTCGCGGGGCCGAATGCCTTGATTCCCTCCGCCGCCAGTGCGTCGACGAGGCCGCCCGCAAGCGGCGCCTCAGGGCCGACGACGGCGAGATCGATGCCGTTCTCCTTGGCAAAAGCGACGACTGCCGCATTGTCCGTCGGAGAGATCTGCGGTACGCATTCAGCGATTGCCGCCATGCCCGGATTGCCCGGAATCGCATAGAGTTTTTCCGTCTGCGGACTATCCTTGACCTTCCATGCGAGCGCATGTTCACGCCCGCCGCTGCCGATGACCAAAATTCTCATCTCGTTGCTCCTTATCGCTCCATGCCTATGTTTCTGCTTTTCTTGATCGCTTGAAGTTCCCTGCGGATTTCTGCAATGGGAGTTTCTGCGATGGCCGCAAGTCCCCGCCTTTCTTCCTCTGCCAAAGCTTGGTCGACAAAGTCGATGCGTTTGGCCAAACGGTTCCCCTGCGCAAAATCAAGACGACGCTCAACCTCACGTTGAAACTGCTCCATAAAGGCTTCGACATCATGCTCGGTTGAAAAAATCTCCCTTTCTCGCGTATGCAGGTGCATCGAGCGAAACATCCCGCTCTTTGCAAGCGCCTTTAGATGCACCGGCAACTTCTCTGCGACGAGATCGTGATGCCGCTTGTCAACAGCACGCCCCGTTCCCTTGGTTTTTCCTACAAAGTATCGATCGAGCGTGCCGACATAGCTTATATCCTTTGGAACAGCAATCGCATGAAGTTCAGCCGTATAACCTTTGAATTTGAGTTCTTCCGTAATTCGCCAAGGCGTTTCCAATGTCCGAAACGTACCTTCAAGGATAAGATTGTACTTCTGATCGGACAACATTTGGCGAACACATTCAGTGACTGCGCCAGAAAATTCCACAGTCACCTTTACTGCCTCACTCTTTAATTCGGCCTTGATGGTTTCATACTGCGGATGAAGATCGCGATACGTATCCGGATTAATGAAAATGGTGTTAGACTTTTCCCGAAGCAGCCGATCGCTGATCGTGCTTTTTCCTGCTCCCGGCTGCCCCCCCCAATAGATAGAGGATGGGACGGTCTGTCGGAGAATACGTATCTTGCTGCTTCATAATGCGCTTGATCACGCGCTCTGCCGCTTCCCTAACATCCTCTTCAGTGAAGATGTATCTCATCTTTCAAATCCTCTAACAAAGGGAGCATGGTTTGCAAGCTGTCTAAGCGCCCTTCGATATTGAGCACTTCAACGGGATCATCTGTAACCAACAAACGTCCGGCATCCTTAATCGAGCGCTCGTACAGAGCATTTAAGAAAGGAAACTTCTCTTCACGTTCTTTTTCCGAGCAGGCACGTTCGACGGCGGACTGCAACGACCATGCAAATTCATATAGAACCTCTTTCTTTACGGAGAGATCCCATTTGTCATATCCTGTAAATTGCAGCTCCATACGCGTTGCTCCTATTTCTCGATCTGTTCCGAAAGATATGCGGCGATGTGCTCATCGTAAACCGACGTGTGACGGAACGCCTCACGCGCGAGTTCCATTCGCTTCATGCCGCGCACGCAGCCGTCCTTTTGGATCATTTCCGCTACCTCATCGTAGTGCGAGGGATTCGTCACGACGGCGACGAACTTGAAGTTCTTCGCGGCGGCGCGGATCATCGCAGGGCCGCCGATGTCGATGTTCTCGATCGCCTCGGCGAGCGTCACGTTTGGTTTCGCCACGGTTGCATCGAACGGATAGAGGTTGACGACGACAAGATCGATCGGCGTGATCTTGTGCTCCTTCATCTGCTGTGCGTGCTTGGGATCGTCGCGCACGGCGAGGATGCCGCCGTGGATGTAGGGATTGAGCGTCTTGACCCTGCCGTCCATGATTTCAGGGAAGCCCGTGACATCGCTGACGTAGAGCACGGGGATGCCCGCATCGCGAATTGCCTTCATCGTACCGCCCGTCGAGACGATCTCGACACCGGCATCATGCAGCTTGCGTGCGAACTCGACGACGCCCGTCTTGTCCGATACACTGATGAGAGCACGCTTGATTTTCATGGTCAACCTCCACCTTTCGTCTACAATAAATATTTCATGAACCAACAACTGTCTTATTTCAAAATCGTCACATGGCGGCCTTCCACCTTGAGCCGCCCATCCACATAGAGCGCGATGGCGCGCGGATAGAGGATATGTTCCTGCTCCAGCACCCGCGCGGCGAGCGTATCTTCCGTATCGTCATCCATGACGGGCACAGCCGCCTGCAGGATGATTGGCCCTGAATCCATGCCCTCGTCGACGAAGTGAATCGTGCAGCCCGAGACCTTGACGCCGTAAGCGAGCACGTCGCGATGGGCGTGCGCCCCGCCAAACGACGGCAGAAGCGACGGATGGATGTTCAGGATGCGCCCGCAGAACTTGCGCACGAAGTACGGACTCAAGATGCGCATGAAACCCGCGAGCACAACGAGCGTCACGCCTGCCTCTTCGAGCGCCGCAACGAGCTTTTCCTCGAACTCCTCGCGCGTCGCACACGCTTTGCGATCGACACAATGATGCGCGATGCCTGCCTGTGCCGCGCGTTCCAAGGCCTTCGCCTCGGGTTTGTCCGTCAAGACGACGGCGATCTCAGCACGAATCTCTCCCTGCTTCTGCGCCTTGATGATGGATTCGAGGTTCGTGCCGCGCCCCGAGCACAGAATGCCGAGAACTTCCTTACGCATCGAGAACCCCGCCTTTGATCGTCACATCGTGCGCACCCTTCTTGACGCAGCCGATCTCGTAGACCTCCTCGCCCGCTGACGCAAGGTGTGCGCGAATCTTCGCAGCCTCCTCGGGCGCGGCGATGATGACCATGCCGACGCCCATGTTGAACGTGCGGTACATCTCATGTCCATCGACATTGCCCCACTCTTGCAGCAGGCGGAAGATCGGCGGCGTCTGCCAGGCGGAAGCATCGACCTCCGCCGCAAGATGCTCGGGCAGGGCGCGCGGGATATTTTCGTAAAAGCCGCCGCCCGTGATGTGCACCATGCCATGAATGTCGAACTTTTCGATGAGCGGCAGGCACGCGCGCGGATAGAGCCGTGTCGGCGTCAGAAGCTCCTCGCCGAGCGTCTTTTGAAACTCAGGGAAGGTTTCAGCCCCCGTGAAGCCCTTGTGCTCGAAGCAAATCTTGCGCACGAGCGAGAAGCCGTTCGAGTGAACGCCCGAGGACGGCAGCGCGAGCAGCACGTCGCCCTCCTGGACGCGCTCGCTCGTGATGATCTTCGACTTCTCGACGACGCCGACGGCAAAGCCCGCGATGTCGTACTCGCCATCTGCATAAAAGCCTGCCATCTCCGCCGTCTCGCCGCCGATGAGCGCACATCCCGACTCCTTGCAGGCGGCGGCAACGCCCTTGACGACAGCGGCCACCTGCTCGGGGACGAGCTTGCCGACGGCGAGGTAGTCGAGAAAGAAGAGCGGTTCTGCACCCTGCACGAGGATGTCGTTGACGCACATGGCGACGGCGTCCTGCCCCACGGTATCGTGCTTGTCGAGCATGAAGGCAAGCCGCAGCTTCGTGCCCACGCCGTCCGTGCCTGAGACGAGCACCGGCTCCTTGTACTTCGCTGCCTGCAGCGCAAAGAGGCCGCCGAAGCCGCCGAGGTCGCCGAGCACTTCGGGGCGGTACGTCGCACGCACGCTGTCCTTGATGAGCTTTACAGATTCATTGCCCGCGTCGATATCGACGCCCGCATCGCGATAGGTAAGTTTCTTTTCCATTCTGCCTCCTCCAACACAATCGAAAACGAAAACTGTAAAGAAATACACAAACCCACCGCCATCCAACAGAATGGCGGCGGGCTGCGGGCTATTATCTCTCCTCGCCTGTCAGGCGGCGCAGAATCTCTTTGTAGGCGTCCTCCACGTTGCCGAGGTCACGGCGAAATCTGTCCTTATCGAGCTTCTCGTTCGTATCGCTGTCCCAGAAGCGGCAGTTGTCCGGCGAGATCTCGTCGGCAAGAATGATCGTACCGTTCTTGTCCCTGCCGAATTCCAGCTTGAAATCGACGAGCGTAATCTTCTTCGTCTTCAGATGCGCCATCATGATCTCGTTGACCTTCAAGGCCTGGCGCTCAATCTCACGAATCTCCTCATCCGTCGCCATCGCCATCGCCTTGACATGGTAGTGGTTGATCATCGGATCGCCGAGTTCATCGCTCTTGTAGTAAAGTTCCACGATGGGAATCGCCATCTTCGTGCCTTCTTCAAGGCCGAGGCGCTCGGCAAGGCTGCCCGCCGCAATATTGCGCACGACGACCTCAAGAGGAATGATCTCAAGCTTCTTGACGATCATCTCACGGTCGCTCGGCATGCTGATGCAGTGATGGTCGATGCCGTTCTTCTTCAGGAGGTCAAAGAAAAAAGCCGTGATCTTGTTGTTCATGACGCCCTTGTCGACGATCGTGCCCTTCTTCGCGCCGTTGCCTGCCGTCGCATCGTCCTTGTAATAGACGAGCAATTCGTCGGGATTTTCCATCTCGTACATGATTTTTGCTTTGCCTTCGTACAGAACCTTCTTGCTCATGATCTTTTGTCCTCCGTTACGTTCTCACTGGTTGACTTGGGATGCGACGCGCGCCGCCTTCTTTGCCACGCCTTCCCTGAGCTTCTCGCGATACCCTTCGAGCTGCTTTGCAACAGCGGCATCGCCTGCACCGAAGATTTCGAGGGCGAAGACCGCCGCATTCTTCGCGCCGTTGACCGCCATCGTCGCGACGGGGATGCCCGACGGCATCTGCACCGTGCTCAAGAGCGCGTCGAGCCCGTTCAAAGGCGTCGCGTTGATCGGCACGCCGATGACGGGAAGCGTCGTGTAGCTCGCGATGACGCCCGCCAAGTGCGCTGCCGCGCCCGCCGCTGCAATGATGACGCCGACGCCGTTTTCACGCGCGTTTTCGGCATACTCATGCACCTTCGCAGGCGTGCGGTGCGCCGACGCCACGATGACGTCGACCTCGACGCCGAATTCCTTGAGAAGCTCCACCGCTGGCTTCATGATCGGCCAATCTGAGTCACTGCCCATAAAAAGAGCTGCTTTCATGAAAGTTCCATCTCCTTTTCTCTTTAGTGTATGATAGCAGATGAAAGGAAACGCTGTCAACCGCTTCGCCCGTCGAGCGTGCTTTCGAGTGCCTTCTTGAGTCTGCCTTCCAACTCGACAAGCTCGGCTTCCGCCGCGCGCCTTTTCGCCCTGCCTTCCTGCTGGATTTTCAGCGTTTCCTCGATCGTCGTCACGAGGTCGTCGTTCACCTTGCGCACCGTTTCGATGTCCACGATGCTGCGCTCGTTCTCCTTCGCCGTCTCGATCGTGCCGATCTTGAGCATTTCCGCATTCTTCTTCAAAAGGTCGTTCGTCATCTCATTGACCGAATGCTGCATCTCAAGAACCTTCTTCTGGTTCGCAAGACCGAGCGCTATGACCATCTGATTCTTCCACAGCGGAATCGAGTTGTAGATTGCACTCTGCACACGGTCGATGAGAACCTTGTCGTTGTTCTGTATGAGTCGGATCTGCGGTGCCGTCTGGATGGAGATCGTCTTGCTGATCTTGAGGTCATGCACCTTCTTCTCGAAGCGCTCGACGGAACTCTCAAAATCGCTGACGACCTGCGCCGCCATCGGATCGCTCGAAGCGGCGGCCTGCGCACGCAGCTTGGGCAGCGTGACTTCACGCATCTCCTGCATCTTCTCCTCGCCCGCGCGAATGTAAAGTTCCAGCGTCTTGAAGTACTCAAGATTCTTCGCAAAGAGAGTATCGAGCATCGTGACATCCTTCATCATGAGCATGCGCGCCTTCTGCAGCGATGTCTTGACCTTCTCGACCTGCACGGAAACCTTCTCGTAGCCCTGCATCATCGTCTCCGCCTTGCCGACGAGGGAGCTGACGAGCGGCAGCTTCTTCAAAAAGCCGCCGTCCGATGACTTCGGCTCGAAGCTCTTGACATTCGTCAGAAGCTCGCCCAGAAGCTCGCCGACATAACCGCTGTCCTTCGCACGCACGTTGCAAAGAATGCTGTCCGAAAAGTCGGCGATGTTCTTCTGCGCCGCCGTGCCGAAGTCGATGATCGCCGCCGAGTCCGTGAGGTCAAGCCCCTCCTTGATCTTCTCCACCTCGGCACGCTCCGCAGGCGTCAGTTCCTCAACCGCCTGCGCAATGCGCTCAAGCTCCTTTTCAGGCGCAAGTTCCAGCGCCTTTTCCTGCGGCTGCTGTGCACGCTTGCTCAAGAGATCTTCCAGATTGATTTCCGCCATTTCTCCCTCTCCTTTATCTGCTCTGCCTAATCCTCATCACAGTAATCGAAGTAAAAATCATCGACGGGCATGAAGAGCCAACGCACGCCCTCGATGAAGCCGACGAAGATCGGCAGTCCCGTCCAGAGGAACAGGATGTAGCCAACGCCCTGAAAATTCTTGCCCAGAAAAAACTTGTGCGCACCGAAGCCGCCGAGGAATATGCCGAGCAGCGACGCCTTGATCTTGCGCCGCACGACTTGCCAGTAAAGCTCCTGCGGTATGGCGCTCGTCCCTCGCGCGAGACTCGAAACCTTCTGCAGGAAGATCGGCGTCGCGTTCGTCGCCTTCATCGGATGCTGCGCGCCTGGCCTTACGAAGGGCTGCTCCGTCGCTTCGGGCACGGCGCACGCTTCCCCCATCGCCTGCCCCTTCATCGAGTGCTGCAGCACCTCGATCTCAGCGTTGAGATCCATGAGCTGATAGTTGATGACGCGCTTGAACTCCTCCTCATACGTCGTGCGCAGGGAAGAAAGCATCTCCTTGACACGCCGCTTCGCCTGCACCACCTCTTCGGAGGCGAGCTGCGTTTCCTCAAGCTCGACATACTGGCGCAGCATGACGGCCGCCTTCTCCTGATATATCTCGATGAAATCCTCCGCTGCCGCGATGCGTTCGGGATTGCGCTCCAGATAGCGCAGCATATTGCCCGCAACATGCTGCAGGGCGACAAGCTCCTGCGACATCTCGCGATCCTTCACCTTTTGCCGCAAATCCTGCAGAACATCGTAGTCGCCTGCCGCCTTGGCAAAACTCGCTTCCAGAAGCTCCGCTCGCGCATCGGGCAGCCCCTGCAGCTGCGCCCTCTTGAGCTTCAGCCTCTGCTTCCCGTCGCGCAGTCCCCTCGCCTGAAAAAGTGTAAAGCCACCGAGAAAAACCATCGCGCCGGCCTTCCACCACTCCCCCTCATAGCCGAGCCAAGCGCCGCCGCCCAAGGCAGCGATTGCGAAAATCAGCCACAGATAGCGCATACGCTCGTTCCCTCCTATGACAAATGCCGATCGCGAAAAAGAACCTCCTATGTGCTCCATTATATCATTGAAGCAAAATCATAGCTATAGAAATCGCGGATAAAATCAGCCACTCATCTTTACACATCCGCCCCTAATACTAACAATATATTAACATTATGTGGAGGGAAATTACAAATAAAAATAATTCCAGCAACTTTGGAACCGCTGGAATTATTCATCTTCATATCCCGAAACCGAGGCCTCAGACCCTACGCATTGCGTTCCAATACAAACACTTCTCCGTCCTTTTCTACGCGCCCCGTCATTCTTCCTCCTAGGGAAAGATGATCTCGCATCATTTCAAGCATCGCCTGTGGTTCTTCATAATTGCAAAGCGGCTCACCAAGAATAATATAATCATAGGTGCGCCCACGCAGAGTCTCGGAAAAATCGCGCTGCGACCGACAAAAAACTTCCTCATCACAAACCGTCTGCAGATCCTGCCAATATTTTGCATCTTGAACAAGCGCGGAAAGCTTCACAGGCTCAAACCCAACGCCCCGAAGCCCATTCTTGAAATGAAGTAAATCGGCACCACAGCGTATATCAATACCCAAAATGCGATGTTCCTTGCGTACAGGAACAAAGCTTAGGCACTTATCTCGAAGTTCCGCATCCAAGCGCGTATCATCCCAAGGATCGATTCCAAAATATTTACGTCGGAAAATCTCACGTCCCGTCTGTATATCCAACTGATAATCCTCGCCTGTCATCGTGCTTCCTTCTGCATGATAAACAAACGTATCACGACAAATCATCAAGCGATAGCCCAAACGGCGATAAGTAAAGGAAAGATCGTCGTCAGAAAAATTATAATAAAAAGCATGATCCAACTCGTACAACTTCCGCAGAGATGAACGAAGCAGCGACGTCGTAGGAATAACGCGCAGGCACTCCTCCCACTTTTTAGGATTACTAATATTATGGGCAGCCGCTACTTCCTGCATTTCTTCATAATTGGAAAATGGCAACGTAATCTTCTGATGATTGCTTGTATAGTTTGCAACAGGAACAACCATCCCAATGCGCGAATCCGATTCCATACAAGTAACGAGATTTTTAAGCCAATCTTTTGTGACAATAACATCCCCTGGAACGAATGAAACGTATCTCCCGCGAATAAATTCACCACCCGCCGAATTTTTCGCCGCAATATATCCAGCTAATGCTCCGCGATTTTCTCTCACATGAAAAATACGCTTCTTCTCATACGGAATACTACGAAAAAACTCTAAAGTCCCATCCGTCGACCCGTTATCGATAAGAATCAATTCATAATCAACATTCTGTGTATATTGAAGAAGCGCATGAATCGCCATCTTCGTCTGATCTTCCAAATGATTGTACGCCTGAAAACATACTGTCACCAATGGCGGATTTTTTCCCACACAAAAATTTGCTACAATTTCACGTCGGATAAAGGCATTCCTCTTGCGGATCTCAGAGCTTTCCCCTTCCGGCTGAACTTCAATGACTTCTCCATAATTAAAGCTCATATCTTCCTCCATATCCACCAAAATCTATTTTTTAGCGTGAAAATCCAAGAGCTCAAACTCGAAGGGCGCACTCCACTTCAAGGATGTAAACTCTCCGTGTACATTATAGCGTACACTATTGTGGTGTTCAATCTTTTCATGATGCGAATCATGTCCTTGCACCTATATCAGCGAAACGTTTCTATTCGCAGCGTCTTTCCGTCCGTCCTGCATACGACCGCACCATCCTCGTCGGTGCGGTAGATTTTTATGCCATTTTTCTGCAGACGCCCGATAACCTCCGGAGCGGGATGACCGAAGTTATTGTCCCGGCCGACGCTGATGACGGCGAAGCGCGGCTGTGCGGCAGCGAGGAAATCCTCCGTCGTCGAGGTTTTCGAGCCGTGGTGTGCGACCTTCAGGACGGTGCATTGAGGATTCTTCCCCTCCACGAGCATAGCCTTCTCCTGCTCCGCTACGAGATCACCCGTGAAGAGGAACGACGCCGCACCATAGCTCACGCGGATGACGTTCGAATACTCGTTTCCCGTAGCACCCTCCGCTGCACCGTCCTCCATCTGAGGCGCGTAGAGGATGTCGACCGCCACGCCGTCGAGATCAATGTGCTCACCCGCCTCCGCAGGAGCTAGATGCTGCATCTCAGGCGCATCGAGAGAGCAGCCGAGCACGCGTGCATACTCGCTGCGCGGCTCATGCGCCGTCAAAATCATGCCGACGGGAATATGGCGCACGATACCGCCCGCGCCGCCCGCATGATCCTCGTGCACATGCGTGAGGATGATATAGTCGAGCCTTCGCACGCCGTAATGCGAAAGATACGGCACATCGACGCGCAAACCGATATCATAACCGCCATCGCGCGTGCCGCCTGTATCGATCATCAAGGCTCTGCCGTGCGGCGTCACGACGAGAGCCGCATCGCCCTGTCCCACGTCGATGAAATGCACTGCCATCTCCTGTGGACGTGAAATCTGCCATAAGGCGACGGCTGCAGCAGCGAACAGAATTGCGGCAAAAATCACCTTGCGCCGTTCTCTGCACCAAGAGAAGACAGCTTCTCGCCGCTCCTCAGGCTGCACAAATACAGTAAGCACGGCGAAGTAGCCGAGCGCGAGCGGCGCGGAAAGCGTCGGCAAATACACCTCACCGCCGGGCATAACCGCCAAGAGCCGCGTGCACTCGTAGACAAGTCCCAAGAGCAGACTGTCCGCAAGAAAGACGATCTTTGCCAAAAACGGCAGCACGAAGGACGCGAGTCCCGCGAAAAGCCCCGCAACGATGACGAGTTCCACGACGGGCACGACGATGATGTTGGCGATGAGCGACGAAAGCGACAGTCGGTGGAAGTACCACGCGAGGAGCGGCAAGGTCGCGAGCTGCGCCCCGAGCGTGACGGCAAGGCTCAGCACGACGAAGCGCGGCAGAAAGCGCAAAGTCGAAAGGCGCTCGCAAAAAGGCGGCGCAAGGTAGAGAAGCCCAGCTGTCGCCGCGAACGATAGCTGGAAGCTGACATCGAACGCCAAAAGCGGCTCGAAGAAGAGCAGCGCCATGCCGACGAGAGCCAGAAGCCGCCGCGCATCGCTTTCGCGCTCCAAGGCGAGAGCGAAAAATGCGAGCAGTCCCATCGCGCCCGCACGAACAGCCGGAGGCACGCAGCCCGCGAGCACGCAGTACAGCACGACGACGACGGTGACGAAAACAGCCGTCACGACGGGACGCAGGCGAAGGAGTGCGCCGAGCCAAGCCATGACCGCCGCCAACAGCGTGATATGTGAGCCGGACACCGAAAGGATGTGCACGATGCCCGTCGCCGTGAACGCCTCGACAAGTTCGGGCTTTATGCCCTCGTAGCCGCCGAAGAGCATGGCGAAGATCGCCGCCGCATCTTCCTTGGGCATCACGCTCTCCATCGAAGCGCGGTATGCCGAGCGCACCCGCTCGCTCCAACGCAGCACGGGATATGCCTCCCCCGCCTCCCAATGAATCCCCGGCTTCTTCGCCGATAGACGCGCACGCACACCCTTGACCGCCGCCGCACGCTCCACATCAATGCGCCCGGGATTGCCGTAGCCATAGATGCCCTTGACCTTCCCCAAAGCCGTGATTTCCGCGCCAATCTCAGGCAAGTCGCCGACATTTTCGCGCATCTCCGAGACGTAGAGCGCTCCCGATGCCGCCTGCTTCTCGCCGGAGATGCGCACGCGCTTCACCTCCACTGTATAACGCACGAGCACACCTTGCGCCGTCCGCCGCACATGCGGCGCTTCGACGAGCACGCCCTCGACTGAAGTCTCACGCCCGAGCCAATGTGAAACATCATCAGCGGGCAGAGCCTCGCCCCAAGCGAAGCGCCACGCGCCGAAAAAAAGAAAGAGCAGCAAGAACGCCAGCCACGTCCTGCTGCTCTCACGCACGAGAAGAAAAAGCGACAAGAAGAAGAACCCCGCCATGCCGATGGCGAGAGCGCCAAGCGAGACATGCAGCAAATCCTCGCCATAGATGCCGAACAAAAGCACAAGGAAAAGCCCGTTGAGAAAAACAAGCTGCTGCTGTCCATACCGCATGGCAAACCCTGCCCCTCAGCTTCCTTATACGCATCACATTCCTCAAAGAAGCGCTATCGCTCTCTTCACAATGCAATCTTGTCCTTCATCTTCTCATACTTCGCATCACCAATGCCCTTGACGCGCTTGATCTCCTCGGGCGATTGGAACGCGCCGTTTTCCGTGCGGTACTCGATGATGCGCTTTGCCATAGCGGGACCGATACCCGGCAGCTTGTCCAGCTCCTTCTCGTCAGCCGTGTTGATGTTCACCATGCCTTCGGGCAAGGGCCTCGCCGCCCCCGCCTGTACGCCGCCCGCCGCGCCCTGCACCGCCATGCCTTGCGGAGATTTCTCGGGCACGGTGACCTGCATGCCGTCCTTGAGCTTCTGCGCGAGGTTCACGCCGTTCGTATCCGCCGTCGGCAGGAAGCCGCCGCAGGCATCGACCGCATCTTTCGCGCGTGCCCCCTCGGCGAGCTGCACAACGCCCGGATGATTGACCGCGCCCGCAACATAGACGACGATCTCGCTCTCTTTTACCAGCGCTTCCCCTTGAGGCGTCGTGCCCGCATCGAGCGTGACGGCTTCCTCTTGTCCATGAATCCCCGCATAGAACGCACCGCCCGCCGCAAGGGCAACGACGGCCAGGAGCACAAGCATCGACTTCTTGAACATCGGCATGGTTTCAGCCTCCTAAGCAGAACTGCACCTCTAGCAAGACGATTTCGCATTCATTCTTCCATATATGGAATATTCTATAAAGTTTTATATTTTTCCTGCCATTTTCAACAATAAATAAACGCGAGCATTCTCCGTGCCCGCGTTTTGACACCGTATTATCCCCTCACAAAGCAGGCTCAGGAGCAGCAGGCTTCAGCGACTCCAGCGTGTCCTCCAGGGATTCCCTGACTTGCTGCATGGCAGCCTTGATGTCTTGGACGTGCCTATCGACGCCGTCGTCCGCCGCTTCCCCTTGCTGCTCGGCTTCTTCCTTCAACTGCTCGATTAGTGCTTCTCCTTTCTTCGCCAAAGCGTCCTGTATCTCCTGCACAGACGACTTCACTTGGGCGTAGACGGCTTCGCGCTCTTCATCGTTTTCGCACTGCGCCATAGCAAGCGTCGCCTCGCGGCGCACCTTCGCGACGAGGATTTCCACGCCGTCCCGCTCAAACTCCTCGGCCTCATCATCTTCGTCGCAATCATTGTCCGTATCGTTGCTCATTACCGTTTCATAGAGCAGCGCTCCGGCAACGACGCCCGTTGCCACCAAGAAGCAATTTTTCCACCAGCTCATATTGACCATCCTTTCCATTTGCATCTAGCAATCATCGGCTTTAAGGAAGCACTGAATTTATCAGTGATTCTCTAGGCATATTATATGATAAGCTGCTGGAAGTATGGTCGCCTGACAGGCGACCATACGAAAAATTCTCCCCAAAAGAGCCGCACGGCTCTTTTGGGGAGAATTCGGCGCACGGCATCCGCGAAGCGTGCACCCGTGCATGCATCTTTCAATCCTTCATGCGACGGCGATTCGTCAGCGGCGAGAAGCCCCGCGCATAGAGTTGTTCATTGATGATATCGACATCATAAATCTTTTCCTCGATGAAGAACCGGACGAGCAGATCGCGCTTGCTGCTTTCGGAAAGTTTGAACCCCGCCCTGCCGATGAGATCTTCAGCCTCGGCAAGCGACAGATGCAGAACGATGGCGAAGGCGAGCGCCGTTTCCTTCGAGGGCTGATAATCCGCATGATTCTTAATCTTGGAAAAGTGCTGCTTCGTGATTCCCGCCTTGCCGTAGACATCCGCCGCCTTCGCACCGCTCTTCTTGATGAGCAGCATAAGCCTCTCGGCAAAGCTCTTTTCTGCCAGCTGCAGCACGGCATCGAGCAAGTTCTTCAGCGGGCGCCTGCCGGCAGACGAAGGCACATGCGAGAAACTGCGAGGCATGCTGCCGGGGGTTATAAGCCCCAAAAACCGCATCGCAGAAGGATCTCGCGGCTTCACATAATGCTTTTCGATATACCGCTCCACTTTTTTGAAAAGCGCTTCGTCCATCTTTCTCCCCTCATTCATACGCCTCATCCTTCCTCAAACCTGCACGCCCCTCCTGCGTTCCCTGTACCCGAAATATGTCATACATCTTCCATCGTTTGACAGTCCTCTGCCGTCATGCTAGAATAAGAACCGTCAAATATACAATGCGGACGTGGCGGAACTGGCAGACGCGCTGGACTTAGGATCCAGTGCCGCAAGGCATGGAGGTTCGAACCCTCTCGTCCGCACCAACGAGGATGAACAAAAGCCCGGAAAATCCGGGCTTTTTCTATTGATACGACGCACTTGAAGTCTGCCGTCCTCAAGCAAAGGCGAAATTTCCCTCGCGGAACACAGGGACGCGCGTGCCGTCCGCCTCGATTCCGTCGATGGCGAGATCTCTTGAGCCTACCATAAAGTCCTCGTGCACGAGCGAATCGTTGACGCCGCGCTGCAGAAGCTCGACGCTGGTCATCGTCTCGCCGCCCTCGATGCATGTCGGGTACGCCTTGCCGAAGGCAAGGTGGCACGCGGCATTTTCGTCGAAAAGCGTATTGAAGAAGAGCACGCCGCTCTTCGAGATCGGCGAATCGTAGGGCACGAGCGCGACTTCACCGAGATAGCTCGCACCTTCGTCGGTCGAAAAAAGTTCCTTGAGGATCTCTGCACCGCGCTCCGCCTTGTAGTCGACGACCTTGCCATCTTTGAAGGTCAGCGAAAATCCCTCGACAAGATTGCCGTTGACGTTCAGGGGGCGCATCGCTCTGACCGTGCCATTTACGCCGTCACGCTTGGGAAGCGTGTAGATTTCTTCCGTCGGCATGTTGGCGACGAAGGTCACGCCGTCCTGCGTCTTTTCCGCGCCACCCATCCATATATGCCCTTCGGGCAGTTCGATGAAGAGGTTCGTGCCGAAACCGTTCTTGTACTCCAAGCGCGAGAAAGCATGGTCGTTCATGAACTTCGCCGCACATGCCAAAAATTCGATGTGCTTCTGCCAGCGCGCTGCCGCATCCTCACCAGGCGCAAGGCGCACGGCATCGAAGATTGCCTGCCAGAGATTTTCAACGGCAGCATCAGGCGCATCCTCGGGAAAGACCTTCTTCGCCCAGCTTTCCGTCGGAATCGAGACGACGCACCAAGCGTTCTTGTTGCTCATCAAGCGTTGGCGGTATTCGAGGAGCGCCGCGCCCGCCGCCTGCTGCGCGAGCGTCAGCCTCTCCGGCTCGACGCCGCTGAAGATCTCCGGGTCGGAAGCATGAATCGTGACGAAGGCTGCCCCCTCTGCCGCACTGTCCTCGTAAAGGCGGCGACGCCATTCGGGAAACTCCGAAAAGACGCTCTTCTTCGCCTTGTCGTAGCGCAGACGCGCGAGCCGCTCGTCGTTCCACGCGACCGTCACATCGTGCGCACCCGCATCGTACGCCGCGCCCGCAACGCGGCGCGCGAAGTCGGCGCACGCGAGCGGCGCATTGATGACGAGCGGCTGATCCGCCTGCAAATTGACGCCCATGCGCACGATCAGCCGCGCATATTCTTCGAGAAGTTCCTCTCGGCTCTTTTCGTCCATGCCTTCCATGCCTTGCTTCCTTTCCAAAAACCGTAGATTATCCACTGCCCTTGCGCGATGCAGCGCAGGGGATTTCTGTCAGTGCCAACGTCAGCGATAGCGCAGACGGTACGTCTTTCCTTCGGGCAGGGCGACGCTGCCGTCGCCCGACGCGCCGACCGCCTTCAAGGCTTCCTTGTACTCCATTGGCACGGAAAGCACCTCCGTCTTGAAGGTTGCCGTGCCATCGCCGTCCAAGTCGAGCGTGAAGCCCGAGCGCATCCTTTGACCGCTGCGCTCAAGGTAGTCGAAATCGCCCTCGCCGTCGTCATCTATCTCGCCGCGAATCTTCAGCGTCATGCCGATGAAAGCGATGTCCGAAAGCCTCGTCGCCGCGCTCTCGGGCATCAGGGAGATATTTCCCTCCTTGACTTCGAGCGAATTGCGTGCCGCCACAGCCGAGAGAATCTGTACCTCAACATGACCATCGTCGCTTCTAAGACTCCTCGACGTGCGCATGAGTTCGCTCCAGCGCGGCACCGTGACCTTGTAGGAGTCGATGACGGCGACGTAGCCCGCCCTGTCGTCTTCCTCCACCTTGCCATAGAGCCGCACATAGTCGCCGCGCGACGGGCGCGGCTCGGCGGCGCTGACACCCTTGCCCTCAACGAGGAGGCGCGGCCCGCCCTCGTGCATCTCAGTCTGCATCGCCGCGCCGTCGATATCGACGACACGCGCGACGAACTGCACTTCCTTGCCCTTGAACTTCGCAGGATTCTCCGAAAACTTCGCGCCCTCGACGAACTCGGGATGGTGCGGCGGCTCGCGGTAGACGGCGCTCCTTCCGCCGCAGCCGGCAGAGAGCGTGAGCAGGAAGAACAGCGCAAAGAGGAAGGCGAAGCGCATCCTGCGCCCTTTCCCTGACCTCAAAGTTCCAACGCCCCTATCAAATCCCGCGCATGATCAATGCCCTGGCGCTCCAAATACGCATCGAGTCCTTCGGCCGCCTCGACGACGGCACGCGGATTCGCGAAGTTCTCCGCGCCGATCTCGACGGCACTCGCACCGACTAGAAGGAACGCTGCCACATCCTCGCCTGTCTGTATGCCGCCCATGCCGATGACGGGAATCGAAACCGCCTGCGCCGCCTGATAGACCATGCGCAGGGCGATGGGCTTGACGGCAGGGCCGGAAAGGCCTCCCGTGATGTTGCCGAGGAGCGGCTGACGCTTTTCGACATCGATCGCCATGCCCGTCAGCGTGTTGATGAGCGATACGGCGTCGGCACCTGCCTCCTCGACGGCGCGCGCCATCTGCGGGATGTCGGTGACGTTCGGCGAAAGTTTTACAATGACGGGCTTCTTCGTATGCTTTTTGACCTCCTGCGTCACACGCGCCGCCTGCACAGGGTCAGTGCCGAAGACGATGCCGCCTTCCTTGACGTTCGGGCATGAGATATTGACCTCGATGCCATCGACGCCCTCGACGTCGAGCATTTGCGCCATCTCGCCGTATTCCTCCGCCGTGCCCGCGCTGATGTTGACGATAAACGACGTCGGCAGTTTTGCCGCCTCGGGCAGGATGTCACGGCAGAACACCTCAATGCCGGGATTCTCCAAACCGATGGAATTGAGCATGCCGGCGGGCGTTTCGGCGATGCGCACGCCGCCGTTTCCCGCACGCGGCTTCGGCGTGATGCCCTTCGAAACGACGGCGCCGACGTCCGCGAGGTCGAGGAAATCTTCATACTCCATGCCGAAGCCGAACGTGCCCGACGCGCCCATGATCGGCGTCGCCATGCGAATGCCCGCGACCTCGACGGCAAGCCTTTCCCTGTTCATTCAAAAACCTCCTCCGCCGCAAAGACCGGCCCTTCCGTGCAAACTTTGCGTCTCCTGCCCGTCGCCTTTCCCTCAAAGGTGCAGCCCAGACAGACGCCGAAGCCGCACGCCATGCGCTTTTCCAACGATACCTCGCAGGAAAGCCCCGCGCTCCGCGCCAGACGCGCGATGCCGTCCATCATCGGGTCAGGGCCGCAGACCTTGACAGCATGCACTTCATTCTCGCAAAGGACGAGCGGCATCAAATGAAGCGGATAGCCGTGAAAGCCGCTCGTTCCGTCGTCCGTCGCGATATAGACCGCCTTCGCATGCGGTGTGAAGAACCGCGTCCAAAAAGTCTCTGGCTCAGAACGTGCGCCGATGATGACGACGGGCTTTTCGCGCAGGCGACGCGCGAGCAAAAGGAGCGGCGCTAGTCCCAAGCCGCCGCCGACGAGAAGCGCAGACTCGTCCGTGAGCGTAAAACCCGTGCCGAGTGCGCCCTCGACGCTCAGGCTTTCGCCTGGTCGCAGCGTGGAAAGCTCCGCCGTCCCTTCGCCCAAGATGCGGTAAAAGAGCGTGATCGTCCCCTTCTCGTCGTCGATGTCCGCCACGCCGAAAGGACGGCGCAGAAGATGCGCGCTCTTCGGCTTCTTCACCATGACGAACTGCCCCGGCTCTGCTCCCGCCGCAATCTTCGGCGAGAGAAGTTCCATCTGCCAGATGTCGGGCAATATGGCGCGGTTCAAAACGACAACGGCATCCTCCAAAGTTTTTTTCAAGGAATCGTCCTCCTGTCCTCATCTCTCATCTCTTTTGTAGAAATTATAGCACAGAACAAAGCATCTGCCCAATGATTCTTTCTTCTGCACCCTACCCCTTTCCGCCCTCCTATGGTATGATGAGAAAAACCGTGTATACCCTCGACAAAAGGAGGATGTCATGACTGAAGATCATCTGGAACTCCTGCGCTCCAAAGGATACAAGCTGACTCCGCAGCGACGCGCCGTCCTCGACGCCTTTCATGAATGCGACCCCTTCCCCACGGCCCAGCAGCTTCTTGCCGCCGTGCGCAGGAAGCATTCCAACGTCTCCCTCGATACGATATATCGCAACCTCGCGCTCCTCTCGAATCTCGGCGTCATTCACGAAATCTACCGCGCAGCGGGAAACGTCTACGAGATCATCGAGCCGGGTCATCACCATCACCACCTCGTCTGTACGGAATGCGGCAAGACGGAGTGTATCGACATCTGTCCCATGCAGGAAGCCTACACGAAGGAAGCCGAGAAAAGAGGCTTCCTCATCACGGGGCACATCTTTGAATTCTACGGCATCTGTCAAGAGTGCCGTGAAAAGAACGGCCTTTGAAAGGTCCATCTAGACTTCGAGGACATATACAATCTTTACGGAAATTCGCCAGAAAGGCTAGAAATATGGTATACTATACGTTAAACGGAAAAATTATGAGCAAAGGAGCATGAAAAAAATATGCTATTAACCCGTAATTGCGTGGAGCTTCTCGCACCGGCCGGCACTTGGGACGCCCTCGTCGCCGCCGTCGAGGCGGGCGCGAACGCCGTCTATCTGGGCGGCAAGCACTTCAACATGCGCATGCACCACGGCGATACGAATTTCGACAACGAGATGCTGAAAAAAGCCGTCGACTTTACGCACGAGCACGGCGTCAAGCTCTATATCACATTGAACAACCTCATCAGCGAGGAAGAGCTTCCCGCCCTGCGCGAATATCTGCTCTACCTGCAGGAGATTCGCCCCGACGCGATCCTCGTGCAGGACTTCGCCGTGCTTGAGCTGAAAAAGGAACTGGGCATCGACATCCCGCTGCACACCTCGGTCATGATGAATACGCACAACGAGGCGGCGATTGAAAAACTCAAGGAATACGGCATCACGCGCATCGTTGTCGGGCGCGAGATGACGCTTTCTGAACTGAGTCTCTTCAAGGAACGTACAGGACTCGAAGTCGAATACTTCATGCACGGCGACATGTGCATGTCCGAGAGCGGCCAGTGCATCCATTCGGGTGTGCTCTTCGGTCAGAGCGGCAACCGCGGCCGCTGTCTGAAGCCCTGCCGCTGGGCGTATGAGCTGATCGACGAGGCGACGGGCGAGGTCTTGGATGCCGAGAGCGAAGGCCCGTACAAGCTCGCTTTGAAGGACATGTGCATGTATCGCAACATCCCCGAGCTCATTCAGGCAGGCGTTCACTCCTTCAAGATCGAGGGACGCATGCGCCCGGCGGAGTTCATCCGCCGCATCGTGCGCACCTACCGCAAGGCGATTGACAGCTACATCGCCGATCCTTTCGGCTACCAAGTCGACGAAGCGGGCTGGCGCGACCTCTTCGACAACCGTGCGCGCGACTTCACGACGACGTTCGCCTTAGGGCCGACGACAGCACGCGACATCGGCTTTGACGGCACGCGAGAACCTCGCTTCTTCAGCGAGGCCGTGAAGGAGCCGGGCTTCCAGGACGACATTCTGAAGGCGGAGCGCCCCATCGCACGCGAGAATGCGCCCCATCGCCGTCTCTCGGTGCGCGTCGGCGACATCGAAGGCGCACGCGCCGCCATCGAGAGCGGCGCCGATGCCGTCTACGTCGGCGGCGAGGCATTCCGCCCCCAGAAGCCGTGGCGACTCACGGACATCGAATCCGTCATCGAAACGGCGAATGAATCGGGCGCAAAGGTCTTCGTCAATACGCCGCGCACGACGATGCGCCGCGAGTGCGGCGAGCTTGAGCAATTCTTCACGGCGCTTGAACGCCTGCAGCCCGCAGGCGTTCTCGTCAGCAACCTCGGCTCCCTGCGTCTCGCCCAGACGATCACAAACCTGCCCGTACAGGCTGATCTCTCGTTCAACCTTTTCAACCATCTCGCCGCAAAATTCCTCAAGGAAAACGGTCTTGCCATGGCGGCATCCTCCTTCGAACTTTCCTTCGAGCAGCTTAGGCGTCTCGTCGAAGCCTCGGAGCTTCCCATCGAAACGGTCGTGCACGGCTCTTACGAATCCATGATCCTCGATCACAATCTGCCCGAGATGTCCTTGGGCGGCTACGACCCGCTGAAGAATCCCGAATTTCTCGATCGCCGCTATGCACTGCGCGACAGGGCGGGCGAGGTTCATTCCATCCGCATCGACCAGTTCGGGCGCAACCACCTCTACTTCGCGAAGGATCTGTGTCTTTATCCGTACCTTGAGAAGTTCAACGGCATCGCCTCCTACCGCATTGAGGCGCAGGACTACGCGCCTGCGCTTGTCGCTCTCGTCACGAAAACGTACCGTGAGGCGCTCGATGCGCTCTCACGCGGGGAAAAAGCTTTCGATGAATCCGCGCTCGCCGCACTCGCCGCGAAGAGTCCGCGCGCTTTCGGTCTCGGCATCTACCGTTTCCGCGAGTCGAAGGATTCGATCTAAAAAGCGCGGATGAATCCAACACTCATGTCATCCACGCTCCCCTAAGGAGGTCATTATTTGAAAGAATACATCGGCGCTGAAGCCATCCTCGAAAAAAAGAAGAAGTACATCATGCCCTGTCTCGGCCACTTCTACCGTGAGCCGCGCCAAATCGTGCGCGGCTCCATGCAGTACCTTTTCGACAGCGAGGGCAGAAAGTATCTCGACTGTTTCGCGGGTGTTTCCGTCATCAACTGCGGCCACTGCAATCCCGAGATTACGGAGAAGGTCACAAAGCAGGCTAAAACATTGCAGCATGTCTGCAACATCTACTTGACGGAGAACTTCGTGAACCTCGCCGAAAAACTTGCCGAGATCACGCCCGGCGACCTGCAGAAGAGCTTCTTCTGCTCGACGGGCACGGAAGCGACGGAGGGCGCTGCGCTGCTCGCGACCATTCACACGGGAAGCAGCGAGTTCATCGCACTCCGAAACGGTCTGCACGGGCGCACAAAGCTCACGATGAGCCTTACGGGCATCGGCATGTGGCGCACCGATCCGAACCCCGTCGGCGGCATCCAGTTCGCACCGAACCCGTACTGCTACCGCTGTCCGCTCGGCAAGACCCATCCCGAATGCGGCCTTGCCTGCGCCGATGAGGTCGAGACGATCATCCGGACGGCAACGAGCGGCAAACCCGCCGCCTTCATCGCCGAAAGCATTCAGGGCAACGCCGGCATCATCGTGCCGCCGGAAGGATACTTCCAGCGCGTCAAAGAAATCATCTCGTCCTACGGCGGTCTCTTCATCGCGGACGAGGTACAGACGGGATTTGCTCGCACGGGCAGGATGTTCGCCATCGAGCACGCGGGCGTCACACCCGACATCATGTGCGTCGCCAAGGCGCTCGGCAACGGGCAGCCCATCTCCGCCTTCATCGCGAGCGCCAAGGTTGCCGACAGCTACACGAAGCCTGGTGCTTCAACCTTGGGCGGCAACCCCGTTTCGAGTACGGCAGGACTCGCCGTCCTCAACTACATCGAGGAGCATCGCCTCGCCGAAAACGCCGAAGCGCGCGGTCGAGAGTTGCGCAAGGGACTTGCCGAGATCCAGAAGCGCCACCCTATCATCGGCGACATCCGCGGTCTCGGTCTCATGACGGGCGCAGAATTCGTTCATAGCGACAAGAGTCCTGCCCCCGAAGAACTGGACATGGTGCTCGAAGAGCTTAAAGATCGCGGCTTCATCGTCGGCAAGAACGGCGTCGCCAGAAACGTCATGGCGTTCCAGCCACCGCTCATCATCACGGAAGAGAATATCAACGACGTGCTCAATGCCCTTGAGCAGGTGTTGGTGAAGTTCAAGTTGTAGAAACAGCAGTTTTCCACATAAAAAATCCCGCGAGTGCCAAAACTCGCGGGATTTTTTTACAAGAAAATCGCTCTCAAGCGCCGATATTTTCTTCTGTCGCTTTGTCTTCCTTCTCTTCGACAGCTTCTTCCGCATGGAGCGTCGGTTCTTCCATCGACGTCTCCTCGGACTCAGCCGCCATTTCCTCGCCGTCGCCTTCGGGCGGCTCGGGAACGGGCGGATTCGGATCGACGACCGCGATGTTGCGATAGCGTCCCATGCCGGTTCCTGCAGGAATCAGCTTGCCGATGATGACATTCTCTTTCAGACCGATCAGAGGATCGACCTTGCCCTTGATGGCAGCGTCCGTGAGAACGCGCGTCGTTTCCTGGAAGGAGGCTGCCGACAGGAAGGAATCCGTCGCGAGCGACGCCTTCGTGATGCCGAGGAGAATCGGCTTCGCGACAGCAGGCTCGCCGTCGGCCTCGATGGCGACGGCATTCGCCGCTTCAAAGGAGTTGATGTCGACGTATTCGCCGGGCAGGAAGCTCGTCGTGCCCGCCTCCTCGATCTTCACCTTGTGCAGCATCTGGCGCACCATGACCTCGATGTGCTTGTCGTTGATCTCAACGCCCTGCGACTTGTAGACCTTCTGCACCTCATAGACAAGGTAGCGCTGCGTATCGCGCAAACCGCAGACGCGCAGGATGTCGTGCGGATTGATCGATCCTTCCGTCAGGCGATCGCCAGGCATGAGATGGTCGCCGTCGTGCAGGGCGAGGCGTGCGCCGTAGGGAATCGCATACTCGCGCGATTCGCCCGATTCAGGAACGATCAGGAGCTTTCTCATGCCCTTGCCCGTATCCGTGATCTCAACCGTTCCTTCGATCTCAGCGATGATTGCATGGTGCTTGGGCTTTCTCGCTTCGAACAGTTCTTCAACGCGCGGCAGACCCTGCGTGATGTCCTCACCCGCAACGCCGCCCGTATGGAACGTGCGCATCGTGAGCTGTGTGCCCGGCTCGCCGATGGACTGCGCGGCAATCGTGCCGACGGCCTCGCCGACCTCGACTTCCGTCTGGTTCGCGAGATCGCGTCCGTAACATTTAACGCAGACGCCGAACTGCGATTTGCACGTCAAGACGCTGCGGATGGACACACGCTCGCGCACCGCCGCGATCTTCTTGGCAAGCGCCTCGTCGATCGCATCGTTGAGCGAGGCGACCTTCTCGCCCGTCTCAGGATTGAAGATGTCTTCCGCCAGCACACGTCCCGTGATGCGATCCTCCAACGACTCAATGATGCCGTTGCCTTCCTTGATGGCTTCGACCTCGATGCCGCGCACATTGTTATTGCGCACCTTGAGCTCCTTGGCATCGCTCGCAAGGATGGCCTCGATCTGCTCTTCCGTCAAATCGACGGCGGCGGGAACGATCTCTGTGCCTTCGCTGTCTGTGACGGCATAGCGCGTTTCCTTGCCGAGCATTTCGTGAATCATAGCGTGCTTGATTTCCGCACGGCGCGCCTCGTCCGGCTCGCCAAGGGCAATCTTCTCCGAGACCATCGTGCTGCTGATGATGGCTTCGGAGGTCAGGGAAGAGCCGCGCAGGACGATCTCATGCACATCTTCCTCGGCAAGAAGTTCCAAATCGCCTTCCGTCAGCACCGTGTCCTTCGGCAGCAGCAGTTCATCCGTCGCAGGACTCATGATGTCCGCTGCCGTCAGGCGGCCGACGAGCTGCTCATCGAGGATCTCGATGGCATCCGCCGCCGACTCCGCGAGGCGTGCTCGCTCACGCAGCAAATTGATGCTCTCCACATCGCAGTCGTCCTCGCGCACGATGACGTCCTGTGCGACATCGACGAGACGGCGCGTGAGGTAGCCCGAGTCCGCCGTACGAAGAGCCGTATCGGCAAGACCCTTTCTCGCGCCGTGCGAGGAGATGAAGTAGTCGGAAACCGTAAGACCCTCGCGGAAGTTCGCCGTGATCGGCAGGTCGATGATCTTGCCCGACGGGTCGGCCATGAGGCCGCGCATGCCGGCGAGCTGACGCATCTGCTGCTTGTTGCCGCGCGCGCCCGAGTCCGCCATCATGAAGATGGGGTTGAAGGCATCCATGTTGTCCATCATGGCGTCCGTCACATCGTCCGTTGCCTGCGTCCAAAGCGCGATGACCTTGTTGTATCGCTCCTCATCCGTAATGAGACCGCGGCTGAACTGACGCTCGATGCCATTGACCTGCTTCTTCGTCGCCGCGAGGATGTCCTGCTTCTTCTCGGGCACGATGATGTCGGAAATCGCGACCGTCATGCCCGCAAGGCACGCATAGTGATAGCCGAGGTTCTTGACGTCGTCGATGACGACGGCCGTGCGCGCAGCGCCGAAGTGATCGAAGCAGTTTGCCACGAGCTTGCCGAGCTGCTTCTTGTCCATGCGGATGCCGAGGCACCACTGCCCCGTCTCCTCATCCTTGTGGTAATAGCGAAGCTCCTGCGGCAGGATCTCGTTGAAGATCATGCGCCCGAGCGAAGTCTTGACGAGGCCGTATCCCTCGATGCGCACCTGAATCTCCGCCTGCAGGGCAAGCTCTTGATGCTGATACATCAAAAGCGCTTCCTCGATGCCCGTGACGATCTTGCCCTCGCCCAGTGCGCCGGGGCGCAGGATCGTCAGATAGTAGGCGCCGAGCACCATGTCCTGCGTCGGCACGATGATCGGTCTGCCGTCCTTCGGCGCGAGGATGTGGTTCGCAGCGAGCATGAGTATGCGCGCCTCCGCCTGCGCCTCTGCCGACAGTGGCAGATGAATCGCCATCTGATCGCCGTCGAAGTCGGCATTGTACGCCGTACACGCGAGCGGATGAAGCTTCAGCGCACGTCCTTCCGTCAGCACTGGTTCGAATGCTTGGATGCCGAGGCGATGCAGCGTCGGAGCGCGGTTCAGGAGGACAGGATGCTCCTTGATGACCTCTTCGAGCATATCCCAGACCTCTGGACGCGCGCGCTCGACCATGTGCTTGGCGCTCTTGATGTTCTGTGCGAGAGCGGAACTCACGAGCCTCTTCATGACGAAAGGCTTGAAGAGTTCGAGCGCCATTTCCTTCGGCAGACCGCACTGGTGGAGCTTTAACTCAGGGCCGACGACGATGACGGAGCGTCCCGAGTAGTCGACGCGCTTGCCGAGAAGGTTCTGACGGAAGCGTCCCTGCTTGCCCTTGAGCATGTCGGAAAGCGACTTCAGCGGGCGGTTGCCCGGCCCCGTGACGGGGCGGCCGCGGCGGCCATTGTCGATCAAGGCGTCGACGGCCTCCTGCAGCATGCGCTTCTCGTTGCGCACGATGATGTCCGGCGCACCGAGATCGAGGAGACGCTTCAAGCGGTTGTTGCGGTTGATGACGCGGCGGTAGAGGTCGTTCAGATCACTCGTCGCAAAGCGTCCGCCGTCGAGCTGCACCATGGGGCGAAGCTCGGGCGGAATGACGGGGACGGCGTCGAGCACCATCCACGAGGGCTGATTGCCCGACTTGCGGAATGCCTCGACGACTTCCAGTCGGCGGATCGCGCGAATCTTGCGCTGCCCGCTGACCTCGCGCAAGTCTTTCCTGAGCTCCTCGTTCATCTTATCCAAATCGAGCTCCACGAGAAGCTCCTTCACGGCCTCAGCGCCCATGCCGACGCGGAAGGCGCTGCCATACTTGGCGCGGTTATCGCGATATTCGCTCTCCGTCAAGAGCTGCTTCTTGATGAGCGGTGTATCGCCCGGATCAAGGACGATGTAGGAAGCGAAGTAGAGAACCTTTTCCAACGCGCGTGGGGAAATGTCCAAGATGAGACCCATGCGGCTCGGTATGCCCTTGAAGTACCAGATATGGGAAACGGGAGCAGCAAGCTCAATGTGACCCATGCGCTCGCGGCGCACCTTGGCGCGCGTCACCTCGACGCCGCAGCGGTCGCAGACGACGCCCTTGAAGCGAATCCTCTTGTACTTGCCGCAGTGGCATTCCCAATCGTGCGTCGGTCCGAAGATGCGCTCGCAGAAGAGCCCGTCACGCTCGGGTTTCAGCGTGCGGTAGTTGATCGTCTCCGGCTTCTTGACCTCACCATAGGACCACTCGCGGATCTTGTCCGGCGATGCCAGACCGATGCGCATCGAGTCAAATTCGTTTACATCCAACAACGAGGGTTCACTCCCTTCTACTTATCCGAGAAATCGTCATCGCTCATCACATCGTCCGCGATGTCATCCATCTCCCCCAGAGTCTCGAAACTGCTGAAATCGGCAATGATCTCATCGCCGTCCAACTCCTCGGAGGATTCTTCCTCGGTTTCTTCACCCGCTTCAGCGTCCGCAGGCGGCTGTTCCTTATCTTTCTGCGCAGCGACTCCCGCGACGTCGAGGTCGAGTTCGTGCGCTGTCGCATTGATATCGTCGTCATCGTCGTGGATGACGATCTCCTGTGCGTCTTCCGTGAGTACCTTGATGTCAAGGCCAATGCTCTGCAGTTCCTTGATGAGCACCTTGAACGATTCGGGCACGCCAGGCTCGGGGATGTTCTCGCCCTTGACGATGGCTTCGTACGTCTTGACGCGGCCAACGACGTCGTCGGACTTCACCGTGAGGATTTCCTGCAGGGTGTACGCCGCGCCGTAGGCCTCAAGCGCCCAGACCTCCATCTCGCCGAAGCGCTGGCCGCCGAACTGCGCCTTGCCGCCCAGCGGCTGCTGCGTGACGAGCGAGTACGGCCCCGTCGAACGCGCATGAATCTTGTCGTCGACGAGATGATGGAGCTTGAGCATGTAGACGCAGCCAACCGTCACTCGGTTTTCAAACGGTTCTCCCGTGCGTCCGTCGTAGAGGATTGTCTTGCCGTCCTCGGGCAGTCCTGCGGCGCGAATCGTGCCGAACACCTCGGCGTCACCCGCGCCGTCGAAGACGGGCGTCGCGATGTGGATGCCCGCCACGTCCGGCTTCGGCACGCCATGCGCCTCGACGTCGTAGCCGATCGAGCGCAGGCGCTCGCCCACCGTCGGGTCGCCCGCCTTGATCTGCATGCCGAGGGCGCGCACCGCCATGCCCAGATGCGTTTCCAAAATCTGTCCAATGTTCATGCGCGAAGGCACGCCCAACGGATTGAGCACGATGTCGACCGGCGTGCCGTCCGGCAGGAACGGCATGTCCTCCTGACGCATGATGCGCGAGACGACGCCCTTGTTGCCGTGACGGCCGGACATCTTGTCGCCGACCGAGATCTTGCGCTTCTGCGCGATGTAGACGCGCACGAGATGATTGACGCCCGGCGGCAGCTCGTCGTTGTTCTCACGGCTGAACGACTTGACGTCGACGATCTTGCCCGCCTCGCCGTGCGGCACGCGAAGCGACGTGTCGCGCACCTCGCGCGCCTTCTCGCCGAAGATGGCTCGCAGCAGGCGCTCTTCTGCCGTCAGCTCCGTCTCGCCCTTCGGCGTGACCTTGCCGACGAGGATGTCGCCCGGCAGCACGTCGGCGCCGATGGAAATGACGCCGTTTTCATCGAGATCCTTCAGTGCATCGCCCGAAACGTTCGGGATGTCGCGTGTGATCTCTTCCGAACCGAGCTTCGTATCGCGTGCATCGCATTCGTATTCCTCGATGTGGATGGATGTGTAGAGGTCGCGCTTTACAAGGTTCTCCGAAAGGAGTATGGCATCCTCGTAGTTGTAACCTTCCCACGGCATGTAGGCGACGATGATATTGTAACCGAGCGCAAGCTCGCCATGATCCGTCGCAGGACCGTCGGCGATCGGCTGCTTCTCGAAGACCTCCTCGCCCTTCTCAACAATCGGCACCTGGTTGATGCATGTGCCCTGGTTTGAGCGCTGGTACTTCTGGAGTTTGTAAATGTCGAGGTCTCCCTCGTGCGTGCGCACCTGAATCTGATCGGCCGTGACCTTCTCTATGACGCCCGCACGCTTTGCGAGAATCATGACGCCCGAGTCGCACGCCGCCTTGTACTCCATGCCCGTGCCGACGAGAGGCGCCTGCGTGCGCAGAAGCGGCACGGCCTGACGCTGCATGTTCGCTCCCATCAGGGCGCGGTTCGCATCGTCGTTTTCGAGGAACGGAATCATCGCCGTGGCGATGGAGACGACCTGCTTCGGCGAAACGTCCATGTAGTCGACGCGATCGCGCGCCACGAGAACCGTCTCCTCATTGTAACGTGCCGTGACGCGCTCGTTGACAAACCAGCCGTTTTCGTCGAGCGGCTCGTTCGCCTGCGCGATGACGATCTTGTTCTCCTCGTCTGCCGTCAGGTAGCGCACATCGTCCGTCACGCGGTGCGCCGCCTTGTCCACCTTGCGGTACGGAGTTTCCATGAAGCCGAACTGGTTGACGCGCGCGTAGTTCGACAGCGAACCGATGAGGCCGATGTTCGGACCTTCCGGCGTCTCGATTGGGCACATGCGTCCGTAATGGGAGTTGTGGACGTCGCGCACCTCGAAGCCCGCACGCTCGCGCGAGAGGCCGCCGGGGCCAAGCGCTGAGAGGCGGCGCTTATGCGTAAGCTCCGACAGCGGATTGTGCTGATCCATGAACTGCGAGAGCTGAGACGAGCCAAAGAACTCCTTGATTGCCGCGACGACAGGACGAATGTTGATGAGCGCCTGCGGCGTGATGACGTCGACATCCTGGATCGTCATGCGTTCCTTGACCACGCGCTCCATGCGCGAAAGGCCGATGCGGAACTGGTTCTGCAAAAGTTCGCCGACAGAGCGCACGCGGCGGTTGCCCAGATGATCGATGTCGTCCGTCGTGCCAACGCCGTCCATGAGGTTCAGCAGATAGTTGATCGACGCCATGACGTCGTTGCACGTGATCGTGCGATGATTGTAGGGAAGCGTACGCGAGCACAAGACCTTCATACTCTTGCCGTCGCCCGTCTGCGTGCGCGCAAAAAAGACGGCGGGCTTATCCTCGCCAAAAAGAGCATCCTCCTGCTCCGCTGTGATGTTTTCAAGCATCGACTCGTCGACGACGACGTCAGCCGGCACGACGACCTCGCCCGTCTCCTTGTCCACGATGGGCTGCGCGAGCACCCTGCCAAGAATGCGGCGCTTCCAGCCCAGCTTCTTCGTCAGCTTGTAGCGGCCGACCATAGCGAGATCGTAGCGCTTGGGATCGAAGAAAAGGCTGTCGAGGAGCTGCTGCGCATTGTCGACCGTCGGCGGCTCGCCGGGGCGCAGACGCTTGTAGATCTCGACGAGAGCCTCCTCCTTGGAGCTTGCGCCGTCACGTTCCAGCGTTGCCTGGATGCGCTCATCGTAGTTGAACAGCTCGGCGATCGCACTGTTGGAGCTGTAGCCGAGCGCACGCACAAGGATGGTCACGGGCAGTTTCCTCGTGCGGTCGATGCGTACGGAAATGACGTCGTTCGCATCCGTTTCCAGCTCAATCCACGCGCCGCGGTTCGGAATGATCGTCGCGTTGTAGAGCTTCTTGCCCGTGGTGTCGATCGTCTCACCGTAGTAAGCGCCCGGCGAACGCACGAGCTGGCTGACGATGACACGTTCCGCGCCGTTGATGATGAAGGTTCCTGTATCGGTCATGAGCGGGAAATCACCCATGAACACTTCCTGCTCCTTGATTTCGCCCGTCTCGCGATTGATCAAGCGCACGTTGACGCGCAGCGGCGCTGCGAGCGTAACGTCCCTCTCCTTGCACTCATCAAGCTCGTACTTCGGCTCGCCGAGCGAGAAGTCTTCAAAGGACAGCACAAGATTTCCAGTAAAATCTTGAATCGGTGAAATATCCTGGAAGATCTCCCGCAGGCCCTCCTTCAAGAACCATTCGTAGGAGTTCCTCTGAATATCCAAAAGATGCGGCATATCCATGACTTCCTTGATCCTTGCATAGGTATACCTGTTTCTCTTGCCCACCGGCACAGGACTAAACATTAAATCCCTCACCCCTTAGCCAAATATCGGTCTATAACCAAAAGCACGCAAAAAAGACAACGAAGGACAGGAAAGTCAAAAAAAGACAAGGCATAAAACTGTCGCTTGATACCTTGTCCGCTCTCTCCCATCTTGCTCGCTATCATTCGGGAAGCGCTGATAAATGCAGCGATTCCTTTACGTTTATTCAGTTCTCATGCGTCCAACAATGCGTTAAACGCGCAAATGCGCATAGTTGGAATAACATACACGCTGTAATAAATGATTTTAGCATGGGATTATCCAATATTCAATGGGTCTTTTCTCCCTCAAGGAAATTTTTCACAGATTCATTCGCGATAGGCGATAGCATTCTCCTCGCACCAATCGCGTGCAAGCATGAGAAGACTCGACGAAAGATGCGCCTGCCAGGCCGCCGCCAAGGAAAGGCGCTGCACCGCACGTCGAAAGCGCAGCCGGGCAGAAGCGCCGCGCAGGGTTTCCTCAAGGGCAGCACGCGCCTCCTGCGGTGCCTTTTCTGCAAAAGTCTGCATGATGGAGCGAATCTCTGCATTGTAGATGTCTGGCAGCGGCACATAGCGCTGCCAATCCTCCTCAATGGAAAGCAGCCGCTCCATGCGTTCTTCCTCCCGAGACGCCGCTTCGGTTTGCGCGTCGGATTCGTCTTCTCTCATCAAGATGATGCGCCCGTCACGCGTATCGGCATAGCCCTGCAATACGTCAGTCTTTTCCAGTGCGGCGGCCAGCTCCTGCAAAGAGATTTCCAACAATGTCCCTCCCCGTCATACGAGATCGTACATCTTTTCCGTTCGGTCGAGGATGGCGTCACGCCGCTCCTTGCTCGCGGCAAAGTAGCGATGCACGGCTTCACGATCGCCCGCTTCGATGGAAGCGATGACCGTTCCGAGGATCGCCTGCAGATCGCGCAAGTGACCCGTGATCGCCTCTCGGTTCGTCATGCAGATATCCGCCCACATATCGGCGTTCGAAGATGCGATGCGCGTCGTATCCTTGAAGCCGCCGCCCGCGAGCTTCAGGCACGATTCCATATCGCCTTCGCTCTGATTGAGGAGCGTCACGAGCGCCGCTGCCGTCACATGCGGCACATGGCTGATGATTGAAGCGCAGCGATCGTGCTTTTGTATATCGAGGCGCAGGAAGTTCGCCTCCGTATGAGAAAGCACCGACATCAATTTCTCGTGCGCCTCGGGCGGCGCTCCCGTATCCTCGACGATGACGTAGGCCTTGTGACGGAAAAGATCGGCGGACGCCGCCTCGACGCCGCTCTTCTCACGCCCCGTCATCGGATGCCCCGCGATGTAGTGGACGCCCGCGGGCAGAATGCCCTGGATATGCTGCCAAAGATACGCCTTCGTGCTTCCCGCATCCGTCAAGATCGCACCTTTCTTGAGATACGGCACGATTCGTTCCAGCATCGGCGTCATCTGCAGCACGGGCGTCGCCAGAAACACGATGTCAGCACCCTCGACGACTTCGCGAACGTCAGACGACGCCATGTCGACAGCGCCGCGCTTTACGGCAAGATCCATGGACTTCTGCGTGCGGCAGAGTCCCGTGATGAAGATGTCCGCCCCGAGCTTCTCCTTTAAGCAAAGTCCCAAAGAGCCGCCGATGAGTCCGACGCCGATGATAGCCAGCTTCATCTTCATGCCTCGCGCCCCATGAAGCGTGCGATGTCACGCACCTCTTCCATCGTCTTCTGGAAGTTCTCAGGCGTCAGGGACTGATCGCCGTCCGAGAGCGCGACTTCAGGATGCGGATGAACCTCGATGATGAGGCCGTCAGCGCCGGCCGCAATCGCCGCACGCGCCATCGCGGGCACCATCTGCCAGCGTCCTGTGCCGTGGCTCGGGTCGACGATGATCGGCAGGTGCGAGATCTCCTTGATGGCAGCGACAGCGCTCAGATCGAGCGTATTGCGCGTATACGTCTCGTAAGTGCGTATGCCGCGCTCGCAGAATACGACGTTGTCGTTGCCGCCGGCCATGATGTACTCCGCCGCGTTGAGCCACTCGCTGATGGTCGCGGAAAGGCCGCGCTTCAAGAGTACAGGCGTATGCACCTTGCCGACTTCTTTGAGCAACTGGAAGTTCTGCATGTTGCGCGCACCGATCTGGATCATGTCGGCATACTTCGTGATCAGTTCGACGTCGTTGATGTTCACGATCTCCGTCACGACCTTGAGCCCCGTCTTGTCCGCCGCCTCGCGCAGCATCTTCAGCCCGTCTTCCGCCAGTCCTTGGAAATCATAGGGCGAAGTGCGCGGCTTAAAGGCGCCGCCGCGCAGGAACTTGGCACCGTACTTCTTCACGCACTCGGCCGCTTCCATGAGCTGCTCCATGCTCTCGACAGCGCACGGTCCCGCCATGACCGTCAAGTGCCCCGCGCCGATCTTCACGCCTCCGACGTCGATGACGGTGTCTTCGGGCTTGAACTCGCGGCTTACAAGTTTGTACTTCTCCGTGATGCGCACCGTTTTTTCCACCCCGTCGAGAGAATTCATCTGCAGTCCTGCAATGATCTTTTTGTCACCGATCACGCCGACGATCGTGCGTTCATCGCCTTCCGAAAGATGGTACTTGAGACCGGCTCGCGTGATTTTCTGCTCCACTTTCTCAAGGTTTTCCTTTGTCGACGTCGGACTCATTACAATGATCATGACACAACCTCCTGCAAAATCAATGACTGTTCGCGTCCGCAGCCTCCCGCACCATGGCGATCTCGTCACAGTTCGGAAACTTCGGACAGTCGATGCATTCCTTCCAGACCTTCTGCGGCAGCTCCTCCTTGGCAACGATATGGAAACCGAGCGTCTTGAAGAAGCCTGGCTTGTACGTCAATGTGAAGAATCGCCGCACGCCGAGCGCACGCCCTTCCTCCATGAGCCGATGCACGATTTCCGATCCGATGCCGCAGCGTGCAAGCGCAGGGTCGACCGCCATCGTGCGAACCTCTGCGAGACCGTCCCACATCATGTGCAGGCCGCCGACGCCGACGATCTTGCCCTCATCATCTTCGGCAACGATCATATCGCGCAGCGTCTCGTAGAGGGTGTTGCGCGAACGTGCGAGCATCGCGCCGTCCGCCGCATAGTCGTTCACGAGATGAAAGATGCTCTCCACATCAGCGAACACGGCCTTTCTGTACTTCAAAATCTTTCCCCCATTCGCTGCTCACTCACGGCTTGGGCAGACATCCGCGAGCGGACACTCGCCGCAGAGCGGGCGATTCGCCTTGCATACGCGCCTGCCGTGGTAGATGAGCCAGTGGTGCGCCGCACTCCACTTTTCGCGCGGAATCACCTTCATCAGCCCCTTCTCCACCGCGAGCGGCGTCTCGCCCACAGCGAGCTTCAAGCGGTTCGCTATGCGAAAAACGTGCGTATCGACGGCGATGGCGGGGCGGCCGAAAGCGACGCTCGTCACGACGTTCGCCGTCTTCCTGCCGACGCCCGGCAATTTGAGGAGCGTATCGTAGTCGGACGGCACCTCGCCGCCGAACTCCTCGACGAGCGTGCGGCACGTCGCCATGATATTCTTCGCCTTATTGCGGAAAAGTCCGCAGTCCTTTATTTCCTCTTCAAGCCCCGAAATCCCCAAGGCGACGATGGCCGCAGGCGTCGCCGCCTTCTTGAAGAGCCGTGCCGTCGTGATGTTCACGCGCTTGTCCGTGCACTGCGCCGACAGGATGACGGCGATCAGAAGCTCGAAGGGATTGCTGAAATGCAGCTCAGGCTTGGCGCCGCGGTACGTCTCTTCGAGGATTTCCAGCTGCTTTTCGCGTATCTTCTTCGTGACTCGCATCGCGTCCTCAGTTCGTCAGGCTGCGCACGGGCGCCGGGATTCGTCCGCCGCGAGCGACGAAAGCCTCCGAGCTGAAGGCGTCCTTGACGGGCATGATCGGGCAGCGCCCCAAGAGGCCTCCCCACTCCACCTCGTCGCCAACCTTCTTTCCGGGCACGGGGATGACGCGCACCGCCGTCGTCTTGTTGTTGATCATGCCAATCGCCGCCTCGTCCGCGATGATTCCCGAAATTGTCGCCGCCGACGTATCGCCCGCGACCGCGATCATGTCGAGGCCGACGGAGCAGACGCACGTCATCGCTTCAAGCTTTTCCAGCGAGAGACTGCCGCGTGCCACAGCGTCGATCATGCCCGCATCCTCGCTGACGGGAATGAACGCGCCCGACAGCCCCCCCACATGCGAAGATGCCATGAGACCGCCCTTCTTGACCGCATCGTTTAAGAGCGCGAGCGCCGCCGTCGTGCCCGGAGCGCCGCAGCTTTCGAGTCCCATCTCCTCCAAGATGTGCGCGACACTGTCGCCGACTGCCGACGTCGGCGCAAGCGAGAGGTCGATGATGCCGAAGGGTACGCCGAGCCGCTTCGACGCCTCGCGTGCCACGAGCTGTCCGACGCGCGTGATCTTGAACGCCGTGCGTTTGATCATCTCCGCCACCTCGGAGAAATCCGCGCCCTTGATGTCCTCCAAGGCGCGCTTCACAACGCCCGGCCCGCTGACGCCGACGCTCACGACCTTATCCGCCTCGGAAACGCCGTGAAAAGCGCCCGCCATGAAGGGATTGTCCCCCGGCGCATTGCAAAAAACGACGAGCTTCGCGCAGCCGATGGCCGCCTGATCGCGCGTCAGTTCCGCCGTACGCTTGATGACCTCGCCCATCTCGCGCACGCAGTCCATGTTGATGCCCGCCTTCGTCGAACCGAGGTTGACCGAGGAACAGACGAGATCCGTCGAGGAAAGCGCCTGCGGGATGGACGAGATGAGCACCTGATCGCCATGCGTATATCCCTTTTCCACGAGCGCGGAAAAACCGCCGATGAAGTTGATGCCGATCTCCTTCGCCGCACGATCGAGCGCCTCAGCTACGGGAACGTAGGAATCCGTCTTGCAGGCGTCCGCCGCGATGGCGATCGGCGTGACGGAAACGCGCTTGTTGATGATGGGGATGCCGTACTCCGCCTCGATGTCCTTGCCTGTCTGTACAAGGAATTCCGCCGACTTTGTGACCTTGTCGTAGACATTGCGGCAAAACTGCTCGATGTTCGGATGCGCGCAGTCACGCAGCGAGATGCCCATCGTGATCGTGCGCACGTCGAGCTTGTTCTCCGTAATCATGCGGTTTGTTTCTAATATATCGTCAATGGTAATCACAGAAAGACCTCCTGCAGCATGCTAAAAAACCGTCCAAGTCCTCAAACCTTGTGCATCGCGTTGAAAATATCTTCATGCTGCGTCTTGATCTCGACGCCGAGCGCTTCGCCCTTCTCCTGCAAAAGCTGCCGCACAGCAGCGAGCTCGATCTTGCTGCCCGCCATATCAGCGATCATGACCATATTGAAAAAGCCGTCCATGATATTCTGGTTGATACTCAGAATGTTGACGCCGTTTTCAGCCAAGAGCGTGCTGACTGCCGCGATGATGCCCACACTGTCCTTGCCGACGATCGTAACCACGATTTTCATTTGCAACCCCTCATTCTTTCCGACAATGCGATATGCACTGCCGCCGTTTTCTGTTTGAAATGCTATGTTTTTTCATTATATCAGTCAAATGCTGAAAATCCAAGAGGGCGCGTCTCCCAAATTGTTTTTTGCATCCGTTTCCGTTATAATGAGAGGAGCATTTCCTGACACAATGCAAAAAATTCATCCTTACACCATCAAGGAGGCCATTCTTTTGAAGGAACTCAGCTTTTTCAACGATCATTTCTATGCACCGGGCGAGGCGCAGGTCGACATCGAGGACCGCGGCTATCAGTTCGGCGACGGCATCTACGAGGTCACGCACGTCTACAACGGCAAACTCTTCGCCTTCGACCGCCACCTCGCACGCTTCCGCCGCTCCATGCGCGAGATGCACATCCCCATCACCTACATGGACGAGGAACTCACCGCCATTCACAACGACCTCATCGAAAAGAGCGGCATCAAGAGCGGCGCGATCTACTTCCAAGTCACGCGCGGCACGGCAGCGCGCGCCTTCCCCTTCCCCGGTCGTGCCACGCCGAACCTCTCGATGACGATCCGCGAGAGCACGCCGAACCGTGAGCAGCAGGAACGCGGCATCTCTCTCACGCTCGCCGAAGACATCCGCTGGTTGCGCTGCGACATCAAGTCTCTGAACCTTCTCGGCGCCGTCTTTGCCAAGGAAAAGGCGAAAGCGGAAGGATGTGAAGAGGCTCTGCTCTACCGCAAGGACACGGGGCTCGTCACCGAGGGCGCGAGCAGCACCTTCTTCCTCATCAAAGACGGCGTCGTCTGGACGCATCCGCTTGACCATCTCGTATTGCCGGGCGTCACGCGTGCTGTCGTCGTCGAGGAATGCGCCAAGGAGCTCGGTCTGACCGTCATCGAAAAGACCTTCACGCCGGAGTTCGCTCAGAAGGCAGACGAAGCATTTGAAACGAGCACAAGCCTCGAAGTCACACCCGTCATAAAGATCGGCGGCAAGAAGATCGGCTCGGGCGCCCCTGGCGAAATCACGAAAAAGATCATGGAGTCCTTCCAAGGATTGATAAAAAAAGAGTGCTTCAACTAAAACGCACGAGACAAAAGCGGCTGTACGTCAGCCGTTTTGTCTCGTGTTGGCAGAATTTTTCGCGTATTGGAAAAAACCTGCAAAAATCGCAACTTTTCATTGACAATATCCAAAATAGTACCTATACTTGTAGTGAAGCAAATACATCATGTTTATGGTAGTATAACCCGAAGGAGTGTGTTTTTTTATGGCAAAAAAGGTAAAGATCACCGAAACAGTACTTCGCGACGGGCATCAGTCCCTGTGTGCGACGCGCATGCATTACTCCCAGATGGAGCCCATGCTTGCAGCGCTCGACAAGATCGGCTACAACTCGTTGGAAGCTTGGGGCGGTGCGACCTTTGATACGTGCCTCCGCTTCCTCGACGAAGATCCGTGGGAGAGGCTCGACAAGCTCAAGGCTCGTCTCAAGACCCCGATCCAGATGCTGCTTCGCGGTCAGAACCTCCTTGGCTACAACCACTATTCGGACGATGTCGTCAAGAAGTTCGTCGAGAAGGCTTCTGAGCACGGCATGGGCGTATTCCGCATCTTCGATGCGCTGAACGACGTTCGCAACCTCAAGACGGCGATCAACGCTGCTCTCGGCTGCAAGGAAAAGCCGCATGTACAGGGCTGCCTCGTCTACACGCTCAGCCCCTATCATACGAACGAAGTCTTCGTCGACCTTTCCAAGAAGCTGCAGGAAATGGGCTGCCATTCCGTCTGCATCAAGGACATGTCCGGCCTTCTGAAGCCGTATGTCGCAGAAGACCTCGTGAAGAAGCTCAAGGCTGCGCTCGACATCCCCATCCAGCTCCACACGCATTATACGTCCGGCTTCGGCAGCATGACGTACCTCAAGGCGATCGAGGCTGGCGTCGACACCGTTGACTGCGCGCTCTCGCCGTTCGCTCTCGATACGTCCCAGCCCTGCACGGAGACGATGGTCGCCGCTCTCGAAGGCACGCCGTTTGACACGGGTCTCGACCGTCAGGCCATGACGCCGATCGCCAAGCACTTCCTGCAGGTCAAGCAGGATCTCATCAAGGAGTTCAACCTCAAGGGCTACTTCGACGTCAACCCGAACGTCATCGACTTCCAGATTCCTGGCGGTATGCTCTCGAACCTTGCGAACCAGCTCAAGGAGCAGGGCATGGAAGACAAGTTCCAGGATCTCCTCGACGAAATGCCGCGCGTGCGCGAAGATGTCGGCTATCCGCCGCTCGTCACGCCGTCCAGCCAGATCGTCGGCACGATGGCGACGTTCAATGTCATGACGGGCGAGCGCTACAAGATCGTTCCGAAGGAATTCAAAGACCTCGCACGCGGCAAGTTCGGCAAGCCGCCGGTGGAAGTCAGCCACGAGTACCTCACGAAGACGCTCGGCATACCCGAGAGCGAGATCATCACGGACATCGTCGCCGAGGATGCGAAGGCTCCGAAGCTTGCAGATTTCGAGAAGGAAATGAAGGCAAAGGGCTTCCTCAACCCGACGGAAGAAGATATCCTCTCCTACGCTCTCTTCCCGCAGGTCGCAGAAGAGTTCTTCAAGAAGCACTATGCACCGATGAACGCTTACGATATGTCCAAGAAGGGCTGAAGCAGCCATCGCTGACCTCCTCGCAGGGAGGCAACAAAAAAACCACGCGAAAGCGTGGTTTTTTTGTTGCCTCTCTTCCCTATTTGAAGAAGATCGATTTGCCGATGAATTCGCGCAGGAGTGAATTGTTCGGAATGTCGTATTCCTCCGTGATGTCCGAAAAGCAGCGGCAGAAATCAAGCAGGCGGTTCGCCTTCGTGTACTCAGGCACATCGCGCGGCACCATCTCCAGAAGCGGCACGGCGTAGCGCTTCAAGACGGCAAGCTCATAAATCAGAGCCGAATTGAACATCGCATCCGCTTCCTCTTGGAATGGAAAGATGTTCTTCTCCTCCCCCGCGCGCACATCGGGCCACTGACGCAAAGTCTTCAAGGCATAGGCGCCACGGAACTGATAGTCGCGCACCATGCGGCGAAGAAGCCGTGCATCCGTCGTCGGTATGCGGTTGTGCGCGTCGATATTGAGCTGCGTCAAAGCGCTGATGTAGATTTTATATTTCTTGCCGCGCGGCACGGAGGCAGTCAATGCCTCGTTGAGTCCATGGATGCCCTCGGCGATCAACGGCGATGTCGGCGCGATGGAAAGATGCTCCGACCCCACCTCGCGTTTCCCCGTGAGGAAGTTGTAATGCGGCAGGATAACTTCCTCGCCGTTCAGCAGGCGCACGAGATGGTCGTTGAACAACTCGACATCGAGTGCACCGATGTTCTCAAAGTCATACGCCCCTTCCTTCGTACGCGGCGTATCCTCCCAGTTGCGGAAGTAGTCGTCAAGTGAGATGGAAACCGGCTCGATGCCGTTGACGCGAAGCTGGATGCGCAGGCGCTGGGCGAACGAGGTCTTGCCCGAAGACGACGGCCCCGCGATCAAGACGAGACGCAATTCCTTGATATTCGATGCAATATGATCGGCAATCTCGGCAATCTTCTTTTCATGCAGAGCCTCCGATACATGGATGATGTCAGCCACCTCGCCGCGACGGATATAGCGGTTGAGATCAGACACATAGTCGCAGTGCAGGACACTCGCCCAACGCTCCGCCTCCATGAGGATGCTGCCAAACTTCGGCTGCGCCTTAAACGCAGGCACGATCTCAGGCGCGCTTGGCTCCGGCGTGCGCAGCAGCACGCCGCCCGGCATGGCATCGAGAGCAAACTTATCCAAAACGCCCGTTGCAGACACCATTGGGCCGAACAGATAGTCATAAAACTCGCCACAGTAGTAAAGACTTGCCTTCTCTGTCTCAAGAGACATGACGAGATTCGCCTTTTCAATCTGCTCTGATTTCTTAAAGAGCTGCACGACTTCCTCTCGCTGCAGGCGCTTCTTGACGATCGGACGGTTTTCTGCGACAATCTCGCGCATGCGCTGCTCCAACGCACGCACCACGCTCTCCGTCACATCGAACGGCGACTGTATGGCACAATAAAGCCCCTTGTGCGCCGTAAACTGCACGACGACTTCCGCCTCAGGATAAAGCTCCCGCACCGCCATGATGAGCAAGAATACCACGGATCGGCGATAGATGCGCCGTCCGAACTCGCTCCTCGTATCAACAAGCTCAATCGTATGAAAGTCTCCGACAGACGTCTGCAAATCGCGCAGCACATTATCCACACGCGCTGCCACGATAAGCGGCTCTCCTTTTTTCTGCACCTCCTGCGCAAGCTCCAACAGCGTCATTTCGGCAGGAATCTCCCGCCCCTTTCCCTTCTCCCAGCGCATGTCTCTTCCTCCTACCATCCTGTACAGCTAAACGACAAACTATAAGAGATCCCTATAAAAAGAAACGGCTGAAACGCACGCCGAAAGCGTCCATTTCCAGCCATTGACAACAACATAAGAAGCCATGAGCAGTAATTTCCTAAAAAATCCAAAGAACAATCTGATATGCCAATGCCCCCATGACAGCCGTACACGGAATCGTCAGCACCCATGCCACAAGCATCTGCTGTGCGACACCCCAGCGCACGGCGCGAATGCGCTTCGCCGTGCCGACGCCCATGATCGAGCCGGAAACAACATGCGTCGTACTAACGGGCAGGTGCAGAAGCGTCGCCGAAAAGATGACGATGGAAGAATTGAGATCGGCAGCAAAGCCGCTGATCGGCTCAAGCTTGAAGATCTTGCCGCCAATCGTGCGGATGATGCGCCAGCCGCCGAGCGCCGTGCCGCACGCCATCGCCGCCGCACACAGGAACTTCACATAGTCGGGCACCTCAAAGCTCGACAGATAGCCGCCGGAAAGCAGCGCCAGCGTAATGATGCCCATCGACTTCTGCGCATCGTTCGAGCCGTGCGAAAATGCCATGGCCGCAGCCGAGAGAATCTGCATCTTCTTGAAACGCCCGTTGAGCGCCGACGGCGCAAATTGACCAAATAACAGGAAGAGCACCGTCATGACGATGAAGCCGGAAAAAATCGCCAAGAGCGGCGACGCAATCAGCGACAAGACGATCTTGCCAATGCCTATGAAGTTCAGTCCCGTGCTCCCTGTGGAAACGAGCACGGCACCAATAATGCCGCCGACCAGTGCATGTGAAGAGCTGCTTGGCATCGCCACATACCAAGTGAAAAGATTCCAGATGATTGACCCCATGAGAGCCGCTATGATGATATGCTCATCGACCATCTCCGCGCTCGCAACGATGTCGCCGCCAATCGTCTTCGCGACACCCGTGCTGTAAATCGCACCGAGGAAGTTCAGCACAGCCGCCATGATGATGGCGTGCGCAGGCTTGATGGCGCGTGTCGAAACGGACGTAGCAATAGCATTCGCCGTATCGTGAAAACCATTGATGAAATCGAACAGCAAGGCGAGCACGATGACCGTCAGGATGAGGAACTGCAGCTCATGCATACTTCATCACCACGCCGCGCACCATGTCCGCGACCTTCTCGCAATGATCGAGCGTATCTTCCAGATACTCCAGAAGATCTTTCCATTTGATGAGTTCGATGGGATCTTTGAGGTTCTCAAAGAGATTGGCAACCTCATTGCGATAGACGCGATCCCCTTCGCTCTCCAAGCTGCTGATGCGGTGCGTACACTTTAAGATCTCATTCTGATTCTTCTTCACATGTTTCAAAAGCTTGAACGCCTTCATCATCTCCTCCGTACATTCGATGAGGAGCTTCGTGAGGGCAATCGCGCTGTCGCGAACGCCGCCGATATGATACATGACGACACGCTGCAGCGTGCCCTGCAGGAAATCGACGCCATCGTCCAAGCCATTGGCGAGCGCGTAGATATCCTCACGATCGATAGGCGTGATGAATGTCTGGTTGAGCTTGTCAATGATCCTGTCATTGACGGCATCGGCCTCATGCTCAAGATCGATGATCTCGCGCATCTTCGCCTCCGCCTTGCTGTAGTCCTGCATGACCTCATCCATCATCACAGCGCATTTATGGAAATACTGGGCGCTTTCGAGGAACAAGTCGAAAAACTCCGAGTCCTTGTTCTTGAAATTAAACATGTGCTTCCTCCCAGAATACAGTAATCATCGACTCTTTCGCTATCACTATATCACTATTTTACGGATAGAGCAATATTTCATTTCTTTTTCTCTCTCGGCGCGGGCAGCTCCTCATACATCGCACGCACCAACTCGCTCAAAAACGCCTTATCATCCAAACGATCCACCAACAGCATTTCCTTCGCCCCCTCATAAGGCAGTTCATACGCTGCATCCGGCATATGCACAACAGCTGCCTTGACCGGCTTCACAAGGAATCGATCATCGTAAATTCCTCCGAAGATTTTTTTCTTATAATAAAGGATGTACCCGCCCATCATAGCACGATAGGAAATATCTTCCAAACCGGATAGCTGTTCCAATACAAACTCCAGATACTCTTTCGTCGATGCCATAAACATTCCTCCATCAATATTGCTTCCTCATCATTCCACATTCAGTCCCACATCGTCCCTGAGCTGTATGGCTTCTCCCACATGCTTCGCCTCAATCGTCGCCGCCCCGTCGAGATCGGCAATCGTGCGTGCGACCTTGATGATGCGGTCATACGATCGTGCCGACAGATTCATGACTTGAAACGCCTGTGCCAAGAGATTCTGCGCCTCAGGCTCAAGAAGACACGTCTTTTTCAAAATCGCATGGCTCATCTGTGCGTTGCAGAAAATGCCCCATTCACGCAAGCGCTCCATCTGAATCTCTCGCGCAGCTAGGACGCGCTCCCGAATCACAGCCGAAGATTCCGCCTTCGCCACGGATGTCATATCCTCGTACTTGACGCGCGGCACATGGACATGAATGTCGATGCGGTCGAGCAGCGGCCCCGAAATCTTCCGCGTATAGCGCTTGATCTCATTCGGCGTGCAGTCGCAGCTCTTCTCCTTATCGCCAAAATAGCCGCACGGACAAGGATTCATTGCCACGACCAAAATGATACGAGAGGGAAATGTCAGTGTCGCATTGACCCGTGCGACCGTCACAGCGCCGTCCTCCAACGGCTGGCGCAGAACTTCCAGCGTCGACTTGCCGAACTCCGGCAGCTCGTCGAGAAACAGCACGCCGTGATGCGAGAGCGTCACCTCGCCCGGACGCGGGATGCTACCGCCACCGATCATCGCCACCGTCGACGTCGTATGATGCGGACTGCGAAAAGGACGAGTCTCGACGAGGCCGCTGCCGTCCTTCAAAAGCCCCGCGATGCTGTAGATCTTCGTCACCTCAAGCGCCTCCTGCCGCGTCATCGGCGGCAGAATCGACGGCAGGCGTCGCGCGAGCATCGTCTTGCCCGAGCCTGGAACGCCGACCATCAGAAGATTGTGCCCGCCTGCCGCCGCAATCTCAAGCGCACGCTTGGCGAAGAACTGCCCCTGCACATCGGCAAAGTCATCCGAAGGCACTTCTGTATCACACGCCGCAGCAGGTGTTGCTTCCAACGGAAGCAATTCCGCCTTGCCCAAGAGAAAATCGTACAGCTCGCGCAAGTTTTTCGGCGCATACACGCGGATGCCGTCGACAAGCAACGCTTCACTGCCGTTGCCGGGCGCGACGAAGATTTCACGAAAGCCATGCTCCTTCGCCCCGACCGTCATGGAGAGCACGCCGCGCACACTCCGAAGCTCCCCCTCCAACGAAAGCTCCGCCGCAAACAAGGCACGCTCCATGCGCTCTGGCGGAATCAGTCCATACGCCGCCAACAGCCCGACGGCGATCGGCAGATCGAGTCCCGAGCTGTCCTTTCGTATGTCCGCAGGCGCAAGATTGATCGTCACTCGCGCAGGCTTGAGCTTCACGCCCGTATTCTTGATCGCCGTGCGCACGCGCTCACGCGACTCCTTCACCGCCGTATCAAGAAGCCCGACGATGTCGAACGCAGGAAATCCATAAGAAACATCGACCTCGACATCGATGATCCTCCCATCGACCCCGAACGTCACCGCACCATACGATTTAGCAAACACAAGGCTGCACCTCTTTTTGATTGGAATGGTGTTTCTTTTGTTTACTATTTTTCTCCATTGATAAGATTTAATCCTGCTTGCTGATGGAAAATTGCGGCGAATACCAAAATCCCACTTCTGTATTCTGCACTTCGACCGAGCAACATGGTTAAGCGAGATGGACTGTCACCCGCTCCTTCGACTCCTTCACCGACGTATCGGGAAGCCCCACCAGTTCAAAGCCCGGCAGCCCCGGCGACACATCCACCTCAACGTCGATAATCCGTCCGTCAATCCCGAAGGTCATGGCACCATAAGTCTTTGCAAACAACGGCTTTCCCTCCTACGTTTCAAATATAAGGAAACTATAGCACAGGATAGGGGAAGATGACTAATGATTCTTTGCAAAAGAAAAAGAGATTCCAAACGCTGGGTAGAGCGAATGGAATCTATGTTGTGTTTATCTTTCAATGACAGTTAGGGATGAACTGATAAATTCAATGCCATCATCTTAGCGCATCTTTTTTGCCCGCACAATGCCTGCAAATTCCACACATAGCCTTTTGTTATGGATCTGATTTGCCTCCTCGTTTGGACGAAAAATCTACACCAATCTGACGGACTTCATTTAATTAATCAGAGATTCCTTAATTACCCATCAATACCGTTAGGCAAAATAGAATCAACCTCGTTTTCCTTAAAGGTCTGTTCTTCTTCCTTTTGCAAAGCCCTCTGCGCAGCCCTATAGCTTTCCGCATCGGTTGCTGGGTAGATATTGTTGATTTCAGACACTTTCCCGCAAAGAGCTTCTCTTCTATTCTGTATCTCGCTATCCTCTAATACCTCAAAATCAACCAACAGAGATACATAACCTTCTCTAACGTTCCATAACGCATTTGCAGCACTTCTATGTTGATTTACTTCATTTTGAATCTTATATTCCTTGGCATAAAGATTCAGGCACAATGACAACGTTGCTAAGATTCCACCCGCCCATGTCAATACCACTTCGTTTGTTACAATACTTGCAAAGAATCCACAGGAAGACAGTGCTGTCAATATGATCTGTGTATTTTTTACTAGCTTATTTTCTTTCTCAAGGCGGTCAGCCAATTTATGATGTGCAGTATATGTGTAGATAACTTTTCCACAAGCATCCTTTATTTGATTTTTTAATCGCCCCCTATAGCTTTTATTATTTTCCATTTTTTCACCACCTTATACCATTTTGTTAAGAATCTTGCCAAGGACATCCCACCCCTTTGAAGTATCAATCTGCATTCTGCTTCCGGGGGCAGATTGAAGTGGTAAACTAAAACTGGACACAGAGGGGGTATAAATCAGACACCGTTTGTAGTATTCTGTACACAGGATAACAAGCGGTGGACAATTTAGCTCTCTGATGCGCACAGGAGGTTGCCACATGAAGTACACGAAAGAGCAAAGATTGGACATAGGCCGTCGGATTTACGACGGCGAACTCACAAGGTATGAAGCAGCAGAAGAATATGAGATCAGCGACGAAACGGCGCGAAATTATATGCGGCAGTACCGAAATGCCACCCGACTCCCTCCAAAAAGAGGAACAAAGAGCAACTGCGGTCTTGCCAATATGAAATTCAAGCCGACGCCCGCGGGACTGGAAGACCTCCAATCCATGACGAAAGAAGAGCTGATCGACGCCCTTGTGATGGCTAGGATTACGGAAGCGCGCTTAAAAAAAGCCTATCTGGTGGAAGGAGTTGGTGCGGAAAAGAAGTTCATTCCTATCGGCAAGAAGAGTACCAAGTAATCGTGGAGCTTTCCGGGGAGTTCCCGATCCAGCTGCTCTGCGAAAAGATGGGCATTCCACGCAGCAGTTTCTACAACTGGAAGAAGAGCGTTGAAAATCCATCGGAACAGGAGAAACGGCTTGTACAGAGCATCGAGTTGTTCCAGCAATACCATAGCCGCTTTCCTTCTCACGGGTATCGTTGGTTGAATGCCAAGATCCGGTTGGACAAGGGAATCGTCTTTTCCGATCCCTATGCCCATAAATGCTGCAAGATTGCTGGAATCAAGAGTGTTTCCAAGCATTACAAGTACAAGAAGCCCGGGGATTCGTTCAAAACGTACCCGAATCTGTTGCTCGCAGGAATCAATATTGCCGGTCCGATGGAATGCGTGGTGAGCGACATGACTGCCTTTTATGTGCAGGGCATCTATTATGAACTCACGTTGTATATGGATTTATGGAATGATGAGCTGATTGCACATTCGCTTTCATCCAAGCGCGGCGATCGTATGACCTATCTCAATGGTTTGCGGGATGTCATCGAGTTCAAGAAGCAATATCCGAATCAGGAGCTTGTCCTTCATAGTGACCGAGGCTCTGTATACGCTTCCAAAAGCTACAACGAACTCCTGCCCATGTATAACATCACTAGATCCATGTCCAGAGCCGGCACGCCGACGGACAATGCTGCCATGGAATCCATCAACGGATGGGTAAAGGTCGAGTTGTTTACGGATTTGCACATCACATCTGCAGACGATGTCCCCGGGCAGGTCGCCGAATATATTCGATTCTTCAACGAAGAGCGTCCCGCATACGCCCTTGGATACCTTACTCCAAAGCAGTATCGGGAACGGTTCGCGCCCAAGCGCGGAAGAGCCGACACTTGATAAACGGTCATTGTGAATAGATTCCGTAGACATCCAAACCAGCATAAAAAATCTCGGTCTTCAACGGTTGTCTAACGCTTCGATAAGGTTTGTCTGAGATTCAGGTTTCCATGACTATTTTTGGAATTTTTGTGTCCAGTTTTTGTTGACAAGTGCAATCCTCTCTATATGCCGCTTACGGATGAGTTTCAGGAGTTCGATGTACGTGGGTACTTACGGATAAAAGGTATGTGATGCCGGAGGGCGGAAGCGTTATGTCGGGCAAAGATAAGATAACTGAAAAATAACCCGTATGTTCGGTGAGGAGGGATATTCTGCTTGGTTCGTAAAACATGATAAAGCTCCTATATACAATGAGCAAGAGAAGGATAAAACCATTTATGTCCTCCCCGACACGCCAACCAAGAAAAAGGCACGCGGCTACGGTCGGGTGCTTTTTTCCTTTGGGATTGAAAAAACTCCTCTCCTGTGTCAAAATTGGGAAAGAGAATGACAATGCAGGGGGGTATAGTAATGGCGAATTTGGGCATACTCGAGGAAATCAAAGACTTGCGGACGGTGTGGCCGCACGAGGCGGCGGATTTTACGCCGTGGCTTTCAGAGGACGATAACATCGCGCTTCTTGCTGATGCTGTGGGGATTGATATTACGGTGGATGAAACGGAGTCGTTGGTCGGGGATTTTCATGTGGATCTTTCTGCCTCAGAAACCGGGACGGAGCGGAAAATCATCATCGAGAATCAGCTGGGCGATACGGATCACGATCATCTTGGCAAACTTATCACATATGCATCCGGCAAATCGGCAGATGTCATTATCTGGGTCGTGAAGCGTGCGCGTGAGGAACACAAGGCGGCCATCGAATGGCTGAACTACCATACGGATGAAAAAATCGGATTTTTTCTCTGCGAGATCAAGCTGTACCGAATCGGCGATTCCGCGCCCGCCGTCAAGTTTGAGGTCGTTGAAAAACCGAATGACTGGACGAAAGAGGTCAAGAAGACCGAGATGACCGGCGCGACGCAGCAACAGAGATACGAGTACTGGGTGGCATTTCAGGACTACGCTTTCCAGAATGCACAGTTCGCAAAGAACTTCAAGCGCAGAAAGCCCTCTACAGATCATTGGATGGACTTCAGCATTGGATCGTCTGCCTGCCATTTCGTTGTGTCTCGGATACAGAAAAGAGACGAATTGGACGTGGAACTTTATATTAACGAGGATAAGGATATGTTTCACGCACTGCTGCAGGACAAGGCTACCATCGAGCAGGAATGTGGACTCTCCTTTGATTGGCGAGAACTGCCGGAACGCAAGGCGAGCCGTATCGTTCTTGAGAAAAGCGTGTCCCTCTCAGACCGAAGTCAGTGGTCGGAACAGTTCGACTGGCTGATCGATGTTATGCTCAAAATGAAAGCAGTATTCAAAAAATACATATGACGGGGCGACGAGATGTTCTGGTTCATTGTAAGGTGTGGAAACCTGTACGGTGCGGCCTCAATATGATGACCTGAACGCTCCGAATATAAATCATGAAAAATTCGGGTTCATGAGGCATACGGTACTCATAGATGCTGAAAATACAGAAACTCATATTCCGTAACGATGAACACGGCATCGTTATGAGGGAGGTGCAAATCTGCACACGGTGTGCGTGTGCATCGTTATGTGCGTTTGGGTGCATCGTTAGATTGTATCAAAATTAGTGGTAAGACGGATGTCTAATGCGTGAAAATGATACAAAGGCTATCGTTGCCATATGCCGTGAAACCGCAGTCTGCAAGGGCTTTCAGAGATTTCCCTGTCTGGAAGCTCGTTGATTTTTGACGATGTTCAGAGATTTTTTGCTCGATGGAAATTCGACCAACTGGCAGGGGTGTCAAAGCGTTTGACACCCCTATGGCGCACTCGAAAGGAAAAATGTCAGAGTTTATGAAGCCTTACGGGAACTGGCTTCACGAGCATTTTTACGACTCGGATTTTTGACACCCTTGGATGTTTTGCTGAAATTTTCAGCCTTGACAATCTTTGCCGTAGTGCATACTATGATAGTAGAACAAGGTGAGGAGGATATAGGCGCGGTGAGGATAATCAAGAAGGACATTCCGGCGGAATATGGTATGCTGATTCAAAAGTTCCGCTTGATAGACGATACGTTTTTCAACGTATGTTTTGATAACTATGTCGAGGGAATGCAGCTCCTGCTGCGTATCTTCTTCGGACGCGACGATCTCGTTGTCAAGCATGTCGTCACCCAGCAGAGTGCGGACAATCTCTATGGTCGCGGCGTGCGTTTCGACGTGTTGGCAGAAGACAGCGAGGGGAAGCTCTACGACTGCGAGGTACAGCGTGCCAACGAGGGTGCCGCTCCGCGTCGGGCACGCTACAACAGCAGCATGATGGATTCGCGGGAACTGGCAAAAGGGGCGGAGTTCTCTGAGCTTCCAGAGACATGGGTGATCTTCATTACAGAAAACGACATCTATGGAGCGGGTTGTCCGCTGTACCATGTGGAGCGAATCATCCAAGAGCTTCAGCGACCGTTTGATGATGGGGCGCATATCCTCTACGTCAATGGTGCAAACCGTGATGATACGCCACTCGGACGGTTGATGCAGGATTTCTTCTGTGAGAGTCCGGAGCAGATGAATTATAAGGAGCTGGCTGAAAGAGCTGATTACTTTAAAGCAGAAGCAGAGGGGGTACATGCCATGTGCGAACTGATGGAGAAATTCGGAGAGAAGAAATTGGAAGAGGGGCGTATGGAAGGGCGTGTCGAATCGGCTCGTCGGACGGCGACGGCTTTAATTGCTTTGGGGAAACTCACACTTTCCCAGATTGCTGAAGCAACACAGTTGTCTCAGGAAGAAGTTGAACGATTGGCAGGGTCAACAGGGGCATAAGTAAATGCCCCGTGATGAGGATTGCACTTGTCAACAAAAACTGGATCCTAAAAAATAGCATTGAAAAAGAAGCACTGATGACACAGTTTGATATTGTCAAGATCAGTTGACAAATTCCCCACAAGGAAATGAAATCTTAAGAAGCTACGTCCAAGGAATCATAGAACTGTTGGCGTTTCACCATCGGAGGAAGTCCGCCATTTCTTGAACAAATTCGGCGGTTGTTCCAATAGCTCATGAAATATCGCCAAATTAACACCTTCAATTCTTCCGTCGTCATCTTTTGCGTGTCATAACGACCATAAAGCAGTTCCGACTTCATTCGAGCCCACATGCTCTCACAGCGTGCGTTGTCATGACAGCGACCACCAGCGCTGTTCATGCTTTGCTGAATCCCGTAGTCTTGAACAGCTTTTCGATACAACTGACTCGTATATTGGCTGCCGCGATCGGAATGCAGAATTGCCCCTTTGAATTTCGGATAAGAAAGCATAGCGTTAGCGAGCACCTTGACACACAGGGGGGCTTTTATGTTCGTATCCACGGAAAGACCGAGTACACCAGAGTCAAAGCAATCGAAGAGCGCTGAAATATAGAGTTTTCCATCACACGCCTTGATTTCCGTCACGTCCGTAATGCACTTGGAAAGAGGCGTATCGGCATGAAAATCGCGCCGCAGAAGATCTTCCGACATGTGTGCCGCTCGATCTGCTTTGGTGATACCGTTCAGCTTTCGGTTGGGGCGATGGCTAAGTCCGATTTCTTCCATGACGCGGTAAACCGTTCGCTCGCTCGGGATATGGACGCCTTCCGGCTGCTTGATTTTGAGTGCTTGCCACATGCGGATTCTTCCGTAGGTGTCATTGCATTCATCCTCCGCATGAATCTGCATCATGGCATCGGCTAGCGCCTGATATTTCCACGGACGATCTTTGTTTGACAAGTACTGATAGAATCCCTGCCTCGTGACATCGAGAATCTTGCAATAGAAGCTGATGTTTCCTTTGATTGCGCCATCTGAAGTCTTGAGCGCGATGAATTTCATGCGTTCGTTTTTGTTGACTTCAGACGGCTGGCGGCGAAAAAAGTGCTTGCTTCTTCCAGAAAGTCGTTCTCTTTCTTTAGTCGCCGAATCTCTTTATCCTGCGCTTTGAGTTGTGCACGGAGCTGGGTGATTTCTTCATGCAGGGACATGGCGCTCGTGGGTGTTTGTGTACCGTGCCCAAGATCAAGATATCCCATACGGTGGGCACGGCTCCACGTGTACATGGTGTTTTTTGAAATCCCCAATTCACTAGCAGCCTTCGCCTGACCGATTTCTTGGGCGAGTTTTACTGCTTGAACTTTGAACTCGTGATCATATTGCTTGTTTGTTGCCATTTTGACCGCTCCTTCTCATCGTTCATTATACATCTATTCCTTGCGAAGAAGTTGTCAACTTTATTTATACAACATCAAACGAGAATTGACTGTTGACTTTGACGGCAGAGGCATTATCTACGATGTTACGGAACTCGATGAGTTGGTGTTGGCGTATGCCACGACAATTCATAAGGCACAAGGTTCAGAATACCCGATCGTTGTCATGCCATTCACGATGAGTCATTACGTGATGTTGCAGAGAAATCTGTTATACACTGGGGTGACGAGAGCGAAGAAAATACTGGTGCTGGTTGGAGAGAAGAAAGCTGTCGGTATGGCTATAAAGAATGAAAGGACAAGCGTTCGGAATACGAAGTTGAGTGAACGGTTGGGATGATTAATTTTTGAGTGTCTTTGGAGGAGAAACTATGAATGGGCGCAGAATGATTGTAGGGATTATTGATGGAGATGGAAAATTATGTAAGTCACAAGAATATAGTGAGTTTCATAATAGAGGGAAAAGAAATATAGAAATTTTAAACCTATATACGGGTAAGAAATTGTTCGACATCTTAATGGATGACCTCGGTAAAATTTCCTATAAAGATAATAAGCTAACTTTAAGCATCATTTATAGTCTTAATCCACATGATACAACAATGCAGTTGTTGGGGAAAATAGCTGAGGCCGTTATTGTGCGAAGATGTGAAGAAGATGAGGAACTAAATAGAGAGTGGTTGTCCCTTGCGAGCAGGAAAAAAAAGATAAAAAGAAAGATCGCCGAGAAGTTTAAAGCAATAGGAACAGGACTTGAACGGACAAAACGAGAGTGGTTCAGACAATATAATTTTTCAGATCCGCAGAGAGATGTTATTTGGGTTAATAGGGAAACTGAAGAGATTGCAAACATGAAGAGTGGAAGCGTAATAGCTAGCAAACATGCTGGTTTACAAGTGAAGACAAGTTGCGATGGGAAAACGTATTTTTTGAATGATTTATGGAATTACAGATATGAAGTCCCTGTGGTGTATTTTGATATTAACAACGACTTTGACAAAGTTGCGCAGGAATTGTGGATTCGTAAGTCAGTAAGCAGCGGATATGACTTCGTTATTGGTGAGGATTTTATATCTGCAAGGGCCGTAGATTATGAAGGATTTGATGAGGTGAAATTCTATTTTGACCTTGTATTGGCACTTGTAGAAAATAGGTTAACATTAGAAGACTTACTTAATGAAGGTGAGAGAAATAAAACACTAGGAAATGCTGTCATTGCCACAGGTCTTGAAGCTGTAGGATTTGATACTGAGATAATTAAATGAGTTAAGGGGACGCATCGTTAAACCGTATCACTCATTACGCTCTAATGAACGACGTAACGTCAATAACGATACAATGTAATAGGATCAGATAATAGTGCACTTGTCAACAAAAACTGGACACAAAAATTCCAAAAATAGTCATGGAAACCTGAATCTCAGACAAACCTTATCGAAGCGTTAGACAACCGTTGAAGACCGAGATTTTTATGCTGGTTTGGATGTCTACGGAATCTATTCACAATGACCGTTTATCAAGTGTCGGCTCTTCCGCGCTTGGGCGCGAACCGTTCCCGATACTGCTTTGGAGTAAGGTATCCAAGGGCGTATGCGGGACGCTCTTCGTTGAAGAATCGAATATATTCGGCGACCTGCCCGGGGACATCGTCTGCAGATGTGATGTGCAAATCCGTAAACAACTCGACCTTTACCCATCCGTTGATGGATTCCATGGCAGCATTGTCCGTCGGCGTGCCGGCTCTGGACATGGATCTAGTGATGTTATACATGGGCAGGAGTTCGTTGTAGCTTTTGGAAGCGTATACAGAGCCTCGGTCACTATGAAGGACAAGCTCCTGATTCGGATATTGCTTCTTGAACTCGATGACATCCCGCAAACCATTGAGATAGGTCATACGATCGCCGCGCTTGGATGAAAGCGAATGTGCAATCAGCTCATCATTCCATAAATCCATATACAACGTGAGTTCATAATAGATGCCCTGCACATAAAAGGCAGTCATGTCGCTCACCACGCATTCCATCGGACCGGCAATATTGATTCCTGCGAGCAACAGATTCGGGTACGTTTTGAACGAATCCCCGGGCTTCTTGTACTTGTAATGCTTGGAAACACTCTTGATTTCAGCAATCTTGCAGCATTTATGGGCATAGGGATCGGAAAAGACGATTCCCTTGTCCAACCGGATCTTGGCATTCAACCAACGATACCCGTGAGAAGGAAAGCGGCTATGGTATTGCTGGAACAACTCGATGCTCTGTACAAGCCGTTTCTCCTGTTCCGATGGATTTTCAACGCTCTTCTTCCAGTTGTAGAAACTGCTGCGTGGAATGCCCATCTTTTCGCAGAGCAGCTGGATCGGGAACTCCCCGGAAAGCTCCACGATTACTTGGTACTCTTCTTGCCGATAGGAATGAACTTCTTTTCCGCACCAACTCCTTCCACCAGATAGGCTTTTTTTAAGCGCGCTTCCGTAATCCTAGCCATCACAAGGGCGTCGATCAGCTCTTCTTTCGTCATGGATTGGAGGTCTTCCAGTCCCGCGGGCGTCGGCTTGAATTTCATATTGGCAAGACCGCAGTTGCTCTTTGTTCCTCTTTTTGGAGGGAGTCGGGTGGCATTTCGGTACTGCCGCATATAATTTCGCGCCGTTTCGTCGCTGATCTCATATTCTTCTGCTGCTTCATACCTTGTGAGTTCGCCGTCGTAAATCCGACGGCCTATGTCCAATCTTTGCTCTTTCGTGTACTTCATGTGGCAACCTCCTGTGCGCATCAGAGAGCTAAATTGTCCACCGCTTGTTATCCTGTGTACAGAATACTACAAACGGTGTCTGATTTATACCCCCTCTGTGTCCAGTTTTAGTTTACCACTTCAGATGGTGGGGATTTCCCCCCCTTGGTCAGGTTACCGTAGTTGTACCACTTGACGCAGTCTCCGAGGACTTCATAAACTGCAAATAGCGCACCATACAAAAACCCCTTACCGGTCATATCAATCATATTTCCCCAAGCGCACCATACGGCGTGTGTATGAAACTCTCTCATCACGGCTTTTACAACCATCGGGTTATTTTCGCTCCATATGGGATTATCCTCCATCTCTTCGGGATGGGGTGTTCTCTGCGGGTGAAGATTCATCATAATCCAACCATCATAGCCCTTATTCTCTGCAATCCTGCGTACACTTCTGATCGTAGGGTCGTCGTCGCCCGGCTTGGCTGTGCTGGGGTTTACACCCAAAACGAGGATGTTGCGTTCTCCTGGCTGCCCAAGCACATACCGTTCATAATCGTTGCCCAGGTAAATCCACCCGGAGGGAATTCCTTCACGGTCATGTTGATAATCGCTCATGGTACGGATCGCATCGGCATGAATCGACATAGGTGTAAACACCATATCTTCTTCCTTCAACAATTCCTGTATCGTCATATAGGCATCATCCGGACTCCATGTCAAACAGTCGGTATGTCCCGTACGCATTTTATACGCTTTTTTCACTTCGGCGTGCGCAAAGACCCATGCCCCCAATTCGTAGTAATTCCACTCCCATTCTTCCAGTTTACCGTTTTGACCGCCACTCTCATTAAATTTCTTGAGTGCAGGGAATACCTGACAGATTTTTTTAACATTCTTGTGATCACCGGAAATATCATAACGGTAAATTTTGCCGTTCCGATGATAAAGTTCGCAGTAGTTATTGTAGACATCGTAGGTGCACATGAAGCAAAATCGAACACCGGAGATGAATTTGGGGCTTAGGTCTTTCGGCGAAATGGATATTGTATCCGGCATAGGGAGATATAGCCCCCGCGGATGAGCAACGTTCTCTTCCCCTTTTGCTAAAATTGATTTTGCCATGTCGCGATTCAGATAAAAATTCTTAGCGTAGTTGATGTCAATCCCTGCCTCTGCATCGGTTGCCTTGGCAATAAAGGACAGCAAATCGTAAATTTTTACCTCCGTAATATAATTGGCATTTTCGTCTTCTTCGTCCAGTCCCATGAAAAATTCGCCATCCGAAGTATAGGCTTCGATGCTTATTACACTGTCGTAATCTCCACGTTCGACACACGCATCAAATCGCTGCACTTCACTTGGCGGGAGCAGAAAAGAACCGCCATCTTTCATGCGCATATAAAATGCGTCCAATACAGCCGCCATGTTTTCCTTGGACTCGTCCTTGAGATAACGACGAAGCACCGCTTCGATAATAGGTTCGCCTTGTATTTCCTGCCCTCTCACACGGTCAAAGTGGCGCAGAACGGATTTCATTTTTTCAGGGATGCGCTCAAAGCACTCTTTTTCCAATGTCGGCGTAAGTCCATAGTAAGCCTCGGCAATGCTTCCGGCAATACAAGCCGTGGTATCCGTATCGCCGCCGATGGAGATGGCGTTCCTCACGGCATCTTCAAAATCCGTAGATTCCAAGAAAGCGATCATTGCCTCCGGCACGGAGCCTTGACAAGTCACGTCCATGTTGTAGGCAGGACGAATTTCCTTCAATGTGCGGGAGAGATTATAGCCGAACGCCTCCTCAACATACTGTTTGATAGTCACTTTGGATTCTCCCGTCCGCGCGAGGTAGATGGCGCTTGCCACAGACTCTGCGCCTTTGATACCTTCGGGGTGATTATGTGTAACCTCTGCCGTCCAACGGGCAATCTCTCTCGTGCGCTCGATAGAGTCGTAAATCCAGCCTACAGGAGATACCCTCATCGCCGAACCGTTGCCAAAACTGCCATAAGGTTTCGGCTCTTTTTCCTTGAGCCACTCACGGAATTTGCCGCCGTATCCTGCATTGGGATATTTCCTGCCCCAATGCTGCATGGAGGAAACAACCGCCGTGCAGATTTTCTCCTCCTCGGCATCTTTACCCGCATAGAGCAAGGCATCCGCTACGGCTACGGTCATAACGGTGTCATCGGTAAAACGGGATGTTTCGATGAACAAGGGAAACGCCTTGATTTTTTCGCCCCTGTCAAATTCGTAAGGCGAACCGATCATGTCACCTAAAATCGCTCCATACATTGTTGGTGCTCCTTTCAATCCTCCAATTGGCTGAATGTGGACAATTCAATCCATTTTTGAGTTATCGTGGGTAACAAGGCGCGATTCTTTCTGATAAAATTTTCAATATCCTGTTTTTTTACATAGTGAATATTAGGGCATCCATTTTCTTTGTATTTTTCTGATGTGGTAAATAAATACACTTGATTGGTTTCGTTATCATTTATTGCCGCCATGTAATCTCTTGCATCTAGCGTATCCTCTTTTTTTACTTGAGGGAAAACTCGTATTCCGCTTTTGTTTACCAATGTGCATTCATACAGCGGAGTTGAATTTTTCACCGTAGATGTGAAAACATAGCAGCCTTTTTCCATTTGCAACCACAACAAAACTATTTCTTCCACTTCTTCCGATGAAAGCAATGACCATAACTCAAATGATTTATCTACTTTATAAAATTGTTCTTTGCTATATTCATTCCACAAATACTTAGAAATATTTTCCATGCCTCGAATCGCCTGCGCAGACGATGTGGGACGAAAACAGCTGATGACCTTTCCCGGCACCTTGCCTTCGGTTCCAATCCTGAGCCATATTACATTCACATAATTCGATATATCCAAATCACTATGTTTCTGCTTAGGCTTGCGTTTCGTCCACTCAGAAGTTATCCGACACAGATAATATACTCCGTCCCATCTTGTCCAAATAAGGTCGTTAACCTTCATTTTTCGCATGGTATTGACGGCTTTAAATCCTGCCATATCATACTCGCCATTATCGGTAACAGACTGCTCTTTAATGGATGCTTCGGAATCTTTTTTCGTGGTTATATTCTGCCAACCTACACCAATCAAATTCTCATCCTTGCAGAAATTTATTAAATCAGCTCTCGTATATTTGGCAGAAATATCATTTCTCAGATGGATGCGCCAAACACCAATGTTATCTTGCCACACTTCATTCGCCTCCATATTTCTTCGCCATATCTAGGACAGTCGCTTTGACAGTCTCACGCAAGCTTTGCGGCTCCTTGATTTCAATATGTCCTCCGTATTGCAACGCCCAATATTTCATAGCCCGTTCATTACATCTGAGCGTCACAAGCATTTTATTTTCAGATTCTTTCTTGATGTGAAAATCCCTTCCAAACCAATCAATCAGTTCGTCCATCAAATCCGTATCAGCGATGAATTTCACCGTCACGCTGTCGCCACTGTACATATAGATGTGTTCTGCCATGTGCTTGGGGAGGCTCCAACCTCCGGCAAACTCCCTGACATCCTTTTTCGGCTTGACCTGCTCCGAGAGTATGGTGACAGAAGTTATGCGGTCAATGCGGTAGTGGGACAGATCATCGTATTTGTCGTAATTGCCGATCAGGTAGTAACGCCCGTTGTTGGCTACCATGTGGTAAGGATTCACGATGTACGGCTCGTCGCGTCTTGGATGGAGTTTGAAGTCCGTGCCGTAGCAGTTATAGATGAAGCTGACCTTCTTCTTTTCCTCTATGGCATCGTTTAGCGTATCTAAGGCTACCATGACTTGTTTGTTATCGGAATGGAACAGTTCAGGCAAATTCGACACATGGGCAACCTTGGCGTGAAAGTAACGATTGCCGAAGCCTTTGAGTTTCTCGATGAGTCGTTTGGCCTGCACTCCCGACAAATTCTTGGAGAACAGCACGCTGTCAATCAGCATGCGCAGCTCGGCATTATCGAAGTCCCGTTCCACAAGCCAACATCCGCCATGCGTTGCGATGTCGTAGCCCATGTCCTGCAGGGATTGGATGTTGCTGCGCACCGAGCGACGATCACAGATAATCCCGTACTGTAACTGCAGTAGACGTATAATCTCGCCCTGCATCAGCCGATGCTCTGCATCCGAGTGCTCCTGCAGTACCTTCAGAATCAGCAGGTTCAGCATTTTCTTATTTGCACCATACATCGTTATGTCTCCCTTTCATCTTGCTTACACAGAAAGTATAGCACAGATGATGTACATTTTTTTGCACATTTCTCCAAGTGTTCATAAATAAATGGAGAAATTATCCCTCAAGCGCAATCTCAATCCCGCCCTTGAAAACAACAACCACCTGCCCGTCCTCCTTGACCACAATGTGATCGAGCAGCCCGCCCCATAGCTCCTCATCAAACACAACCAGCTCTCCGTTGATACCATATACCACTTGAATCATGCTCTCCAAGGTATTTCTCTTGCTCTCCCTCTCGGCAATTTGCTCGTCCAGCTTCTCCAAACTCCTCAGCTTTTCCAGATAGCGTGCGCGAATCTCATTATGGGTCGTGACCCAGTGTCGCATGCAAAGCATGCGACACAGTAAACCACCCGCTATGCGGGTGGAAGACAAATGGTTATACCAAAAACACCTTTCCGGGTAGTATACTAAGGTTGTTCAAGCCAGTATACAGAAAGGAAAGGTGCTTATGGCACAGAAAGCTAATAGTTTATCGCATACAAAGTGGCTGTGCAAGTATCACATCGTGTTTACGCCTAAATACCGTAGGAAAATCATCTACAATCAGTATAAAGCGAGCATCCGTGACATTTTAAGGCAACTTTGTGCATATAAAGGTGTAGAGATTTTGGAAGGACACTTGATGCCCGATCATGTGCATATGTTGGTAAGCATTCCGCCGAAACTTAGTGTATCACAATTTATGGGATATCTCAAAGGGAAAAGTGCGTTAATGATATTTGACAAACACGCCAATTTGAAATACAAATTTGGCAATCGGCACTTTTGGGCAGAAGGATACTATGTGAGTACGGTTGGCTTAAATGAAGCAACCATTCGCAAGTATATCCAAGAGCAAGAAAGGCATGATGTTGCGATGGATAAGTTGAGTGTGAAGGAATACGAAGACCCTTTTAAGGGTAGCAAGTAGTACAAACGCCCTTTTAAGGGCGGTGACGAGTCAAGAGCAATCTGGCTTGAACGTAGTGAAAGCCAGCGTCTTTAGACGCTGGCTGGTAACTGCCCCTTATAGGGGCGAGCAAACCACCCGTTTGACGGGTGGTCATGATTCTCCTGTTTCAGATACGCCGTCTGATTCTGTGCCACCCGTGCATTCTCGCGAATCAGTTTTTCAAGCCATGCTGCCAAAACAACAAGCTCCTGCTCTATGCTATCATCCAAGCCGCCGAATCCGCCTACGACACACAGCAAAAGGTTGTAGATGCCGTCAAAGCCGAGCTTGCCGCCCTTCCCTCAGGTGTCATTGCCGCGCATGAAGCTCTCGCTCTTCAAGCAAACTCCATCCAAAACAGCGGGAATGCTCTGCTCTACTCGGGCGGCGATCTGTCGCTTGCGGCAAAAGAAGAAGTCGCCAATCGCGGCGCACGCATCGAGGCGCAGGGAAACATCTCCATCACTGCGCCTTTGACGAAGAACGAAAACGCCGCCTTCTCCGCCAAGCGCGTCATCACAGAGACGAAAGACAATCCCGTGAAGCTTCGCATTGATGAGGGCGGCCATATCGAACAAGGGCAGGCGTTTCCCGCAGAAGAATTTCGCGAGATCAACAGCGGCTACGGCGCATACCACAGTTATGTCGCGCCAAAGGCGATTCTTGAACCTGCGGAGTACAAGCCCATCGAACAAATCTCAGAGGAAGAACGTGCTGCAGGTGAAAAGCCCATTCCGGACGAACTGATCGGCACCCTTGCGCCGACATACGCTTACGACGATCCGATCTTCAAACAATTCGGCATCGCCTCCATGAGCACGGACCGCCCCGCTGCAGACGATCTTGCACGTTCTGCATGGGATGAAGCATACAAAGCGATTCTTGCAAAACTCAACGAAAAGATTACGGCGTATAATGCAGAGGCAAAAGCGTACAATCAAAAGATCGGCACAGCGGCAGGGCAGAAGATCATCCACTTCACCGTGATTCGCAGTCATTCGATCCTCTCGAAGGAACATGTTACCTCCTCTCTCCCCGGCAGTATCCGTGCAGGCGCGAACATCCTTTTGAACAGCGCCGTTGAAAACGAGGACAGCAACATCGTTGCAGGAGGAACGCTCCATGCAACGGGGGCGGTCAAAGAAGACGCCCAAAAACAGCAGGAACTTGCCGTCACCTTCGGAACGACACAGGGCAGCTATACCGAAAGAAGGAACTGGCTTCATAGAGGAAAAGTACGGAAATATCATGACGTCGTCTTTATGACGCCCGAAATCACCAAGAGCAATCCCTCCCCCATCGGCGTGCAGACCTATGAGGGCGGCAATGCTGCGTCCGTCGAAAAGGCGGACATCCAAGATGCACAGAGACAGCGCGTGCAAAACGCGCTTTCCCCTTTCGGACTCTCCCACACGAATGCATCCAAATCCGACGACCGTACGAAGATGGAATCCCTCTTCGTCAGTTCTCTCTACCACGTCCATCCGGAAGCCACGGCAAAGTATCTCGTAGAAACGGATCCCGCCTTTACCAACAAGCGGAAATTCCTCTCCTCGGACTACATGTACCGCCAAATGAAATGGGATCAAGACAAGATTCCCAAGCGCATCGGCGACGGCTTCTACGAGCAACAGCTTCTTGCCGATCAGATTCTAAGGCAGACGGGAAAACGCCATCTGGAAGGCTATACGGACGATGAAACTGCATTCAAAGCATTGATGGATGCGGGCATTTCCTATGCCAAAGAGATGAACCTCGCCCCAGGCGTCGCCCTATCCAAGGAGCAGATCGCATCCCTCACCTCGGATATGATCTGGCTCGAAGAGCGCGAGGTTGAAGTCAACGGACAAAAGGAGCGCGCTATCTATCCCGTCCTTTATACGAAAAACACCGATGGACTCCGACTCACCGAAGGCGGCAGTCTCATCTCGGCGAAGAACATCGTCGTCGAGACCAAGGAAGCCCTCAAGAATGCAGGCACGCTCTACGGGGAGAACATCATTGCCAAAACGGGAGATCTGGAAAGCTCGGGGCTTGTCCTCGGCAAGAACATCGCGTTACAGTCGGAAAAAGACATCCGCATCCAAGGCTCGGTTCTCGGCGAGAAGTCTGTCGTGTTGGAGGCCAAGGGCAATATAGCGGCAAAGAGCACGAGCGAGCATCTGGCGAACCAAGACGTACTGAACACGACGGCAGGCATCGCCGTCAAGGGCGCGGATGGCGTCCTCGTCGCCAGCGCAGGAAAGAACATCGAGCTTGTCGGCGCAACGCTCTCCGCGCTTGGCAAGAATGGCAGCGTCCTCCTCTCAGCGGGAGAAAACATCACGCTTGACACAAAGAAGCTCCAAAGCCAAAAAGACATGACGGAGAATGCAGAGAACTATCTGCGCACCAAGCGCGGCACGGAACTCGGCACGGAGATTCGCGCCGATGGAAACATCTCCATAGCTGCCGGAAACGATCTGAAAGCAAGAGCCGCTACCATCGCCAGCACGGAAGGCACGACTTCCCTCGCCGCCGGAAAGGACATCACCCTCACCGCAGGACGCGAAACTGCCGAAGATCACTACGGTCATCGCCATACGGCAAGCGGCTTCCTGTCGAGCACCCGGACAACCATCCGCATCGACAATGCGACGGACGAGGCGCGCGGCACGCTCGTCACAGGCAGGAACATCAACCTCGCCGCCAAACAAGACGTGACGCTGCAGGCGGCAAACATCCTCGCGGACAATAACACGAATATCGCTGCAGGAAGAACCTTCACTGCGGCATCGGAAGAGAACTACGCCCATACGGACAGCTTCAAGGAAGAAAAGACCTCTGGCATCTTCTCCTCCGGCGGTCTCGGCTTCACCATCGGCACGCAGCAGGTCAAGAGCGAGCGCGACAGCTCCGCGCTTACACAGGCGGGAACGAACATCGCAGGCTTTGCAGGCGATGTTAAGATCACAGCGGGAGATACCGCACATCTGACCTCTGCCAGCGTCCTTGCCGGAGGAAATGCAACCATCACGGCGAAGGAAACGCACATCGACGGCAGGGAAAATATCTACCGCGATGTCTTGACGCAGGAGAGTCGAACGACGGGACTGACCGTCAGCCTCGGGCATGGGCTCTTGAGCCTCGGACAGGAGATCGCCGCACCTTTGCAGCGCATGGGCGAAGTGCAGGACGACCGCTTGAAAGCCGTCTACGCTTGGAAGGCCGGCCGCTTGATAAACGAAAACTTTGGCAAAGGACAAAACCCGCTGCAGGATGCCTCGGGTTTCTCCTTAAATCTCAGCCTCGGCACAAGCAAGTCTTACAGCCGCACGGAGAGCGTCACCAAGGAATATGCGGGCAGCAAAATAGCCGCTGGAGAGAAAGCAACGCTCTCTGCCATCGAACGCGATCTTACCATCCAAGGCTCTAAAGTCGAAGGAAAGGACGTCGCCCTTGCAGCAAAGCAGAACATAGAACTGCTTGCAGGAGAAAACAGCAGCCGCACGACGAGCGAGAACGAAGCAAGCTCCGCCGGCATCGGCGTCTCCTTCAGCCCGCAAGGCCTCTCAGGCCTCAGTCTGCACGCAAGCAAAGCACAGGGAAACAGCAAGGAAAATGCCTCGACCTACACCCCGACGGAGATCGCTGCCAAAGACGCCCTGCAGATCGAAAGCGGCAAGGATACGAACATCCTCGGCAGCACAGTGCAAGGCAACAAGGTCACGGCCAAGATCGGCGGCAATCTCAATATCGAGACCTTGCAGGAAAAGGAAACCTACGAGGAGAAGAACACATCGGCAGGCTTCGATCTCTCGTGGGATATTCGCGCGGGAAAATTCTCCAAGCCCACATTCGGCCTTTCGGCGGGCAGAGGAACGATCGACTCCCACTATAGAAGCGCCAGAGGCCAGTCCGGCATCTTCGCTGGAAAAGGCGGCTTCGACATCTACGTCGAAAAGAACACCGACCTCAAGGGCGCGGTCATTGCAAGCGAAGCGGATGCGGGAAAGAACCGCCTCAGTACGGGAACGTTCTCTTTCAGCGATTTGGAGAACGGTGCGGACTACAGCTCGAAAAGCATAGGCGCCGAGTATCACCACTACGGCAGCTATGACAAGATGAGCCACCAAGAGAAGAACAAGGTCTATAACACCATAGGCCTCTCCCCCAGCCTCTCCATGCCTGCCAAGGGCGATGCGAACAGCACGACCAGTTCTGCCGTAGCACGGGGAACGATTGAGATTCGTGAGAATCCCACGCAGGACATCTCTGCCCTCAGCCGTGATACGGAGCACGCGCTGAACGAGCTTGGCAGGATCTTCGACAAGGAGAAAATCGAGGAGCAGCAAGAACTCGCCCGTGTCTTCGGGGAAGAAGCCTTCCGTCTCGCGCATAACCTCCCCGACGACGGTAGCGGCAGGAAAATCGCCGTCCATGCCATCATCGGCGGCATCATGAGCCAGATCACGGGTGCCGGCTTTGCTTCTGGTGCTGTCGGTGCAGGTCTCAACGAGGCACTGATCAAGAACCTAAAGGGGATAGATCCTGGTACGGCGCAGATTATCAGCACCATCGTCGGAGCTGCTGCGGCGAAAGCCATTGGCGGGAACACCCTAGCGGGAGGATCTGCATCAGCAAACGGGACAAAATGGAACTGGTTAGGAAAAGAACAGTATACATTTGTTGATGAACTGCTTTCATTGGGTGAAGAGGATGAGGACAAGCGTATTGATATTATTGCGAGATATGCAGCATTAAGCAATTTCAATGCTCAACACGGTTTAACAGGAGATGGCGACGATGAGCGAATTACAGCCTCACTATATCCAATATTGAGAGATTTGATTCCCGAAAGGTATCGGGATGAATGGTTAAGCAAGGGATTAAACTATGCACTAAATGCAATTGTTTGTATGGATGAACGAACGTATAAAAAAGCGAATGAATATCGTACGCGTATAGAGACTGGCAAACTTAAGATTGAAGACTACCACTCTTCTTCAAAAGCTCAATATATATTGGATGGTGTAATGGCCAAACAAAAAGCAGACACCGTATTCAATACCAATTCTTCTAATGGTATAAGTGAAATACCCGGCAGACTGTCTGACATTTTTTCTGATGATATAGGTGAAATACCAGGTGAGCTGTCTGACCTTGCCTCCGAGATGCCAGGCAGGTTTTCTAACCTTGCTTCCAATACTGCAGCCAGGATATTAGGCGGGTTTTATGCCCTTGCTTCTAATTCATCCGTAGCACAAGAAGTCACCCCTCTTTCACGGGAACTATACAGGCACGCATACGAAGGAGAGGGAGAACCTCTACACTTTGACGCTGATTCTGAAATGAGTTCATTGATAATAAACGGAAAATCCTTTCAGGAACAAGTAACAGAAATAGGAGGTGCAATTCCGGTAGGGGAAACACAATTCCGTGCGATAAGTATAGGTCCAATGGAGGGCGATCCATATGATTTTCATATGGGCCCCGGTAAAGGTTCTCTAAATCTAAAAATAACCAGAACTAGTGAAAATTCAGTGCATGTAGAAGGACTGTTCCAAGACTACTACAATTTTGACCATTGGGGTGAACTGAATCCTAAAGCTTTAATAAATGATGGTGCTCATGAATTGCAAAAGGCGGGGATATTGACCCCATATGAATGGTATTCTGACATTAACACGGATATAGATTTAAACGGTGAATAAGATGAAAAAATATAATTTTTTTATTTCCTTATGCATCTCTCTATTGTTCGTATGTGGCGCTCTATTTTCCATGTTTTTACGGATTACTCTTGTACTCCTTATGCTCATTATTTATGATCTATTCATCATAGATCAACTTCCTCGGGATTTCGAAATATCGTATTGGAAACAGTTAAGAGATTACAGAGTAAGATCCGTCCATTCAGACTACCACGAGATAGACGACCGGGTTTATTCTTACGAAAAGAACAAGAAGAAATTGTATGTGAGGGGTGCACAGGGCTTTTGGATCATTGATTATGTACATGGCAACATTACTTTATTTGACGAAGATTTAACAAAAGAGGATGTGGATGTTATCAATAGCTATGTTGACACACACAGCGATACAGAACCCATAGATGATAAACGACCATTTCTAGGACTCCGTAACATAGCAGCTAACAAAAAAGTATATAAGGACCAGATGAAAATACTTACCCAACATTCCGATTTAACTTATGAAGAACAGGAAATATGTCAACGATTAAAATCTCGAGATTTTAAAAACACGTCTCCTAGGGTCTATGGATCTTTATTCCAGCCATTTGAGTATCTATTTAGATAATCCATTCGTTATGCACATTCGCCCATAACCTCCCCGACGACGGCAGCGGCAGAAAAGTCGCCGTCCACGCCATCATCGGCGGCATCATGAGCCAGATCACAGGCGCGGGGTTTGCTTCTGGTGCCATCGGCGCAGGCGTCAATGAGGCAATCATCGGCGAGATCAAGAAGATCAAGGATCCCGGCACCGCACAGATCGTCAGCGCAATTGTCGGTGCTGCAGCGGCTAAGGCGACTGGTGGGAATGCAGGTGCTGGTGCAAGTGCTGCACAAAGCGGGACGAAGTGGAACTATCTAGCCGAAGACCATATCCCAGTTCAGATTGGAATCAGCATTAAAGTTGGCTTTTTAGGTCATGTTGGAATTGTTGTAAAAACGGATACAGGATCATATGATTCTGCCGATTACGGACGATATGGCAAAGATATTGAAACGAGCAGCGGTCTTGCCGCTCCTACCGGTCCCGGGACATTCATTACCCGCTGGTTTTATGATCCAAAGGAACGGTACACTTTTATGATTAACTCCGAATATATAGATCCCGTAAAAGCTGTCGCTGCATATAACGATCAGATAAAAAATAACGGCTATACACAAATCCCTTCTGAAGAAACTCATAAGTTTTTTAGCGAAGTATGCCCTGACGTTAATGATGATGATTCAACCATTGATGCAAAAAGAATTATTAACGCAAACACTCAGTATTATAGAAACGGCACTTCTGATTACCATCTCACTGAGCATAACTGCGTAACCACTACAATAATTCCCATCCTCCAAAGCATTTCCTATGATAATCTAAGTTGGGAAGCAAAAATTACGGTGAGGCAACTAAGGGAGAATCTACTTAACCCAACAGCCATCTATACCATCCTTTCAGACGACATTTATTTCTTTCAAGGAAAAGGGCTTCTTACAAATGGGGCCTATGGAAGGGTGCCAAACGAATGAACACAATCTGGATAAAGCATGAGAAATTATGCAAAATACTTATTATCTTGACCTTTATATGCCTGTTTATCGGGATAGGAAGAGTGTTATTTCCATATTACGCGCAACAAACAAGATTTTCCGGCAGTATTATTGGATGGTATGTTAATGTAGAATTGACTCCTTGTTTCGTTATCAAAGATCCGAATCATTTGGAGCATGAAACCATCCTCGACATTTCTGCTGTAGTCCCTGAGAATTATAACATATACGTCTCTGCATTCACAGAGGAAGGTCTGTATTTTTATCTGTGGCAGAAGGATGACTCTCTTCCACGGACTCCTAGAATCATGCGCTTGACCGAAGATGATTTGCTGGAAATTCCCGTTGTATGGCCAGATTCTGTATCCCATTTACGGTCCGGCAAACTATATGTATATCCCGATAAGTTCTATCTTACCTTTTCCCCAGGTTATGGGCTGCCACATAAAGTGTATTCTATCCCTAAAGAAGGCGGAGAACCAAAAGAAATCTATGATGATCTGAGCATGCGTTCTTTCGGAGATGACATTAGTCAAAAGGATGGCGCCCCCCTGCAATACAAGGATGGCCTCATTTGTATCCGACAGGATGATTCTGTCTTGGTATTCGTAAACGATGAAGGCGAAGAGCCTCTATTTCCTTTGCTGGTCGGAACAGCGAATCTCCTGAAAGGCTGGTATGAAGAAGGCAAAAGTATCTTGCTTTGGAGCCGTGACCCGAATTACGCTGTTGTTGTCAATTTGCAGGGAGAAGTCTTGTTTGAACTGTATCGATCGTGGTTCTTGAGTTCAAGCTGTTGGGATGTGCACGGCAATGCGAACAACGGAATCCTGTTCACTGAAGCATCTTTGGTGGATTATGCATATTTTCCTGGATTCTACGCGCTGGATTTTTTCCGTAAAGAGCGGGTTCGGCATTTTGACTCTGGCATCTACGATACACGCACAGGCAATATGATTCCGCTTTATTGGAAAAACCAGATTGGGCCCGTCTGTTGGTCCAAGGTAGATTATAATCCAGATTTCTTTGAACGACTGCTTGCATCGGCAAAAAGAAATCGTGCTGCCTCTAATGTAGTTGATAAGCAATAGAATTGACGCCTCTTGATCATGATCACTTAGTTTTAAAAGAATGTGGTGAATCCATTTGATAACACTCAAACTCCCATCCGCTCTTCTACTCGCAGCAGCCATCCTCCCCTTATCCGTCTCTCCCGCCCAAGCTGCTCCGCTCTCGCAGCAGGAGCAGCTCGACCAGTCGCGGGCGCAGGAGGCTGCACGACAGGAGCGGCTGCATCAAGAACGCACGGAGGTTGATACGCCCGCTCCCCCTTCCTCAACGCTTCCTGCCGATGAAACGGTTCGTTTCCCCATAGCCAAGGTCGTGCTTGAAAATGACTCTGGGAAGTTCTATTTCCTGCGTCATATCGCCCGTGACTACGAAGGACGCGAGCTTGCTCTCAAGGAGATCAATGAAGCCGTCGGCAAGATGAACCACGAGCTTATGCAGCGCGGTTTTTCAACAAGCCGCGTCGTCATCCCCGAGCAGAATCTCTCAGAAGGAACGCTCCGCCTTGTCTTGCAGATCGGACGCATTCATGCCGTACGCTTTACGGAAGGCAGTGATACGCTCTATACATACAACCTCTTCCCGTTTCGCGAAGGCGATGTCTTGAACGTGCGCGATATTGAGCAGGGGCTTGAGCAGGCGAAGCGCCTGCCTTCGCAGGATATTACCGTGAAGCTCTTACCTGCACAGGAGCCGCAAATGACGGATGTCCTGCTCACGGTGATGCGCAGCAAGAATGTCTACGGCACGATCTCCCTCGATGATTCCGGTCTCAAGGATACGGGAAAGCTGCAGCTTTATGGCAATGTCGGCGTCGACCAGATATTTCAGCGGAACGATATACTGCGCGTCGGCATGAATCTCGACGGCGCACAGGACGGCTATGCGAAGGGCACGCGCGGGCATAATGTCAGCTACACGATTCCCTACGGGGCGCATACGTTTACGTTCTCTTACCAGCGCTCGAAATATCATCAGACGGTGGAGAGCCGCCCCTACGATTTCATCAGCGCGGGCGATACGAATATCTCGACATTTTCCTGGGATTATGTATTGCATCGTTCGTCGAGCATGAAAACGAGCATGGATATTCGTCTGAAGAAGCGCAATTCCCATAGCTTCATCAACGATGTGGAGCTTCCCATCCAGGCGATGCACCAGACATCGTTGGAGGTCGGCTATGCGGAGCGGCTTTACATCGACCGGGACACGCTCTATTTCCGCATCGCGCACCGCTTCGGACTCGGTTGGCTGGGCGCACAGGAGGAGAAAACGTATCCTGATGCGCCAAAGACGCGCTATCGCCTGTGGCTTGTCGATGTGGATTATGTCCATCCGTTTACTTTCGATCATCGGCCTGCAACATTCACGAGTTCCTTACACGGACAGTGGACGATGAACGAGCAAAGACTCTATGGCGTGGATATGATCAGCATGGGCGGACGCTACACGGTGCGCGGCTTCGATGGCGAGACCACGCTGATGGGAACGAACGGCTGGTATCTTAGAAATGAATTTGCGACGAAGTTCCCGAAGCAAAAGGCGGAACTCTATCTCGGACTTGATGTCGGCGCCGTCTACGGCTACGGCGCTGATCTCTACAACGGGCATGTGCTTGCAGGCGCAACTCTCGGCATTCGCGGAACAATCCACGATATTTCTTACGATGTTTTCGTTGCTGCGCCCATAGAAAAACCCAAGGGATTCCACACGCCGGACGCGACCTGTGGTTTCTCCCTCGGGTGGAAGGTTTTAAGGGCTGTATTACAGAAAGCAGCAAATCAAGCCACTGAAGTTGCCTAAAGCATTTCTCATCAATCAGGCAGAACTTTCGCGGCAGAAACGGTAGTTTGTCATCTCACATCCTCCGTATTCTCGTTTTCCGTCAAACACGCCCTGAGCTGCTCTATCAAGATTGGCAGTTCTTCAAAAACAACCTCTGAGATAATGTTCCAATTTGTTCCATCATAATCATGTACCAGGCGATGCCGCAAGCCTGCAATCATCGCCCATGGAATTTCCCCATGTTTGACTTTATACTCTGCGGACAGATTATGACAATGCTCACCCATATTATATAGCGGTGTTGTGACAAGCCACTGCAGTGGCAACTGTGTCAACAACACCTCTTTTTCAATGCGGTTTTCTAAAATATACTCCTGTAAGCGAACGGCATAGTCATATATCTTCTGAACCCTTTGTCGGTCTGAATATTTCATGCTACCAAAACCTTTTCTTTCATGATTGTTTTATAAAAGTCACTGTCTGGGTTGACTTCGCCGATTTCAAAAACGTCCACCTTTTTCTTCAGCGTTTCTCGCAAATCCTCTGCCAAAGCAAAAATCATCGTTCTCTTAAACATCTCTCCACCAAAAACCAAAAAATCCAAATCGCTGTTTTCGTCCGCTTCCCCTCTCGCATACGAGCCGAATAAATAAATTTCTTTCACACGATATTTATCAGCGAGCGGTTTTACCATCGCGGCAATATGTTCCATTGTAAATACCGGCTTCTGCATCATAATCCCCCCCCTATTCACTCATTGCAATTATATCATATATTCTATGATTTGAATGCTATCTTCTACCGTCACTCTTATTTCCAACCTAATACCGAGCTATACTCCCCTATGCTGCCAATACCGTAAAATCCTTCGTCGCGCGAGCATCGTCTTGCCCGAGCCAGGCACACCGACCATCAACAGGTTATGCCCTCCCGCCGCCGCGATCTCCAAAGCACGCTTGGCGAAGAACTGCCCCTGCACAATGGAAGCCAAGGAGAACGTCTTGTTGAAGAACTCCAAGTATCTGTGGTTGAAGAATGATGCCAATCTGACGGAAAAACAGCGAGAGAAAAAGGAAACGCTCCAGAAGAAGCATTTAAAGACAGCGCGTGCCTGTGCTATGCGCATCGAATTGCAGGAAATCTACGAGCAGTCCGTCCATCAAGACGAGGCGGAACAGCGTTTGAAAAAGCTCTGCAGCCGGATGATGCACGCAAGGCTGAAACCCATGAAGAAGTTTTGCGCCACGATCCGCAATCATTGGAACGAGATCCTGCACTACTTCAAGCACCCCTATACGAACGCCATTCTGGAAGGGATGAACAGCATCATACAAAACATCAAGCGTCGCGCCCGAGGGTTCAGGAATGATGAATATTTCAAGACCATGATCTATCTAGGATACGGCAAGCTGAATCTCAACATCCAGATCCCATAATTTGTCCATTGGTAGAAGACTGTATGGACATAAAGAACATTCGTTTCTTTCGCCTACCCATATCAAACAGCGAGGAGCCGAATCTCTTTGGGGAGAATTTTTTAGGAGTCATATTTGTTACGCCATATCACTTTCCTTGAATGATCGCTTCCTGCTTACGTCATACTAATTCTCCCCTTGAACGATTCCTCACACCTCATCGCCATTATTTGAGATTCCCACACCGTTCTCCAATCCATGACGAACGAGCATAGATGCAAAATCCACCCCATTCAACAGGACAACATGCTCTTGATCTGCAAGTGCCTGTGCCTCTGCGCTGAACTTATCCGTAAGATTGATAAGGATTAACACTTTCGCTTTTTCATCCTTCTTTGCCATCTGAATGAGCTGCCTAACCCCTGCAACATCATTACTGTCGTGCCCACGCTTTTTCTTTGCCTGTATGTAGATCTCAGGCATTATATCATCTTCATATTTTGTGTAAATATCATACATTAGCGATCGTTCACTAAATGCCTTAAACACAAGATCGACATCACCGCCCTCACCGTCATAGCAGTTGTTGCTAACCTTAATGTAGCCGCTTTGCACAAACAAGCTTTCGATCACCTTCTCAAACATAGCATTTTGCCACGACTGCATCTTTTCGAGCAGCTCTTTAAGATAGAGATCGCGAGCTTGACAAGTTTCGGCCGACAGAAGCCCAAGGCGTGTAGGAGATGACTGTGTTGCGGATCTTCTCATCATTATCAATACATCAATCGCATCCATAACACCTTCATCTAGAATACGATTTACAGCACGTCGATATTTACCGAAAGAGCTGCTCAGCACCTGTGCAGCCCCACTCGAATCATAGCTGCAACTGACAAGCGGCTCCACCTCGATATAGTGCCCGAAATCATTCTTCCCATCTGATAGGGTAAACTCATACGGCTTTCTGCATTTTACAATTGTGAAATAACGCCCTGTCGCCATCTGCTGCATACTGACCTTCGGGATAACAATGAGGTCGCCTTCCTGGATTTTAAGCATTATACGCAGCATATTATAGCGACGTTTCATATTTTCACTAAATGGAGACCACTTCTTCCATGCCGCTGTGAACTCATCAAACGAATTTCGCACATCCATATTGGGGCCACCCCAGCCCTGTCGCAGTCGCCCCTGTTTCAACTCTTCGTAGGTGAAAGGAAAGTACTCGTCATAATCTACACGAAAAACGAAATAATTTGCCATAATACTTCATGCTCCTTTACTCATCAAAAAAACAGATAAACAACATCATTCTTGGAACTTCACATTTACATCGCTTTTCAACGTGGAGGATGGTTTCCTTGTCCGCAAGAACCCTGTGGAAAAAGTTTTCCCGCTTATAGGAATGACGCGACTTCAAGAAGCGCACAATTACGGTATAACGCCAGCTGCGGTACACAAAATCCGTGGTATAAACGTAACACATCTGTTATAATAGACACAGCGAACTACTTTTCTGTATTTACGTTTACAGGTGATTGAAATGAAACGACGTCATACTTCTGCTGAATGGCAGCAAACAATTTTTTCTTATATCAAAGATTTTCTGGCGAAAAAAGGTTATCCGCCATCTGTGCGCGAAATCGGCGATGCTGTAGGATTGAAATCCAGCTCCACGGTTCATGGTTATCTCGCAAAAATGGAAGAATCGGGGTTAATAAAGCGAGATCCCGCAAAGCCCAGGGCCATCGACATTCTTGAGGATAAGCCATGGGAGCGAAATGTCTCCATTCCCCTCGTCGGCGTTGTGACTGCCGGCATCCCGATTTTGGCCGAGGAAAACATAGAGGATGTATTCTCGTTTCCTCAGGGACTCATCGGCACGCACAGCAAAGTCTTTGTTTTGCGCGTGAAAGGACGCAGCATGATCAATGCGGGGATTCATGACGGCGATTTTGTTTTTGTCAAGCAGCAGGAAACAGCAGACAACAATGACATCGTCGTCGCCTTGGTTGATGATGGCAGCGCTACCGTCAAGCGTTTTTTCAAGGAGAAGGACTGCATACGCCTCCAGCCGGAGAATGACGAAATGGAACCATTCTACGAAAAAAATGTCAGGATTCTCGGAAAAGTGATCGGTACATATCGCCGTTTCTAGGGAAACATTGACGATTCAACACGGCTGTATCGTCTCCAAACGCCAGCTAGGGAAAATATTCCTAGCCGGCGTTTTCGTTATTCTGCAGAAAGCTGCCTGATTTCTTCGGCGGCTCCTAGAATGCCGAACATGACTTGCTCAAAGGTCAAACCGCCTTGCAGATAGACATTGTACGGCGATCTCAGAGGTCCATCGGCGCTGAATTCGATAGACGCACCTTGCACGAAGGTTCCTGCCGCCATGATGATTTGATCCGTATATCCCGGCATATCCCATGGCTCGGGTTTTACGAAGGAATCAACCGGCGAGTACTTTTGGACGCCGCCGCAGAACGCCACAAGTTTTTCCGCTGTGCCAAGTTCGATTGCTTGGATGATGTCTCCCCTCTCGTCGCTTATTCTCGGATATGTCGTATAACCAAGTTTTTCAAAAATGCCTGCAGCAAATAGCGCACCCTTGAGTGCCTGAGATACCACATGAGGAGCAAGAAACAGACCTTGGAAGAACAGACGGTTGTTGACGAGAGAAGCCCCCAATTCTGCTCCCATACCTGGAGCCGTCAGGCGATAGGAAGCAAGCTCTACGAGATCCTCGCGGCCAACGATATAACCGCCTGTGGGCGCAAGTCCTCCACCCGGATTCTTGATTAGGGAGCCGGCCATGATGTCGGCGCCTGCTTGCGTCGGCTCAAGGGATTCCACGAACTCGCCGTAGCAGTTGTCAACGAAGCAAATACAGTCGGGTCTGAGACGATGAACTTGATTGCAAATTTCTCGAATATCTTCGATGAGCAATGTAGGGCGTCTGCTGTAGCCGCGTGAGCGCTGAATCAAGACCATCTTGGCTCGTTCATCGAGCACATCGGCAATTCTTTCCACATCCACGCGCCCTTCGTTCAAGGGGAGTTCATCGTAAAGGATGCCGTACTCTTTCAAAGAGCCTGAACTGGATGCCGTATAGCCGATGACCGTCTGCATGGTATCGTAAGGCGTCCCTGTCAGTGATACAAGTTTATCGCCAGGACGCAAAATGCTGAAGAGAACGGTAGCCAGCGCATGCGTACCGGAAACAAACTGCGTGCGCACCAAAGCGCTTTCTGCGGCAAAGACCTTTGCATAAAGTTCTTCAAGTTTGCTCCTGCCAATATCATCATAGGCATATCCCGATGATGTGTTAAAGTGTATATCGGACACCTTGCATTCGCGCATTGCAGTAAGAACTTTCAAAGTGTTTCCTTCGCTGATTTGCTCGATTCTTCGAAAGGATGGCGCAAGTTCGTCCAAGACGCGTTTTTTCAATGTAAGAAGTTCTTTTGAAAACGACATGAAAGGGAATTCCTCCTATCCTTGTTATTCCGTTGCCTTTTGTCGAATATCTTGCAGACGTGCAGCAAGATGATGTTCCAGCTTTGTGGCGAGTCCTGCAAGATCGTGTGAATCAAAAAGGTAATTGATTTCAGGAATGCCATGCACCCTTCCCTCGCCGAAAAATTCATCGCGAAAAATATTGTAATAAATGACGAAGTTGCTCGCGATGGAAAAGTCAGAATAATCTAAGATGATATACGAGCCATTTGTGATTTTCAACGGCTTTTCCGGCGCAACGAACAGCTCGAAGCCCTCCAATTCAGTGGGAAGGCTTTTTCCGTATTCCCATTCCATAATTTTTTTCTTGCATACAATGCTGCTGATGGTCTTCGGGTCGAATGTAATCAGTTCCACAAGCAGCTTCCTCAAATGCTCATCAAGACGTTTTTCAAAAGCAGCAATATTCGGAGCGATAAACTCGATGCGGCAAAAGTTCGTCAGACCAATCTGCACGCTCAGCTTATATTCCTTCGTTTCTTCATGATAATATGCCGAAGCGGCACGATGCATGGTGTCGTTCTCATAGGAAAACAACGCATATATGTCCTCCTCGACATGCATATCCCTTCGATAAGAAAAACCTTCAAGCATTGGAGGAAGTCGTTTCAGATATGCCCAATCACAAACATCCGTTTCAACTTGTTGAATAGTTTCTTCTTTCAAAACAGTCTCCTAGATCAAAACACGTGAAGAAGACAGGAGGCGCCGCCGCGCTCCTGTCTTCTTCCATCACAGTTATTTTCCAGTCCTGCCGCGCTTCGTCAAAGGCGTCCCCTCTTTGCAGAGCGGGCATTCCTCAGGCGTGTACGCTTCGACATCCATGTGCAGAAGCGCCGTACACGGCACTCCGTCGAATTGCACCTTGCCGTTGCTGCGATCCACAAGCATGGCTACAGCCACGGGAATCCCCTCAAATTCGCGCACCACATCGATGACTTCTTTGATGGAGCCGCCCGTCGTGACGATGTCTTCTACAATCAGGACACGCTCCCCTTTTTTCAGCGAGAAACCACGGCGAAACGTCATTTTTCCATTCTCACGTTCCGTGAAAATGGCTCTCGTGCCAAGCGCTTTTCCTGTTTCGTGCGCCAGGAGAATACCACCCGTCACAGGACCTACAACCGTATCAATATCCTGATCCTTAAATTTCTCCGCCATCGCTCTGCACAGAAGTTCCGTATATTCTGGATGCTGCAGTACATTGAACTTTTCCACATAATGCGGACTGTGCAATCCCGAGGTTAGGAGAAAATGCCCGTGCATGATGGCATTGGTCTTTGTCAGCAAGTCCTTGACTTCAGCTTCCGTCATGACTTCACGCTCCCCATTTCCTTCAGGATGTTTTCCGCAGCATGTTTGGGATTGAGCGCCGAACGAATCGGACGTCCGACAACGAGGTGCGTGGCGCCGCTGCTCAGGGCAATTGCCGGCGTCGTGATGCGGCTTTGGTCGTTGATGGCTGTGCCTGCGGGACGCACTCCAGGCGTGACAATCAAAAAGTCCTCGCCGCATGCCTGTCGAATGGTTTCCGCTTCCATCGGCGAGGAGACGACGCCATCAAGACCTGCTTCCTGCACGAGTTTTGCCATATGAACCGCCTGATCGTCGAGATCCATATCCGGCCACATCCTGCTCCAATCCTTCAGGCTGATGCTGCTCAAAATCGTCACGGCGACAAGCTTGGGTCTTTCGATGCCGAGCTTTTCTGCCTCATCCTTGATCGCTTCGAGCGCCTTCTCCATCATGACCATTCCGCCCGTAGCGTGGACGTTGATCATATCGACGCCCAGATGCGTCAAGACGCGCAGAGCATTGGCAACCGTATTGGGAATATCATGGAGCTTGAGATCGAGGAACACCTTCTTGCCCTTGTCCTTAAGGTATTTGATCACCTCGTCTCCCATGCTGTAAAAAAGCTCCATGCCAACCTTGTAGAATCCCACACTGTCGCCCAGAGTTTCGACAAGGTTATGAACCTCATCCATGGAATGAACATCCAAAGCTACAATCAATCGTTCATCTGTCATTTCCTATCCCTCCCACTTTCTCCCATTGTACTATAAAACTTTGCTGCCGACAAGACGACTCACGCGAGGTCGTCGCCGCCGCCGACATAATCCTGCAATGCCAAAGCATAGACAAGACGACGTTGCTGCATGAAGGAGAGCACGCGAAGCACTTCCCACGCCGTATCCAACGAGGTCAGGCAGACGATGCCGTGTTCCACTGTCGCGCGGCGAATCTTGAAGCCGTCACGCGCAGAACCCTTGCCTTGCGTAAGCGTGTTGACAACCATTTGAATCTGACCAGTCTTGATCATCTGGATGATGTCCGTACTGCGCTCATGCACCTTCCCCACAACGTCTGAGTCTATTCCGACAGATTGTATGGCACGCGCCGTTCCTTCCGTCGCAGCAATCTGGAAGCCCAGCTCACAGAAAGCCTTTGCCAGCTGCTTCAATTCCTCTTTGTCCTTATCTGCAACAGTGAAGAGGATGCGGCCATTCTTCGGCATGTTCATGCCTGCACCCGTAATCGCCTTGTAGAGTGCTCGTGCGTAGTGATAGTCAATTCCCATGACCTCGCCTGTAGATTTCATCTCAGGTCCGAGGGAAATATCGACATCCTGCATTTTGGCAAAGGAAAATACGGGAGCTTTGACGGCAACATACGGTTTGGGAGGCACAAGACCGGAGAAGTATCCCATCTCCTCCAAAGAGTGTCCCATGGCTGCACGCGTCGCCAAATTGACCATCTTCACATCCGTGACCTTGCTCAAAAAAGGAACGGTGCGGCTCGAACGCGGATTGACCTCGATGACATAGACCTCATCGTTGACCACGACGTATTGAATGTTGAGCAGCCCCTTGACATGGAGGTTCAATGCCAGTCTCTTCGTATAGTCGATGATGGTGTAAAGCACACGTGCGGGAAGCGTCTGCGGCGGATAGACGGCGATACTGTCACCCGAATGGACACCGGCGCGCTCGATATGCTCCATGATGCCAGGAATGACAACCGTCACGCCGTCGCATATACCGTCAACTTCGACTTCCGTGCCCTGCATATAGCGATCGACGAGCACGGGATGATCGGGCGTGACCTTGACCGCGCGGTTCAAGTAGTCGCGCAGCTCCTCTTCCTTGTAGACGATCTCCATCGCCCTGCCGCCGAGGACATAGGATGGACGCACCATGACGGGATAGCCGATGGCAGCGGCGCCTTCGACAGCAGATTCCACATCGGTGACGCTGATTCCCTTGGGGCAAGGAATGTTCGTCTGGCGCAGCACTTCTTCGAAGCGCTCTCGATCCTCCGCACGATCGATGTCGTCCACGGAAGTTCCAAAGATATGCACGCCCGCCTTTTGGAGCGATGCAGCGAGATTGATGGCCGTCTGCCCGCCGAACTGCACGATGACGCCTTCCGGTTGCTCCTTGTCGACGATGTTCAAGACGTCTTCTGTCGTCAACGGTTCAAAGTACAGGCGATCGGAGATGTCAAAGTCCGTGCTGACCGTCTCCGGATTGTTGTTGATGATGATGGCTTCATAGCCCATCTCGCGCAGCGCCCATACAGAATGCACAGAGCAGTAGTCGAATTCGACGCCTTGGCCGATGCGGATGGGGCCCGAGCCGAGGACGATGATCTTCCTCTTCGGCGTTTCCGTCTGCACTTCATCTTCCTGCGCATTGAATGTCGAGTAATAATACGGCGTCATTGCTTCGAACTCTGCCGCACATGTATCGACTATCTTATAGCAAGGCAGAAGTTTCATTGCCTTGCGCATCGTGCGGATTTCATTCATCGTCTTGCCTGAAAGTTCCGCAATGGATGCGTCGGAAAGTCCGATTTTTTTTGCTTCTATGAGATGTTTTGGGGTAATCTCCTCTTGCATGAGCCGTATCTCGACATCAGCGATGCGCTTGATCTTGCGCAGAAACCAACGGTCGATCTTCGTGATATCATAGATTTCGTCTACATCAGCTATGCCTCTGCGGAATGCTTCGGCGATTGCGAAAATGCGTTCATCATTGATTTTTGACAACGATTTCCTGAGCTTCTCGTCGCTCCAATCGTCCATCTCAGGCAGGTGCAGACGCTTTACGCCAATTTCCAGTGAGCGTGCCGCTTTCAGGATAGCGCCCTCAAAATTGCGGTCGATGGACATGACTTCGCCCGTCGCCTTCATCTGCGTGCCGAGGGTGTGATCGGCGAAAATGAATTTGTCGAACGGCCAGCGCGGAAATTTCACTACACAATAATCAATGGACGGCTCAAAGCACGCCTTTGTCTTCTGCGTCACGGCGTTCGTGATTTCATCGAGCGAATAGCCGATGGCAATCTTGGCGGAAACCTTCGCAATGGGGTATCCCGTCGCTTTCGATGCCAACGCCGAGGAACGGCTGACGCGCGGATTGACCTCGATGACATAGTAGCGATCGCTGTTCGGATCGAGTGCATACTGCGCGTTGCAGCCGCCTTCGATATTCAGCTCACGGATGATGCGGAGCGACGCACTGCGCAGCATTTGATAGTCATGATCGGAAAGCGTCTGCGTCGGCGCAACGACGATGCTGTCTCCCGTATGAACACCGACGGGATCGAAGTTCTCCATGTTGCAGACCGTGATGCAGTTGTCATTGCCGTCACGCATGACTTCATACTCAATTTCTTTCCAACCGGCAACGCTGCGCTCGATGAGCACCTGGCCGATCATGCTGTACTTAAGTCCCTTGATGACCGTTTCGACAAGTTCTTCTTCGTTTTCGGCAATGCCGCCGCCCGTGCCGCCCATCGTGTAGGCGGGACGTACGATCAGCGGATAGCCGATCTCGTTGGCAAACCCGACGGCAGATTCCACATCCTCGACGATCGTGCTCTCCGGAATCGGCTCTTTGAGTTTCTGCATCGTTTCCTTGAAAAGCTCGCGGTCTTCCGCCTTCTTGATCGCCTCAAGGCTTGTTCCCAAGAGTTCGACATGATATTTTTCCAACACGCCTTTTTCGGAGAGTTTGACGGCAAGGTTCAGACCGGCTTGCCCGCCAAGGGTAGCAAGGAGTCCGTCGGGCAATTCTTTGGCGATGATTTCCTCAAGGAACTCCACCGTCAAAGGCTCGATATAAACGCGGTCGGCAATATGCGTATCCGTCATGATCGTTGCCGGGTTGCTGTTGACGAGAACGACTTCAAGGCCTTCTTCTTTCAAGGAGCGGCATGCCTGTGAGCCGGCATAATCAAACTCCGCCGCCTGTCCTATGATGATCGGACCGGACCCTATGACCATGACCTTTTTCAAATAATCTTTTTTTGGCATGGTTACTTTTCCTCCTTGAGAAGTGCGCGAAACTGCTCAAATAAGTAGCGGTTGTCCGTCGGCCCTGGCGACGCCTCGGGATGATACTGCACCGTGAATACGGGAAGCTCTGTATGGCGCAGTCCCTCCACCGTCCCATCGTTTACGGCGCGATGCGTGACCTCCAGCGGCAGTCCCTGCAGAGACGATTCATCGACGGCAAAGCCATGATTCTGCGATGAGATGTGCACGCGGTTCATCGCCAAGTTTTTGACGGGTTGATTCGAGCCGCGATGACCGAATTTCAATTTATATGTATCGGCTCCCATGGCGAGCGCAAAGAGCTGATGCCCGAGGCAAATGCCGAAGATGGGTTTCTTGCCGATGAGCTTTTTGACTTCTGCGATGATGTCCGGTACATCCTTGGGATCGCCGGGACCGTTGGACAGAAATACGCCATCGGGATTCATGGCAAGTATTTCTTCCGCCGACGTTTGTGCCGGCACAACGGTGAGATGGAAGCCAAATTCATGCAGGGAGCGCAGGATGTTCTGCTTTATGCCGAAATCCATGACGACGACCCGCGGCGCATCCGCACTGTCCGCAGCCATGACATACGTTTCTTTCGTCGTCACCGTTGCCACAACGTCCTTTTGAATTTCTCGGGAAAGCATTCTGTCGATTTCCTCTTGCGTTGTGTTTCCTGGCACGATGACGCCCTTCATCGCACCGACAGAGCGAATGTGGCGCGTCACAGCGCGCGTATCGACGCCATGCAGGCAGGGTACGCCCTGTTCGCGCAGGAAATCCGCCAGCGCTCCTTCCGACTGCCAGTTGCTTCCAACATCACAAAGCTCCGCTATAATGAAACCGTTGACAAAGGATTTGCGCGATTCCATGAAGCTTTTCGCCACGCCATAATTGCCGATCAGCGGATACGTCAAGGTCACGATCTGGCTGCAATACGACGGGTCGGTCAGAACCTCTTGATAGCCCGTCATGCCCGTATTGAATACGACTTCGCCGAATTCCTTCGCTTCATCCAGCAATTCACCGGAAAAGGCGCTGCCGTCCTCTAAAATCAAGTTCCCTTTCATCCGACATTCTCCTTTTTTGAGGCGAGGACATTTCCATCGCGCATCACAATGCGGCCATCGACCACCGTCATCACAGCTCTGCCTTTCAGACGGCGCCCGACATAAGGCGAGTGCGTGCCGCGCGTATAGAACTTGTCGGCATCCACCACCCACTCTTTTTCGAGATCGATGACCGTGATGTCCGCCGGCATTCCTGCTTCCAAACTTCCTGCCTTCAGGTGAAACAATGCAGCAGGCGCTGAAGTCATCTTGGCAATGAGCGTGGATAAATCCATTTTCCCCTTGTGGTAAAACGCTGTCAGCAAAAGCCCCAACGTCGTTTCAAGACCTGGAAAACCACTCGGCGCATACATGTATTCCCGATCTTTTTCCTCCTCGGCATGCGGCGAGTGATCGGAAACGATGATGTCGATCGTACCGTCCTGAAGCGCCTCAAGCATGGCGTCGACATCCTTCTGCCCACGCAGCGGCGGATTGACCTTGGTGGAAGAATCCAGCGGATTGACACAGGCATCCGTCAGGATGAGGTGATGCGGCGTAACTTCCGCCGTGACCTTGACGCCGCGCCGCTTCCCTTCGCGTACAAGCTCGGCAGAACGTGCCGAACTGATGTGCGCAACATGGACGGGCGAATCGACATATTCTGCAAGCAGGATATCGCGCGCCACAGCGATATCTTCCGCCACAGTCGGACGCCCCTTCATGCCGAGCATCGCGCTTCGATGTCCTTCGTTCATGACGCCTTCTTCGATGAGCGAGAGTTCTTCATCATGATCGATGATGATCTTATCAAACTTTTTCAGATAATCCATGCCATTCATCATGACCTTGGCAGATTTCACATAGTGTCCGTCATCGGAAAACGCCACAGCTCCAGCGAGACTCATATCGCCCACTTCTGCAAGCTCTTCGCCCTTCTGTCCCTTTGTCAGTGCACCGATGATTTCGATGTGAACGAGTCCGACCTCTTTCGCCCGTGTCTGCAGGCTGCGCACCAGGGCGGCGGTGTCTACGACAGGGCTTGTATTTGGCATGGTGGCGACCGTCGTGAAGCCGCCTGCAGCCGCCGCCTTCGAGCCGGACAGGAAATCCTCTTTCGCTTCCTGCCCCGGCTCACGCAGATGCGTGTGCATATCAATGAGGCCGGGAACGAGAACCTTGCCGCTGACATCGACGATTTTGGCCTCTTCATCTACCACATTCTTGTCAACCTTTTGAACAATGCCGTCCTCGACGAGAATATCCAGTTTTTCATCTACGCCATTCTTCGGATCTACGACGCGACCACCCTTAAAGATCTGCTTCATTCTGCTTTCCTCCCATCAATGCCAGAGCCAAGAGCGCCATGCGAACTGCCACGCCGTTCTGCACCTGCTCCTGTATGGCGGAATGGCTGCTGTAAGCTACACGCGGTGATATTTCCAGTCCCTTGTTCATCGGACCCGGATGCAGTACAAGCACATCCTCCTTAGCAAGCTTCAGCCTTTCCTCATTCAAACCGAAGATGCGTGCGTACTCACGCATGGAAGGGAAAAGACCTGCTTTCTGCCTTTCAAGCTGAATGCGCAGCACATTGATGACATCCGCATCGCGGATGGCATCTTCTATACACTCATGCACGAAGATTCCCGGTTCTTCTTTAAGAAAGCGCGGCAGCAGTGTCTTCGGTCCGGCCAGATGAACCTCCATCCCCATTTTGCGCATGCCCCATAGATCGGAGCGCGCCACGCGGCTGTGCGAAATGTCGCCGATGATGGCGACCTTCAGGCCTTGCAAGGTATTCTTGTACTGCAAGATGATGAACAAATCCAACAAGCCCTGTGACGGATGTGCATGCGCTCCATCGCCCGCATTGATGATCACGGGCGACACAACCTGTGTCGCATAGGCCGCCGCACCTTCAGCCTTGTGGCGCATGACGATGGCATCAACTCCCATGGCTTCAACCGTCAGCAGCGTATCGCGCAGACTCTCCCCCTTGACGATGCTGCTCGTCCCCGCTGTGATATTGACGACATCAGCGCCGAGATACTTGCCCGCCAACTCGAAAGAGGAGCGCGTCCTCGTGCTCGGCTCATAGAACAATGTGACGATTGACTTTCCTCGCAATGTGGGAAGTTTCTTGATATCCCTGTGGATCACATTCTTCATGCCTTTGGCAGAATCAAGGACAAGCTGGATTTCCTCCGGTGAGAAATCTTCCAGTCCTAAAATGTTTTTGCCGCGTAATGAAACAGGATTCTTGCTCAAGCGAATCACTCCCTAAGTGCTTGTAAGACAAAAAGCTTTCTTATGCAAGGCATAAGAAAGCTTTCTTTGCATGGCAACGATGCGGTTCATGCCGCCGCACCCTTATGGCTTCCTTTATCAGCCTCACAGGACCAATTTCAAAGGACATCTCTATACACTTTATTCGTCTTGAATCTTATCACATGTCCTCTGCGCTGTCAACGAAAACCCATCAGAGATTGAACGTCGCAAAAAGCTTCTTCATATAGTTCCAGCCCTTCTGCACCGTGCGGACGACAACCTCCATCTGCTGCGGATTGCGCACAACGTACTGCAGCAGGCGACGTCTTTGCTGGCGGTAGGTGGAATCAACCGTGCGCAGGAAGTCCTCCATTTCCTTTTCGACGGAAACTTCCGGCAGATGAGACTCGTGAATCTCATGTTCGCGCCCCGTCATGACGATGGAATCACCAAAGAACGGAATATATGTCTTGAGTTTGAAGCGTTTTTCGATTTGTTCGGCAAGCGATTCCGAGGCCGACGGCTCACCATGGACGACGAATACGCGCGCGGGATTCGGCTCCTGTATGGGCGCGAGCCAATCAAGGATCTGGTTCATATCTGCATGGGCGGAGAACCCTTCCAGCATTTGAATATTGGCTTTGACTGCGATTTCCTCGCCCATGACCTTGACGCGTTTCACGCCGTCGATGAGGCGTCTGCCCAAACTGCCTTCCGCTTGATAGCCGACAAAGAGAATCGTCGACTCCGGTCGCCAAAGGTTGTGCTTGAGATGATGGAGAATGCGCCCGGCATCTGCCATGCCGCTCGCCGAAATGATGACGGCGGAGCTCGCCTGCGAATTCAAAGCCCGCGATTCTTCCGCAGTCTCGCAGATGCGCAGATGCGGCATTTGCGGCAAGCCGCCGCCGTGCTTCGCCAACAGCTCGACCGTCGTCTCGTCAAACTCCTGCATGTTCTCCATGAACACGCGCGTAGCAGCAATCGCCATGGGGCTGTCCAAAATGATGGGAACATCCTCCATGCGCCCTTCCTTCCAAAGCTTATAAAAATAATAGAGCAAGGTCTGCGTGCGTCCGACAGCAAAAGCCGGGATGATGAGATTGCCGCCGCGCTCCATCGTGTCCTGCACGGCTTCCAGTAGGGCTGTTTCCTTATCGTAGAATTGATGCAGGCGATCGCCGTATGTCGACTCAAGCAGCAGATAATCCGCCCCTTCGATGATCGTAGGGTCTTTGATGATGGGCTGATCGGGCTGACCTAAATCGCCGGAAAACACGAGCTTCGTCTTCTTCCCGTTCTCTTCCACGTACATTTCCACGATGGCAGAGCCAATGATATGCCCGGCGTCACGAAAACGCACTTCGATGTTGTTTTCTACGCGAAACAATTCGTTGTAAGACTTCGGCACAAAATGTTTCAATGACGCTTCTGCATCTTCCATCGCATAGAGCGGCCGAATCAGCGTATCGCCGCTGCGCTGAATCTTGCGGTTCAGAACTTCCGAATCGTGTTCCTGTATATGGGCAGAATCCGGCAGCATGATATGCGCCAACTCGCAGGTCACTTTCGTCGCATATACAGCCCCCTTGAAACCCTCTTTATAGAGTTTCGGCACAAGACCGCAATGGTCGATATGTGCATGTGTCAGAATCACGCAGTCGAGTTCAGCAGGATTGAAGCAAAACTCCTTGTAATTCAACTCGCGTATGCGGCGACCGCCTTGAAACATGCCGCAGTCCACCAAAACTTTCCTCTCCTCGCTCTCCAGCAAATAGCAAGAGCCGGTAACTGTATGAGCAGCCCCTAGAAATGTCAATTTCACTTCGCTTCACTCCTCTGCATCATCTCTCAAAGTCCCTGCCACGGATGATATGCCTTTGCCATAAGCCCAAACGGCGCAAGCAGTCTTGCCGCTGCTTGCTGCACCATTTCTTCTATAGTTTTAGGTTGATTGTAAAACACCATCATGGGCGGCACGATATGAACCGTCGGCAAAAGCGACAACTCATGCATATTGCGCAAATGAATCGGACTCAACGGCGACTCGCGAACCGCGAGGACAAGCGTCCTCTTTTCCTTGAGCATTACATCCGCCGCTCGCAGAAGGAGATTGTCGGCGTATCCGCCATGTATGCCGGCGAGCGTTTTCATTGAACAAGGCACGATGAGCATACCTGCCGTAAGGTAAGAACCGCTGGCAGGCCCCGCACCGATTTCGTCAATCTCAAAAGTTTCATCCGCAAGTTCAGCAACATCGGACGCTTTCATTTTCGTTTCATGCTGAAGCGTAAGCTCTGCCCCACGAGTCATCAGCAAGACAGAAGAAAAACCCTCCTCCTTGCGAATGAATTTTAGGCATTCAATCAGGAGCGGCAAGCCGCTCGCTCCAGTGGCTCCGACAATGATTTTTTTCTTTTCCATAGGCATATTTCCTCATTGCGATAGTGAAAGAAGTATTCTGCTGGTCTCACTGTCATCGGTATTCCCGTGCAGCAATCTACGAATAAGAATCCGTATGCAGGTATTCCCTCTCGACGACCTGCCCGTTGGCGCTGTAAACGCGATATACCGAAGGTCGCCTGCTTGAGCCGACCGTTTCAATAGAGATGTGCTTTCCTTGAAGATCTGCCTGCGTACCAAGCACTTGCACCGTGATTTTTCTGCCATCTGCACTTGCTAAAATATAAACATTATGCGGCAGAGGATTCATGAATTGAAAATCAATCAAATTATCCGCCACCGTCGCATCAAGCCCTGGAGGACAATACGAAGACGGAATGAAATGCGAAAACCTCTCTGTCGGATTGAGACCTGCCAAGAGAATCGCATTGTAAAGCGTCGAACTGACCTGGCAGACGCCGCCGCCAATGCCCGGAACAGACTTTCCGTTTACCAGAACCGCAGCATTTTTATAGCCGGCATTTGCGGTACGCGTTCCCACGATGTTGTTGAAAGAGAAGTTTGCTCCGCTGCGAATCAGGACGCCGTTGAGCTGCTGCGTCGCTATGGCAATATTGTCTCCACGCGCACCGTGCCGATAATACGTCGTATAAGTTCCAAGCACGGCATTGACGTTGGCGACATCCTCCGTACGGACAAACGGGGGATTTTCTTCCAAAGGCAGCTCAAGGTTTGCCGCCTGCATTTCTTTCAGCGGTTTATCCAACGCCTTCAATGAGGCAGCTATGTCGAGCTTCTTCCCCGATTTTCCCGGAATGTGGTGAATCGCTCCGTTGACGCTGATTTCACATGCCGCATTGACCGGTTGAACGAGGAGTTTTTCCGCTATCCCTTCCAATTTCGCCTGCAGAAGCGATTCGTCATAACTTGCCGTAAAAGGAATATTGCATCCGTAAATAGCATTCTTGATCTGCGTCACCGCCTGTAATACAAACGTCCCCTCACGCCCGGAATTATAGGCCTCCTCTGCAGCAGCAGCCGCAGCAGGCTGCAGATTCACTTCCTGCGGTTGTATTTTCCACACAGCGCCGTTGCTTCTTAAAGAAACAGTCTGACTGGCAAGTTTCTTCTTCCCCAACTGCGTAAAATACTGCTCCGCCTCCTTCTGCGTCAAGCCAAACAAGGAGCGCCCCTCACTCTGCACTCCGTAGAGGATGCGTCCGCGGCAGGAAGTATGATACGCGAAAATGCCACTCGCCAGCAACGTAAGTACAACAAGCAGGGATACTGCAAGGATGAAATTCAATCGGGAAAATCTCATCGTTCGTTTTCGCCCCTTCAAATAATAATATAAAATCCATTTTATCTATTTCGGTGTTCATTCGATTATTCCTGCTCGCAAGATTGTCAAGCCTTAACCTTTACGGAAGCATGGATAAGATTTGCCGCAATATGGTATAATAGGCGTGTCACTTTTATATTTAACAAAGGATGGTGTCCCCTCTTGGATAGTCCAGATTTGCCATTGCTTATCCTTCTGAGCGTTTTTCTCGTATCGGCAAGCAGTTTTTTTGCCTTGGCGGAAACCGCCATCACAGAAAGCCACAAGAGTCGTCTGGAAAAGCTCGCCGATGACGGTGATAAAAATGCGGCTGCCGCTTTGACGATTTTGGAAATGCCTGAGAACGTCCTCTCTGTCGTGCAAATCGGCATCACGCTCACAAGCATACTGCTCGGCATTGTCATCGGCAGTGCGATTGCCCCCCTCTTGGAGGAAATTCTCCATTTTCTTCCCTACGCGCATACAATCGCATTCGTCTTGAGCACGATTGCCATATCTTATTTCGCACTTCTCATGGGAGAGTTTCTTCCCAAGAAAATCGCTTGGCAAAATCCAGAAAAGTATTTGCGGCGTTTTCATCGCTGGCTGCATGTCCTTGAGTACATCACGCGCCCTGCAGTATTGTCCCTTTCCAATTCAGCAAATTTCCTGCTTCTCTTAGTTGGTATCAATCCTCATGTAACCGACACAGTTACGGAGGATGAAGTCAAAGATCTGATCGAACAAGGTACCGAAGAGGGAACGTTTGAAAAAGCAGAGCAGACAATGGTTGACAATATCTTCCACATGAGTGATCAAACAGCCTACGCCTTGATGACACCGCGCACGCAGATGTTCTGGATCGATCTCGAAGATTCCATAGAGCACAATTTGCGGCTCATCAAAGAAAATCCCGAAACCATCATTCCGGTGGGACGTGACAGCCTTGACGATTTCTGTGGCATACTTCATGCCAAGGATCTTCTCGACGCCTGTTTGGAAAAGCGGCCGCTTGAATTATCCGCTTTCATCTGCCAACCGCTCTTCGTTCCGCGTTCCATGGAAACATTCCGCGTGCTGGAAAAATTCCGTGAAACGGGTGTGCATGCGGCCGTCGTGCTGGATGAATACGGCGGCGTTATCGGTTTTCTTACCTTGACGGACATCATGAACGAAATCATCGGAACATCCTTCGACGCCGACGAAATCGACGCACCGCAGATGATTCCACGCGGCAAGGATGCTTGGTATATGGATGGACTGTTCTCAATCGACGACTTCAAAGAGAAATTTGATATTGACGTGCCTCTGCCCGATGAGGATAAAGCGCATTTCCAAACGATGGGAGGTTTCCTGACCTCTTACTTTGGCTACATTCCCAAAGAAACAGAAGTTTGTCAGTGGAATGATTTTACGTTTGAAATTGTCGACATGGATCGCGCGCGCATTGACAAAATTCTAGTCACGCATCGAAGACGACCCAAAACGAACGAGACAGAAGAAAACGCTGTGACAAGAGAACGTTGAAAAAAAGCGATGCCGTTTCAAACGACATCGCTTTCTTTGTGCCATAAATTCATACGCATTCAGTGACGCGGCATCTTGTGTACAATCTGTATCGCCTTGGCAATCTCTTGAATGATAAACGCCTTGTCCACCGGATCCATCGTCGCGATTCTTGCAAACAAATCCCCTTTATGCGTAGATACGTACTTGGGCGGAAGATGATTGAGGGCAAGCGCCATGATGTCTTCCTTGCATTTTTCGCAGGAGCAGCAATCGGGATACATGCGCAAAACAGCATCGATATTCTGCTGAACGAATTCTTCCATGGTATTTTTGATCGGCATATCTCACCCATCCTCAAGATGCTAAACTTTCATAAGTAAATTCTTTCTAATCAAATTATACAACAAGCAGCGCATCTTGTCACTCTTTATGGATAATTTTTCAAATTTCAGGACTGTCGCCCTCTGCAATAAGACTGAAAGACTTATTTATATTGCCATCGGCAAACTCTCATCTCGATAAAATCAAGCATGGAGAAGAGCAGCAGTCCGAGCAAACTGAGCACAACGATTCCTGCATACATCTCCAAATAATTGACACGAAGCCATGCGTCCATGATGAAATATCCCAACCCATATTGCGAACCGAATGTCTCCGTAAAAAACAATACGGAAATCGCCGTCGCCATGGCAACGCGCACAGCTGTAATGAATTTGGGCAAAGACGCCGGCCAAAGAACATGGCGAAAAATGGAAAAAAACGACGCCCCCAAGGAAAGAAGGGGCATGTACGTCTCTTGCGGAATCGCACGCACGGCATCGCGCACGGCGATGATGACTTGGAATACGATGATAAGAAAGAGCATCAAGACCTTGGAGATCTCCCCCACGCCGGCAAGCAGCATGAGAATCGGCAGCAAGGCGATTTTCGGAACGGGATACATCAGATAGACAAAAGGAGAAAAAATACGATCAGCCCTCGCTGCATATCCCATAAAAATCCCTATGGGGTAGCCAATTCCTACAGCAAGGACAAGACCCAGTGCAATTCTTCCCAAACTGTAAATTGCATGAATGGCAATTGAGGATAAAAAGATGCTCTGCAAACAGGAAACAACACTCCATGGATTTGGCACAATCGGCAATGCAAGAAAAAAAGAAAGAACCCACCAGACAAAAAACAGTATGGCGGCAGCGCCAATGTAAACAACAGTACGCTTCATGCCCGACGCCACCTCTTCTTGATTTGCTCACGCAAATAACAGCTCATACGAAAAAATTCTACTTTATTTCGCTGATCGATACAGCCAAAAAGAGGATTATCCAACACCTCGGCAATGCGCCCAGGAGCGTCGGCAAGAATCACGATTCTCTGTCCAAGGTACAGCGCTTCCTCCACATAATGCGTAACGAGAACCGTGGTCACATGCTGCTCGTGCCAAAGGGATAGGAAAACCTCCTGCATCTCTTCGCGCGTGATGGCGTCCAGTGCCGAAAACGGTTCATCCATCAAAAGCACATCGGGACGAAGCAAAAAGGCGCGTGCCAAGCCCACGCGCTGTTGCTGCCCACCAGACAGTTCTTTTGGATACCGTTCACTGAATGCATCGATGCCCAGTCGCTGCATCATGGAAACGGTCTCGTTCTCCCGCACCCTTTCATAACGTATCCTCCCGCCAAGTTCGACATTTTCACGCACGGTTTTCCAAGGCAGGAGTCCGTAATTTTGAGGCATGAATCCGACGCGCTGCCGTTTCGGGTCAACAGGGACTCCATCGATCATCGCAGTCCCATCATAATCGTGCAAAAGACCGGCAATGATTTTTAGAAGCGTCGACTTCCCACACCCGGAAGGACCTATGACAGAGCAAATCTCCCCTTTTTCTACATGCATATTGATATCGTGCAACACTTGCATGCATTTTTTATCGACACGATAACCGTAGGACAGGTGCTGCAAATCGATCATGGCTGCAATAAATCGAGCACGAGATCAGCGTACCCGTAGGAATTCTTAATCAGTTCCTTGCCCTTGAGCCAGGCAATGCAGTCCGTAACGTCATTCTCCTTGGGCAGTGCTGCCGTGTGATAAACGGGCAAAACGAGAGCTTCTTTCGCCGCTGGCGGAAATCCGCTCTTTTCTACTACGAGGTCGATATACTCGGCACGCTCCGTGCTGTTGAGATAAGCTACAGCCTTGTTGTAAGCGCGGTACATCGCTTGGATTTCTGCCCGCTTTTCCTTCGTGCTTTTTTCCGTAAACAATATGACGCCAGGGTTGATACCGAGTTCATCCGATCCAGTGATGAATCGGCATCCGTTGTGAACAGCAACGCTTGCCATTGGCTCCGGCAGAGTGGCCGCTGCCAGCTTACTGCTTTGCAAAAGCTCCAAGCGCGTCGGAATCTGCGGAATAACGACCTTCGCTATATCATCACCGGACATAGAGTTGCTTTCAAGAATATGATCTGTCACATATTCGATGATCGTATTGCGAGAAACAGCGACCTCCTTGCCGGCGAGTTCCTTGACGGAGAGCTTTTCCGTCCCAGGCGCTGCAACAAGTTTGTAACTGCCGTCCGTCATGGAAGTAACCTTGACGTCGAAGCCGCCATCCTTGGCAAACGCAACGGCGAGCAGATCGGAAACAGCTCCATCAAGATTGCCGCTCTGCAAAGCAGAATCCCTGTCCATAGCACTCTTGAACGAGTGCAGTTCCACATTCAGTCCCTCTTCTGCAAAATATCCTTTTTCCTGTGCAATGATGAATGGAACGGAATCCGTATCAGGCATGAGACCGATTTTCAACGTACCAAGCTCTTGTTTGCTTCCGCCGCCGCAGCCAGCCGTAAGGAACAGAAGCGGCAAGAAGAGAAAGGCAATGATTTTCTTCACGTTCATCCTCCTTTTGTATCTTGAAAAGCACGTCATTGAAGAATCTGACGCAGCATATCAGCGCCCTCGTTCACATAATGAAAGATCTGACTGATCGTCCCTTGATTTTTCTCATACGTATCTTGTGCAACCGTTTTCAAGCGATCTGCCTGATCTTTCATTTCATTGACATTGTCAAGCTGTTTGTCCACTTCATCAAGAACAGCTTGAGCATCCTTGATGGATTGTTGTACCGAAGCGATATCCAAGTTTGCCTGCTGAATTTCAGCGGCATTCTTCTCATTCGCCTCCTTGCGCTCCTTTTCCTTTCCCGTGACCTTGTCCACCCAGCCGCCGACAACCGTTCCCTTGTCCTTTTCCTGCTCGATGCGTTCCGTGCGCCCGGCAGCGCGCTGCGCCTTTCGTTCAAGTTCCAACTCTTTTTCTTCCAGCGCTCTTTTCTGCTCCGCTATGCTCGCCCTTTGCTTCTTTAGAGAGTCTTCGCGTGCAGCAAGTTCCTGCTGACGCATTTCAACCTGCTGCGCCTCCTTGCGGCCGTCCTCAAGAGCTTGTTCATGATTGCGAAACATATCGGACAAAAGAAACCCACAAAAAAGAGCCACCGCAAAACAAGCGGCAAAAATCAGCCCCTTGCGGAATCTGCTTTGCCGCCTATTTCCAGACTCTGCAGCATCCACCCTCTGATGCTCCATTTTTGATGTGAGCGGCGGAAGCTCCCGCACCGTCCCCTGCCTCGAAAAAATAGGAGAAGCATCTTGGGACAAAGGCGGCAGCTCCTGCGTATCGTCTAGCTTCCTGCCATCTGACGTATTTTTCTCCTTGCGCACAAGAACGCTCGTCCGATCGAGATCATCGTACCTCATTCCGAATTCTTATCCCTTTCCATCATATAAGCATGTTCTTTATGCATGGTTCGGCACAGTCGTGCAAGCGTCCAATGCAGATTGAACGGCGTCGTCACCGCCTTGAACTTTATATGTGCAATGCCCGCATCTTTCAAAGCTTGAAGAACCTGATCGAGCCGCTTGCCTTTGATGTTATGAAAAACTACCGCCTCATACGGAAAATCAAAGGCTTCTTCCTCCGAAGTCCCCGGCTTGAAGCCCTTCAAGGCAAATAAGAAGCCAATGCGTTGATGCCATGCTCCTGGTTCTAGAACGCTCGCCTGGATTCTCAACTTGCGCAAAACCTCTTGAATAGCCAACGCAGCCTCATCGGAAAATTGGTAGAGCAGAACACTCTCTTCTTGCTTCTTCACGCTCCACCTCGCCTCAGTCGTTCAAACCGCGCATCAAAAGATATGTCACAAGCTGTTCCATATCAACATCTTCATGACGCTTTTTCTTCTGCAGCTTGTCAAAAAGAGATTTGGGCAAGCGCACTTGCAAAATATTCTTCCCTGCGAGAGAAAGCTGCTTGTCAGACTCCTTCGCCGCATCTTCTTGATTTTTCTTCGCTTGCTTCTTCTGCTGTTTTTTGTCCGCCTTTCCTCCTGCTTTCTGCTTATCCTTTTCTTCCGGCGCGTCTTGCTCCTGCGCCTTCGCTTTCTTCTTCTTGACAGGCGGATAGCAATAAAACTCATCATAAGCATCACGCAGAGACTGACTCGCCTGCTCTGTTCCCACGCCGATGATGTGACACGGCGTGTCGCTTTCGCGCAGCATCTGAGCAATCGCTACGAAATCGGAATCCGTCGTCACGATAAGAAAGCGGCGCACGCCCTCATCACGCAGGATTTTCGCCATGTCGAACAATGCGTAATCCAGTGAATTCTTGCCATCGACCTTTCGATCAATCTGGCGGAAAGTAAGCCCCTTGCGAGACATCAAGCGATTCCACCGCTTCTGCTCAGGGTGCTTTTCCCAGTCGGAAACAACGATCATACGGCAAGGAAAAAACTTCCGTGCCTTCCCCAAGGTAAAATCCAGCATCTCAAAAGGCGCATTCTCAATATCGTAAAGAACGGCCACCGTCTCTGTACTTGAATCAAATGTCATCAAAAATAAAACCTCGCAATTTCATAATATAAACTCTCTTAAAGAAGCGCGGAATCTATCCGTCCTTCCTCAACGGTACAAATATACTTTTCTCAATTTATTTATTCTATCATACTTGTGAATGGATTTCCATGAAATATTGGTTGAACCTCTCCATTATATCATTCGTACTGCCGAAAAACTCTGTTGAGTTTTACACCCAGAAATGCAGCCAAGGCAGCCTTCAAGACATCTCCTGGAATGAATGGAAAAACTGCCATGACGAGAGCCTGCCAAAGGCTGACATCCATCAAGAGCATCATGGAAGTCAATCCCCCGACATACGTGAGGGGAATACCGACAAAAACGGCTGCCAAAAGGAAACGCTTAAACGAATTTCCTGTCCCCTTGAGCCAACTGACGATTGGGTAGGCAATGACAAAAGCGATGATGAATCCCCCCGTAGGGCCGAAAAGTTTGCCCACACCCGACGTGCCGCCGACGAAGACGGGCAGACCAATGCACCCAAGCAAAGTATAGACGCAAAGCACCGCAAACGTCTCTCGCGGTTTCAAGATAAAAGCGGTAAGATTCATCGCGAGCGTCAATGCCGTGATCATCGCCGTAGTGAACGGCAACGGGACGGAAATATACGCGGCGACACAGCAAAGCGCCACACAAAGCGCCATCTTCGTCATCTTTTGCACAGACATCGTATCTTCTTGTTTCATACTTTTCAAACCTCGCTTCTTTTCCATGTTCCTGGTAATCGAAAATGCAACCTCATTATAGATAAAGCCTCCTCTTTCGTCAACCTTTCGTAAGAATCAGTTGACAAAGGCGCATGCAAAAAGCCGCCGATTACGGCGGCTCTTCCGTGGATTCCTATTGCAGTTCCGTCATGCTTTCCAATGCTTCATTCCCTATTGGCTTTTGCTGCGGTTGTGGAACAGCATTCGATTGTCCCGACATGTGGCGTGCAAGCGCAGCTGCTTCGTTTTCCAGAGTCTTCGCCTGTTTCAGTTTCGCCTGCGCCTCGCGGATGGTCGCCGCCTTCTTGTCGTCCAGCCATGCCGCATACCCAAGGATGTAAGCAATGCGCATATCACAGCTGCGCAAACGGAGATGATGCAGCGTATCCGCCATGGGCGGCACTGTGAGGTCAGACAGCTCAGCTTTGCGCTGCGTCCAGTCTGCTGCGGCTTTCTCCAGCATGATGGTCTTCAATGCCTGACGCGTTTCATCATTGCCAAGAGAGCCTTTCTGCAAAGTGCTGCTGAATTCCTGCTCGATCTCCTGCACTGATTTTCCGTGAGCGTCTATGATGGCTTGAGATTTAGCGAGATAATCTGCCAGTATCGCATCGTGCGCCTTGGCAATCATCGCAACGAAATCATGAAGGTTCTGTATTTCCGTTACGCGCCAGACGCCATCCCCGCCCTGCACAAGCTTCACTTCAAAAATGAATTCCTCACCAATATCCGCCTGATAAACGCGTACGCCTGCGCGTGCCGTTCCCGTCTCCCGATCCGTTGCGACGTAATCAATGTTGCGGAACTGTATCGTCTTGAGTCCGATCCTCGTGAGCACCATATCAAGGCTCATCGGATCTTGCGTCTCCGATGCTGCCCCACTGTTTTTCCATTCGCCATGTTCAATGTAATACTGTACTTCCGTACGCAGCGTCAATGCCAAGGGTGCCTTGAACATCTGCACGAAACCATTCATAGCCGCCTTGGCATCTCCGGACATCGGACGATCCGTATCAATCATGGCCTGAATCAATGTTTCCGTAGAGTTGCCCAGCAAAGCATCTAAATCAACGTATTTCTCGAATGTTTGCCAATCATGCTTTTCAAAAGACATTCTGATTTTTTCCAGCCCATACTCCGGCGTTTTCGTATAATAGAAAAAATACCATGCCCCGCAGCCGCATGTTGCCAAAAGCAGCAGGAATATCGCAAGAAAGAAACGCATCTTCTGCGACTTGGAAAACATCGCCATAGATTCACCCTCCCAAGATTACAAAGCGATAAGGCCTTTTCCTTATTATGCAACAAGAATAGCGTTTTCGCAAGAAAAACCCTTGAAATATGCCGCGTTCATGTCCGCGACTCAATCGTTGCCCCTCCTACAAGGCGCTCTCCGGAATAAAAAACAACGGATTGCCCCGGCGTAACAGCTCGCTGTGGTTCAAGAAAGGATACCTTGACCGCTCCATCCTCCAAAGGCAAAACATTCGCCTGCACCTCACGACTGCCGTAACGAATCTTGGCATGTACCGAAATCTCTTGTGTCGGTTCTTCCATCAGCCAATTCACATCGCTTGCAAAAAGCGACGAAGCATAAAGCTCCTCATTTTTCCCGACAATCACGCGATTATTTGCCTCATCCAAAGCGATGACATAGAGAGGATGTGCCGCCGCTATGCCGAGCCCCTTTCGTTGCCCAATCGTATAAAAAGGAAGACCTCGGTGCTGCCCGAGAATTTGTCCCTGCATATCGACAATATCTCCTGTGTGAAAACGGTTTGGCCTGTGCTGCGACAAATACGCTTTATAGTCATCTTCCGGCACAAAGCAAATCTCCTGACTCTCTGCCTTATTGGCTACCGGCAGGGAAAGTTTTTGGGCAAGGGCTCGCGTTTCTTCCTTTCTATAGCTTCCGAGAGGAAAGAGAATATGCGATAATATTTCCCGAGGCAAACGATAAAGGACATACGATTGATCTTTTTTTTCATCCCTGCCTTTCTTCAAGGAAAAGGATCCATCCTCTTCTTTCTCCACACGGACATAATGTCCCGTAGCAAGAAAATCTGCGCCTTTTTCTTTCGCAAACGAAAGAAGCTCCCCAAATTTCAAGAAGCGATTGCAAATCACACAAGGATTCGGCGTGCGTGCCGTCAAATATTCCGTCAAAAAATAATCAACGACCTTATCGGAAAAAAGCGTACGAAAATCTGCCACCACATGCTCTATGCCAAGAAAATCCGCCACTCGCCTTGCGTCTGTCGCTGCGCTGGAAACACCGTTCATCTCGCGACTATCATCAGAAAGTTGCATGGTTATGCCGAGCACCTCATATCCTTGCTCCTGCAAAAGAGCTGCACAAAGCGAACTGTCCACGCCTCCGCTCATCGCTACCGCTACTTTTTTTTTCATCCAATGCCTCCTGAAAACATCTGCAACATGCAATTCTATGGTACACTAAAAGAACCATCCATACAAGGAGTTGATTCCATGAATGTCATCGGCATCATCGCAGAATACAATCCTTTTCATAACGGGCACATTTACCAGATTGAAACCATACGTGCGAAATATCCCAAAGCCCGCATCATCGCATTGATGAGCGGCAGTTTCACACAGCGCGGCTGCCCGGCGATTCTCGATAAATGGCAGCGTGCCAGCCACGCCGTTTTGAGCGGCATCGACCTCGTGCTCGAACTGCCGGCGGCCTTTGCCGTGCGCAGCGCACAGAATTTCGCACACGGAGGCGTATCGCTGCTCTCGCGCTTGGGTGTCGTTGACGGTCTCTCCTTCGGCGCAGAAAGCCCTCTCGCCTTTCTTCAATGCGCAGCGGATTCATCGAAGAGAAGCGATGTGCAGGAACTGCTCCATGCATACGTACAAAAAGGTCATTCCTATGCCGCTGCATTAAGTCATGCCATTGCCCAAAGCAGCGGTATAAACGAAGCTTTCCTCAAGCAGCCGAACAACATCCTTGCCTTGGAATACCTGCGCGCCTTGAATTGCTGCGCCACTTCGATCGAACCTTTTGCAGTGGCAAGAATCGGCGCCGCTTATCATGATGAAGAACTCCATGACACGTATGCCAGTGCAAGTTCCATTCGCCGAGAAATCCAAACCGCCGCACCGCGAAGAAACCTCCTGGCGAAAGTTCTTCCTGCAAACAGCATGGAAGCCTTATTCGAAGCGCATACGGAAGAAGCTATACCAGAAATCAATCTGCTTTTTCGTCCGCTTCTTGCTCAGCTTGAACATCATACTCTGGAAAATTTACAAGAAATCTATGGTATAAATGAAGGGTTTGAAAACAGACTGCTGCACGCCGCTTCTCATTGCCTCACCATGAAAGAACTTCTCGATGAATGCCGCAGTCGTCGTCATCCGCAAAGTCGAATCCAACGGCTCATATTCCACATCATGCTGCACCTTCGTCGACAGGATATTCATGAATTTGATGAGAATGGCCCTCTCTATGCTCGTATACTCGCATTCAATCGTGCAGGAAAAAGCTTGCTGCATGAAATCAAACAGAAAAGTTCGCTTCCTCTCATAAGCAAGACCAGTCATTTTTTGAAAGACGCCGCGTTGAAATATTCTCCAGAAAAGCGAACGACTTTGGAAAACATGCTCGCACTTGACATTCATGCCACAGAAGTGCGACGTCTTTGCCTTCCGCAAATCGCAAAACGCGGCGAGGACTTCCAACGCTCTCCGCTCTTCATTTCAGATAAGAGAAAAACGCCTGCATGAGCAGGCGTTTTTGAATTGAACCAGCAGCTTTCTATCCTCCCAGGTCGTCTCCAACCAAGTACTTTCGACGTATGAGTGCTTAACGACTGTGTTCGGGATGGGAACAGGTGGAACCACTCAGCTATCGCCACTGGATTTCTTTGTTGAGGTGTGCCCTCAAAACTATACAGAAGACTCAATGGAACATTTTAGGGTGATGACGAAACTTCGCATGCTCTCCACTTTTGTCTGCCTTGCAGCAGTCAGCAGCGGTCAACGTCAGCCAATCACCTGCGCGCTTCGCGCTTGGTTCTTGGGACGTTTTCGCACGCTAGCCCCTTTGCCAATCGGCTGCACCCCTGTGGGGTTTGCCTCTTGGATGGGCTATGCGAGTCAAGCCCTCGGCGTATTAGTACGGGTCGGCTGCACGCCTTGCGGCGCTTCCACTCCCCGCCTATCAACCTCATCGTCTTTGAGGCGCCTTACCGGATTACTCCGTGAGAAACTTCATCTTAGGGCTGGTTTCACGCTTAGATGCTTTCAGCGTTTATCCTTTCCGGACGCAGCTACCCAGCTGCACGGCTGGCGCCATGACTGGTACACCGTTGGTCCGTCCACTCCGGTCCTCTCGTACTAGGAGCAGCCCCCTTCAGGTTTCTTTCGCCCGCGATGGATATGGACCGAACTGTCTCACGACGTTCTGAACCCAGCTCACGTACCACTTTAATGGGCGAACAGCCCAACCCTTGGGACCTGCTTCAGCCCCAGGATGTGATGAGCCGACATCGAGGTGCCAAACCTCCCCGTCGATATGGACTCTTGGGAGAGATTAGCCTGTTATCCCCAGGGTAGCTTTTATCCGTTGAGCGATGGCAATTCCACTCTCATTCCACCGGATCACTAAGCCCTACTTTCGTACCTGCTCGACTTGTCGGTCTCGCAGTCAAGCTCCCTTCTGCCTTTATGCTCTTCGCGCGATTTCTGTCCGCGCTGAGGGAACCTTTGGACGCCTCCGTTGCTCTTTCGGAGGCGACCGCCCCAGTCAAACTGCCCACCTGGCACTGTCCCGAGTGTCGTAACTACTCCGGTTAGATGACCAGCGAATGAAGGGTGGTATCCCAACAGCGGCTCCGGGCGTCCTTGCGGCCGCCTTTCTTAGCCTCCCACCTATCCTGTACATCATTCGCCGGGCATCAATGCCAAGCTGCAGTAAAGCTCCATGGGGTCTTTCTGTCCAGTCGCGGGTAACCTGCATCTTCACAGGTATTTCAATTTCACCGGGCCCCTCGTCGAGACAGTGCCCAAATCGTTACGCCTTTCGTGCGGGTCGGAACTTACCCGACAAGGAATTTCGCTACCTTAGGACCGTTATAGTTACGGCCGCCGTTTACTGGGGCTTCAGCTCAAGGCTTCGGATTGCTCCTGACCTCTCCCCTTAACCTTCCAGCACCGGGCAGGCGTCAGCACCTATACGTCAGATTTCTCTTTTGCAGGCACCTGTGTTTGTGGTAAACAGTCGCTTGGGCTTCTCTTCTGTCGCCGGCCCCAGCTCCAACCGCATGGGTCTTCACCAGTTCCGGCCATCCTTTTCCCGAAGTTACGGATGCAATTTGCAGAGTTCCTTAACGAGGGTTTTCCCGCGCACCTTAGGATCCTCTCCCTGCCTGCCTGTGTCGGTTTCGGTACGGGCGCAGTTCGTCTCGCTAGAAGCTTTTCTCGGCAGTGTGGTCCGCTTGGCTTCGGCTCACCCATAGGTTTGCCTCCCTGTCACGTCTCGGCTTTTACAAGGGGGATTTGCCTCCCTTGCAGCCTACCGGCTTCGACGCGCTCTTCCATTCGCGCGCCCAAGCTCCCTCCTGCGTCACTCCATCACTCAAACGACTCCCTGCGGTACTGGAATATTCACCAGTTGTCCATCGCCTATGCTTGCTGCCTCGGCTTAGGTCCCGACTGACCCTGGGACGACGAGCGTTGCCCAGGAAACCTCAGGCTTTCGGTGGGCCAGATTCTTGCTGGCCTTTTCGCTACTCATACCGGCATTCTCACTGCCATGCGCTCCACCGCTCCTTCCGGTACGGCTTCGCCGCGCATGGTACGCTCCCCTACCCCGCATACTTTCGTATGCAGCCGCAGCTTCGGTTCTGTACTTGAGCCCCGGATATTTTCGGCGCAGGGACTCTCGACCAGTGAGCTATTACGCACTCTTTAAATGGTGGCTGCTTCTGAGCCAACATCCTGGTTGTTTTCGAATTCCTACATCCTTTTCCACTTAGTACAGCATTGGGGACCTTAGCTGGCGGTCTGGGCTGTTTCCCTCTTGCGTACGGGTCTTATCACTCGCACGCTGACTCCCGAGCTTGACATGCAGCCATTCGCAGTTTGACTGGGGTCGGTAGGCTTTACGCCCCCTTGCCCGATCAGTGCTCTACCGTCTGCATGCATCACTCGAGGCTAGCCCTAAAGCTATTTCGGGGAGAACCAGCTATCTCCACGTTCGATTGGCATTTCACCCCTATGCACAGCTCATCCCAAAGTTTTTCAACACTCACGGGTTCGGCCCTCCGCTCAATTTTACCTGAGTTTCAGCCTGGCCATGCATAGATCACTGTGGTTTCGGGTCTACCCCGTCGAACTCTTCGCCCTTTTAAGACTCGCTTTCGCTTCGGCTCCGCGTTTTCCGCTTAACCTCGCTCGACAGGATAACTCGCCGGTTCATTCTTCAATAGGCACGCCGTCGCGCATATAAAGCGCTTCGACTGCTTGTGGACATACGGTTTCAGGTTCTATTTCACTCCGCTCCCGCGGTTCTTTTCGCCTTTCCCTCACGGTACTTTCCTCTATCGGTCGTCAGGTAGTATTTTGCCTTGGATGGTGGTCCACCCGGCTTCCCACAGGGTTCCTCGTGTCCCGTGGTACTCTGGATTCCAGCCCGTTCTTCAGCCTTTCGTGTACGAGGGTCTCACTCTCTTCGCCCGACCTTCCCATGCCG